>NZ_JBYCZM010000003.1:0-894983 GCF_057586235.1 Dyadobacter sp. SRI_021
CCTCGGTTGCCATTCCGCATTATATGGGTTCCAGCTACAAGGAACAGGAATGGATCGACGACCTGAAAGGCTACACCTACAATCTCGATAATGGCCAGATCGTCCGCACAGAGCTCGAAAAGAAAGCCATCCGTCGCGAGAAAACTTCCGACACTCAGACTACTGTTAAGTTTAACCTTCCCAATGCTAAAAAAGGTTCGATCATCGAATACTCCTACTCGCTCGTTTCGCCGATGAACGTGAGGCATGAGCCTGATATGTGGGCTTTCCAGGGATCGATACCGCGCAAATGGAGTGAATACAATATCACCATACCAGGTTTTCTGGACTACAAAATGACCATGGGCGGCTACCTGACGCTCGATATCCACAAGCAGCAGCCGGAAAACGTGTCGGTCGGCCACTCGACCTATGACGGGCCCGGAATATCTTACCGGTTTGTTATCAAAGACGTTCCTGCGTTTGTGAATGAACCTTACATAACGACGGCTTCGGACTACATATCCAAAATCAACTTCGAGTTGGCGAGCATTACGATACCCGGTGAGATGAAGAAGAACTTTTCGCAAACCTGGGACAATGTGGAGCGAACGCTCGACGAAGCCGCCTGGTTTGGGGGTGAGCTCCGGAAAAGTAGCTTCCTGAAAGAAATCCGCGATGAAATCACCGCGAAAACAACCGACCCGACCGAACGCATGAACCTGGCTTACAAGCATATCCAGAACCACATGAAATGGGACGGTTACTCGGGCTTGTTTTCCGATACCGGTATTAAAAAAGCCTATGATAACCGAAAAGGCAATGCATGTGACATTAATCTGATGCTCACCGTGCTCCTCAGGGAGCTGGACCTGGAATGTAACCCTTTCCTGCTGAGCACGCGCTCCCACGGGTACCTGCACCAGGAGATCCCGATGATCGAGAGTTTCAATTATGTGGTGGCGCATGTCAAGATAGGAGAGAAAACGTATTTCCTGGACGCGTCTGAATCCTATACCAAGGCGGGTATGCTTCCGGAAAGGGCATTGAATGGTTTCGGAAGGCTGATCCCGAAAAAGGGAGCGGGTAAGTTTCTGGAAATCATTCCGGGCGATTCGCAAAGCAAACTGGAAATGATCACTGCGACCGTCTCACCTGAGGAGGGGACAATGAAGGGTACTTACAGCATTTCCTACGGCGGTTATGAAGCACTCGACTGGCGCTCCGAATATGCAGCCGGAGCCGACAATGCAGTGCACGACGCATTGAAAAAAGAAGTGCCGGAATGGAAAATCCAGAATGTGAGTATCAAAAACAAAACGGAGGACCTTAAAGGCACCGTGAACGTCAGCTGCGATTTTGAGGCGGAGGATGAAAATGCTTCACCGGGCGTATTGTACTTCAATCCTATTATGGCCGGTCGTTGGACAAAGAACCCATTTAAATCCAAGGAGCGCATTTATCCGATCGATCTCGGAACGGGTATCTCAGCCTCCTTCATCGGTAACTTCACACTGCCCGACGGGTATGCTTTGGAGGAAATGCCGAAGGCTGAGATTGTGGTGCTGCCTGACAAGGGAGGTAAATTCTCTTACCAGGTGCGGCAGGTGGGCAATGTGATCCAGGTCAACACGATGATCCAGGTGAGCCGGACCCGTTTCCTTCCCGAAGAATATCCGGACCTCAAAGAGTTTTTCGAGCGTGTTGTGCAGAAACACGCACAGCAATTGGTGATCAAGAAAAAGAACATTTAATATCTTCCTGTTTTCATGCAAAAATTAAAAATATCGGTCAGGCATGTGATAGCTGTGTGCCTGTTGTTTCCGCTCGGTGTTTCGGGGCAGTCGGATTTTAATGTGGATAAAATCAATCCTGTATTAATGAAGGATGCAAATGCTGTGGTACGAGTGGATGAACTGATTTGGGAAATCAAATCGCAAGGTGAGGCCATTCAGAAGATCAGGACGGTGGTCACCATTTTGAATGAAACCGGGGAGGAAAAACACGGGGCGCTGTTTGTGCGGTACGACAAGTTCACGAAGATTTCCGATATCAGCGGAACCCTGTACGATGCGGATGGCAAGCAAGTCAAGAAGCTGCGTAATTCCGACATCGAAGACTACGGCTATGGCTCAGGCGGTGACGATATCAGCGACGCTCGTGTGAAGCTCGCGAGTTTCGGAAAGAAGAGCTATGCCTATCCCTACACGATCGAGTACGTGTACGAGGCCCGCAAGCGAAACATGATGATGTACCCATGGTGGACGCCCGTGTCGGACGAGAAATCGGCGGTGGAACTCTCGACTTACAAAATCAAGGCGCCCGCAGGGTTTAAATTCAGGTATAAGGAATACAACGACGCCCCCGCGATGGTAAAGTCGACGGATGCCGATGGGAACGATCTGTATCAATGGACGCTCAAAGATTACGCAGTCGGAAAGTCGGATGATTTTTACCCTTTGCCCCAGGAGGACCGTGTGCCGCACATGATCGTGGCGCCTTCTGAGTTTGAGGTGCAGGATTATAAGGGTAATTTCAATACCTGGGCAGATTTCGGGAAGTTTTACTATACGCTGAATGCCGGCAGGGATGTGCTGCCAGCCAGTATACTTGCGGAGATCAAAAATGTGGTGAAAACGGCCAAATCGGACCGTGAGAAGGTTGAATTGATCTACAAATGGATGCAATCGCGCTCCCGCTACGTGAGTATTCAGCTGGGGATCGGCGGCTGGCAGACGATCGACGCTACTACGGTCGCGAATACCGGCTACGGTGACTGCAAGGCCCTGACCAATTTCACGCTCGCCGCATTACGGTCGGTCGGTATCCAGGGCTACACCGCATTGATCGCCGCCGGAAAAGAGGAGCAGATCAAGTCCGACTTCCCGAGTAACCAGTTTAACCACGCCATTGCTTGCGCATTGGTGGATAGGGATACATTGTGGCTCGAATGCACAAGCCAGACTACAAAGCCCAATTTTATGGGTTCCTTCACGGGCGGGCGCTACGCATTGCTCGTGACGCCCGACGGCGGAAAGCTCGTGCGTACGCAAGACTATAAATCAGGACAGAACGTGCGGAACAGCCATGCGATGGTGAAGCTCGGCGAGACGGGCGACGGCGTCGTGGACGTGCAGGTGCTGTATACCGGCTTGCAGCACGAGACCCGCGCCAGTGTGATCAACAGCGGGTCCAAGGAAGAACAGAAAAAATGGCTTTTGAACCACATTAACCTGCCCAGCCTCGATTTGCAGCGCTTTGAACTGACCCAGGGGCAAGACCCCTCGGTGACGGAAAAGCTGACATTGAATGTGCGCAACTGCGCTACCAAAACGGGTACCCGGCTGTTTGTTAAGCCGAGCCTGCTGAGCCGCCCATTCGAGCTTCCTTCTGTGAGCGAGCGTTCATCGGATTTCTACCTGCCCGTTTCAGATTACAACTTTACCGATCTTGATACTATATCGTATGAAGTTCCGGCCAACTACAAATTGGAAACGACATTGCCCGCATTCCAGATTGCTTCCGCATTTGGCAGTTATGAATTGAAAACGACCTATGAGAACAAGAAGCTCATTTGCGCGAGGAAAGTGGTAATGAACGGCGGACGCTACGGATCGGAGAATTTTGCAGCCTGGGTCGATTTCTTGAAAAAGATCAGGAAAGCCGACAGGGCGCAGGTGGTGTTTGTCGAAAACAAGCTTTGAGGCGATTTTAGAGACTATGTTAAAATATGTAAGGAATTGATTAAAACATGTGAATATCCGCATGGAAGCATGGATTAATTTTGAACTAAAATTTTAACATAAGCAGGATATGAACAAAGAAGCATGGTCTGGCATTTTCCCAGCGTTGGTGACGCCATTCAAATCAGATGATACAATTGATTTTGAGCTGTTCGGCAAGAACCTCGAAGCGCAGGTTGAAGCAGGTATTACCGGGGTAATCGTAGGCGGTTCGCTCGGGGAAGCCAGCACGCTCACCCGCGCCGAGAAAATGGAACTGGTGAAATATGCTAAACAGGCACTCCCTGCCGGCCTGCCGGTGGTGCTGGGTATCGCCGAGCAATCGACAGCCGAAGCGGTAAGCATTGCGAAAGAAGCCGAAAGCGTTGGCGCCGACGGTCTGATGATCCTGCCGCCGATGCGCTACAAAGCCGACGATGACGAAACTGTGACCTGGTTCAAAACCATCGCCGGAAGCGTTTCGCTTTCGATCATGATCTATAATAATCCCTACGACTATAAAATCGAGGTGACGCTGCCGATGTTCGAAGAACTTGCGAAAGTTCCGAACATCCACGCGATCAAAGAATCGACCCGCGACGTGAGCAATGTAACGCGCCTGTTCAACAAGTTCGGCGACCGCTTCCGCGTATTCTGTGGTGTGGATACCTTGATCATGGAAGAGGTAATGCTCGGTGCCGACGGCGTGATCGGAGGCCTGGTGGATGCATTTCCGAAGGAAACCGTTGCGATTTTCAACCTGGTTAAGGCCGGTCAATACAAGGAGGCATTAGCGATTTACCGCTGGTACCTGCCGTTGCTCGAACTGGATATTCATCCCAAACTCGTACAAAACATCAAACTGGCCGCAGCCAAAATGGGCATCGGATCGGAATACGTACGTGCGCCGCGTCTGCCGCTCCACGGTGCAGAGCGCGAGAAAGTACTCGCGATTATCGATCAGGCCATCGCTACCCAGCCTGAATTGCCCGATTATTTGAATTTGACGGTTGACGTGGCGTAACACAAATCTTCCGGTGCTCTGCACCTACAAATCTTCCGGTGCTCTGCACCTTCCGAAAATCACAAGGCGCAGAGCGCCGCAATAATTGTAGGTGCGCTGCACCGGAAGATTTGTAATGATCCGAAGCCCGGAAGGGTTTCCTGTTATCCGGATGGCCTCTACCCAGGCAATACCTGTAATATTGACAAAAAATGCGCTGCATGATCGTTAGATTCGCTGCGTAGGATTGTTACCTTTTTGTCAAAACCATTCATTATGAAATTGTCCGATTTAGACCTTATTCTTGAAAAAGCCCAGGAGGCATTCGTTGCGATGAATGCCTACGCATTGCGCCGCCGGGTTGCATTGATGAACACCATTGCCGATGAGATCGAAGCGCTCGGTCCCGAGCTGATCCAGACTGCCATGGCGGAATCCAACCTGCCCGAAGCACGTTTGAACGGCGAAAAAGCGCGGACGGTATTCCAATGGAGAAGCTATGCCGATGCGGTCGAAAAAGGATATTCGCTCGACGCGAGCATCGATACCGCGAACCCGCAGCGTGCGGTGCCAAAGCCTGATATCCGTAAAACAAATGTAGGATTAGGCCCGGTGGCCGTATTTGGTGCCAGTAACTTCCCATTCGCATTTTCGACGGCCGGTGGGGACACAGCGAGTGCTATCGCAGCGGGCTGCCCGGTGGTAGTGAAAGCACATCCCGGCCATCCGAAAACTTCACAGATCATGGCGGATGCCATTAGTCGTGGAGTTGCCAAGAGCGGTTTCCCAGAAGGCACATTTGCACACATTTTTACCGATACCATTGAAGAGGCGCAGGCATTGGTTGCCCATCCGGTGATCAAGGCGGTCGGTTTCACGGGATCCAACCGCGGCGGTATGGCATTGGTAGAGGTAGCCAACAAACGTAAAGAGCCTATCCCGGTGTTTGCGGAAATGGGAAGCATTAACCCTGTGTTCCTGTTGTCCGGGAAGTTGGGCACCGCGGGCGCCGAGTTGGCGAAGCAATATGCGGGCTCGCTGACATTGGGTGTGGGGCAATTTTGTACTAACCCGGGACTGCTGATCACAGAAGATAGCCCTGCTGCGGACAGCTTCATCGAAGCATTGAACCAGGAGATCGTGAATATCCTTCCTGCACCGATGCTGAATGCCGGTATCGCGATCGCTTACCGCGGAAACCGCGAGAAAGTGATCGGTCAGTCGGGGGTAGAACTGGTAGCGGTAGCTGCCACGGAAGCTGGCGAAGGTCAGGGTGCAGCGACGGTCGCTACGGTCTCGGGTGTAGATTTCCTGATCAATGACGAGCTGCAAACCGAAGTCTTCGGTCCGTTTGCATTGATTGTTAAATGCCGGAATGCCGATGAAATGTTGGCGGTAACCGAAAAATTGCATGGCCAGCTGACGGCGACATTGCTGGCGACAAGCGACGACCTGGCCTCTCACCGCGAGTTGGTGGCAGCCATTCAGAACAAATGCGGGCGGATTATCTTCAACAACTTCCCAACGGGTGTTGAAGTCTGCAAATCGATGCACCATGGCGGACCGTTCCCGTCGTCGAGCAACTCCCAGTTTACCTCGGTAGGCCCTGACGCGATCAAGCGGTTTACCCGCCCGCTAAGCTTCCAGAACTGGCCCGACGAATTTTTACCCGATGAATTGAAAAACGCCAACCCGCTGGGTATCTGGCGGACGGTGGATAATGAGGTGACGAAAGAAGCTGTAAGCTTTAGGCTGTAAGCTATAAGTACAGTTAATGAAAAATGAATAAAGCCTATGGCTTAAAGCTTATAGCCTAAAGCCCCAACTATACCCGGCCTAAAGCATACAGCTTAAAGCCTGAAGCCATATTATGCGTAAAACTTTTTTCTGTATCGACGCCCACACCTGCGGCAATCCTGTTCGTGTAGTCGCAGGTGGCGGGCCGCTCCTTGAGGGCAACAGCATGATGGAGCGCAGGCTCCATTTTTTGAGGGAATTCGATTGGATCCGCAAGGGCCTGATGTTCGAGCCCCGCGGGCACGACATGATGAGCGGTAGCATTCTCTACCCGCCCATTGATCCGGCGAATGATATTGGTGTGCTCTACATCGAAACCAGCGGCTGCCTACCGATGTGCGGCCACGGAACGATCGGTACTGTTACCATTGCTATCGAAGAAGGGCTGGTAACCCCGAAAGTGCCTGGTAAGCTGCGCCTTGAAACGCCGGCAGGGCTGGTACTGGTGGAATATATGCAGGAAGGCCGGAAGGTGAAGTCTGTCAAACTCATCAATATCAAGTCATTCCTTGCGGCTGAGAAACTGACTGTGGAGTGCCCTGATTTGGGAACGTTGACGGTCGATGTTTCCTACGGGGGGAACTTCTACGCCATCGTAGATCCCCAGGAGAATTTCAAAGGCATTGAAAACCATACGGCCGATCAGCTGATTAGTTGGAGCCGCGTTTGCCGCCAGCGGATGAACGAGCAGTACACATTCGTTCACCCCGAAAACGAACATATCAAAGGCCTGAGCCACTTCCTCTGGACCGGCGCTCCGTTAGACCCGACTTCGACGGCGCGTAATGCGGTATTCTACGGCGACAAGGCCATCGACCGCTCTCCATGCGGCACGGGCACGTCAGCACGTATGGCGCAGTGGCACGCGAAGGGCAAGCTCAAAAAAGGCGACCGTTTCGTGCACGAAAGCATTATCGGCTCCAAATTCATCGGTACGGTGGAGGAAGAAACGACCATCGGCGACAAACCCGCCATGATCCCCGGCATCGAAGGCTGGGCCGTTATCACCGGCCACAATACCATCTTCATCGACGACGAGGAGGATCCTTATGCGTTTGGGTTTCAGGTTTTGTAAGGGCTGTAAGCTTTAAGCTACAGGCCTTAAGCTGTGGACCCTAAGGCTGATAAAAGTTGATGGTAAAGGTCAATTACAGCTTACGGCTTAAAGCTTATTGCTCAAAGCAGATTATTAATAATTAAATAAACGAAAATAAAACAGCTGTAACCTTTAACCTAAGGCTTATGGCTTACAGCTTATAGCTTCCAATGAACGTTCAAAAAGGCACCTCCGTCATCATCGGTGGCGGAATTTCGGGTCTGGCTTCGGCCTATTATTTGCTCAAAAGCGGATGGAAAGTGACGTTGCTCGACAAGGGCGATCTGTTCGATAACTGCTCCATCGGCAATGCGGGCATGATCGTGCCGAGCCATTTCATCCCACTCGCCGCTCCGGGCATGGTTTCGAAGGGTATCAAATGGATGTTCAACAGCCGCAGCCCCTTTTATGTAAAACCATCCCTCGATTTTTCGCTCATTTCGTGGGGTCTGAAATTTATGAATGCTGCGACCGAAGCTAACGTCGAGCGTGCGGCACCGCATTTGCGGGATTATCATTTGTTGAGTAAAAAACTGTATGAGGACCTTGTTAGGGACGAGAACCTGGATTTTGGACTGGAAGAAAAGGGCATATTAATGCTCTATAAATCAGATAAAACTGGTGAAGAGGAAATACATGTAGGTAAGCAAGGCCAGCAACTGGGCCTGGACATCGATATGCTCAACCGCGAGCAGGTACAAGCATTGGAACCGGGCATTAAACTCGACGTAGCCGGTGCCGTGCATTACCGCTGCGATGCACATTTGTACCCAACGGCATTGATAAATGGTTTGATCAAAAGCATTACCACACTCGGCGCTGAAATTGTCAAAAACACGGAGGTGACCGGGTTTGATATTCAAAACGGGGAAATCAGAAGAGTTAAAACGGCTGCGAAAACGTACGAAGGTGATCTGGTTGTCATGACCGGCGGCTCATGGCTGCCGCAACTGGCCAAACAAGCCGGGTTATCCATTCCGGTAATGCCCGGCAAAGGTTACTCTTTCATGGAGCCCAACTCCGCACATCCAATTGTGCACCCCGCGTTGCTCCTCGAAGCCCGCGTGGCAGTAACCCCTATGAATGGGCAGGTGCGCTTCGGCGGTACTATGGAGCTCGCGCCGCTCAACAATCAGATCAATATGAACAGGGTGGAGGGGATCGTCAATTCCATCCCGCAATATTATCCTGAACTCAATGTAACCGTTCCGCAAAAGGACCGCATCTGGTACGGTTTCCGGCCTTGCTCACCCGATGGATTGCCCTATCTGGGGTATTCCAGAAAATTGAGCAATCTGATCGTCGCCGGTGGGCACGGTATGATGGGTATCAGCCTCGGACCCGGCACCGGAAAAATCGTGGCCGAACTAGCGGAGCGTATGAAGCCTTCCGTAGATGTCGCACTGTACGATCCGGAACGTTATCAATAGGCGGGGCCGCCTAGGTCGGGCCGCGCAGGCGGGGTCGCCCAGGGCTAAGCAAGGCGGCATTTCGGGCCATTTTGGCCCGTGGCGGGGCGGGGATATTGTGAGTAGTCCAAATACTTCGTAGTTTACACAGTTTAAAACCTGACCTAATAACCTATTACCCCTTATGCCACAAGAAAACACCTCTTTCAAGCCCTCACTAGGTCTTGTTGACGCCACGATGCTCGTTGCCGGCAGTATGATCGGATCGGGCATTTTTATTGTCAGCGCCGATATCATGCGCAATACCGGCAGTGTGGGTTGGCTGATGTTCGTGTGGCTCATCACCGGTTTCATGACGCTCACGGCCGCATTAAGCTATGGCGAGCTTAGCGCGATGTTTCCCAAGGCTGGTGGTCAGTATATTTATCTCAAAGAAGCTTACAATCCGCTGATCGGCTTCCTGTACGGTTGGAGCTTTTTCACAGTTATCCAAACCGCCACTATCGCCGCCGTGGCCGTCGCATTCGCCAAATTTACCGCTTACCTCATCCCGCAATTCAGCGAGGATCTGGTCGCATTGGACCTAGGGTTTCTCAAAATAAGTCCGGCCCAGCTACTGTCCATTGTCGTCATCGTGGTACTGACGTTTACGAATACACGTGGCGTCAACAGCGGGAAAATCATTCAGACGACATTTACATTAACCAAACTCCTGAGCTTGCTCGGCCTCATTGTTTTCGGGCTGATCTTCATGAAACCCGAAGTATGGGCCGCCAACTGGGGTGAAGGTATGTGGGATTTGCACAAACTTGCCCCAGACGGCAGCATTGAGTCCTATACCACCATCGCCGCATTCGGCGCCATTGCGGCATCTATGGTAGGCTCCATTTTCAGCAGCGACTCGTGGAATAACGTGACATTCATTGCCGGGGAAATCAAGAACCCGCAACGCAATATCGGCCTCAGCCTGGCATTGGGGACAATTATTGTAACAGTCATTTACGTACTTACCAACGTCATGTATACCGGCGTGCTCTCCCTGCAGGAAATCGCAGCGTCCGACAAGGACCGTGTGGCGGTAACTGCATCGCACGTCATTTTTGGCAATTCGGGCACGATCGTCATCGCGGTAATGATCATGATTTCCACTTTCGGTTGCGACAACGGGCTGATCATGTCGGGTGCGCGCGTGTATTACTCGATGGCGAAAGACGGCCTGTTTTTTCGGAAAGTAGGTCGACTGAACAAGAACGCTGTACCGGAAATCGGCCTTTGGTTGCAATGCGTAATCGCCTCCTTGTGGGCGCTCAGCGGGAAATATGGTAACCTGCTGGATATGATTTCCTTCGTGGTCGTAGTGTTTTATATGCTTACGATCATCGGGATATTCATCCTCCGTAAAAAACGCCCCGACGCACCGCGGCCTTACAAGGCATTTGGCTACCCATTCCTGCCTGTTATTTACATTATCATGGGGGTGGCATTCTGCGTGCTGCTGATCGTCTATAAGCCGGAATACACCTGGCCGGGGCTGATCATTGTGCTATTGGGGATCCCGGTTTATTATATGGTTGCCAGGAAAGAGGTCGCAGCTGTGGAGCAAGACTAAATGGTATTAGAAAAAAATAACATGCCCCCTGACGGAATGGACCGTTCAGGGGGCATTTGTTTGTTGATGAAATGCACTGATTACTGTTCCAGCAGCTCGTCAAGGTTACCAAGCGCCATCGTGAAACCTTCCTTGAAGCCCATCTGCATGATCTGCTCGATGTCCTCATATTTATCATATTGAATCACGACAGAAACCGTAGTGCTGCCGTCGGCTTCGGTGAAAGTATTCGTCCAGGTCGATCGCGCGAAATCTTTATTGATCTCCCCGTTTTCATCACAGAATGCGTCGATTGCCGAGAAGCTTTTTTTCGCATCGATGGTGAGGTAATCCGCTTTTGACCAATGTTCTTCGCCCTCAGGGCCTACCATGGCGTAAAGCCAGGTACCGCCTTCACGAAAATCCATAGACTTGGTGCGTGCTTTCCACGGACGTGGCGCCCACCATTGGTCGAGCAACTCGCGCTGTGTCCATGCGGCCCAAACTTTCCCCACCGGGGCGGCAAATTCCCGTTCCACATTGATACGGTTATTCTCCTTGTCTACCGAAAAATTCATTACTAAGCTAGTTTTCATCTGAATTGGAATTTAGGTTGATTAAAAGTTGATCTAATTGATTGAAACGGTCTTCCCAGTGTTTTTTGAACTGTGTCAACCAGTGGTCGAACTCTTTCATTTTGACCGGATTGAAATAATAATGGATCTCCCTCCCGACCTTGTTCTGCGTAAGCAGATCGCAATCGGCGAGTACCTTAATATGCTTCGAAACCGCCTGCCTGGAAGTATCAAAATGTTCTGCCAGCGCATTAGGCGTCATAGACTGTGCCGCGATCAGCACGAGAATGGCCCTTCTCGTCGGATCCGCAATAGCTTGAAAAATATCTCCTTTCATATACGATCGAAATATGCAACTCGATGGTTGCAAATATATATGCAACTTTTGGGTTGCGCAAATTTTTTTGTAAATTATTTTGATCTGTTTGTACGGAAGTATTTACCGGAAGCTAATTTTTGTGCACATTGGATCATAATCGCACCTTAAAAATTTGATCTATGAAAAGTATGTACAATTTGTTGACGCACAGGGTATTGGTTGCTGCTGTGGTCATCGCCTTTACCGTCACAGGCTGTCGGGAAACTTCCATTGAAAATCAACCGTCTGCACCTTCGGAAAATTCGGGTAATTCGTTGCGGACAGGTGGTGACAATGAATTTGTAGAAGGGGAGTTGCTTATCCAGTTTAAAGAAGGCGCATCGGCAGCTGCCAAACAAAAGGCTTTCGAAAAAGTAAAAGGGCAGCCCGTAGAGAAAATCCTGACAAAGGCCATGGAGCGGGCGGGGAAGAAAGAGGGGCTGGCGCTGGTGAAGGTTAATAAAAATGTCCTGGAAGCCATTGCGGAACTCAATGGCGCCGAAGGGGTGGAATTCGCCGAGCCCAATTATGTGTATTACCACACCGCAACTTCGACCGACACTTATTTCACAAACGGATCGCTTTGGGGCATGTATGGCCCATCCACAAGCCCAGCGAGTACTTACGGTAGCAATGCAGCCGCAGCCTGGGCAGCGGGAAACACCGGAGCCGCTTCGGTGTACGTGGGCGTGATCGACGAGGGCATTCAGCTCACCCACCCTGATCTGGCAGGCCAGGTTTGGGTTAACCCTGCCGATCCGACAGACGGTGTCGACAACGACGGCAACGGCCTTGTAGACGATACCAACGGCTGGGATTTTGCCAATAACGATGCCACCATCTACGACGGAGGCACCAAAGGCTCGCTCGACGACCACGGTACCCACGTATCCGGTACCATCGGCGGCAAAGCGAATGGACAGGGAGTGGTTGGTGTAAACTGGAATATCAGGCTTATTTCGGCGAAGTTCCTTGGTCGCCGCGGCGGCACAACGGCTAATGCAGTGAAGGCGGTCGATTACCTCACCAATCTTAAAAAC
This sequence comes from Dyadobacter sp. SRI_021, assembly GCF_057586235.1. Taxonomy (NCBI): domain Bacteria; kingdom Pseudomonadati; phylum Bacteroidota; class Cytophagia; order Cytophagales; family Spirosomataceae; genus Dyadobacter; species Dyadobacter sp. SRI_021. Next base: position 12,568 of record NZ_JBYCZM010000003.1, read on the forward strand.
CGCGGTATCAACATCGTGGCAAGCAATAACTCTTGGGGAGGCGGAGGCTACTCGCAAGCATTGTACGATGCTATTTCGCGCGCTAACAATGCGGGAATCATGTTCATCGCTGCTGCCGGCAACTCCGGAACCAACAACGACGTTACCGCGAGCTATCCATCCAACTACAATCTTCCCAACGTGATTGCCGTTGCGGCTATCGATAAAAACGGAGCCTTGGCCAGCTTCTCTCAATACGGAGCTACCACCGTTGATATCGGCGCGCCAGGCGTTGCTATCAATTCTACCACAGCCTACAACACATATTCATCTTACAACGGTACCTCTATGGCGACCCCGCACGTAACCGGCGCGGTGGCCTTGTACGCATCCACGCACCCAGGCGCGTCCGTCGCACAGATCCGCAACGCCATCCTGTCCAGCGCCGTGCCTACGGCTTCGCTGGCCGGAAAGACGGTTACTGGCGGAAGGTTGGATGTAAATGCGGCTTTGAGTAAGTAGGTTGATTTTCGGATTGATGAAAGGGGAATGGCGTTGGGCTGTTCCCCTTTTATTTTTCGAATATATTACTGACCTCAGTAGTTGAATTGTGAGTTGGGGAAGTATTAGGTTATCCAATTTTCCAGCACAATCTCATCAATTCTCTGAAGGTGTCGAGTATTATTGGTTAGCAACGTTAGATGATATTTAACGGCCGTAACCCCGATTAAAAGATCAAAATCGTCGAGAGGGGTACCTGCCCTTTGTAGTCTTGCCTTTTCTCGGGCAAATAAGTCAATGGAGTCAAAAATGGGTAATATCTGTACTCCCGCAAGAAAGGCGAGTAAGGCCTTGAAATTGTGTTCAGGTCTTTCGCTTTTTTCTACGCCAAATTTCAATTCTGCCAGCGTAATTTCTGAAATATAGCATTGTTCGGGTTTAAGCTTGTCAAAACGGTTTCGAAGATCAAACTTACCTTTCATGAAATAGATGGCAATATCTGTATCGATCAGGAATTCCTTCAAAGTGGTTCGTTTTGGCGATTGGAAATTCGACTGCTCCGGATGTCTTCAATGATTTCTTCGGCAGATTTTTCAGAAATAAAGGCACCAAATGCTTCTCGAAAGGTAGCTTTTTTCTTTCTGGTCGAGATTTCCCCGGTTTTGCTAAGCCTGGACACCAATGCGGCCCTGTCATCGGCGCTCAGGTTGCCTAGAAGTGATGCATATGCATCGACAAGTGTAGTATTTCTCTTTGTTGGTTTCATCTTCCTTTAAATTTACAAAAAAATGCCCGCATGTACACTAAGAGGATACCCCTCAACGACGCGAGGCCGACCTTCATGCACCGCAGGCATTTTCTGAGTATGGAATGCAAAGTTAATCCTTGCGTAAACGTCAAGTCAACTTGCTTGATAAGCGAAACCGGCCACTTATTCATTTCTCCTTCAATTGAACGGTTGCGACTTTGTAATTAACGGTAAGCGGTTTAAGTTTACTCCGTCCAAAATACCCAAGTAGTTATTTGTATCGTTTCGCTCGCAGTCATATTGTGGTTGTATAGAGATTCTTGTAGCAATGAACGGTGCCGTAACTACCGTAATGGGAGCGAAACCATTACTCTACTCGGGAGTTGGACAACGGCAAGTGCGGCACCGTTTATTGCTGCATTCCATCATCAACCCGATCGATATGCACACCGATTTTCATCAACAGCGCCGTGACCAGGCGGCATTCAAGTTGCTCAAAGATTTTCTGAACGACGATGTGGATCTTGTGGAATTGGAGCACGTTCTCAATGATATGCTCCTTCATTATCTCCGCCCTGCGCACGAATGGAACATCTCGCGCGAGCATGCGCTGTACGCGATTGATAATAGCGAGATTTTGATGCGGTTGCTAAGGAAGATGCGGGAGTTTGGGATGCGAGAGGAGATGATTTGATTACCAGCCTTTGGGAACACCCACGGCTCTCAATGTTGCATTAGCCTTCTCTGCTTTTTTTACAAAAAGAGGTTCATTGGCATACCTGTCCGCAAGATTTGGGTCAATCTTGAAGCCTTTCGGAAGTTTCTTGTTTTGTGATGCGGTTTTCATAGTTATAAATTTATTAAATTTTAGTGACAAGGAATGCTTCGTAAGGGACATCTTTCTTAAAAAGTTCCCATTCGCTATCCAGTAGTCCCTCGACTTTGAAATCCATTTCAATTGAACACAGGTGCCGGGAAATAGCAATACGATATAATCTTGTTCGGACCTCGGTGCTTCCGGTAATATAAACTTTCGCTTTTGGATATTGACTCGTGAATGTAAAAAGAGTCATTGCAACGGTCGCCAGTACCTTTTCGCTATCACCGTTGTTCGAAGTTGCCAAATCATCCAGATCGCCTGTGATAGGATCCTGATCACCGAATCCCAGATTGTAGTAATCTTTAAGATCGAGATCGTAATATCGCACTACTTTGGTGATGCTTCCCTTGGTGCCGATACTTGTGAATTTGTAATACTTGTAATCGTGGGAAATGAATATGTCAGAGTACTTTTCCAGCATGAAGATGAAGTATATATTCTTGAATTGGGAATGGTACCCAAATTAGATAATCGCCTTCACGCTTAAAAGTAGGGCGGCGGTTGGTTGCACATTAGCGCGAGCCGGCAAATAAATACTATTGATTCAACACCACCGTCGCCATCCCCCGACCCGGAATCTTCACCCCATCCTTCAAGTTGCCAACTTCTGACCGTTGCATATCAACCCCCTTCTCACCGGTAGTCAAATAAACCTCCGCATTTTTCACCTTAAATCCACCAACCTCCGGCAGCAAAATCCGCTCTTCATTCCCGTAATTAATTGCTACCAGCACGATTTGCTTCTCATTCGCATAAGCCGAAACCATCAGATCCTGTGCAATTTGCTCTTTGCTGAGGTTATCGCTGCGTTGGATATTCAACCGGTGCATTCCAGGGCGGACGAAGCGGCTGTAATGGCCCAATGCCCATAAGTTCTTGGTGGCGGTAATGGTGCCGTCCACGTACTCGCGTGACGAGGGCGCGAGGGCGATGAGGTAATAGCGGGTGTCGAAATCGGGGTTGCCGGGCTCCCAGCTATTCCAGAGCTGCCAGGCGGCGGCGTTGCGGTATACAAGGTCGTCGTGGATGACTTTCGAAAGGAACAGGGCGCAGTCCATGGCGGGAATGCGGCCGGTTTTGCCTTCGCGGTAGCCGTCGGCGAGCATGGAATACTCGGTTTGCCAGAAGGTGACGCCATATTTGGCGGTGGTGTCGGCTACGTGGCGACGGATCGCAATGCGAGCGCTATCGCCTTTATCGGTGAAGTAGCTGTGGCCGCCGATCAGGCGCGGGAGGTGTTTCAGGTTGGTTAATGTCAACTTGCTCTTTGGGTCGAAGAAGGCTTGCGTTTGTTGGGTAGCGTTACCTGTTTTTCCGTAGAGAAAATCGAGTTGGGCGGCTTCGGTGATCAGGATTTGGGAGGTAGAGCTGGTGGCGGTCAATGCGCTGTCGAGGGCTTTGGCTACGTGGGCAATCTCGTCGCTGCGCCAGGGGCTGCCTTCCTGCTTGGCGCCCTGACCCGGGGCGTGGTACCAGTCCCATTGCGGCTCGTTGACCGGACTGATGTAGTTGAAATGCAAACCTTCCTCATCGAAATGCTTCAAAACCGTGGCCAGGAAGCGGGCATAGTCGCCGTAATGCTCCGGTTTGAGATTTGAAATGTAATCTTTCGTTGTTTTATAGCCCCGGCCATTCTTCGTAAACTGCACGGGCGGTGTGTTGGAAAACGCGATCAGATTCTCGACGCCGTATGCTTTTGCTTTTTTGGTAAACCAAATATAACCGGGCTGCTTCGTCCAGTCATAAGTCCCGTCGGGGCGTAGAAAGCATTCCACGCGCTTGCGGAAATCGGCTATGCCGCTGCTGTCGCCCTGCTCGGCAGTGCCGCCGCCGATGTTGAAGCGCCAGGCCGAAAGTCCGATGCCTTTGGGACTACCATTGGCATCGAATTCCTTGCTGAATAGCCATTCGGCCATTTGCTCGCGGTTTTGAGCGGGCCAGTGTTTGGCAATGCCCTCAGTGAACCAGGCCCCGGCGGCACCGAAGTTGTCGATTCGCTGGGCCTTGTTCTTAATGTCTATTTTGATGGTCAGTTCTTTCGGCTTTTGGGCGTGGGTAAGAACTGTGGTAAGCATTAAAAGAGTAGTGAGCAGCAGTTTTTTCATGATCAGCATTTAAAATACATTGAAGCCCATTGCAAGGAGGACAAGTACGACGATCCAGCCCGCAGCTTGAAGCAATAACGGATGTTTATATTTTCCCATTAATCGCTGTTTCCGGCTGGCTACGAGCAAAATGGCGAGGGCAATGGGAAGTACAAAGCCATTTAATGTGCCCACGAACACGAGTACTTTCACCGGCCGACCTACCAGCAGGAAAATGATGGTAGAAATGAGGATAAAGACAATGGTCACATACGACTGGTACCGCTCGATCAAAGGATGAAAAGACCGAAGAAACGAAATGGAAGTGTAAGCGGCACCCACCACCGAAGTAATGGCAGCTGCCCAGATCATAAGTCCGAAAAGTTGCCTGCCGAATGCGCCTGCGGCATTTTCAAAGACCGAGGCGGCGGGATTGTCCGGGTTAATGCTTGCGCCGGTGAGGATAATGCCGAGAGTAGCCAGAAACAGCAAATAGCGGATCAAAGCGGTGATGAGGATGCCGGTGGATGCGCCGCGGTTCACCTCCTTTAATGCACTTTCCCCGCGTAAGCCCGAGTCGAGCAGGCGGTGCGCGCCTGCGAAGGAGATGTACCCGCCCACGGTGCCGCCCACGAGCGTGAGGGTGGCGACAGGGTCGAATTTTTCAGGAAAAAAGGTGTGCTGGATGGCGCTGCCCAATGGCGGATGCGAGGTAAATGCGACATACAGAATGAGGGCGATCATAACAAAGCCCAGGATTTTGGCAAAACTGTCCATCGCTTTGCCGGCTTCTTTGAAGAGGAAAATGCCAATGGCAATGGCTGCGCTGACAATGGCGCCGGTTCGTACGTTGACGCCCGTCATGGCCTCAATGCCGAGCCCTGCACCGGCTACGTTGCCAATGTTGAAAGCCAGGCCTCCTGCGACGATGAGGAATGCAAGAAGGTAGCCAAGACCTGGTAAAAGATCGTTGGCGAGGTCCTGAGCGCGTTTGCCGGAGACGGTAATGATCTGCCAGATATTAAACTGGACGGCAAGGTCGATCAGTATTGACAGCAGGATGATAAAGCCGAAGCTGGTCGCCAGCTTTTCGGTGAAGACCGTCGTTTGAGTCAGGAAGCCGGGGCCTACTGCCGAGGTGGCCATCAGGAATGCCGCGCCTAGCAGGGCGTTTTTGTTTTTTGACATTTTGTTTTGCCACGGATTACACGAAGAAGCACGAATGTCTTCGTGTTTAATTCGTGCCTTCGTGGCATATTAAAGTTAAACACCATAACCTCCGCCCCCAGGAGTTTCAATAGTCAAAACATCCCCCGCGTTCACTTTCAGGCTACAAATTCCGGGTAATTCATTAATCGGACCATTTGAAACGAGCATATGCCGGCCGCAAGCGCCATCGCCGCCTCCGGCCAATCCATAAGGCGCATACCGCCGGTGCTGAGCCAGCAAAGTAACCTGCAACGGCGCCAGGAATTCCAGTTTCCGCAGGATGCCATCCCCGCCGCGCCAGCGTCCCGCACCACCGGAACCGCGACGGACGCCGAATTCCAGCAACCGCACCGGGTATTTCCGTTCCAGTTGCTCGGGATCGGTAATGCGGGTGTTGGTCATGTGCTGGTGCACCGCCGAACGACCATGGAACCCGTTACCCGCGCCTACGCCGCCACCGATGGTTTCGTAATAGCCAAACTGTTCGTTGCCAAAAAGGAAGTTGTTCATCGTTCCCTGGCTGCAAGCCGCCAGGCCAAATGCTTTCAGCAAAGTGTCCACCAGTCGCTGGCTTACTTCAGTATTCCCGCCAACGACAGCCGGGCATTGCCACGGATCGTCGGAGAACTGAGGGTGCAGGAAACTGTTGTCCGGCAGTTTGATCTCTACATCTTGCATTAAGCCGTCATTCAAAGGAATTTCCTTGTCCACCAAAAGTCTTAGAACATATAGAATGGCGCTGTACAGAATGGAAATATTGGCATTCAGATTATTCGGATGAACGCCAGACGTGCCGGTAAAATCGAAAATTTGCTTATCATCGGTTATGCTGATTTTTACGGCTATCCGATAATTATCGTCCAAAAGCTCGGAAGCTTCAAAGACCTGCCCCTGCAACGGCTGCAATGCATTTCGAAGCTGCGAAACGGCCGTTTGTTTCAGCATTTCCATATATTTTCGCACTGTTTCCAGGCCGTGGTTTTCCACCAGTTTCAGCAACTGCGCGCTGCCCTTTTTCAGTGCCGACAATGCAGCAATAATATCGGCTTCATTGGAAAGGAAAGACCGGGTAGGGTACGGCCCGCTTGTAAACAGCTCTCGCAATGCCTCCCATTGAAACTCGCCCGCCCTTACCAGATACTGCGGCACGATCACTACGCCCTCCTCGGCCAGACAAGTAGCGTCCGGAGGCATCGAACCCGGAGTTTTACCACCGACTTCGGCATGATGCGCGCGGTTGATCACGTAGCCTATGCAAGTTTCGTCCTCTGTAAATACCCCCGCGAGCAGTGTAATATCCGGCAAATGCGATCCGCCATACTGCGGATGGTTGGTAATCACGACATCGCCCGGACCAATGGCGATGGCCTCGCGCACGAGGCGCCCGCATATGCCCATGCTACCGAGGTGCACGGGAATGTGCTGCGCGTTCACGAGGAGTTCGCCGTCGGCATCGAGTAATGCGCAGGAAAAATCGAGGCGTTCTTTGACATTCACAGAAAACGCAGTCCGCTGCAACTGGACGCCCATTTCGTCGGCAATGGCTTTGAAGCGGTTGGTGAAAAGCTGTAATGCTACTTCCTCGCTTTGCTGACCGCCGTGCGTGGCACCCACTTCCGTTCGCCAGGCTATGGCGTCCTGGCCGTGCTGGATCACCAATTTCCAGCCTTTGGGTAAATAAGTGGTGGAAGTATTGTTGAGCAGAATGGAGGGCCCTTCCAGCTGGTCGCCGGGTTGGAGACTGTCCCATTCGTAAACGGCTGTTTCAGGTAGTTTTAGGTCAGTCAAAAACGGCTCACTATTGCTCGAAAGCTGTGCTTTCGGGCCATTTTTAATGAGCTGCAATGGATTAATGCCGGGGCCACGCTCCTGCACTTTTAGCTTAATACTCTCCAACTCCACCACCGCATTGGCAGGGTAATAACCGAATTGTGCGCGATAGGTTTCCTCAAAAACAGCCAGCGTGGTATCGCCGGAATAGGGGACTTCAACCGTGTTCTCCTGGCCCGCAAAACGGAGGTAAGCATGGCAGAATACTGTTTCAAAGGCTGCAATACCCTGATTTTGTAAAATACTTGCGGCCCGTTTTTCCAGTGCTTCCTGCCACTCGGCAACGCTTTGTGCAGCCTCGGTCCAGGGAGCGAGGATCTGTTTGGAAACAATCGTGCTGATGAGCGCCTCACCAATGCCCGCCGCGCTGAAAAGGCCGCCGTCGTAGGGCAGCAACACTGTGTTCATATCCAGCAATTCGGCCAGTTGGCATGCGTGCAAGCCTCCGGCACCGCCGAAAGTGACGAGGGCGAATGCATTCGGATTAATGCCTTTTTCCACCGAAATCTTACGGATCGCGTCAGCCATTTTTTCGTTGGCGATACTTTCCAGACCAGTGAGGATTTCCCGGTGACTGAGCAGGTTGCCGGTCTGGGATTGAATGCCCGTGCGAAGTTCTTCCAGCCTCGCAATAGCGGCTTCGGCATTAATAGGAATGCTGAATTTGGAAGTTTCCAGCTTGCCGAGCAGCAGATTGATGTCTGTTACAGTCAATGGACCGCCCGCGCCATAACAGGCCGGGCCGGGTGATGCGCCGGCACTTTCCGGGCCTACTTGCAGCGAAAAGCCGTCAAACCAGCAAACAGAACCGCCGCCCGCCGCCACGGTTTCGATAGCCAGGGTAGGGTTATGGAATTCAATGCCGTCGATTTCGGTAATGTATTTCAATTCCGGCTGGCCGTCGATCAGCGCCGTATCGGTGCTGGTACCGCCCATGTCGAAGGTAATGGCCCTGGGGAAACCCAGTTTTTGGGCAAAATTGGCGGCTGCGACCATTCCTCCGGCGGGGCCGCTCAGGAGACTATCCTTAGCACGGAAACCGCTGACTTCGGAAAGACTGCCCGTGCTGGTCATGACTTGCAGGCTGCCGTCGGTTAACGCGGCACGGATATTGGCCAGGTATTGGTCGAGGACGGGATCAAGGTAAGCATTTACTACCGCTGTTTGCGTCCGGCGTAAATAATGCGAAAACGGAAACAGATCGGATGATGCGGATATGTATTTTGCACCATTTTCCCGGAACCACTCGGCTAGCCGTGATTCATGTGCCGGGTTTTGGTAAGAATGTAAAAGCGAAAGAGCAACTGACTTGTAATCAGTAGGTGCTTCTTTTGATTTGAAATCAGTTAAATCCAGGGCTTCAATTACAACTCCGTGGGCGTCCAGCCGCTCATCGACTTCCAATACTTCGCTGTAAAGTAATTTCGGCTCGGGAATATTGAGTTGGAAAAGTGATGGCCGCTGCTGGTTACCGATATAGAGCAGATCTTTAAACCCCTTCGTAACAACCAGAAGTGTTTTTGCTCCTTTCCGTTCGAGCAATGCATTGGTACCTTTGGTAGTGCCCAATCGCATGGCAATGCGTGGAAGTGGTTGATCGAGCGGTGTTTGTGTGAGCAGGCGTGCTGCGAGAATGGGCGCTTCTTCACCAGTGGTTATTTCAAAATCAACAGGTCGCCGGAACGGAAGATCGTCGGCTAATGTGATCGTGTGCTGCTGCCGGTTGACACTTGCAATGCGGCTGGGTACCTCGTAGCCGTGCAGCCTGAATGCGTAGTTCTTGAAGAGATCCCCATCGTACGGCCAGGAAGCTTCGAAAAGGTAAGTGCCGGGACCTATTTTTTCGATAATGCGGCCACGGAGGCAACTGGAACTGAGAACTTTGATGCGCGTTTTATTCCCGGCCGGATCAATGGCCAGGCAGTCGGTAAAAGTCCCGCCGGTGTCGATCCAGATTCGCCAGGTGGATTCGGATGTGGTTTTCAAAGGAACGGTTTAAGAGCATAGATAATCAGCCCCAATTTAGCCAATTCGAGGCATAATGCGCGGATTGGGCAGTATTAAGTGAATTTGGGTGAGTTTGGACCGCCCGGCCCCAGCGGAGCCTCCTAAACTATTCCTGACTACTAATGACAACACCTGACAACACCCCTGCAACGCCTAAATATCCCTAAACCCCTTCTGATATTCCCCCGGTGACATGCCGGTCGTCTTTTTAAACACCCGGTTGAAATTCGTCACGTGGTCGAAACCGGTCTGGTAACAGATATCGGAAAAGCTGTCGAATTTGCCGGAAAGGATAATTTTGCAGGCCTCGTTGATACGTACTTCATTCAGAAAGCTGACGAAGGTCTTGTCGGTATGCTTTTTGAAATAGCGGCAGAATGCCTGGGGTGTGAGGTTAGCAATTTCGGAGATTTCGGCGAGCGAAATGTGGCGTTTGTAGTTGGTGACCAGGTATTGGAAAATGCGGTCCATGCGGATCCCCTCGACTTCGGAGATGACTTGCTCGCTGTTGCTCGTCGCAAGCGGTTTGAGGTCGCGCGTGGTAGAGAACTGGTAAAGCAGCTTGATAAATGCTGCTACCCGCTGACTTTCCTTGTGGTGAATGATTTCCGAAATGATTTTCTGTACCGCCTCCCGTGCTTCTTCCGGAATCTGAAAGCCATTATGCACGCCGTTCACAAATTTCCGGATATTGGCCATTTCCGGAAGGCTCAGTATATTTTGCGATAAATAATTGGGGTCAAAAAATATGGAAACGGAGTGGATCTGCCTGGGCTCGTCGGGGTTGAAGTAGGACTCATCGTTCTTGAAAATATGCGACTGGTTAGCTCCTATAATGTAAATGTCGCCCGATTCGAACCGTTGCATGTAGTTCCCCGCGACCAGGATTCCAGTACCCTCCACCACCCATTCGATCTGTACCTCGCGGTGTCGGTGCAAATGCGGATAGTAATGCGGCAGCTTTTCCTCCTGAACAACAATTGTACTTTCGCGGGAAACGGGTATGGTGAATTGTACGACTTTCATAATATTAAATATACGCAGGAAGGTTGGCTAATGCTTCATGGCGGAAGATGTTTTCGGTAGCCCCTTTGTATTTATCATAGGAGGCAATCGAGTGGAAATAACCAAAATTTCTGAACTCGTTGCAACGAATCCCGGGTGCGACAAATCTGCGCACCCGGGATAAGTAGTAAGAAAATAAATTGCCTCGTTATTTCAGCATAATCTTCTGCGGCATGCCGAAAAGCATCTCGCCGACACCCGAAGTCTTCACGCCGATGCGCGCGTATATGTACTCGCGTGAGGCAAGGTTGGCTGGAATGCCGGCAGTCAGCGTGATCGGTTTTGACAAGTCGGTGATGTTTGCTGCTACCTCCTGCGCATTACCCACGTTGTTACCAGGGTCGACGATCATGGTAGTGCCAATGTAAAGGTTCACCCTTTCGATGGTACGGCCGGCCGTAGCCTGCTGCACATTGAAAGTTGCCGATACCTTACCTTCGCCTTTGGAAAACACTTCGTTTTTGAGGATAAAGAAGGGATTGACTGGCACATCAATCTCTTTGGAACCACGCAATTCGACGTCGATGGAATCGGTATTGTCTGCCCACGGGCCATTGCCGCGCAGCCTTACAAGTTTGTAGTTACCATCAAAAAGCGACGCCGAAAATGTACCGTCCTGAGCTACATGTACAGGGATTTTGGTAAAAAGCTGGTAGCCATGCTGCCAGAGTTCGAGCTGCACACCATTCGAGCGCAAGCCTACGGGTTGTCCCTCGAATACAACCCTGCCTTTCAGCACCGATTTTGGCTCGGTGCGGTTATCTTTTTCGCATCCGGAAAGGCCGGTCATCAATGCCAGCAGCAGCGCGGGAATGCCTTGTATGATTCTTGATTTCATTGCTTTTGGAATTAATGGAATGGATTGCGGACGATTTTCGGATTGTTATCGATCACTACCTGCTGGATGGCCGAGTAGTAATTACCCATCTGGAAGAACCGCGGCGCACGGAAACGCGGCGCTACAAGTTTGTCGAAGACATATTTGCCATGCGTGGCGTGGCCCGGGCGTACTACGCGGTAAGGATACAGGGCGTACATCACCGCATCCGGATTGGACGCGTTGCCGTTCCATACTTCATGTGCAATGCGCCATCTTTTCAGGTCCCAAACACGGTGGTCTTCGAAGGCCAGCTCTACACGGCGCTCGTTTTGTAGCTTTTCGAGTGTAAGCGTTTTCAGGCTGTTGGTCGGGAAACCGGCACGTTCGCGGAGGGTGTTAGCGTATTTCAACGCTTCCGCATTCTGCCCCAGTTCGAATGCAGCCTCGGCGGCGTTCAGGTAAATTTCGCCCAACCGGAAGCGTACCCACCACATGTCGCTGCGGATACCACGCGTGCTCGACATCGCCGTTTGGTCCACATACTTACGGAGGTAAAAACCGGTATTAGAGACCTCGGTTTGCGAACGCTGCGGCCCGGAGGCACCGGTAAGGAGGCCGCCGTCATCATAAGCGGAGCCCAAAACGTTGGATTCGACGGTTTTGAAAGCATTGGAAGCATTGTCCCACACTTTTACACCCGCCTGGATCTGCACTTCCGTGCCGCGAAAAGTTGTTCCGGGAAAGATCACCGTTCCGTAGAGCCGGGCATCTTTGTTGGCGAAAATGTCCTGCAACTTATCGTAATAAATGTAGTCGGTATTGCCGGCATTGCGGTTTTTCAGCTCTCCAGAAGTACCATCCAGATATTCATAGTCTTCTACGAGGTTCAGCGTAGGTGTTATGGACGACGACGACAGGTTGTCCTCCCGCACATTGCGCGCGATGTTGTCGTAGGTAAAGCCGTGGCGCTTGTCTTTGCTCACCAGAAAATCCTGCGCCCAGATTACCTCGCGGTTGGCGCTCTTTTTGGTGATGGCTTCGTAGAAGTTCACGCCTTTATCGGGGTTCGATTTGTACAATTCATAACTCCCGCTGTTGATAATTTCCTGCGATGCTGCGAGCGATTTGGCATAGTAGTCATTGGCTTTACCCGCGGAAATACCTACCTCACCACCCGGTGTGGAAATAGGTGACGCCATTTTGCTATTGTATTTGGCAATGGAGGCGGCATAGAGCATCGCGCGGCTTTTAACGGCCAATGCGGTGAACTTGTTGGCGCGGGTGTTGCTGGTACCATTGCCGAGGAGGTCCTTCACGGCATCCAGCTCGCTGGCGATGAAGTCATACACTTCTTCTTCCTTATTACGCGGCTGTTGCAGCGCGGCCGGGTTGCCGTCGAAGTTGTAGATCAACTGCTTCGTCACCAGGGGAACACCGCCCATGCGTTTCACGTGCTCGAAATACACGAATGCGCGCAGGAAGCGTAATTCCGCGGAAAACTGTGCTTTTTGTGCGTCGGAAATCTTCACGGCGTACTTCTCGATGTTCTCCAATGCGAGGTTGATGTCGCGGATGAGCCCGTAATCCCATAGCCGCCAGCGGTCGAAGGCGTAGTTAATGATATTGTTGCGCGCATCGTCGTTATTGGACCACATGGCTTCGTCATAGGCGGCAAAATCTTGCCAGCCTTCGCGGTTGGTTGCATTTACATCGCCATTCGAGCCATGGCTGAGGTCGGTATGGTAAGGCAGGCGATCATAGTAGTTGGCTAAGAGCCCGGTGATCATCTTCGGATCGTTCCAGACCTGTTCTTCGAGGATGATGTTCTGCGGCTTGCGTTCGAGCCAGTCGTTGCATCCGGCAAAAACGAGCATGGAGGCAGAGACAAATATTTTCAGTGATAATCTTTTCATAACCAGTTTTTAGAAAGTGAGGTTGAAACCTGCATTGAACAATCGCTGCTGCGGATACACCAATGCATTACCCGATGAAATCTCCGGATCGATCTCGTACTTCTTCACATTGTCGATCGAGAACAGGTTGGAGGCATTCACATAAATGCGCAACGCGGAAAGGCCCAGCTTTTTGGAGATTTTCTGGTCGAAAGAATAGCCAAGCTCGATGTTGCGCAGGCGGATGTAACGCACATTGGTGATCCAGAAATCGCTTTTCCGGAAGTTCACGTGGCTGGTATTGTCCTTGCGGATTGCCGGGTAGGTGCCTGGAATCCATTTGCTGTTCGGATCGAACGGATCTTCGCGGTGCCAGCGGTCTTCGAGCATGAAATGCGGCGAGGTACCGTTATTCTGGTAAGGGATCTTCAACTCCCAGTTGCGCTGGAAACTTTGCAGCGAAGCACCGGCGAAATCGAAGAACATCGAGAAGCCTTTGTATGAAACGCTTCCGTTCAATGCGAAGCTCAAATAAGGGTTAGCACCTTCCGCATAGCCGATCGGACGTTCGTCGAGGGCGTTGATCATGCCGTCGCCATTCACATCTTTGTAAATAAAGTCGCCCGGAAGCTGGCTGCGGTTGCCCTGGCCGTCATTGTCCACTTTGTGGCTTTCGATCTCTTCCATCGACTGGAACTGGCCCACCACCTGGTATCCCCAGTTGATATTGCCCCAGCGGTCTACATAGCTATCCCGGTACTCGTTGTAAGAGTTGCCAAAGCGCGGTTTGTAAAAATCGAGGTCACGCCGGCGCGACAGTGTCGCATTGGCACTCAAAGTGTAGTCAACCTGGCCTACCGAGCTTTTGTAGGTCAAAACCCCTTCCAGACCGCGGTGGGTATCGGAGTTCAGGTTTTCGTTCGGCAGGGAGTAACCGACTTCGGAAGGCAGGAGCACGTCGTAACGGGCTGCGGGCAAGCCTTCGCGCTTTCTTTCGAAAATATCAAACTGGCCGGAGAGCTTTCCACCCATTAAGCCGAAATCCAGACCAATGTTGGTCGTAATGTTGGTGATCCACGAAAGCGTGGTGATCGGCAAACCTCTCGGGCGAACGCCAATGGTATAATTGCCGTCGAAAATAGCACTGCCTTGCAAGAAGTTGTAGCCAGGCAGATAACTGAATGGCGCCACCACAAAGTCGTTGTTGCTTAGACGGTCGGCACCTGTGCGGCCGTAGGAGGCGCGGAGTTTCAGACTACTGAATACATTTTCAAGCTTGCCTTTGAAGAAATTCTCCTCCGAAATACGCCAACCCGCCGAAACGCCGGGGAAGAAACCGTACCGTTTGCCGGGCGCGTACAGGAAGGAGCCGTCATAGCGGCCCACGAGTTCGAGCAGGTATTTTTGTTTGAAATCATAATTAATCCTACCTACATAACCGGCCCGCGCTTCGGTGCTCCATTCGTCGATGAGCAAGTCCTGGTTGGCAAACGACATCAATGGAATGTAGTTGTTCGGCGGAACGGTGTGGACCACCAGGTAAGTATTCACATTGTCGGAACGCTCATAGGCGGCTACGGCTGAGATGTCGTGATTGCCAAATGCTTTGGCATAGCTCAGCTGGAACTGTGCAAACCGGTCGACGATATTGCGTTTCCGGCGTTCGCGCCAGGGATTCTGGTTACCACCGCCTGGTACTACATTATAGGTATCGTTCTTGGCGTCGTAGGTGTAGGCATCGTAAGTATATTCGAAACCGTCGAAATCGAAGTTGGTGAATGCATAGGAATAGGTTCCTTTCGCTTTCAGTCCGAATTTGAAATCGTATTCGGCATAGAAGTTGCCCTTGATATTCCGCCAGACCTCGTCGATGTAGCCAGTCACGTCCTTTTTATAGGTAGCCGGGTTGACGTTTACATTGTGGGTCTGGTTAATGTATTTCGGATTGTCGTTCGCATAGGGACGTTCCGTAGGCCACATGGTGAAAATACTGAGGAACGGGTTGAAGTAGTCGTCCAGGCCCGGCACGCCCACCTGGAACCGGTTTTCGATCCGGCCGCTGATCTGCGTTCCTACTTTCAGGCCTTTGGTTAAGCTGGCCTCAATGTTCGCCTGGATGTTGGTTCGCTTGAAGTTGTAATCGCGGATCAGCGCATCCTGGTTCAGGTGGCTGATCGACAGGAAGTAGTTCATCTTATCGCTGCCGCCCTGCACACTTGCATTGCCGAAGTACTGGGGCACATTCGGGCGCATCACCATATCGTAGTAATTGAAGCTCTGGTAGCCCTTTTCGGTGCCGACGCGCCATTTTTCCAGTTCCGCAGGAGTAATGGACGGCGTGCGGCCCTGGTTCACATCCGACTCCACGAGCCCGCGCATGTGCTGGTACGCATTGGCAGGCTTGGGGTACCGCGTGAAGTTTTGCAAACCATAGTAGCCCGACAGGCTGATCTTCGTCCCATCACCTGCCTTACCTCTTTTGGTAGTCACCAAAACTACTCCGTTGGCAGCCCGCAGACCGTATATCGCGGCGGAAGCGTCTTTCAGAATCGAAACACTTTCAATATCGTTCTGCCCGAGGTTATTAAAGCTGGCGGCGTCAGAAGGCACTCCGTCGATGACGAACAGGGGTGTACCCATGTTCCGGATTTGAATGGTGGTGGCGGCACCTGGGCGAGCGTCGGCCTTGCGGGCGGTGATACCCTGCACGCGGCCTACCAATGCATCGGAAGTCCCGATCGACGGTGTGCGGATCAGGTCCTTGGCCTGAATGTTGCTTACCGCGCCGGTCACCGCTGCCGAAGATTGCGTGCCGTAACCCACTACAACCACTTCCGTGAGCTCCTCGCTGCTAGGCAGCAAGGTTACCTGAATGTTCGTTTGGTTGCCTATCGCAACTTCCTGCGAGGAGTAACCGATGAATGAGAATGCGAGCGTGGTGGCCGTTTCCGCCACGTTCAGGGAGAAAGTACCGTCGGCACCCGTAATGCTTCCGGTGGTCGTGCCTTTCACAACGACGCTTACGCCGGGAAGCGGGCTGTTCTTTTCGTCGACGACCTTTCCGGTAATCGTTTTGTCGATCGGTTTCCGGTAAGTGAGGGCTGGTTCGAAGCGGAGTTTTTCCGACCAACCTTGCTGGGGCGACAGGCATCCTGCCGCCAAAAGGGCAAAAAGAGGCCTGCGAAGCCCCAGCAAGGGGTTTCGTCTGTTTTGGTTGTTCATTGTTAACCTGGGTTAGATGTGAGTAGTTGTTACAGCATTGTCTTTTTATTGACCTTTATTATTATTTATTAATAAAAATTATTGAATAAATACTATTTCAAAAATGACACAAAAATAACCCTCCGTCGGGTTTCGGTAACCCGTCGCACATTTTGGTCTTTCGAAATCAATCATCCAGATTCGCAAAGGCATTTAAAATGCCCCGCGAATCTGAACGTTGATGGTTATACGCTAAGCTTGATTGAATTTTGAAATCATAGGCGAAGCACAGTTTAGAATTATAACCCTTTGTCCTTTACAACTTTCATGACCCCGGTCATCAGACGCCAGTGGCCAGGGAACGTACATACATACGGATAGTCTCCAACCTGATCCGGTACTACAAACTTCAAGCGGTAAGTCTGGCCGGGGTTTACGAGCGGTGTCGCGGCCAAAACCTGAGGGATATTAGGTACATAATTCTTCTCTGCGCCGTCTTTGGCGGTGATCATCTTGTCGGCAGCAGCGCCGATGATCTCGGTAGACTTGGGACGTCCTACCACAATGTTGTGCTGCATCGCATCCGGGTTTTCGAACACGATCTCAACCGTTTTACCAGCCACCGCGGTGAATTCGGTGACAGTGAACTTCATTTCTTCACGAATAGCCTTAATCGTCACGACTTGTACATTCGGGTCGGTCGCTACTTCTTCCTTAATGCCATAAGATTCCAGCAGGGTGGTGTAACGGCTGCTCAGGTCATCCGGGATCGTGCTTTTTACGCTTGCCAGCAGTTTTTTGCCTTCGTCGTTAGCTGTCTCCTGACGTTTAGGATTCCATGCTCCGAGAATGCCTTTCACGATCGCATTGCGGCCTTGTGGGTCGAGTGATTGGGAAGTCTGAATGAGTTTCAATACATCGTCACCGCTTGCATAGGAAGTGTAGCCGCGTACGGTACGTTCGAGGGCGAAGTCGGAGAGGCGGTCGAGGCGACGCACTTCGAACGACTTGCTCATCGTGTTGTTTTTGTTCTCATCTTTTTCAGGAACCACATTATCCACATCCACGGTCGCGGTTACATTCACTTTACCCGCTTCATCAGATGAGAAACCGAATGCAGTTTTCCACGGACCGTTGTTACCTTCTACGAGCTTCACCGTTTCGCCCGGCGCGATGCCGTTGGTGAGTTGGCGGCTGATGTAATTGGTGTTCAGAGAACGGCTGCGGATACCCACATTCACCGTCGGCACCTGCTCCTTGGTCACAGGTATTGACCCGATGTTGGTAATTTCGATCACCACGCGGGCATATTCACGTACGTAAGGCGTTTTCGGCTCGATCGTAATGTTGGTTACCGCAAGGTCAGCGGAGCCCTGTACCGTCACTTTGCTTGCACCGTGGCCTTCGTGGTTCATTGCCGAGTGGTCTGCGTGGCTGGCAGCGGCTGTTTGTTGGGTAGCACCCGCTGAACCAGCTTTCGCAACACGTTGAGCAATGTATTTTGTGCGCAATGCTCCGTCATGCGAGTTCAGGATAGCGGCAAATGCATCCGGCATCCAGCGGTCTTCTGCATTGGAATAGGTATCCAGCAATGTAAGCACAGCCGTTTCGATTTGCGGAGTCAACGGGATTTCGGAGAATGCCAGGAGCGTGTTCAAGACTACCAACGGCTCTTTATCGTGCAATGCATCGGCAGTGAGTAATGCCTCACCGGTTGCAGCGGTGCGTGGAAGCACTTTTACAGCCGTTTTGCGTACATCGTTGGATGGGTGTTTCAATGCTTCCACCACTACCGGCAGTACTTGCGGGTCGGAGATTGCATTCAGGCCTTCCAATGTCCACAATGCGTGGATCGCAGCGGTATTCAATCCGATTTCGTCGACGGATTTATCTTTAACGAGTTCAACCAATTTCGCAACCACATCCTTGTTGCCGCGTTCCACCAAAAGGCGTTGCGCGTGCTGGCGCCAGAACATGTTGTTGTTTTTCAAAGTCGCTACCAATTCTTCCGGACGCGATTTGCTTAATGCAATCGGCGTGTACTTCGGTGCATTCTTCCAGCCGATGCGGTAGAGGCGACCATGGGTGAAATCGCGCAGCGGCGTTTCGTAGGCGTTACCTTTTCCGTTTTCGGAGCCCTTAGGAGTTGGGTTGTGCTGGATGATGTAGCTGTACCAGTCGGCTACCCATACGGCGCCATCCGGGCCAACTTCTGCAAATACGGGAGCGACCCATTCGTCGGCACCCGCGAGGAGGTTGAAGCCGAGTTGATCCTCATAATCCGTACCTTTTTTCACCATCACATTCTGATGCAGAATGTGGCCGGTAGGCTCGGACACGAATGCGACTTTGTTCCAATATTGCTTCGGATAAGCGCGGGCGGTGTAGAAGTTATGGCCTGCTGCGGCAGTAAATCCGCCGAAAACGTCAACCTGGCGTACTTTCTGGGTGATTGGCTGCATATCCTTGTGCGTATCGGTGCTGCGGCTGCCGTTATCGACTTTGCTTGCTCCGAAATAGCGGTTAGGAATGGCGCTGTACCAGCCGTGCGAGTTATTGGCCGTTGAGCCGAACAGATCGCCGGCCTCATTGAAGCCCAATCCCCACGTGTTGTTCGAGGTTTTAGCCACGATTTCCATATCCGAGCCATCCGGTTTGAAGCGGAACAATGCCTGGCCGAAATCGAGCTGTTCGCTGTTGCCTACTTTGCCTTTGAAGCCCGAGTAACCTACTGAGCTATAAACCCAGTTATCGAAGCCGTAATGCAGGTTGGAAGGTCCCGCGTGCGTATCGCCTGTGCCAAAGCCGGAGAAGAGGATTTTCTTCACGTCAGCCTTGTCATCTCCGTTAGTATCCTGCAAAAAGAGCATGTGCGGAGCTTGTGAAACTACCAGACCGCCATTTGCGAAAGTCATACCGGTAGGAATGCTCAAATCATCGGCAAACTTGGTGAATTTATCAGCCTTGCCATCGTTGTTGGTGTCCTCACAGATCAGGATGTAGTCGCTGCCGCCGGTATCCTTGCGTTCGTTGGGATAATCCTTGGTGATCAGGACGTACAATCTGCCGCGTTCATCCCAGGTCATCGCGATGGGGTGCATGACGTCGGGTTCGTGTGCGAAGACGCTCAATGTAAAGTCAACCGGGATTTGGATGTGCTTCACCGACTCTTCCGGTGAAAGCGGCAGTTGCTGCATTTGCGGACCGGGGCGCTGCTCATAGTTGGGCAGCTTTGCCTCGCGGTATTCGAATGGCTTAGGCGCCAATGCGGCCAATGCTTTGCGCGCATCGTCGTTCACGGCCCACAGAATGCCTTTTTCAATCAGGTCTGCAAAGCCTTGTGTGCCCCAGGTACGCTCGTCGTGGCCATATGCGGTGTAGAAAATACGGCCTTTACCATGTGTTCTCACCCAGGTATAAGGTTCTTTCTGCTGTCCGGGACGGTCTTTCTCCTGGTCTTTCTGGATCAGGCGCTCGGTGAGTACGACGTTGTCGGGTTGCAGCAACGTGTGCAGGTACGTTTCATCGACCGTTTTGAATGGCTTCACGCCTGCGATGGCGGGATGGTCAGGCTTGGTCCATACCGGCTGGATCGTATCCCAGGTATGGCGCCAGAACTGACCGCCGATCAGTTTCACAACTTCCGGGTTGTTGCGGAAGCAATAAGAAGCGCAGTGAACAGGAATAAAACCTTTTCCGCTGGCCACATAGTCGAGCAGCGACTTAGCCTGTTGCGGCGCGATCGAGTCCCAGTTGGCGTACAGCATCAATGCGTCGTACTTGTTTAGCGTCTCGGGGTTCAGGTCGTTGAGGTTATCCGTGTAGGTAAAGTTGATGCCTTTGGGACCCAATGCAGCCATGATCTGCGGAACGCGTTCTGCGGGCTTGTGATGGCCTTTGTCGCCCAGAAACAGGATTTCCAAACGGCGAGCCTTCGCTTCACTTTTGGAAGTTTTAACCGACGCGTTCTGGGAGTTTTGCTGAGAGGCACATCCCAGCAGGACAATACCTAAGATAAAGGATAACGCTTTGGTTTTCATTAGATTAATTGTTTCTTGTTGTATTTAGGAACTAATTAAAATCTGTCAACTCCATTTATAAATTTCCTGGAAATCAAACAGATATTCATTTTTGTATTCAACTTCAAAGTCTCGCAACATTTGAAGGTATTCTTCGCGGAACGTCGTTTTTCTATGATGCTCCTCCTGGTTGGCAATGTAACGGATCACATTGTCGATGCTGCTACGGCTGTACGAAAATGCTCCGTAACCTTTTTGCCAGCTGAACATCGGGATATTGTGATGCTCTTTAATCCACTTGTTCGAGGATGTTTTAATATCTTCAACCAATGTCGGTAACGGTGTTGATGGATTGTAACCAATCAGCATATGTATGTGATCGGGCATTCCATTAATCGCCAAAGGTTTCGATTTATGGTTGAGGATGATTCCTCCGACATAGGCATACAGATCATTTTTCCATTCTTTGCTGACCAGACTTTCGCGGCCTTTGACAGAAAAAACAATTTGTATGTATAGCTGTGTATAGGTATTTGCCATTTCTGATAATGTGTGTTGTTGTGATAATTTACCGCGTGTCTCTACAAATCTTGCGGTGCGCTGCACCTTGGCATTTGTATTGTTTTACCGCGTGTTTTTACAAATCTTGCGGTGCTCTGCACCTTGGTATTTGTGTTGTTTTACCGCGTGTCTCTACAAATCTTGCGGTGCGCTGCACCTTGGCATTTGCGTTGATTTACCGCGTGTCTCTACAAATCTTGCGGTGCGCTGCACCTTGGCATCTGCGTTGGTTTACCGCATGTTTCTACAAATCTTGCGGTGCGCTGCACCTTGGCATTTGTGTTGGTTTACCGCGTGCTTTTACAAATCTTGCGGTGCGCTGCACCTTGGCATTTGCCTTGGTTTACCGTGTGTTTTTACAAATCTTGCGGTGTTTTGCACCTACGTTAATTTTCTATTCCCTGTGCATGGTGCAGAGCACCAAAATACTTGTAGAAAATCCAGGCGTCACCCCCATTTTTCAAGGTGCAGAGCACCGAAAGACTTGTAGCACAGAAAAATTTGTTGACGTTGTGGCGGTTATGATTTGGTTGTTTGGGAATAGATCATAAACATTTCTAATGCCGTTTTATTGATTCCATTTTATCCTACCAAACCTTTTCACCTACACATTCTTAAAATCCGGCAACTTGATGATCGCGCCGCCTTGCAATGCCGATTCGTGCGCCAGGATACCTACGCTCGTCCAGTTGGCCGACTGCCATGCATTCGGGAACGGGTCGCGGTCTTCGATCAATGCGCTGATGAACTCGTGCGCCAGGTGCGGGTGTGAACCACCGTGGCCACCGCCTTGTACGAACGACAAGTGTGCGTTATCATCCAGGTTGTAAACACCGTGACCGGTGAAATGACGGATTTCCTCCGGCAGATAATGTGCGTAGTCAGGGGTAGGCACTCGCTCGGGGATTTCATGCTCAGGCTTCTTCGCGGTGTGGATTACGGGATCTTCACCTTCGATCAGCGGCCATTCGAATGATTTTTTGCTGCCGTAAACCTCGAAGCTCTCGCGGTACTGACGCGCCACGTCGAACAATGAGCGGTATACATAAGCCGACAAGTCGCTGTCTTTGAATTTAATATGCGCCGATTCCACCGCGAATGGCGAGTTGTGGATTTTGATCAGGTCTTCGGAGATCGTTCCTGAACCGAAGCATGAAACGTATTCCGCTTCCAGTTTCAGCAAGCCTGCTACGGGACCCACACAGTGCGTCGCATAGTGCATCGGAGGCAATCCTGGCCAGTAATCGGGCCAGCCTTCCATATCCTGCTGGTGGCTCGCTTTGAGGAACTGAACTTTGCCCAGCTCGCCTTTTTCGTACAATTCTTTAACAAACAGGAATTCGCGGGCGTATACCACGGTTTCCATCATCATATATTTCTTGCCCGTTTCGCGGGTCGCTTTCACGATCTCGATGCAATCCTCGACGCTCGTAGCCATCGGTACGGTACATGCCACGTGCTTGCCTGCGCGAAGTGCTTTCAATGTCTGCTCTGCGTGGTTGGGGATAGGGGAGTTGATGTGGACTGCGTCGATGTTGGGGTCTTTCAGTAGCTCGTCATAGTCGGTATAGCGTACTTCAATGCCATACTGGTCGCCGATTTCGTTCAGTTTCGATTCGGTACGCTGGCAAATCGCGTACATATTGGCATTGGGATGTTGCTGGTAAATGGGAATAAACTCGGCTCCAAAGCCTAATCCGATAATGGCAACATTAATTTTCCTAGACATATTGATTAACAGGTTAATGATTCAGTAGATCAGCGGTTTAACAGAAATATGCATTGTTTCTGCTCAGACCGCCCGCCGGATGGACCGGTGTTTCAAGATGAGTTGGTGTGGACAGTAATCGACAATACAATTTTAAAGCAAAATAGTGCTAAAAACTTTTCAAGTTTTGATTAGTACTGTGCGTATTTTGATCTATTTTTAAGTTAATATCAGTTTTAATGCAAAAAATAGATAGAAAAAGCGCTCGAAAAGGTCGATTTTGCGATAATTGAGCCGTTTTCTTTACCAAAATTCCCTTTTTATGATCCGACCCGCCCGTCCCGAAGATGCTGATTCCGTAGCGCCGTTGCTGATTCTCGGCATGGGGCATATTGCAGGTATTTTCGCACGCTCGGATAACCACGCCGATGCGATCCCCTTCTTTCGTGATTTTTTTCTGCATCCGGCCAATCAATACAGCTATACCAACACGCTGGTTTTCGAAACGGAGGGAGGCGTTATCGGCTCCATCAATGGTTACGACGGCGCCTTGCTGCATGTGTTGCGACAACCTGTGCTGGATAAGCTCCACGAAGCGGACCCAACCTTCGATCCGGACGACGAAACCGGTCCGGGAGAATTCTACTTCGATTGCATCAATGTACACCAGGGGCATCAGGGAAAGGGCATTGGAAGTCAGCTGATCCGCGCCTTATGCGTACATGCAGGGGCGCTCGGGCATGCTCGTGCAGGACTGATTGTGGATAGAGTGAATCCCGCTGCCAGGAAACTGTACGAAAGGCTGGGTTTTGAAGCCATCGGCGAGAAAGACTTTATGGGGCACCGGTACTTCCATATGGTGCGCGATCTTTGAAATGTTGCCGCGTCACGCTGTTTTTATGCCCGAAGAAGCCCTTGGATAAGCTTTGATTAAACGGCTCTTGTTTATTATCAAACGGTTAGGTTGAGGTTTCGAAATTTGTAGATGGGCGTCTGCAAATTTTGTCTAAATTGCTTTTTTATTGTATCGAGCATCCCATATAAACCTACCTCATGTTCTTAAGAAGAGACTTCATCAAAGCGGGTGCATTGGCGGTCGCCGGCATGGCTGTTCCGAAATGGTCGTTCGCAAAAAGTGCTGATTTTCCTGTGGTCCGGATTCCGGTCGATAAACGCAATTTCACAAGTCCGGCCGTGGAAGCGACCATTGCCCGGATGAAAAAGGTAATCAAAGATCCCGAACTGGCGTGGCTTTTTGAAAACTGCTTCCCGAATACAATCGATACCACCGTACATTATAATCCGGTAGACGGCAAACCCGATACCTTCGTGATTACCGGCGATATCGATGCCATGTGGCTGCGCGACAGTACGGCGCAGGTTTGGCCATATTTGCCCTTGCTGAGAGATGATCCGAAGCTGAAAGACATGGTGGCAGGGCTTGTTAACCGCCAGACCAAGTGCATTCTCATTGATCCTTACGCCAACGCATTTTACGACCGGCCGAAAGAGAGCGAGTGGACCAAGGATCAGACGGACATGAAGCCTATGCTCCACGAGCGTAAATGGGAACTCGATTCGCTTTGCTATACCATTCGTTTGGCCTATAACTACTGGAAAACCACCGGTGACACAAAACCCTTCGATGCCGATTGGTTGAAGGCAATGGAACTGGTGCTCAAAACTTGCAAGGAGCAACAGCGTAAAGACGGTCCGGGGCCTTACAAGTTCGGTCGTGTAACATCCTGGTCGACCGACACGGTGCCTGGCAACGGCTACGGTAATCCGATCAAGCCGGTGGGGCTGATTGCCAGCACCTTCCGCCCGTCGGACGATGCGACGATCTTCTCGTTCTTCATTCCTTCTAACTTCTTCGCGGTCGTTTCGTTCCGCGAGGTAGCAGAGTTGTTGGAAAAAGCATCAGCCACGAAAAACGCGAAACTGGCGGCCGATTTCAGGGCGCTGGCCACTGAGGTGGAAGCTGCGCTGAAAAAGCACGCCGTCATTGAACATACAGAATTTGGGAAAATCTACGCATTCGAAGCCGATGGTTTTGGAAACCATGTGATGATGGATGATGCCGGTATTCCGGGGCTTATCAGCTTGCCCTACCTGAATGCAGTTTCGGTGAAAGATCCGATTTATATCAATACGCGTAAATATGTGCTGAGCGATTCCAATCCGTATTTCTTCAAAGGAAAGGCGGGAGAAGGGTTGGGCAGTCCGCATACGCTGGTGAACCAGGTCTGGCCGATGGGGATTATCGCACGCGCCATCACCTCAACCAGCGACAAAGAGATCGAAGCGCAGCTGAAACTGCTTAAAACAACCCATAACCACACCGGTTTCATGCACGAGTCATTCGATAAAGATGATGATTCGAAATTCACGCGTAAGTGGTTTGCATGGGTGAACACGCTGTTCGGTGAACTGATCCTGAAACTCGAAAAAGAGCGCCCGCACTTGCTGGCGAAAGTATATTAGGCATTTGCGCAGATGCCATTCTCCGATGCCTCCCGGACTACAAACCGGGAGGCATTTTTGTTGCGCCGGACTACAAGGTTTCTGCTAAACCGGACGCAGTCCTGAGCCGGCTGGCAGGCTACATTTGGCCCGAAAATAATATCACCATGCAAACCGCAATCATCCGCAACGACTGGACGCTCGACGAAATCGAAGCTATTTACAACCGCCCATTACTTCAACTAATCTACGACGCATCGACCGTTCACCGCCAGTGGCACGACCCGGAGCGCATTCAGGTATGTACATTGTTGTCCATCAAAACCGGCGGCTGCCCCGAAGACTGCGCCTATTGCGGACAAGCTGCGCGGTATCAGACGGGCATTAATGTAAAAGCATTGATGAAAAAGGATGATGTGGTGGCCATTGCCCGTCGTGCTCGTGAGGGTGGTTCGAGCCGTTTCTGTATGGCCGCGGCCTGGCGGGAAGTGAAGGACAACCGCGATTTCGACCGTGTACTCGAAATGGTGACCGAAGTAGCCGGGCTGGGACTTGAAGTATGCTGCACGCTCGGCATGCTGACTGAAACCCAGGCCGAAAAGCTCAAAGCCGCCGGCCTTTACGCTTATAACCACAACCTGGACTCTTCCTCTGAATACTACGACCAAATCATCACCACGCGTACTTACGACGACCGCCTGAACACTGTCGACCATGTGCGCAATGCAGGTATATCCGTGTGCTGCGGAGGTATCATCGGTCTTGGTGAAACCCGAGAGAACCGCATTCAAATGCTCCACACTTTAGCCACGATGCCCGAGCACCCGGAGTCCGTACCCGTGAATGCGCTCGCCCGCGTACAGGGAACACCGTTGGGCGATATGAAAAAGGTCGATACCTGGGAAATGGTACGCATGATCGCCACCGCCCGCATTCTGATGCCCAAAGCGATGGTGCGCCTCAGCGCCGGACGTATGGAAATGAGTGAATATGAGCAGGCATTCTGCTTTATGGCTGGTGCCAATTCTATTTTTACGAATGAGAATGGAGAGTTACTGGTCACGCCGAATCCGGGGATCGGGCAGGATCGGGAGATGATGGAGGTCTTGGGGTTGAAAGCGCTTGTTAAAGAGGAGGTGAGTGCTTAGCAATGTCGTCGTTACTGGCTTGGAGCTTTGCGATTAATGTCGCCACACGAAGTTGATTGGCAATGTGCTCCCGCATTTCGGGCGTTACACGTGTGAGGTTTTCGGTAAATAGGTAGGCTTCAATTAAGGTGTTGAGGGATTCGATCATTTCGCTGCCGCTGTCTTTCAGGAAGAAGTCTTTGATTATCTGCCGCTGCATCGAGCTGGAATGCTGTGCGGAGCCTATTTGGCTTTGAAAATCAGTTGTTTGTCTTGTTTGTGAGTCTTTAAGTGTGTCCATAGTTGTGAAAGTTTAAGTGAGTATTTTGTGTAGTTTTCCAACAAATACAGTTCAAAAAATTTTATTTCGGAGAATACTTGATCAAAGTTTGCACTTCTATTTCTCCATACTCTGAAAGGATTTCTTTCATTCTCGCTTGTGAAATGCCTCTGTTATAAGTGAAGTCTCTCCAAGCGTAGGTCAATTTTCCTTTCTTTACTTCGGCTGGAAGCGATGGGTAGATATTTGTCAGCCACCACTGAAAAGCCTCCTCCATGGAAGCGAATGTCTTCATTAAGACAAAGATAGGGATTTGTGCAGGTTTCCAACAAGAATCTATTTCAAATTGAAAGTGACGGTAACTCTCTCAGAAATGTCCCCGAAGTCTGAAAGTATCTCCCTCATGCGCTTCTGTGAAATGCCTTTTTTGAAGCTGTAATCACGCCATGCATTTCGGTACTTACCTTCTTTCAAACTTGGGGGGAGCGTTGGGTAAATTGTTTTTAGCCACCAATCAAATGCCTGTTCTATTGAAATAAAAGTCTTCACAACTTTTCGATATAGTTTGAAATGACCTCAGAAGAAATGTCGAGCTTCTCTTTAATAACATTCAGCAGAGAGGTGTCCGCCTTCTTATCTTCCCATAAGATCATTTCAAGCTCTTCTTGCGAGATTCCAAGTGTCTGAGCGAGATCTTGATGCTTCGTCCTCATTTCATACATTCTTAATTCAAGAATTCCCACGAGTGTATAGGGCTCAGGAATAGGGTACATACGCTTATCGTATGCCATCAGCGCCTCACCTATCGCCCGAATATGTTTCTGTTCTTCCAGCGTAGTGTTAGCTTCGCCTTTCTTCATTAATCCGTCTACTTTTTCTAGCAATACGGCGTACTCATTTTCGTCATTAACTGTGTAGGTTGGTTTTGAATCCTCCATGATAGTCTAGCGTCGATTTGTTGGTTAGTAATAAAAATCCCTGATAAAACTAAGTGAGTCTTAGCTTTATCAGGGATCTCTTTATCAAGTCTCCTATTTGACTTATCAGACGGAAAGGCAGTTAACTAACGGCAGCCTTCGCATGGCCGGCGGTATGCGGCGCGGCATTTTTTCTCACTACTTTCTCCTTCTTCTTAAACTTCCTCCCAACCCAAATCACCATCCCCGTAACCGGCAAAGTAGCGGTAATCAAAGCAACAATCAGTGCCAGCACCTTCGTAGGCCATCCCCAAATGCTCCCGGTGTGAATCGGAAATACGAGCCGCCGTACTTTCATACCCGTAGTTTCATCATCATAAAGGCGCTTGCCGAGCAAATGGCCGTCGTTTTGATCGAAGTACAAGAAATCGACGACGTTACTGACCGAGGCGGTTTCGTTGACTTTGGAAACGGTAATGGAAAGACTGTCGGATTCGGGCAATGTGAACTGAATGCGGCCCGGATGGGGGAGGAGGCGATTGGTTTCGGAGATGATTTTGGCTAATGTGCCCATTGACGTTGTATTCCTAATGCCAACATTCGCGGGCGCCTCGCGTTTTTGCTGCGGTTTGCCGTCGAAGGTGAGGTAGATCATATTGTTGACCCATTGATAACTCCAAACGAGGCCGGTTAATGCGATCAGGAAGGTGAACGGCAATACATAGAAGCCAAAAACAGCATGCAAATCCCAGTTGAGGCGCTTGAATTTGGCATTCCATTTGATGGTAAAGCGTTGTTTAGCTTGCTTGCGGTTGGGCCACCAGAGAGCAAGGCCGGTGATCATGATCACGATGAACATAATGGTAGCGACACCGGTAATGGCTTTGCCAGTGTTTTCCAGGCACAGGTAGCGGTGCAATTGGAGCACAATATGGAAGAAGGATTCATTTTCGCGGCGTGTGTCGGTGATTTCAGCGGTGTAGGGGCTTACAGCTACTGAAAAGACATCCTTTTCTTTCTTGCCTTTCACCAAACCAAATATGACCGTTCGGCTTGGGTGGGGCTCGATCACAATGCGGGCAATGCGCTGCTTGGGGTAGGCGCTCGCGACGGCGGAACGTAACTTATCCAACGGAAGCGTTGATTGATCCTTCGACGCTTCTACGACGTGGAACTTCGGGTAAATGACTGGTTCCAGCTCCTCCTCGAAAACCAGGATGCTTCCCGTTAGCGCCACTATAAAAACCACAAGGCCGGAGGAAACCCCCAGCCATAAATGCAGTTGCGACGCAATTCTCTTGAATGTCTTTTTCACAGATTTATGAAATAGCACGCATTAGAAAGTGTAAGAAATGGTCGCCATGAAGTTGCGTGGCGCGCCCGGGAAGAGGCGCAGGTAATCATACCCGCCTACCCAATAGGTCTTGTTACCCAGGTTGTTGAGGTTGACCTGGAACTGGAATTTGTCGATTTTGTAATAGAAAGCCCCGTTCAGCAAAGCGTAGCCGGGCAATGTCTGGGTGTTGTTCAGCGATAGGTTACGCTCCGTTACGAAGTTACCACCGAGCCCGACGCCGAAGCCGCTCAGGAAGTTGTCCACGAAGGTGTATTTTGTCCATACACTGCCCTGGTTTTTTGGCGCATTGGGTTTTTGCAGGTTCACCAGCACCTGATCAGTGGCCTTTGAGCCCGCATCGGTGATCTTCGCATCGTTGTAGCTGTAAGTCATGATCACGTTCCAGTTCGGAAGGATATTCCCGGTTACGTCGAATTCAACCCCCTTTGCAGTTTCCTTACCCACCTGGATCATCAGGTCGGGTCGGTCGGCTGCATTGGCTGAATACAGGGTGTTGCTCTGGGTGATTTTGTAAACCGAGACATTCGCGGTCAGGCGGCCGTCAAGCCATTCCGTTTTTAAACCAGCTTCCGAAAGGCTGCTGCGAATCGGGTCGAATGGCCCGCCGGATAGTGGGTTGCTTTGTACAACAGGGTCTTGCGGGTTGTAGCCCTGGGTGTAAGTACCATACACATTGACATGGTTTGTGAGTGAATAAACGGCCCCGATGCGCGGCAGCAATGCATGCTGCGTTACATTCGATTCGTTGTGGGTGGTGTAACCCTTCTTATCAATGTAGGTGTCATAGCGTAAGCCGAGCAGAATCTGCAACTTTTTGATTTTCAGTTGTTCCTGCAAATACAACCCGTGTAATTTATAAAGCACCGGAGTGGTTGCAGAATTGGCCGTCACGTTGTAAATATATTTGGAAGGATCTTCCATGTTGTTGTTTTGCAGCGTAAGGTCGTAGTGCGAAATATTCGGCTTGGGAATGCTGTAAGTAACGCCGTTCTCGGTATAGTTGTAGAACACATACTTTTCTGGCGTTTTGGGATTGTAAGCTGCTGCACCGCCGGCTTTGAGCAGGTAACCGTTCGCGGTCTGCTGGCCTGAGCCTTTCGGCGTCGACGATTGGATAAAATCGTAACCTGCTACGAGTTTGTGCTCCGCAATGCCGGTGTTGAAATTGTGGTTGAAAAACAGCGATACGTTATCCATGAACGACTTCGTTTTACGGACAAACACCTGCCGCGCTACCAGGTTTTCGATAGCCTTTCCTGCCGAATCCACAGCATTCGCGTTACTGCTGCGGTGTTCGAGGAGGTCTTCAGAATAGCCCGTACGCAGGTAAGCGACGTTGAATGAGGTATTCTGAGTAAACTGGTGGTTCAAAGAAGTGGTAATCAGGTAGGTTTCTTCATTGAGATAATCATTCACTGCATTCAGCGAGGTGCGGATCGAGCTCGAATACAAGTCATTTCCCTTCACAGACTGGCCACGGTCGAGGCGGCTGTTGGAACGGTTGAAAACGAGGTCGAAGTTGATGCGGGTTTTGTCGGTAGGCAGGAATGATACGGACGGCGCGACAATGATGTTTTTATCAAACTGCATATTGCGGAAGCCTTGTGCATTCACATAGCCCAGGTTGAGGCGGTAAAGCAAAGTTTTGCTTTCGTTCATCGGGCCGGTAAAATCGGCCAGCGTGCGCAGGGTATTGAAGCTGCCGGTCGTAAAGCTCAATGATTTCCGGGGCATATCGAGCGGTTTTTTGGTCACGCGGTTGATTGTCCCGCCAGGCGAAGTGTTGCCGTACAATGCGGATGCAGCGCCTTTGATGACTTCCACGCGTTCGAGGTAGTTTACCGGCGGCTGTTTCCAGAAGCCCGAAAATGTACGCAGCCCGTTCACGAGCTGGGTAGTGCTGCCGCCGTTCATCCGGAAGCCGCGGATCGTGAGATCATCATAGAATGTAAACTGATTTACACCGCTCATGTTTTTCACGGCGTCGCCCATCAGGAACACCCCCTGGTCGCGCATTACTTCCTTGGTAATGTAAGAAATAGCCTGAGGAACTTCCTTAATCGGCGTGGCGGTCTTGCTGGCGATAAAAGAGAGGTCGTTTTTGTAGCTGGTCCCGCGGTTACCGACTATTTCTACGGTTTGTAATTCCTGGGTATTTTCTTCGGTAGTGATTTCGAGGGTGGCGGTTTCATCTGCCTTCACTTGCACGTTGCGGTTGATACGCTTGACGCCCACACCCGTACCAACGAGTACATAGTGGCCGGGTACCAACGCTTTAAATTCAAAATCGCCGTCAGCATCTGTCAATGTTCCATGTCCCGTCCCTTTGAGGATCAGGTTGATAGATTCCACTGGCTGGCCCGCGTCGTTCTTAATATTACCTTTAATCTGGCCTGTTTGCGCAAAGGCGGTGAAGCAACAAAGAGAAAGGATGAGTAAACAAAATATCCTCATGATATTGGGGTTAAATAGACTGGCTATGGCAAAACGAAGCCAAAAGTAGTCTTATTTAGACCAATCCCAAATAATGAATTCTGTTATTCTGTACTCATTTTTTAATTCGTTCTAATTGTTCAATTTTTTCTGTTAATACTTTTATTGCCAGTTAAATGTGACTTTTGGATACATTTAACTGGCAATAAAAACAGGAAAGATTATCCCAAGTTGGATTTGATGAATGCCAGTCCGTCGCGCATCAGCTGCTCTTCCGAATCGAACATCTTGCGCCAGATGTTGGCCACCGGCAGTTTCGGGCTGAATGCCTCGATGCTGATCCACCCATCGTATTGGATGTCGCGGATTGACTGGAAAACGCCTTCCCAATCCACATTACCCTTGCCGGGCGTGGAGCGGTCGTTTTCGGAAAGTTGGATGAACGAAATGCGGTCGCCGGCCTTGCGGATGGTGTCGCCGATATTTTTCTCTTCAATATTCGCGTGGAAGGTGTCGAACATGATCTTGCAGTTCGGATGGTTCACGTCGTCCACGAAGCGGATAATTTCGTCGCCGCAGCTGGTAAGGTACAGCTCGAAGCGATTGAGGTATTCCAAACCCAGGGTGATGTCTAGAGACTCTGCGTAGTCGGCTACTTCACGGATTCCCTCGATTCCCCATTGCCATTCTTCTTCCGTGGCCGGTTTTCCGGTGAAGACACCCAATGCCGAATGGTAGGGACCCATCAGGCGACTTGCACCAAGTACGAGTGAGCAATCCAATGCACGTTTCAAATGATCGATCGTGTGGCGGCGCATGATCGGGTCGGAACTGATGAGGTGCTCCGAAGGCCCGCAGATCGTGTCGGTCTCGCACGCGAGGGCCAAGCTATCGAGCTTCTGTCGGAACTTGAACCAATGGTCTGGATTTGTATTGAAAATAGGCACCTCGACGCCGTCAAAACCGATCTCTTTGATGAGTTCGAGGGTAGGAAATAGGTTTTCATCAATCTGGTTTCCCCACAAAAGGAGGTTCATGCTGTATTTCATCAAAATCGAATTTATTTCGCTGCGAATGGATTAGGCGGGATGCAAATGCCCCTGTCTTTTCAGTATACAATCTTAAAGTAAAAAAGTACTGTTCAATATACACGATTTGACGAGTACTTAGCTGATATTGATAAGTTCGCGTCTGCTTGCGTGAGTATCGGGGTAAAATCGACTCATTGACCAAAATACAAAAGTGGCGGCCCTTTTGGAAGGACCGCCACTTTTTGAAGCTAATGTTCAATGTATATTACTGCACGCGGCTGAAAATGAGCTGGTTGTTATTTTCGTAGTACAGGATCAACCGATTGGTTTTCAAATCGTAGAGGTTCACGCTCGGCAGTGCGTTGACGAACAGGTTACCCCAGCTCGTTTCTGCTCTTTCGGTGCCGCCGCCGCCGATCTGGATCGTATTTTGCTGAGCGGTTTCGTAAAAGCCTGTAAGAATATTGGTGGAAGTAGTGCCTTCCAGCTCGCCTTTATCTTTAAAATTGAGGCCTATATCCATCACGCCTTTCGTGGTAGCAGGTTTATGAATGGTATCGTCCTCTTGCACAATACTCTCCAATTGCCATTTGCCGGTCAACTCCACATTGCTGCTGATTGTGGTAGTTTTTCCACAGCCCGTCAGCAGCGAAAAAAACAGCACGGATGCTGTCGGAATTATAAGGGCTCTCATATGCGTAAATAAATTTCAGAACTACCTATGATTGACATCGTACTCGCAAAAAAGGTTGCAAAAAAGTTGAGCGGCTCTATAAATCTACAAAAAATATGCCAGTCGTCCGAGCATGGACGGTATAATTTATAACGGTTCCAGGACTAGATTCTTTTGCCGATGGCTCAATCTATTTTTTGTGAATAAATTCGGTAAATGATCATATTTTGATATTAATAATGTAATATTGCTGATCTTTTGGGTAAAATCCTGACAGAATATGAAAGCACCAATCCACAAAAATATCGAGAGCCAGGTACGTACCGTGACGGTTCACGAGCTCAAAGAGCCCCATTTCGATCCCAATTGGCATTTTCATCCGCATTACCAATTATTTACCGTTCTGGAGGGAACTGGCAAACGGTTGATTGGAGATTCCATCCAAACTTTCAGCCCCGGGGATACGGTATTTCTCGGTCCGGACGTGCCGCACCTTTGGCGAAGCGACCCGGCCTATTTCGAAACGGGTTCATCGTTGATGACCCATGGCATCGTGCTCTATTTTCAGGAAGATTTTTTAGGTAAGGACTTTCTCGACAAGCCCGAAATGCTGGGGCTTCGTCAGCTGTTGGCTGATTCCAAGAGAGGGATTTCCTATAAAGGCGCGCTCTCGGAGCATATTCGTGACGAACTGATCTCGCTCACGACTACGGAAGGATTTAAAGGCATTCTGCAACTGCTGACGCTGCTCGACAAACTTGCGCACGACAATTCCGGCGAGTTCATTTCGAGCTATGGCTATGTAAACAACTTTAAGGTATCGGAAACCGAACGAATGCAAAAAGTGCATAACTACGTGTTGCAGCATTTCTTCCAGGAAATCCGCCTCAGCGATGTCGCCTCCCTTGCCGGCATGACCGAAGCAGCATTCTGCCGTTATTTCAAGGCCCGCTCGAATAAAACCTTCATCGACTTCGTCAACGAAATCCGCATCGGTCATGCCTGCAAACTCCTGCTCGAAGACAAATGGACCATTGCACAGATCGCCTACGACAGCGGTTTCGATTCGCTATCTAATTTCAACCGGAATTTCAAGAAATACATCGGGCACACGCCGCGGGAGTATAAGGGGAATTATTGATGATATCTGAACCTATTGTTACTTGCCGCTATCTAATGGTCAATGTTTGCTGATTGACTGTAACATTGAACTGAACTTCTGCTTTCAAGGCACTGAAAACTTTCAGGATGGTATCAATGGTTGCACTATTGGTGCCATTTTCGAGTTTAGAAATCTGTGCCTTTTGCACTCCGACGAGTTCTCCAAGTTGCTCCTGCGTTAGATTCCGCTCTTTACGAATGGTTCTGATGGCTCTTCCGAGCAGATCCATGCTTAGCTTATGTTCATGTGCATCTCTGGCAGGAGTACCAATTGGGCCTATGTACTCGTCTTTCAATTCTTCCAAAGTGTATACCTTCATTTTTGATTTTCCCATGATTATTGTTGTTCTTCAAAATATCTAGCTCTAATTCTTAGCGCTCGTTGTATTTCCTGCGACGGGATTTTCGCCGACTTCTTAATGAAACCATTGGAAGCTACTACCAGCGTGTTTTTTGTATCTGACTTGTCCCAAAAGGCAAGCAGCCGAATTTCATTACCATTAAAAGTTGTCCTTAATTCCCAAATATGCTGATGAATTTTTTTTAACAGTCTGGGATCATTCGTTTGTGCCGCCACTCCCATGTTGTAAAATATTTTATCTACCGCCTGCGGTTGAAGGGTACGAAGAAACCGATTGGCCTCTTCTAATATTAGTGTGTTGAAATAGTGCATGTGGTGAATATAAAGATAATGTGTGTTTCCAAATTTGGAAACTTCTAAGGTAAAAAAATATCCTGACCAGTCAATGCTGAGCCAGGATATTTCAAAGCATTATCCTTTCACATTATTAGTCCCATACTTCCCGCGTTGCGGCCGTGAGAGCATGGCCGTGGCTTCCTTATCATTAATGAATTGTTCCTTTTTCGGATCCCATTTCACTTTGCGGCCGAGTTTCATGGCCGTGTGCGCGAGGAGGCACGCGGTGCATGAGCGGTGCGCGATTTCGGCGTGGCTAATGGTCTGCTTGCCGCTCTGGATGCTTTCGATCCAGTTCTGGTGCTGCTCGGGGCTTTCGTACAAATGGATTTCATTTTCTCCGATTACCGAACCCAGAATTTTTGGATCGCTGGCATAGAATGCCTTATTCTCCTTGGCATTTTGTGCTGCAACCGGGTCGGAGGCTGTAACGCCTACATTTCCGCGCGAAACGAAAATCCAGCCGTCTGTTCCTTCGAACTTCACGCCATTAGGGTTGGTACCGCCGATTTCCATTTGTACCCCATTTTCATACAATGCATTTACCAGGAAATCGCCATGCACGTCCCAAAGACCGGAACCCTTTGCAGGGAATGTGGCTTTGCCTTCGATCTCAATCGGGCCTGTGAGTTCGGTATCCATCCCCCAATGCGCGATGTCGATGTGGTGCGAGCCCCAGCCGGTGATCATACCGGCACCGAATTGTTCGAGACGAAGCCAGCCCGGACGGTCGTTGATGTCCGTTTGCGAATGGACACGGTCCAGCGTGTAGTAAACCTCCGGCGTCGAGCCGAGCCACATATCATAATTCAAGTTGGATGGAACGGGCATAGGCGCCGGATTTCCACCGGCAGGATCACCGGGGAGGCCCACATATACTTTTTTCAGCTTTCCAATACGGCCATTGCGCACCAGCTCGCAGGTGCGCTTGAACTGCGGCCACGGGTTCATGGAGCGCTGTTGGCTACCCAATTGAAAAATTACCCCCTTCTTCTTGATCATATCGGCCATTTGGCGGCCTTCGCGTATCGTGAGCGAAGTAGGTTTTTGCATATAAATGTGCTTGCCGGCAACGGCAGCCTCCATCGCTGGCTGGGCATGCCAGTGGTCGGGCGTACTGATGATGACCGCGTCGATGTCTTTACGACCGAGAATTTCATGGTAATCATCGTACGTTTTTACTTCGAGGTATTTGTCTTTGCCGGTACGTTCGGCGTATTTCCGTTCAATCCATTCCTTGCCTTTCGCAAGGCGGTTTTTATCAAGATCAGCCACGGCAATCACGTGTGCGGCTTCATTTTTGATCACTTCCGGCAAGTCGTGCGTAGAACCGATACGACCGAAGCCGATCTGTCCGATATTGATTTTGTTGCTCGGCGCATTCTTGCCGAAAACGGATGCCGGTACGATGGCAGGGAACATCGACGCTGCGATAATGCCCGCTGTACCTTTTGCAGTTGCTTTCAGGAATGACCTTCTGTCCTGATTTTGCTCCCTCTGATCTTTCATGTTGTATGCAGATTTAGGATTTGATGACTAATATGTTGGTGGTTATTTCGAAAGCGCCGGAATAGTGTTTCGCACCGGGTCTTGCGGGCTCGTTGCGTAAGCCCTGCTGTAATTTCTGGGTTTCTGCGGCCCGATTGCCCACTCAATGGCACCAAGGATGTGTTTACGAAGGTCCTCCTTTTCATAATCCTCCTTCTGATGTCCAAGCGATGAGTAGAAGGAACGTCCGCCATCGTATTCATGCCACCAGACAGAGGGAAACACACTTCCAAATGTATCCAGCGCCTTTCCGGCAGGTTTTTGAATGGTTGAGTGATCATTTACCGCCAGTACATTCAGATTTACGCCGAGTTCTTTGATAAAATAGAATTCATCGATTTGCCGCTGCCATTCTTTTCCAAGGTGTGCAAGCGAAGGGTTCTTAGGATCCAGGATTTTGACTGAAAAGCTCTGCCCCGGCTCATGCCAGAAGAACGTTCCGCCCAGCAGGTCCTTGAACCACCGCCACTTACGCTCGGTACCCGATGCCGAATGTAATCCCACGAAGTTGCCGCCTGCCTGAATGTAGCGCATTAAAGCCACCCGCTGCGCGTCGGTGTCGAAAACGTCGTTGTTGGTATTCGAGAAAACCAGGCAGTCGTATTGTTTCAGGTTTTCATCCGTAAACTTCGAGGGATCGGAAGTGGTGTCTACGGCGAAACCATGCTGTTTTCCCAGGGCGAGGATCGCTGTTTTGGAATTGGCAATATTGTCATGCACATAACCCTTCCCGTTTTTGGTATAAACCAGTACCTTAACTTTGTTCCATTTGATTTTTTGCGCGTGTGTACTTACGAATCCCCCCAGCCCGAAGAATAACAGGCAGAGAAGGCATGTTGTCAGGATGTTTTGTTTTTTCATTGATACGAAAAGAAAAGGTTTAACTAAAATCCAATTGAATTGCCGCCGTCCACAGGCAGTGTAACGCCGGTAATGAATTTTGCGGCCTCCGAACTCAGGAATACTGCTGCCCAACCGATGTCGTCGGGCTTACCCCAGGTACCCATGGGCGTGCGGTCCATGGCTTTATCGCGGCGCGAAGGGTCGCCATTCATGGCGGTTAGCATCATCGGCGTTTCGATGAAACCGGGGGCAATGGCATTTACACGAACATTATAGGGCGAAAACTCCGTAGTTAATGCCTTCACCATCCCTCCAACGGCGGACTTCGATGCGGTGTAAGCCACCACGCGATCGATACCGTACAATGCAGCCATAGACGTGATCATCAGAATGGAGCCGCGCTTGCGTTCTACCATCCGCTTGCCGCATTCTCGGGTGATCGAGAAAACGGCGTGCAGGTTGGTCTGGATAACACGGTCGAAATCCTCGTCGGAAACTTCGACGGCGTGTTTTTTCATGTTAATGCCTGCATTATTTACCAGAATGTCTATTTCTCCAACTTCCGCTTCGATTATTTCGATCAATGCAGGCAGCGATTTTAGGTCTGTAATGTCGTTGACAAAATAACGGGCATTCGCGCCGAGCTTGGGCAGTGCTTCTTTCAAAACGTCCTCGCGCCTGCCGGTGATCACGAGTTGTGCGCCCGCCTGCGCGAGGCATTGCGCTATGTAAAAGCCGATTCCGCTTCCCCCGCCGGTTACGAGTGCAATTTTACCCTCCAGGGAGAAGACATTCAGTGATGGTATTGTTTCGATTTGAATATTCGTGGACATTATTTAAAATCTATAAAATCTTGATTAATAATCCTGAACCGACCGTGCAACGCTCATTTCGAGTCCCCGCAGCTCGGCCAGCGCTTTGAGCCGACCGATCATGGAATAACCGGGATACGTCTTTTTGTGCAGATCGTCGAGCATTTGAAAGCCGTGGTCGGGGCGCATAGGCAGCAGGTTGTCAGAATAATGTGCTGTATCGCGGCGCAGCTCTTCCTGATGCAATGCCTTGACAACCTCATACATATCCACATCGCCATCGAGATGCGGTGCTTCGTGGAAATTGCGGTTGTCACCGGGCTCTCTTTTGGTTGTTCTGAGATGAACGAAATGAATGCGGTCGCCGAACCGCCGAATAATTCCCGGTAAATCGTTATCCGCTCTGACGCCCAGTGAGCCGGTGCAGAATGTGATACCGTTTGCCCGGACATCGCATGCATTCATCAGCTGCGCGAGATCGGCTTCGGTGCTCACGACCCGCGGCAGGCCGAGTAAAGGTCGCGGCGGATCGTCGGGGTGGATACAGAGGTTTATACCCAACTCTTGCGCCACCGGCGCCACCTGGCTGACAAAGTAATATAGATTTTCACGAAGCTCACGATCTCCGATCGCAGCATACGCATTGAGTAACTCCTGGAAATTGGCGAGTTCAAATGCCTCCTCTGAACCTGGCAGGCCCAGCAAAACGGTGTTTGTCAGTCCCTGAATATCGGTGGGTGACATGCCTTGTAATTTCTGTCTGGCCGATTCGCGTACCTGCTCGTCATAATCCGCCTCAGCACCAGGACGTTGGAGAATATAGAGATCGAACAATGCAAAGTCCTCCCATACGAACCGCAGCGTTTTGTGGCCTTCGGGGAAGGTGTAGGTGAGATCGGTGCGCGACCAGTCGAGTACCGGCATGAAATTGTAACACACCGTCCGGATTCCCTCCGCTGCCAGATTACGCAAAGACTCTTTGTAGTTTTCAATGTACTGCTCGCGCGACGGCAACCCTTTCTTTATATGCTCATGCACCGGAAGGCTCTCTACGACCAGCCATTTCAGGGCAGTGTACCGTTCATTGCCCGCTTCGACTAGCGAGATCCTTTCCCGGATCGCGTCTTTCGTCCAGACGTCGCCGACCGGTATCTGATGCAGCGCAGTGACGACGCCGCTGCACCCCGCCTGACGGATGTCCATCAGCGAAACCGGGTCATTCGGGCCGAACCAGCGCATTGTTTGAATCATAAGTAACAGGTTTTTTTATAAAAATATAAATATTATCTTGTATTGTAACCGATTGCATTAACTTGCCATAAATTCTGGCTGCAGGGATTCCTGTCCTGCAATAGACGGGAAACGCGCCTGCGATCCCCTACAAGAAAAGAATAATGGAAAAGGAAATTACCATTTACGACCTCGCAAAAATACTCGCATTGTCGCCCGCGACTGTGAGCCGGGGATTGAACGACCATCCTGCGATTAACGTTAAAACCAAGGCGCTCATTGCGGAGAAGGCAGCCGAGCTCGGGTACCGTTCCAACACATTTGCGAGCCATTTGCGGACCCGCAAGACGAACACGCTCGGTGTGATCGTGCCGAGGTTGAATAGCAATTTTATGTCAACCGTATTGGCGGGAATGGAGGAGGTAGCCAATAATTTCGGATATAACCTGTTGATCAGTCAATCGTTGGAGTCCCAATTGAAGGAGCAGGCCAATGCCAAAACCATGTTTAACAGCCGTGTGGACGGCCTGCTGGTCTCTGTGGCCTATGACACCGATTCGTTTGAACATTTTTCTACATTTATCGACCGGAACATTCCCGTCCTGTTCTTCGACCGCATTATGAACCACCCGCGATGCGGCGCGGTGATCATCGATAATGAGCAGGCCGGTTACGACGCAACACGCCATTTGCTGGATCAAGGCTGCCGCAGGGTCATGCACGCAACCGGCGACCTGCGAAGAAATGTGTATGCCGACCGACTAGAGGGTTTCAAACGGGCGATCGCTGATGAGAACTTGCCGGTGGATAATCGACTTGTTATATCGACCGACCTCAGCCAGGAAGCGGGTAGGATCATAGCTGAGCAAATAGACGGAATGGAAGAAAAACCGGACGGCATTTTTATTACTAATGATCTTTGTGCGGCGATCTGCATGCAGGCGTTGAAAGAAAAGGGGTATGAAATCCCGGAGGATATGGCCATTGTTGGTTTCAATAATGATCCGGTTTCACAAGTAGTGTCGCCGCAGCTCACAACCGTTTTTTATCCGGGCTATCAGATGGGTAAGACAGCGATGACTACCATGATCGGCCAACTAAATGGGACTAAAATCACAGACAATTCAGAACCAATTATCCTACGCTCGGAACTGATTATCAGAAGGTCGTCGATTCGGTTGGATAAGTCGTAAATTGCGTTACATTCAACGTTTGCCAATCGCATTCTCCTGTAATTCATTATTTTTGAAAACAAAGCAGAAATATGGAAGCTGTGGCTGAAAGACTCTATTCACTGGAAGAATACTTCGCCTTTTGTGAAACCCACGAAGGCCGGTTTGAATTCGTCAACGGAGAAATCATCGAGATGTCTGGAGAAACAACTACTTCCAATAGGATTGCTGGGAATATTCATCGCTACCTCGCTAAAATATTAGAAGATAGCTCATACGAACTCTATCAAAACGCTGTAAAGTTGCGAGTTGAAGATGGCAGGGTTGTTCGTATCCCCGATTTTCTGATATGTGAAGAAAAGGGCGACGCTGTTCGGTATACTACTTTACCATTGCTTATAGTTGAGGTATTATCGGAAAGCACAGCCAAAACCGATCGTGTTGAAAAGCTTCACGAATATTCCTCGGAGCCTTCACTGCAATATTACCTGATAATCGAACAGGCCAAATGCCAGATTGAAATGTACATCCGTGATGGTGAGCGCTGGTATGTTGAATTCTATGACAAAATAGAAAATGTAATTAGATTGCCTTATTTCAAAGCAGACTTGCCTCTTAGCGTAGTTTACAGAAAAGTCAGCTTTTGATTTTGTAATGCCCTTTCAAAGAAAAAACGATGACATTGTCATCGTTTACGGAGTATACCAATCTGTGTTCCTTATCAATTCTCCTCGACCATTTGCCGGAAAGATTTCCTTTTAACCCTTCTGGTTTTCCGATGCCATGGAATGGTGCTGATTGAATGGCTTCTAAAAGTTGCTTGACTCTTTTTAGAATTTGTGTATTACCAGTCTTTTTCCAGTATTGCAAATCGTTCAAAGCGTCAGACGTCAACTTTATTTCCATATGTCGTCCAGGGTTATCTTGGTAGTGCGTCCTCTTGCAACATCCTGATCACCCCGTTTGATTTTGGCTACAAACTCGGCATCATAAAGGGTTTCGCGGTCTTCTGTTTTGAAAGATATATTCAACTCTTTGAAGAATGCTTCGATCGCATTACGCTCATTCTCGTTCTTCGGCTGCACGATGAAAGTTTCCATAACTTGAAATGGTTTATATCAAAGTTATGAATTTTCGAAAACCTCTCCAAAGCAGTTAGAGAATGTCTAATACCCAAATTGTCAATTTAGTCGCAACACAAATACCTGCTGCACCCCCTTCCCGGCCTCATTCTTCAATAGTCTGTTAAATGCAAGCACCTTCCCATCCGCTGACCATACCAGGTTGCTCGTAGCAAACTCCGATGGTTCGCTCAAAACCTGGATTCTCTCTTTGAATGGTGCGTCTCCCACCGCGCAAAGCACAATGCTTCCTTCATAAACATAGGTAACATGCTTGCCGTCAGGATGCCAGCGCAGGTTGCCGGTAATGTCGGAAGCGCATTCGGTGACTTGGCGCGGCTTGCCGCCATTTGGGGAAATGATGAAAATCTGATTGACCCCCTTGGCATCCCCGGCAACAAAAGCAAGTTGACTGCCGTCCGGTGACGACCGTACAATGCCCGCACAACCTGGATGTGGCGTGTTGGCGGTAAAAGTCAAACGACGTTGCCTGGTACCTTTGGGTGGCATCGGGAAATCGGTGAGAGTCCCTTCCAATGGCCCTAGTGGTCCGGATTGAGTAATGTCTTCGGGAATATCGACGATGAAAACTTCGGGTACGTCGCGGCCGTTTTGATCCCTCACAGTGCCAAGAAATGCCCGTGCGATCTGGCGGGTGCCATTTGTATCGGTATAACCATTTGTTCCAACCCAGCTGTCACTTGCCGCGTGGCTAATTTCATCGCTTCCAGGAGCAGGATTTGGAACAACTCGAACTGCCAACGCGCTGAACCATTCGCCGGATACATTTTCCGCATTTTCATCCACTTTAACGGCCCTCACTTTTTTGGAAACACCAATTGTCCGCAGGTTACGCTTCTGCCCGGTCGAGTCTTCCAGCGCTTTCAGGATAGCGTCGTTGTAGGTGAACCCGATCCATTGGCCGTCGCCGCTCCACTCGTGCCGGTGCGTGCCTCCGCGTAGCGCGCCGGGTGTGAATGGGGGCGTCACGTCACGCGCATCCATGTATACGGGCACGTTCGGGCGATCGTCGTAGATGATCACGCCGGTACGGCGCCATTGCTGGTAGGGATTCTCTTTGGTGCTGGTGGAAAGGCCGTGAATAAATACAACGGCGTTTTCTTTGGGGCTATAACTCACAGCCCCGGCACCCGGGCCCCAAACTGCATTGCTTTTAATATCAAAAAGGACTTGTTTCTCTCCCGTTTCAATATTCACACGCTCGATCCGCGCCGATTCCGCGATTCCCCCCTCGTCGGTTCTGGTGTCATACACGAGCCATTCGCCATCGGGCGAAAAGTTGTCATTATTGTCCAGGTCGTGGTGGTAGGTCAGGTCGTGCGTGATCTGTTTTTCTGCGATGTCGGTCTGGCAGGATTGCATGCTCAAAAATGTTAGGAA
Organism: Dyadobacter sp. SRI_021; assembly: GCF_057586235.1. Taxonomy (NCBI): domain Bacteria; kingdom Pseudomonadati; phylum Bacteroidota; class Cytophagia; order Cytophagales; family Spirosomataceae; genus Dyadobacter; species Dyadobacter sp. SRI_021. Next base: position 55,338 of record NZ_JBYCZM010000003.1, read on the forward strand.
CGTTAAAAGCGGAATAGAAACAAGTCTCATGGGTAAATCTACTTTTGGGGGCCGGTAATGATGCCGAGGTAACGGCCCATCCAATAGGGGAGGAGCCAGATATCACCGGCGCTATGCTCACCGGAACCGTTGCCGCCGTTCCGGTCGAGGCTGAACATATTACCATTATGCCGTTGAATAGGGCGTTCATCCGGAGGTAAGACTTCTTTCGTGGTCTGTTTACGGAAGTTGGGTTCGAGCTTTTCGATGTCCTTGCGGTGGCTGTTCCTGATCACCCAGTCGATCAGGTCCATCGGATGCTCTTGCAAATACCATACAGATTCGTTCAGGTCAAAATCTTTGGTGCCTGTTAGCGCAGTGAAAATGTTCCAGGCTCCTTCTTTCTCGGGGCGTTCCGCCTGCCAGTGGTCGATAATCTGCTTCTTGTAACTGGCTTTGAGCGTATCGTTAAAAGCATAGCGGTAAAGCCCCCAGTACCCGAGGAAATACATTTCGTCGTCGGAGTGGTTCCAGCCGTCGGACATGTGTTTCGCATGCTCGTCGGCATCCTCCGGCGCCCGGCCGATTACGCTCATGGGCCGCATCATATTCTCGAAATAGCCGTGCTTGTTCATCAACTCGAACGCTTTTGTCTTGTATTTCTCCTTTTTGGTGAAATGGTAGGCAGTTTGGAGCATAGCTACAATGTTGGACGAGTTCAGCTTGCGGTCGCCCACATTGGTGGGGAAGGCATTCACATAGTCGGGATGCCATTTACCCCACATAGTAGGTTTGCCGTCGTAGTCTATCAGATACATATTGTTTTTTACAATGTGCGACATGACCGTATCAATGAGCATAATGGCCTGTTTCTTGATTTTCGGGTCGTCAACCAGTTCTGCGGCCGCACCGAAGGCGAAAATATGCCCGATCACTTCATCGCTGCTGGTGGTCGATTTCCAATCCCATTCTTTTTCGGGCGAATGCTGCCAGCGTTCAACATCGTGCAGCTCATTGATATGCCCCGAACGCTCAAAGGAACGCGCCGGAAATCCGGCCACGGGATTCACGGTGTAAAGTCGTTCCATGGCGTCCATCGACTCCCGGCAGTTTTGCAATGCCTCGGAATCTTTAGTGACTGCATACCGGAAAATCTGGCCGCCAAGGTACATGGATGTCCAAAGGCCGTCATTATCCGAATCTTCGGTGTAGCCGGTCGACAAATCGCCGTGATTCAGCCCGGTAAGTTGCGAGTTGAAGCCGTTGCGGATGTGCCGCAGGCGTACCTGCTGGTCAAACAGTTTAGCTTTCTCTTCCAAAGTCATCGATTTGAACTGGATTTGTCCCAAACCTTTGGTCGTTAAAACCAGTACCGAGTTCTTAGGCCCCTTTTCAATATCCAAAACAGTATTACCTGGGAGCCAGCGCTCTCCAAAATAATAGTCAAACTTGCCATCGCCGCGCAATGCAAATGCGCCCATATCGGAGCCGAACCATACTTTGCCGTTCACTTCTTTCACGGCGGTAATCCTGGTAACGGGCAGTTTGCGGTTAATGCTGCCGGTCTGCTTTCCGGTTGGAATATCCAAAGTAAGGTAGCCGTCGCTGGTACCAATGATGATCTTCGTTTCTTTGGAAGTAATATCAAATGCGGTGAAATCGGTGCCTGCGAGCACTTTCGTCAGCTTTTTGTCCTGAACACCCAGTTTGTAAAGCGATTTGTTCCCCAAAATCCAGAACTGGTTTGCATTATCCTGAAATGCTAGTCCTATCACAGCATCGTCGGGCAGCTTGCCGTTCCAGAGGTTCTTCGAGTCTTTGATCAATTCGAGCGAAGCACCATCGGAAACGAGGAAGGTAAAATCCTTGCCGCCCGCGAGCAAGCTGGCCTTTGGAAGACTGTGTCTTGAAAACAGCGTTCCAGCCCACGCATTGCTGAACACCACCTGGTCGGTGAGGTAAACGAGTTGATTTTCGTAGGAAATGAGGTTGCTGATGTTCTTATCCTTCATGTAGCGGTAATTCCGGTCGGGAACGACTTTGCCGGGGTAGAGGAATTGCCCCGCAGAAATGTGCCGAAGTCCCTCTTTGGCCAACATCTGGATAATGCCGTTGCGGTCGGCGGCAACCTGTTGGAGTGAACTCTGAGTGGTATCAGCATAATATTTGATACTTAAATCCTGCAAATAGGGCTTGTCCTTATGCACAGGTTGTACCTGCGCACGTGCGGAAGCCGCGCCCGTCAGTAATAGGAGGGATAATAAAAAGTGCTTTTGCATTGTATTGAGTTGGTTATTTAACTTTTTTCCTTCTTTCCATCATCTCTTTCCAGGTGGTGAGGATAATGCCTTCCGACTGGATAAAATTTTTCAGGTCGGGATCGAGCATCGAGCGCATGTCGGCATACCGCGAACCGCCCGATGCACTGATGTATTTGAAATCGTCGGTGACGTCACTGCTGTGGACGATCATCATCGCCACGCCGGGTTGCATTTTGCGGATCGTTTCGATGAATTTCTGAGCCTTGTATTTACCCCATTGCTCGGGCGCGACGTCGCTGCCTTCGGGCTTCCAGTCGCCGCTGATCGTGTGCAGGTCGTCGAGTACCGGCAAGCCGGCCGCCCATATTTTTTGTCCGAATTCGGCCGAGCGCTTGGTGATTTCAGGTTCGGGAAGTTCTATACCTTCTTTCCATTTGCCCTCCGCTTTCAGCTTTTTGACCAATGGATTGTTCAGGCATTCTTTCAAAAGCTGGTTGTTTCCGCCGGGGAACATGACCGGAATGCCGAATTCTGCTCCGACTTTGATATACCTTTCCAGATAGGGGATATGCGCGAACAGCGTTCCCATATGCGAATCCATATGGGTGGGTTTCAAGCCGAGTTTCAATGCACGGCTCAGTTGCGCGCGTATTTCCTGCTCCACCACATCCGGGCTGGCGTGTTTGATCACGTCTTCCACTTCATGCCACATACATCCCTCATCGTCCACGAGCCCTTCCGAATGCGCAATGCCGTTCAGCGGTGGCCAGCGGTAGTCTTTCCATTCCGAGGTGAGTGTTAAATGCAGACCGGCATCCATACCTGGGTTAGCGACGGCGAATTTGGCAAAACTCGCTGCCCACGGGCACGGCATCATAATGCTGCACGAGGTGGCAATGCCATTCTGGATTGATTTCTTTGCGCCCTCGTTCGAGTAATGCGACATTCCCGCGTCGTCGACATGGAAAATAATGACCTTCGCGCCTTTGGGCCAGCCGAGTTTTTCGGCATAGGTCTGTTGTGCTGATGTTTCTTGCATGACCAGTAATAGCAGGTTGATGAGCAAAAGATAGGTCTTCATATCGAATGTTGTTTCTATTTTGAAATCATTCCCAAATATCGGCCCATCCAATAGGGTAGGAGCCAGAAAACCGGCTCACGTTCCACTTGCGGGTCACCGCCGGCTAATGTCCATGGATTTTTGTCCCATCGGACGGTGAGCCGTATGCTGGCGGGCTGTAATTCGCTTACTTGTTCGTCTTCCAGAACCGGCGTGCGCACCACTTTGATATCCTCCCTTTTCCGGTGATCGATCGGCCAGTCTACCAAATCCAGCGGCGTGTCGATCAGGAAATCCACGGAATTTTTCAGCTCCGCCCTTTTGTCGAGACATTCGTTGTATATAAAGTTAATCAGCGGGTTATGGTCGCCTTTGCGCTTCGAGTACCACTCTTCCAGGTGATTTTTATAAAACTTCAACCGCTCGGGATCTTGTTCGCAATGGATCAGGATCGGATAGAGGTATGCTTGCAAAATCACATCGAAATAGATGAACCAGGCCGGGTTTTGTTTCGTCACCTCTTTCATATTGTCGAGGTAATGCTCTTTTTCGATCAACCTGACGTACTCGTTCTGGTATTTGGCATTGCCGGTCATGAAATGCGCCAGTTTCAGGAATGCGAGCATTTCCATCGAGTTCTGGTTGCGGTCGGGCAGCCATTCCGGGTCGCGGTTCAGCTGGTCTGGCGACCATACTGACCAGCGGGTAGCCTTACCGTCCACATCTGCGAAATTCAGCTTATGCTGCATGAGATAGTCGACGATCCTGCTTACGTGTGCGGCGATGATTTCCTTTTCTGCGGCGTCCGCTACGAGCGTATAGTAATGGTAGTAGCCAAACATATGCCCGCACATTTCATCGCTGCTCGTATCACCTTTCCAAAGCCACTTTTTATCGTCCGACAAATGCCAACGTGTTTCCACGGGTTTGAACCGCGGCTCCTTCACGAGCTCGTCCGCGCGCTCGCGTTCCGTATACGCGCGGTTGCCATCGTGCATGTGGGTCCACGTAGCGGGTATGATCGTGCGCGCAAAGAAGCCGTTGGTACCGGTTACCTCCTGCAACATTTTCAGGAAGCCGAATGCCTTTTTCGCATTCTCCTTGGCAACGGGATCTTTCGTAGCAGCGTACCGAAAGCTTTCCATCGCGAGATAGTTGCCGGTGTACTCACCATCGTTGTCATCGTCCTCAGGTTCCCAACTCGTTGTATCACCCGGAATGCGCAAATGCGCCTGCCCGGCGATCCACGGAGCGCGGATATGCCTTTTCATCAAAACATTATAAAAGAATGCGCCTTTGGACGCTAGCGTCATATCCCGCTTTTTAATGGCGCTTACACCCTGCGGCGTCGCTATCCACGCATTGCCATCATGGTCAAATGCAATATCATTGACCCGATCGTCCAGCAGCCACCTTCTTGAAAACAGCAACGAACGGCTGCCGTCTTTCCGGAAACGTATTACGCCGGTCTGCGTGCCGACCCACATCGAGCTGTCGGGAGCGAGACGGACGGCCGTGACATAGGTAGAAGGAACGCCGTCGGCTGTTCTCAGTTCCGACTCCTTTTTTCCGTTATTCTGAATGGTAACTCCGCCCAGGCCGCCAATCCAGAGCCTTCCGTCATGGTTGAATGCTAAACCTTTGGTGTAAGCGGCAATCAAAGCGTCTGTTTTATAGGTGTGTTCCAGATGCGAGGGAGTCCAATGGTAAAGTCCCACATCGGAGGCTATCCAAAGGCCGTCTTTCCCGTCGCTGATCACATCGCGCACCGATTTTGCTATGGCTGCTTTTTGTAACGTAAAAGCGGTCTCATTACCCGCCCAAAAGCCGTTCGGGCCGATCGCGTAAACGGTGCCTGCATTGGTGCAAATCGTGGAGATTGGCCCAATAGGTCCATTCACCTTGCTGACTATTCCATTTTGATGTTGGTATAACCCATTCCACGTTCCCAGCCAGATTGTACCTGTTGAATCCTGCGCCAAAGCAAACGAAGGCCCGTTCGAGTAGCCATCTAGCACGGATACCCAGTTACTGTAATGCTTCATTTTACGAAAAACACCTTTCGCCGTAGCTGACCATACATTACCGTTGCGATCGGCCAGGACTGCCCGCACGTCGTTGCCCTCCATCGGATAGGCTTCGTGATATTCCTGAATGAAAGCCTCATCCTGGTAAAAGGAGGGTTCATTTCCGACAGTTTTATCATTCTTGCACGCGATGAGCAGCGACAGGCATCCGCAGGTCAGCCAGGTAATCAGCTGTTTTTCGAAACGTCGCATCAGGCTTCCGCGTAGTTTTCGCTCTCCTGAAACAGCAGGCTGATCAGTTTTTTATGTTGCGAGAAATCGGGGATGAGCAGTTGCGCGCCTGCGCGTACGAGCCGTGGGCGCTTGGCTGGATTGTGCCCGAAGCGCTGTACTTCGTTGCTCGTAATGCCCACCGAAATGCCTCCCGCGCGGCGGCCTTCGCGTATTTCGTCGGGGCCATCGCCGAATACCGCCAGTTCTTTGCCTTGCAGGTTATTATCTCGGATGATCTTCTCGATCACCATTTTCTTTGAAAACTTGGTGTAATCGCGCAATGCACCGTAAATTCCACCGTCGAACAAATCGGCGTAGCCAAGCATCCGGGCTTCGTTTTTCACATCTTCGGCATCGGTACCGCTTGCAAGGTACATGGTCACGCCGCGTTGTTTAAGTTCCCGCAGAAATGCAACTGCACCTTTCAGGGTATAGTCTTCCTGGCCTAGTTCTCCGTTGGTGAGCTTTTCCATGCGCTTGTTCACCATCTCCATCAGGCCGTCGTTGTAAATTTCCTTGTACTGGAATTTATCAAGGATCTGGTCTTCGGGCACAAATCCGAATTCACGCACCAGGTTTACCAGCCCTTCCATCTGGTAAATGGTCTGAATGCCCGTGGTTTTGTGAATGAATGCCTTGCATTCGGCCTGTACTTTATGGAATGTGCCGGCATCGATCGTGTCGTACTGTTGCCCGAGAATGGATTTCATCATCACAGGCTCCATAATCTCTTCCCAACCCTGCCGAAGCGAGCTGATGGTACCATCGTGATCGAAAACGGCATAGCGTATATGGCCCAGCTTATCCAGGATCTCCGGCACGCAGATTTCGAATTCCGTTTCAGGATAGTAAACCGCTGCGCGCTCGTTTTCGGCAAGGTCGGCATTGTAAATGTAATCCGGGTCTTTAGCCACCACGGCAATTTCTTCGCCGGTTGCGGTTCCGGTTGTAAATAGCTTCTGCACGGTCACCGCCGCTGCAAAATTGCCGAACGATGCGGCCTCGGCAGGCGATAGCCCGGCAGCAAGGCAAAGCGTAATGGCGCTGATCGCCGTATCGCCCGCTCCGACGGTGTCGAGTTTGCCTTTCAGCTGGATGCCCGGAATTTCGTGGTAACCTGTTTCGTCGAATGCGATAATGCCGCGCTCGCCGCAGGTTACGAACACGGGCTTGCGGTACCGGCTGAACACTTCGGTGCCATAACCTTTCACATCGCTTACAGGCACGGTTTCATCCGGTGCAACATTCAGGCCATTCAAAGAAGCGATCTCGCGGTCGTTGCATTTAAGATATGTATTCCGGAAGCTGTCGTTGAAATGCCGCGAATCCAGCATCACGATTTTGTCGGGATATTTAGTGAAAAGCGTGTTCACATCGTCGATAAACGAAACGTTGGTAATGCTCCCGGTCACCTGCTGGTTAAAAATCAATGCGTCGCATTCCTGTAATGCTTTTTCAAGCGCGGCTACAAGTTGCTTGTCCGTATCGACGCTCCTTTCATTATATACACCAAAATCAATGCGCGGCTCTTCCTGGCCGTCGACGAGCCGTTTGAGATAACTATATGTATTGAAATTGTCTTTCTGGATAATGAATGCGCTCGTGTCCGCACCGAGCTGTTGGAGCTGTGCTGTGAGTTCCCGTCCCTGCATGTCGTCGCCTACTACACCGATCACCCTGATCCCCGCCGGTTTGAGCGCGGCAAGGTTGGCCACGACATTCCCTGCCCCTCCCGGCGTATAGTAATGCCGGGCAACGGCCTGGGCCTGCAAACCGGTTTCAATGGAAACTTCGGAAGTGCGGTCGTCCATGACCCAGTACGAGTCGAGACAGAAGTCGCCATACACGGCGATCTGAACGGCGGAGATTTTCTCTAGTATCTGATTGATGCGGCTTTGATCCATGAGCAAAGGTTAGTCTGGATTTAGGATAAAATGGATATGGATGTTGAGGTGTTTTTGGGTAATACGACCGATGCCGGAAGGAGGGCTATCGTAACACCGGCGATTTGCAGCAAATGTTACAAAATTGTTAAAAGCTGCAGTCGTAAAACGGAAGCGAAACTGTCGGTTGTTCCCAAGTATTTTTCGCCAAGAACTATCTGGAAATGAGGAAATATGTGATAAATGATAAGTTACTATTATGTTATGATTAAATCGTACAATGATGCGCAAAATGAAGATATTTTTACGCAGTTTGCGATTTGAATTTTAAATCCGGAGGTGTAGATTTATCAAACAATTGCAAATACGCCGCTCAATACAAAGCATCGCCGATTGTTTCGAAAGCAGAATTTTCCGCTGCCAGGGTGATGTTTGAAACAACTTTATTTTAATACCTGACTAATTACCTATTAATAATAATAGCAAAACTGATGCCGGCCGATAAATAGGATCAAATTAAGAATAAAAGTTTTTTAATTAATACAGGAATCTCTTTACCTAGTTCCCTTTTCTATAAGCTAAAACTGTACGACTGTGGCCTATCCCGACGAAAATACCCTGATCAGAGTGACGCAAGGCGACGAAGCGGCCTTTGCAGAATTGTATAACCACTACAAAACACCTGCACTGCGGTTTATGGTTTCACTGCTCAAAGATGAGGAAGAAGCTGAAAACATGGTTCAGGACGTGTTTATCAAGATTTGGGTAAGACGTACCCAGATCAAGCCGGACTATAATTTCAATTCCTATCTGTTCACTTGTCTGCGGAATATGGCATTCGACCATTTCAAAAAGCTGGAAAAGAGCGAGCAGCTGCGTAAGCATTATATGGAGGCAATCCGCGCTGCGGGTGAGGAAGAACGGGAAGAGGCCGAGAGAAGGCTGACCGTCGTGCAGGCAGCTGTGGAATCGTTGTCGATCAAACGCCGGCAGATTTTGAAGCTGAATATTGAAGAAGGGAAATCCTATCAGGAAATTGCAGAGTTTTTGAGAATATCCAAAAATACAGTGAAGAACCAATTGGTGAAAGCAAAACAGATCCTGCGCGAAAAAGTGGATCTGGCAACGATATAGCACCCGGGTTAGTCCAATATTATATATTCCTAAAACCTTGAAAAGCAGAAGCACCTACGCTTCTGCTTTCCTTTTTGGTTTATTTCATATCGTTCAGCTTGCCGAGGTCGATGGCTTTCAGGGCATCTTTCAGCTGGTCTACGCTGAGGTTATTCCCTTCCACATTCACGACGTAACGGTCCGCGACCAGCACGTTGATTTCGCCGGATTTGCTTTCGTTGTTATATTTTTCAAAAGCCTTATAACCTTCGATCGTCGTCGTCTTTTCGTAGCCGGTGGTCGTTTCCTTATCTATTTCGGCAATTGACCAAGCCGCGAGCGCCATGGTCGAAACGCCGGCAATGCCTCCGGTATCCACGATTTCGACGTCGAGCGTTTCATCCGAGCTTCCTTTATATTTGGCCTCGGCGGTCGAAACGGTAAAGCCCATGGCGCCGGTTTTTTCGCCGGTAGCTTCCGTGCGGCTCATACCGGCCAGGGTTTCGGGTAAAAGGTCTTTCAGCTTACGGAAATCCACCGGGTCGACGGCCTTGCGATCGCCCATTTCCTTGGCTTTATCGGCAATAGCCTGAAGAGCGTCGGCCGGACTGTCGGCAGCGGCTTTTTCCTCGGCTTCTTTTTCTTCCTGTTTGCTTCCGCAACCGGTCAAGAGCAGGGCGCATGAAAGAAATGCGGCAATAAAGGATGTTTTCATCTGACAGTTGTTAGAGTTGTTTCAAACTGATTACAATGTAATGAAAACGCCGCACTGATGCACGCCTACTCGTGTCAGGAGATTCAGCTGGCTACCTCCATGGGATTTTGCCGTGAGCGGATAATGAAGTACAACCCGAGCAGTACAGCGGGGATACTCAGTATTTGTCCCATATTCAGCGCATAATTGGCTTCGAACGCTTCCTGGTTTTCTTTCAGGAATTCATACAGGAATCGCAACGTAAACACCCATACGAGGAACACACCGACCATCAGCCCGCGTGGTGTGGCGGCCTTGTATTTGTTCCAGATTCCGAACAGGACGAACGTGAGGATGAAGCAGGAAATGGACTCGTAAAGCTGTGCCGGATGGCGCGGGATTTGCAGAAACTCGGTGTTTTGCCGGAAAATGAATGCCCAGGGCAGATCGGACGGCTTTCCGACGATCTCGGAGTTCATCAGGTTACCAAAACGGATAAATGAGCCTCCCAATGCAAAGGTGATGGTAAGGCGGTCGGTGACCCAGAAGAACGTCTGGCCCGTGCCCCGGCGGGAACGGGCATACAGCCAGAGCCCGGTCACGGTGCCGATCACTGCACCATGGCTCGCAAGCCCGGCATATGGAGGTAATATTACTTCCAGGGGATTTTTAAACAGCACTTCTGGTTCATAGAAAAGGAAATGGCCTACGCGGGCGCCGATGACGATGGAGAGCACCATATATAGTGTCAGCGAATCGATATCTTCCAGCGTCTTTCCTTCTTTCTTGAAAATATAGATCATAATTTGCTGGCCGATCAGAAAGCCGGCTGCGAAGAGAAGACCATACCAACGGACAGGGAAGGGACCAAAACCGGCGATTTCCGGAATGGTAAAAATTTCGGGACTGACGTCCCACATGATATATGAAAGCATGCGTTTGTGATGTTAATGATCAAATATACTAATATGAGACAAGACGCGAAATGAAATTTTTACTCATAGCCCTCGTGCGGTTTTATCAGGCGGCACTTTCCCCTTATTTTCCCAATTCGTGCCGCTATACGCCTACCTGCTCGCAATATATGATCGAGGCCGTGCAGAAACATGGCCCGTTCAAAGGCGGTTGGATGGGACTGAAACGCATTGCACGGTGCCATCCCTGGGGTGGTCACGGTCACGACCCGGTACCCTGAATTATCCAATGGCAACCTTCCGGAGAATGGAATCGATGATGGTCGTCGTGCGCACGCCGTCGGCTTCGGCCTCGTAGTTCAGCAGAATGCGGTGGTTCATAATGTCGGGTGCGAGTTCCTTGATGTCCTCGGGCAAAACATAATCCCGCCCTTCGAGGTAGGCCAGCGCTTTTGCCGCGCGATTGAGGTAAATCGTAGCCCGCGGCGACGCGCCGAACTGGATGTAACGTGCCTCGTCGCGAAGCCCGTAATCGAGCGGCCGGCGGGTGGCGAATACCAGTTCGATAATGTAGCGTTCGAGCGTATCGGAGATATTGACCTTGTTGACTTCGTCGCGAATTGCGAAAATCTCTTCCTTGTTTAGAATAGGCCGGATTTTATATTCATAATTGATATCCGACATCCGACGCATTACTTCCAGTTCCTTCATCTTGTCGAGGTAATCGACGTAGACTTTCATCATAAACCGGTCGATCTGAGCCTCCGGCAGCGGATAGGTACCCTCTTGTTCCACCGGGTTTTGGGTGGCGAGTACTACAAAGGGGCGGTCGAGGAGGAAGGTTTCATCGCCGATCGTCACCTGCTTTTCCTGCATCGCTTCGAGCAATGCGGACTGCACCTTCGCAGGGGAGCGGTTCACCTCGTCGGCCAGGATGAGGTTGGAGAAAATAGGCCCTTTTTTGACTTCGTAATCGCCTATTTTGGGTTTATAGATCATCGTCCCGATCAAATCCGCCGGGAGCAGATCGGGTGTGAACTGAATGCGCTTGAATTCCAGGTGGAGTACTTTGGCCATGACATTGATGGTCAAAGTTTTGGCAAGTCCCGGAACGCCTTCGAGGAGGATATGGCCCCCGGTAAAAAGGCCTATCAGCAGTCGGTTCAGCAGTTTGTCCTGCCCCACTACCACCTTGCCCATTTCGTCCAGAACCTCCCTGATTTTTTGTACGTACATGAAAATGAGGTCAAAATTTTAAATGGATCAGGCCCATATAGCTCTTACGAAGCGGTCCTTACCATTGATATCACGAAGGATTTCCACGTTTTTATAATTCCTTTCTTCAAAAACCTTCCTGGTTTCGGCGCCGAAATGCTCGTTGATCTCGACATAGCATTTGCCATGCTGTTTCAAATGGTGTACCCCAAAATCGGCAATGGCTTTATAGAACAGCAGCGGATCGTTGTCTTCCACAAACAATGCCTCGTGCGGCTCGAAACGGAGCACATTCGGGCGCATACTTTCTGCCTCGGAATAGGTTACGTACGGCGGGTTGCTCACCAGGCAGTCGAACTGCACGATGTTGCCGGGGAGCGGGAAAGTCACATTGAGCATATCCTGTTTTGCGAACGTTACATCAGCAATGAGCTGGCGTGCATTCTCTCTGGCCACTTCCAATGCTTCGTCGGAGACATCCCACGCATGCACGCTTACATGCGGGAGGAAGCGCGCGAGCACGATGGCGATACAGCCGCTGCCGGTTCCGATATCGAGGATGGAAATGTTTTTATCGGGCTCCGCGTAGTCGCGTGTTACCATTTGCACCAGCTCTTCGGTTTCGGGACGCGGAATAAGTACGGCCGAAGAAACGCGGAATTCGAGGCCGCAAAACTCGGTGGAACCGATGATATGTTGCACCGGTTCGTTGTTATTCAGGCGTTTGATGATGTTATCCCAGTCGGGCTGCGCCGTGTTTTCAGGTATCGGGCGATCCACCAGCACGTCGATATTACGGAGGCGCATATAATGCTCCAACAGCATGAACGAGATTGCCTGGGCCTCTTTTTCCGGATAAACTGTGATGTTTTTTACTATATATAAATAAAGCTGGCGTGCGGAAGTCATTTTCACTGATTTTGATCCAATGTCGGAAAGTTAGCAAATTATGGGAACTCCCGAAAGTTGAGTTTAAAAGGGCATTTGTATTTTTGCCACATGGAGACGCATAATCAATGGATGGAACGGGCCTTGCAGCTCGCTGAATACGGGCGCGGCGCAGTGAGCCCGAACCCGATGGTAGGCTGTGTGATCGTCCATGAGGGCCGGATTATCGGCGAAGGCTGGCACCGCGCCTACGGTGAGCCGCACGCGGAAGTACGGGCAATTGAAGATGTGGATGCGAAAGGTAATTCGCATTTGCTGCCACAAGCCACGGCCTATGTTACGCTTGAACCTTGCTCGCATACGGGTAAGACGCCCCCGTGCGCAGACCTCTTGGTGAGCCGCCAATTGAAAAAAGTGGTCATCTGTAATGATGATCCCAATCCGCTGGTTTCCGGCAGAGGCATTCGCAGAATGCGCGAGGCCGGGATTGAAGTGGAATGCCATGCGCTGGAAGCACGCGGATTAGAGCTGAACAAGCGTTTTTTTTCGGCTATGATGCTCAAAAGGCCCTACGTGATCCTCAAATGGGCCGAAACGGCCGATGGATTTCTGGGTTATGAAGCCGGTAGTCCCGTGCAGATCAGCGGAACATTATCGAATATGCGCGTACACCAGTGGCGTACCGAGGAAGATGCCATTATGGTGGGTTACAAAACCGCTTTAATGGACAATCCGCGGCTGAATGTGCGGCATTGGGTCGGAACAAACCCGGTCAGGATCGTTACCGACAGGCGTTTGCAATTGCCACCGCAGCTGCACCTGCTCGACAATTCGCAAAGCACAATCGTGGTCAATTATCACCGTGAGACAGAAATTCCCGCCGATCCTGAACGCTACGCACTACCCTCGACAGCCTATTTGAAAATAGACAAGGAATGCGATGAAATCGCGCAGTTGCTGGAAGGCCTGCAACGGCGTAAGATACAATCCGTTCTTGTGGAAGGTGGCGCAGCGGTGATCAGCGCATTCCTGGAAAGCGGCCTATGGGACGAGATCCGGCGCTGCCAGGGGACACTCGCCATCGGCCAAGGTGTCGCGGCCCCAGTTCCCAGGGGCATGTACAAAGGTTCGGAGCAAATCGGCGATGATTTGTGGACCTATTACAATCGTATTTAAACGCTCCAGAGATTTTCTTCGGTCGTCCAGATTTCCCAGGCTTTTTCTGCTTGCAATTCAAGCATTTTTAGTCCGTTCATCGTAGCGGCGCCCTGCTCGCTGCCTTTTTTCAAAAACAGAGTTTCGGCCGGGTTGTAGACGAGGTCGTACAGGTAATGGCTTCTCGTAATCCACTGATAAGGGATCATGGGGCATTCTTCAGTGTTGGGGAAAGTTCCCAGCGGGGTCGTATTGATGATCAGCCGATGGTTTTCGATTACTTCCTGGGTAAGCCCTTCGTACGAAATGCAATCGTCGCTTTTTTGGCGGGAAACGAGCTTATACTCCATCTCAAGGTCTTTCAATGCCACCTGCACCGCCTTGGCGGCACCGCCGTTACCGAGTACCAGCGCCTTCATATACTTGCAGGATTCTCCCCGTTTATCAAACCATTCCACGAGCGATTGCTGGAAACCGTAGTAATCCGTATTGAAACCTTTCGTGCTGCCGTCGGCGTAGATTTTGATCGTGTTCACCGCACCGATGCGTTCAGCCGAGGCATCGTCGAGGTCGTCGAGGTAGGCAATCACATCCTTCTTATAGGGGATCGTAACATTCAATCCGCGCAAGTCGTGCTTCTTTTTCAGCAGTTCGGGCAATTCTTCGAGGGATTTCATCTCAAAAAGCTCGTAACTGCTCTCTTTGATTTTCTCCCTGAGGAATTTGTCCGTGAAATATCGCTTTGAGAAAGAGTGTGTAAGCGGGTATCCGATCAGGCCGTATAAGTTCATAAGAATGCGTGCAACGAACGACAAAAATTTGGCCTGCTAAGTTATACCAGCCATCAGCTAATTACAAATGCGTGCAGAATTAGGGCATGTTAAATTCACGTATACGATTCATGGTTCGCGCGCTGGCATGGCTCATCACGCTGTGTCTCAACCGGTTTCCTGCACAGGTTAATTTATATTAAACAATGGCCGAATTAATTTGCATTATTAGGCTAAATGAGGTAGAATTACCTATCCTTTATCTGTACCAAAAATTATGAAGTGGAAAAATCTTTACTACACACTATTATTAGCTAGCCTGTTCACAGGGCATGTCAGAGGCCAGAAGCGCCAGGATTATCAAATCCTTCTCAAAAGCGGTTCAATTCTACCCGAGCGGAATATTTCATCCGTATCCGGTCGCTCCAATGCGGCATTCCGGCTTTCGAATACCGGGCAGAAGTCTCTGGTATTAATACAGTTCGACGACATTCCTACCGAACAAGAGCGACAGGAATTGAAGCGCGAGGGCATCGAACTTCTTGAATATATACCCAATTACGCCTACACGGCAACGATAGCGCCGGGTAGTAACCCGGGGGCATTGGCAAGAACCAGGGGAAGGGCCATCATGGAACTTAGCGCGGAGCAAAAAATGCAGCCAGGACTTGCCAACGGGAACATTCCATCGCATGCATTTGCCGGCCCCTCTACAATCGACCTTTGGATCAGCTATCCTAAATCTTTCAGTTATGAAGAGGTACAAGCCGCATTGCAAAGCAGGCAATACGAAGTGATTTCGGATCAATATAAAAACTACCGGATACTGACCGTCAGGGTGCCGGTGAAGGAGTTAAAAACGCTTGCCGGGCAGCCATTTGTGCAATATGTGCAGGCGATACCGCAGACGGATCGACAACTGAACAATAAAAGTACCACGAACAGCCGGGCGAATGTCCTGAAATCAGCCCTGCCCGGAAACAGGAACTTGTCGGGAGCGGGGGTGGTCGTTGGCATAGGGGACGAGTCTAATCCCCTGCGGCATATCGACTTCAATTCCCGTATCATCAACAGGGCGCCTATCGAAGCCGGTTCGCACGGACTTCACGTGATGGGGACGATGGCAGGTGCGGGTATTATGGACGAACGCTACACAGGTTACGCGCCTAAGGCGACCGTCGTAGCGCAAAGTTATTCATCGATCCTGGCCTATTCGCCCCAATATGTGCAGGATTTTGGTATGGTGATCACCAATAACTCGTATGGATCGGATGTGATTACCTGCGAAACGAACGGAACATATGACCTCCATTCATATATTTTGGATCAACAGGCTTTCGAAATGCCCTATCTGCAACATGTTTTTGCTGCCGGAAACAGCGGTAACACTACTTGTGCACCGTTTGCGTTGGGCTTTGGAACAGTCCTGGGAGGATATCAGACGGCCAAAAACGTCATCACCGTCGGCGCCACCGGCGAGGTCGGCGGGCTGATGTCGAATTCAAGCCGGGGCCCCGTTAAGGATGGCAGATTAAAACCGGAGATTACGGCGCAGGGCAGCGGCATTGTATCTACTATTCCGGTCAACTTGTATGGCAGCGGCAGCGGCACGAGTATGGCCACACCGGCTGTGTCGGGAGGGCTTGCGATGCTCTACGAAAGATACCGGCAGCTGAACGGGAACCAGAATCCCAAGAACGGCTTGATGAAAGCATTATTGGTGAATGGTGCCGTCGATAAAGGTAACGAAGGCCCCGATTATGGATTTGGCTATGGATGGCTGAACCTGCTTCGCTCAGTCAAAATGCTCGAATCGCAGAGCTATACCACGGGCCAGGTTGCGCATCAGGGAACCAACAATTTTTCTATCAACGTCCCGGACAATACGGCGCAGGTTAAGGTAATGCTTTATTGGAATGACCCCGCAGGCAATACACTCGCGTCGCAGAGCCTGGTTCATAATCTCGATCTTCAGGTAACCAACCCCGCCTCGAACATCGTCTTGCCGCGAATACTGGATCCGACCGCGGCCAATGTCAATAATGTGGCTACCACGGGCGTAGATAACCGCAACAATATGGAGCAGGTGGTGATCAACAACCCAATGGCGGGGACCTACACCATTTCGGTTAAAGGGACTACGGTAGGCCAGTCGCCGTCGCAGGAGTATTTTGTGGTTTACGATATCATTCCCAATTCACTCACCATTACCAACCCGATCGGCGGGGAGCGCCTGAAAGACGGCGACCCGATGTACATTTCGTGGGATGCCTTTGGGAATAGCGCCAGCAGTTTTACGGTACAGTACAGCGGTAATAATGGTGGTGTATGGACCAATATTTCTACCGTGGCAGCGGGTACCAGCCAGATTGCATGGTCAGTGCCTGTGGGAATGCGTTCGGACAAGGTGCGTGTGCGGGTGATCCAGAACAGCACCGGGGCACAGAGCATTTCAGAGCCTTTTACGGTGATCGGAGTGCCGGGTGTAACATTGTCGGCCTTGCAATGCGAAGGGTACATTTCGCTGGACTGGACAGCGGTAACAGGCGCGAGTGACTATGAAGTCATGATGCTGAAAGGGAAAGAGATGGTTCCGGTGGCCGTAACTTCCGGCACTAGCTACGCTTTGGGCGGACTGGTGAAAGATTCAACCTACTACGTCTCTGTACGGGCACGCCTGAACGGGCAGCCCGGACGCAGGGCGCTGGCGATTTCCCGTAAACCGGATACCGGAACCTGTGCGGGCAGCATTTCGGACAACGACCTTAAAATCGAATCAATAGTTACGCCGGCGTCATCGGGAAGGAAAAATACTTCGACGGAACTAAGTGGGGCCGTTTTTGTCAAAATGAGGATCAAAAATCTCGATGATGTGGATTTCAACGGTTCGTTGGATGTTGGATATGAGCTTAACGGCGTAGCGGTACCGATTGAAACGATTAGTCCTTTTATCGAAAAGGGTAAGACCTACGACCACACCTTCGCGGTGGGCGCCAATTTAGCGAACCCCGGGGATTACAATTTCAAGGTATTTATCCACAGCAATTCAGATAAGATTTCCGCGAACGACACGCTGGTGAAGCTTTTCAGACAGCTGCCCAATGACCAGTTGGCATTGCCATTTCACGACGACATCGAAAACCTCCCTGCGCAAAATGTGACGGTTGCACAAATGGGGCTTACGGGGGACGGACGGTATGATTTCAGTGCCGACACTGATGCCGGAAGGATCCGGACTTTCGTTAATACAGGCTTTGCGGCATCCGGTCAGAAAGCGCTGACGCTCGATGCGAACAGGGCCTATTCGGCGGGTAACACGAGCTACCTGACGGGCACTTTCAATCTGGCAGGATACAACATCAATACCGATGATTTACGGCTGATCTTTTCTTACAAAAATCACGGTCAGAAAACAAACAGTAACAATAAGGTATGGATAAGGGGTAAGGATACCGATGCCTGGGTCGAGGCCTACGACCTGTTTGCAAATCAGAACCTCACAACCCAGGGATATAAGACAACCGCTCCACTTGAAATAAGTGCATTGCTTTCTGCAAACGCGGAAAATTTCTCGTCGAGTTTCCAGGTCCGCTGGGGACAATGGGGAAAAATGATTACTTCCGATTATAGCAACGGGGCGGGCTATTCTTTCGACGATATCCGCATTGTTTCGGTGATCGACGATATTCAAATGCTGGCATTACTTGCACCGCCTACGGAAAGCTGCGGGCTGAGCAATGCGGAAACAATCGCTATTCGTATCCGGAACAGCTCCGCGCGGGACATCGCCAACCTGCCTATTGCCTTATCGCTGCCGAACGGAACAATACTCCGCGATACAATAGCAATGCTTGCCAAGCGCACGACCATCGATTTCACTTTCGGTCCCAAGGCCGATCTTTCAGCGGTTGGGGCACTGAATCTCAAAGCCTGGTCGGAATTGGCGACCGACAGCTTCCGGGACAATGACACACTTGCGGTGAAAGTTTTTAATGCTCCGGTACTGAGCTCATTTCCTTATCTGGAGAATTTTGAAAACGGTGACGGCTTCTGGAGTGCCAAAGGAACGAATAGCTCCTGGAAATGGGGGACTCCTACTTCGTCCGCCCTGAACAAAGCGGCTAGCGGGACGAAGGTGTGGAAAACCAACCTTGCCGGGGGGTATAACGACAAAGAAGAGTCCTATTTGTACTCTCCTTGCTTTAATGTAAGCAGTCTGACATCGCCTACACTGAGTTTTAGCGCGGCAATCGACCTGGAAGTGTGCGAACCTACCCCCTGCGATTATGTGTATATCGAATATTCCGGAAATGGCGGTCCGTGGACGCGCCTGGGGGCAGTGGGGCAGGGTACCAACTGGTACAATAAAACTTACTCGGGTAACGGCGCCTGGGCTTTACAGGATTATCTGCGCTGGCACGTGGCAAGTATGGCTTTGCCCACCGGGTTTACGAACCTCAAATTACGTTTTGTACTGATCTCCGATGGTTTCACGCATCGCGAAGGAATAGCTCTGGACGATATCCACATATTTGACAAAATTGCACCGATACTCGATAATACCGGTGGTGTGGCCACGCAACAGGTATCCGGTTCGGGTTGGGTGAATTTTACAAGCAACGGGAAATTGATAGCGTCCATTAACGCTAACGGGCAGAACATGGGTAGTACCGAGGTTCAGTCGTATTTGAATACGGCAGGGGTTAGAAATGGCAATGGCCAGTATTATCTCGACAGGAATTTTACGGTAAAACCTGCCAACAGCGAACTCGCGAACCTGGCAACTGTCCGGTTCTACTTCCTTGAAACCGAGAGTGAGGCGTTGATCAACGCAGTGGGCTGCGGTACTTGCGGTAAACCCGTGAATCCATTTGAGCTCGGTATTTCCAAATATCGAAATACGGCGAACCCCGCGAAAGAGGATGGCTCGCTATCCAACAGCACCGAGGGCGGCTGGTCGTTTCATCCGGCAGGGGAAGTGGCGATTGTCCCTTATGACAAAGGATATTATGTTGAAATGAAATTGAAATCCTTTTCGGAATTCTGGCTTTCGAAAGCGTTCGTAGGAAATCCGGGCGCATTACCTGTCGAGTTGGTGAGTTTCAATGCCCGGAAAAAACAGGATGACCTGCAATCGAAAGACGTGATCCTGGAATGGGAAACCGCTTCCGAGGAGAATTTCGATCATTTCGACATCGAGGTGGCCAGCGGCGACGAGGCTTACCGACAGGGGAAATTCGTACGGCTGGCGCAGGTTTCGGGGGAAGGTAATTTGAAAAGCGGCCGGAAATACGAGTATGTCGATCAGCTGCCGGGCAAGTGGGGGAACTTGTATTACCGGCTCAAAATGGTGGATATCGACAGCACTTATCAATATTCCCGCGTGCGGCCGGTCGCTTTCGAAGCCCGGTCGGAATGGTCGGTTTATCCCAATCCTTCAAAAGGCGTTTTCTACCTTGGCGACGAAGTTCCTGCGAGCCGCTCGGTTTCCGTGAATGTGTATGACCTGCACGGGAGAATTTTGAAGCAACTCGGCGGCGAAGCATTGGGGCAGGCGCAGAAACGCAAGGTCGACCTCTCCGGCCGTGAATTTGTAGAGGGAATATATGTACTGGAGGTGGTGAATGGAGAAACAAAACAGGCATTCCAGGTGTTGAAAAACTGATGTAACCTTTGCTATCGTTGAAAAAATCCTCCTGATGCAGCATATCGGCAGGTAAAAGCGAATAGCTTTACAACAGACCGCATTTTTATGAATGTCATGAACAAAGTTTTACTAGTCCTTTGCCTCTTCGCACTCTCTAATTCTTATGCTCAAACCGGAAAATCAGCCAATTCGCTGATCCTCGACACCGATATCGGCCCGGATTACGACGATGTAGGCGCAATGGCCGTCATGCATGCATTGGCCGACAAGGGAGAGGTGAAGCCGCTGGCAGTGATTTCTTCCAATAAAAATGAATTGGTAGTACCTACTATCGAAATCCTGAATACCTATTTCGGTCGTCCCGAATTACCTACCGGTGCGCCTAAGGGAAAAGGGGCGAGTTTCGGGGCCACACAAAAATGGCCGGAAATGCTGGTAGAGAAATATCCGCATAAAATCGAGAAAACGTCGGATGCGCCGGATGCAGTGGAAACTTATCGTAAAATACTCGCCAAGCAACCCGACCAGAGTGTTACCATTGTTACGGTTGGCTTTCTGACCAACCTTGCGGATTTACTGGACTCAGGCCCGGATGCTAATTCACAGCTGTCGGGAAGTAACCTTGTCCGTAAAAAGGTAAAGCAACTGGTGTCGATGGCGGGCGGGTTTCCGAAGGGGCGGGAATACAATGTGCTGGTAGATTCGGTTGCGTCGGCCAAGGTTTTTGCAGAGTGGCCTACCGAAATCCTGTTCAGCGGTTTTGAAATTGGAAAAGAAATCAAAACTGGTAGGCGGGTAATCGCTAATGAAAATCTGAAAAGCCCTGTGAAAGATGTTTTTGCGATGGCGATGCCATTGTCCAAAGGCGACGCGGACGGCCGGATGAGCTGGGACCAGACCGCCGTATTGGTGGCCATCCGGGGAATTCAGCCCTATTTTGGTGTAAAACGCGGAAGGATCATCGTCGACGGCGGGAATAATAGCTGGCAGGATGATCCTATGGGCCCGCACGCGTACCTCACACCCAACATGCCCTTCGAACAGCTTACCGCGCTGATCGAAGGACTGATGATGTGGCAAGGCAAATAGGTTTTAAACCACCATTGAAGTATCAAGTCGAGCAGTCGGAACATCGTCGCCGGCCGCCGGGTCGCCGGCCGCCCTTTTTATTTTGTCAAAATCCGCATTCAGTTTTTGCACGAAAAGTGCTACATCGAAGCTGTGCACGACGATATTCGCTCCTTCCTTCATCCATTGAATCTGCCTTTCGGGTTCCAGCGAGAAGTGGATACCGATGGCCAACCCCTTGGCACGTGTCGCGCGGATAATGTAGGAAACGGCTTTTTCAAACTCCGGATGGTCATATTGTTCAGGTAGTCCAAGGCTTACCGATAAGTCGTGCGGGCCGATGAAAACGGCGTCCAGCCCCGGCACCGATAGCATTGCATCGAGTTTATCCATCGCGGGCACGCTTTCGATATTGGCAATGCAGATATTCCCTGCATTATATTTGGCGACATAATCCCGCATATGGTCGGGCAAGGGCACTGCGCCGCTCAGGTAGTTCTGCAAGACTTCGCCTTTCAGCGGCCGGTACTTGGTAGCACCTACCAGCTCCGTTATCTGCGCCACGGATTCGAGATAAGGGGCAACGATGCCTTTTGCACCTGCATCGATGGCCTGGCAGGCGAGGTAGGGATCCGGGCACGGAATGCGCACAATGGGTGTAATGCCCAAATGTCGGAATTGCTGACATAATGCAGCCATTTCCGCCCTGCCTAAGGGAATATGCTCGGTATCGAGGAACACGAAGTCGACAGCCGTTTTCTTCACAGCCGCTGGCCACATCGGGCCGGTGGAGGTAATGCAGGTGCCGTATACATTGCCTCCGTTTTTCAGTTTTTCGAGTAATGTGGATTCCATTGTGATATCTTCAGTTATTGTTTCATCAGCCATATCTCCGTCACTTGCGAGCCACGCTCGCCTTCGCCGCAAGTCCATTCAAAAATAACTTTGCCGTCAGTAGTAGCCGCCTTAGGTACATTGAATTCAAATGTGGGCTGCTCGCCGGTCTGGATAAAATCGTGGATCGTCTGGCCGTCGTCGGTGGTCATGCGCATGCGCGAGCGGAAGCGCCCCGTGTACGAAATGCGGATGCGATACAACGCGTCGGGATCGAGATTGTCGTAACGGATTTGCAATGGCTGGTCGTAGAGGGTTTTGGCTTGTTTCATCCAGGCACGCGGGGTCACCTGTCCTTTGAAGCCGGTTGCCTGAATTTCGTCCACCCATTCTTCTCCTACCAAACCGACACCAAAACCGATCCGCGGCGATCGTAAACTACCCGGATCGTTTTCCCAGGATAAGGCCGGTACAACGCGGTACCAGCTCTCAGGGTCGCCGAAATGGTCGTAAAACCCACCCGGGCCTGGGTCTGTACGATGCAATAGCTGATCGATTTCCCGAAGCATTTCGGCCTCGCTGGTCAGCTTTTCAATCCTTTTAAACTGATCTAATAAATAGGGTGCATCGTTCAGCGGCATATGGATCAGATCCACAAAATTACCGCGGCCGGACATAGCGCCGTGTTTTTTCATGGTCAGCTGTGCGCCGATGCTTTTGAACAATGAATCGGCGAGGTCATAGCATTTTTGCTGATGATCCGGGAGAATGCGTTCCTTCCAGGCTTTTTCCAACAGGCTTTCTGCATCACGGATCGCCTTCATCGCTCCGGATTTGCCGGCAGATGCCAATGCGCGTCGCGCTTGCTGTTCCAGTTCGAGTTCGTAAATGAGCCGCTGGCGGGTGTAATCGTCGAAATAGGCGCGGATCAACCCCATCTGGAACCTCGGGTTTTGTAGTAGTTTTAAAGGTGCATTTTTTTCCATTGATTGCCACTGGCGGAGGGTAATACCAATCCCGTCATTGCCGACGACCTCGCCGCGCCAGTTTTTTTCAAGATCGACGATCGCCTGCGCGCCTGCCTCCTTGTATTCAGGACCAAAAAAGAGCCTGGAATAATCGCGTAAGGTCTCGATAACCGGCATGTCCGGGTCCCAATCCTGGTCGCTCCACACAAATTTGTTGACATCGTCATTGGTCCCTTCCGAGTAGCTCACGCTGCCGATTCCATATTGGTCCAATGCATTATGGATCGCCTTTTCATCAAAGGGACGTGGATTGATGCTCTCGCGCCCGAGCGTCATCGCCCATGCGAGGTCCCAATGCGGCACCGGATATTGCGCCGAATAGTTATGAGTGATGTCGGGATAATGCCGGATCGGGATCGACGGTTTAAGGATTTCTCTGATCTTCTGCACGGGAATCTTCACCCAAGGCCCGAATACCACCCCGCCGAACCATGGATATTCTTTGTTAGCATGGCTGAAAAACGCATCGAACCATTTCTGGGTAGGGCGGAAGACCTGGGGCGAAACCCAGATTTTGGCTTTGGGATGGTATTTCTGTAATACGGTCGCCTCTTTTTCCAGCCATGCGAAAAGTACATCTGGTTCCAGTTCGCCCGGATCACCAGCGGGTACAAACACGCCGTCGAGCTTCGGTAAGCTTGCGAATATCTGGTCGCGCTCGGCGAGCTCTTTCGCAATGGAGTCGGGGTGGACATAGTTTTTCCCCATATTCGGATACCAGACCGACACATCGAGGCCATATGATTTACAAATGCGTGACTGCTCGACGATCATTTGCGCCGCAGGTATTTTCATGTGCCGGCTGGTAGCATCGTCGTCCGTCCGCGGAGGGAGAATTTCGATGGTATTCGCCCCAAACAGCGCCAGCTCGCGGATGTATTGGTCGAAACCGGCGACAGTGAATGCATCATAGGCATTCGTTTTGGGGCGGTAACCGAGCTGGTGGCCGCGCATCGGGTACCGCGGGCTGGTGCTGATCGCGAGCCGGGCATCGATCTGCAATTTACTGCGGGTCATTTCCGCCTTTCGCAGGAACCGCCCGACGCCGTACAATATTCCCCGGGCATCTTTTCCTGCTATAATAATGGTATTCGAAGGGCCAGTGACCAGCTTGAAACCCTCACTTTTTAATTCGGGCAATACGGAAACAGCATTTCTGTATGGCTCCGGCAACTTGCTCAGGTCACTCTCCAATGCGACCAGGATCACATTAGCCGCTTTAGGAAGCTTTTTCGCAACAGGGAGTTTGATACCTGTCCGCTTTTCCACCTCATTTTGCAGAACTTCAATGCTTCGGAGCAATGTAGCCTTGTCGCTCGGGCTGAAAATCTGGCTTTGGGATAAATCAAGGGATTGCGAAAGCGCGATGCTGGTCCGCAGGGCGACGGTCAGAAGGATCAGGAACCGGAGAGATGTTCGGTAAGGCATGGGTTAGAGCTTAATGAAAATCCGTTTTTTATAAAGAAGGTAAACCGGGATGAAATTGATACACACAAAAAAGAGTGCGTAAAGCATACTGGCCAGGCGCGGGTCCATTCCGGTTTGCGACAGCGCAGCAACAGTATGGTGGTTCAAAGTATCGCCACCGGCAGGCATCATGTAAAATAGCAATGCAAGAATATCGGCCAGAACGTAAGCGGCGATTGCATTAGCCCCGAAAATGACACCAGGTGTAATGCCCCGCCTCCCTCCGCGGATGTCGATCAGGAAATACAATGCACCGAGCAGCATGGAAGCAAAGCCGGAGGTTACCAGCACGAAGGAGCTTGTCCATAGGTTTTCATTGGTAGGGAAAATCAGGTTCCAGAAATAGCCCAATGCGGCAGTGGCAAAGCCGGCGCTCAGCAGGTAATTGCTTTTCTCGTTGGGAGATAGTGGCCGGAGCATCAATTGACCCGCGAGCATGCCGGTAATGGTGGTCGCGATGGACGGAAATGTGCTCAAAATTCCTTCCGGGTCCCAGGTGCCCTGCCACATTTTGCCCGGCAAATATTGCTGGTCGACCCACGCAGCCAGGTTTACACCCGGTTCGAGCGTTACCTTACCCACACCGGGCGTAGGGATGGTGGTCAATGCGAGCCAGTAGAGCAGGAGAATGGTAATGGCCAGGCCGAGTTGTTGCTTCCAGCTGGTATTTAAGAAAAGGATCGCGCACACGAGGAACACGATCGCGATGCGGTGGAGCGTGCCGGTATAGCGCAGGTCGGAGAAGTTGAAATCGGGCAGCATGTTGAGGAACATGCCGACGGCAAATATTTTCAGCGAGCGGATGATGATCTTGCGATACAATCCTCCTTTCGGCGCGTTCCGTTTTTTGGAATAGGCTAATGCAATGGAAACTCCGACGATAAAAAGGAAAGTAGGTGCGATGAGGTCCGTGAATGTCAGCCCGTTCCATCGGGTATGCCGAAGCGTGGGAAACACAAAATCCTCGTGTCCCGGGAAATTGACCATGATCATCGCCGCAATGGTAAAACCACGCATTGCATCCAGTGAAAGTAATCGGGGCGAAGCGCCTGAAAGGTTTTCCATAGCAGCCGTTTATAGGGTTATGTACGGAGACATTGCACAAAAGGGCTATTTCCGACGCTTTTTGCACCCTTCACTAGTATATTTTGCGCAATTGTCAGTAATTAGGTAGTTGTATTCCTAACACCGGAAAATCATTCCCCAGCCTTTTTGACCCTATGAAGAAACTACTTCCGCTTTCGCTTGTCCTGTTTGGTATGCTGCTGCTTGCAGGCTGCAAAAGATCAGGCAATGTAAGCAAGGAACAGGCCGAGAAAATCGCAGTTTCCTGGAAGCTCGTCAGCAATTTTACTGAACCTGATGGAACGTTTAAAGCCCAGTTTACGATCCGAAACGGCAGTGATTTTACGCTGGACGGTTCTAACTGGAAGCTGTTCTGGAATATGTCGCCGCGGCCGATCCAGTCGAACAAAACGCCGGAACCAGCGGTTGTTGAGCATATCAACGGCGACTGGTACCAGATGGTACCGGCAAAGGATTTTCTAATGCGCCCGCGGGATTCGATGACTATTACGTACACCGGCACAGAGGGTGTCATCAAGGAAACGGATGCGCCGCTGGGCTTGTATTTTGTGTTTTATGATAACGAGGGCAAGGAAAAGGAAATCGTCGAGGTGGTGGATTATACGATCGAGCCATTCACTACTAAAGAGCAGATCCTGCGGGGCAAAATGGATTTGAAAGAGGTGCCGACCGCCGAAACGCGTTATAAAGCCAACACCGCATTTACCAAATTGAGCGAGGAACAGCTTTTGAAAATTATCCCTAGTCCGGTGAAACTCGTTCCGGGCGCAGGTACATTTACATTGACGGGCAAAACAAATGTTTTTTACCAGGAAGGGCTAGAAAACGAAGCCAAATACCTGATCAGCAAATTCAAAACGCTCACCGGCACCGACTTGCCGATCCAGGTCGGCTTACCCGGCAAAGGTTCTTCGGAAGAAGCCGCCATTGTTTTGAAAACGGGTAAGGTCACGGTGAATGGGATTTCCAGTGAAGCATATAATCTGAATATTGGTCAAACCGGCATTACGATCGAGGGGAGTGATGCTGCGGGCGTGTTCTACGGCGTTCAAAGCCTTTTGCAACTCGCGCCGACGGACGCTTACCAGAAACCTGTCGCTTCCGTTGGTTTTGGATTTGTGCAGGTACAGGATGCACCTCGGTTCCAGTTCCGTAGCTTGCACTTGGATGTGGCGCGTAACTTCCAGACGAAGGAATCGGTGAAGCGCATTATAGACCTGCTCGCATCTTACAAGGTCAACCACTTACTGCTTTATACCACCGAGGACGAAGGCTGGCGGATCGAGATCGACGGTTTGCCGGAGCTTACGCAGGTAGGCGCACAGCGTCAGCATACGTCCGGCATGAATGCGAACGCATTGCACCCGGGTTACGGGTCGGGACCGGTTGCCAATGAGAAAGGCAAACACGGCAGCGGCTATTATACCAAGGCCGATTTTATTGAAATACTCAAATATGCCCACGAGCGGCACATTAAGATTATCCCTGAGCTCAACTTCCCCGGTCACGCGCTGGCGGCTATCAAGTCGATGGAAGCGCGGTATGAGCGGTTGATGAAGGAAGGTAAAGAGAAAGAGGCGAACGAGTACCGTTTGATAGATCCGGATGACAAGTCGGTTTACATTTCGGCACAGGGCTACAAGAACAATGTCGTGAGCGTGGCGCGTGAATCGACCTACAATTTCTTTGTGAAAGTAGTGGATGAAATCGCGAAACTGTACGAACAGGCAGGCTTGAAAATGGATACTTTCCACACCGGCGGCGATGAAGTGGCGGATGGCGTGTGGACGAAGTCGCCGATGGCTGCCAAACTGCTGGCAGAGCATCCGGAGGTAAAAGGGCCGCGCTATCTGCAAACCTATTTTTTTAGAAAGCTCCTGCCTATGCTCGAAAAACGTAACCTGAAAGTGCATGGCTGGGAAGAAGTGGCGTTGAACAAAACGGAAACCGGTGCATACCTCGCCAATCCGGAGTTTGTGGGGCGTCAGGTATATCCCTACGTTTGGAACAATGTGTATGATGTTGACCTGGGTAACCGCCTGGCTAATGCGGGTTATCCGGTGGTGCTTTGTAATGTGACCAACTTCTATTTCGACATGTCGTACAACAATGATCCCAAGGAGCCTGGCCTGTATTGGGGCGGGTTTGTGGACACGCGCGACAACTGGGCATTTGCGCCGTTTAATATGTTCCGTACCACTGAGGAGACGGCCATGGGCAAGCCGATGAAGGAAGAGTTTGTAGGCAAGCAGCTGATGAGGCCAGAGGCACGCAAGAACGTTTATGGTGTGGAGGCGCAGCTCTGGAGCGAGACGATCAAAGGTCGTGATATGATGGAGTATTCGATCCTGCCCAAGCTTTTGGGTTTCTCTGAAAGTGCCTGGGCAGCCGAAAGGAAGTGGGAAAGCGTAGCCGACGATGCCGCCAGAAAGGCGATGATGGCCGAAGGCTGGAATATTTTTGCAAACTCGATAGCCCAAAAGCATCTCCCGAGACTAAAGTATATCAACGGGGGCTATAATTACCGCCTGCCCCAGCCGGGCGCGATCATAGAAAACGGAATGCTGAAAGCGAATGTGGAATTGCCGGGCCTGGCAATTCGCTACACGACCGACGGTTCCGAGCCTACCGAGACTTCACAACTTTACGAAAACCCTGTGAAAGTGTCGGGTACTGTTACGCTGAAAAGCTTCGATCTGGCCGGACGGTCGAGCCGCAGCAGCGTGGTAACAGCCCGTTGACCGAACTGATCGTTTAACGCAGCTTACAGCTCAACTCCTCACCGTCGATGAACATTGGTGTAGATCTCGGCGGCACGAACATTCGTGCCGGCATCGAGTCGGGTGGCCATATTACCCGGCAAAATCAGACATTACTGGCCAACAAACATTCGCTGTCGGCAACGCTCGACCAACTGATGGACGTCATCCGTCCCTTGACGGCCTATCCCGTGAAAGGTATCGGTATTGGGGTGCCTTCGGTCGTGGACGTGAACAAAGGCATTGTTTATAATGTCATGAATATCCCTTCGTGGGAAGAGGTCGCATTGCGCGACATTGTGGAAAAGGAATTCAACCTGCCGGTTTCGGTGAATAATGATGTGAACTGCTTCGTGCTTGGCGAGCACCGTTTCGGATTGGCGCGGAAGTTCCAGTCGGTGATCGGCATGGCGATTGGTACGGGCCTGGGCTCGGGCATTATCATTGATAACCATTTGTACGCGGGAAAGAATTGCGGGGCAGGGGAGATCGGCATGCTGCCTTACAAGGATTCGATACTGGAAAACTATGTATGCAGCCGGTTCTTCGAAGAATCCCTGGGTATCGACGCGTTCGCGGCACACGAGGCAGCATTAAAGGGCAACAAGGAGGCGATGGAAGTCTGGGAAGAATTCGGGGTGCATTTGGGGGCGGTAATCAAGGCGATCATGTATACCTACGACCCCGAGGCGATCGTTATGGGCGGCTCCATTGCCAAAGCCAACCGTTTTTTCCAGGATAGCATGCTGGAAAGCATTCAGGATTTTGCTTATCCCGAATCTTTGAAAAAGCTGACACTACTGCTGTCCGAAAACGAAAATATTGCATTGTTGGGCGCTGCGGCATTGCTCGACGATTGATGTAATGCAGTTTTTAGATTTAAATTAGGCTACCAAACCACGCGCGACCCTGATGCAAAGGAACATTTTCATCGTAGTACTGATCTTCCTGATCTTTTTCGTCATTTCCTTCCTGACCAATATCCTCGGTCCGATCATTCCTGATATCGTCAAAAGTTTTGATCTGAGCATTGGTCTGGCGGGTTTCCTGCCGTTTGCATTCTTTGTTGCCTACGGGGTAATGTCGATTCCGGCGGGGTTGATGGTGGAGAAGTTCGGTGAGAAAGTAATGCTGATCAGCGCGTTCCTGTTAGCGTTCGGCGGAGCACTGCTCTTTGCATTGGTCCCCAGCTTTTTCGTGGCACTGTTTTCACTTTTCCTGATCGGCATTGGAATGGCCATTTTGCAGGTGGTCATTAACCCCCTGTTGCGGGTTTCAGGCGGGGAGGAGAAGTTTGCATTTTACTCGGTGCTTGCGCAGCTGTTCTTTGGTGCGGCGTCATTTCTGAGCCCGCTGCTTTATAGTTATCTGGTATTGAATGTGCATTCGGGGAATTCCGGTTTTTTGATTGATATATTAAATGGTCTGGTGCCCGAGAACCTGAAATGGGTTTCGCTGTATTGGGTTTTTGCGGTGATTGCGCTGGCGATGGTCGTAGTCATCGCCTTGGTGAAATTTCCGAAAGTGGAACTGCTGGAAGATGAGCGGATCGACGTGGGGAAATCGTTCGGCGAACTGGCGGCGAACAAGCTGGTATGGCTGTTCTTCCTGGGGATATTTGCCTATGTGGGTACCGAGCAGGGCATTGCCAATTGGATTTCGCAGTTTTTGCAAACCTATCATGACGTGGATCCGGCGACGACCGGCGCTTCGGTGATTTCCTATTTCTGGGGCTTGCTCACCATCGGTTGTTTCCTCGGTTTGATATTGTTGAAAATCTTCGACAGCCGGAAAGTACTGGTATTCTTCACTTGCGGGGGCATTGCGTCGTTGCTGATGGCCTTGTTCGGATCAAAAGAAATGGCTTTGATCGGCTTCCCGATGGCGGGTTTTTTTGCGTCGGTGATGTATTCGGTGATATTTTCACTGGCATTAAACTCCGTTCCAAAACACCACGGCACGTTTTCCGGGATTCTTTGCGCGGGTATTGCGGGTGGTGCGGTTGTGCCGCTGATCGTCGGTGGGTTGGGGGAGTTAGTGGGGCTGCGTTTTGCGATGCTCTTCCTGCTGATTCCACTGGGTTATATTTTAAGTATTGGAATGTGGGCTAAACCGCTCGTTAACAATGAAACGGTATCGAGCGTGAAAGAGCTGTTCAAGCTCGGTTGAAAGGGTATTTATATGTACAAAATCATTCTCCTGCTCGACTTTGCGGAGGAATACAGTAAGAGCCTGATGAAGGGGATCAATGCGTATTCCAAAGAATTCGGCCCGTGGATCTTCTGCCGGATGCCGCTTTTCCATCGCGAGACAATCGGGATCGATGGCATCCTGAAATGGGCATTGGAGTGGGGAGCGGATGGTATTGTAGGGCAATTGTATAATAAAGAAATCGATAAGATCGTCCGGGCCGGGATTCCGGTCATTGCGCAGGATTTCAAGGAACGCTTCACCGAAATACCCAACATCACCGGTGCCTACCATGAGGCCGGGCAAATGGGCGCCGATTACTTCCTCAAAAAAGGCTTTACCAACTTTGCATTCTACGGTTTTAACGATATCGTGTGGTCGCGCGAGCGTGCGGAAGGCTTTGAAGAGCATTTGCGGAAGAAAGGGCATAAAGTACATTATTTCGAGCATAAAAAGTCGCGTTCCACGGAGCTTTGGTATTACAAGCCCAGCTCGCTGAGCCGCTGGCTGAAATCGTTGCCCAAGCCGATCGGCCTCATGACCTGTGACGACAACCAGGGCCAGCACATCACGGAGGCGTGCAGGCACGTGGGCATACGCATACCCGAGGAAGTGGCCGTGCTGGGCGTGGATAATGATGAAATGATCTGCGACTTGTCCGATCCTCCGCTTTCGAGTATTGCACTCGATGTGGAAAAAGGGGGCTATGACGCTGCCAAACTGCTCGATCACATGATCAAGCATGGCACTACGGAATATTACGACGTGGTAGTACGTCCCACCCAGGTCATTACCCGGCATTCGACGGACATTTACGCCACCGCCGATGACCACATCGCTTCATCCTTAAAATACATTCACCAGAATATTGACAAAAACCTGCACGTTGATGAAGTTGTGAAGCAAGTACCGCTTTCGCGCAGGGCGTTGGAGAAGCGTTTTCTGGAAATCACCGGTTATCCGATTTACAAATACATCTTCAATCTGCGGATCGAGAAATTCACACAAAAATTGCTCGATACCGACATGTCAGTGTTTGAAATTGCACTGGATATGGGGTTGGGGGATAGCAAAAATATAGCCCGCCAGTTCAGGCAGGCTAAGGGGTGTAGTCCGAGTGCTTATCGGAACAAGTATCTTGCAGGGAAGTGAGGCTTGTGGAATTTTGAGTCTATGAGTTTAGAGTTTAAAGTTGAGGGTTTAAAGTTTAGAGTTTAAAGTTCAGAGTTAAAATTTAAAGTTTTGAACTTTCAACTCTGAACTCATAAACTCTGAAGTCATAAACTTTGAACTCATAAACTTTGAACTCATAAACTTTGAACTCATAAACTTTGAACTCATAAACTCCCTTACCAGATCACAATCCGCGACGAATCAGGCAGTACCATCTTGCTTCCGGCGCCGCAGCTCCATGCTGCCTGGAATTCCTTCAAATGTGGCAGCGGACCGTTGATACGGTCGCGGGCCGGTGAATGCGGGTCGGTTTGTACCTGGTTGCGCAACGCTTCGTCGGTGGTGTTCATGTGCCATACTTGGGCCCAGCCGAGGAAGAAACGCTGTTGCCAGGTAAAGCCGTCGATGGGAGCCGGCTCTTTCCCGTTGAAAGATTTTTCCAAAGCATAATAAGCCAATGTGAGTCCGCCCAGGTCGGCTACGTTCTCGCCGATGGTCAGTGCGCCGTTAATCTTAAAACCGGGTAATGCTTCGATGCCGCTAAAATAGTCGATGTAGCGTTTGGTCAGTTTGTCGAAATTGGCGCGGTCGGCGGCAGTCCACCAGTTTTTGAGATTGCCTTCGTCGTCGAACTGCGAACCCTGATCGTCGAAACCGTGGGTAAACTCATGGCCGATCACGGCAATGATACCGCCGTAGTTAATCGCATCATCGGCATTGCGGTTATAGAATGGTGGTTGCAGGATACCGGCCGGGAACACCACCTCGTTGTTCAACGGGTTGTAGTAGGCGTTCACCGTCTGCGGGGTCATGAGCCATTCTTTCTTGTCCACCTCCTTGCCGATTTTGTCCACATTCTCCTTGTGCGCGAACAGCGATGCTGAAATCACATTTTCAAATAGCTTGTCCGGCGCGATTTCGATGGACGAATAATCCTTCCATTTATCAGGATAGCCGATTTTGTAGGTAAATGCTTTGAGTTTTTTATGGGCTTTGGCCTTGGTGGAATCGCTCATCCACGTCAGCTTGTCGATCCGTTCGCCGTAGACAGTGCGCACGTTCTCGATCATTTCGGACACCTTCTTCTTATCTTCTTCCGGGAAGTATTTTTTCACGAACAGCTTACCGAGCGGCATACCCAGCAAACCATCGGTGGAGCGGATCGCACGTTCTACGCGGCCTTTCTGCTGCTTGGTACCCCGCATGACAGTGGCGAAGAAGCGGAAATCCTCCTGATCGAACTTTTTGGGTAAATAACCTGCGAAAGTCGAGAGCAACTGCCATTTGGAATACAGTTTCAGCGTCGCAATCGGCGTCGCCTTCAACAGCTTGTTCAGGTTTTGCAAATAAGGTTTGTTCTGGACAATCAAAGTGTCCGTCTTGATGTCCTGCTTATCTGCAAACGTTTTCTGGTCGAAATCCGGGATCAGCTTTTCGAAATCGGCGAAGGCCATTTTGTTATAAGTCTTCACCGGGTCACGCAACTCCACATTGGTCAGTTGCAGCTTAGCTACTTTGGTTTCGAAGTCAAGGATTGTCTGGCCCGGGTTGGCTTCGGGAAAGCCTGCCATGGAGAACATCTTGTCGACGTGCTTTACAAACTCGCCGCGCACTTTCACGGTGCTGGAATCGGTGCGGTCGTAGTAACTGCGCTCGCCGAGACTCAGACCGTCCTGTCCCTGGTAAAGGATGTTAACTTTGCTATTTCTTAAATCACCTTCCACACCGAAGCCGGTAACGGTTTCCACACCCACCTTCTGCATTTCGCCTGCTACCGCTGCGAGGTCTTTAAGGGAAGCCACCGCATTGATTTTGTCGAGATAAGGTTTCAGAGGCTCTAATGCACGTTTCTCTACCGTTGCCGTGTCGAGGAACGATTGATAGTAATCGGCGATCTGCTGTTCTTCGGTACCTTTCTTGCGGTTCTGAACTTTCGTTATCTCTTCGATGATACCTTTCAGGCGCACCTCCTTGTTCTCCTTATCCAGTATGCCGAAGGCGCCCCAGCGGCTTTCGGTACCCGGGATCGGGTTTTTCTTTTTCCAGCCGCCATTGGCATAGGAATCAAAGTCGTCGCAGGCTTTGGCTGTCGAGTCGAGCGAGCTCACATCGAAGCCGGGTACTTTGGTGGTGTCGGTTTCTTCCTTTTCTTTTTTACATCCTGCCAGGCTCACCAAAAGGGCCAGAGCGGCAGCACGGAATGCGGCTGATTTCATTTTTTGATGTATTTGTTTTTGAAGTATATAAAAAGACTTAGTGAATCCCACCCATCCAGCCTTTGATCGGCTTCCAGAATACGAGCAGGATCAAACCAAAAATGGTGGTAATGATGGCCACCTGGTTGAACAATGCCGGCATTTGCAACACATTCGATTCATCGAAACCGCCCGCGAAGAGCCCGGCGATCAGGTTACCCAGCGATGCGCCAACGAACCAGATACCCATTAATTGGCTCACATAACGCTTTGGCGCCAGTTTAGTGTAGGAGCTTAACCCGACGGGACTCACGCAAAGCTCGCCGATCGTGTGCAGGAAGTAGGTAAATGTGAGGAAAAACGGCGAAGCCAGCTCCCCTTTCACTGCGATGTTCGAAGCGGCTACCATTACAAAGAAGCTCAGACCGAGCAATATCAAACCCATTGCGAATTTGACAGGAATGGAAGGGTTACGGTTTTTGGAAGAAAGCGATATCCAAAGGCTCGCCAGCACAGGTGCGAAGATCAGTACGAAAGTAGGCTGGAAGTTCTGAAACCAGCTCGAAGGCACTTCCCACCCGCCAATCATTCGCTGCGTGTGGCGTTCCGCGAAGATTTGTAATGAGGTGCCCGCCTGCTCGTAGCCTGCCCAGAACAATGCGATGGCCAGGAAGAGTATGATCAACACCCCGACCCGGTATTTCTCCACGCGCGTAAGCCCGCCCGCTACGAGGATAAAGAGGAAGTAGGCAGCAGAAATGGAAACGATAATGATACCGGCGCCTTGCGCGAGGCCCTGCGCGGTGGTCATATTAATAGTACCTGTCGATTGCAGCACGATCAGGAACACGACCAGCAATGCGATCAGGCCGTAACCCAGCATTTTGTTGCTGCTTGATGCAGGTTCAACGGCTTCTTCGCTGGCTTCCTTCGCCGATGGTACTTCACCCAGCCCTTTCAGGTATGTAGCGCTTCCATACCGGAACACGATCAGCCCGAGCAACATGCCTATTGCAGCTGCGCCAAAACCCATATGCCAGTTGACTTTTTCGCCCAGATAGCCCACGATAGCGATACCGAGGAAGGAACCCAGGTTAATTCCCATATAAAAGATAGAGAATGCCGCGTCGCGACGTGCCCCGCCTTCGGGATAAAGCTCGCCGACAATGGAGCTGATATTCGGTTTCAGAAGCCCGGTACCAATCGCTACCGTGCTTAATCCGAGAAAGAATATGGCCGGTCCGGCGGGCAATGCCAGGATAATGTGCCCCAGCATAATGACGATGCCTCCATACCATATAGCCTTTTTCTGACCCAGAATGTTGTCGGCTAACCAGCCACCGGGCAGTGTAAGCAAATAAACGGAAGCAGTATACAGTCCGTAAATAGCCGTTCCTTCGGCTGCACTCATTCCCATTCCGCCTTTGATATTATCGAGGAGAAAAAGCAGAAGAATGGCCCGCATGCCATAATAGCTGAAACGTTCCCACATTTCGGCAAAGAACAAGACATACAGCCCTTTGGGGTGTTTTTGGGAAATCTGTGAAGACATAGAAAGAGAAGTGTTTTATTTGGTTTTTGGGGTTGTAAACAGACGTTTTTATCGTGCAAGATAGGAATTATGGGTAAATATCAATCAATCATAAAAATAAAAGCGGTAGCAGTTTGTGACGACTGCTACCGCTGTGAATAAACGTTTTACGACCGGCTTACTTAACGGAGAACGACCCTTCGCCGATTGAAAATCCCTCAGAATAGAGTTCGATGGTGTACTTGCCCGATGTGAATGGGGCATCGCGGTCGTACATGATACTTACGTCCTGATTATTGTTGGAATACACAATGTCCTTGCTGATCGTGTAGGCTTGTTCCTGGCCGTTATATTGGAAAACGCCGGAGCCGGTTTTGGTGTCCGAAATGGTAGCGCCGCTTGGGTCGATGATACGGAGATAGATGGTTTTATTGTCCGTTGCGGTGAGCGGGTTCTTTTCGAGAATGAAATCCACGCGTACTTTATCGACTCTTTTTGACTTTACATTTTCGCCCTCGCGCACTTTGCCCTTGGACGACACCGCATACACCTTCACGTTACGTGCGCGCAAGGCCGCAGCCATGGTCACTTTCGATTCTAGCTCGGTGTTTTTGGCCTGAACGCCGCTTAATGAGTCGCGTACTGCCTGGCGGCTTGTCTGTAATTCGTTGCGTTCCTTGGTGAGGCCTTCGTTCTGGCTAATCAGCTGTTGATTCTCCTCGCGGAGCTGAGCAATCTCAGTGTCCTTTTTGGTGAGAAATTCCTCATATTCCTTGATTTTTCGGCCCATGCTTGCATTGCCCTTACGTAATGCCGCACGGTCACTTTCAAGGGAGGCTTTGACTTTTTGCAGTTCAGCGATATCGCCGCCCAGATTCTGTACTTCCAGAATGCGGGCATCGAGCTGTTTAGAGATCGAATCCAGCTTAATTTCGGAGGCCGCAAGTTCCTGAACCCGGGCTGTAAGGTCAGTTTCCTGCTTTTGGGTAATGTTGTGTTCCTTGTAATAAAGGTATCCGAACACTGCTGCCAGGATGGTCATCAGGATCAATCCGACTACCAGACCGGTATTGCTTTTTCTTTCCATAATCTACGTTTAGGTTTTGGTGATATAGTTTATGGAATAGGTACAAAAAAGTATGCCACTAATATACGTCGTGCTGTGATCATAATAGAAAAGCGGGCAGAAGACCAATGCTTCTACCCGCTTTCCTATTATGGATTTTTTGAATACTAATAATCACCACCTGCGCCGCCGCCTCCGAAGCTGCCGCCACCAAATCCGCCGAACCCGCCGCCATCTCCTCCACCAAATCCGCCGCCCCAGTTGCCCGATGAGCTACCACGACCTGAATGCGTGGTGTAGGGGAAGAATATAGGCGGAACCCCTATATCGCGATAGCCACGGTTACCGCCGCCACCGCCCCGGTTGCGGAATATGATGATGAGGATAATGATGAATATGATCACGACAATCAGCAGGGGAGGGAAGCCGTCACCTTCGCCGTTGTCCTGCTTCGGATCTGCCTTGTACTCGCCCGAAGCGTATTTGAAGATCATATCGACGCCATCATTAAGGCCCTGGTAAAATTGTCCCGCTTTGAACTGCGGGGTAATTACCTGGGAGACGATGCGCTTGGCAATAGCGTCTGGTATCGCGCCCTCGAGGCCATAGCCTGTTGCAATAAATACTTTTCGCTCTTTCGGTGCCCAAAGCAGCACAATACCGTTATTCTTGCCTTTCTGGCCGACGCCCCATTCGGTACCGAGCTTGAATGCATAGTCGGCGATAGGGTAGTCACCTAATGTCGGCACAGTCACAATCACGATCTGAGAGGATGTGGAATCATTATAGGCCACAAGTTTCTGTTCCAGCATCTGCCGTTCGTTGGGGTTAAGCTGGTTGGCAAGGTCGTTGACGAGCCTTGGAGGATCGGGCTTGGGGGGAATATCCTGCGCCTGCACGCCGGCAAATGCCGCGATGACAAGCAGTAGGTAAATGACGAATTGCTTCATAGTCTATTGGCCGAACGAAATATCATCCGGAAGTTCATTGATGTCGCCGGACTGGTAGGGGAAGTGTTTTTTCAATTGCAAACCGGCTTCCAGAATGCCGTGGCGAAGCCCTTCCTTAAACTCCCCGGCTTTAAAATGTTTGCGGAGGAGGTCTTTGGTACTGTCCCAAAAGTCGGCAGTGACCTTTTCGTCGATCCCCTTGTCGCCGAGTACCGCGAATTTCCGGTCTTCGTATGCGAGGTAGAACAATACCCCATTCCGCTCTGCGGTTTCGTGCAGGTGCAGGAAAAGGAATACCTCCTTGGCACGCTCCATGACGTCGGGCGTGGGACATTTCTTTTCGATATGCACTTTCACTTCCCCGGAAGTCTGTTTTTCTGCTTCCTGAATTGCCTCAACAATGTATTGCTGCTCTTCGTTGGTGAAAAATACGGGTTCGGTTGCCATGGGGCCGGATTGATACGGATGGAGAAAAAACACTGCGCCGGGCTTTTTGGAATGGCCCGGCGCTGAAACTCAGAATTGTACGGTAGGCGCTTTTTCGGAGCCCGGAGCGGCTGTGAAGTAGCCTTTCTGGGAGAAGCCGAACACCCCGGCGAAGAGGTTGGTCGGGAAGGTGCGCACTTCCTGGTTATAGTCTTTCACGACCGTATTGAACTTGCCGCGTTCCACGGTAATGCGGTTCTCAGTGCCTTCGAGCTGGGCTTGCAGTTCGAGGAAGTTCTGGTTGGCTTTCAACTGAGGGTATTGTTCCACCGATACAAGCAGGCGTGACAGCGAACCGCTCAACTGATCTTGGGCCGCCTGAAATTTGGCGATGTTTTCAGGGGTAAGCTGGTCTGCATTGATCGTGGTTTGCGTGGCTTTGCTACGCGCCTCGATCACGGCCGTCAATGTGCTTTTTTCGAAATCGGCCGCACCTTTCACGGTGTTAACCAGGTTGGGAATAAGGTCTGCGCGGCGCTGGTACTGGCTTTCCACTCCGGCCCAAGCCTCTTTTACGACCTCATCTTTCTGTACGAGGCCATTATATTTACCGCAGCCAACGAATCCGAGAATCAGAACTACGACGATAACTGCAATGAGTCCTTTTGACATTTTAATATTCAGTTTAGAGTTATTGAATGTGGTTCAAAGTTGACCAAAGCTAGCAAAATCTTTAAGAAAAACTACATAACCGGTCCCCTGAGGCAATATGGGCCTGCTAGCGTGGGATGGCGGGTTTTGAAGTCAAAACCCGGTAAATTAATCTTCACCGACGCCGGCAATATTGTTCCAGCGGCCCCAGTTGACAGACGCCTCATAGTCCAGCAACAGGCTTTCAAAATACATGGCACCCCAGGTCCAGTTGATGTCGAGGTCGTCGACGAGGTATTTAGCCGCGGATTCACGTTGTGCTGCTGTAATGAAGCCGGTAGCAGCCAGCTTTTGGATAATACCATTTATTGCCTCGCTCTCGGTCTGCGCGTTTACCCATTTCTCGAATATGACATTATCATTCTTCCAGCGGCGGTTGAAATGATGTTTCACACCGCTCGGCTTGAACATCCGCGGGCCGAAACGGAGCAATGTCCAATGCAGGAACTCCCTTCTCAGCAGGTTAGTAATGATAGCGTCTTCCGTTACGGCATGTGACTGGGCAGTCTTTACACTTCGATAAATATAAGATGCCGAAATGCAGCCCAGCGAGAGCCAGTCAGAAAGCTGGGTGTCGGTAAGCGGTTCTGCCGAAGGGTAGGCAATGTCTTTTTTGACATATTGCTCCACATATTCCTTCAAAACAGCCAATGCACGGGTTTCGCCGCCTTGTGATACGCCCGAGGTTTCCGATGGGATTTCATTCGGGTCAATGCCTAGTTCCGGCAACCCGGGAATGGCTCCGGCTTCGAAATCGGCGGGTAATGTGATTACCGTCGGCGTTGGGAACTGATCCTTTATTTTAAGGTCGTTACTCAACAGCCTTTCAAATTCCGGAAAGCCGGACGGTAGCTTCGATATCCGGAACGGGAGGTCAAATGCACTGATCATCGTGTCCATCCAGAACAGTTTGATATCGACGTTCGCCGTTTTGAGGTTTTTGCTCAATGAAGATTCAATGCGGGTTTCTTGCGGGGCGATTTCCTTGCTGGTGTAAACATAGTCGGCATTGTAGTCTTCAGCGAGCTTGGCCACAATCTCCTCCGGCTTACCCGTGCGTATGAGCAAGTCGCCGCCTTTTTGCCGTATATTTTCGCGGAGCTCGGCCACGGATTCGATCAGGAAGCGCGCCCGCAATGCGCCGGTTCTGCGGAAGCCGAGCTTTGTTTTTTCAAATTGGCGGGGATCAAAAACATATACCGGGATGATTTCATCGGCTGAGCCAACGGCTGCGGAAAGTGCCTGGTTATCCTTTAACCTCAAATCATTCCGGAACCAATAGATTATGCGTCGGGCCATTAATATAAACTGATAAGTATTCTTTGGGAAATATTAAGAAATGCAATTATACGAAAAAGCCCGCTGCGAATAGTTCGGTTCACAGCGGGCCCTCTTATGGTCGGCTAAATCAATAACTCAGGATTGTGAATTCCGTACGGCGGTTGCGCTGATGCT
Organism: Dyadobacter sp. SRI_021; assembly: GCF_057586235.1. Classification (NCBI taxonomy): domain Bacteria; kingdom Pseudomonadati; phylum Bacteroidota; class Cytophagia; order Cytophagales; family Spirosomataceae; genus Dyadobacter; species Dyadobacter sp. SRI_021. The sequence goes on from NZ_JBYCZM010000003.1 coordinate 95,156, forward strand.
CTTCTTCGGTCTTTGCATTCGGAATAATGAGCTCCCTTTCTCCATAACCTTTGGCTTCCATTCTATCGGGTTCAATGCCTTTGGAAGCCAGGTAAGCCACAGCCGACTCGGCGCGGTTTTGCGAGAGGGTCATGTTATAAGCGTCTGTTGCGCGCGCATCCGTGTGTGAGCTGAGCTCGATGGTCATCGTCGGGTTGTCTTTCAGTATTTGAACCAATTTATCCAGCTCCACGGCGGCATCCGGGCGAATATTGTATTTGTTCAAATCGTAATAGATGTTTTCCAGAACGAAGGTTTTGTTCAGTTCCAGCTTGTCGAGTTTGATGGTAACGTTGAATGTCGTGTCTGTCAGTTCTTTAGTCAGGAATATCGGCGGAATGTTGCGGCCCGACATTGAGAATGGCTCGCGTTTGCTGATATAGCCTTTGCGTTGAACCAATAACTGATAGGATTTGCCTTCTTCCACCGGCTGCCGGCCGAACTTGCCGTCTTTTGCAGTCGGGAATTCGGCGATTTGCGTATCCGAAGTGTCCGGAAGAATATGTACTATCGCCGAATCGATCGGGGTAGGGGTTTCGCCATTCGCGAGGACGGTACCGCCGAGGAAGTAACGCACCACTTTCCGCTTGCCGTTGATGTAGTTCGGGTTGTTCGGATTAAGCGGGTCGTTCGGATCGGTGTGTTTCGCGATTTTGGTCGTGTCCTCTTCTTCCGGTCCGGCAAAGTAGTAAATGTCGTCGTCACCCTTGCCGCCATCGCGGTTGGACGCGAAAAAGCCTTTGGTAAGGTTTTGATAAAACACCAGTCCGAAATCATCTTGCGGGCTATTGAATGGCAGGCCCATGTTTTCAATTGTGATTACACCTTGTGTTCTCGTTGCAGAAAACAAATCGAGCTTACCGAGACCAGGGTGTCCGTCCGATGCAAAATAGAGTTTCCCCCCCTCGGCTACATAGGGGAACATGTCGTCACCGGGGGTATTAATGTCACGTCCCATGTTTACCGGGCGGCTGAACCGGCCAGAGGCATCCATATTGGTGCGGTAAATGTCGATGCCACCCACACCACCTGCGCGGTTAGATGCGAAGTAAAGCGTTTTTCCATCGCGGGAGAATGCCGGCGATCCGTCCCACGCCAGGGAGTCGTTGATAGGCAGGATTGCAGGGGGCGTCCATTGGCCATTGATATTGCGGCTCATGTAAAGGTCCACATCCACACCTCCGTTCTTTTTGCCGGTGTTACCTCTCGCAAAAACCAGTGTTTTGCCGTCAGGAGAGAATGCGGGTGAGCCTTCATTGGCATCAGGGGAGAAAATTTCCTGGCTAAACACCACCGGATTCCCCTGTGTATTGCCCGGGTCAGACGCGATATTGATTTTATAGAGGCCCAGCATCGGCTGGCCGTTGTTCTTATAGATTTTTTCTTTTTTGGAAGAAGAGAAAATCAGCTCATTGCCGACTACCGTAGGCGAAAACTCGGAACTTGCCGTATTGAGGGGGAGCGATTTCAGCTCGACTTCCATTTTAGTGGTTTTCAACCGATCGGCAATTTTCAGGATTTCCACCTCGCGCAATGCGCGTTCCTGCAAGTTTTGCGGCACGTTCTCGCCTTTGGCGAATTCAGAGAATTGGGCGGAAGCGTCGGCATAGTCCCCCGTTGTTTTCAATGCATAAGCATACTGAAAGCGGGCATCGGGATTGGTAATGCCTCCGTCGAGCGCTTTTTTGTAGTAGGGAACGGCCTCCTTGAAGCGGTTGGAAAGGCGGTAGGATTCGGCGATTAGATAGCTTGTCTGTACCGGTTCAATGTTGGCTTCGGCGGCTTTCTGGAAACCCTTGATGGCCAGGTCGTATTCTCCGTTCGCAAATTTCTTTTGGCCGTCTTTGTATGCCTGCATCGCCGAGTTGCAGCCGGACAAATATAAACACGTGGCAAAACAAACTATGAGAGTAAAGTAACTCCGGAAAAGTTTCATAATGTGAAGTATAAAATCAAACGATTCGACGCGCACTGGGTTTCTGAAAAACAATACTAATAAACAACGATTGGAAATAAAATTCGGGATACCAGATAGGAAGAATTTTATTCGAAAAATGAGCTTTTCGTGATTTTTTGCTGCATTTCTCTGCCGGAACCCACCTTTCTTTCAAATTCCAGCGGTTACATACTGGCCATTTCCTGATAACAACCTGACTATTTCCTGACCATCACCTGACAACCCCTGACACCGAATGGTAGGAAGTGCATGAAAAAAAGTTGTTAACGGTTTGTAAATCAAGGATGGTTTATTACTTTTGCAGTCCGATTTTTCGGGAAAAGTGTTTATATAACAAACGACCGGTTTGTTAACCGGATCAAAATCAAATTGTTAAATGCCTACTATTTCACAATTAGTCCGTAAAGGTAGAGAGACCATTACATGGAAATCCAAGTCTCCGGCTTTGGATTCATGCCCTCAGCGTCGGGGCGTGTGCACTCGGGTGTACACAACTACGCCTAAGAAGCCAAACTCGGCGCTTCGTAAAGTAGCCCGTGTTCGTCTGTCGAACAACAAGGAGGTGAACGCCTACATCCCAGGTGAAGGCCACAACCTGCAAGAGCACTCGATCGTATTGATCCGCGGTGGTCGTGTGAAGGATTTGCCAGGTGTTCGTTACCACATCATCCGTGGTGCATTGGATACCGCAGGTGTTAACGGCCGTAAACAACGTCGTTCTAAATACGGTGCTAAGCGCCCGAAACCAGGACAAGCTCCGGCAGCACCAGTGAAAGGTAAGAAAAAATAAAAAGTAACTCTCTCTGCTTTTATTAAGTAATTCAATTCTTATAAAAGGGAAGTAATCCTGACCATTACCTCAGGGTGAATAAGTTGCAAAACGAAACCTCGTTAAAAACATTAAGACAAAATGAGAAAGTCGAAACCTAAAAAGAGATATATCCTTCCTGACCCGAAGTTCCGGGACGTACAGGTTACTAAATTCGTTAACAACCTGATGTACGAAGGAAAGAAGAGTATCGCATTCACCATTTTCTACGACGCATTGGAGCTGGTTGAGAAAAAAACCAGCGAAAACGGTCTGGAAACTTGGAGAAAAGCATTGAATAATGTTACTCCTTCTGTGGAAGTAAAGAGCCGTCGTGTAGGTGGTGCTACTTTCCAGGTTCCTACCGAAGTTCGTCCTGAGCGTAAGCAGTCACTGGGCATGAAATGGTTGATCAACTACGCACGTAAGCGTGGTGAGAAAACTATGGTCGATCGTTTGGCTGGCGAAATCATCGCTGCTGCGAAAGGTGAAGGTGCTGCTGTGAAGAAGAAAGACGATACGCACCGTATGGCAGATGCCAACAAGGCGTTCTCGCACTTCCGTTTCTAATCAGGAGCGCAGGCATAAATGATGGTCGGGAGCCCGGTTTATCCGGGTTCCCGATTTTTATTTTAGTGGTTTTGAGAAAAATAACTTTTCCTTAATTGTTTTTATAATCAACAATTTATACTTTTGCGCTCTGAATTTTCAAAACCAGCACTTTACGCTAAGAGGAAAGTTCGAACAGCTTCGCATTGAATTGCACTTTGAATATAAAAAAACACATCACCATCTGTCATGGCACGTGATTTAAGATTAACAAGAAACATAGGTATTGCTGCGCACATCGATGCCGGTAAAACAACGACAACGGAGCGTATCCTTTACTACGCAGGGGTTAGCCACAAAATCGGAGAGGTGCACGATGGTGCTGCTACGATGGACTGGATGGAGCAGGAGCAGGAGCGTGGTATCACTATTACATCCGCTGCTACGACAGTTAACTGGAACTACCGCGGCGAAAAATACCACATCAACATCATCGATACTCCGGGACACGTTGACTTTACCGTAGAGGTAAACCGTTCACTCCGCGTATTGGATGGCCTGGTGTTCCTTTTCAGTGCAGTAGATGGTGTTGAGCCACAGTCTGAAACAAACTGGCGCCTTGCTAATAACTATAACGTAGCACGTATCGGTTTTGTAAACAAAATGGACCGTTCAGGTGCTGACTTCCTGAAAGTTTGTAACCAGGTGAAAGAAATGCTGGGCAGCTACGCGGTACCTCTTCAATTGCCTATCGGTGCTGAGGATTCATTCCGTGGTGTGGTTGACCTCGTTAACTTCCGTGGTATCGAATGGAACGAAGCTGATAAAGGTATGACTTTCACCGAGGTGCCTATTCCTGATGATATGCTGGAAGAAGCTACTGAATGGAGAGAGAAATTGCTCGAAGCGGTTGCTGAGTTCGACGATACTTTAATGGAGAAATATTTCGAAGATCCTAACTCGATCTCGGAAGACGAAATCCTTGCCGCATTGCGCGCTGCGACCATCAGCATGAAGATCGTGCCAATGGTTTGCGGTTCTTCTTTCAAAAACAAAGGTGTTCAAACTATGCTGGATTACGTGATGGCTATCCTGCCTTCACCACTTGACCGCGAAAATATCGTCGGTACAGATCCACGCACTGGAAACGAAGTAAGCCGTAAGCCTTCTGAATCAGATCCTTTCTGCGCGCTTGCATTCAAGATCGCTACTGACCCTTATGTAGGTCGCCTTTGCTTCATCCGTTCTTATTCGGGCGTACTTGAATCAGGTTCTTATGTATTGAACAACCGTTCGGGGAACAAAGAGCGTATCTCACGTATTTTCCAAATGCACGCTAACAAGCAAAATCAGATCGATAAGCTTGAGGCGGGTGATATTGGTGCGGTAGTAGGTTTTAAAGACATCAAAACGGGAGATACCCTTTCTGAGGAAAAAGCGCCGATCGTACTCGAATCAATGGTGTTCCCAGAGCCGGTTATCGGTTATGCGATCGAGCCTAAGAAAGCTGCTGACAGCGACAACTTCTCGAAAGCAATTACCAAACTGATCGAAGAAGATCCGACACTCCAGGTTGAATCAAACGAAGAGACTGGTCAGACGATCATCAAGGGTATGGGTGAGCTTCACCTTGAAATCATCATCGACCGTATGCGTCGTGAGTTTAAAGTAGAGGTAAACCAGGGTGCTCCTCAGGTTGCTTACAAAGAGATCCTTACCAAGAACTACGAACACCGCGAGGTTTATAAGAAACAAACGGGTGGTCGTGGTAAATTCGCCGATATCGTATTTGAAATCGGACCACGTGATGACCACGAGCCAGGCCAGGAAGTTAAGCCAGGTCTGCAATTCGTAAACGAGATCGTAGGTGGTGCTATTCCTCGCGAATTCATCGCTCCGGTACAGAAAGGTTTCGAAGCTGCGATGATCAACGGTGCATTGGCAGGCTACCCATTGGATTCAATGAAAGTGCGTTTGTTCCATGGTTCATTCCACGATGTTGACTCCGACTCACTGTCATTCGAATTGGCTGCTAAAATCGGTTTCAAAGAAGCGGCACGTCACGCCGGTTCTAAACTGATGGAGCCTATCATGGCTGTTGAAGTTCTGACCCCGGACGAGTACACCGGTCCAATCACAGGTGACTTGAACCGTCGTCGTGGTATCATGCGCGGTATGGACACTCGTAACGGTGCACAGGTTATCAAAGCTGACGTACCTCTGTCAGAACTGTTCGGTTATGTAACTGACCTTCGTACGATGTCATCTGGTCGCGCTACTGCTTCCCTGACATTCTCTCACTACGAGATCGTACCTCAGAACATCGCCGATGGTGTGATCGAGAAAGCGAAAGGCCTGGTTAAAGCTTAATATGATGTAGTGCGTTGCAGGAGCGATTCTGCAACGCATTTTCTATGATATAGCCTGTGAAGTAAATGGTTCTTTCGCAGGTGTAATTGCCGGGGTCACCGGCGAGATTTTCTGAACCGGAAACAAACAAATACAATGAATCAAAAGATCCGTATCAAACTTCGGTCATTCGACCACAACTTGGTTGACAAGTCAGCTGAGAAAATCGTTAAGGCAGTAAAGGCAACAGGCGCGGTAGTAAGCGGTCCTATTCCTTTGCCTACAAAGACAGAGAAATTCACTGTTCTTCGTTCGCCGCACGTTAACAAGAAATCAAGAGAGCAATTCCAGCTTTGTACTTACAAGCGTTTGGTGGATATCTTCTCAACAAGTGCAAAAACGGTAGACGCCCTGATGAAGCTCGAATTGCCAAGTGGCGTTGACGTAGAGATCAAAGTTTAGTAATACCGGCTTATTCAGTTAAGCAACTACATAAATTGGATGAAGGTCCGGGTTCCTCTGGAAACCACATCTGAGCTCAGAAAAGCCTGACAGGCACAGGGTTATGCCACGGATCAGTCAGCTTCTTGAAAAATGAGGTCAGATGTTCGTTCATCTGACCTTTTTTGCTGATTATCAGCGAGAAATATTTTTAGGCTGTTAGGATATGAAAATCGTTTTTTCTACCTTTGCAGTCCGTTTTAAAGATTAAGGGGTTTTACCTGCTAAATTTAAATTTCAAACATGTCTGGTTTAATTGGTAAAAAAATCGGAATGACTAGTTTGTACAATGCTGACGGGCAGGCTCTGGCATGTACTGTGATCCAAGCTGGTCCTTGTGTTGTAACACAAGTTAGGTCCGAAGAAAAGGATGGCTATAAGGCTATCCAGTTAGGTTTTGGTGAGAAGAAAGAAAAGAACACCTCCCAGCCTCTGATTGGCCACTTCAAGAAAGCCAACACGACTCCCAAGCAAAAATTGGTTGAGTTCAAGGAATTCGAAGTGGAACATGAACTTGGAACTTCATTGTCCGTACAGGACATCTTTGAAGAAGGCGAGTTTGTTGACGTTGTAGGATCTGCCAAAGGTCGTGGTTTCCAGGGTGTTGTAAAACGTCACGGATTCGGCGGGGTAGGTGGCCAGACGCACGGTCAGCACAACAGGGCCCGTCACCCAGGTTCGATTGGTGCTTGTTCATTCCCATCACGCGTATTCAAAGGTATCCGTATGGGTGGACGCATGGGTAACAATCGTGTAAAGATTCAGAATTTGCGTATTCTGAAAGTGATACCTGAGCAGAACATTCTCGTTGTGAGTGGCTCGGTACCTGGTTCAAAGAATTCATTTCTAATCATTGAGAAGTAGTACCAATGGAACTGTCCGTATTAAATATAAAAGGAGAAGATACCGGCAAGAAGGTAAACGTGTCCGAGGAAGTATTCGGCATAGAACCTAACACGCACGCGATCTATCTCGACGTAAAGCTGTACCTGGCCAACCAGCGTCAGGGAACGCACAAATCTAAGGAGCGTGCAGAGGTTAGTCTCTCAACACGCAAACTGAAACGCCAGAAGGGAACCGGCGGTGCTCGTGCAGGTAGCATGAAATCACCAGTGTTCGTAGGTGGTGGCCGTATTTTCGGTCCACGTCCTCGTACTTACGGTTTCAAACTGAACAAGAAAGTTAAAGCTTTGGCGCGCAAATCTGCGCTTTCGGTTAAAGCTGCTTCTTCTGCTATCTCTGTTTTGGAAGCCTTCACTTTCGATGCGCCTAAAACAAAGTCTTATCTGAATGTTTTGAATTCCCTTTCATTGGTGAACACCAAAACATTATTGATCCTTCCTGAGATCGATAACAATGTATACCTGTCAAGCCGTAACATTCCAAAAGCGAAAGTTACTACTGTTGATTCGGTAAATACATATGACCTGATGAATGCAGACCGTCTTCTGATAAGTGAATCTGCGATTTCTATTTTGGAAACCCAATTGAACAAATAACAATGAGTGTACTGAAACGTCCGATTATTACTGAAAAGGTAACGGCTCAGGGTGGTCAAGGTAAATACGCTTTCGAGGTCTCCCTTACTGCAAACAAGGTAGAGATCAAAAAAGCTGTTGAGAAACTGTTCGGGGTTACCGTAGAATGCGTTCACACCATGCGCAGCATTGGTAAAAGCAAATCCCGCACATCGGGAGGTAAGTTTGTCACTGGAAAAACGTCAACTATCAAAAAGGCGATCATTACGGTAGCCGAAGGCGAAGCCATCGATATTTACGGTGAAGCCTAGTTGAACGATTTCAAATCATTAGACGAGTTAATAGCAAATGGCAGTTAAAAAATTAAAACCTACAAGTGCTGGTCAGCGTTTCCGCTCGGCTCCTACATTCGAGGAGATTACCGCGTCGAAGCCTGAGAAGAGTCTTCTGGAAACCATCAAGAAAACAGGTGGTCGTAACAGCCAGGGACATCGTACCATGCGATATATTGGTGGCGGTCACAAAAGAAAATACCGCGTTATCGATTTCAAAAGAAATCGTTTCGACGCTCCCGCTACTGTCCTTACGATCGAATACGATCCAAACCGTTCAGCGCGTATTGCCCTGATCCAGTTTGAGGATGAAGAAAAACGTTACATCATCGCACCAAACGGCCTGAAAGTTGGACAAGTTATTGTATCCGGCGCATCAGTAGCCCCTGAGGTTGGAAATGCTCTTCCACTCGGATCTATGCCAATCGGTACGATTGTACACAATATCGAATTGACTCCTGGTAAAGGTGGTCAGTTTGCAAGAAGCGCCGGTGCGTACGCGCAGCTGGTAGCGAGAGAAGGTAAATATGCGGTACTGAAAATGCCATCGGGCGAAATGCGCATGGTACTTTCAACTTGTATCGCAACGGTTGGAGTTGTTTCCAATGCTAGCCACATGAACGTTTCGCTTGGAAAAGCGGGCCGCAGGAGATGGTTGGGACGTCGTCCACGTGTACGTGGTGTTGCTATGAACCCTGTTGATCACCCGATGGGTGGTGGTGAGGGCCGTTCGTCAGGAGGTCAGCCTCGTTCTAGAAATGGTCAGTTCGCGAAAGGTCTCAAGACACGTAACCGCAACAAGCATTCTGAGAAATTGATTATCAGCCGTCGTAAAAAATAAGCAGTAAAACATGGCACGCTCATTAAAAAAAGGACCATATATCGACTTCCGTCTTGAAGCCAAAGTTGATGCGATGAATAACTCTTCTCGCAAATCAGTTATCAAGACCTGGTCGCGGCGCTCAATGATTTCGCCTGATTTTATCGGGCACACATTTGCAGTTCACAACGGGAACAAGTTTATCCCGGTTTACGTGACTGAAAACATGGTAGGACACAAACTGGGCGAGTTCTCTCCAACCCGTAACTTCCGTGGCCACACCGCAAAAAAAGATAAAGGAAGAAAATAATTTGTCGACGTAGCTGGTCCTAACGGACGAGCCGATATCTGAAAAGAAACATGGAAGCAAGAGCTATATTAAAAGACGTGCCTACCTCTCCTCGCAAGATGAGATTGGTGGCCGACATGATTCGCGGACAGAAGGTCAGCAAAGCGTTGGCACTTTTGAAATTCCAACCGAGAGCTTCATCGCCGGTTTTACACAAAGTGCTTCTTTCGGCTGTTGCCAACTGGCAGCAACTGAACGAGGGAGCGAAACTGGAAGACGCTGACCTGATCGTTAAAACCGTTTTCATCGACGGTGGACGTATGTTGAAGCGTTTGCGCCCTGCACCTCAGGGAAGAGCACACAGAATCCGTAAGCGTTCCAACCACATCACAATCGTGGTAGACGACGCATCGGTGTCAGTAAATGAAGCAGTAATCGAATCATAAGTAAAACGATCTATTTCGAATGGGACAAAAGGTTAATCCGATAGGTCTGAGACTAGGAATTGTTAGAGGATGGGAATCTAGCTGGTACGGAGGAAAAGACTTCTCTGACAAACTGGTTGAAGACGAGAAAATCCGTAACTACATCAAAGCACGTATCCCGAAAGGATCGATTTCAAAAGTAGTTATTGAACGTACATTGAAGCGCATCACATTGACGATCCACACTGCCCGTCCGGGTATCGTGATCGGTAAAGGTGGTAGCGAAGTTGATAAAATCAAAGAAGAGCTTAAAAAGATTACAGGCAAAGATGTTCAGATCAACATCTACGAAATCAAACGTCCTGAAATCGATGCGAAACTGGTAGGCGAGGCTATCGCTCAGCAATTGCAGGCTCGTATTTCTTACCGTCGTGCGATGAAGCAATCGATCGCTTCTGCAATGCGTGTAGGAACACAAGGAATCAAAATTCGTTTGGCAGGTCGTCTGGGTGGTGCTGAAATGGCCCGTACAGAAGAATACAAAGAAGGACGTATTCCTTTGCATACATTGAGAGCGGACATCGATTACGCTATCTCCGAAGCACAAACTATCTACGGTAAGATCGGTATTAAAGTATGGATCTTCAAAGGTGAATTGTACGGAAAGCGTGACTTGACTCCAAGCGCAGCTACTGCGGCATCCGACAGAGCTGAAAGAAGCGCACAAGGCGGCGAGCGTGGTAACGATCGCGGCGGACGTGGCGACAGAAGAGGCGGTCGTGACAGAAACGACGGCGCTCCACGTGGCGAAGGAGGAGGCGGTGATGCAGATCGTCGTAAACGCAACAAGAACAAGAAGAAGTAATCAGATACTTTCCGGTATCAAACCGGTTCAAATAGATTAGAATCATGTTACAGCCGAAAAGGACAAAATTTCGCAAACAACAAAAGAACAAAGGTTCGCACAACGGTCTCGCGACCCGCGGACATGAGATCGCTTTTGGATCGTTTGCAATAAAAGCACTGGAACCAGGTTGGTTGACTGCTCGTCAGATCGAAGCAGCTCGTATCTCGGTAACACGTGCGATGAAACGCGAAGGTCAGGTTTGGATCCGTGTATTCCCTGACAAACCGATTACCAAAAAACCTGCAGAGGTTCGTATGGGTAAAGGTAAAGGTGCTCCTGAGTATTGGGTAGCTCCTGTTAAGCCTGGAACTATCATTTTCGAAGCGACTGGTGTAGCGCTGGATACTGCAAACGAAGCATTGCGTTTGGCTGCACAAAAGTTGCCAATTAAGACAAGGTTCGTCGTACGCCGGGATTATCAGGAATCATAGTAGTCCGAACGTATTAAGAACCGCTAATTATCAAAAGCAATGACTAGTAAAGAAATAAAGAATCTGTCGCAGGATCAGCTTAAAGAGCAGATCGCCCAAGAGAGAGAGCGCTTACTCCGGTTGAAATTTGCGCATGCTATTTCTCCAATTGAGAACCCTCTGCGTATTCGCGCCTCACGTAAGGAAATTGCAAGACTCTTAACCGAGCTGTCGGCTAAATCTAACCAACAGTAAACAGTTTAGAAATTATGGAGGCAACAGTAAGAAATTTACGTAAAGAGAGAATTGGCAAAGTGGTGAGCAACAAAATGGACAAGTCCTGTGTGATCACCGTTGTGCGTAAAGTGAAACACGCCAAGTATGGTAAGTTTATGACTAAAACTACCAAGTTGATGGTTCACGACGAAACAAACCAGGTTGGTATCGGCGATACTATCCGTGTAATGGAAACTCGTCCGCTTAGCAAAAACAAGCGTTGGAGATTAGTAGAAATCCTTGAAAGAGCGAAGTAATCATGGTACAACAAGAATCAAGACTGTCAGTAGCCGATAACAGTGGCGCGAAAGAAGTACTCGTAATCCGGGTATTGGGCGGAACTGGAAAGCGTTACGCTTCGGTGGGCGATAAGATCGTCGTGACAGTGAAATCCGCTCTGTCTTCGAGCAACATGAAAAAAGGAACGGTTTCCAAAGCCGTGGTTGTACGTACTAAAAAAGAGGTACGTCGCAAAGATGGAACTTACATCCGGTTTGAAGATAATGCGGCAGTTTTATTGAACAACAATGACGAACCACGTGGTTCTCGTATTTTCGGACCAGTTGCCCGCGAGTTGCGCGAGAAGCAGTTCATGAAAATCGTATCACTGGCACCAGAAGTGTTGTAGGAAACATCAGTATTTCTTTAAACTGTTAAGAAGAATACCTCAATGGAAAGTACAAATAAAAAAGCACCGGCAAAATTGCACGTTCGCAAAGGTGATACCGTGAAAGTGATTTCAGGTAACGCAAAAGGCGAAACCGGCGTAATCACCAAGGTGCTTGTAGAAAAACAGAGAGCTACTGTGGAAGGTGTGAACATGATCACCAAGCATGTTAAGCCAAACGCTCAAAACCCACAAGGAAGCATCGAAAAACGCGAAGGCGCGATTCACATCAGTAACCTGATGGTAGTAGATCCTAAAACAGGAGAAGCTTCAAGAACCGGCCGTAAAGCGAACGACAAAGGAAAACTCCAACGCTATTCAAAAAAATCCGGAAACTTGTTGTAATCCGGATTTAGCCGAAAGCAGTCGAATTTTATAAAAGCGCGTGGGTCGGCAATCCACATAATCACTTTCAAACATGGCAACGCCTAGATTAAAAGAGAAATACGTTAGCGAAATCGTTTCGCAATTGAAGGGGAAATTCCAGTACAAATCAAGCATGCAGGTTCCCCGCTTGACAAAGATTGTTATCAATAAGGGAATCGGTGCTGCTGTGGCAGACAAGAAACTTGTTGACACCGGTGTAGAAGAGTTGAGCCTGATTACAGGACAGAAAGCGATCGCTACTGTTTCTAAAAAGGCGGTCTCTAACTTTAAGTTGCGTGAGAATATGCCTATCGGAGCGAAAGTAACGCTTCGCGGCGACCGGATGTACGAATTCCTTGACCGACTTACTACCATTGCAATGCCACGTGTACGTGACTTCAAAGGGATCAGCGACAAGGGATTTGATGGACGTGGAAACTATACTTTCGGTGTGAAAGAGCAAATCATTTTCCCGGAAATCAGCATCGAGAAAGTAGCGAAAATCACTGGTATGGACATCACTTTTGTGACCTCTACCAACTCTGATGAAGAGAGCTACGAGCTGCTGAAAGCATTGGGAATGCCTTTCACGAACGCGAATAAATAAGAAAATACTACTAAGATTATTTACCGACAATGGCAAAAGAATCAGTAAAAGCACGGGAGAGAAAAAGACAAGCGCTAGTAGAGCGCTACGCTGAAAAACGTAGCAAGTTGAAAGCTGCCGGTGACTGGGTTGGTCTTGACAAGTTACCACGTAACTCTTCTCCTGTACGTCTGCACAACCGGTGCAAAATCACCGGAAGACCTCGCGGTTATATGCGTAAATTCGGAATTTCCCGGGTTCTGTTCCGCGATATGGCGTCAGATGGAAAAATTCCAGGAGTTACAAAATCAAGTTGGTAAGAATACTTTCAATTCTGATTTCAATTACTTAACTTTGCACTCCCGTTCAAAAGGGGGTGTTTAAACTTGGCATAAACATGTTAACGGATCCCATAGCAGACTATCTGACGAGACTCAGAAACGCTATCAAAGCGAAGCACCGGGTTGTTGAGATACCTGCATCCAACATAAAAAAAGAGATTACAAAGGTACTTTTTGACAAGGGGTACATTCAAAGCTATAAATTCGACGAGGTTGGTCCTCAGGGAGTTATCAAAATCGCTTTGAAATACAATCCTGTGACAAAGCAATCTGCAATTGTGAAATTGGAGAGGGTTAGTAAGCCTGGACTACGTAAATATTCAGGTTCATCAACACTGCCACGTGTATTGGGCGGCTTAGGAACAGTGATCATCTCTACATCGAAAGGTGTAATGACAGATAAAGAAGCTAAGACACTGAATGTGGGTGGTGAAGTGTTATGTTTCGTGTATTAATATTTTAAAGTTATTCAGGAAATGTCACGAATAGGAAATAAAGTTATCACGTTGCCGGCGGGGGTATCCGTATCGGTTGCAGACGATAACGTAGTATCTGTAAAGGGCCCGAAAGGCACACTTACCCAAGCTGTTGACAGCGACATCACTGTTGAAGTGGAAGGTAGCGAGCTGAAAGTGAAGCGCCCTACAGAGCAGAAGCGTCATAAAGCATTACACGGCCTTTACCGTTCCCTGTTGAACAACATGGTAATCGGTGTAGGTGAAGGTTACAAGCGTGAGCTTGAAATTATCGGGGTAGGTTACAAAGCGAGCTCGACGAACAATGTTCTCGAACTTCAATTGGGTTATTCACACAACATTTTCATGGCGATTCCGGGAGAAATCAAAGTTACTACGACCTCAGAAAAAGGTCAGAACCCTAAGGTGATCCTCGAAGGTATCGACAAAGAATTGATTGGTGCAGTAGCAGCGAAAATCAAATCCCTTCGCAAAGTTGAGCCTTACAAAGGAAAAGGTATCCGTTTTGTTGGTGAAGTGGTCCGTCGTAAGGCAGGTAAGTCTGCTTCTAAGAAATAGTGCGTAGCCACCGATCAATGTTATAAACAAGTAAGATAAGATTTAAGATGGCTAACGCAAAAGCAGATAGAAGAACACGCCTTAAACTTCACATCCGTAAGCGGGTGAAGGGAAGCGCAGAACGTCCGAGACTATCAGTCTTCCGTTCGAACACAAGCATATATGCTCAGATTATCGATGACATTAAAGGGATTACCCTTGCAAGTGCATCATCGGTAGAACTGGGAGGCAGAAAAGAAAACGCAAACGTTGAAGTTGCTGCCCAGGTAGGTAAAAAGATCGCTGAGAAAGCGCAGGAAGCAGGTATCCAGGCAGTGGTTTTCGACCGTAACGGATATTTGTATCACGGTAAGGTAAAAGCATTGGCCGACGGAGCTCGTGAGGGTGGCCTGAAATTCTAAGTATAACAAAGACTATGTCTACAAATACAAGACCTTCAAAGGTTAACGAATCAGACCTGAAAGAGCGCGTTGTAGCGATCAACCGGGTAGCAAAAGTAGTAAAAGGTGGTCGTCGTTTCTCCTTCTCTGCCATTGTGGTAGTAGGAGACGGAAACGGAGTTGTAGGTTACGGATTGGGCAAAGCCAATGAGGTAACTGACGCGATTGCCAAAGGAATTGACGATGCTAAGAAAAACCTGATCCAAATTCCTATGCTTAAACATACCGTTCCTCACGAAATGGAAGGTAAGTTCAGCGGCGGTTTCGTTCTGATCAAGCCGGCTGCTCCTGGTACAGGGGTACTGGCGGGTGGCCCGATGCGCGCGGTATTGGAAAGTGCAGGTATCAAAGACGTACTTGCAAAATCCAAAGGTTCTTCGAACCCGCACAACGTAATCAAGGCTACAATTGACGCTCTTTTGAAAATGAGAGCTCCGCATCAGGTTGCTTTCCAACGCAGCGTTAAATTGGAAAAAGTATTCAACGGATAATCCTTCGGGATTATCCTCAATCTGAGAGTAATCATGTCAAAAGTACGTATTACACAAGTTAAAAGCACAATTGACCGCCCTGAGAAGCAAAAGCTAACGATCAAAGCGTTGGGTCTTGGTAAACTGAACCGGTCTGTTGAGAAAGAAAACAGCGATGCCATCGCGGGAATGATCCGCAAGGTAAGCCACTTGGTTAAAGTTGAAGAAATTTAATATACGAATAGTATGAATTTAAGTTCATTAAAACCGGCTGCTGGTTCCGTTAAGGTAGGAAAGCGGGTTGGACGTGGCCAGGGTTCCGGAAAAGGAGGCACTGCTGCACGTGGACACAAAGGAGCGCAGTCGCGTTCAGGTTACAGCCGTAAGCTGGGCTTCGAAGGTGGTCAGATGCCTCTTCAAAGACGTTTGCCTAAGTTCGGTTTCAACAACATCAACCGCGTTGAATACAAGGCGTTGAACCTGGATGCAATCCAGGCGTTGGTCGAAAAAACCGGAGCTGCGGTAGTAACGTTGGATCTGATTCGTGAAAATGGTCTCAGCGCGAAGAACGACTTGGTTAAGATCCTTAACCGTGGCGAAATTACTTCTGCGGTTGAAGTTCAGGCTCATGGGTTTTCTGCTTCGGCTATCGAGTCGATCGAGAAGGCAGGTGGTAAAGCAGTTAAATTGTAATTTAGCTGCGATACCCGACAGAATTTGTTTACTTTGAACAGAGCGTTGTAAGCCCAGAAGATGAAACGATTTTTAGAGACTATAAAACACATATTTGCGATTGAGGAGTTGAGAACACGTATTCTCAACACTCTTTTGTTTATAACGATCTTCCGGTTGGGGTCTTACGTTGCGTTGCCAGGTGTTGAACCTGATCAAATGAATGTATCCTCCGCAGGGTTGTTGGGGTTGCTGGATACTTTCTTAGGTGGCGCTTTTAGCAAAGCGTCCATTTTTGCGTTGGGTATCATGCCTTACATTTCCGCTTCCATTGCAATCCAGCTGTTGACTATGGCGCTGCCATATTTCCAGAAAATGCAGAAAGAGGGAGAATCAGGCCGTAAAAAGCTGAACCAAATTACCCGGGTTCTGACTATCGTTGTTACACTTGTTCAAGGTACTGCGTATTTGAATACCACTGTACCTGACGAGGCTCTTCTGGTTTCCAGAAGCATGTTCACCGTTTCTTCAGTATTCGTACTGACAGCGGGTACAATGTTCTGTATGTGGCTCGGTGAAAGGATCACAGACAAGGGTATCGGTAATGGTATTTCGATGCTGATCATGATCGGTATCGTTTCGCGTTTCCCTGGTGCGATCTACAAAGAGTTCGTATCAAGAGGTAGCGGCCAGGTTCTTGTGTTCGTATTGGAGATCGTTGCCTTGTACTTTGTGATTATGGGTGCGGTAATGTTGACTCAAGCTGTTCGCCGTATTCCTATCCAGTATGCTAAGCAGGTGGTAGGTAACCGTGTAATGGGTGGTCAACGTCAATATCTTCCATTGAAATTGAATGCAGCGGGTGTAATGCCGATCATTTTTGCACAAGCTCTGATGTTCATCCCTTCACTGGGTGCGTCTTACTTCGCTGAGAAAAGTGATTTTGCCAGCAACGTAGCAACGATTTTTGCTAACTACACAACCTGGCAGTACAACCTCCTGTTCGCAGTATTGATTATTGTATTTACGTTCTTCTATACCGCAATTTCGGTAAACCCTCAGCAGATCGCTGATGATATGAAGCGTGGAGGCGGGTTTATCCCCGGGGTGAAACCAGGTCAGCAAACATCTGAGTACATCAGCTCTGTGCTAGACCGTATCACCTTCCCAGGCGCATTGATGTTGGCAGTAGTTGCTACTTTGCCTGCATTCGCAAGCCTTTTGGGAATTTCGACTGACTTTGCTCACTTCTTCGGAGGAACTTCATTGCTGATCATGGTAGGTGTGGTTCTGGATACCTTGCAACAGGTTGAAAGCTACTTGCTGATGCGTCGCTACGAAGGTTTGATGAAGTCGGGACGTGTAAAGGGACGCACCGAGAGCGTAGCAATCTGAAATGATTTATCTTAAAACAGAAGAGGAAATCAACCTGATAAAGGTTAGTGCTCAGGTGCTCGGCAAAGCACACGCAGAAGTAGCGACCTGGGTAAAACCGGGTGTTACAACTGGAAAGTTGGATGCAGTTGCTGAGGAGTATATCAGAGATAATGGTGGGATCCCTTCATTCAAGGGATTCAACAAGTTTCCGGCCTCTCTTTGTATATCGGTCAATGAAGTTGTAGTCCACGGGATTCCCGGGGGCTACGTGCTAAAAGAGGGGGACATCGTTTCTATTGACTGCGGGGTTAAGCTGAATGGCTATCATAGCGACAGCGCATACACTTACCCGGTGGGAGAGGTTTCCAAAGAGGTGATGAACCTCTTGACTGCGACCAAGAAATCCTTGTACAAGGGTATCGAGCAAGCGGTAGATGGCCTTCGGATCGGAGATATTGGCCATGCGGTTCAGAGTTATGTTGAAGACCGTGGCTATACAGTGGTGAGGGAATTGGTAGGACACGGAGTAGGCAGGGATCTGCACGAAGCTCCGGAAGTACCAAACTACGGAAAACGGGGCAAAGGAATACGGTTGAGAGAAGGTATGGTTATTGCTATCGAGCCGATGATCAACCTGGGAGCGAAAGCAGTAGTGCAGGAGCGCGACGGCTGGACGATCCGGACCAACGACAGAAAGTATTCCGCGCATTTCGAACATACCGTGGTTGTGAGAAAAGGAAAGGCTGAAATTCTGACAACATTCGATTACATTGAAAAAGTGACGGCCAATACCAGCCTTATGGTTGAAGTACAGTAACAAACGCTACGAATGGCAAAACAAGCATCAATCGAACAAGACGGAGTAATTCTCGAAGCATTGTCAAACGCAATGTTTCGTGTTGTATTAGAGAATAAGCATGAAGTGATAGCGCATATCTCAGGTAAAATGAGAATGCACTATATCAAAATATTGCCGGGCGACAGAGTAAAGCTGGAAATGTCTCCTTACGACCTATCGAAAGCCCGGATTACATATCGGTACAAGTAAGGAGATCGATTACCTTAAATTAACACTTAGTTTAATCAGATGAAAGTCAAAGCATCAGTAAAGAAACGCAGCGAGGACTGCAAGGTTATCCGCCGGAAGGGTAAAGTGTACGTTATTAACAAGAAGAACCCACGGTATAAACAAAGACAAGGATAATAATTATGGCACGTATTGCAGGAGTAGACATTCCAGATCGCAAAAGAGGCGAAATCTCATTGACTTATATTTTCGGGATCGGCCGTAGCTCGGCTAAGAAAATCCTCGAAAAGGCAGGTGTTGATTTGAACAAAAAAGTGATCGACTGGACCGACGAAGAGTCTGGTGCGATCCGTGGGGTTATTGCTGGGGAATATAAAGTAGAAGGCGCTCTCAAGTCCGAAGTTCAGTTGAGCATTAAGCGTCTTATGGATATCGCTTGTTATCGTGGCCTCCGTCACCGTAAAGGATTGCCTTTGCGTGGTCAGAGAACGAAAAACAACTCACGTACTCGTAAGGGTAAACGCAAAACTATCGCGAACAAGAAAAAGGCTACTAAATAATAAAGTGAGCGGTGGAGTGATCCACAACTTATTCCAAGAGCAATGGCACAGAATAAAAGAAAAGATAAAGCAAAAAAGAGAGTGGTTGTTGTCGAGCCTGTTGGTCAGGTTCACATCAAAGCTTCTTTCAATAATATCATCATCTCGATTACCAACAGCAACGGACAAGTTATTTCTTGGGGTTCTGCCGGTAAAATGGGATTCCGTGGTTCTAAGAAGAACACTCCATATGCAGCACAAACTGCTGCACAGAGCGCTGCACAAGTTGCGTTCGACCTCGGAATGCGTAAAGCAGAGGTTTTCGTTAAAGGACCTGGATCAGGCCGTGAGTCGGCGATCCGTACGATCCAGAATGCAGGTATCGAAGTGACCACTATCCGTGACATCACTCCGCTTCCGCACAACGGATGCCGTCCTCCAAAACGTCGTAGAGTATAGTAATTAGTTAGTACCGGAAGGTACCCATTCGTAATTTGGACACTGGGGTTACAGAATGGTTTTTATCAATTTAGTAAACAAATAGTTTTAATGGCACGTTATACAGGTCCCAAAACCAAAGTCGCAAGACGTTACGGAGAGCCCATTATGGGCCCAAGCAAAGCGCTTGCAAAGAAAAATTACCCTCCGGGAATGCACGGAAAGGGTCGTCGGTCAAAGAAGTCAGAGTACGCTCTGCAATTGGCTGAGAAACAAAAAGTGAAATTCATCTACGGTATTCTTGAAAGACAATTCCGTAGCTTGTTCGAGAAAGCTTCTGTAAAAGACGGCATCACCGGTGAAAACCTGTTGAAATTCTGTGAAGCACGTCTGGATAACACAGTTTACCGTTTGGGTATCGCTCCTACACGTCGTGCTGCCCGCCAGCTAGTTTCGCACAAGCACATCCTGGTTGACGGTGAAGTAGTAAACATCCCATCTTATTCATTGCGTCCAGGCCAGGTTGTTACCGTTCGTGAGAAATCAAAATCTCTTGAAGCTGTAACCGATAGCCTTGCAGGACATAGTTCAAAAGGTTTCAGCTGGTTGGAATGGAACGGTCAGGAACTTTCTGGCAAGTTTATTTCTTTCCCGGACCGCGAGTCAATTCCAGAAAACATCAACGAACAGCTGATCGTTGAATTGTATTCTAAATAATAATCTTCATATTACATGCACTCCCCCGATATCCGGGGTAGTGCTTTTTTTGCTGGCAACAGCACAATTTTGCGATCGCAAAGGTAAGGTAGCGTGATCAACTATCATTTACTACTATAAAAGGAGCAAGGACTATGTCAATATTAGCTTTCCAAATGCCTGATAAGGTCGTCATGGAGAAAGCAGACGACTTTCACGGGTTGTTTGAGTTTAAGCCTTTAGAGAAAGGATACGGCGTAACCATTGGTAATGCGTTGCGTAGGATTCTCCTTTCATCTTTGGAAGGCTATGCCATCACGAGTGTGAAGTTCCCTGGCGTACTTCACGAATTTTCTTCTATCGAAGGTATAGTTGAGGATGTTACGGAAATCATCCTGAACCTGAAAATGGTTCGTTTTAAAAAAGTTTCTGACCTGAGTGAGAGTAGGATCGTAGTTAACCTAAAAAATGTTTCCGTCATCACTGCCGGCGACATTGGCAAGTTTACAAGCGCATTCGAGGTATTGAATCCGGATCAGGTCATTTGCCATATAGATGACCAGAAGGAGTTCGAAATGGAACTTCTCCTGGATAAAGGCAGAGGCTACGTGCCGGCAGACGAACCACGGGCTAATGAGCTTCCGTTCGGCTACATCGCAGTAGACTCGATTTATACGCCTATCAAAAATGTGAAATACAGCGTTGAAAACACGCGTGTTGAACAGCGTACCGACTACGAACGTCTTTTGATCGACATCCAAACCGATGGTTCAATCCACCCGGAAGATGCATTGAAAGGCGCTGCCAATATTCTGATCCAACACTTCATGCTGTTCTCTGATCAAACAATGACGTTTGAGAAGCAGAAAGCAGAAGAAGACAATCAGGTTGATGAGGAAATGCTGCGTATGAGAAAGCTGTTGAAGACTTCATTGTCTGAACTGGATCTTTCAGTACGCGCTTACAACTGTTTGAAATCTGCAGATGTGAAAACTTTGGGTGACCTGGTAAGACTCGAAATTTCTGATATGATGAAATTCCGGAACTTCGGTAAGAAGTCACTCACTGAGTTGGAACAACTCGTAGCCGACAAACAGCTCACATTTGGAATGGATGTGTCGAAGTACCGTCTGGACGAGGATTAATTAAATTCCATCATAAGTATGTATTCTGTAGCGCGCTAACCGCGCCGCTCGAAGCAACTAAACAACAAAACAATGAGACACGGTAAAAAGGACAATCACTTAGGAAGAACCGCATCACACCGCAAGGCGATGCTCTCAAACATGGCTTCCTCTTTGATCCTTCACAAAAGAATTGAAACAACCCTGGCTAAGGCAAAAGAACTTCGCAAGTTCGTTGAGCCTCTGCTGACTCGTGCGAAAGAAGATACTACCCACAACAGAAGGATAGCATTCTCTTACCTGAACGACAAAGAATCTACCAAGGAACTTTTCGGTGTCGTTTCAGACAAAATCGCATCTCGTCCGGGTGGTTACACTCGTATCATCAAACTGGGTAACCGTTTGGGTGACGCGGCTGAAACTGCGCTGATCGAGCTGGTTGATTTCAACGATGCACTGTTGCTTGCCAATGCCGACAAACCTGCTAAGACTCGTCGCAGCAGAAGAGGTGGTAAGAAAGCGGAGGGCGCTGTTGAAGCCGCTCCGGTTAAGAAAGAAGATCATCCGATCGTAGCGGAAACTGAGGCTCCTGCTGAGGAAGAAGCTCCGAAAACAGAAGAAACACCAGGCGAAACTGAAAAAGAATAGTTTGGAAATCGGAAATTGAAATATATGAAAGGGTTGAACGGTTCTCGTTTAACCCTTTTTTATGAGTGAAAAATCGTATTTTTGCACCAAAATTGAACCGGCTGCCTCGAAATGGCGTAAAACAGCTCGGAAAACAGATTAAACCATAATATGAATCAGAAAAAGGAAGCTCTGTTGTTGCTAGAAGACGGAACAGCATACAAAGGACTCGCTTTGGGTAAAAGTGGAACCACCGGTGGCGAAATTTGCTTTAACACGGGCATGACGGGCTACCAGGAAATCTACACAGACCCTTCCTATTACGGTCAGATCATCGTCAACACCAATTCGCACATCGGTAATTACGGGGTGCAGCTGGAAGACGAGGAGGAATCTGGCTCGGTTAAGATCCGCGGGATGGTTTGTAACACATTCTCACAGATCTACTCACGCGACACCGCTGATTTCTCTCTGCAAGAGTATTTCGAAAGAGCAAACATCGTTGGTATCAGCAATGTCGACACACGTCACCTCGTGCGTCACGTGCGTGAAAAGGGTGTAATGAACGCTATTATCTCTTCCGAAATTCTCGACGAAGCAGAGCTTATGAAAGAATTGAAGAAAATCCCTTCCATGGACGGATTGGAGCTTTCTTCCGAAGTAACAACCGAGGAACCCTACTTTATGGGCGATGAGGCGACTGCCAAATTCCGCGTTGCCGTGATGGATTATGGTATCAAGAAAAGCATTCTACTTAACCTGACTTCAAGAGGCTGCTATTGCAAGGTTTTCCCGGCGAAGACATCCTACGAAGAGGTATTGCAATGGAACCCCGACGGCTTCTTCATCTCGAACGGCCCAGGCGACCCTTCTGCAATGCCTTACGCGGTTGAAAACGTAGGTCAAATGGTGGAAACAGCGAAGCCGCTATTTGGTATCTGCCTTGGTCACCAGTTGCTCGCACTTTCGAGTGGGATCAATACCTACAAAATGCACCACGGCCACCGCGGCTTGAACCACCCGGTGAAAAACCTGATCACCGGTCTTTGCGAGATCACTTCGCAAAACCACGGTTTCGCTGTGAAGCCCGACGAGATTGAAAGCCACCCGGACATCGAGGTTACGCACATTAACCTGAACGATAAGACCATCGAAGGTATCCGCAGAAAGGATTACCCGGCATTCTCGGTGCAGTACCACCCGGAAGCATCGCCAGGTCCGCACGATTCACGTTATTTGTTCGACGAGTTCATCAAATTGCTCGAAGCGAGCAAAGCATAATAGCAAAAAGTCCCTCGGCGCAATGCAGAGGGACTTTTTAATTTTACTTTAATATAAACTTAAAGTTGCGCATCCAGCAACGCACGGAATTCCTTTTCTTCCATAAAACCGTTCTTGCGCGTGACGAGCTTCCCGTTTTTGTAAAGCAGAAAAGCAGGGATTTCTTCAACGCCCAGTTGCTTTACCAATGCCTTATTCGGGTCGTAAGCGATGGTTTCGATTTTGGCCTTACCCGCATATTCCTTTTGTAGCTTCGTTACAGTAGGCAACATTTTCACACAAGGCGGGCACCATTTGGCGTGAATGTCAATCAGGACAATCTTTTCGGAGTTTATGATTTTGTTAAATTCCGCTGAGCTCATGCCCTTCACGCCGGCTTTGTTGGCACCTTCTACGGCTTTGCCGGAGGTATTCCATTTCAGATAGCCGCCTTTCATGTCGTAAACTTCCTTAAAACCGCTTTCGTGCAATGTGTTAGCCGCCGCAGCACTCCTTCCTCCGGAGAGGCAGTATACATACACAGGCTTGTTCTTGTCGAGTTTTGCAATTTTTTCCTTGAAATCAGGACTTTTATAATCTATGTTCGCGGCTTTTGCCAAATGGCCTTCACCATACTCCTCGGGTGTCCGGACATCCAGGAGCTGGGCGTCGGCGGATTTCGTCAGCTGTTTTTCGAATTCATCGGTAGTGAGCTGTTTCTGAGCTTGTAAGGCAAGGGGTAAGCTAAGTAATGCGGTGGTCAGAATGCGGGTTAATTTCATAGTAAATGGTGTAGTTGACTAGCCTGTAAATTTAGTGTAAAATGATTTCGGGTTTATGGATGACGATTTTTTTGTGTTATTTTGTACCGTTAACCATATTCCAATTTTTAATCAAACCACAAGCTGCAAATGAGTACGATTCAGTCAGTACATGCAAGACAAATTCTGGATTCAAGAGGAAACCCTACAATAGAAGTTGATATTCGTACCGAGAATGGTTATCTGGGACGCGCTGCTGTTCCTTCCGGAGCTTCTACCGGTAAGCACGAGGCAGTTGAGCTTCGCGATGACGACAAGAGCGTTTACGTTGGAAAAGGAGTTTTGAAAGCGGTTGAGAATGTAAACGACATCATTTTCCCTGAACTGA
Organism: Dyadobacter sp. SRI_021; assembly: GCF_057586235.1. NCBI lineage: Bacteria > Pseudomonadati > Bacteroidota > Cytophagia > Cytophagales > Spirosomataceae > Dyadobacter > Dyadobacter sp. SRI_021. The sequence goes on from NZ_JBYCZM010000003.1 coordinate 119,109, forward strand.
TCGGCTGCTCCGTATTCGAGCAGAACCTTATTGATAAAATTATGCTGGAACTGGATGGCACACCTAACAAGGCGAAGTTGGGTGCAAACGCGATCCTGGGTGTTTCCCTCGCCGCTGCGAAAGCTGCTGCACAGGAAGCAAACCTTCCATTGTACCGTTACGTAGGTGGTACCAACGCCAACACATTGCCGGTACCGATGATGAACATCCTGAACGGAGGTAGCCACGCGGATAACTCCATCGACTTCCAGGAGTTCATGATCATGCCTGCGAAAGCAGATACATTCTCTCAGGCATTGCGCATGGGTGTTGAAGTTTTCCATACTTTGAAAACCGTTTTGAAAAGCAAAGGCTACTCAACCAACGTAGGGGACGAAGGTGGTTTTGCTCCAAACATCAAATCGAACGAAGAGGCTATCGAAGTTGTACTTCAGGCTATCGAAAAAGCAGGTTACAAGCCAGGAGAAGAAATCTTCATCGCTATGGACGCTGCTGTTTCCGAATTCTACGAAAATGGCCTGTACCACTTCAAAAAATCAGATGGCCGCAAGCTGACTTCTGATGAAATGGCTGACTACTGGACTCAGTGGGTGGCTAAATACCCTATCATCTCAATCGAAGATGGCATGGACGAAGACGACTGGGCTGGTTGGAAAACACTTACAGACTCTATCGGCAAGAAAACCCAGCTGGTAGGTGATGACTTGTTCGTAACGAACGTAAACCGTCTGCAACAAGGTATCGAATCACAAATCGCTAACGCGGTATTGGTGAAAGTAAACCAGATCGGTTCTTTGACTGAGACTATCGATACTGTAAACCTTGCAAAACGCAACAGCTATAAGAGCATTATGTCGCATCGTTCAGGTGAAACAGAAGATGCGACCATCGCTGACCTCGCGGTAGCATTGAACACAGGTCAGATCAAAACCGGTTCGGCTTCACGTTCTGACCGTATGGCGAAATACAACCAGCTTCTCCGTATCGAAGAAGAACTGGGCGAAAGCGCATACTTCCCGGGATTGAAGTTCTAATTCAAACCATATAGAGCCGGAGCCCAGCGCTCCGGTTCTTGTTTAAGGGTATTTCAATATGAAAAACCATTCATTCTGGTCTTTGCACACATTAAAGAACTTCTATGTCGCCACGTTCGTCGTGTGGCTGATATGGATACTGTTCCTCGACAATAACAACATCCGGGTCGTGATGTCGAACCGGATGAAAATGAAAGATCTCGAAAAAGAAAAGGCGATTCTTGAAACGAAGATCAAAGAGGTCAAGAAGGAGCGGAATGAGGTTTTCGGAAACCCCAAAATGCTCGAAAAGTGGGCCCGTGAGAAATTTATGATGCGCCGGTCCAACGAAGAAGTATATGTGATTGTGGACGAAAACAATCAGCCTGTCGAAAGCAAAAAGGAAGAGTAGGTTGTACTCTTTTAAATATCATCTTAATTTCAGAATACATTGAGCAAGAAAGTCATCCTCATCATCATGGACGGCTGGGGGATCGCCAAAGTCGGCGAGGAAAACCGTTCCGCCATTCTGGCCGCCAACACCCCATTCTACGATTCCATTCTTCAAAAATACCCGCATAGCAAACTCGAAGCGAGTGGTCTGGCCGTCGGCTTGCCCGATGGACAAATGGGTAACTCCGAAGTAGGCCATACCAATCTGGGGGCTGGCCGCGTGGTGTACCAGGATCTGGTGAAAATTAACCTCGCCGTATCCGAAGGCACGCTCGCACACGAGCCGGCGCTCGCACAGGCGCTCGACTACGCGAAAGCCGAAGGTAAGAAAGTTCATTTCATCGGCCTGGTTTCGGATGGCGGTGTGCATTCGCATATCGATCATTTGAAAGGTCTTTGCCAAATCGCCGCGGACCGTGGTTTGAGCGATGTATTCGTGCACGCATTCACCGACGGCCGCGATACCGATCCCAAAAGCGGGTTGGGCTTCCTCACGGAGCTGACCGAATCAATGGCGCAAAGCACAGGGCGTATTGCCAGCATTACCGGCCGTTACTATGCAATGGACCGTGATAAGCGCTGGGAGCGCGTGAAACTGGCTTACGACGCCATGGTTCACGGGGAAGGCAAACACGTGCCTGCGGCCGACGTTTTGAAAGCTGTACAAGCTTCCTATGAAGAAGGCGTTACCGACGAATTCATTACGCCAATCATCGCTACCAATGCCGATGGCTCTCCGCTCGCGCTGATCCAGGACGGCGACGTGGTGCTTTGCTTCAACTTCCGCACGGACCGCGGCCGCGAAATCACGCAGGCGCTCACACAGCAGGATTTCCACGAGCAGAATATGCACAAGCTCAATTTGAAATACATCACCATGACCAATTATGATGATACTTTCAAAGGTGTGGATGTGATTTTTGACAAAGATAATCTTAATAACACCCTCGGCGAAGTGCTCGAATCGGCTGGCAAAAAGCAGATCCGCATTGCTGAAACCGAGAAATACCCGCACGTTACGTTCTTCTTCTCAGGAGGCCGTGAAAAGCCTTTCGAAGGGGAAAGCCGCTTGCTTTGCCCTTCTCCGAAAGTAGCGACCTACGATTTGCAACCCGAAATGTCGGCATTCGATATTCGTGACGCGATCGTTCCTGAACTGGAAAAGGAGGAAGTGGATTTCGTGTGTCTCAACTTCGCTAACCCTGATATGGTTGGTCATACCGGCGTTTTTGAAGCAGCTGTGAAAGCTTGTGAGACGGTTGATCAATGCGTACAGGCCGTGGTAACTACTGGTTTGGAGCACGGCTATTCGTCGATTATCATCGCCGACCACGGTAACTCGGATTACATGTCGAATGACGACGGTTCTCCGAACACCGCGCATTCGTTGAACCTCGTGCCGTGCATTCTGGTGGATAATGAGTATCAAAAGCCTATTAACAATGGAAAGCTTGCGGATATCGCGCCGACCATTCTAGAACTGATGGGAATCGCGAAACCGGCCGAAATGACGGGAACCAGCATTCTCTAAAACTTTCAGACATCGATTGATGTTAACCAGCAGAGAGTCCAACGGGCTCTCTGTTTTTTTAGCCACATTTGAAATCCATGCATTACCGCATCCTTACCATCGTTGCAGCAGTTCTGTTCTTTTCATTGGTTTCCTGTCAACAAGAAGAAACCCGCGACGAGGCCCCAAAAGCCTATTACGATTTAAAAGGTTTCGTCGAAAATCAGATCGTATATTTGAATGAAAAGAAGCCGGAAGTCAGCAAGACGGCGATTTTGGGCAGCAAACGTGAAGTTTCGAAAACGCACGAAGTAGATTGGAAGAAGGAGCTCGAACTGTTTGTACAAGCCGATATTAACAAACCTTCCTATCGTCAGAGTTACGAAGTGGTCCAAAATGGTCCACTGCAATATGAATACCGCATTAAGCCGGGTAACGACCTGCCCGTAGCCTATCTGAAAATTGATACGGATTCTGTTTTAAAGCAGCCATTGCGTGTCGAGGCTCTGATCCGCGCGTCAAATAAGGTCTATAACTCCGAAAAGAAACTAATTCTAAATGCGGTAAAACGGAATAACCTTCTGGAAATAAACACTTATGATGTAACCGGCTACCAAAAGCTCATTTTCGTGGAGAAGAAGGTGTTCAGCATTCGTGGTGAAATAGGACTTTAACAGGGTAATTGCATTATTTTCTATGTATCTCTACACCATATTTTGTGGTAACATTACCCAACTTTCCAACTGTAAATTTGAGATAGCCAGCGGTTTGTAGCAATTTTCTGAATTCAAAAATATCATTTTAAAAGAGCCAAATTCATGATAATGAGGCTCTTTTTTGCATTTCAAGTGGATTTGCGGGTTTTGAATATATGGCCTGTTTGAGCAGTCGGCATTGAGCGGCACAGAATTGTTTGATGTGAACGCAGAACAACATGTAGACCCGGATTTGATTTTTAACCTGTCTCATGAGAAACTAAATCACACAAGTAAACTTAATATCAATGCAACAAGAACAGAAAAATAAGCAGAGCATCGCCTGGGCAATGGTAGTTGTCCTTGGGCTTGCAACAGCCATGTTCGGCTACTTGTTCACAACTCAGAAACAAGAGTTGACCCAGCAAGAGTCAATGGTAGTCGAAAAGGCAAGAGAGTTGGCTGTAACCAAAACTAAACTGGATTCTATTTCCACCGTACTGGATGCAAAAATTGCGGAAGTTGAAAAATTGGGAGGTGATGTTACAGAACTAACCAAAATGAAGGAGAAGCTCGAAGCTGACAAGGTAGCATTCAGCCGCAGCAGAAGAGTTGAAACCAACAAATACCTCGGCAAAATTAAGGAATACGAAAAATTCCTGGCTGAGAAAGACGAGATGATCGCACAGCTGAAAGCTGAAAACGAGAAACTGGTAGCGAGCAACGATTCCCTTCACACACATGTGGGAACGCTCACCAGCGAACGTGAAAGACTGGTACAACGCCAGGCTGAACTGACCGACTCTGTGGTGACTTTCACCGCGCAAAACAAAGAGCTGAGCGCGAAAGTGAGCAAAGCCGCTGCACTGAAAGCACAAAACCTCAAAGTATTGGCCGTGAATTCACGCGGTAAAACCAAAGACAAAGACGAATACAAAGCCAGCCGCGTCGACAAGTTGAAACTGGTTTTCAACCTTCCGGAAAACGAGCTGACTGCTCAGGAGCCAAAAGATATTTATGTGCGTGTGTTGGATCCTGATGGAGCGGTTGTAGCTGACGATGCCACTGGCTCAGGTGAATTTGAAATCGATGGAGCGCCATCTAAATTCACTACCCGTGAGTCGATCGCTTATCAGAACAACAACCAGAAAGTGGAGATGTTGTACGATAACGCCAGCAAGTTCCGCCCTGGAAAGTATAATGTGGAGCTGTATGCGGAAGGATACAAAATTGGTGGAGGTAATTTCACCATCAAGAAATAAGATATAACTTCACACCATGCATAGCTATAAGGCCGTTGATCATCGATCAACGGCCTTCCTTTTTTAGGGCTGTTTCGTTTGGGCGTTGATAATGTCGATGAAATGACGCAGCTCTTCGGTGCGCGCCGGCCCGGAATCGGGATAGGACATTTTCATCTTCTTCAATTCCTCGGCAACAATTTTGGCGACAGTAAGACGCAGATTTTTTTTATCATCAGCCGGTATTACGTACCAGGGAGCCTTTTTGGAGGCGGTTTCGTTGATACAATCCTCATAGGCCTGCATGTATTCGGCCCATTTGTCGCGCACTTTCACATCTTGCTCTTCGAACTTCCAGTTTTTAGAAGGGTCTTCAATGCGCTCGATCAGCCTTTCGGCCTGTTCTTCTTTCGAGACATTCAGAAAGAACTTGATCACCCGGATACCGTTGCGGTAAAGGTATTTTTCCAGGTTGCGGATATCGGAATAGCGGTGTTTCCAAAGCTTATCCATATCCTCGGTCAGCTCCACAGGCAGGCGTTGCGATTGCGTCAGGATTTCGGGCTGTACTTTCACGACCAGCACTTCTTCATAGTAACTGCGGTTGAAGATCGTGATCGTGCCGCGTTGAGGCAGTACGAGGTTGGTCCGCCAGAGAAAATCGTGGCCCAGTTCGGTCTCGGTAGGCCGTTTGAAAGAGTGGATTTTGACACCGATCGGGTTCACGCCCGAAAGGACGTGCTTGATGGTTCCGTCTTTCCCGGCTGCATCCATGGCCTGAAAGATCACCAGGAGGCCGTAGCGGTTGTGTGCATACATCATACTTTGCAGTTCATCGAGCTCCTTCGCCGATTCTTCCTGCATCGCTTCATACTCCGCCTTATCGGCGTAGATATCCTTAAAACGTGTTTTAGCCTTACTGATATCAAATTTTTTGCTACCGTCGTAGCGATAATCATCCGAATTGAAGTCCGACATGTCCGTACGATTTAAATGATGGATAAAATATCATTGGCCTTTCAGAAAAGCGACCAGCTTCGCGAATGCGCGCGCGCGGTGGCTCAGTTCTGATTTTTCCTGCATGGCCATTTCAGCGAATGTGCGCGAGTGTCCCTCCGGAACAAATACCGGATCATATCCAAAGCCGTTGATGCCGCGTTTCTCATCGATGATGGTGCCTTCCACAGTTCCTTCAAATTGGTAATACTGGCCTTGCCACGATAAGGTGATGACAGTTTGAAAGCGCGCCGCCTTGTTTGGCTTGTTTACGAGGTTTTTGAGAAGCAGGTCGATATTGTCGTTAGAATCGCGCTGTTCGCCAGCATAACGCGCGGATTTGACACCTGGCTCGCCATTCAATGCGTCGACAATGAGGCCGGTGTCGTCGGCGAAGCAATCGATGCTGAAATTATCCCGGACGAACCGGGCTTTTTCATGAGAATTTTCGGCGATGGTGTCGAACGGCTCGGGAATATCGGTGTCGCAGCCGATGTCGCTTAGTGTGACCAGCTCGAACTGGTCGCCGAGCAATGCCTGTATTTCTTCGAGTTTATGCCGGTTGTTGGTGGCAAAGCAAAGTTTCATGCGTAAAATGATGGTGAAAGGAGGTGCATTTTACGCAAAAATGGGAAGGGTTGTATGCCACGAAGGCACGAATATTCACGAAACCATTCGTGTCAATTCGTGCCTTCGTGGCATTTATAAAAAGTCGAAGCTTTACTTAGCCGGAGCAGGTGTAGGTAATGCAGGACCGGCAGCTGGTTTAGCGCCTTTTGTAAAGTCGATCAGTTCCATTTCGAACTGCAATACCGAGTTACCAGGGATGGGTCCGTAAGTTTCAGGTCCGTAAGCAAGGCCCGAAGGGATCAGCAATAAGCCTTTTTCCCCTTTTTTCATCAGCGTAAGGCCTTCGTCCCAGCCCTGGATCACCATTCCCGCGCCTACTTGCAGGTCGAGTGGTTTACCCTGGTTTTTAGAGCTGTCGAACTCCTTGCCGTCCAGGAATTTGCCCGTGTAATGTACTTTCACATTGTCGCCGGCAGCAGGGCTTGCGCCTGTTCCTTCCGTTTGTACCACGTAAACAAGGCCCGAAGCCGTTTTTCTTGCTTTTGCTTTCAGGTTGTTTTTAACCAGGTATTCGTCGATGATTTTCGCGTCGATATCCTTTTGTTTTTTACCTGCCTCAGCTTGTTGCTTCTGGAATTCTTCCGAAGTGAGAACGCTTACTACTTTCACGGTAAAGCTCAGTTCCGAACCTTTTTTAATCATCGGAGGCATTGGCTGACCAATTTTCGCGAACAAGGTATCCGCATTAACCAGAAACTTCGCGCTATCGCCCGTAGCAAGCATGGTAAGGCCTTCCTCAAAGCTGCCTTTGTAAGGAGGTGCCTGCAATACCATTTTCACCGGATTTTTCTCTTTATATGTATCGCGGAGCGTGGAGTCGGTACCATTCTTCAACACCAGGTGGAATGTCATGATATCCCCCAGTTTAGCCTTTCTTGCATCGTCTTCGTGATCGAAAAGTGTGTATTTGAGGCCGCTTTCGGTAACCTGCTGACGATGTTGATTGCAAGCGGCTGCGAGAATAGTTATGCCCATCGCATAACCGATTGTTTTTAAATTCATTGGGACGTGTTAATTAGAAGATATTTTGGTGAATGTGGAATTTAAGTTTAGTCAACGCTTAAAAGTTCTTCCTGGTATGAAGGAAGTATGCTTAAAAATCTTGCAACTGTTTCATTTACTGATTGTTCGGATCGACCTCCCGAAGCATTCTTATGCCCGCCGCCGCTGAAATGCGTGCTGGCAAGGTCGCGTACCGAGAACGAGCCTACCGAGCGGAACGAGATCTTCACCTCGCCTTTACGTTCGATGAACATAGCCGACATCACGACATTTTCGACCTGCAAGCCGTAGTTCACGATCCCCTCCGTTTCGCCCGATGCCGAGTTGAATTTTTGCAATTCCGCTTCGGTCAGGACCATATAAGCCGTGCGGTACTCCGGAAGCACTGTGAGTTTGTTGCAAAGCACATAACCCAGGAATTGCAGGCGCGAAAGCGGCGCATTATCGTAGATCAGCCTGTGTACACGGCTCGAATCGAAGCCGGTACGCATCAGATCGGCTACTGCCAGATGCACGGCGGGCGTCACATTACCATGCCGGAACGAGCCGGTGTCGGTCATAATGCCGGCATAAAGGCATTCGGCCATGGGAACGTCAAAAATTTGTTCGGCAGGGAGGCCGCCTTCCATTTCTTTAACCAACTCATAAACCAGCTGTGCGGTAGCCGCCGCCGTGGTATCCCAAACCATCCATCTCGCGAAATGCTCCGGTTCGAGGTGGTGGTCGATCATCATTTTTGGCGCCGCAGCATCCTGTACTACCTTGCCCAGGTCCTTCAACCGCGACAATGCCGAAAAGTCGAGACAGCAAATCAGCGTCGCCTGCTCGATTTTCTTCTTGCATTTACCTTGCTCCGAAGCTTTCTCATACACGAGCACATGCTCCATGCCCGAAAGCCAGCGAAGGTTCGCAGCATAGTCGGTTGGGCTGATAACCGTCACTTCATGTCCTTTTTTGAGCAAATAACTGGCCCAGCCCAGGGATGAACCCAATGCATCCGCATCCGGATCGCGGTGCGTTGTGATAACAATTTTTTGGGGTTGGGATAAAAAAGAGCGAAGCTCTTCAATGATTTGATTCACAGTAACTTAGTTCAAAAGAGGTATTTCCTGTTTGCTTAGAGCCCACAAAATTAACAAAACTGTTGGGATTTGCTTCATGATACGCGGTAAAGGCTGGCAATCAGGCGATGATTTAACATAAGGCTGCCGTTTACGAGTGAAAGGTTCGGGGATTTAGATTGAAATATAGTAGCTTGCAGGCAGTATCATTAATAGCCAAGTACGTATGCCAACGAATAAGACATTTACCATGATCAAGCCTGACGCTGTGAAGGATGGTCATTCGGGTTCAATCATCAAGATGATCGAAGCAGCAGGATTCCGGATTGTGGCCCTGAAAAAAACGCAGCTTACCTCCGAGCGTGCCGGGGAATTTTACGCCGTGCACAAGGAGCGTCCTTTCTACAATGATCTTTGCCAGTATATGTCGTCCGGAGCGATCATCCCGATGATCCTTGAAAAGGAGAATGCGGTGGCGGATTTCCGTACGCTCATTGGTGCTACCAACCCGGCGAATGCCGAGGAAGGCACCATCCGCAAATTGTTCGCGATATCGATCGAAAAGAATGCGATCCACGGTTCGGATTCAGACGAAAACGCGGAAATCGAGGGGAATTTCTTCTTCTCGCATGTAGAGCAGTTTTGAGAAGGTTCGTATATTAAAAAGGAAAACCCCGAGGCGTGATGCTTCGGGGTTTTCCTTTTTATGCTTCGTATGACTATTTAACCTTTACGAACAGACTGTCTACTACCTGAATGATCGCGTTTGACGCATTTACATTCCTTCTCGCGATTTCAGATCCGTTGATGGTAAATGAGGTATCTTTTTTTGCAATTTCAAGTTTGAATTTTTTGTATACGGCATCATATTTTCCTGGTTTGAGTTCGGCATATGAAACCAGTCCTTTCAAAACGTGGCTGTTGAGGAAATTTCTTACTGAATCCTGCGGCATGTATGTGATTTGCGACGCACTGGTAATTTTAGCTTTGTTGAAAGCCGCGTCCGATGGGAGAAAAAAAGTCGCATTCTGCGCTTTCAAAGCATCAGTCCCTTCTGTATAAATGACGAGCTCTTTCAGAATGCTGAACTCAGGATTTTCGCGAATAACATCGGAGACAGTTTTCTGACCGACCATGTCGTCACTGTTCTCCTTACAAGAAATCAAAATCGTTGAAAATAGCCCTGCCGCCAAAAAAAATGTAGCCCAACGCCCCCCAAAACGGTTTTTTTTCATAGCTTTCCAAGTGGTTAATTTTCGTAAAACTAATGCAAAATGTAGTTTGATAGAATTTGTAACCATAAATTTTTAATCCTAATCCTATAACCACCATGTTAAAATTGAGACGATTGATCGTCGCCGGAGCAGCTGTTCTAACGCTCAATTCGGCGTTTTTCGCGCTGAAAGAGCCTTCCGCCGATCCATTGAAAAAGCCTGTCAAATTATTCAACGGAAAAGACCTGAAAGGCTGGACCGTCCATGGTACCGAAAAATGGTACGTTGAAGGCGGTGAGCTTATCTGCGAGAGCGGCCCCGACAAGAAGTACGGCTACCTCACCACCGACAAATTTTACAAAAATTTCGATTTGTCCCTGAAATTCAAACAGGAGGCGAATGGCAACAGCGGGGTATTCTTTCGTTCAACCGTAACGGGGACCAAAGTTTCGGGCTGGCAGGTGGAAGTGGCGCCGCCAAACCACGACACCGGGGGCATTTATGAATCGTACGGGCGGAATTGGCTCGTGCAGATTCCCGAGGAGAAAGAAGGCTTCCTGAAAATGGGCGAATGGAACACCCTGCGCATCCGCGCGGAAGGCGACCGCACGCAAACCTGGCTTAATGGTCACGAAATGGTAGACCTTACCGATGCTAAAATCGGTGCGGGCGAAGGTTCGATCGCATTGCAGATCCACGACGGCGGCGGTATCAAGGTGCGCTGGAAAGACATCCTGCTCGAAGAGCTCTAAAAGCAACGGTTTTTCATTCCGTCACCGGGCGAATTCATCCGCCTGAAACCGGCACTTCGTCGGAAATCACTTACCAAACGGCTTCATGGCCAATAGATTTGTGTCAGCAGTTACACATCATCTATTAGCCATGAAGCTTTTTTATTATCTGTTGCTATTCGTTACCCCCGCCGTTTTTGCTCAAAAGAGCATTCAGGGCAAGGTGACTGATCACAAAGGAAATGCATTGCCCGGCGCGAACGTGTTCCTGAAAGGTACCTACGACGGCGGTACAACCGACGCGAACGGCGTTTTCGCGTTCCAGACATCGGAGTCGGATACGGCGACGCTGGCGGCGAGTTATGTAGGATATGAGGTTTTTGAAAAGAAGATTAATCTGAAAGAAGGCACTCCGGCAATGACCATCAAGCTTGAAGAACTCGCTAACGAACTGAATACCGTCGTAATCACCGCAGGCGCATTCGAGGCTTCGGACGAAAAACGGATGGCTATGCTGAAACCGCTGGATATTGTCACTACGGCAGGCGCGGCGGCGGATATTACCGGGGCAATGCAGTTCCTCCCGGGCGCACAGCGGGTAGGGGAGCAGGAGGGGCTATTTGTAAGAGGCGGCTCCGGCCAGGAAACCAAGATCGTGATCGACGGGATGATCGTTCAGAACCCGTTTTTCAGTTCGTTACCCGATGTGCAGTCACGGGGGCGGTTCAATCCATTTATGTTTAAAGGCACTTCATTCAGCACCGGCGGTTATTCGGCGCAATACGGGCAGGCATTGTCGTCGGTATTGCTGCTGAATACGACGGATAAGATCAGTAATAATGGGTTAGGCATTAGCTTGAACCTGGCGAATGCGGGTTTGAATTATGATTATGCCAACAAAAAGCAATCAGTGTCGGCGGTGGTGTATTATGGCAATTTGCGGCCGCTATTCAAGCTGGTGAAGCAGAATGTGGAGTGGATCCATGCACCGGAATTCAAAGGTTCTTCACTGACCTACCGCTGGAAGCCGACCAAAAACGGCGTCCTGAAAGTGTACGGCATGTACTCGGACAGCCATTTGAGCATGAATAGCAAAGACCCGTCGTCGGATACCGGCAAAATGCGGCTGGTTTTGAAAAACAACAATGCATTCACCACCAGCACCTACACCGATTCCTGGGCCGACGGCCGCTGGACTTTGAACTCGGGCCTTTCGTACAGCCGTAACAAGGATAATATGACCTGGGACGGCGCCAACTTCGACCGGTTCGACGAGCGCACGCAAGCACGCATTGTGCTCACGCGCCTGCTCACGGGGAACAACACCATTCTGTTCGGCGCCGAGGCCCATGCGATCAATATCGGGAATGGCGTGGACGGTACATTATATAAGCTGAAAGATCGTTACGCAGCCGCATTCGTGGAGTCGGAGATTTACATTACCCGTGCATTGGCGGGGCGCATTGGGGTTCGTAGCGAGTATTCGTCGGTGATTAGTCGCGCTAATGTAGCTCCGAGACTGTCATTTGCATTAAAAACCGGTCGTTATAGTCAGATTTCCCTGGCCGCGGGGCAGTTTTACCAAAACCCTGATTACCGGTATTTGTATTTAAATAAATCCCTGAAGTATGAGCGCGCCGACCATTTGATCCTCAATTACCAGATCATCAAAAACCAGCGCACATTCCGCGTCGAGACATTCTACAAAAACTACGCGCAGCTCGTCCGCGAATTCACCGGGGAAAAGTACGATGCCGATCCCTACCGTTTCCCGTGGGGCACGACCAACAATGGCGGCGACGGTTATGCCCGCGGTTTCGACTTCTTCTGGCGCGATCAGAAATCGATCAAAAACCTCGATTACTGGGTTACTTACAGTTTTGTAGATTCGAAAAGGCTTTTCCAGCAGTATAAACAGTCGGCTACTCCGACATTCATCTCAAACCATAATATCAGCCTCATTATCAAAAAGTGGTTTGAAAAAGCCAAAACCAACCTTAGCGCCACTTACGCATTCACCAGCGGCCGGCCTTACTACAATCCCAACAATGACGAATTCCTGAAAGACCGTACGCCTGCCGTGCACAATGTGAGCATTCAGGCCAGCAAGTTGCAGAGCATTAAAGGCAACCTGGTGATTTTCTATGCCACAGTCGATAATATCCTCAATACCCGTAATGTGTTCACCTACCGCTACACGCCCGACGGCAAAACGCGCTACGCAGTGGGCCCGCAGAGCTACCGCAGCTTTTTTGTAGGCATGCAGATCATGCTCTCGAAGAAAGCGAAAGTGGAGAAAGACGATTTTTAAACATTCATAATCAATATTTTAAATAAAGAAAAAATGAAAAAGCTATTTGCATTCGTATTGCTATTTGTGTTTGTCACCCGCATCAGCCAGGCGCAGAACGAGAAATATACCCAGGCCATGGGCGACGGTATCAAAGCATTGAACGGCATCGACCGCTCCAAGCCTGACCCCAAAAGCCTGGTGGACATTGCCAACCGCTTCGAACGCATTGCCGCCGCGGAGCCGAAAGAATGGCTGCCGAAGTATTATGCGGCCTATTCCAATGTACTGCTGGGCTTTGTAGCACCAACCCTGACAGAAAAAGATCAGTATCTCGATAAAGCAAACGCCTTATTGAAAGACGCAGAGGGCATTGCCGGCAAGCCGAACGACGAAATCGAGGTTTTAAAAGCATATCAATCCCAAATCCACCTCGCTGCTGACCCGATGAACCGCTGGCAGGAGGATGGAGAGAAGTTCCAGGGATTCCTGCAATCGGCGAAGTCGATCAATGCAGAGAATCCGCGGATTTATTACCTGGAAGGTTCGAGCCTCTTCTTCACGCCCGAAGAATATGGCGGCGGGAAAAAGGTGGCCAAGCCGATGCTCGAAAAAGCCCAACAGAAATTCAGTGCTTTTAAACCGGAAACGACGATTCACCCGGATTGGGGCAAAATGGAAACCGAATGGATGCTTTCTCAGACAAACTGATATTAACGTTTAGGGTTTAAGTAGCATGGACGACAACAAGACGAAGCCGTTGCGCATGACAGCCTCATCGCTGGACGGAAGGGATTTCAGTAACATGGATCTGGAAAATGCAGATTTCAGCTTTTCGAGTTTGAAGGATATTAACTTCGACGGGGCTAATCTGCGCAATGCAAAACTTCGTTTCTCAGCCCTCGACCGGACGACTTTCCGGAATGCCGATCTGCGCAATGCGGATCTGAGTTTCAGTAGCCTGTCCGATGTGGATTTGAGCGGGGCAAAGGTAGAGGGGGCTAATTTCAGTTTTACTTCACAGGAAAGATCATTCAACTGGCAGGATTTCAGCCTGATAGCCATTATTCAGAACCAGGGCTGGGTAGGTACACTGGTGGCCGCTATTCTCGGGGCGGTGATATTGTACGGTTTTAATGCGATCGCCTATTTCACGGCCGAGTTGTCGTTTACCGAGGAGCCTATCCGGCTGGCTTTCTACAAATATCTGGTGATACTCAACATTGCTACGGGCGTATGCACGATACTCGTGACACAAGGGCTTACCACCTGGCTGGATATGATCGTCAAAAGCCTGCTCGCCAAGCATATTATCCTGTCGATCATCATCTTTTTGTTCGACAGCCTGCTGGCAATATCCGTACATTACTTCTTTGCTGCCGATCTCGTGAACGAATACGTCGCGCACTACCCGTCCGAGCCCTCGCAGAATGCACCCTGGTACTGGTATGCATGGGCGCCTGTGGCGATCGCCAACGTGTTTTACTTCCTGAGCCGCGAAGGCCGGCAGATTTCCCGCAAGATTTCCGATCAGGAGTATCAGTTACTAAATCTTGAAAAACTGAAAACCCGCGCCGAGCTGGACGCATTGCAGGCCCGCATTAACCCGCATTTTTTATATAATTCATTAAACAGCATTGCCAGCCTCGTGCATGAGAATCCCGATAAAGCGGAGGAAATGACGCTGCTGCTCTCCAAACTGTTCCGCTACACCACCGGCCGTAAGACGAGCGATTATTTTGACACCATCGAAAACGAGTTGGAAATGGTGGAAACCTATCTGCAGGTCGAGAAGGTGCGGTTTGGAGACCGGCTACGGTTTACAGTGGAAGTGGAGGAAGACTCTTTGAAAAGCCTGCAAGTGCCGAAATTCATTTTGCAGCCGATCGTAGAGAATGCGATCAAACACGGCATTTCACGCATGGCCGATCAGGGGAACATTGTGGTGAAGATCTATGAAAAAGACCAATGGCTGCATTTGTGCGTGCATGACAGCGGTCCGGCATTTTCGGACACTCTCGGTGCAGGCTATGGTATGCGTAGTATTCAAGATAAACTGAAACTGCTTTACGGTGAGAATGCGCGTTTGGAACTGCACAATCAACCGCACAAATCGGTTAATATTGCCATTCAGAAATCCGCTATTGAACAACATCAACAATCCAATCATGCTTTTTCCGCTTAAAACGATCCTGATCGACGATGAACAGCTTGCATTGAGCCGCCTCAGAAGGCTCCTCGAAAAGCATCCCGACACTTTCGATATTGTTTCGGAAGCCAGGAATGGCGCGGAGGGACTGGTCGAAATCGACAAACATCAACCCGATGTTATTTTCCTCGACATTGAAATGCCGCTGCTGAACGGCTTCGAAATGCTTTCCAAAGTGACCAAAATGCCTTTGGTAGTATTTTCAACCGCTTACGACCAGTACGCGATCCGTGCATTTGAAGAGAACTCGGTGGATTACCTGCTCAAACCGGTGGAAAACGACCGGCTCCTGAAGACGATCGATAAGATTAAGAACATTACTCAGGCCGCAAACGGCCATTCAGGCAGTTTCAATCCCTATTCCGAAAACCTGTTGAGGCTTCTGGAAGAAATGAAGCCGAAAAAGGAGATATTTTCATTGTCGGTGAAATCCGGCGACCGCATTCTGCTAATTCCCATGACGGAAATCACGCATTTTGAAGCGGAGGAAAAATACGTTTTCCTGAATACCCTCGACGGGCAGAAGTACCTGCTCAACTACACGCTTACTTCGCTCGAAGAGAAGCTTCCCAAGCATTACCTGCGCGTGAGCCGGGCCGGTATCGTCAACTCTCACCATATCAAGGAAATCCAGAAACACTTCAACGGCAAGTACGTGATCGTGATGCGCGACCGCAAGGGTTCGCAAGTTACCAGCGGAAGTACCTATGGCGACGCGATCCGCCATCTTCTTGATAATTAATCGAATTACACCCTGATTGTACCGGAATATTCATTTTGTAGACCTGATTCTTATTCCTAAATTGCGCCCTCGTTTAAATTTCCATTGTTATTTTGGAGGTTAATGCGTTGTCCATCAGGACTTTCTGGTAGGCTAGTGACGGGAGCAGGAATGAAATGTGCAGATTTTCGGCACACATTGACAGGTTGCTGCGTATTTGTTTACTGGCAAAGCGATTCCTGAAATAACCCGGAGCGGCTGAAAATCATTCCCGATGGCAGGCCCTTCGAAAATGTTGTTTTTGTTTTGTTAAAAAAGGTTAAAAGGAGTCAGGAGTAATGAAGGAGCTCATTGATACGGGCAATCTGCCAAAACACATAGCCGTTATCATGGACGGTAACGGAAGATGGGCCCAAAACCAGGGAGCAGCGCGTGTGTTTGGTCATCGCAATGCGATCAAGGCGGTGAGGGAAGTGACGGAAGGATGTGCGGAGCTCGGGGTTTCTTGTCTGACGTTGTATGCTTTTTCCACCGAAAACTGGGCACGCCCGGAGTTTGAAGTAAGGGCGCTGATGGAGCTGCTCGTGCAATCGATCGGTAACGAGCTGCCTACGATGATGAAAAACAACGTGAAGCTCGATACGATCGGAGATACGGCGAGCCTGCCGAAGAGCTGCCAGAACCAACTTGAAAAAGCTATTTGGGAAACACGCAACAATACCGGTCTGAATCTCATCTTGGCATTGGGTTACAGTGGCAAATGGGACATTACCCAGGCAGCACGCAAAATCGCCGAAGATGTTCGTAACGGCGTTTTGCTCTCCGAAGAAATCAATGAAGAAGTAGTAGCAGGGAATTTATCGACGGGCAACCGCCCCGAGGTGGACCTGATGCTCCGGACAGGCGGTGACCACAGGATCAGCAACTTCCTGCTTTGGCAGCTGGCATATTCTGAACTGTATTTTTATGAGGATCTTTTCTGGCCCGATTTCCGCCGGGAGCATTTGTACGAGGCGATACTTTCGTATCAGAACCGCGAAAGACGCTTCGGCAAAACGGGTGAACAAATTAAAGCGAATGGTGCTAAGTAGAATTATATGAACCCAGTGAAAAATTTGAATAAATCATTAGCACATCTCAAAGGCCTTTCTGCAATAATCCTGCTGTGCTGCTGTGTTTCGGTACAGGCGCAGCGTGTAGGCATCGGAGGTGCAAAACCTGCTGCCGCTCCGACCAATCTGGGTATCGATCCTGCTAATCCCAAAGAGTACACGATTGCAGAAGTGACTGTTTCGGGTACCCAGTTCCTCGATCCGAATTCGATGATCTCCATTTCTGGTTTGAAGCCAGGTGACAAAATCCGCATTCCAGGACCGGCTGTAACTTCATCTATCAAGAAGATGATGGATTTCGGTACGCTGGATGACGTCGAAATCATGGCAACGAAGATTGAAGGCGAGAAGGTTTGGTTGAATATTCACATTAAAGAACGTCCGAGGCTTTACAAAGTATCCTTCTCAGGTGTCCGTAAAGGCGAGCGTGAAACGTTGAACGACAAAGTGAAGCTGATCAAAGGCCGCGTGATCACGCCGACAATTATCAAGAATACGCAGCTGGTTATCAAGAAATATTATCAGGACAAAGGTTTTTATAACACCAAAGTAAAAGTCCTCCAAATCCCTGATTCGACGCGTGGGCAGGCTACTTTGAACTTCGCCATTACCAAAGGCAAAAAGGTTAAGATTCAGAAAATCAACATCGAAGGCAACACGGCGATCAGCGACAAAACGCTGAAGCGCAAAATGAAAGGCACCAAGCAGCGCCGTATTGGTCGTCTTTTCAACCCATCCAAATACATTCCTAAAAAATACGATGAGGATAAGGAAAAGCTCATCGCTTACTACCGCAAAAACGGTTACCGTGACGCGGTGATCGAGTTCGATACTATTAAAAACGGAGACGAGACGATCAGCATCGACATGAAGATCGATGAAGGTCAGAAATACTATTACCGTAACATCACCTGGTCGGGGAACTATCTGTACCCCTCATCGTACCTGAGTGAACGCCTGGGGGTGAAGAAAGGCGATGTGTACAATCCGGAGGAGCTGGATAAGAAAATCAACGGTATTCCAGGCTCCGACGTCAGCTCGATTTACATGGACGACGGTTACCTCTATTTCCACATCGAACCTACCGAAAGGGCCGTTGAGGGCGACTCGATCGACGTAGAGCTCCGCATGTTCGAAGGTAAACAGGCGACCATCAATCGCATTCTCCTGAACGGTAACACCAAAACCAGCGACCGCGTCGTGTTGCGCGAGCTATTTACGCTGCCAGGTCAGAAATTCAGCAAGACGGAGATTATCAATACCCAGCGCCAGCTGTCGCAAATGGGTTATTTCGATCCTGAGAAAATCCAGATTAACCCGATCCCTAACCAGGCAGACGGTACTGTGGATATCGAATACACCGTGGAGGAAAAGCCATCTGACCAGATCGAGCTTTCTGGTGGTTGGGGAGGTTACATTGGTTTTGTGGGAACGCTTGGTTTGGTTTTCAATAACTTCTCCATTAAGAATATCCCGAATCGCGAGACATGGCGCCCATTGCCTTCCGGTGACGGACAAAAGCTATCATTGCGCTTCCAGGCCAATGGTAAGCAATATCAAACCTACTCGCTCTCGTTCAGCGAGCCATGGTTAGGTGGTAAAAAACCAATCAACTTCGGTGTTTCATTCCAGCGTACGGTTTATCGTATGACCGATCTGAGCTCCTACTATGGCTACAACACAAGCGGAGGAGGCGGAAGAGTAAGCTACCGCGGAGGTTACTATAACAATGGTATTACCCTGTCGCTCGGCCGTCGTTTGAAAGAGCCGGACCGGAACCTCGTGATGACGCACTCGCTATCATACCAGCGCTACCGCCTCGATAGCCTTGACATCTTCCGGATCGGTTACAGCAAAGGTACTTCGAACAACATTTCATTCAATACCACGATCTCGCGGAACACATTGAGTGACTTCCAATTCCCGAGAAGTGGTAGTAACATCTCTTTGAGCGCTACTTTCACGCCACCTTACTCGGTATTCAGGAAGAAAGCATTTTCCGATAAAACGGATACTTACCGGTGGGTTGAATACCACAAATGGATGTTCGATGCGAGCTACTATGCGACCATCGTAGGTAAGCTCGTGATGAGTACCCGTGCACACATGGGTTTCCTGGGCGCGTACGGAAACAAGGTTGGTTACAGCCCGTTCGGCCGCTTCATTCTGGGTGGTTCGGGTCTGGCTGGTCAGGGTACATTCTCGCTCGCGGACCAGGATATTATCGGTCTTCGCGGCTACCAGGATCAGAAAGTTGGACCACTGGCGCAGAATGGTTATCCAGCGTCAGGCGGAGGTATTGTTTATAACAAATATGTGATGGAACTTCGCTACCCGGTTTCGCTTAACCCACAGGCCACGATTTTCGTCCTCGGTTTTGCCGAAGGTGGTAACAACTGGGGGAGTTACAGCGATTTCAATCCGTTCGACCTGAAACGTTCCGCGGGTATTGGTGCGAGAATTTTCATGCCGGCGTTCGGTTTGCTCGGTATCGACTGGGGTTATGGGTTTGACAAAATCCAGGGGCAAAATACCCGGAGCGGGCCCCAGTTCCACTTTACAATCGGCCAGCAGATCAGATAATAATCAGACAGGGGCATTCGTTAAGAGGTTTGCAAATTATATTAGCAGCTTGGCATGAAGAACATCTTTATTTTACTAGTTTTGTCAATTCTATGCAGTTCAGCACTATATGCTCAGAAGATCGGGTATACGGACATGGAATTCATCACCAGTAAAATGCCCGAATACCAGGCTGCGCAGGCAGAGATGAAGAAATTCTCTGACAAGTGGGCGAAGGAAATCCAGGACAAATTTGCCGAGATCGATCGCATGCAGCGTGCTTACATGGCAGAAGAGATCCTGCTGACCGACGAACTGAAACGGAAGAGGCAGAGTGAAATAAAGGAGAAGGAGCTGGAAGCAGGTGAATATAACAGTAAAATATTCGGTGTGGAAGGGCTTCTGTTCCAAAAGAAAAAAGAGCTGATGAAGCCAGTACTTGAAAAGGTACAGCGCGCAGTGACCAAAGTTTGCAGTCAGCGCAGGCTCGATTTTATGTTCGATAAATCCAGCGACATAGGCATGCTTTACACCAATCCGAAACACGATTATTCGGATTACGTAATGGAGGAATTGGGGATCGATCCGAAGGCTAACAAAGCAGGAAGTAGTGATAAGACCGGTGGTAGTGATAAAAATGCTAAACCGGAGGAGCCGTCCCAACAGCAGCCTACCGCGCCTGCGAAGAACTCACCAAAACAAAAAAGTACAAACAGTAAACTTAAATAAGTAACAAAGCAATGAAACAAAAACTGATGGCTATTATGGTCGTGATGACCATAATCACCACCCCTCTCTTAGCCCAGACTACCCCGGCAGGCGGGCCTACTAAAATAGGTTATACGAATGTCGACTATATAATCAGCAAACTGCCGGAAGCAAAAGTGATGCAGAACCAGCTGGAAGTAACCAAAGCGCAGTTGGACAAAGCGATCGGGGAGACTTACAAAGAGGCTCAGGAGAAATATGAAGCATATCAGAAAAATGGTGCGAATATGACTGACGTCATTCGCGCTGATAAAGAGAAAGAGCTTCAAAACCTTTCGACACGTATCGAGGAAATGCGTAACAACGCGCAAACTTCCCTGCAAACTAAACAGCAGCAGTTGCTCGAACCGATCCTGACGAAAGTAAATAATGCTATCCAGGAAGTAGGTAAAGAAAGCGGCTTCCTGTACATCCTGAACATGGATGCAGGTGCGGGAACAACGCCGATCATCCTGTTCGCGGCATCAGAAGAAAACAATGCGACCAACTTGATTCTTCGCAAACTGGGTGTTGATCCTGACAAGGTAGAGGCAGCGGCACCAGCAGCAACAACACCTGCGGCCAAGTCGGCAACGACGCCGGCAACCAAACCGGCAACAACGCCAGCTACTACTCCGGCAACAACCCCAAAGAAAAAATAATAGGGCAAATATTGAACTTTAAAAACCGGAGCGCAGTCTTAAAAAGGATTGCGCTCCGGTTTTTGTTTTGGGTATTTGAGCGTACCGGACTTGCTTTAATTATAATCCTCCTCAGAAGGCAGTATTTGAAAAGTACAAACAGATTTCTCGCGTAGGCCTGTGCTTTCGCGAGTTTCAATTTTACAACTAATCACAGGGCATTCTATACAGGATTTAGTAGTTTTGCGTTAAAATTGAAGTGCTCTCTCACCCATGGAATTAATTATATTTTTGATGTCATGCTAACAAGAAAAATTCATAAAATACTGATCCTTCTGATACCCGTTTTTGTAGTACTGAGGGCGCAGGGGCAGGATAATATGAAGAACAATACCTCGACGGGCCCGTTGCAGCTCGTGTTCCCGGCGGAAGCGGAGTGGAACGTACTTTATGAGGGGAAGGAGATCAATTTTCATTTGCAGGTCAAGGGAGGGAAGAGTGATTCGGTGAGGTATGCGGTGGCCAGCGGCCTGGTGAAGGATATGAAATTTGATTCTACCGGACATTTCGTATGGACACCCGGGTTTGATATCGCCGACCGTATCAATACCACCAAATCGTTCCCGGTCGTATTCGAAGCACAGAATTCCGCCGGTGAAAGTGTGTCGCGTGAGATCGTATTCAAAGTAAACCACGTAAATCGCCCACCACAAGTCGATGAACTGCAGCCATTCTACGTACAGTACAAGACGCAGAATGTTTATAAGATCGACATGGGCGCTGTTCGTGACCCCGATGGCGACCCGATCGTGTTCGTACCCATTCTGGAAGAAATGCCGGAAGCGATGAAGCTGTCTGCCGCGGGCGAAATTACCTGGGAGCCATCGAGTGTTCAATTCGGCATTTTGAAAAAGGGGCCGCGGTATATGGAGTTCTGGGTGGAAGATCAGCCGTCGAAAGCGCGTACCAAAGGTCGTCTGAAACTGGATGTGACCCAAATGGACCTGGCGCCCGACTTTACCATTATTCCGCAGCAGTCGGTTATCCGCAGTGCGGAGAACAACCGGATTAACCTGCGCTTCACGCTGTCAGACCCGAATGGGGAGGAAGATATCACTACATTTAATTTTATTTCTGAAAACAAGAAGGTTCCGCAAAGCGCATTGGTAAAGAATACGGCCACCAGCTACGAGTTCATCTGGGAGCCGGGTTATGACTTCGTGAAGGACCCATTCGATACGCTGGCGTTCAACATCATATTCTATGTGCTCGATAAGGCGCAGAACAAAAAGGAGCGTACGGTGAAATTTGTTATCAAGAATACGATCGACGAAAGCCTGCGCGATACATACGTGTATAACCTGTACAGGGGGGCGCTGGTGAATGCATGGGGACTTATCGAACAAATGACAGAGAAAGAGCAGGAACTCAAAAAGGCTTATACCCGTGCTAAAAAGGGCAAACGCAGCAGATCGTTGCTGAATGCCTCTCTTGGGGCCACGACGGGTCTCGCGCCGGTGATCGCCACGGACAATCAGAAAACCCGCGGCTATATTACAACGATCGGGGGGACGACGGTGGCCACAGTGGGAACACTGGAAGCGACGGAAGTAATCGGAAAGTCGGTGAATGGGTTGCTTGACAGGTTCAACTATGTCATGCAGAAGAAAAACGAGTTGCAGAACAAGGGCGACGTTTTTGCACGGGAATGGGGCCAGAAATCAGCCCGACGCCAGCCGGACTTTATCAGAAAACTCGATGAATTTAAAGCGCTGATGAACCTCAGCGGTCTCGTGGCACTGGAACTCGACGCCAACTGGGAGAACAAGAAAGAGGCGACGGATGCAGCGATCAAAAAGACCTTCAAGGATTTTGTTCCCTACACCAAAGACGAGAACTAATCCGAAAGTGTACCACAAAAAAAGAGAGCTAAATGCTCTCTTTTTTATTTTCATCCTCTTCCTCTGTGGAAGTAGGTGTCGGAATATCGTCCCGTAACGCTGTTTCGGATGTTGAAGTTTCAGGTGAAGAAGCATCCGGCTGACCATTGATTGCTTCCTCCTTTTCTCCTTCCTCCCTTTCTTCCTTTACTCCCTCATTCTCCGGTCCGTGTGAGTGAAAACTTCCCTGGAATATCAGAATGCTGCAAACGCCCAGGAAAATGCAGGAATCGGCGATGTTGAAGATCGGTGTTGAATAATATTGCCCGCCCCACACCGGTACCCAGTCGGGGATAAAACCCTCCCAGAAATCGACGAAGATCATGTCGATCACCTGTCCGTGAAACCACGGGGTAGGAGAGCCATAAGGCGCATTGCCGAGCAGTACACCGTAAAACGTACTGTCGATCACGTTACCGACCGCTCCGGCGAGGATCATCGCCAACGCCCAAAGCAAGCCCTTGGAAGCGCCTACGCGCGCAAGGTGGATCATATAGCCGCCTATGGCGACCATGGCTACGAGGCGGAACAACGTCAGGAACAGTTTACCATATTCATGCCCGAGTTGCATGCCGAAAGCCATGCCGGGATTCAGTACATAATGTAGTTTCAACCAGTCCCCGATTAGCGCGATCTGTCCTGAAAAGCCGGGTTGCATATATTGATGAACCAGCAATTTGGAAGCCTGATCAATCCCGATTAGGAGTACGCTGAAGAGTAGGTATGGGGCTGGATTTCTGGATTGGTTCATTCGGTTTTTAATACAATTGACAAATTTGGGAATGCGAAAGTAATAACTTACTTATAAAGAACCGATTCCTCTTCTCTTCAATTCACTTTTAACTAACAAAAACTCACGGCTGCTCTGACCGGCAATGGAGGTGTTTTCTTCGGCACGGCGGATCAGGTAAGGCAACACCGCCTCGATAGGACCGTATGGCACGTATTTGGCTACATTGTAGCCTGCCTTGGCCAGATTGAAGGAAATATTGTCGCTCATACCAAGCAGCTGCGCGAACCAGATACGATCGTCGTTGCGTTCGATGCCGAGCTTTTGCATTTTGAGGGCGCAGTACTGGGAGCTGTATTCGTTATGCGTGCCTAGGCATATCGAAATGTGTTCGAGACGGTCAAGGCAGAAGTCGATAGCGTGATTGTAATCATTATCGGTAGCCTCTTTCGAAGTGTGAATAGGGTTGAAATATTCCTGCTCGCGGGCACGCAGTCTTTCCTTTTCCATATAAGCGCCGCGCACGAGCTTGCCGCCGAGGTAATATCCTTTCTGGCGTGCATCGAGGAAAGCGGTTTTGAGTGCTTCGAGGGTTTCGTGACGATACAGCTGGTAGGTATTGTATACGATCGGTCGCTCGTGGTTGAACTGCTGCATCATTTCATAGGCCAGGTCGTCGATTACGCCCTGGATCCAGCTTTCTTCGGCGTCGATGAAGATTCTCACATTATGCTCATATGCATGAGCGCACAGGCGCTGCACCCGCTGACGCGCCCGCTCGAAGGCCGCTTTTTCTTCTTCCGAGAGTGAATCTTTCTTTTGCACCTTTTCGAGCAGGTCGGATGAGGCTACTCCGGTGACTTTAAATACCGAAAAAGGAATGGTATCAGAGCCCGTGGCTTTGTCGATTGTTTTGAGGATTTCTGCCGCAGTAGCGTCGAAACTGGCTTCTTTATCTTCGCCTTCAACGGAATAATCCAGTATGGTACCGATGCCGGAGCTACGCAGGGAAGCGATCGTAGCGTCGCAGTCGTTAATCGTCTCACCGCCACAGAATTGTTCAAAAATCGTGACCCGAATGAGATTTTTTATAGGTAAGTTAAGTTTTAGCGCGAGCTTTATAAAAAAAGTGCCTAAATTTACGACTCGAGCCTGATTCATAAGGCTGAATAACCAGTATGTCTTCCTGAGTTTGGCGTCTGATTTGGATGCAAAGGCAACGGAAGTATCTTCAAAAAATACAGGTATTTGGTCGTTTGGTGACGGATATGCCATTTTTGATGTACGTTTTTCCTGAGTAACTGTTTAACAATTCATTATCTGACCACAGGAAGAAAGTAATACGCATTAAGAAGTTGATTGACTTTTATGGGGTCAAATGTACGGGCAATCGAAGAAATACGCATAATACCGGATCAAAATATTACAATTATCAATTTTTTATTAAGGACAAGTTTTTGAGTATGAATGCTTCTTTAGATATCCTACCGCTTAGCAGTTGGATCAATACCGAAGGAAAGCCTTTGGTAATCGCCGGGCCTTGCAGCGCAGAGACCGAGGAACAAATGTTAGAAACCGCAACCCAGATCAAAGAGGAAGGATTTGCGCACGTGATCCGTGCAGGGGTGTGGAAACCGAGAACTCGTCCAGGCAGCTTTGAAGGCATGGGAGAGGCAGCTCTGCCATGGTTGCAAGCGGTGAAACAGCAAACAGGCCTGCCTGTGGCTGTGGAAGTGGCTACGCCTCAGCATATCGAACTGGCATTGAAATACGGCGTTGACATCCTTTGGGTTGGTGCACGTACAACCGTGAACCCGTTCAACGTACAGGAACTTGCTGATGCCCTGAAAGGAATTGATGTACCTGTGTTGGTTAAAAACCCGGTAAACCCCGACTTGCAACTGTGGGTAGGAGCCCTGGAACGTCTGAACCAGGCTGGCGTGAAAAAACTCGGTGCGATCCACCGCGGTTTCTCGAACGCACAGGAGCACAAATACCGCAACTCCCCTATGTGGAACATCGCGATCGAATTGAAAACGATTTTCCCTCAGCTACCGGTAATCGGTGATCCTAGCCACATGGCGGGAAAGCGCGCTTATCTGTACGAAATCGCTCAGCGTGCGCTTGACTTGCATTACGACGGTCTGATCATCGAGTCACACCGCGATCCGGACAAAGCATGGTCTGACGCTGCACAACAGTTAACTCCTGCTGCATTGGGACAAATGCTGCACGACCTGCACGTTCGTAAGGAATCTTACGGCAGCGACTATGCATCACAGCTGGAAATTATCCGTGGCAAAATCGATAACCTCGACCGCGAATTGCTTGAAACACTGGCAAACCGCATGGCCCTGGTAGAGAAACTGGCCGAATACAAACGCGATAACAACGTAGCAGCTTACCAGGTAGACCGTTTCCGTGAAGTACTGGAAACCCGCGCTGGTTGGGGCCGCAGCCTGAATCTGTATCCCAACCTGGTGGACGAACTCTTCAAACTCGTTCACATGGAGTCGATCCGCAAGCAAACCGAGGTGATGAACCAGGTGAATGCCTAAGATCAGATCGATCATAAATACGAAAGCCGCTCAGCAATGGGCGGCTTTCGTTGTTTAAAGGTTAATGTGTTTTTAAATACCCTTTTCTTTCAAAACCCGGCTGATTTCCCTGGCCCAGATCTTATAGGCTTTGGTATTCAAATGGGTTTTGTCCGCGGCATATTCAGCGCGGAGGCCGGTCGAGTCGGAAATGTATTGGTTCAGGTCAATGTATGTGATGTGCTTTTGGGAGCAATAGGAGGCGAGGAAGCGGTTCAGCGCGTCGACCTCCCTTTTGCTGTAAGGATCATTCTGCTCAAAGACCGTCAGCGTCACGACGGGCGTGATATTGTTTTCCATCAGCATTTCAAGCATGGCTTTATAATGGGCCTGAATTTGTTCTTGTGCCACCCCTAGGGTAATGTCGTTGATGCCGCCTTTGATGAAGCAAACTTTGGGATGAAGGTCGATCACGTACGAATCGATCTGTTTCAGGAAATGATAAGTAGCCTGCCCGGGTAGTCCGTTGTTCATGACATCGGTCCTGCCTAACAGCTCCACCCACTTGCCCTGGGCGGTAATGGAATTTCCGTACATGACGATCGTCGGGTTACCTTTCATTCGCACGAAACGCTGCGCAATCTTGTCGCGATAAATATACCCTAATATTAAAAGGGTTGCGATCAGGACCGCATTCAACGTAAGCGACAGGATCAGCAGCCCTTGTTTTTTCATCGGGAAAATAATTCGTGCGCCCTTTCACCGAGGTTGAAACATCTGCGGCAGCGGGCTTCGTACAAATCCGTTTCGCCAAGCAATACACGCTCGTTGGAGGGCGACAGGCGGTAAGAATGCGAAGCTACTTCCCCACAAACCATGCATACTGCGTGAACTTTGGTAACATATTCCGCAATGGCCATGAGCTGGGGCATGCAGCCAAAGGGCTTGCCTTTGTAATCCATATCGAGGCCGGCGATGATCACGCGCTTGCCGTTATTGGCCAGCTCGTCGCATACATCCACAATGCTTTCGTCGAAGAATTGGGCCTCGTCGATGCCCACTACCTCACAATTTTGCGCCAGGTCTGATATTTGCTGGGCCGATTGTACGGGTATCGAGGGGATCGAATTGTCATTGTGAGAAACAATGTTCTCTTCATGGTATCGTTTATCAAGCGCAGGTTTGAAAATCTGGATCTTTTGCCGGGCAATTTTGGCGCGGTTGAGCAAGCGGATGAGTTCTTCGGTTTTTCCGGAAAACATGGATCCGCAAATCACTTCGATCCAGCCGGTACGGGGATTTTGAAATTCTCTTCTGTGAGATGGTTCTACAAACATATTTTGGTGCCCGACCGACCCATTGAAAGGTCGATTTTTATTTTATATTTACAAATCAAACATATTTTTCCCAACACTACGTTACCAAAATTGCTTATTCGTTATGCCGGATAATCTGAATTCAATCGCACTCAACCAGTACTCCGCACGGTTCACAACAACAGTTTTGAACGAAGTGTACAGGTCGCAGGACGTCGTTACCGGTGCCGGATTATTAAAACTGACACCCGTAAGACAAGTCAACCTGGGTATTCTCAACCGCCTGTTCGAAGAATGGAAAAACAACGCAGAAGCCTTCCGCAGCCCTTATTTTGACTTTTCCAATGAAGAAGTAAAAAGTGCCCTGGAAGAATTCATGAACACGGCCTCGCAGCACATCGCCGTGAAACGCGCCGACCTCGAACCGCTATTGTCCGAATCGGTCAAAGAATCGCTGAAACTCCTCTTGACACCCGCTAATTACTTCGAAGACAAGATCAGGGCCGTTCCCGACGCAGAATTTACCCATGCGAAGGCCGAACAGCTTGTAAAATATACGCATATCCACCGCGGCATCGCCGAAGCATTGCTCGGCCGCCTTACCGACAGTGGTTCGGATTCGGTATACCAGACGCAGGCCGTGAGCTGGCTGTACGAATTCAAGGATAATGCCGATCTGATCGACGATACGGAGCAGCACCTGGTCCAGTTCGCGGAGATCTTCCCGATTAATATCAGCGAGCTGCTAATCCGGGAGAACGGCAAGTCGACTACCTCCCCGCAGGCGCAGCCTCATAAGCACGAATCATTTTTCGATTCTGCATTCAGTCAGTTGGAGCCCAGTACCGCCCGCCCGGTAGCGCCGCGCGTGGAGCCTGCTTCCGCGGTGATTGGAGAGATTGTTGCTAAATCGAATGCAGGATCGAGCCCGGAAAGGGATTCGTTGAACAACCGCTTTAAAGTGGAGATGCCTAAGCCATCGGAGGATAAATCGTACGGTACCGTGCCGTTAAAGGTTGAAAACATCGCAGGCAGCATTCCGCTGGGCCAGCGTTTTATGTTTGTAAACCAGCTTTTCGATCGTAACAGCGAGCATTTCGACAAGGCTATTTACGAACTCGACCGCGTGAAGAGTTTCGAGGAAGCCGAAAACCTGATCTGGCACCGGTATGCATCCAAATATGCCTGGGATGTAAATGGGGAGGCGGTTACCGCATTGCTTGCGATTGTCAAGCGTAAGTTTGCCTAATAAAGCATTTTAATATCAACATAGTGCGCCGGGGGGAAGCTCCTTCGGCGCATTTCTTTTATCCAACGATCTGCTGAAACATCGCCCGCGCCTTTTGCAATTCATTCGCGTCGAGGCAAAGCAGCTCTTTTTGTTCTTTGGCGAAATCCACCAACCGCTCGGTAGGCATGTTGCCTACGAGATCGTCCTGGGCCATCGGGCAGCCTCCATAACCAAGCAATGCACCATCGAAACGGCGGCAACCGGCGTCGTAAGCAGCCTGTATTTTAACGCGCCAGTCGTCGGGGCGGGTGTGGAAATGCGCGCCGAATTCCAGCTCGGGGTAGTAGGGGATCAATGCGGTGAAGAGCCAGCCGATATCATTCACCTGTGCTACTCCTACGGTATCAGCCAATGAAAAGGTATTGACACCCAGTTTAGCGAGTTTTTCTACCCATTCCATCACAATCTCGGGAGCCCACGCGTCGCCATACGGATTTCCAAAACCCATTGAAATGTAAATCACCAGTTCTTTTTTGTGTTTCGCACACAGATCGGCAATGCGTTTCACCCGGTCGTACGACTCCGCAATGGTCGCCTGCGTGTTCCGCATCTGAAATGTCTCTGAAATGGAGAACGGGTAACCCAGGTAACCGATCTGTTCGAATGCACAGGCATCGGCTGCGCCGCGTTCGTTGGCGACGATGGCCAGCAGACTGGTATTACTGCCCGAAAGATCGAGCCGTTCGGCAATCCAGGCTGTGTCCTGCATCTGCGGAACTGCTTTGGACGATACAAAACTGCCGAAATCAATCGTATCAAAACCGACCCGAATTAGCTGGTTCAGATATTCCAGCTTGATCTCCGAGGGGATGAAGGGATGAAAGCCTTGCCAGGCATCACGGGGGCATTCGATGAACTTCATTTTTGAATCAGTGACCGGGTCGCCGGCGCGATAAGTGAATGACTGAATGTGATAAGGTGACCGAACGGAATTAAAAAACAAAGACTGCAATCAGGTAGTTCTTGGAAGCTACATGATTGCAGTCAGTATTTTAAAATGGCGCGAAGGTCATCCTTCGTGCTTTCCGCTATTTCAAAATCGGAGCGAGGTCGGCCTCATTTTCGCCTAGCCAGGCAGTGATTTCTTCGACAATTTGACGAATACCAATCTTAGGTTCCCAGCCCGTGAGCGCAGTGACTTTCGTGTTGTCTGTCACGTAAAGGCGAATATCAGCGGTGCGGTTTTCAGGAACGACTTTGATAGGGATCGTTTTGCCAGTCACTTCCTGGCAGATTTTCGTTAGTTCCTGCAATGAGGCGCTGCTTTGCAGGCCGCCGCCGGCGTTCAGGATCTCGCCATTCACCTTATCGAGGTTGTGCAGCTGCCAGTCGATCAGGTTATATAGGTCGGCGACGTGCAGCATATCACGGATTTGCTTGCCGGTGCCGCCATAGCCAAAGTAACCGAGCTGCTGTTCGAAATAATGCTTCGCGATCCAGAGTACCATCACGCCCTGATCTACCTTGCCCATTTGCCACGGACCAGTAATTACGCCGCAGCGGTTGATCACCGTTTTCAGATTATAAAATTCATTGTATTCCTGAATGATCAACTCGGAAGCCAGCTTGGTCGTACCGTATAGCGAGCGTGCACCGTTAAGCGGGAAATCTTCACCGATACCTTTGGAAGAGACACCCGGTACAGGCTGCTCGTCCGACAATGCGAAACGGGTTTCCTCCTCGACGAAATTCAATGTCTCGATCGTCTTGATCGGATACACGCGACTGGTGGAGAGGAAAATGAACCCGGCTTTGTGTTTCAATGCATAGTTGAGACAGTTGACGGTTCCCACCAGGTTGGTATTGATGAGGTAATCGGGCGTGCCGTCCAGTCCGGCCAGTACCGATGGCTCGGCGGATGCTTCGATCACGGTATCGACCGCCGGAATAGCGTCGAAATCTTCTTTGTTGCGAATGTCGCCGTGAACGAATTCTACGCCTGCCTTTTTGAGACGGGGTATATTCAATTCGGAACCCCTTCTTTTGAGATTGTCCAGCGCGTAAACCTGGTAATCAGGATAATTTGTTTTCAAGGCTATGGCCAGCGAAGAGCCAACAAAACCGGCCCCACCGGTGATCAGAATTTTCATAGAAGGTAAGTGGAATGTGTGGTACTTATGAAAGGCCAAAGTTAGGGGATTAAGGGGATGCAT
Organism: Dyadobacter sp. SRI_021; assembly: GCF_057586235.1. Lineage (NCBI taxonomy): Bacteria > Pseudomonadati > Bacteroidota > Cytophagia > Cytophagales > Spirosomataceae > Dyadobacter > Dyadobacter sp. SRI_021. The sequence continues at coordinate 149,904 of NZ_JBYCZM010000003.1, forward strand.
TAGATAAATAGCATTTGATTCTTTTGTGATATGATTTAAATAATCGAATAAAATATTTAATTTACATTTGAAGTATGTAACTTATGTTCACTTCGACGAGTACACGCCCCGGTACTGCAACATTTCGATAACCTTTGAACGTACTGCTTTAAAATCAACTTGCGTAGATGCGTATTTTTACCACTGCATTATTTCTGTGTGCCCTGGTTTCGGGGAAAACGTATGCCCAGGGAACACTGGCCGAAGTTTCTTCTGCCCGGGAGGTTGCTGCCTATCCGGTATCCCTATACAAGAATGCCACTTCCATTTCCCAGAACCTTTACAATGGGCGCCAGTACTACGTGTACGACGCACGTATGGAAGAGCACCAGTTTTACCAGCAGCGCCGCTGGCTCAATGGTATGGTGCTTTACGACGGGCAGCAGTTTGATAGCATCCCAATGCTCTACGACATTTTCCATGACGAGCTGGTGATCCGGCATTTCAATGGTGACCATATATTGTTACAAACCGTGAAGGTGGATTCATTTATCGTCGATAACCACCATTTTGCACGACTTGAAGCCGGGAAGGACATTAACCCGCAAATGCGGACCGGCTTTTACGATGTCGTTTACAGCGGCAAGTCGCGCACGCTTGTGCGCAGGACCAAGTCGCGGCAGGAGAAAATCGTAGAGAAAAAAGTGATAGCCTACTATCCCGAAAAGAATTTTTTCTATGTGTTCAAAGACGACCGTTACCATTCGGTACACACGAAGAAATCGATGCTCGAACTGTTCCCGGACCGCAAGCGGGAGTTGCGCAAGGTGCTGCGGGAGAATAAGATCAAATTCCGTAAGAACCGCGAAATGGCCATTGTGAAGATGGTAGAAACCTACGACAACTTAGCCAAATGAAAATACTTTTACCACTCACCTTTATCTTCTGCTGCATTTTTACCACCCACTTTTCTTATGGCCAGAATGTGCCCGAGAAAAAGATTACGATGAAACTCGATTCGGCGCGGTTCGATCAGTTTGTGAAACAGGTGGAGGCGCAGACGGGCTATTATTTCTACTACGACGCGACCCGCTTCGATAGCCTCACCCTGGATTTGAATGTGAACAACCTCTCGCTCCGGGAGGTGCTCGACCAGGTTTTTAAAGGTTCCGAGTTTGAATACGCTATCGACGGGCAAAAGCGCATTTACATTACGCACGGGCAGAAGATCATCACGCAGCTCACCCCGGGATTGTTCAATCCGGAGCGTGCCGGTGAGAACGACTCCATTGCCTATGCGGGTCCCGAGAGTGATATTAAAGAGAAACTACTATCGACCGCCGAAAGCAAAGTTCATGAAATAGGGATACGAAAGCACAGGATTACACCCGGTAATTCGACGATCACCGGGTATGTCAGGAATGCGGTGACGGGCGAGCCTGTGATTGGGGCAGCGGTGTTTATCACTTCGCCTTCAATTGGTGTCACCACGGATGCGCTCGGGCAGTACGCGCTCACGATCCCGCGCGGAAAGCAGATTGTCCGCATTAAAAGCACTGGTATGCGCGAAACACAGCGCCAGGTAATACTGTATTCCGATGGCAAGCTCGACATTGAAATGCGTGAAAGTGTGATCGCATTGAAAGAAGTGTCGGTGAAGGCCGGCATGGACAAAAATGTGGTAGGTACGCAAATGGGTACCGTGAAACTGACCATCAAAAACCTGAAACAAGTGCCGACGGTATTCGGTGAAACGGATTTGCTGCGGACGGTACTCACATTGCCGGGGATCAAGTCGGTAGGGGAGAACAGCACTGGTCTGAACGTCCGTGGCGGCTCGGTTGATCAGAACCTGATCCAGTACGACGATGCGGTGATTTACAATCCATCTCACCTTTTCGGGTTCTTCTCGGCATTTAATCCGGATGTTTTGAAGGAAGTGGAGCTTTATAAAAGCACCATTCCATCCCGATTCGGGGGCAGGCTGGCGTCGGTGCTCGATATCGCCAGCCGTGATGGTAACAAGAAGAAATTCGTAGCGTCGGGCGGGATCGGACTCGTTACCGGCCGGGTTACATTGGAAGGGCCCTTGGTGAAAGATAAGGCGTCGTTCATTCTCGGCGGTCGTTCGACTTATTCCAACTGGGTGATCAGAGCATTGGATAATGAAACTTATAACAGGAGCTCGGCCAATTTCTATGACGTGAACCTGCATTTCAATTATGAAATCAATGAAAAGAACAGCGTTTCGCTGACGGGTTACACAAGTAACGACAAGTTCCGGCTCTATGGAGACACTTTGTATTCCTATCGCAACCAGTTGGGTTCCATTAAATGGAAACACACTTTCAATTCGCGCCTGTATGGTGTGCTCACGGCCTCGCACAGCAAGTACCAGTATGCGATGGAAGCAGAAGGGCTTCCGCTCAACTCTTTCGACCTGAAATTCGATATTAACCAATCTAATTTCAAAGCGGATTTCAGCTATGCTCTCAACCCAAAGCATACACTGGAATTTGGGGGAAGCACTATTTATTACAAACTGCATCCGGGCTCGTTCAAACCGCGCGGCAGCGAGTCGCTCATTGTACCCGACGAGCTGGAAGCCGAGCAAGCGACGGAAAGCGCATTATATTTGGAAGACAAATGGGAGGTCAGTCCGCGTCTGTCTATCTCGGGTGGTTTGCGGTGGTCATTCTTCCAATACCTGGGCCCGAAATCGGTTAATACCTACTTGCCCGGCTTCCCGATCGACTACATTTATCAGGAAGGCGTTCAGGAATACAAATCGGGCAAGAAGATCAAGTCGTACGGCGGCCCCGAATATCGCGCTTCGGTACGGTATAGCATCCTGGATAACCTTTCGCTTAAAGCCAGTTATAACACCCTGCGCCAGTATATCCATTTGCTGACGAACACCATGACGGTATCGCCCACCGATATCTGGAAACTGAGCGATCCCTATATCAAACCGCAGATCGGCGACCAGCTTTCGATCGGTTTGTACCGGAACTTCCGGGGGAATAAGATCGAGGTTTCATTGGAAGGTTATTATAAAAACATCCGCAATTTCCTCGATTACAAAGGCGGCGATTCGCTTTTCATGAACCACAACATCGAAGCTGCGGTGATCAATACCAAAGCAAAAGCATATGGTGTTGAATTCATGATCAAGAAAATGACGGGTAAACTGAATGGCTGGGTCGGCTACACTTACGCGCGGACGCTTCTGCGTGCGGTGGACCGTGACTCACCCGATGCACCGAACAACGGTAATTTCTACCCGAGCAACTATGACAAACCGCACGATTTCACATTGATCTCGAATTATCGCTTCTCACACCGTTTCAGCCTGTCGTTCAACTTTACTTACAGCACAGGCCGGCCTTACACGCCGCCGATCGGCAAGTACATTATTGACGGTTCGCAACGTGTATATTATGCCGACCGCAACCAGTTCCGCATTCCGGATTACTACCGGATGGATTTAGCGATGAATATCGAGGGTAATCACCGGATCAAAAAGCTGGCGCACAGTTCCTGGACGCTCGCGGTGTATAACGTGCTGGGAAGGAAAAACCCTACCTCGGTTTATTTCCAGACCGTCGCCGGAAGAGTGAATGGTTACCAGCTCTCGATTTTCGGACAGCCGATCCCGACCGTTACTTACAATTTCAGATTCTAAAAAGGGAGCGGGCTATGAGATATTGGTTTTTAAAAATAGGTTTTTTCGTGTTGCTGCTGATCGTCGACAGCTGTGTTGAGCCGTTTTCGCCGCCTGAAGTTAATTCGGATGAAAACTACCTGGTGATCGACGGCTTTCTGAATGTGAGCGGCAACGATTCGACGCGGATCGAACTGCGGCGGACGCAGAATGTCAATGCAACAGCATCCCCGACGATCGAAAGAGGCGCGCAGCTGGCTGTGGAGGAAGAAAATGGTGAAACGTTGTCGATGAAGGAAACCGGTCCGGGGGTCTACACCCTGCCGCCGCGACAATATAACCGGTCCGGGAAGTACAGATTGCGGATCAAAACGAAAGACAATCAGGAATATCTTTCCGAATTCGTAGGTGTAAACATTACCCCGGTAATCGATAGCGTAACCTATAAAGTAGACCCGGTGCTGAACGCCGCGATATTTTATGTGAATACGCATGATGCCCAGGGTAAGACGCAGTTTTACCGTTGGAAATTCGAAGAGACCTGGGAATACGAGGCTGCTTATTATTCCGCATTGATAGTGAGGAACGATTCGGTCGTAACACGGCCGGATAATATCAATAAATGCTGGGGCAAATTGAAATCCGCGAGCATTTTGCTGGGCAGTACCGTAAAGCTGAGTAGCGATGTGATCAAAGACCTGCCGCTGAACCGGGTACCTATCCCTACCAACAAGCTGTACATCAAATACAGTATCCTGGTAAAACAATACGGCCTCTCACGAGATGCATTTGAATATTGGACGGCTTTATCCAAAACAACCCAGGGAACCGGTAGTCTTTTCGATGTATTGCCGTCGCAAGTGACGGGTAACATTCGGCATACTTCCAATTCACGTTTGCTTGCATTCGGTTATTTCAGTGCGGCTACGGAAGAAACCCGCAGGCTCACCGTCACGCCGCGGCTAGGTATGTTCCCGCGCTGTATCGAGCCAGATACGATCCCCATCCGCTGCTCGTCGCGGGATGCCGATGAATGTGCTTTCAACACCGCCAAGCTACTGCTTAGCTATTGGGGACCACGCTCCGACTCTGTTTTGGTGGCGGGCCATTCGTGCGCCGATTGCCGCGTGCAAGGTGGTACGACAGAAAGACCCTCTTATTGGTAGTGATTTTACAAGGAATGACTGTGAAAGGAATAGACTTCATCAAAAATCTGAAAGAGGCCTGCGGGGTCGGTAAGCGACGTTCGGGAAGTTGGGCGTTGAGGGGAATGATGGCGGCTGCCGGGATGGTGGTCAACAGCTGTATTGAACCATTTTCCCCGCCGGAAGTGACCAATCCCGGTACTTACCTGGTGGTGGACGGTTTCCTGAATGTGAGCGGCGATACCAGCCGGATCGTTTTGAGCCACACACAGGCCGTGAACGATGACAAGGTATTTGAAAAGGAATCCGGTGCCACGATTATGGCCGATGCGGAAAATGGCGAGAGCTACGCATTTCAGGATATGGGTAACGGTTCGTACAAATTGCCGCCGACGAATTTTAACCGTGATGTTAAATACCGGCTGAGGATCAAACGGTCCAACGGACGGGAATACGAATCCGATTACGTGGTTGTGAGCAAAACCCCGCCAATCGACAGCGTTACCTATCGCCTGGATCCTGGGCGGAATGCGATGATGATCTATGTGAATACGCATGACCCGAGTAATCAGACGCGTTTTTACCGCTGGAATTTTGAAGAAACCTACGAATACCGGATGGCTTACTATTCAAGTCTGACGCGTGACTATACGGCTAATCAGATCGTTCCGCGGAAGGATAATATTAACGTGTGCTGGCGGACATTATCGTCAAGGGATATCAAACTAGGGTCGACGATCAAACTCAGTCAGGATATTATCCGTGATTTGCCCGTCAATATCGTGGATATCGGTACCAACAAATTGTATTTCGGGTATTCGATCCTGGTGAAACAGTATGGGCTCACGCGGGAGGCATTCGAGTATTGGACCGACCTGGCCAAAACGACGCAGGGGACCGGTAGCCTTTTCGACCCGCAACCGTCGCAGGTAACAGGTAATATCCATGCCAAGGCCGACGCCAGGGAACTGGTATTTGGCTATTTCAGTGCTGCGCAGGAGCAAAAGCAACGGATATTTATCCGCGAAGCGTTGGGCTCATACCCGCGCTGTGCACCGCCGGATACGCTCAATTTTAACGATGCATTTAACGGCTCCGCGGTGCTGCTCTACTATTATATGGGAGATGGCAAGGGTGGTTATCTCGGAACTTCGGAATCGTGTGCGGATTGCCGGTCGCAGGGCGGTACGACCACTAAGCCTTCATTTTGGTATCAATGATTATTCTATTGTCTGAAAATATACAATGAAACTCAGGACATTTATTTGCGGTTTGCTGGCGCTGGCATTTTACAGCTCGTCGTACGCGCAGGACGACGCCATGCTCGCTTCCATTCGGCAGCGGTTCGGGCTTTATACCGAGCGGGCTGTGCAGGAAAAGCTGTTTGTGCATATCGACAGGCCGTTTTACCTCGTCGGGGAAACGATCTGGTTCAAAGCCTATAACCTCAACGGTGCCACGCACCGGTTTCTCGACCTGAGCAAAGTAGCCTATCTGGAAGTGCTGGACAGTGAGAACAATCCGGTGCTGCAAACCAAGTTCGCCATGGTCGACGGGCGGGGAAATGGCTCGGCGCTGGTACCGTCCACACTCGTAAGCGGCAAGTACAAGCTGCGGTGCTATACCAACTGGATGAAGAATTTTTCGGCCGAAAGCTATTTTGAAACCTCGGTCGCTATCCTGAACCCGTTTGTTCGCTTCGATCCCGACAGGGCCTCGAAGGAAGAAACCCGCTATGATGTGCAGTTTTTCCCGGAAGGAGGACATTTGGTAAGCGGTATCGAAAGCAAAGTCGCATTTCGTGCCGTGGGCCTAGATGGTAAGGGTATTAAATTCAAAGGGGCGATCCTCAACGGGCAGAATGAAACTGTCCGCGAATTTGAACCGGAACTGAATGGGATCGGCTACTTTAAGCTGAAACCGGAAGAGAATGCAGTTTATAAAGCAACGATTACCGATAGCAAGGGAAAACGTTTCGAATATCAGTTTCCGAAAGTGGAACCGCAGGGATACGTCATGGAGGTGAAAGACTCTACTTCGGCGCTGGTGAAAGTGACTGTAACCGGAAAGTTTGAAAGCGAAGATCCCGCGACCGTATATCTGCTCGCACACACGCGTCAGGCAAATGCGGTGTTCGGCAAGAAAGGATTGGGTAAAAGCCCGGCCGTTTTTGTGCTTGAAAAGGCCAGGCTCGGGGAGGGCATTTCGCAGATCACGATCTTCAACGAAAAGCTGAAGCCGGTTTGTGAACGGTTGTATTTCAAACGCCCCGAAAAACAACTGACCATCGATGCACAAATGGGCAAAAGCTTCATCGGACGAGAAAAGGTAGCCATGAATATCTCGGCTGCCGCAGGGCAGGCACTTCCGGCTTGGAGTAATTTGTCGGTGGCGGTATACCTCGAGGATTCGATCCAATACCAGCCGCAGCACGATATGCACAGCTATTTATGGCTCACCGCCGATTTGAAGGGCGATATTGAAAACCCGGGCTATTATTTTCAAAATGCAAATCCGGATACCGACCGGCAGCTCGACAACCTGATGCTTACGCATGGCTGGCGTCGATTGAAATGGGATAAGGTTTTCGGCGGTCAGCTGGTTAGTTTCGAACATTTGCCTGAATACGACGGACATTTCATTCACGCCCGCGTGCTCAACCGCGCCGATGGAAAACCGGCGGCCAACAAGGATGCATACCTGGCGTCGCTGGATGTGCCCGCACGCCTGTATGTGGATAGGAGCGATAACGAAGGCCGGGTAAAATTTGAAGTACGCCAGTTCACAGGCCCGAAGGAAATTACCCTGCAAACCGACTTAGCTCAGGATTCTACCTATCGCTTCGAAGTGGCTTCGCCGTTTTCCCGACAGTTCTCGACGACCGCCGTTCCCTCTTTTTTCTTCGATAAAAACCAGGAAAACCAATTGCTGACGCGATCCATCAATATGCAAACCGGCAATGCGTTTCTTCCACGAATCTATACCGAGAAAAAGGCCGTACTGACCGATTCACTGCCATTCTTCGGGGTGCCCGACGAGAAGTATTTCCTCGATGATTTTACCCGTTTTCCCACCATGGAAGAAGTTCTGAGGGAATATGTGAAAGGCATTCTCGTTCGCAGACGGCAAAAAGAATTCCATTTGCGAATGATCGATAAGCTGGTACCCAATACCTATTACACGACCGATCCGCTGATGCTCCTGGATGGTATCCCGGTTTTTGATGCCGACAAGATCATCGAAATGGACCCGCTGAAAGTGAAGAAAATCGAATTGATCAGTTCGCGCTACTTCCTGGGGCCGATGACTTTTACGGGTATCGTAAGTTTCTCGACTTATCGGGGCGACCTGAGTGGGTTTGAACTCGATCCGAAGGTGCTGGTAATGCCGTACGAGGGTGTGCAGGCGCAAAGGGAGTTCTATGCGCCGAAATACGACAGCAATAATGCCAACAGCCGTATCGCCGATTTCCGGAACCTCCTGCATTGGGCGCCGAATGTTACGACGGGCAAAGACGGCAAGGCGACGGTCGAGTTTTACACTTCCGACCAGACCGGTCGCTACAAGGTCGTGATCCAGGGCATTACCCCGGATGGCACGGCCGGTAGTAAAACCGTCTCCTTCGACGTCAAGAAAAGAAGCCTTTAAATGTAAAACTCCGAGGTGTGCTTGATCTCCTTCAAAACGAAGGTGCTGTTAAGCACACCAATGTTGTCGATCTTCGACAGCTTATATTTCACAAAATCGTGGTACTCGTCGAGGCTGGCGACGTTGATTTTTAAGAGAAAATCAACCTGTCCGGCCATGTGGTAACATTCCTGCACCTCGTGGAGATTTTGTATCTCCTGTTCGAACTTCTCGATAAATGCCTCATTATGATAGCGCATTGACACCTGGCAGATCGTCGTAACCTGTCTGTTAATGAGTTTTTTATCTAAAATTGCTACATATTGCTTAATGTACCCCAGGCTCTCCAGACGCCTGATCCGCTCGTATACAGGCGATACCGTGAGATTGAGCATCGTTGCGATTTCCTTGGTTGTTTTTTTAGCATCTTTTTGAAGAATGCGGAGGATTTTGGTATCGATTTTGTCCAACTGTTCCATGGGGCAATAATATTTACTGGTACGGGTTTCGAATTGAATCTCAAAAAGTAAATTTTACTTTAAAAATCAAATAGTGTGGTAATGTTTCCTGGGAAACTGGCTGTTTGTTGAAAATAATTTTCACAAATGGGAAATTGCAAGTGATTTATGCTTTACCCAAAAGTTGTTTTTTATGAAAACGGACTGCGTTTTAGTAATAGGAGCAAACGGGCAGATCGGATCTGTCCTGGTGGAATATCTGAGGGAAATTTACGGATTGGGAAAAGTGGTGGCAACGGACATCCGCATGCCCGAATTCCCGACCGGCATCTTTGAACAACTCGACGCGACGAATGCCGCCGAAATGGCTGCACTCGTACGTAAATATGGCGTTACGCAAATCTATCACCTGGCGGCGATTCTTTCCGCAAAAGGCGAGCAGGACCCGCTCCGAACGTGGCATATCAATATGCAAACGTATTTCAACGTGCTGGAAGTAGCGCGTGAAAACGGGGTAAGCAAAGTTTTCTACCCAAGCTCCATTGCCGTTTTTGGTGATCGTGTGGATACGCTGGCAGAGCAATGGTCGTACCTTGACCCTGCAACGGTTTACGGCATCAGCAAGGCGGCGGGCGAGAACTGGTCTAACTATTATTTCAAACGTTATGGCGTAGACATCCGCTCGCTGCGCTACCCAGGCATTATCGGCTACCAGTCGATGCCGGGCGGCGGTACCACGGATTACGCGGTGGACATTTATCACAAGGCCGTGAAAGGAGAAGCATTTGAATGCTTTCTGAAGCCAGAAACGACTTTGCCGATGATCTACATCAGCGACGCCATGGACGCTACAGTGCGCCTGATGGAAGCGCCTGCCGAGAAGATTTCAGTACGTACCTCGTACAACCTCGCGGGAATGAGCTTTTCCCCGGAGGAAATCGCCCAAAGCATTCAAAAGATAATTCCAAACTTCAACATAACTTACAAGCCAGACTTCCGCCAGGCCATCGCCGATTCCTGGCCCCAGGAAATCGACGATGCCCAGGCCCGGAAAGACTGGGGCTGGCGGCCAAGCTATTCGCTCGATAAGATGACGGAAGAGATGATCAGCGAGTTACGGAAGAAGTATCATTTGGTTAGTTAATTTCGAATGATTGAATGACTGAATGATTGAATAAAGTAGTGTTCGGTCATTCAGTCATCGCATTATTCAGTCATTCAATCATTCGGTCATTCAAAATTCATCATCATGTACGGTACCATAAAGCAAGAACTTCAGGGCGAACTGGAAGCGATCCGGTCGGCTGGTTTATATAAAAAAGAGCGCGTGATCACCACGCCGCAGTCTGCTCACATCGCTACTACCGATGGCGCGGATGTGCTTAATTTTTGTGCTAATAATTACCTGGGCCTTTCTTCGCATCCTGATGTGATCCAGGCCGGTATCGACGCCATTCATTCGCATGGCTTCGGGATGTCGTCGGTGCGGTTTATTTGCGGCACGCAGGATATCCATAAAGAACTCGAACGCAAAACGGCCGAATTCCTCGGTACGGAAGACTGCATTCTCTACGCTGCGGCATTCGATGCGAATGGCGGGGTTTTCGAGCCTTTGCTGAACGAGCAGGACGCCATTATTTCCGACGAGCTGAACCACGCTTCGATCATAGACGGCGTGAGATTATGCAAGGCCAAGCGTTTTCGCTACAAGCATAACGATATGGCTGACCTCGAAAAGCAGCTCCAAGACGCGCAAGGTAGCCGCCGCATTCTGGTCGTAACCGACGGTGTGTTCTCCATGGACGGTACCATCGCCCGCCTGGACCAAATATGTGATCTGGCCGAGCAATACCAGGCCATGGTGATGATCGACGAATGCCACGCTACGGGCTTCATGGGTAAAACCGGCCGCGGTACGCATGAGTATCGCAATGTAATGGGGCGTATCGATATCATTACAGGTACTTACGGAAAGGCATTAGGCGGTGCGTCGGGAGGCTTCACGGCAGCTAAAAAAGAGATTGTAGAGATCCTTCGCCAGCGCTCGCGGCCTTATTTGTTTTCCAATACATTAGCGCCTTCCATTGTAGGAGCTTCCATTAAAGTACTCGATCTACTCACCTCATCCACTGCATTGCGCGACAAGCTGGAACGGAACACGCAATATTTCCGCAAGGCTATGACCGACGCTGGTTTCGATATTCTCCTAGGCGAGCACCCGATTGTACCTATTATGCTCTACGAAGCAAAACTCGCGCAGGAATTTGCTGCCAAACTGCTCAACGAAGGCATTTACGTGATCGGCTTCTTCTATCCCGTGGTTCCCCAAGGCAAGGCACGCATTCGTGTGCAGATCTCGGCCGGGCACGAGCAGGCGGACCTCGAAAAGGCGGTAGCGGCGTTTACGAAGGTAGGGAAAGAACTGGGCGTTATTTAGTCAAGTGTAGTCATTAAAGTCATGTGTTGTCAGGAGTTGTCAAGTGTGGTCTGGAATTGTCAGGTGTAGTCGGGGTTGTCAAGTGTGGTCCTGAAAGAAATGCCGCTAGGCATATAATATTGGTAGGAAACGCAACGAGGCATTTTCGGGAATCCATCACTTGCTTGGATTGCTACCCATATTACGTCGCTACGCGATTCCGGCAATGTGCTTTACCCAAAGCACAGCAATGTTCTGTCGCTTTCGACAATGCCTGACCATACCTGACCAAACCTGACAATACTTGACTACACCTGACTCTTGATCAAACCTGACCATCCCTGACAACTTCTGACCACCCCTACTGTTCCGAATCGAGCAATTCTACCTCGACATGCAGCGATTGCAGCGTCGCGTTGCCGTATTGGGTAACCATTGCCACATCTGCGGCGTCGCGGCCGTGGGCGATTTCGATGCGGTAACCTTCGGTTTTTTCCTGCACGGCATCAAATGTGTACCATTCGCCGCCTATGAACACTTCGAACCAGGCGTGCAGATCCATGTCTTTCAGTTTATCCAGGTATCCGACGGTCATGCGCGTCGGGATGCAGAGGTTCCGGCATAGCGCAATGGCCAGGTGCGTGAAGTCGCGGCAAACGCCTACGCGAGCGCGGGCGGTATCGAGCGCGGTGGTGGCGGCATTGGAAAACCCGTATTGATAGCGCACATTGTGGTGAATCCACGAACGGATCGCTTCCACCTGCTCATATCCGGGCGTGAGGTTACCTGCTATTTCCAGTGCCAGCACATTGATTTCGTGTAAATCCGACTGGCAATAGCGGCTTGGCAGGATGTAATGCATGACTTCATCGGGCAAATCCCCTACCAGCATATACGCAGGCGGCGGATTGGGGATGGGCTTCGTTTCGTTTACCTGGGCTTGCACTTCGGTAGTGATCGTCACCCGGCCTACCGGCAAGATTGTACGTTGGCACGGGTTACCGTAAATGTCGGTATATTCTGAAAACGGCACCGGCGGCTCAATGTTGAAACCTTCCTGAATGATCGATTGGCCTTCCTGGCGACGGGGGCGTAACATGGTCGTTACGGTGGTGGGGGCATACACGTCGTACGTGAATATGCTTCTGCCCTTCATTTTCATTTATGGGTCGAGTTAGTATTTGTACTAAATGTAATGATGCTTAGTTACTTAAAAATTACGTGCCATTTATTTTATTGTGAACACCCGCTTCCACCAGAATTAAATCGTTTTAATCGACGTTTGTACAGCAGGAATGTTAATTTTAGAGCGAGTAGTATTTAGTGAAATTTAAATAATACACCTATGGCAGTTACAAAATGGATCGTAGACCCGGCGCATTCTGAAGTGCAGTTCAAAATCAAACACCTGGTCATTTCGACGATTACAGGTTCCTTCAACAACTTTGAAGGCGGGGCGACTTCGGACCTCAATAATTTTGAAAACGCGGAAATTCACTTTTCACTGGATGTGAACAGTATCGATACCAATGTGGAAATGCGCGATGCCCATTTGCGGTCGGCGGATTTCTTCGATGCCGAGCAATTCCCGCATATTACCTTTCAATCCAACTATTTTCATAAAGTAAAGGGCGACAACTATAAGCTCTCCGGACTTCTGACGCTGAAAGGCATTACCAAACCTATCGAGCTCGATGCCGAATATGGCGGCGCGGAAAAGGATAGTGAAGGCAATGTGCGCATTGGTTTCGAAGTAGAGGGCCGTTTGAGCCGTCAGGAATTCGGCCTGAATTACATGCAGCTGACCGACTCAGGCGGCTTAGTAATTGGTGAGGACGTGAAGTTGATCGCTAATATCCAGCTTGTAAAGCAGGGATAATCAGTGGTTTAACTATTTTCATAAACTTTTAATACCCGGCATGGACCTTAAAACTGGTTTGCCGGGTATTTTTGATTTCAATAGAAAATACGGGTAGCCGTCTTTTTATCAAACCTAAACTCGCAATCCATGAGAGTGCTGCGCATTATATTTAAAGTCATCGGGATATTTCTCCTGCTGCTCGTCCTCGCTATTGCCACCATGATCACAACCATGGACAAGACGCCGTACCGGGAAATGGCCTACTATAAGGAATGGAAGGACCTTATCGGTGGCGCAAAGGCCGTGGGCAGCCCCGCCGATACTGTGGGCAATTCCGGCGCATTACAGGCAGGGTGGGCGAAGGTCAACATCACACCGGCGTCGCCTACGCCCACCGCGGGTTATGGTAACCGACGCGGCCGCCCGTACACGGCCGTGCATGACTCCGTATATGTACGTGCGATTGTGATTGATAATGGGCATACCAAAGCCGCAATCATCGCAGCCGACTTGCTGATCATCCCTCCGACGGTGATCGAATCCCTGAAAGCAAAACTGAAACCCGGCGATATTCCTTTCGATCAGATCTATTTTGGCGCTACGCACAGCCATAACAGTGTAGGCGGTTGGGGAACAGGCATTTCTTCACTTTTCTTTTCGGGTAAATTCGATCCCGCTATTGTGGAGAACCTTGCCAATGCATTTCACAAAGCCATTACTGATGCTCAAAAGAAAGTTGAGCCTGTGCAGCTGACCTACATGGAGTCGCTCGATTCGGTTGATATCCGCAACCGGCTGGTAGGCGAGGAGGGAAGCGTCGATCCGGAGATCCGTTCGGCGGCGTTCGTTACCAAAAGTGGGCAAAAAGCCATTCTAAGCTCTTTTGCTGCGCATTCCACGGTTTTGAATTCCAAAACCATCGTTCTCTCGCGCGACTACCCGGGTGCGCTCGTGGATTCGCTGGAAAAGGGCCGCTACAATTTTGCGATGTACATGGCCGGCGCCGTAGGCAGTATGGGGCCGATCGAGCAAGGGACCGATGACTTCGATGAAGTGAAAAACCAGGCATTCGGCGTTCAGAAAGCATTATTATCCCCTAATACGACCAAAGAGGATTCCAAAAGCGCATTGGTGGAAACGCTTACATTGCCGTTGCCCCTCCGAGAGCCCACTCCACGCCTAACTATGAGCATTGTGCTACGCCCCTGGGCATTCAAAAAAGCATTCGGCGAATATCCGGTGTATGTAAAAGCATTGCGGGTCGGCAACATTCTGATGGTAGGCATGCCATGCGATTTTTCCGGCGAACTAACCGCCCCGCTGGATGCCTATGCCAAATCCAAAGGGTTGAACCTGATGGTTACGAGCTTTAACGGAGGCTATATCGGCTATATTACCCACGACAAGTACTTCGATCGCGATTTGTACGAGACCAAGACCATGAGCTGGTACGGGCCGTATAATGGTGCCTATTTGCAGGAAGTGATTAAAGATATTATTGATAAATTATCCTAAAACCGTAACTAACGATGAGAACACTTGTAATCCTCTTTCTGGCGTTCCTGAGCCTTTCTTCGATGGCCCAGAAACCCGTTCGTGTGGTAGTAGCGGGGCTTAGCCACGGGCACGTCGGCTGGATTTTCAACCGGAAAGACAAAACGGATATTCAGCTGGTGGGCATCTGGGAAACGAATCCCGATTTGGTCAGACAGTTTACTGAACGCTACAAGCTCGATCCGAAGCTTTTTTATTCAGACCTCAACAAAATGCTCGACGAAACAAAACCGGAAGCCGTTTCTGCATTCGGGGCGATTAATGAGCACGTGGTAGTGGTGCGGGCTTGTGCGCCGCGGAAAGTCAATGTCATGGTGGAAAAGCCGCTGGCTACCACATTTGCCGACGCGAAGGAAATTCAGAAACTTGCGACACAGCATAGCATCCACGTTCTGACGAACTATGAAACTTCCTGGTATGCGAGTAATCAGCATGTGAACCAACTTATTCAGGATGGAAAACTGGGTGAAATACGTAAGGTAATGGTCAATGATGGCCACCAGGGACCCAAAGAAATCGGGGTTAGCAAAGAGTTTTTCGCTATTTTGACGGATCCGGTGAAGAATGGCGCAGGTGCATTGGTCGATTTCGGCTGCTATGGCGCCAACCTCATGACCTGGCTCATGAAAGGCGAGCGGCCGATTTCCGTAACCGCGGTTACGCATCAGAATAAGCCCGATATTTACAAGAATGTAGACGACGAGGCATCCATCATCCTGCAATATCCGAAGGCGCAGTGCATTATCCAGGGCTCGTGGAATTGGTCTTTTGCGAGAAAGGACATGGAAGTATATGGTAACAAAGGCTACGCTGTGGCGGTGAATGCGACCACCGTGCGCCAGCGTTTGCAGGAAAAAGCGCCGGAAGAAACACTGAAACTCGACCCGCGCCCGGCACCTTATACCGACCCATTCTCGGTATTGGCCGATGTGGTTCAAGGTCGGATCAAGCTCGATCAGAACGACTTGTACGGGTTGCAGGTGAATGTGACCGTCGTCGAGATACTGGAAACGGCGAAGGAGGCTGCGAAAACCGGTAAGACTATCTTTTTGAAAAAATAAACAATACCTATGGAGCCCAGGCCGGTCAGTTTTTCCCAGACCACCCTCACCGAGTTAATGATTCCTTCCTATGCCAATTTCGGCGGGAAAATCCACGGAGGCATATTGCTCTCTCTGATCGACAAGGTCGCATATGCGTGCGCGTCGCGGCACGCAGGCACGTATTGTGTAACGGTTTCGGTGGATGCTGTGGATTTTCTGGAACCGGTGGAGGTAGGCGACCTGGTATCGCTGCACGCGTCGGTAAACTATGTGGGCAGGACTTCGCTGGTGGTGGGCATTCGCGTGGTGGCCGAGAATGTACGGAACCGTTCGGTAAGGCATACCAACACTTCGTACGTCACTATGGTCGCCAAAGACGACAACAATAAACCGACCGTTGTGCCCGAGCTGGTGTTGGAAAATGAGGACGACGCCCGTCGTTTTCTGGAAGCGATCAAGCGCCGGGAACTGAAAGAAAAATATCGTGACGCGTTTGACAATGCCAAAACGCGCCTCGATGTGCAGGATAACCTGGATAAGTTAGCCGATCAACGTTGCGTGATCGCTTATGATACCGATGTTTGATAAAATTCCAGGCTGAGCGGAGCGGGCCGCCGGGCGGTCGAAGCCGCGAGACAGTGCCGCAGCTTCGACTACGCTCCTGACAGTCTTTAGAATCCGAACAATCCCCCGCCGCTTTTCCGCGTGGTTGTTTTCTTGCCAAACAGCATTCCAAAAACGCCGCGCACTACCTCACGGCCGATTTGTTTCGCCAGCGGTGAGTTGAGCGCGTCGGAGATCATGCTCGATTGTTCTTTCTCTTTTTTTGCCTCTACTTTTGCTTGTACCTCTGCTTCTTTCGCTTCAGTTTCCTTGCGGGCCTGTTCTTCCATGCGTTTGGTCAGGATTTCGTAGGCGCTTTCCGGGTCTACGGGGTCTTTATATTTGGCATACACATCCGATTGCTGGACGTGTTTATCGTAGTCGGCCTGCACCATAGGTCCCATAATGGATGCCGGTGGCATTAAATGCGTGGCCGCTACTTCGGTAGGGATACCTTTTTCGTTCAAAACGGTGATTAATGCCTGCCCTATACCGAGTGTCGTCAGGACCTGGTCGATCGAATAGTAATCCGATTTCGGGTAAGTTTTGACGGTTTGCTTCAAAGCCTCGGCATCCTGCGGTGTAAATGCGCGGAGTACGTGCTGCACACGGTTCCCCAACTGCCCGAGCACCGATACCGGCACGTCCTGCGCCATTTGGGTACAAAAGAAAATACCCACGCCTTTGGAACGGATCAGGCGGACAACCTGCTCGATTTGTTCCAGGAATGCCTTGGGCGCGTCTTTGAACAGCAAATGCGCTTCGTCGAGGAAGAACACCAGTTTAGGTTTGTCCAGATCGCCAGCTTCGGGCAGTTTGTGGTATAACTCAGCCAAAAGACTCAGCATGAATGTCGAGAACAATGCGGGCTTATCCTGCACGTCGGAAACGTTCAGCAAGCTGATCACGCCTTGCCCGTCGACCTTGTTGATCAGGTCGTCGATATCGAATGATTTTTCCCCGAAAATGCTGCCGACGCCCTGTTGCTCCAATGCGACGATCTTGCGGAGGATAGTTCCGGCTGTGGACGCGGAAATCGTACCGTAATCGGCCTTGATTTCGGCAGCGCCGGGACCTTCCGCGAGGTAATTGAGGACTTTTTTCAAGTCGTTCAGATCTACCATCGGCAGGTCCTTGTCGTCGGCATATTTGAACAGGATAGCGAGTACGCCGGCCTGGGTTTCGTTCAGTTCAAAGATTTTGGAAAGCAATATCGGCCCGAATTCCAATACCGTGGCACGCATTTGTGCCCCCTTGTTGCCGCTGAGGGAATAGAGCTCGACCGGAAATCCTTTCGGTTCAAAAACGGTGCCGAGTATATGGGCGCGTTCTTCCAGGGCCGCATTGGTCTTGCCCGGCTGTGCGATCCCGGAAAGGTCGCCTTTAATGTCGGACATGAAAACAGGTACGCCGGCTGCGGAGAGCTGCTCCGCAAATACCTGCAACGTACGCGTCTTACCCGATCCCGTAGCTCCGGCCACGAGCCCGTGGCGGTTCATCATGCGCAAGGGAAGGTTTACGCGGGCCTCGCCGATGATCTCGCCGTCGAGAATGGCCGATCCCAAATGAATTACAGGTTTGTCAGTTTGATAAGATTTCTGAATGGCTGCAATAAATTGTTCTTTCTTTGACACAGAAAATACGGGTTATGGTTTGATGAAAGGTTAAGTTACAAATTTTAAAGGTTTCAGGAAGATTCCAAGGCAAGGAAGCGAATTATTGTAGAATAATAATTTGTGAGGAAATAATATAACTTTTTGCATATGCTTGTATTTGCAAAATATTATTAGGTATTTTGGTTTGATCGCATTAGAATTATTCTGAGTTGTATTTTTAGAGACATTACTTTCCACTTATGTTGAGCCGCGTTGCGAATTCTATTTACTGGATGAATCGTTACATGGAACGGGTCGAGAATTACGCCCGTTTCGTGGGAGTTAATTTTAACCTGGCCCTGGATCTTCCGCCTGACGTGGACGAACAATGGGAGCCGTTACTGATCGCAACGGCCGATCACTTTCTCTTCTATAAGTATTACGATAAGCCTACAAAGGAGGACGTTATACATTTTATGACGTTTGATAAACGCAACCCGAACTCGATCATCAGCTGCCTCTACGAAGCCCGCGAGAATGCGCGGACCATACGGGAGACGATCTCAAAGGAGATGTGGGAGAGTATCAACACATTTTACCTGGCCATTAAAGGGACCTCACCCGACGATTTCCGGAATATGGATCACATGCAGTCCTATTTCACAGACATCCGTAAAAACTGCCAGCTTTTCCACGGGGTAGTCGACTCGTCGATCACGCGCAACGAGGCCTGGCATTTCGGACGGCTGGGCCGGCATATCGAGCGCGCCGACAAATGCTCGCGTTTCCTGGATGTGAAGTATTTTACATTGTTGCAGGACTCGGGGACTTCGGGTTCTACGCTCGATTTGATGCTCTGGACCGCGGTACTGAAATCGGTGAGTGCTTACAATATGTATCGGCAAACGCACCGTGCATTGACGCCGATGAACATCGTGGCGTTCCTGATCCTGGATAAGCTTTTCCCGCGCTCGATCGCGTATTGCGTGCGCCAGGCCGAATTGTCGCTGTACGCGATTGCGGGTTCTATTCCCGAGCGTGGTTATACCAACCCCGCCGAGCGCGCATTAAGCAAGATCCGCAGCGAACTGGAATTCACCGATGTAGAGGATGTTTTCAAAATGGGGCTGCATGATTACCTCGATAAATTCCAGATTAAGAACAATGAAGTGGATAACAAAATCTTCGATATGTACTTCGGATTGGAGACCGGGCAGTCGCAAAGCCAGAGCCAGGGGCATTTCAAAAGCCAGTGGATGAACTGATCAAAACTTTTATATCTTAGCGACTCTATCATTTTGAGCCGCTAAGACATGACGTATTGCCTGGGTATCAAAGTCGCATCCGGCCTGGTGGCCATTGCCGACACGCGCCTTACATCCGGAACCGAGGTTTCGACCAATAAGAAAGTTTCTGTTTACCAGTCTGATAAGCATTCTATTTTCGTGATGACCTCGGGCCTGAGGTCGGTGCGCGACAAGGCCATTACCTATTTCAAAGAAGTCCTGGAAGAGCGGGACACTTCATTCGACAAGCTTTACAAGGCTGTCAATGCATTGGGGCAGCAGGTGCGGCGGGTGGCCGACGAGGACCGCTATGCGCTGAACAATGCGGGGCTGGTGTTCAACCTCTTTGCCATTGTTGGCGGGCAGTTGGAACACGACTCCGAACACAAGCTTTTTCTGTTATACCCCGAAGGCAACTGGGTGGAAGTGGGCGACGGCTCGCCGTTTATCATCATCGGCAACTCAGGCTACGGGAAGCCGTTGCTGTACCGGAGTCTTAAATTCGATTCTTCGATGCAGGACGCCCTGAAGATCGGATTTCTGTCGTTCGATTCTACAAGGGTTAGTTCCAACGACGTGGATTACCCCATAGATGTCGTCATGTATGAAAAGGATTCTTTCCAGCTGGTGGAGCACCGTTTCGAAAAGGACGATCTGGATTACGTGGGCAAGCAGTGGAGCGCGCTGCTGAGCAATTCCGTACAAAAATTGTCGTTGGAGTGGATGGACCCGGTATTTGGCAAAATGGGAGAAACTACAAAGGCATAACCGCTCGTTTTGACCTGAAAACGTATATTACGATTGGTTTTCCGGCAATCGGTCAACCTCGTGAACAGACGGAACATAAGAGTCCAGAAACTCAATTGTAGTTTTTTGTTTGTAGAAAAATCTAATTGCGGAGAGGGAATTTAGTATTTTTGCAACCAAACATAAAGAGGAATTCTAGATCGTGACGTTAATTAAATCTATCTCAGGAATCAGGGGAATAGTGGGAGGAAAATCGGGTGAGGCGCTGACTCCGATTGATGTTGTTAAGTTTGCTGCTGCATACGGGACATGGGTGAGGCGTACAAATCCACAGAATCTTAAGGTGGTGATCGGCAGAGACGCCAGGCTTTCCGGTGAAATGGTAAGCCGCCTGGTAGCCGGTACTTTACAAAGTGTGGGGCTGAATGTGCTCGACCTTGGCCTTTCCACTACTCCGACTGTCGAGATAGCCGTGAAAGCGGAAGGCGCGGCGGGAGGTATCATCCTTACAGCAAGCCACAACCCGATCCAGTGGAACGCCCTTAAACTGCTCAATCATGAAGGCGAATTCATTTCGGAAGCCGAAGGCGCCGAGGTGCTGCGCATTGCCGATGAAGAAGATTTCCTTTTCCCGGATGTAAAAAAATTGGGAAGCTATGCATCGGACAATACTTATCTCCAAAAGCATATCGAACACGTTTTGTCGCTGGCACTCGTGGATGTGGAGGCGATCAAAAATGCGAATTTCAAGATCGTAGTCGATGCGGTCAACTCGACGGGAGGCATTGCCGTACCGCTTTTGCTTGAAGCATTGGGCGTTGATTCCAAGAATATCAAAAAATTGAACTGCGAACCGACGGGCAATTTCGCGCACAATCCCGAGCCACTGCCGGAGCATTTGCATGATATCAGTAAGGAGCTTAACAATGGTTCCTACCACCTGGGTATCGTGGTCGATCCGGATGTGGACAGGCTTGCACTCATGTGTGAGGACGGAACACCATTTGGAGAGGAATATACGCTTGTAGCTGTGGCAGACTATGTTTTGAAAAACACACCAGGCAATACGGTTTCGAATCTTTCATCGACTGCCGCGTTGCGCGACGTCACGGTGAAAGCCGGCGGCCAGTATTTCGCATCGGCGGTAGGAGAGGTGAATGTGGTGAACGCGATGAAAGCCAACAATGCCGTGATCGGCGGGGAAGGTAATGGAGGAGTGATTTATCCTGAAAGCCATTACGGCCGCGATGCATTGGTGGGGATTGCATTGTTCCTGACGCATTTGGCGAAGTCAGGCAAAAAGGCGTCGGTTTTGAGAAGATCTTATCCGAACTATTATATTTCGAAGAACAAGATAGAGCTCACGCCGGAGATTAACGTCGATAACATTCTCGACCGTATCCAGACGCGCTATTCGAAGCAGCCCGTGAACACGATCGACGGTGTCCGCATAGAATTTGACCGCGAATGGGTGCATTTGCGGCGATCGAACACGGAGCCGATCATTCGTATTTATTCGGAATCGGAGACGCTGACTACCGCGACCAGCCTTGCCAATAAAATCATTTCCGATATCAAGGAAATTATTTCGGAACCGAAGAAATAATAAAGCTGTTGCTTAGCTAATTTGGGTCACTTGTTGTCTGAACTGACAATGAGTGATCTTTCTAATTTATATCCACATGAAAGTCTATCTGGACAATGCGGCTACGACGCAGCTGGACCCCGAGGTCCTGGAAGCTATGCTGCCGCTGATGACCGAGCAATTCGGTAACCCCTCTTCCATTCATTCATACGGCCGTGCCGTGCGTTCGTCTATCGAGCGGGCCAGAAAGAATATCGCAGCGATCCTGAATGCGGCGCCAGCCGAGATATTTTTTACCTCAGGTGGTACCGAGGCCGACAACACGGCAATCCGTTCGAGCATTGAGACATTTGGCCTGAAACACGCCATTACCTCACGCATCGAGCACCACGCGGTATTACACACGTTGGAGCACCTCAAAAAGCTGGGTGCCATCGAGCTGAGTTTTGTGAATTTGAATGCAAAAGGGGAGGTCGATCTGAAACATCTGGAATCGCTGCTGGCTTCCAAACCGCGTTCATTGGTGTCCTTAATGCATGGTAACAACGAAATCGGTAACCTGCTCGACCTGGAAGCGGCTGGCGATATTTGTGAAAAGTATGATGCCATCTTCCATTGCGACACCGTGCAGACGATGGGCCACTACCGCCACGACCTGCAAAAATTGAAAACGAACTTCATCGTCGGTGCGGCTCACAAATTCAATGGCCCTAAAGGCATTGGGTTTCTGTATGTGCGTCCGGGTATTAAAATAAATCCTTTCGTACACGGGGGCGCGCAGGAGCGCAACATGCGCGGGGGAACCGAAAACATTTACGGTATTGTAGGATTAGCGAAAGCATTGGAAATCGCTTACCGCGATATGGACGCGCACCGCACGCACATTGAAGGTCTTAAAAGCCGCATGATCGGCAAGTTAAGCGAAGGTATTGAAGGCGTTGCATTCAATGGTAATTCCGGAGATTTGAGCAAAAGCCTTTACACCGTTCTGAATGTAAGCCTGCCGCCCTCGGATATCAGCGATATGCTGCTATTCAATCTCGACATTGCAGGAATCGCTGTTTCTGGCGGGAGCGCGTGTTCGAGCGGTACCGATATCGGTTCACACGTTTTGAATGAGCTTAAAATCGATGAAAACCGTGCTAATGTGCGTTTCTCGTTCGGGAAGTACAATACCGAAGCTGAAATCGATTACGCGGCGGAAACGCTCATCGGCCTTTACAAGAAGGAGAGCGTTAGCTTGTAATAAAAAACAATCTCCTATAAAAGCCGAAACCCGGCCCCTGAATCAGGAGGCCGGGTTTTTAATGATATCTTCAAGGCATTCTACCCAAATATCGCTGTCGTTGAGGCTTTCGACAAGCTGCCAATGCTGGCCGCCTTCTTTCTCAAACATTTCTTTGTATTCTTCTCCTACTTCAATCGTCGTTTCCAGGCAGTCGGCTACAAATGCCGGCGAGAATGCTAACGCGCTTTTCACGCCTTTTTTGGTCAATTCAGGAATTACCTCGTCGGTATAAGGCTTGATCCACGGGTTTTTGCCCAAACGTGACTGGAAACAGGTAGTGTATTTACCTTCGGGAATGCCTAATCCTTTCACGAGCAAACGCGTCGTCTCGAAACATTGGGCACGGTAGCAATGCTGGTTGCGATGATCGAGCTTGTCGCAGCAGCTGCCGAACTGGCAAAAATGGCCGGTAACATCGCCTTTGGTGATCTGCCGTTCAGGCAAGCCGTGGTAGCTGAACACGAAATGGTCGTAATCGTGCTGCGCCATGTATTTTTTACCCAAATCCACAAAACCCTGAATGAATTTCGGGTGTTCGAGGAAGCGGTTTACAAAGCGGATTTCCGGCAATACTTCCCAGTCTTTCACGACGCGCATTACTTCTTTATATACCGAGCCGGTAGAGGCCGAAGCATATTGCGGGAAGAACGGCACGACGATGATTTCGGTCAGGCATTCCTTGCGCAATGCAGTCAGTGCTTTTTCAATGCTGGGGTTCTGGTAACGCATAGCCAGTTCGACTACGTAATCTTTACCCAACACTTTTTGCAATTTATCCTTCACCGAATAGCCGTACGTTTTTAAGGGAGAACCGTCAGGTTTCCAAAGTTGCTTGTAAACCTTTGCAGACTTAGGAGCACGGAATGGCGCGATGATGAGGTTGATCAGGAACCAGCGGTTCAGGTACGGAATATCGATCACGCGCTCGTCCATGAGAAACTGGCGGAGGTATTTACGTACATCGGGCACCGACGGGCTGTCCGGTGTACCGAGGTTTACGATCAGTACGCCGGTTTTGCGGACTTCATCCAGTGTTGTAGTATCGAAGGGTTGAGCCAATGCGGTTGTACTCATTTCATTAACAGTTTCATGATGCGGATGTATCAAAGTGTGATTAAGGTGACAATGAAATATGATTTTACTCTTCTTGATACATCCTCTTTTTATATTCAGTCCTGCAAAAATAACAATTACAGACCTAACAAGACCTCTTTCAATGCCGCCTGCGCCGACCACTCGCGGTTGGCAGCCTGCTCGATTACCAGCGAACGCGGGCCGTCGAGCACTTCGTCGGCCACCTTCATATTCCGGCGCACAGGAAGGCAGTGCATGAATTTGCCATTGTCGGTCAAAGCCATTTTAGCCTCGGTGATCATCCACGACGGATCGGTGTTCAGCACCTGTCCGTAGCTGTTGAATGACGACCAGTTTTTGCCATATACAAAATCCGCGCCTTCCAATGCCTTGTCCTGGTCGTAGATCACCTGGCCGCGGCCTACGAAATCGGGAGAAAGGTCATAACCTTCCGGGTGTGTGATCACGAGGTCCACATCCATCGGGTTCATCCATTCGCAGAACGAGTTGGCAACAGCTTGTGGCAATGCTTTGAAATGCGGCAGCCAGGTAAGCACCACTTTCGGGCGTTTTTTGAGCTTGAATTCTTCGATGGTAATGCAGTCGGCCAGCGATTGCAGCGGGTGCCGTGTTGCGGATTCGAGGTTCACGATCGGGGCATTTGCATATTTTTTGAATTGCTGGAAAACGAGTTCGGAATAATCCTTGTCGCGATCCTGCAAACCTGCGAACGAGCGTATACCGATGATATCGCAATAGCTGCCTATTACCGCTGCCGCTTCCTTCACGTGCTCCGCCTTGTCGCCATTCATGATCACACCTTCTTCCATTTCCAGTCCCCAACCATCCTGTCCGACATTCATCGTAATCACATTCAAGCCAAGGTTCTGGGCAGCTTTCTGCGTGCTGATCCTCGTCCTTAAACTCGAATTGAAAAACAACAGGCCTATGGTTTTGTTTTTTCCAAGCGTCTGATCTGCAAACGGGTCTTTTTTGGCTGCGATACCGCTGCTGATGAGCTGTGGGAGGTCGGTGACGTCTTTAATGGAAAGAAAGTGTTTCATTCAGGTTAAAATTTCGGAGATAGGTGTTCCTACTCTCAACTAGGACAAGGATGGTATTAGTTCAAAAAAATCAAACGGCTGCAACAGATACTTCTTTTTTCAACGCTTCCAGGAACTGATCAGCCTCGGTTTTGCCTAATGCGAGCGACGGCAGCAGCCGGATCGTGTTCGCGCCCGCTACGCCTGTGAACATTTTGTGTTCAAACAAAAGTTTGTTGCGCAGATCCTTCACCGGGAAATCATACTCAATCCCGATCATCAGCCCACGACCTCTCAACTCTTTATAGCCGCCAATCGCCTTAATGCCTTCGAACAGGTAATCCCCGATTTCAGCCGCATTCGCGATCAGGTTTTCTTTTTTCATAATGTCCAAAACGGCCACGCCCGCCGCGCAGGCCAGGTGGTTGCCACCGAAAGTCGTTCCCAGCAAACCATAGCTCGCTTTGAATTTCGGAGAGATCAAAATCCCGCCGATCGGGAAGCCGTTACCCATGCCTTTCGCCATTGACATAATATCCGGCTCGATGCCGCTGAACTGGTGTGAGAAGAACTTGCCGGTCCGTCCGTAGCCACATTGCACGCTGTCGAGGATCAGGATGGCGCCGGTTTCGTCGCATTTGCGTCTCAATGTTTGTAAAAACTCATCTGTGCAAACATTAATGCCCCCCACACCCTGGATACCTTCCACGATCACCGCGCAAACTTCGTCGGTAATGCCTTTCTCTGCGGCGGCAGCGTCGTTAAATGGCAGGAAGGTTACGTGCTCCTTGTAATTCACAGGTGCAACTATCGACGGGTTATCCGTAGCCGCCACGGCTCCGGCCGTACGGCCATGGAACGATTTCGTGAAGGAAATTACCTTCGTTCTGCCATTGTGAAAAGAAGCGAGTTTCAATGCATTCTCATTCGCCTCCGCGCCGGAGTTGCAGAGGAACAGTTTATAATCAGGATAGCCCGATAGCTCACCCAACTTCTCCGCCAGTTCCTCCTGGATAGAGATTTTGACAGAATTGGAATAAAAACTGATCGCATTCAACTGCTTCGTCAGCTTATCCACATAATAAGGGTGGCAATGGCCGACCGAAATCACCGCGTGACCGCCGTAAAGGTCAAGGTACTTGGTACCGTGTTGGTCCCATAGGTAGCTGCCTTCGGCTTTTACGGGTTCTATATCGTAAATGGGGTAGACGTCAAAAAGGTGTGACATTTTTTTGTGGTTTATCAGGCCAGTTCCAAAGTTTCGATTCTTTGAAAATGATCCTTGTTTAATGTTTTGATTGGTAATTGAAAAATGAGCGCCGTTATCAATTCATAGACTGTTACAGCCGAAACAAACAGTAAAGTGTCGTTCGGTAGTGACGCCAGGATTGTTTTTGACTTTTCAGGTTTCCGCAAATACTCGCCGAATATCCCGGTATCAATTACCAATCCTGTACTCTCCATTCATTCAAATGTTTTGCATTCTGTTCGAATACTTTGATATCTTCTTCGCTCCAAGTGGAAACTTTGGTGATTCTATCTTTCCAGTCAGTCAAATTTCCCGTCGGTTGTTTGGCTTTCTGTCTGAGCAGAAGCAAATTGGCAAATGCGACAAGTTGCTTTTGCTGCGTATCGCTTAACTGGTTATATGTTTGAATTAAATCGTTCATAGCAATCCTTCCGTTTACGCTCCAAACTAAAACAACTCAAATAGGATCATCAAAACGCCGGTGCTTTCAACCGAAGCCCTGCATCTTCCGGTAAACCGAACAGCAGGTTCATATTCTGTACCGCTTGCCCCGACGCACCTTTGGTCAGGTTATCGATAATGCTCGTGATCAGCAGCTGGCCGTCGTGCACTTCCAGGTGGACGAAGCATTTGTTGGTATTCACAATCTGCTTCAGGTCAATCGGCGTGTCGCTTACGTGCGTGAATAGGTGCGAGGCGTAAAAGTCTTTATAAATGGCTTTGGCCTCTTCCAAAGTGCCTTTGTAGCGCGTGTACACGTTGGCGATAATGCCGCGTGTGTAATCGCCGCGGTACGGCACGAAGTTCACCGGCTTATCGAAACCTGCCTGCAATTTGCCGAAAGTCATTTTGATTTCCGTCAAGTGCTGATGTGTGAATGCCTTGTAAATCGACATGTTGTTGTTACGCCACGTGAAATGCGTGGTCGCGCTCAATGCCTGTCCCGCACCCGTGCTGCCTGTAACGGCGCTTACGTGAACATCGTCTTTGATCAAACCTGCATTCGCCAGTGGTAAAACGGCCAATTCGATGCTCGTTGCAAAACAGCCCGGGTTGGCAATTTTAGTGGCGCTCTTGATCGCCTCGCGCTGCAATTCCGGCAAGCCATACACAAAGCCATTCGACTCATTTCGGAAATCCGTGCTGAGGTCGATCACTTTTACACTTTCCGGCAATTGATATTCATCCAGAAACTTCTTCGATTCGCCGTGGCCGGAGCATAGGAAAATCGCATTTAAGCCCGGCTGATCGAGCAACGGCTGGATATCATCTCCGGAAAATACCAGTTCAGTATCGCCCAGCAAATCCGTATGCGTCGCATAAACCGGTTTGCCCGCCTGGCTTTTGCTGTGCGCGAATGCGATGTTCACATTCGGGTGGTTGACAAGGATTCTGATCAGCTCGCCACCAGTATATCCGGCAGCGCCTATGATGCCTATTTTCAGAAAGTTTATGAGTTTATGAGTTAATGAGTCCATATTTTTAGTCTTACGAAGAGCGTACCGTTTTGATAAGGGAAATTAGTATTGCTTTGATTTCCTTTATTTCCAGATCACGATGCTCAAACACTTCATTAGTAATGTAATGTAGGTCTGTTGAAAGCAAAAGATAATATTCTGTTTCATGAAGAGATCCTAGGGATATTTGAAAAAAGTTTGCGACGTCAAGCGTTCCTTTTTTTACCACAACCTTCCGCAAGATTGGCGGCAATGGAAACCGACGAGCGTCGCATTTGAGAAATAAGGCCAAACGTTTCGCTTTTTGGGAGGAGGTCAGTCATTTTGTAAATCTCCAATACCAAAGCGTGAGATTTTTGCCAGACTTTAAGCTCATGATAGTTTTGCATATGACCCTAAACTCATAAACTTTAAACTCATTTACTTTTCCACCGAATCACTCACCTTACCATAAATCATCACCTGGTTCGAAGCTACTTTCGAGAAGCCGCGCACGTCGTCGCCGGTCCATGCATTGTTCATTTCGCCGTAGCTGCCGAATTTCGATGACATCAGGTCGAATGGCGACTCGATACCTTCTACGTGGAAGCGGTGCGGTGCGAGGTAGACGTGTACTTTACCCGTCACGTGCGACTGCGTATCGCTCAGGAATGTCTCGATGTTGCGCATTACCGGCTCTACAAACTGGCCTTTGTGCAGCAAGCTGCCGTACCAGTTGGCAAGCTGTTCTTTCCAGTACAATTGTTGTTCCGTCAAAACATGCTTTTCAAGCGTATGGTGCGCTTTGATGATGATCAGCGGAGCGGCAGCTTCGAAACCTACACGGCCTTTGATACCGATAATGGTGTCGCCCACGTGAATGTCCCGGCCGATACCGAATGGCTGTGCGATTTCAGCCAGCTTTTGAATGGCCGTAACCGGGTTTTCAAAAGTCTCACCTGCAACGCCTTTTAACTCACCACCTACAAATTCCAAGGTAATGCGCTCCGGCTCGGTCTTGGTGATTTGCGTAGGCCATGCGGATTCGGGCAGATATTGGTCGGAAGTCAAAGTTTCTTTGCCACCTACCGATGTTCCCCAGAGGCCTTTGTTGATGCTATACGCAGCCTTGGTCCAGTCGCGGGAAACGCCTTTGGCCGTCAGGTATTCAATTTCCGCTTCGCGGGAAAGTTTCAGGTCACGGATCGGGGTGATGATTTCAGCTTCAGGGACAATGATGCGGAAGGCCATATCGAAACGAACCTGGTCGTTCCCTGCACCTGTGCTGCCGTGTGCAATGGCGCTTGCACCGATTTCTTTGGCATATTCAGCCACCGCAACGGCTTGAAAGATACGCTCGGCGCTTACTGAAAGCGGGTAAGTGTTGTTTTTCAGGATATTGCCGAAGATCAGGTATTTGATGCAATCATTGTAATATTCCCTGGTCTTGGAAATAGTAGCATGTTGCTTCACGCCCAAAGCATAGGCATTCGCTTCGATTGTTTTCAGCTCTTCGTCGGAAAAACCACCGGTGTCAACCAAAACCGAGTACACTTCATAACCTCTGTCTTCGGCTAAATATTTTACACAAAAGGAGGTATCAAGTCCCCCTGAAAACGCTAATACTACTTTGGGCTGTGACATTATATATGAATTCTGATTAAATGCTTGATTTGCGGTGCAAAAGTACAAAAAAATACCCCGCTTCGGGCCTTTTTGGCTGCCGGGCGGGGTATTAAAAATGAGATACTAAAATCTATCAAGTGTCCGATACATTAGTGTACCAGCACGGCCCCGGCGTTTTTCTTTTTGGCGCGTTCTTCCCTTCGCAGCAAAATACGTTGCTTAATGCGCATCCAGCGCTCATAAAGGCTCGATTCTTTCAAGAAATCCCAGGTATGGCTTTCAGTTGCTGCCGCGGTACCGTTGTCAGGCGTGGCAGCAGGTTTCTTATCTTCCGGATCGTACATCATACCCGTGCAAAGACAGTGTTTTCTGTTGGTCCGGGTGAGAACGTCGTAATTCACGCAGCTCGCGCAGCCTTTCCAGAATGCATCGTCGGCGGGCAATTCGCTGAACGTTACTGGCTCGTAGCCCAAATCCGAGTTGATTTTCATCACCGGAAGGCTCGTAGTGATACCGATAATTTTGGCATCAGGATATTTTTGACGCGACAATTCGAATGCTTTCATTTTAATAGCCTTCGCCATGCCGCTGTTGCGGAAATCAGGATGTACGATCAAGCCCGAGTTCGCTACGAATTTTCCATGCTCCCAGGTTTCGATGTAACAAAATCCTACCCATTCGCCGGTGTTGGTGGTGGCAATGATGGCTTTTCCTTCCACCATTTTCTCCATAATGTACACTGGGGAACGTTTGGCTATACCGGTACCACGCTTTTTGGCGCTCTCCTCCATTTCCGCGCAGATTTGTTCGGCGTAATGGAGATGATTTTCATTGGCAGTCTGTACGATAAACTTACTGCCCACTACTTCGGTATTTTTCATTGATGTGACTATGCTGACAAAATGTTCAAGACAATAATTAACTAACCCAGAGAAAAACGATGGGACGTCTAGAAATTGTAAGAAATTGCGGGGATTAGATATTTACCACGTAGGTAAAAGGAGATTATGCGGTCCGTGGGGACCTGAATCGGAAAGGCGTAGTATGCAGAACTGTATGTATGCCGTTGTGATTCATTGACTTGCTTGTGCGTCTAAGAGGCTGCAAATTTTCAAAAAAAAAATCTTACAGCAAAGAAACAGAAGATATATTTTTATGGTTCGTTTTGAACGGTAAAGTTTCAAGAGAGCGGATTTGTGGGTGTGCCCTATTTTGTACTATTCTCACTTCGATCAACAATATTATTTCTTTAATTCAGTGGCTTTCATGTCTGCAATCAGTACCGACGACCTCCTCAACGGCTATATCAATGGCATATTTCCCATGGCCGAGGCAGATGGTACTATTTACTGGTACTCACCCAATCCTCGGGCCATTATTCCCATCGATACCTACAAGCCATCCAAATCGCTCCGGCCAGTTTTAAACAAAAAGTATTTCGATATCCGCATCGATACCGACTTCGAGGGCGTTATGCGGGGATGCGCGCTGCCACGGGCGAGTGAGCCGGGGACGTGGATTTCGGAGGAAATCATCGCTTCCTACACGGCATTGCATGAGCTCGGGTACGCGCACAGCGTGGAGGCCTGGCGTGAAGACCGGCTTGTCGGCGGGCTGTATGGAGTTTCTATTAATGGGGTGTTTTTTGGTGAATCGATGTTTACGATCGAGAGTAATGCATCGAAAGTCGCATTTCACTACCTGATCCAGCTGTTGAAATTGAACCGCTTCGCATTGCTGGACACCCAGTTTATCAATGATAATGTGCTTCGCTACGGTGCTATCGAAATCCCGCGCGATGAATATCTCGATCAGCTTCACAAGGCATTAAAACTCAGAAGGCAGTTCAACGGGGCGGTTTTAAGCGAATTATAATGTGCCAAATGCGTTGAGGGCGAGGGTAGGGCATCCGTTTTCGTTTGAAAAGAAGTATTTTTGGCGCCAGATTGATTACCGGGCGCCGGAAGTGGCGCCGCTTATTTAAATACCAAGTGTCAAAACCTATTCTCGTCATAAAATTCGGGACGGCCTCTATCACGCTTCCTTCGGGTGAACCTGATGTCAGGATCATTTCGGAAATAGCCCGGCAAGTTTCGGAAATCCATTCGCAATACCGCATTATTATCGTTTCTTCGGGTGCGGTAGGTGCAGGTAAGGCATATATCAATGATTATAGGGGCACCATGACCCAGCGAAAGGCGGCAGCATCAGTGGGTAATCCGCTGCTGGTAGGCCTCTATGCTTCCTATTTTGCCCCGAATAAAATTTACATTGCCCAAAGCCTTTGTGAGCGGCAGCATTTCGCGAACCGCAATAAATTCCTGCAACTCAAAGAAACTTTTGAAGAGCTCTGGTTGAACGGCATTATTCCGATTGTGAACGAAAACGACGTGGTCAGCGACCGCGAGCTGAAATTCTCGGATAATGATGAACTGGCTACCTTGCTGGCTGTTGGTTTTGGGGCCGAATCGCTGATGTTCTGTACTTCGGTGGGAGGGTTGTTAGACGAGGAAGGGAAAATCCTGCGGAACGTATCCAATGTGAACGAGGTTTTTAAGTTTGTCAGGACCGATAAATCTTTCCTCGGCCTCGGCGGAATGGCTTCCAAGCTCACATTCGCCAAACTCGCTTCCAGAATGGCCATTCGCGTAGTCATTTTTGGAATGAATCAGCCTAACGAACTGCTGAATGCATTGAAAGGAGAAGCGGGCACATTGATCACACCGGGTAAAAGCACATTATCTGCCCGTAACCGCTGGCTCGGAAGCGGCGGTCTGGTATCCGGCACGTTGCGTGTGGACGAAGGCGCTTCCAAAGCATTATTAAGGCGTAAGAGTTTGCTTGCGGTGGGTGTCACCGAAGTAACCGGCGATTTTGAAGCGGGTGAAATCATCGAAATATACTCGTCGGAAGACGAAATGATCGCGGTTGCACGGGCGCGCGAGACATCCTCGGCGATCCGCAGCAACCTGAAAACAGTTAATTTTGAAGTGGCGCATGCCAATGATATAGTTTTGTTATAATGGAATCGATAGTACCTCAATTAAAGGAAGCGCGGGAGGCCTCAGCTGCCGTTCGCCGGCTGACAGACAGGCAAAGGGCTGATTTGCTGATCAACCTTTCGGCCAGAGTGCTGGCCAATGCCGAAAACATCATCGCCGAAAACCGGAAAGACCTGGATTTGATGGATGATGCCGACCCGAAAAAAGATCGCCTGCTCCTGAATCAGAAGCGGATCAACGAACTGGCGCAAAGCCTGATCGAGGTAGCGGAGCTCCCGGACCCGACCGGCGAGGTATTTGTCGAAAAAACCATTCAGCAGGGACTTTCCCTGAAAAAGATCGCCGTACCGCTGGGCGTGGTAGGCGTTATTTATGAATCGCGCCCGAATGTGACGATCGACGTGGCTTCCCTGTGCCTGCGCTCCGCGAATGCGTGCGTGCTCAAAGGCGGGAAGGAAGCGCAAAACTCCAACAATTATCTGGTGAGCCTGATCCATGCGTCTTTGACGGAATTCGGTGTGCCCGCGGCTGCTGTTACGTTGTTGCCTACTGGTCGCGAGTTTGTCGGCGAGCTGTTGACGGCCATTCAATATGTGGATATCATCATTCCACGCGGTTCCGAGGGCTTGATCAAATTCGTACGTCAGAATTCAGTGGTCCCTACCATTGAAACTGGTGCAGGGGTCTGTCATACTTACATAGAAAAAACAGGTGACCTCGACAAAGGTGCGCAAATAGTTGTGAATGCAAAGGTCTCCAAACCGGCTGCTTGTAATGCGCTGGATACTGTTTTGGTTGATCGTGCGGTGGCAGGCGAGTTTTTGCCCAAATTGAGAGAAGACTTTATTAAATGGAATGTGGAGGTTTTCGCGGACGAAGAGTCCTATGATATTCTTCAAAAAGCGGAGTATCCTTACCTGCGACATGCCAGCGAAGACGATTTTGGAAAGGAATTCCTGGATTTCAAATGTTCGGTGAAAGTGGTCGATGGGCTGGAAGATGCTCTGAAACAGATCGAAAACTATTCATCGAGACATTCGGAGGCGATCATCTCAACTGATGAAGCGGCGATCGAAACATTTTTGAAAGAAGTAGATGCCGCTTCGGTGTATGCCAATGCTTCGACCCGTTTCACAGATGGCGGCGTGTTCGCATTGGGCGCAGAAATCGGTATCTCGACTCAAAAACTGCATGCCAGAGGCCCATTTGCATTGGAAAAACTCGTGACGGAGAAGTGGATTGTTAAAGGTGACGGACAAGTAAGATGGTAAACACTTTGGAAAATATACAAATACTCTCCAGGGAGGCCATCGCATTGTTGAAGAATCTGATCGAAACGCCTTCATTCAGTAGAGAGGAAGAGCATACCGCGAAAATTCTGGCGGACTTCTTTACGAAAAAGAACATTCCTTTTCATACCAAAAAGAATAACCTCTGGGCTTTCAACAAGTATTTCGACGCGAGTAAGCCGACAATGCTGCTCAACTCGCACCATGATACTGTGAAGCCGAATAAGTCCTGGACGCTAGATCCTTTCAAAGCGATTGAACAGGATGGAAAGCTGTATGGTTTGGGGAGTAATGATGCCGGCGGCTGCCTGGTTTCGTTAATTGCTACTTTTTGTTATTTCTACGAAAGAGAGGATCTTACCTATAATATTGCCATTGCCACCACAGCTGAGGAGGAGATTTCCGGAAAAGAAGGCCTTGAAATTGTAGCTCTGGAGTTACCGGAAATCGCATTTGCCATTGTAGGAGAGCCTACCGAAATGCATTTGGCGGTTGCGGAAAAAGGCCTGCTGGTACTGGATTGCACAGCAAAAGGCGTTTCCGGCCACGCGGCGCGTGAGGAGGGGGAGAATGCGATTTACAAAGCACTGAAAGATATTCAGTGGATTACAGAATACAAATTCCCCAAGGTATCCCCAACGCTCGGGCCGATCAAAATGTCGGTGACGATCATCAATGCGGGCAC
This sequence comes from Dyadobacter sp. SRI_021, assembly GCF_057586235.1. Classification (NCBI taxonomy): domain Bacteria; kingdom Pseudomonadati; phylum Bacteroidota; class Cytophagia; order Cytophagales; family Spirosomataceae; genus Dyadobacter; species Dyadobacter sp. SRI_021. The sequence goes on from NZ_JBYCZM010000003.1 coordinate 184,159, forward strand.
GCAGCATAATGTGGTGCCGGACGCCTGCACATTTACGATCGACGTGCGTGTGACGGATCAGTACACTTTGGAAGAGGTTATTTCTGAAATTAAAGCAAATATTCAATCAGAAGTTACGCCGCGATCGATTCGCTTGCGCCCATCCAGCATTCCAATGGATCATCCGATTGTGTTGGAAGGTTTGAAACTGGGCCGTAACGCGTACGGTTCTCCGACAACTTCGGACCAGGCATTACTCGATTGCCCGTCGTTGAAAATGGGTCCGGGACATTCCGCACGCTCGCATAGCGCGGATGAATTTATTTATCTGCATGAAATTGAAGAAGGTATTGCCCAGTATATTAAAATGGTCGAGGGCGTTGTGACCCGATAATTTACTATACTTGCCAAAGCGAACTAACCGTGTTTTGGCATGCGATTCTACACCGAAGAAGATATCCAGACTTTCGATAACGTCCGGTTTTTGCATATTAAAACTGCAAAGGCCGGACATCTTTTTACCATCACATTAGCCCGACCTGAGAAGCGCAATGCATTCACTCCGACAATGGCGGAAGAAATCATTTATGCATTGGCCTACGCGCATTATCGAACGGATATCCGGTGTGTAGTACTGAAAGCCGAAGGGCCGGTGTTTTGTGCCGGGGCCGATTTGAATGCATTTCATGATCCTTCTGCGAATGCTATGAATGATTTATTGCCACGAATACACGGAGAGGCACGAATGGGGGATGCTTTCAATGACTTGCTAAAACCTTGTATTGCACAGGTAGAGGGGCCGGTGCTGGCTGGGGGCTTTCTTATGATTTGCGGCTGTACGTTCGTTTTCAGTGTGCCGGGGGCTACATTCAGTTTGCCGGAGGTAAAGCGGGGAATCTGGCCGATGCAGGTAATGGCGTCGCTTTCACCCATTTTGCCGCAACGGAAGATTCTCGAAATGTCGATAACCGGAAAGGCTTATTCAGCTAAGGAAGCGCTGGAAATGGGCCTGATTACGCATTTGGCTGAAAATATTGAAGAGGAAGTAATTGCGCTGGCTACCCAAGTTTGCGAGAGCGCGCCATTGGCAATACAAGCAGGAATGCAAAGCTTGCAGCAATTAAAGGATATCCCTCAAAATGAGCAGCATACTTTTCTGAAAAGGGAATTAGACAAACTTCTCCAAACAGAAGATTCAAGAGAAGGCGCACTAGCCTTCAGAGAAAAGCGGGAACCCATCTGGAAAGGAAAGTAGTTGATCGCCGAAAGCCGAAAGCCGAAAGCCGAAAGCCGAAAGCCGTTAATTCACTGGCACAATCTCGATTTCCTCCCCATACCGGTTATGGAACTTGAAATCCACCACGCCCAGCGACGAGTCTTTGATCAGTTTCACCCAGGTTTTGTAATGGAAGAACCATTTTACCTGCTCGGAAATCAGCCCTTTGGTGAAATACGAATGCAGGAACGGATGGAGCGAAATGGTAATGCCGCGCTCGTTCTGTTTGGTGAGAATGTAATCGAGGTTGTTGGCGATCACGTCGGATACGAGAATGCTCGCCTGGATCGTGCCCGTACCACCGCAAGTAGGGCAGGTTTCGCGGGTGACGATGTTCATTTCCGGCCTCACACGCTGACGCGTGATTTGCAGCAAGCCGAATTTAGATAGTGGCAAAACGGTGTATTTCGACCGGTCGCCCTTCATTTCATCACGCATAACGTCGAACAGCGTGCGCTTGTTCTCTGCCTTTTTCATGTCGATAAAGTCGACAACGATAATACCGCCCATATCGCGCAGGCGCAACTGGCGGGCAATTTCCTTGGCTGCTTCGAGGTTGACGCTCAATGCAGTAGCTTCCTGATCCTCTTCGGAATTGGATTTGTTGCCACTGTTGACATCGATTACGTGCAAGGCTTCCGTATGCTCGATGATCAGGTAACCGCCATTAGGAAGGCTGACCGAGCGACCGAACAGCGATTTGATCTGTTTTTCCAGACCGAATTGTTCAAACAGCTTATTCTTGCCATTGTGCAGGCGAAGAATGTTTTCCTTCTCCGGTGCGATGTTGTGGATGTATGCTTTGATGTCATCATAAACATCCTTAGAATCTACGGTAATGCTGTCGAAGGACTCGTTGAGCATATCGCGGATGATCGAAGACGCGCGGTTCATTTCACCGATCACGCGGTCGCGCGGTTTGGCATCGCGAAGCGCTTTGATACCGTTTTCCCATTTGTCCAGACAGTCCTGCAAATCCTTGTTGAGCTCGTCCACGTCCTTTCCGGTAGCTACCGTGCGGATTATCACCCCAAAATTCTGAGGTTTGATGGACGACATCAGCCTTTGCAAGCGGTTTCGCTCCTGCTTGTCGGTGATCTTCTTGGAAAGGTTGACTGAATTGGAGAATGGGACGAGTACAATATACCGTCCGGCTATCGAAATGTCGCACGAAAGCCTCGGGCCTTTGGTAGAAATAGGCTCCTTGACGATCTGAACCAGGATTGGCTGGTTCTTAGAAAGAACTTTATCGATTTTTCCAAGCTTCTCGATTTCCGGCTCCATCTTGAAATTTTTCAAGTTGCCCGAATGCGTCCGCTTGGCGATTACGTCCTTGGTGAGCTTGTTCAGCGAGTTGATATTAGGCCCCAAATCGAGGTAATGCAGGAACGCATCTTTTTCAAAACCAACGTCAACAAAGGCAGCATTGAGCCCTGCCACCAGCTTCCGCACAGTACCGAGGTAAATGTCGCCTACGGTAAAGCTCTGATCCGGTGTTTCTACGTGATATTCTAAAAGACGTTTATCCTGCAAAAGGGCTATACGCTCTCCCTTTTGAGTAGAATTGATTAGTAATTCGTTACTCAATGTTCAACCAACTGAATGGCTCGATAATGTTGATACTTAACTCCCCGCATATCAGACTGTTAGCGGGATACAAACGTGGGGAATAAGGATGACCGGATCTTAATATTAAAACCCGGTCATAGCCAATTATTTCTTCTTATGTCTGTTTTTTCTGAGTCTTTTCTTTCTCTTGTGAGTGGAGATCTTATGTCTTTTTCTCTTTTTTCCGCAAGGCATGATTATGTCGTTTTATAAAATAAGTAATGTATTTCCTTTATGATCTGATGATCAGTTGCCCAGACGGCCCTCCAACTCGCCAATGGCTTGCTGGATTACCGGGTCTTTCTCCTCTTTTTTAACCTCCGACAGAACTTTGCTTGCTTGTTCTTTGTCACCCAATTCTACGAGCGAAAGGCCAAGATAGAACTTAGCTTTCGTATTCTTAGGATTGTTGGTTAAAATCTGTCTGAACCTGTCAGCAGCTTTTGAATATTGGTTCGATCTCATGGACAGGATCCCCAGATTGAACAATGCCAGTTCGTTGGTAGGATCCGCGTCGATCACCTCGCGGAGCATCAGAATACCCTGCATCGGGTTCTCTGTATTCACATAGGTCATCGCCATGTTGGCTTTTGCAGTCAACAGTCCAGGATTCTGGTCAATTGCTTTTTGGTAATATTCGCGGGTTTTGATACCCAAGTTCTTTGCTTTCTGCTCGTCCACTGCGAATCCGTACGCCTCATAGTAGCGGTCGCCCGCACGCATCAGGTTTTCGATAGCAGGGGAGAGCAGGGCCACTTTCTCGGCATAGAATGCAGCGCTGTCAAATTTTTGAAGCTTCGCAAACTCGTCTGAAAGCTTGATGCCCGCAGCAACCTTGTCTTTATCACCCGCTTGATTGAAGCCGCTTCTGAGCTGATCTACAATTTTCTGTTGATCAGGAGTTAAAGCGGCTCCATCATGCGATTTGGAAGAGGACTCAGCAGCATTTGCTGCCGCAGCGGCAGCCGGCTGGCCTTTCTCCTTGTCCATCTCTTTGCCCTTGTTGTTTACGACGACCTTGGGAAGGCTGAACAGCGTTCCTACCAGTGCTACCGCAAGCACGCAAGAAAGTAAAATGGACTTTTTCATACTCTTATAACCCAACCTTTTCAGGTAAATTACTTTTCAGCGACTGCTTTCAGTTTGTCACTTTCTTTTACCTGCTCAACAAAAACTTTTGCAGGCTTGAAGCTTGGTACAAAGTGCTCGTCAATAATCATGGAAGTTCCCTTTGAAATATTGCGGGCCACTTTGCGCGCACGTTTTTTGTTGATGAAACTACCGAAACCTCTAACATAAAGGTTCTCACCATCAGAAAGTGAGTCCTTTACCACGGTAAAAAACGATTCTAGCGTTTGCTGAACGTCGCCCTTGTCTACGCCTGTTTTCTCGGAAATCTGTGCGATTACGTCTGCCTTAGTCACTTTGATTGTTTACTTTAAGTGGATATTATTTCATTAATTTACTTACTCCTGTAAATTTTGGGAACACAAAGGTACGGTAATTTTAATAAAACTTAAAAGGATGATCTTCCCCTTTTTTATATAATTCATTAAAAAACAGTGCACATAAGTAAAAATAATATGATACCGGATGATTTGGAGGTGATTGATTTTAACAGAAGACTCAAATCCTGGTATCTTGAAAACCACCGCTCGTTGCCTTGGCGGGAAACCAAAGACCCATATAAAATTTGGTTATCGGAGGTGATTCTCCAGCAAACCCGTGTAGTCCAGGGGTTACCTTACTATGAGCGTTTTACCGACCAGTATCCCACGGTGTTTGACCTCGCAGCTGCCGATGAGCGCGATGTGCTGCGGTTATGGCAGGGACTCGGCTACTACTCCCGCGCACGCAACATGCATTTCACGGCCCGGCAGGTTGTGAACGACTACAACGGAAGATTTCCCGAAAGCGCTGAAAAGCTTTTAAAACTAAAAGGCCTCGGGCAATATACTGCATCAGCCATCGCTTCCTTCGCATTCGACGAGGTAGTACCGGCGATTGATGGGAATGTGTACCGCGTAATGGCTCGTATTTTCGGTATTCAGTCGGATATGCTGGGTAATGAGGGGAAAAAGGAGTTTGCTGCGGTGGCGAAGCAGCTGGTATCCAAGGAGGACCCTGCTACCTATAACCAGGCGATGATCGAGTTCGGGGCATTGCAATGCGTGCCGGCGTCGCCGAATTGCGCGGTCTGTATTTTCAATGACCGCTGTTTTGCTTATATGCATCAAATGCAGGGGCAGCTGCCTGTCAAAATCAAGAAGCTGACCGTCAAACATCGTTATTTGAACTACATTATCATGAAGCGAGGCGACAGGCTCGCCATGCACGAACGCCGCGGCCGCGATATCTGGAAAGGTCTCTATGATTTCCAACTTATCGAATCCAAAGCCCCAGTCACATGTCCAGACTCCCTGACACTACTTGACCCGAATTTCCAAGACCTCCTGAAAAAAGGCCGCCTGACAGAAATACCCAAAGTGTATTCGCACATCCTTACACACCAGCGCTTGCAGGTACGGTTCTGGTGGCTCGAAATTCCTGAAACCGAAAGGATAGATTTACCCCACGGAATGGCTTTTTACAGTCATGAGGAAGTCGAAGTGCTTCCGAAGCCAATTCTGATCGATACCGTTTTGCGGGAGGAAAATTACCTCTGACCGCCTGATCATTGCTGCGGGCAACGAGCTTGTAATAGTATTGCATGAAAATAGAAATGTGGTTTAAGTAATATATTTTTGAACTAAACGCTTAACCGAGTGTCAATCATGGGAAGTTTCAGTTTGAATGCCAGCCAGATCGCCGACTATAATCGCGACGGCTATATTGTTGTCAAAAGTCTCTTTTCTGCCGAGGAAGTGGACAAATTATATCGGACGGCGCTGGAAAATTCGGTAATGCAGAAGAATGCGATGGACTTGAACGACCAGTCGGGGAAGAAGACAAAACTATCGCTTTGGTTCACGCCGGGCGACGATGTGTTCGGGTATCTGATCCGCAGCGAAAGAATGGTCAATTCGGTATGGCAGTTGTTGCAGCAGGATAGCCAGGTTTGTCATTTTCATACCAAACTCATGCAAAAAGAGCCGAAGGTCGGCGGTGCGTGGGAATGGCACCAGGACTATGGGTATTGGTATAAGAACCAGTTCATTTTTCCCGATCAGCTTATGAGCGTGATGATCGCATTAACACCCGCTAATAAGGAAAATGGGTGTTTACAGGTGATTAAGGGTTCACACAAAATGGGCCGCGTGAACCACGGCTTCGCAGGCGAGCAGGTAGGTGCGGACATGGAAATGGTGAACCATGCATTGAAAACGATGGACCTTATCTACTGCGAATTGGAGCCCGGCGACGCATTGTTTTTCCATAGTAACCTCATGCACCGTTCGGAAGCGAACCTGTCGGATCATCCGCGCTGGTCGCTCATTTCGTGTTATAACTCGCAATCCAACATCGCCTATGCTGAAACTTCAACCTCGTGGCGGGTACCAGTTTCCATCGTGCCGGATCACGCATTGCTGGAATGGAATGCCGAGTCGTTCGAAAACGCGGATTTCCTCAAAAAGGAGAACGACCCGGCGTTGAAATCCACTGGCTGGGAGAATGAAGTGAAGACGTCATGAATCGTCATGCGCAGTAATTTATAGTCATGGGCGGTCAGGTATCGTCATTTGTCGTCATGTATGGTCAATCTTGACGAATATTTCCTAACAATGACTGACCGTACGTGACAACACTTGACCATACATGACTATACCTGACTACTTCCTGACCTCTAATGACAATACACAACCTGTTCCTAAAACTTTAAACTAAATACTATATGCAGAAAATCGCAATGCTCGGCTCCGGCTTCATCGGACGTTTTTATGCGGAATCCATCCATGGTCAGCGCAGCCGCGATCGTGTGGTGGCCATTTACGCGCGGCGGGAAGAAAGCGCCAAAAAGTTTGCCGACGATTACGGCTGCGATTTCTGGTCGTCGAACATGGAAGAGGTGATCGGGCATCCCGATGTGAATATGGTGTGCATTGCATTGCCCAATAATGTTCATGAACAGGCTGTATTGCTTTGCGCGAAGCATAAGAAGGCGGTAGTATCAACCAAGCCGCTGGGCCGCAATGGCGCGGAGGCATTACGTATGCTGAAAGCGGTAGAGGAAGCTGGGATTTTTGCTGGTTACCTGGAAGATTTGTGCTACACACCCAAATTCCTGAAATCGCTTGAAAGTGTTAAAAACGGTTCGCTTGGTCGCATTATCTGGGCGAAGTCGCGCGAGGCGCACCCGGGCCCGCATAGTGAGTGGTTCTGGGATATCGAGCAGGCGGGCGGCGGCTGCATCCTGGATTTGGGATGCCATTGCATTGAAATATCGCGGAATTTTATTGGCAAGGATATCAAACCCGTAGAGGTAATGTGCTGGGCCGATACGCAGGTGAAGCCGATAGATGCCGAAGATCATGCGATTGCATTGGTTAAATACGAAAACGGCGCCATCGGGCAGTTTGAGGTGAGCTGGACGTTCCGGGGTGGGATGGATTTGCGTGATGAAGTAATGGGGACCGAGGGGACGATCTGGATTAATAACTTTTTGCGGACCGGCTTCGAAATGTTCACGACCGGGCAAAACCCGGATGGCACCGGCGAAGAATATGTGGCCGAAAAAGCCGAAAGCAATACCGGTTGGCTGTTCCCGGTGGGCGACGAGGTGAACGACCTCGGGTATAATCATATGTTCACGGATATGTTCAATTCTGCTGAAAAGGGAAATGCGCCAGCGGAGACGTTTTATGATGGCTACATTGTGAATGCGGTGATCGATGCGGCTTATAAATCGGCCAAATCGAAGCTTTGGGAAAAAGTGGAACTTCCAGTGTGGCGTGGGCGTGAAGGCGTGGAGAAGCCTTCCAACTATGTTTCGTACAATGAAACGCACTACCTGATCAAGCAGGAAGTGACGCACGACGGCCGCAACAAACTGATCCTGAAAGACAAGGTTACCGGCAAGATCACCGAACAGGATATTTAGCGGACATTTCTCGCGGGAAATGTCTATATTTAAAGTTGCAACAAACATTAACCACGTTAAAAAATCATGGCAGGAAGTGTTAATAAAGTAATTCTGATCGGTAACCTGGGCAGTGACCCGGAAGTCCGGTACCTGGAAAGCGGGTCAGCGGTGGCGAAGTTCAATATCGCGACTACCGAGACTTATACAAACAAAAATGGCGAGCGCGTCGATAATACCGAATGGCACCGCATTGAACTTTGGGAGGGATTAGCGAAAGTGGCTGAAAAATACCTCAAAAAAGGAAACCAGGTATATATCGAAGGACGTATCCGCACCGATACATGGACGGATAAGGAAGGTCAGCAGCGCACTGGTGTGACGATCCGGGCGAACAGCATGACGTTATTGGGAGGTCCTTCGGGCGGTGGACAGGGCGGCGATTATAGCCAGAGTGGCCAGCAAGGCGGATACCAGCAATCCGGCAATGCGCCGCGCGGCAACAATGCCCCACGGCCATCGGATCCGATACCGCCATCGATGGCGGCCGGCAATAACGATGACGACGATCTGCCGTTCTGATGCATTCGACGAACTAATGACGAATCCCGCTTAAAAATGTATTTATTCCGAAATAGATACAGTTATTAAGCGGGATTCGCTACATTTATCTGATTGAATACCTATTTTGAACATTCTCTGACATTTCGTGAAAGAAACAGAAGACAGTGACGACCCGCTTGCCCGAACGCGTACGGGGATTCATTTTCCCCAGAAAAGTACGCAAACCACTCTGGCAGGGGTGCTCATACCCTTTGATTTCCTGGCTCCTTACGACTTCATTCTAGTAATTTTCCTGTTCATTATCTCCCTGTTCCTGTCGGGAATCCGAGCAGCCTATGCGGCTTCCGGCGCCATGGAAAACCCCTGGGAGCGCAAGGCGGAAGGCGATAGTCAATTACCTACACGTATCCAGCAACTGGCGCTTTCTTTGGTGCAGCGCGGCATTACGCTGTTTGCATTGCTTTTGGCAGCACGGTTGGCATGGCTGCATATGCAGGCGGGGAGCGTGGAAATGGTCCGCTGGGCGGTATTGGCGTTCCTGGTTATCTGGATTTGGCTCGATGCGATGGTGCGGTATAACAGCGCACGCAACGCGCAGGAGTTCATTCCCAAAATAGCAGGTCTTACGCAGTTTCTTATTAAAATCTGCAAACCGCTCACCCAGCCGATCATGAAGCTAGGGTACTCATTCGGTGTGCTTACACCGCAGGGCGCCGAGATTACCACTGAAATGCTGGAAGCTAAGGCAGAAAGTGAAGAAGAAACCGATCTGCTGCGTGGGCTGGCCAATTTCCGGCAAACCAATGCACGGAAAGCTATGCAGGCTAGGGTGCAAATTACCGCATTCGATATAGAACTCGATTTTCACGAGTTGATGGACCGCATTAATAAGTCGGGTTACTCGCGCGTACCGGTTTATCGCGACGATCTCGACCATGTGGAGGGTATTTTAAATGTAAAAGACCTCTTGCCGCATATTCATCTGGATGAGCATTTCAACTGGCAGAAGCTGTTGCGTCCGGTCTATTTCATCCCCGAAAGCAAGCGCCTTGACGACCTGATGAAGGACTTTCAGAACCGGCGCGTGCATATGGCCATCGTGGTCGACGAGTACGGTGGAACCAGCGGATTGATTACCCTGGAAGATATTATCGAAGAAATTTTCGGGGATATTAATGATGAATATGACGAAGACGAAGAGGTGAATTATACGCAGGTCGATGAGCATACCTATGTATTCGAAGGCAAAGTGCTGATTAACGACCTTTGCCGCATTCTGAATCTCGAAACCGACTACTTTGATGAAGTTAGGGGCAATAGTGAATCTTTGGCGGGACTATTACTGGAACTGTTTTCGCGACTCCCGCGGACCGGAGAAATTGCTACGCATCGGGAAGTAACATTTAAGGTACAGTCGGCCGATAAGAAGCGCATCAAAAAAGTGCGGGTGCTGGTATCCTGATGGCAGTCGGCTTTCGGCTGTCAGCAATCGGCCTTGGCGGATTGCGGTCTTTAATTTTTCTCCGGATAAACGAAGTTGCCGATCGCCGAAAGCCGGCGGCTGAAAGCTGGTTAAAGAAAAAATACAATTCGATTTTATTTACTCAGAACTTCTTCTTAATTTTGCCCGGCAAATAACAATAGTTTATTTGCTATGAGCACAGACCCATCCAAAGTCCTCTTCGAGGCACTCACCTACGACGACGTTCTGTTAATCCCCGGTTATTCAGAAGTTCTGCCTCGTAACACATCAACAAAAACCAAGCTTACCCGCAACATTGAGTTGAACATTCCTATTGTTTCAGCTGCTATGGATACGGTGACGGAATTTGAACTGGCCATCGCTATGGCTCAGGAAGGTGGTATCGGAATAATCCATAAAAATATGTCCCTGGAAGCGCAAGCTGAGCAGGTGAGAAAGGTAAAACGTTCTGAAAGCGGCATGATCCTCGATCCGATCACACTGCTTGACACTGCGAGCCTGGGCGACGCGCATCAAATCATGCGTGAGTTCAAGATCGGAGGTATTCCCGTAATTGACAAAGACCACAAGTTGGTGGGTATCCTTACTAACCGTGACTTGCGTTTCGAACGTGAAATGAGCAAGCCGGTAACCGAAGTCATGACGAAGGACAACCTCGTTACTGCTTCGGAGGGACTTTCACTGGATGACGCTGAGAAAATCCTGCAAGAATACAAAATCGAGAAACTTCCGATTGTTGATTCGGAATATCGTCTGACGGGTTTAATCACCTATAAAGACATTCTAAAACGCAAATCACACCCGAATGCATGTAAGGACGAATATGGCCGCCTTCGTGTAGGTGCGGCCATCGGTGTTACACCCGACGTGCTGAAACGTGTAGAGGCATTGGTGAAAGCTGGCGTCGACGTAGTAAGTCTCGATACCGCGCACGGGCACTCCAAAGGTGTAATCGACGCTTTGAAATCCATCAAAGCTGCATTTCCGAAACTGGATGTAATCGCTGGTAACGTAGCGACAGGTGCAGCTGCGAAAGCATTGGCCGATGCCGGTGCCGATGCGGTGAAAGTGGGCGTGGGACCTGGTAGTATCTGTACAACCCGTATCATTGCCGGTATCGGAGTTCCCCAGCTGACCGCTGTAATGTGGGCAGCGGAAGGTCTGAAAGGTACTGGTGTTCCGGTAATCGCCGATGGCGGTATCCGTTTCTCAGGTGATATGACCAAGGCACTGGCTGGCGGTGCGAGTACAATCATGATCGGTTCAATGCTTGCAGGTAGCGATGAAGCTCCGGGCGAGGTAGTGATTTATGAAGGGCGTAAATTCAAAGCTTACCGCGGAATGGGCTCGGTGGAAGCCATGGAAGATGGTTCAAAAGACCGTTACTTCCAGGATGCTGAGGACGATGTGAAGAAACTCGTTCCGGAAGGGATCGTAGGTCGGGTACCATTCAAAGGCAAAGTTTCCGAGATCATTTACCAGATGGTGGGAGGTCTGAAAGCCGGTATGGGCTATTGCGGCGCTGATGATATCGATTCGTTGCAGAACGCGCAATTCGTGAAGATCACGTCGGCAGGTGTGAAAGAAAGCCACCCTCACGATATCATGATTCAGAAAGAAGCACCGAATTATTCGAGATCGTAAATGTACTTCGGCTGTCGGCTATCGGCAGTCGAACCTTTTTATTATAGTAAAAGATAAGGCGTTGCATTCACTTGCAACGCCTTATCTTTATATACTTAATTGAAATATCATCAGAAATAAAAGCCGACTGCCGATAGCCGACAGCCGAAGTCTTCTACGCCGCACTCGGCTTTGCGAACCGGCTTTTTAGATAAGAGAAAATCATTGGCAGAATGGAGATTCCGATGATCCCAAAGATAACCAGCTCGAAGTTCTTTTTAACAATCTCCATATTTCCGAAGAAATAGCCGAGTAGCGTGAGGGTAGGAACCCAAAGCAATGCGCCTATGATGCAGAAGATAATGTATCTGGAATAGTTCATGCTGCCTGCGCCTGCCACGAATGGCGCTACCGTGCGGACAATGGGGATGAAGCGTGCCATGATTACGGTGCTACCGCCGTGCTTTTCGTAGAATGCTTCGGTCTTTTCAAGATATTCTCTTTTCAGGAATAATATCTTCTCCCGTTTCTTGATTTGTCCGCCGAAAGTTTTTCCGATGAAGTAATTCACATTGTCACCTAGCAATGCTGCGATAATGAGGATAATAATGATCAGCCAGACGTTCAGGCCGGTGGTTTCGTTGGCGGCGATGGCGCCGGCGGCAAACAGGAGCGAGTCGCCGGGAAGCAGTGGCATGATGACCAGCCCGGTTTCGGTGAAGACAATCAAAAACAGAATGACATAAGTGAGTGTACCATATTCTTCCACGATGTTGAACAAATGCTTGTCGAGATGGAGGAAGAAATCAATGAACTGCGTTAAAAATTCCATAGCTATGCGTTAAGTTGACAATCTGTTTTTATGAGTCCTGACCTATTTGGAATCGATTTTCCACTTCTGCTTCGTCTTCGTATTCAGGAAGTGGTTGAAAGTATCCCCGCGAAGGCCGAGGCGGATCGTTTCGAGTGGTATCAGTTCGCTTGGAGCGATGTTGCCCAGGTTGACATTGGCGCCGAGTAGTTTCACAAACCATACTTGCTGTGATTTCTGGGGGGCTTCCCAGATCATATCTTCAAATGCAATTTCCGTAAGGATTTCTTCCACGAGCCCCTGGCGCACCTCGCCGCTTGCGCGGAATAAACCCACATTCCCCGACTCACGGGCTTCCCCGATCACTTTCCATGCACCTGCCTGCAATTCAGATTTGATCAGCTGGATCCATTTGTAGGGCGGGATAATCTTGTTCTCATCTTTGGAACCTACCTCTGAAAGAACGGTAACCTGTTGGGAAAGCTTGTTGATGTATTCGCATTTAATATCCTGCGGCATTTCAATGGAGCCGTCGGAAACCTCTGCGTGAGTCAGCTGATATTTATCCAGTAGCTTACGGTAGTCGTCAAACTGGTTCCTGACCACGAATGCTTCGAATAATGTTCCCCCGAAATACACGGGAATATTGGCATTTTTATAAACCGCCAGCTTCTCGTTCAGGTTCGGACTTACGAACGAAGTGGCCCAACCCAGCTTTACGATATCAATATAAGGCGATGCGGTGGACAGCATATCTTCTGTTTCCCTGACACTCAGCCCCTTGTCCATCACCATGGTAAGTCCTTTTGTTCTGGGTTTCTGGGAACGCTCGGGAACCTGCGATAACGTAAAATTCATATATGAGTAAGCATTTATCTCTGGCAAAAAAACTCCGGCAAAGGTAGTAATAACCTTCGATACGTAACAATAAAATCCATAGCATTGACTTGTAGCCATCAATTTTTCTACGATAATTACTATTTTTAGAAGATCACTTTCATTCTGTACAAACCTTTGATGAAGCTATGAACACACACTCACTCTCTGATTCGCAGACTGAAAACAAGCGGCTATCTTTTCTTCGGACGCTTATCGGCAAGCCGATGGACCGGCACTTCTCTCCGGTAGCCAAATGGCTGAACGGAACACTCATTACCATCGAGGACGGCGCGATGGAAGTGGAATATCTCGTGCGAGAGGATATGTGCAATCCCATGGGTACGTTGCACGGTGGTATTGCAGCTACGATCCTGGATGATATTGTGGGTACAATGGTGTATGCCATGGGGCGGGAGTTTGGGTTCACGTCCGTCAATCTGAACTGCGATTTTCTCAATCCGGCGGTAGCAGGCGATGTGCTGGTGGCGAAATCCGCTGTAATACGGGCGGGGAAAAATGTCGTTCATGTGGAAGGGCGGCTGGTAAATGCGCACGGACGCATTATTGCCAAATGTACGAGTAATCTCATCCAGACAGCCTTTAAATTACCACTGGTGCCAGGGCAGTAACAGGTTTCACCGTATCTTTGCGATATGGAAAAACAATTCAGTGACCTTCCCGAAAGCCGCCAGCAACAGCTCATGGCTTTCGACCGTTTGTTGACGATCATGGACGAGCTCCGGGAGCAATGCCCGTGGGACAGAAAACAGACCATGGACAGCCTGCGGCACCTGACGATCGAAGAAACCTACGAACTTTCCGATGCCATATTGAACAACGACCTGCCCGAAGTCCAGAAGGAACTTGGGGATGTTTTGCTGCATATTGTTTTTTATGCCAAAATCGGTTCGGAGCAGGCGGAAGGCAAGACCTACAACTTCGATATAAAGGACGTGCTGCACGGCATATGCGACAAGCTCGTGGCCCGTCACCCGCATATTTACGGTGATTTTGTGGCTGATACTGAAGAGGCCGTGAAGCAGAATTGGGAAAAGCTGAAATTGAAAGAAGGTAATAAGTCCGTACTGTCGGGCGTGCCTGCATCCCTGCCTGCGCTCGTGAAGGCAATGCGCATTCAGGAGAAAGCAAGAGGCGTTGGATTCGACTGGGATGAAAAGCAGCAGGTATGGGCCAAAGTGGAAGAGGAGTTGCACGAATTCAAGCAGAACTTCAATATCGAATCGGCCGATGTCATCGATCAAAAAGAGGCCGAAGGAGAATTTGGAGACCTGCTATTTTCATTGGTAAATTATTCCAGATTTGTAGATATCAACCCCGAAACGGCCCTTGAAAGGACCAATAAGAAGTTCATCAGCCGGTTTCAATATCTGGAAGAAGCCTCGAAGGCCGACGGCAAATCGCTGTCCGATATGACGCTGGAGGAAATGGATATTTACTGGAACCGGGCGAAAAAAATGGAAGTGTGAAAATTTCGTTCCGAATGATGTTACCAAATGTTGAATGCAGCGTATAAATAAACGAGTCGGATTACATCCGGTTTGAAAACCATTTTTATACACTATAAACACATTGAGTATGTATCTAGAACAACGCATTGAGCAACTTGAAAACGTCACTGTTGAACATGGAAAGCAAATTGAGATGATAGCAACTGGATTAGCCACATTGACAACCACGGTCAACAATGGATTCAACGAAATGCGAAACGAGTTCAAGCTCGTCCACGAAAAATTCGCCGCGCAAGACCGGAGGTTTGAGAGACTCGAAGGTAGAATGGACAGACTCGAAGGTAGAATGGACAGACTTGAAGGCAGAATGGATAGCCTTGAAGCCGATGTGGCGGTTCTCAAAACAGATGTAGCGGTTCTCAAAACAGATGTAGCGGTTCTCAAAACAGATGTATCGGTTCTTAAAACAGATGTAGCGGTTCTTAAAACTGATGTGGCCGAAATCAAGGATCGCCTGAATGTCATGAGTGGACAGTTCGGTAAGATGACGAAGGGCATTGAGACACTTGCTGAGCTGATAAAGACTAAACTATAACTAATGTCATCACACCACATCGTTCGGGAGAAGCAGGAGCCTGCTTTAATTATTGCCAATGGGGAAGCCTGCTCTCCGGAATTGTTGGGTCAGTTGCTGGAATGGAGCCCTTATATTGTCGTACTTGATCATGCCATTTACCGGGTTTTGGATTTAGGGATCAAAATAGATGCCTGGATGGGTGACTTTGATACGCCGCACAATGTAGAAATGATACGCGAACGCCAGCACCCGCTTGAAATCATTAACACTCCCGACCAGGAAAAGACCGATCTGAACAAAGCCATCGAGTATCTGATCGAAAGAGGTTTCCCGGCCGCAAATATCGTTTGGGCGACGGGACGCCGGGCAGATCATGCGATTACGAACATTACTGATCTCGTTCGCTACAAGGATAAGATCAAACTGGTGCTGCTGGACGACTATTCCAAGATTTTCCCGCTTACCGGTACGTTTGAAAAGTGGTATGCCGCCGGTACGCCTATTTCCCTGATTCCGGTAGGTACTGTGGAAGGCATTGAGACTTCCGGCTTGAAATACAACTTAAATAACGAAACCCTGACGATGGGTCACAGAACCGGCAGCAGTAATGAAGCCGAGGCTGATGGCATGGTCAGAGTTTCCGCGCAGAAGGGCGACCTTCTGATTATGGAATGCTGGGACTTATAAAGAAGCCTGTTTTGATTCTTTGGCTTCCACGTAGAAGTTCCGGTCTACGGTTAATGACTTGTCGCCTTTCACTTTCAAGGTTTTCCAGTCTTTGGTCGGAAAGAGGAATTCCTCTTTCCCGCTGGCAAGTTTCACTTTGACGGGCATATCGAAGTTTTCAACTGTGTTGATCCACCGGTATTGCAGGCCTTTTCCTGTAAATGCATATTCCAGAACAGGTATCCGTACGTCGCGCAGATATTGATCAAAAACCTTTGAGAGATTCCTGCCCGCGTGTTCGCTGATGTAGTTTTCAATCTGAGAGCCGTCAACCGTCTGATGGTAGAAGGTCTTGTTCAATCCGCGAAGGATCTGGCGCCACTTCTCGTCGTCATTTACAATCTGGCGGATAGTGTGGAGCATGTTCCCGCCTTTGTAGTACATGTCCTTCGAGCCTTCCTGATTAACTCCATAAATACCTACAATAGGAATATCATTCGCAATAAGTTGGCGGGTCCCGATTACATAGTCTTCCCCGGCCTTTTTTCCGAAGTAATATTCGGTGTAAAGGTTTTCGGAATAGTTGGTGAAGCTCTCGTGCACCCACATATCGGCTACGTCTTTGTAGGTGATATTATTGGCAAACCATTCATGCCCGCTCTCGTGGATAATGATGAAGTCCCATTTCAGGCCCCAGCCGGTATTTGACAGGTCTTTACCCCGATAGCCCATTTTGTAGTCATTGCCATAGGTAACCGAGCTCTGATGCTCCATGCCGAGGTAGGGTACTTCTACGAGCTTATAGCCGTCTTCGTAAAAAGGGTACGGACCAAACCAGTGCTCGAAGGCTTTCAGCATTTTCGGAGCTTGTTTGAACTGCTCTTTCGCCCTTTCCAAATTTTGGGGTAAAACGTAGTAGCTAACCTGCAAATCTCCTTTCTCGCCCTTGAATGTCTCCTTCCAGCTTACATAGTTGGCCACATTCATATTCACCCCATAGTTGTTAATCGGGTTTTTGACCACCCAATTAAAAGTGTGCGAATTGTCGCTATTCTCGACTACCGACAGCAGATTCCCATTTGATACATCCATGACATTTTTAGGAACGGTCATACTGATGAGCATGCTGTCGGGTTCGTCGTACATATGGTCCTTGCAGGGCCACCATACGCTCGCGCCCAATCCCTGGCAAGAGGTGGAAATGATAGTATTGCCTTTGCCGTCGGGGACCCATTGCACGCCTCCGTCCCAGGGCGGGCGTTTCGCGAGCCGGGGTTTTCCGCCGTAGAAAACCTCAATGGATTCAGTTTTGCCAGCTTCCTGCTTTTTATTGAGCGTAATAAAAAATGCATTGCCATCGCGGCGGTAGGTAAGCGCCTCGCCGTCCTGCACCACTTTGGTGATCTGCAATGGCTCCTGCAAATCCACCTGCATGGTTTGGTAGGGTTTCAGGACCTTGTACCTGATCACCGTGCTGCCGGTAAGCGTACTGTCTTTATCGTTGGGCCTTACGCTGAGGTGGTAGTAGGTCAGGTCCCACCATTCCCGTTCAGGGGTAATGGAGCCTCGTAGTGTGTCGGCGTGGGTGAATGTCTTCTGCTGCGCGAAAGAAGAGATTGAAACAAACAGCAAACAGACACCAGCGAGTTTTTTGAGCATTTGAATGGGGGTTAGTAATGAAGTGTATTATTTATCGAGTATTTCCATATCGTTCAGTTCCGGGCCGCCACCACGATTGGCCGAGCCTGCTGCAATGTAAATCTTCTTGTTTAATGCCACCGCCTGTGTGCCGTGACGACCCTGGTGAAGAGAGGGCAAGCGTTCCCATTTCTGGGTTTGCGGATTGAATGCTTCCACCTCATTATGTGCCTCCTGATGTGCGTCGCTTTCGCCGCCAATTACGAGTATTTTATTGTCATAAACGACGGTAGTATTGCCTGCACGAAGGGTAGGAAGATTGTTCGACGCGTCCAGGGTGGTCCATTTACCAGTCTTGAAATCGTAAACATCCACTTCCTTTATAACGGTATTCAAGACCTGATTGATACGCGCAGTCGAGAGGCGCCCGCCTGCGACGTAAAGTTTGTTGTTCAGTACGGCCACCTGCACATGGTCGCGCGGGCGGGGAGCGTCGGCGAGCGTTTTCCAGGTGCCGGTAGCAGGATCGAACTCGTCGAGCCAGGTAACCTGGCCATCCCAGTGACCGTCCTGGATGCCGCATACGAGATAGATCTTGTCATTCAACGTAAATGCGCCTGCCGCACCGCGCCTGCGGTTTTCAGGGATGGCTGCTCCCTTGCGCCATTCGTTTTTAGCAGGATTGAAAATGTAAATATCCGGAATCGGTACTTCGTGCGGATAACCACCCGTGAATGCGCCGAGTACGTAAATTTCATTCTTGTAACTGACCGCCTGGAAATGGCTCATTTCAAGCGGCGACGGCGCGAGGCTTTTCCAGGAATCTTTTTTGAAATCGTATTCATCAACCGGCTTGATACCGCGCCCGCCCAGCAGGTACAACTTTCCGTTGGCCGTGGCCATCGCGTTTTCGTGCCGCTTTTCGGGCAGGTTTTCCGGTTCGGAAACCGTCCATATCTGTGCCGATCCGTACAAGGCGAATGCATTCAGCGCGATCAGCAAAGCAGCTTTGTGGTAGAGTGGTTTCATAGGGATTTACGTTTAGATTAGCACTTCTTTGCTTTTCAAAAACGGTATCAAGGTACAATTATATTCTATAAAACAGAAAGACCAGCATATGGCCGGTCTTCCTGTGAATATTGGCTAAAAGGCGGTTAATTTCTGCTGGCTGCGGCCAAAGCAGGACTTTCAAATCCGAGTTTTTTCAAGCCTGCCTGAATCTCCGGATCTTTCATAAAAAGCTTCCAGAGCAAGCCGGTCCGGTAGTTTTCGATCATCACGATAATCGGTCCCTGGTCGATGGCCAGGTGCGATTTGGCATACCAGTTCTGCGTTTCATTGAATGCGTCGGTGAAGCCGTATTCCGACCAGATTTTGTCACCCAGGTCATCGTAAAAATGGCGCAATGCCTTCATCGACTGCTCCGGTGTGTAAGGGAATGAAGACAATGCCGCGGTAGGTGTAATCGTACCAAAATCGTTAGTCGGTGAATGCGCATTGTAGCCATTGTAGGTATCGCTCGCGGTCAGTCCCCAGCTGTTTTCGCCATATCCCCTAAACTTGCCGGGATTAGCAACGCAATGCTTGTAATTGATCAGTGAATGGTTCACATTCTGCTCCCAATAATTGGCATACTGATCTTTCAAATGGCGCGGGTCGAGGCCGAGGAATGAGTAATGCGTAAAAAACAATGGTCCGCCATATTCAAATCCGAGCGGCAGCTTCACGCCGTAATACTCCTTTCCATTGCGGAAATGGTCGCTTTGTGCCCAGCATTTGTCGTAAACCTGGCGGGTAATCGGGTAACGCGGAGAGGCCGCTCCCATAATGTAGGTGATCAATGTCTCATTGTAGCCGCGCAGCTCGAAGTTCATCGCCCAGCCGTTGTTCGGGCTCCAGTGCCAGTAGAGCTGGTTAGGATTTCCGCGGGTGTACCAGTCCCATTCGGCCTCGTTCCAGATCCAGGTAATGCGGTTGCGGAGTTCTCTTTCGAGGTCGGTATCGCGATCGAAATATTGTCTTACGGCTAGTAATCCCTGAAACAGGAAGGAAGATTCAACCAGGTCACCGCCGTCGTCCTTCCGGCCGAACGGCACGATTTTGCCGGTCGCGCCATTGAGCCAGTGAGGGAAAATGCCGTGGTAGTGATCTGCTTTCGAGAGGAATTTGACCATTTTTAATAGTCGGGCCGCTACGGAATCGCGTGGCTGCCATTGCCGTTCGGCCGCAACTACCATTGCCATTACACCAAATCCGGTGCCACCGATGGTGCAGACCTCATCGCCGTAGTCGAATGCGATATTGCTTCGCTCACGAGCCAGACCGCTGACGGGATGTCCAAAATCCCAGAAATAACGGAATGTCTGTTTTTGAACAAGTTCCAGCAATGCGGTATCGGAAAGATTTTTAGGCCGGTCGGCCGGATTGAATGCTGCGGGCTTCGCTGCGGCTGATTTTTTCTTTTGCGCCCAGCCATTCACCTGCGAACCGGCAAGTAGGGTGAGGCATAGTAGTAGTCGGAAGTATAGTTTCATAGTCGAGTAATGTTGATTGGCGGGATAAGTACTGTTAAAGCGCCGGACTGCTGAATCCGAGCTTTGTAAGGCCGGCCTTCACCTCGGGGCTACTCATGAAGAGCTTCCAGGGCAGTGCCGTGCGATAGTTTTCGATCATGACTACAATAGGTCCCTGGTCGATGGCCAGGTAGGAATCGGCGAACCAGAGCTGGTCCAGCGAGAATGCGTCGTGGAAACCATATTCACCCCAGAGCTTGTCGCCCAATTTGTAGTAAAAGAATTTCAGGGCTTTCATCGACTCCACGGGCGTGTACGGGAATGCGGATAATGCGGCCGTGGGCGTGATCACCCCCTTGTCGTTGCTCGGCGAGTTGGCGTTGTACCCGTTCGGGATGTCGCTGGCCGTGAGTCCCCAGCACTGGTCGCTGTACCCGTAATATTGCTGCGGGTTTGTTTTACAATAGTTATAGTTGATGAGGGTATGGGCCTTGTTTTGGGTAAAATAATTGGTAAAACGGTCGGTCAGCCCCGTCGGGTTTAAACCTAAAAACGAATAATGTGAGAAGAATAACGGGCCACCCAACGGTTCGCCGAGCGGCAATGCGATACCGTAATATTCCTTTCCATTGGTAAATGTGCTGTTACCTGCCCAGCCGTTGTCATAAACCGTTTTACTGATGCTATGCGTGGGCGAAGAAGCCGCCAGGGCATAAGTGATCAGGCATTCGTTCCAGCCTTTGATCTGGTGGTTCATTTCCCAGCCGTAATTGGGGCTCCAATGCCAGTAGAGCACATTTTCGTTGCCTTTTCGGAACCAGTCCCATTCAACCGCTTCCCAGATTGCATTGATATCAACGCGCAACGCGTTTTCAGCGGCATTACTTTCACTGAAATACTGACGAACTGTAAGCAATCCCTGAACGAGGAAGGAAGTCTCTACTAAATCAGCGCCATTGTCCTTATCGCTGAACGGTACGACCACACCCGTAGCGCCATTCAGCCAATGCGGGAAAGCACCGTGAAATGTCTGCGCCTTTTTCAGGAAGCCTACGATCTTCTGCATTCTTTCCAGGCCCTGCGCCCGTGTGATGAACTTACGCTCGATGGCAATGGGGATGGTCATGATGCCGAAGCCGCTTCCGCCGGAGGTGACCACATCGCCGGAGGTGTTGCGCTCGCGCGCAAGCCCGCTGACCGGGTGCGCGAAATCCCAGAAATACTTGAATGTTTGCTGCTGCACCAGTGTCAGCAGTGCTTCGTCGCTGATAGCCGGAAACTTGTCGGTGGAATCCAGCGCGGTGATCAATTCAACCTTGACCTCGTTCAATAGCATTCCGCCGGCTTTGGATTTCAATGCCTTGGTAGCGGTAACCGAGTAGCTTGTGAGATATTTTAAATCGGCGGAGGGAGTAATCACCACCGAACTGTCGCCGCCTTCCAGAGTGGATGTAAACGGAACCGCTTCGCCGGCAGCGGATCGGAAAGTAACTCCGCTCGCGAGGGTCGTATTGCTGAGCGGGGCGGAAAATGTAAACCTGACTTTGGGTTTCAGGTTTACATCATTGTATTTGAATCCGGAATAGGTCCCGTTAACGTTCAGGCTGTTGAACCCGAATGAGGTTGGTATTCCTGGACTGGATGGCCCGGGGTCTTCCTTTTCCGATTTGCAGGAAGCCCCAAGCCAGATAATTACACTAAGAAAGAGGAAGTGTTTAAAAGGCATTATTTCCCTCTTGATTCCAGTTTAACCAGTGCATCTACTTCGGCATCTTTCAAAGCCACGTTATAAATCCGCACCTCGTCGAGCAGGCCTGTCAGGTAACTTGCCCAGTCTTGTGCCGAAGCACCCGAGGTAAGGCTCGGCTTGGTCTGGAACTGTACTGTACCGAATACCATTTTGCCCGGTTTCGCCCATTTCAGGTCGCCAAAGTTCGCCACGGTGCTCGTTGCCGTTTTGGAACCATTCACGTATATGTTGAAAGTTGATGAAGTGGCGTCATAAGACAATGCGATATGCGTCCAGGAGTTGTAAAGGTTAACAATGCCTTCCTTAGCAATCCATGTGTCCTTTTTGTCATTCTGAATGTGAGCTTTGAAAATACCATCGGTATCAGTGCCGCCGTTTTCGAAGAAAGTCTCGATGTTTCCCCAGAAACCGTCCGTTTGAGACAAACCCACAAGCCCGATGATTCCACCGGCAGATTTGGTCGACGGGCTGTTTACCCAATAGGTCATGGTGAAACTTTTCAAGCCCAGGATTGCAGCCGTCGGGTCAAAAAGTACGTAGCCATTTTTGGCACCTTTCATCGCCTGGCCTTTCAGGCCATTGGCGAACGTGGTACCGGTATTGGTACCGGCCGTGTTGGAAACTACATCGGAATAGTTGCCGTCAAAAGGGAAATGTGCCACCAGATTGGCCTTCGCGATTTCGTCGGAGCTTGTAAAGCCGCCGATCGTCACGCTGGGCGCGTAACTTTCTGGATCGAACTTTTCATAGCAAGAGGTCACGCCGAGCACCGTCATTGCACACAATGCCACGGTCAGTTTATTCTTAAAAGTTTTCATCGATAGATCGTGGTTTTGGATTAATAACCTGGGTTCTGGGTGAGCACGCCTGCGCTAAGGTCGATTTCGTTCTGAGGGATCGGCCATACCTCGTTTTTGCCGGCTTTCCAGCCTTTCGGTCCGAAGATTTCAGCTGCGCGTCCCTGGCGGATCACGTCGAAATAGCGGTCGAATTCCATTGCCAGTTCATAACGGCGCTCGTTCCAGATCGCCAGACGCAATGCGGCTTTGTCGGTGGTAGTAACCTTTGGAAGGATGGTTTTGCTAGCCCCTCTTGCCCGTGCGCGCACCAACTCGAGTGACGCCAGCGCCTGAGTGGTATTCCCGATTTCGTTAGCCGCTTCGGCATTCATCAAAAGCACTTCCGCATACCGGATCACGCGTACATTTTGCTGAGAACCTTCATTGAACCCGGTTACGTACAACTTGAACGGTACATACGATTTCTGGTTGTACATCGGGTTGTCACCCGTTGCAGGAATCGCGTCGCCGGCAGGGGTTGTCTCACCGCGGTAAATGATGGTCGCGTCGCGGCGTGGGTCGCCTGCTTCAAAGGATTTTGAAAGCGCCTCAGTAGGGACATTGAAGCCCCAGCCGCCACCTGTGACGCCGCGTACACCCTGTACCTGTGAGTACTGTGAGTTGGATGCATCCTTGTTGGAAGGTATCAGTTCATTCTGGATTTCAAACACCGACTCTTTGGAGTTCTCGTTCTGAATGCGGAACAATGCCTCGTAGTCGGCAAAGAGCGAGTACTGGCCTGAATTGATCACCTGGGTTGTCAGATCGAACACCTGCTGCCATTTTCCCTGATACATCGAAACTTTGGCATGCAATGACTGTGCGGCACCTTTGGTCACACGGCCGAGGTCAGCGGCGCCGTAGTTCTGCGGCAATACCGCCGCTGCTTCGCTCAGGTCTTTTTCAATGGCTGCGTACACATCCGCTTTGGGTGTGCGGGGCAAGTTGTATTCCGAAGCGTCTTTGGGCAGGCTCAACCGCAAAGGCACATCACCAAATGCTCTCACCAATCTGAAATACGAGTAAGCACGTACAAACTTCGCTTCCGCAAGATATCTCGCTTTCAGGTTTTCGTCCATGCTGATCGCCGGGATATTGGTGATTACCTGGTTGGCGTAGTTGATGTTCTGGTATTGTCCTTCCCAGAAACCTCCGAGCTGGCCGTCTGTGGAACCTACCGTGAAAGTATCATACTGGTTGAAGAAAGTCGCATCTGAAGGCGTACTGCCTTTTTCGGCATCGTCGGAACCCATGCTTTCGACCGCGATAGCCGCGAAAGCGGTGTTGTTCCAGCTCCGCAAATTGGCATACATCGCATTCACGGCCTTTGTAGCATCCGCTTCATTTACCCAGAACACGGCGCCGGCCTGTTTTCCCTGCGGATCAACATCGAGAAAGCTGTCGCTGCAGGAGGAAGGGACGATCAGGAGTGCTGCAAGCCCGAGATATAGCCCTTTCTGCTTCAAATTGGTTTTAAAATTTATATTTTTCATATCGCTTGTGATCTTAGAAAGTGACGTTAATACCAAAGTTGTAGGTCGCTGAAAGCGGGTACACGTTGGCGTCAATACCGGCTTGGGTCGGTTTGTTTTCGTTGGCTCTTACCTCCGGTGACAAGCCTTTGTATTTAAAGAAGTTCAGAGGGTTCTGCGCATTCGCATACAGACGCAGCTTGCGGATTTTCAACCTTTCGTTGAATGCCTGCGGGAAAGTGTAACCGACTTGCGCATTTCTAACCCGGAAATAGCTGCCGCTCTGTACAAAGAATGTATTGGGCAGATAATTCTGGCCTCCACCGATATTGGCAGAAGGATAGGTGTTTGAAGTCCCTTCGCCATGCCATCTGTTATCGTAGAAATCTTTCGTGAAGTTTTCGTTACCATAGCGCCAGCCCATGTTGGCATTGTAAATATCTACTTTGGCAACACCCTGGAAGTCGAGCATAAGGTCGATGTTCTTGTAATTCCAGCTGGTGTTGATACCGTAGGTGAATTTCGGGTTAGGGTTGCCGATTACCTGGCGGTCGAGACCGGAAATTGTGCCGTCTGGCACTCCATTGGTTCCGCTGATGTCACGGTATCTGAAATCACCCGGTTTGGCATTAGGTTGTGCCGAGTTTTTAATCTCTTCCTGGTTCTGGAAAATACCGTCGACCACGTAGCCATAGAAAGAACCGATCGGGTCGCCTACGCGGGTGCGTGTAGCGAGTGCACCGCTGGTGAGACCCACGCCGCCATCATAAATAGGGTTGGCACCGGATGATACCGAAAGCACTTTGTTGTTGTTCACCGCGCCGTTGAAACCAATGCTGTAAGAAAGATCCTTACCGATTTCATCGCGCCAGTTCAAGGCAAATTCGAAACCTTTGTTTTGGAAATCGGCCTGATTACCTACAATACGACCGGAGCTTGTACCAATGGAAGTCAACACCGGAATATCAAAGATCGCACGCTCGGTTTTCTTGATATAATAATCCAATTCAACGGTCAGTCTCGATTTGAGAAAGGAAGCCTCGATACCTGCGTCGGTACCTACACCACGCTCCCAATAAGTGGTAGGAGGGATAATGGAGTTAATGCTCGCACCGGTATTCAGCTGACCTCCGAAGATCGCCGCCAGGCCGCCGCCGGTCGCCACTGTGAGCGTCGACAAGTTGGAAGGAACGGACGCATTACCGATTTTACCCCAGCTACCGCGGATTTTCAGATTATCGAAAATCGTCTGGTCTTTCATGAAGCTTTCGTTGCTGATTACCCAGCCTGCACCCACCGATGGGAAATAACCCCAGGCATTGCCGCCCTGATAGAATTTGGATGAGCCATCCGCACGCAGAGAAGCATTCAGCATATAGCGCTCGCCGAAAGAGTAGTTCACACGACCGAAATAGGAAGCATACGTTCCGAGATCGCCTTCGTCTTTCACATTGCGGCCATCTGCGCTGCCCAATGCGAGGTAAAGGTCACCTTCGCTGGAATAAGGTACATTCAGTGCATTAGCAGTGAGTTTGTACGATTGGTCGCGCTGAGCGGATTGACCGAGGAGGGCTGTAATGCTATGCTCACCGAAATCTTTGGTATAGGTCAATGTATTTTCAAAGATCCAGTAGCGTGTCTGCGGGCGTACGAATTCGAGGAAACTGGTGGTGTTGCGTTGTTTGAACGTGGCAACATATTGCGGCACGTAGGTACGGGTTTCGTCTTGTCCGTAACGTCCACCGAGGCTGGTGCGGAATGTCAAGCCTTTCAGGATGTTGAGCTCTGCATACGCATTACCTGTAAGAAGTGTCTTTTTGGTATTCTGGTTGTAGAAATCAATCGTAACCTGCGGGTTGAAGTTGTTACCGTCACCCAGATTGTAATCGGTAGGATCACCATAGGTACCGTCGGCATAATAAACTGGTACCACAGGACCTGCTGCATAAAGTTGACGGAAAATGCCGCCCGCCTCGTCTCTTGATTTACTGAAAGAGCCGGTTGCGGAGTAACCCACTTTCAGGTTTTTCAAAACCTGGAAATCGTTTTGCAAACGGGCTGTATAGCGTTTGAAATTGTTCTTTTCAACAATACCATCCTGATCCAGGTAGCCTAATGAGAAGTTGTAGGTGGATTTTTCACCGCCGCCGCTGATCGAAAGTTGGTGATTGGTCACAAATGCATTACGCAGGATCTGGTGGTACCAGTCGGTGCCTTCGCCGAATTGCGAAGGATCGAGGATATCTGATTTTCCATTGATGCGGCTCAATTCGTTGATCATCGTAGCGTATTCATTCGCGTTCGCCATTTTGATCTGATTAGTCACCTTCTGATAACCTACAAAGCCATTGTAGTCGATAACAGGGGCTCCCGATTTACCTTTTTTAGTAGTAATCAAAACTACCCCGTTAGCTGCCCGCACACCATAAATAGACTGGCTGGACGCATCTTTCAGGATGTTCATACTTTCAATGTCGCCCGAGTTGAGGAAGCTGATATCGTCGAACCAAACGCCGTCGACTACATACAATGGGTTAGCACTACCATAGGCCGTTCCAACACCGCGGATACGGATTTGCGGTGCCTCTCCCGGTTTACCAGAGTTGTTGATCTGCACCCCGGCGACTTTCCCCTGCAAACCGCTGACGGCATTCATAGAAGGCTGCTTGGATATTTCCGCCCCTTTGATCTGCGCGACAGCACCGGTAACGTCGAGTTTTTTCTGTGAACCATAACCCATGATCACCACTTCGGTCAGTGCCTTGGCGTCTTCTTGTAATGCAACGTTAAGTGTTGTCTGGTTACCCACCGTGATTTCCTGGGTAGCCATCCCGATCATGGAAAAGACAAGAACAGATTGGGAAGAAGGGACTTTTATAGCGTAGTTACCATCGGCATCGGTAGGAACACCAGTGGTAGTGCCTTTGATGAGCACGCTGGCGCCCGGCAGCGCCGAATTGTCGGCACTCGAAGTGACTTTACCAGTCACATTTATTTCCTGCGCGTAGGAGAAACTTCCCAATGCCAGGAAAACGAGCATGTACAGTAATCGTACAATAGTTTTCATCAGTTTCAAATTGGTGATTGAATTATTATAAGAATTTATTGACTTCAAAATTAAGTTCCAAGCGGGGGAGGAATCAAAAAAAGTACTACATCACCACTACATCAATGAGAATAATGCAAGGTTTGCTGGTACAATAAGGCGTAGGGTAGCGGATTAGTACAATCGCGTCAAATGTCCATCATAAATTGGGCCAGATTAGCATCGTTATCCAATCCAAGCTTTTTACGGAGCCGGTAGCGCTTGATTTCCACACCGCGGACGGAAATCCCCAGTACGGGGGCCATTTCTTTAGTGGAAAGATTCATGCGAAGGCATGCCGCCAGCCGGAGTTCAGAAGGGGAAATGGTAGGGTATATCTGGCGCAGCCTTTTGAAGAACTGCTCGTGTACTTCGTCGAAGTTTTGTTCAAATAAAACCCAGTCGTCTTTGCCCGCGACATTCCGTTCGATACTGTGCAGGAGTTTCTGATAATGGATATTGGGAAGCTGTTGCCCCATTTCGGCTTTTACCTGTTTCAGTTCATCGCGGATCTCTTCCAGGATCTCGTTTTTCCTCACCACGTTGATCGCCACATTGCTCAGTTGCTGGCTCTTGCTCTGGATTTCACTTTGTAGTTTCTCATTCTGGATCTGCATGATTTTCCTTTCACTGGAAAGGCGTTGCTGGCGCAGCTTTTCTTCCTGCTCCTCAATCAGCTTCCGGCGGTGGCGTGCAAGCCGTTTTTCCTGATAGAGGATTAATGCGGCCAAAGCCAACGCGACCAGCACGGCGAAGAGTATTTTGGCAAACAATGTCTCGCGCCAATAGGGCTTCACGCTGAAATGACAGGTCCCGATGCTGTCGTTGACGCTGCTCTTTACTTCGAAAATATAGTCTGCCGATTCCAGGTTTGTAAATTCCACAAAACTTTGGTCTGTCCATTCCGACCACTGGTCGGTCAGGCCTTTGAGCCGGTACTTATATTGCACGTTCTGGCCGTACACCGGCAAGGCAAA
The DNA here is from genome assembly GCF_057586235.1 of Dyadobacter sp. SRI_021. Taxonomy (NCBI): domain Bacteria; kingdom Pseudomonadati; phylum Bacteroidota; class Cytophagia; order Cytophagales; family Spirosomataceae; genus Dyadobacter; species Dyadobacter sp. SRI_021. Next base: position 212,385 of record NZ_JBYCZM010000003.1, read on the forward strand.
TGCAATGCGCAATGACCGTACTTCGGCGGGAAGTGACGGACTGCCTGAAATCGGGAAGGTTTCGTTCAGATTACGAAGGTTGGCTACTCTGCGGACCACCGGCGGGCCGGCGGCCTCATTTTGCTCATCGGGCGATTTACGATTGTATAATGCGTACCCGTTATCGAGGCAGAAGAAATAGTAGTCCTCTGAGAGCGCTACCACCGTTTCACTATTGCGCACAAGTGTGAGCGGGAGGTTTCGGGTTTCTTTACCCCGCTGATAGAATGCTACACGGTTCATAAACACTTTGAACCAGTCACCCTGAGGACCTGTCCGTATTTTGTAATTTTCCTCTTCCCTGGGAAAATCCGCACTTGGAACGAGCTTGCCGGATGGATCAGGCTGGAAAAAAGCATTGCCCGAGCGTACGCGCACTTGTCCATTCAACCACTGAACCACTTCGATGGAAAATTCGCTGGGTAGTTCCTGCGGGGCTTTAAATTCTCTCCATGACAGGGCAGAATCCAGTGCTGGCGTCAGCTTAGCCTGAAACAGTCCTTTATAGGCATGTCCGAGCCAGAATGTGCCCGAATTGTCGTGTGCGATCTGCCGGATCGGAATGGGTGGCAGCTTTTTGACGGGATAGGCGTATGCCCAGGCACCGCGAGCGTCTTTTTTGTACACATGCAGGCCCACATAGGCGCCTTGCAACAGAAGTGTATCGTTTCCGTTTCGCACGGGAACAAATACCCAGCCGCCGTTGATATTGGAGATTTTTGTTACGCCGTTTTCCGAAATGCGATAGGTCGCGTCGTTATGGCCGCAAAGCAGCTGATCGTCGATTACTTTGAGTGTCCAGGTTTGCCCTTCAAGACCCCACACGGGCCGGAACGGTTCGGGGGAAAGCCATTTTTTAACAAATACGCCCTTATTAGACCCTACGTAGAGGTTCCCATGCCAGATGGCGGCTGCGTAGGTAGAACCTAACGGATTATCATTGGTCTGGTAGGCTATAATCGGCGAGGACATTTTCATCATATCGATTCCCTGATCGAGGCCGATCCAGAGCTGCTGCTGCGCATCTTCTTCCAGAGCCAGTACCGTGTTGTTCTGCAAGCCGGTTTCCTTGTTGAACTGATATTTCAATGCGCCATTCCTGGAAATGACGTAAACGCCATTTTGTATTGTCCCGAAAACGACACTGCTATCACGTGTCATTACGATAGCGCGGTTAATAATATTCCTTTTCAATTCCCCGGAAATGGCGATATCCCAGGGAGTGAGCACCCCGTTTTGCCAAATGTACAGTCCATGTTTGGTCGTCGTGATCAGAATGCCGCCATTGGGGGAAGGCAGAATGGAAGAAACGGTGGCAGGCGAAAGGATTTCGGTGCCGCGCAATGGTTCGAACCGCTCTCCTTTTAACTCATAAATACCACGGCCGATCGATTGTACCAGCACGCGGTTTTGTACGAATCGCATGAACATGATATTGCCCGGCCCTTTGATTTCTTTCAGATTTTTGCCGTCATACCGGTAAATGTTCGAAAAAGACTGGAAATAGATGTATTTGGGCGTTTTAAGAATATGCCAAATCTCTTCAGTGCGCAGGCTCGCAAAGCCAGCTTTTTTACTCAGCGAATAATATTTCAGCTGGCCGTCTGCTTCTTTTTTCCAATACCCGAACTCCGAAAAGCCGCCCACATAAATGCGCTGTTCGGGTTGAGTCGTCCGATTCAGGACTTTTCCTCCGACTGGTTCGGTTGATTGCTCGTCGTAAAGTACCGTCCGAACGATCTGACCATCGGGCAATGGATATAGCTTCCAGGATGCTCCGTCGTGTTCCAGCAGACCGTCGGAATTGGCGGAATAAATCAACCCGTCGGCGCTCTGGCAAATGTCCCAGTTTTGGTTGTGGGCTTTGTAAAGTGTGGCCGGATAGTTGATCAAAGGGGGTGTTTCCTGCGCGAAAACGGGGAGGAAGATTGTCGCCCAAAAGAGTATGGCAGTAGCGCAACCCGCCTTATATTTGAAGGCCCGGCCTGGGAAATGACTTTTTGCAAGTCGTTTTGCTACCGTGTTCAATATTATTTTCAATTAACTACTAATGTCGTTTTTAGCTCTGTCAGAAGGGTTTTATAACGATGTCGGTGTGTATCTAACTCAATAGTACTCTTAATGAAAAAATTCCTTTCCCTCATGCTCCTCGGCACGGCTGCCGCGGCGCAGCCTGCCATGTCGCAGGACAACAACAAGCGAAATGATATTCGTTACAATCTTAATGAATCCGGTTCACATTATGTAAAATTCACATTCACGAATCAGGTATGGCTGAGGCTGAATGATAACAATCCCGGTACCACTGTTTTAAGCGACCCGAAGACCAACACTTTCGACATTGGGCTCCGCCGTACCCGCATGCAGTTGTTCGGCCAGCTTACTGACCGGATATTTTTCTATACGCAGTTCGGAATGAACAATTTTAACAAGGTGAGTGCATTTCCTGCTTACAATACTGCCGGCACCCCTAGCCAGCGTAAGATCGCGGCGTTTTTCCATGATGCCGTCGGCGAATATGAGGTGCAGCGGAAAGGCAGCAATTTTATCCGTTTCGGTGGCGGGCTTACGATCGTAAGCGGCTTCTCCCGCTTTTCGCAGCCCAGCATTGGTACCATTATGACCATGGACGTCCCCGTCTTCGCGCAGGCTACGGTTGATCAAACCGACCAGTTTTCCAGAAAGCTGACCGTTTACAGCCGCGGGCAGATTGGGAAGCTCAACTACCGTGTCGGTGTGGCCGATCCTTTTCCGGTTGAAACCAGCGGCTCCACACCGGCTGCGCTGAATCAGAACGCCGTTTTCGCTCAGCGGAAAAACAGTAAACAATTCCAGGGGTTATTCATTTACAATATTTTCGATACTGAAGACAATACGACGCCCGGCTACATGACGGGTACCTACCTCGGTAAACGCAAAGTGCTGAATGTAGAAGCCGGCATTACTTCCCAGAAAAATGCGACCTGGCGCAAAGAAGCGGTGGATACGCTTTACAGCAACATGACACTCTGGTCGGTAGCCGCCTACCTGGATATGCCTTTGAATGCAGAGCAAGGAACTGCATTGTCGGCCTACGTCGGTTATTTCGGAACAGATTATGGCAAGGGCTACCTCCGTTACAACGGCATTATGAACCCGGCTACCGGAACCACACAGCCCATCGCGGGTGTAGGCGGCACGCACGGGAACGCCTACCCGATGTTCGGAACGGGCAATGTGATCTACGCGCAGGCTGGTTATAAATTAAAGGAGGGCTTGCTGGGGAACCAGGGTACGTTGATGCCCTATGCCTCGCTGCAACGCGGTGACTATGACCGGTTGCAGGATGCGACGAATGTCTACAACGTAGGCGTGAATTGGCTGATCAAAGGGCATAACGGCAAACTGTCGCTCAATTATGAGAACCGGCCGGTTTACAAAAATGCTTCGGTTATGAATGAGTTGGAAAAGAATGGCCGGAAAGGCAGCTGGACGCTGCAATATCAGATTTCAATTTAAATGCAAACATCCCGGGCCGAAACCGACCCGGGATGTTTGCATTTAAATTGACTTAAAAATTGAAATTAACCCTGGCAAATAAGTACCGGCCGTTGAAACCCATTTGCTGCACACGGCGGGAGTATACGAAGCGGCCTGAGCTCACATTGCCCGAATGGGTGTGCTTGTCCTGATACACATCCAGCACATTGTTTGCGCCGATGGTGAGGCCGATGCCTTTCACCACGTCATAGCTCAATGCGATATCGGTCACCATTTTGGCGCCGAAGGTCTGGTCGAGCGTTTCTTTTTGCCCGGTTAATGCGTTTACAGGCCATGCATCCGGCTTGTAGGGGTCGATGGTCGGGTCCCAATAAGTTACCTCTCCAAAGCGCACGCCACGGAGCATCGCGCCAAATTTTCCTAACTTATAGTTAATCGTCAGGCTTTGCTTGTTCCGCGGGCTTGCGATCTCGAAACGGCTCAAATCCTCCCGGTTGAAATAGGTATTAACCTGGTTGGTCTGCACCAGGATATCCGACGCATGGATAATAGGTTTGCCGTCGGCACCTTTTTTGACCTTGTTTTGGATAAATGTCCCTGCCAGCACTGCCCGCAATGATTGGGTACGGCCGAACTTGGTGTTGTACGAAAGCACGCCCTCGATCCCGCGTGAACGCGTGTCAACTGCATTGGAAAAGAAATTGGCCGTCGTCGCATTGGCTGCGGCCAGCTGGGCTTTCAGATTGGCATTACCGCCGTCATTGAAATTGTTTGTCAACACAATGCGGTCGTCGATATCAATCTGGTAAGCATCGACAGTCAACTCAAATGCATTGCTGATCTGGATAGTGGATCCTACCGTAAAGCTTTGCGAAGTTTCCTGTTTGAGTTTTGGAATACCCAGGATTTCAGCCGGTTTGCTGTCGTTGGTGAATGTGCCGCTTTCCTGCGCAACCTGTTGGCCATTTTGAGTCACGAAGAGGGTATTGGTTTTGGCATAATAACGCTGCTGCAACGACGGCGCACGGAACCCGCTGCTGGCCGAGGCTCGCAATGCAAAGCCTTCGGTGATTTTGTAGCGGGTCGCAACCTTGTAGTTGAGGGTATTTCCGAAGTCAGAATAGTTTTCAAAACGGAGTGCTGCGCTGAGGACCCACGATTCGGTAATATCCTGCTCGAGATCCAGATAGCCGGCCACGCTGTGCCGTGAATGCGATCCGGCATTCTGCGGAAAGAACCCCGAGAACACCTGCGCGCCTGCGGCCACGCCTGCTGCTACATCATAATTTTTGTAGGAAGCCTCCTCTCCGGCCGTGATCGTATATTTTTCACTTCGCTGTTCGGCGCCCAAGGCGACGTTCAAGCCGTGCAGCACTTCGAATTTCCGGCCGAAATCGAGGTTAATGGTATTTTGAGAAAATCCATTGCCTCCGGCATTGAACTCCCGCTGAAAATTAGCGATCGATACAGCCTGGGTGTAGTTCACGGAATTGGTAATGCGGTAATCGAAATCGTTCTTGCCGAAAGTGTTGCTGAGGTCGAACCGCCATTCGCCCAGTTTTCCCCGGATACCCGCAGCTGCCGAAATATCGGTCACATCGCTATTGATTTCGGGCAAAAATCCATTGGGATACACCGCGAAGACATTCGTACGCACAGCCGCAGGAACGCCATTGGGATACCTGTAAAAACCGGCCGCATTTCCTTTCTTGTTGTTATACTGGCCGAATGCATATACATCCAGCCGCTCGTTGAGTGGTATGTCTGCATTGATCACCACGCCGCCGCCTTTTACTTCCGAGTTACCGATCCGCATATCGAAGTCGTTACGGGTGAGCCCTCTTTGCGCGAGAATCTCGTCATCGATCACCTTGCCGTCGACAGCCGGGAACAGCTGACCGGTGTAGGTACCGGTGCGGTTGGTCGCTCCGCGCTTCACATATTCGCCGGTAATATTTACGAAACCTTTCTGCCCCACTTTCAGCCCGTAATTGAGGCCTACTTGTGCGGTACCACCATCCGTAATGTTTACGGATGCATCCTTATTGTTGTTGATAATGTAGTTCTTGTCGTAGCTCGTTACGTTTTCGCCGTACGACACGTTTCCGCTCAGCCCGGTGCGGCTTTTCAATATGATGTTGATCACCCCTGCAATAGCATCCGAACCGTATTGCGCGGCGGCCCCATCACGCAGGATTTCGATCTTCTCTACCGCAGTCGCCGGTATCGCATTCAAATCGGTGCCTACCGTGCCCCGGTTAACCGTGCCATTCACGTTCACGAGTGACGACTGGTGCCTCCTTTTACCGTTCACAAGCACGAGTACCTGGTCGGGCCCAAGGCCGCGTAGCTGCGCGGGATCGATGTGGTCGGTCCCATCGGAAATCGTCTGCCGCGACGACTGGAACGAAGGCGCGATGTATGTCAGGATCTGGTTGATATCCACCTGCCCGACACTATTTGTGATTTGTGATACCGGAATAATATCCACCGGAACAGGGGAGTCAATACGCGAGCGCCCGCCGCTGCGAGAGCCTGTTACCACAATTTCGCCCAGCACTTCGGAAGATTCGGCCAACGCTATATTCAACGGTGAAGATTGTCCCGCCGAGACGACTGCGGGGACGATCTTGGGCGTATAGCCGATGAAGGAAATAACGATGTTGTAAGTGCCGTCGGCCACATTTAGGGAAAAATTTCCATCTGGGTCCGTCACCGTACCGGTGTTGGTTCCCTGTACGAGGATCGAGACGCCCGGTAGCGGAGCCCCATTCTTTTCGTCGGTGATCTTCCCTTTTACGGACTGCGCCAGGGAGCCAAGTGAAGCGGAGATAAAAAGCAGAAGTAATAGTGTTTTTTTCATAGACTGTGTGTTTAAAGAGTGAAATGTTTGTTGATAGATAAATAGTATTAAATTATCAATTTATTATACTATTTAATCATAAGTTAAAATAAGTCGATGCCAAAACCAAATGGTAATGCAAAGAAAAAGCCGGCCCGGAAACCCGGACCGGCCTGTATTTTAGTTATTTAAGTTTCGCTTACAAGTTCAAAGCGGCATTCATTGACCGAACGGCCTCTGCTGACTTTTCAAACGCCGCTTTTTCGGCATCGCTCAGGCGCAGATTGATGATCTTTTCCCAGCCTCCGCGACCCAAAACTACCGGCACACCCATACAAATGTCCTTCTGGCCGTACTCTCCATTCAGGTAAACGCTGCAAGGCACAATGCGCTTCTGGTTGCGGACAATGCTTTCCACGAGCATCATCGTGGCTGCGCCCGGCGCGTACCATGCCGAAGTGCCGATGAGTTTGGTGAGGGTAGCACCGCCTACCATCGTGTCGGCAGCCACTTTTTCGAGCTGGTCGGCCGAGAGGAAGCGGCTTACCGGGATACCATTGTAGGTAGCCAGACGCGTCAGCGGGATCATCGTAGTATCACCGTGCCCGCCGATTACCATTCCGTGGATGTCGAGCGGCGAAACGTCCATAGCCATTGCGAGGTAGGTTTTGAAGCGTGCGCTATCCAATGCGCCGCCCATACCGATCAGGCGTTTTTTAGGGATACCGGAATCTTTCAGCGCCAGGTAGGTCATCGTGTCCATCGGGTTGGAAACCACGATCACGATCGCTTTCGGCGAATATTTCAAAAGGTTTTCTGTAACTCCCTTTACGATTCCTGCATTGATGCCGATCAGCTCTTCGCGGGTCATCCCCGGCTTACGAGGCAGTCCGGAAGTGATTACTACCACATCAGAGCCCTTGGTCTTCTCGTAATCATTGGTCGAGCCGATGGGCTTGGTGTTGAATCCCAGCAAAGCGGCTGTCTGGTACATATCCAGTGACTTACCTTCGCTGACGCCTTCTTTGATATCCAGCAACACCACTTCTTCAGCCAGCTCACGACGAATGATATTATCGGCAGTGGTTGCGCCTACCGCACCCGCACCTACAACAGTAATCTTCATAGGGAAATATGGTTAATTGTATAGAAATTGATGCTTTTTATATTTTTTCCTAAAAGTATGATACATAATTTGTTTAAACCAAGCGGAAATTGATTTTTTGCCGCAAAACCTCGGGCCGCCATCCGGAACGCAATTTTTTCGGTAAATTGATAGTTATAATGGCTTTATAAACCACTTTTCCCTGCTTTGTACCATGAAGGACGAGTCAATGATTTCGCGGATTTTACAGTCGATATTTTTTAGGAATGCCAAAGGGAAAGCAGGACGTTACGCCAGAAATTCTACCCGCTTGTTTGAGCTTGCCAAAGAGGTGCTGGGAAAACTCCAGACGGTAGGCTTCAAGGGAAACCTTGCCGAATTCCAGTCGAGTGTCCAGCTGCTGCTCCGCATGGTGAAAGCCTACGCTTCCGGCGAATATAAGGAGCTTCCATGGAAAAGTCTGGTATCGATAGTCGCTGTGCTCATTTATTTCGTATCCCCCATAGATCTTATTCCTGACTTCCTGCCGGTTATCGGTATCACCGACGACGTGGCCCTGGTGGTGTGGCTCATCAAGACGCTGGGAGAGGATATCCGGAAATTTGCGGATTGGGAGAAGGCGACGAAGACAATTAATATCGGATAAAAGTCACGGCAGGTCTGGTTGTTATTAAAAAGAATAGTTATTTTTGTAAACATTAATAAAAGAAACAGATATGGAATCAATAACCGTTTTAGGAATTATGGGGTTGGGCGGACAGGAGATCTTCCTGGTTGCTCTGTTCGTGTTGCTTTTCTTCGGAGCAAAGAAAATCCCAGAACTTATGCGCGGTTTGGGGCAGGGTATCAATGAGTTCAAGAACGCTACTAAAGACGTTAAGGAAAATATTGAAAAAAGCATGGAAGACCCCAAATAACGCTTCCATCTTATCGAAGGTTTGATCCAGAGCCATTAAGCTACCACTTAACGGCTCTGATTCTTTATTTACAACCCCACAAAAAAATTGCCTTGAAAGAGTATCTGACGCTGGCCGAAATTCAGAGAGATTTACGTGAAGAAGGTTTGACGTGCGTCAAGTTGGTTGACCACTATTTGGAAAAAATAGAGGCTAACAAGCATCTCAACGCTTTCGTTGAAGTATATACCGAGGAAGCAAAAAAGGCCGCCCTGGCCGTAGATGCGAAGATCGCCAATGGTACTGCCGGGAAGTTGGCAGGTATGGTGATCGGTCTTAAAGATGTGCTTTCACTCACTGGCCACGGTTTGCAGGCCGGAAGCCAGATCCTTCAAAATTATACGGCACCCTATACCGCAACCGCCGTGCAGCGGCTTATCGATGAAGACGCGATCATCATCGGGCGGCAAAACTGCGACGAGTTTGCGATGGGTTCTTCGAATGAAAACTCTTCGTTCGGGCCGGTGCTGAATGCCGTTAACAATGCCAAAGTTCCGGGCGGGTCGTCGGGCGGTTCGGCAGTAGCCGTTCAGGCCGGGCTTTGCCATGCTTCGCTGGGAAGCGATACCGGCGGTTCGGTGCGCCAGCCAGCAGCATTCTGCGGGGTGATCGGCGTGAAGCCTTCCTATGGCCGCGTTTCACGCTACGGGCTCATTGCCTATGCTTCGTCATTCGATTGCATTGGCCCCATTACCAAAAGCGTGGCCGATGCTGCATTGCTGCTGGAAGTAATGTCGGGTGCCGATGATTTCGACAGCACGGTTTCGGAACGCCCGGTTCCTGCTTACACGGCGAACCTGGAATGGAAGGGTAAAGCAAAAATTGGGTATATCCGGAGCGCGGTGGAGAATGAAGCGATTGCTCCTGAGATCCGTCGGCAGACATCCGAAGTGCTCAACCGCCTGCGCGCGGAAGGGCATGAAGTGATCGGCATCGATATGCCTTTGCTGGACTCGCTATTACCTACCTATTATATTCTGACCACCGCTGAGGCGAGTTCGAACCTGTCGCGTTTCGATGGCGTGCGGTACGGTTACCGCAGCCCCGAATCAGTGGATCTGGAAAGCATGTACAAAAAAACTCGTACAGAAGGTTTTGGAGATGAGGTAAGGAGAAGAATACTATTGGGTACTTTCGTATTAAGTGCAAATTATTATGATGCATACTATACCAAGGCGCAACGCGTTAGAAGATTGGTGCGGGAGGAAACGAACCGGTTTTTTGAGCAGTTCGATTTCCTGATTTCTCCGGTAACACCTACCACAGCTTTTACGATTGGTGAAAAGACGGAAGATCCGTTACAAATGTATCTGGCCGACATTTTCACTGTGCAGGCGAATGTCGTGGGTAACCCTGCGGTATCCATTCCAAACGGGCTGGACGACCAGGGGATGCCAATCGGGATTCAGATTATGGCCCCTTACTTCGGAGAGGAAAAAATGCTGGCATTCGCCCACTACCTTACCGAGTTGAATAAGGAAGAGGCCGTGGCGTAGGGCCTGGCATTTGAATGCGAGCGCTGTATTGATAACCAGTGTATTAAAGAAATTATCGTGCCAGAATAACCGGCGACCATGTTACGTTATTCTGAATGAAGATATTGTGTGAATATTTAAAAATGTATTAGAGATTATTCTGATTCATCTGGCCAATTCAAACCCAAAAGGACTCTTCTATCTGTAAGTAAATCATCAACAGGTATAAGCCATTGAAAACCGTGAATTGATTAACCTTCAAAAAACATTTATTAATGAGGATTTCGAAAAGAGTATTGTGGCTCGGAGCCATGTGTGCAGGGTTTTGGAATGCGCCTGTGATGGCGATGGTTCCACAGGTGAGTTTGACGTCCGGGCAGGATACAGTTGAGACTATTGCTCAGGAAGAAGATGATTTGATGCCGTCACTCCCGGAAGTCGAGGAAATCGGGCCCAACCCGGCAGTACCGCAAGAACTTTTGAAAGAACGGTTTGCGAAGCTTGAAAAATCGATTCCGCTTACCTACCACAAATCTTCGCATGAATTTGTAGAATACTTTATCTACAAAAAAGCAAAATTCACGCAGACGATGATGGAGCGTATGCCGCTCTATTTTCCCCTTTTCGAAAAGGCACTTGCCAAACACGGGTTGCCGACCGAACTGAAGTACCTTTCGATGATCGAGTCGGGGCTGAACCCAACGGTTATTTCCCACGCACGTGCAGGAGGCCTCTGGCAGTTTATGCCGGCTACCGGACGGGAATTCGGTCTTTATCAGGATAAATACATTGACGAACGCTTCGAGCCCGTGAAGGCGACCGAAGCAGCTTGTCTCTATCTCAAACAGCTTTACAATATCTTCGGCGACTGGGAACTTGCGCTGGCTTCATATAATACAGGACCAGGCAATGTGAAACGCGCCATGCGCCGCTCACGCGGGACTACCTTCTGGACGATCTACAACGTACTTCCCCGCGAAACCCGCTCGTATGTCCCGCAATATGTAGCGATGAACTACATGATGAACTACGGTTACGACCACGGCATTTTTCCTGAAAACACCGAGTTCCAGATCCCCAACGATACCATCCACATCAACGGTTACATCGATCTCGCAACTTTTTGCAGCAATGCCAGCATTGATTTTGACGTGCTTAAAAAGCTGAATCCGCAGATCACCAAAACGATCCTCCCGGACCAGACGCGCGACTTCGTGTTGAAAGTACCCAGCGTGCGGTTCACTTACCTGATGAGCAACCGTGCGGCGATCATGGATTCCTGCACCCGGAAATACCTATCTTCCGGTGTAATGGTGGCGAAAGCCGACAGCACCAGAACGGATTCATTGGGTGGCAGCGGCTCATTCCCTTATGTACTCGCATCGAACGTGCAGAATGTATCGGATGATGAAAATTATGATGAAGAAGGCGAAGAAGAAACAATCCAACGCAGCCGTACCAAACGCGTATCGTACACCGTCCGCCGCGGCGACAATGTCGCTGGCATTGCACGGAAATATGGTGTATCGGTAGCTTCGGTCCGCAAATGGAACCACATCCGCCGGAACAATATCCGCCGAGGGCAGCGCCTCGTGATCTACAAAGAGGTTAAGGAAACTGTACCGGCAACCCGTATCGCAGCCAAAGCAAGACCGCAGCTGGATGAAGAGCAGGTGGCAAAGCAGCAGCGTCACACCCGGAAACGTTATCATACCGTACAAAAAGGAGATACATTATGGATTATTTCGCAGCGATACGGTCTGGAAATCGGTCAGTTGAAAAAACGGAACAAGATCAGGGGCAACTCGATCAAGCCTGGTCAAAAACTGATCATTTCAACCTAGAAATTAACGCTTCAACATACACATACTATTTTTATGATTGCCTACGTTAACGGGATTGTAACTTATAAAGATCCAGCGTACGCTATCATCGATGTCAACGGAGTAGGTTATGAGGTCAGGATATCATTACAGACCTACACTTCGCTCCCAGACATTGGTGCCCGGTGCAAGCTGGTAACGTTTCTCAATATACGGGAAGATGCCCACGTCCTTTACGGGTTTTGGGGGAATGATGAGAAGAAACTTTTCCTGGATCTGACAAGCATTTCAGGAATCGGGCCATCAACAGCGCTCGTAATGCTTTCCTCTTTATCTTCCTCGGAAATCCGCCAGGGAATCATGGATGAAGACCTGCGCCTGATCCAGTCGATCAAAGGCATAGGGTCCAAGACTGCTCAACGCGTAATCCTCGAACTAAGAGACAAAATTCGAAAGGAAGAACTCGTTTCAACAGGTACCAAATCTGCTGAAACGTCGTCAAACACTCTCCGGAGTGAAGCGTTGGCTGCGCTCGTCACTTTGGGTATTCCCAAACCGACGGCGGAGAAAAGTCTGGATGCCATCATCAAGCGTGAGGGGCAATCCATTAGCGTTGAAAATCTGATCAAACTAGCGTTACGTTAACCGGAACTGCAATGATATTTGGTGAAAAATTTTACAACCGTAAAATCGTGTTGATGGATTTGTTTGTAAATACAACCTTCTCTAAATAAGTATATTACCTTGTCATCAACGATTTACTCATTTCTTTTTAAGGTATTAAGCATTTCGGCTGGAGCGGCGTTACTGGTAAACGTTTCGGGCGGCAAGGATGAGCCATATTCGGAGCAAGCGCAGGAATGGGCCATACTTGCAGACACGCTTAAAGAAGATACCACCAAAAAAAACATCGACAGATCGGGCTCTCAGCTCATCATGCGATGGAAGGATTACTATTCCAATCGCATCACAGAACCGCGGCCGCGTTCGCCGTTCTACCTGCGGGAACCTAATAACATCTCCACCAACATTACGCTCGACAGTGCAGGGAAAGTTGCAGTGACCGAGAAAATCCAGACTCCGGGTGCCGCCGCACCGGGTGTTGCCGCACCGGGTGTCGCCACACCGGGTGTCGCTACACCGGGCACTGCGGCATCCGGCATGCCTACGCCGGGCGTTGCTATGCCGGGTGGTACACTGAATTACCGATATCCTGAGCGCATGGATCTTGAAACTTACAACAAGATCCAGGAAGACCGTGCATTTAAAAGCCTCCTACGCGAGTACGCGAGCAGGCAGGACGGCAACAGCGCCATGGGTGCGCGGGGCTTGCTGCCCAAGCTGGACCTGCCGCCGGGATTAACCAAACTGCTCGGGGATGACTTCGTGAATTTCAAACCCACTGGCTTCGTATCACTGGATCTCGGGCTGATGCACCAGTTCCTGGATAACCCTGCTATTCCGATCCGTCAGCGGAAAAATACGCAGTTCATTTTCAATGAGCAGATCAATATCAACTTTGACGCCAAACTTGGTGATCAGCTCGGGTTTCAGACGAACTTTGACACCAAAGCCAACTTCAACTTCGAGAATGCGATCAAGTTGAACTATAAAAACCCGGAAGAAAGCTTTATCCGGAAAATCGAGGCGGGTAATATCAACTGGGCCATCAATAGCCAGCTGATCCCCGGTGTTCAGAATTTGTTTGGTTTGAAAACTGAGTTTCAGTTCGGACGTTTGAACGCCACTTTTGTAGCTTCACAACAGAAATCCAGCAAAGAACGGATCACACTGCGGGGCGGAGCCCAAAGCCGTGATTTTGAATTGCGGGCCGATACTTACGACGAGAACCGTAACTTCTTTCTTTCCCAGTATTTCCGGAACATTTACGAAAGTTCGTTGCAAAACACGCCGACAATCACTTCCGGTGTGACCGTGACGCGTCTCGAAGTATATGTGACCAACCGGACAACCACTACCGAGTCGCTAAGGAACATTGTAGGTTTTGCCGATTTGGGTGAGCCTGCTCCTTACCGTGCTGGTAACCCTAACTTACAACCGGTGCGTTCCACTTCGCCCGCGAGCAACGACGCCAACGGCCTTTACAAGAAACTATCGGATAACACGGCTTTTCGCCAGGTCGACAATACCAATACCGCCATTGCGGGCCTCGGTCTTGAAAAAACCATTGACTATGAATTGCTGCGGGGAGCGAAACGGCTGATCCTCGATCGCGACTATACATTCCATCCGCAGCTCGGCTATATCTCCCTGACCAACGCACTCCGCAACGACGAAGTCCTTGCGGTTTCTTATGAATATACCCTGAATGGCCGTGCTTTCAAGGTGGGGGAACTTACCGAGGATTATCAGGCGAGAAAGGATAATGAAGTAATCGCGCTGAAATTGTTGAAATCGTCGACTATACGGAACAACACCAAGTTGCCGATGTGGGATCTGATGATGAAAAACATCTATTCGCTCGGTACAAGCCAGATCGACAAGCAGGGGTTCCAGTTAAGAGTGATTTACAAAGACGACCAGACCGGTATCGATAACCCGAACTTGCAGGAAAGTAGCATAGCCAATATCCCCCTGATCCGCCTCTCCGGCCTCGATCGCCTGAATCCGGTCAATGACCTGCAACCCGATGGTAACTTCGACTTTGTGGATGGTATCACGATGGACAGCAAGACGGGGCGCATTATTTTCCCGGTACTGGAACCATTTGGTAGCAACCTGTCCAAAAAATTTGGTCCCGGTGAGGATGTCTATCGTAACAAATATGTGTTCAACGAACTGTACCGCACGACGATGATCGATGCGCAGCAGGTTTCGGAGCGTAACAAGTTTTTCATCAAAGGTGCTTATCAGTCGAGTGGGGGAGCTGAGGTGCAGCTGCCATTCGGCGTGCTGGAAACTTCTGTAACCGTGACCTCGGGCGGCGTCCCGCTTTCTCCGGGTTCGGATTACATCGTGGAAGCGCAGATCGGCCGCGTGCGGATTTTGAATTCCAGCGTGCTGGCTTCGGGGCGCGAGATCGTGATCGAGTACGAGCGCCCGGATATGTTCCAGAACCAGATCAGGACTCTGGTAGGAACACGTCTTGACTATATGGTCAACCGCAACCTGAGTGTCGGTTTGACGGCCATGAAGTACAAGGAGCGTACTGCCGGTTTCCTCTCAAGGGTTTCCATCGGCAACGAACCTGTGAATAACACCATGCTCGGGTTTGACGTAAACTTCCGCAAGGACGCACCATTCCTGACCAAATGGCTGGACGCATTGCCGCTGATCCAAACCAAAGAAATGTCGTCGATCCAGTTCAAGGGGGAATTTGCCAAATTGCTTCCCGGTGTTTCGAAAGACGTGAACAACCGTTCGCTGGTGGACGACTTCGAGGCTGCGCGTACAGTGTATGATCTGTCACGTCAGCCTCAGAAATGGCGCGTGGCGGCGGTACCGACCAAGTTCAGGGATGGATTTACGGGTAAAGACCTGAATTACGGCTATAAACGCGCCAAGATTTCGGCTTATACCGTCGATAACATCTTCGGCGGGGCGCAGGGACTCGGAGGAGGATACCAGCCGCCTACCAACTTCGATGACAAGGATCGCAAAAACTATTACGAACGACTTTACCTGCCTAACCAGATTTTCCCGAACCGCCCTATTGCGGGGCTGGTGACATATCCGCAACAGGTACTGGATATTGCCTATTATCCAAGTGAGCGCGGAATGTATAACTACAATACCGATCTCAATCCCGACGGCCGTATGAAAAACCCGAGGAATAACTTCGGGGCATTGAGCCGTGCGATTACGTCGGATAACGATTTTGATAACGCCAATATCGAAAGCATCGAATTCTGGATGCTCGATCCTTTCATCAATGATGGCACTGAAAAAAGCCATATCAGGGATGGTTTTTCTGAACAATCCAATACTACCGGTGGAAAGCTGGTATTTAACCTGGGGGATATTTCAGAAGATGTAATCCCGGATGAGCGCTATAACTTTGAAAATGGGCTGCCGCTTGTACCAAAGCAGGTAGGAGTCAATGTTGACTCAACGGCCTGGGGCTATGCTACCAAATCGCAATACCTGATCAATGCATTCAGTAATGAGGATGGTGCGCGCCAGAAGCAGGATGTCGGTCTGGATGGTTTGACCAACGAGGAAGAACGTGCTTTCTTCAAAACCTTCATCGATCGTCTGCCCGCTAACCTCACCGCCGAAGCACGTGCGAAAATCCTGGCCGACCCCTCGGGCGACGATTTCCAGTTCTTCCTGGGCGCCGACCTTGATGCGGAGGACAAGAAAGTGCTGGAACGCTACAAAAATTACATCGGGATGGAGAACAACTCTCCCGAAAGCCAGGGGAGGTCTGTGGATGTGACGCCGGCGTCGACGAATATTCCCGACGGCGAGGATATGAACGTCGATAACACCATCAACGACAATGAATCCTATTACGAATATGAGATAGACCTGAAACCGGGGCAGCTTGCCGTGGGGAATGGTTATATTGTTGACAAAACAGTGAATGCCGATGACGGCCAGAGCTGGTACCTTTTCCGCGTTCCCATCAAGGAGTTTACAGGAATGGTAGGGAGTATGAATGGCTTCAAGTCGATACGTTTCATGCGGATGTACCTCACTGATTTCCAGCAGCCGGTTGTATTGCGTTTCGCCCAACTGCAAATGGTAGGCCAGCAATACCGGAAATATACCTATAACCTCGACGCGCCCGGCCTACAAGAAGTGCCGGAACCTTACGACGCGAAATTTACTGTTGGTACTGTGAGTATTGAAGAGAACAGCCAGGCTAACAACGACAAATATAAATACGATATTCCTCCGGGCTGGATACGCGATCAGGACAATACCCAGCGTCCGCCGTTGTTGCTTAACGAGCAATCCATGAGCCTTTGTGTGACCGATCTTCGTGACGGAGATTCCCGTGCGGTTTTCAAAAATGTGAACCTCGATTTGCTTTTCCGCAAGCGCCTCCGCATGTACGTACACATGCAGAACGAGCAGAACGAGGATAATATGGTGGGTACGTTCATGCGTATCGGTACCGACCTTACTCAAAACTACTATGAGATTGATTTGTCAGCTTTGAAATCGACTGGTCCGGGGCCTAAATCGCGGGAAGAGATCTGGCCGGAAAGTAACGAAATCAATATCGCGTTGGCGGATCTGATTGACGCCAAAGCGCAGCGCAACCGGCAAATCGATAAAAACCTCAGTGTGCCTTTCACCGTGCTGAGCTCCGACAGAAGATACAAACTGACCGTAGTCGGTAACCCGGATTTGAGTGCTGTGAAAGTGATGATGATCGGTGTCCGCAACCCGAAATCGGTGGATGAGCGCGCGAAGACGTTTTGTATCTGGGTGGATGAAATGCACGTCGAAGGTTTCGACGATACCGGCGGTATGGCGGCCATCGCGCAGTTGAATGCGAAGCTGGCCGATTTCGCGACATTGACAGCCTCCGGCCGGATTGAAACGTTCGGTTTCGGTACCGTGCAGCAGCGTATTGGTGAGCGCACAAGAAACTTTACTTCGGAATATGGATTCTCTTCCAATATTGCATTGGATAAACTGTTGCCTGCCAACTGGGGCTTCCAAATACCGCTGTTTGTAAGCTATGACCGCCGAAATGTAAAACCGCATTTCGACCCGCTTGATCCGGATACGCCATTGAGCACCTCGCTGGATAACCTCCGAACGGATGAGGAACGGGACGGATACAGGCGCATGGTAGAGGAAAATGGCGTCAAGCGAGGGTT
The DNA here is from genome assembly GCF_057586235.1 of Dyadobacter sp. SRI_021. NCBI lineage: Bacteria > Pseudomonadati > Bacteroidota > Cytophagia > Cytophagales > Spirosomataceae > Dyadobacter > Dyadobacter sp. SRI_021. The sequence goes on from NZ_JBYCZM010000003.1 coordinate 229,903, forward strand.
TAACTTCTCGAACGTCCGAAAGATCAAGACCAAGCCGGGTGCGAAAAACCATTTCTTCGACTTTGAGAACTTCGCGTTCAGCTATGCATTCAGTGACGACAAGCGGAGGAATATCCTGACGCAAGAGTACAATCAGCGTGCGTACCGGGCCGGTATTTCGTATATGTATGCCAGCCAGCCGAAGGCCATAGAACCATTCAAGAAATGGAAAGCAACAGGGCGTTGGGCGGAGTTCATCAAGGAATTCAATGTGACGTTGCTGCCGAACATGGTTTCACTGCGTACCGATGTGGACCGCCGTTTCCTGAAAACCCAGTTGCGCAATGCCGACCTCACGACCGACGGTATCCAGCCGCTATATGAAAAGTATTTCTGGTTCAACCGCTATTATGATTTCGGCTGGAATCTGACGCGAAACATGACGTTGACCTACGCCGCCACCGCTAATTCGATCATCGACGAACCGGAGGGAGATATCAACACCGGCGCCAAGAAGGATTCGCTTTGGAGTAATTTCAAAAAGCTGGGCCGTATCAAAAATTTCGACCAGAAAATTGACCTGACATACCGCTTGCCGCTCGACAAAATTCCGGTGTTGGACTGGATGTCGGCAGACTACAAGCATTCCATAGGCTACAACTACCAGGCCAACGCATTGAACCTGAAAGATACGACGGGGCTGCCGTTCGGGGATATTATCCGTAACAGCCGCGAGCGGGGAGTTACCGGAAAGGTGGATTTTGTATTGCTTTACAACAAACTCCGCTACTTGAAATTCGCGAACACTCCTTCTGTTGCAAGAAAGAACTTTGCACGCAGTCCGGGTGATATTGAGGACATCGATATGCGCACGACCGACATTGTAAAGAGCCTTACCCGGGCCTTGATGACCGTTCGTGGTATCAACGTCAGCTACTCGGTATTGGAAACGACGGCGTTGCCGGGTTATCTGAGAGCACCTAAGTACTTCGGACTGGATAATGCCAATGCCCCGGGGCTGGGCTTTGTGTTGGGCCAGCAGGACAGGAACTTCCAGATGAAAGCAGCGGAGAAAGGCTGGATTACAAAAAGCAAGCAGCAGAATATGCCGTTCCAGCAGACCATCGCCAAGAATTTCTCGGCCAATACTACATTGGAGCCCTTCAAGGATTTCAGGCTGATCATCGAAGCGCGGTTGACGCGGCAGGATGCTTACCAGGAATTCTACCGGCCCGATTCATCCGGGAATTTCGCGTCGCAAAGCCCGTTGCGGAATGGCCAGTTCAGTATGTCGTTCATGTCGTTCCGGACTGCATTTGCCAAAATGCGGAGAGACAACTCTTCACCGGTATTCGATAAATTCCGTGCATATCGCGCTATTCTGAGAGACCGGCTGAATGCGGAGAACAAGAGCGGTGGCGAATACAATGAAACTTCGCAGGATGTATTGATTTCGGCATTCTTTGCGGCATATACCGGCAAGGATCCGAAAACGGTACGCACCAACCCATTCCTGAAATTCCCGATGCCGAACTGGGACTTGAGCTATACCGGCCTTTCGTCGATCCCGGCGTTCAAGCGGTTATTCAGCTCGTTCACATTGCGGCATAAGTATATGTCCAATTACAGCGTCGGTAACTTCACCTCGTCACTCGACTATGAGGCGCTTTATGTAAACCTCGCCGTAACGGGTTATCCGTTATCGTCGCGGTTGAATGATCTCGGCCAATACGTTCCGGTGTTTGCGATGAGCACCATTACGCTTTCGGAGAAATTCCAGCCACTCGTGGGCGTGGAGATGCGTACGCAGAGCCGCGTGACCGCGCGAGTGGAGTACAACCGCGACCGTACCATTGCCTTGAACCTCTCGAACTCGCAGGTAGCCGAGCTCTTCAACCAGGACATTACGGTTAACATTGGCTTTACCAAAAACAATGTGCCGCTGCCGTTCAAGATCAATGGTGTGAAGAAGAAGCTGAAAAACGATATGACGATGCAGCTCGCGATGACGTTCCGGGATACCCGCTCGATCCAGCGGAAGTTCGACGGCGAGAATATTCCGATCGCCGGAAACATCAACTTCCAGCTGCGTCCAACGGTGAATTACATGGTCAACAACCGTTTGAGCGTACAATTCTATTTCGACCGCACGTTCAACGACCCGCTGGTTTCCAACTCATTCTACCGCGCAAGTACGGCCGGTGGTGTGCAGCTGAAGTTCAATTTGGCTGAATAACATTTTGATTTGGAAAATACAGCTTACATCGTGTAATTTGCGCTCCAAAGATGTTCACTACTTACCTGATTTTATCATGAATTTTCCATCAGAACTCAAATACACAGAAGATCACGAATGGATTCGTATTGAAGGAGATACGGCAATTATCGGAATCACCGACCATGCTCAGAATGAATTGGGTGATATTGTGTATGTGGACATTAACACAGTTGGTGAAGCATTGGGCAAAGGGGATGTTTTCGGTTCGGTAGAAGCTGTGAAAACAGTATCCGACCTTTTTATCCCGGTTGCAGGCACAGTGCTTGAAGTAAACCCCGACCTCGACGGCGAACCCGAACTTGTGAATACTGACCCTTACGGCAGCGGATGGATGGTAAAAATCAGTCTGGCCAACCCCGGTGAAGAAGACGGGCTGCTTTCCGCAGAGCAGTATAAGGAATTAATAGGCGCCTGATATTAGGTTGAAGCTCCATCCGGAGCTTTTTTTTTGAAACCGGCTCGATGTTGCATTCCGGTGTTTAGTTTGAAATAAATATGAAATTGTTAGTTAGCTCGGTTCGGGTAATTGATAAAAAATCACTCTTCAATGGTCAGGTGAAAGACATCCTGATCGAGGGAGGGAAAATTAAACAAATTGGTGATCACCTCGACGCAGGCAATGCGCAGTTGGTGGATGGCACTGGCCTTTGCGTTTCCGCCGGCTGGGTCGACATGCGCGTGCAAGGGCGCGACCCGGGTTTTGAGCATAAAGAGGATTTGCATTCGGTGCGGAAAGCTGCGGCACATGGCGGATTCACGGAAGTGGTGCTGCTGCCCAATACCCAGCCGGTGGTCGATACCAAGGATACCCTCAATTATATCCGCCACAGCGGCTTCGGCGGGCTCGTGACGTTACATCCCGCGGCGGCAGTAACAAAGAAGACTGACGGTGTCGATTTTACCGAAATGATGGACTTGCACCAGGCAGGCGCCATCGCATTCACAGATGGCGAAGGCCCGGTACAGAACGCGGACCTGCTTTTGAAAACCATCCTGTACCTGCGTCCGCTGAATGCGCTGCTCATCAACCGTCCCGAGGACCGCGAGCTCACGCTGTACGGGCAAATGCACGAAGGCGTCACAAGCACGCTCGTAGGCATGAAAGGAATGCCGGCATTGGCGGAAGAAATGATGCTCATCCGTGACCTGAAACTGCTTGAATACGCATTAGAAAAGAATACCTATGATACCACCGCACCGGTACTGCACGTTTCGCTGCTGTCGACTGTACGCGGTGTGGAACTGGTCCGTGAAGCGAAGGCAAAAGGTCTGCCCGTTTCGGCAGATATTGCCGCGCACCAGCTGGCATTTGAAGACAAAGACCTGATCGGCTTCGATACCAACCTGAAAGTAAACCCGCCATTCCGCTCGTCGGAGGATAATGCGGCGCTGCGGCAGGGTTTGGCTGACGGTACCATCGACGCCATCGTGTCGGACCATAACCCGCACGACGAGGAAAGCAAAAACCTCGAATTCGACCATGCCGATTTTGGTATTACCGCACTGGAAACTGCATTTGCATTATCCGTCATGCATAGCGGCCTGGTAGTGGATGATATCGTGGAGAAACTGACCGTGCAGCCACGCCGCATTCTGCGCCTGCCTGAGGTAAGCGTTGCGGAAGGCGCTACGGCGAACCTCACATTCTTCGATCCGAATGCAGAATGGCTATTCGGTAGAAGTTATTCCAAATCCAAGAATACACCGTTCCTGGGCCAGACGCTGAGAGGGAAGGTAAGAGGGGTGATCAATAATGGTAAACAGGAGTGGTTTCAATGAATTCGGTTATAGCATATTTTAATAAACCTATTTTAAAGTATTCGCTGCTGTTCGGGCTGGCGCTGGGCATACTGGTCTTTGCGTTCTTCCTGGGCTTATATGCGATGGGCATTGTGCCGTTGGGCAACAACAAGGTGCTCGATATTGGTATTCATATTATTCTTATCGCGGGCGCTTGCTGGTATTACCGCAAGAAAGTCGGCAACGGATTTTTGCATTTATGGGAAGCATTAACCATCGGTTACGTCGTTAACACCGTTGGTGCATTGGTTGCGGGCTGGCTGATCTATTTTTTTGTAACTTACATCGATCCTTCTGTTTTTACCGCATACATTGCCCAGATGAAAGACCTGATGCTGCAAGGCAAAGCCGAGCTCGTCAAGAATATCGGGGAGGCCGAGTTTGTGAAGATGTATAATGGCGTGGGAGAAATGGCTACTTCGGAAATCATCACGGATGAAGTAGGAAAGAAAACAGTCATGGCGATCATCCCGATCCTTGTGATTTCACTGATTTTGAGAAAACAGGATTACAGCATCATGCAAAACAACAAATCTTAAACCTTCATGGAAGAAAAAACCTCTACTGCCCGCGTTGCATTGAAGTACGGAGCCCTGTCTGCCGTGGTGATCATGATTTACTCTACGATACTTTATGTGTCGGGGCTTTCACAGAACAAGGTATTGTCATCGCTTTCGTTCCTGGTGATGATCGTTGCAATCGTATTGGCAATGAAGGATTTTCGCGAGAAGAATAAAGGTTTCATGAGCTATGGCGAAGGCCTCGGTCTGGGAGCGCTTACATCGGCGGTGATGGGGCTGCTGAGCTCCGCATTTACGATGTTTTACATCCAATTTATCGACAACAACTTGCTGGCGCAGGGCATGGACCAGGTCCGCGAGGATATGGAAAAACGTGGGATGGACGATGCGCAGATCGATCAGGCTATGGAGCTGTCGCAGAAATTCATGTCCCCGGGCGTTGTCTTCGTGATGGGTGTGTTTGGTTATCTGCTAATGGGTTTTATTGTTTCGCTGATCATTTCTGCCATTTTGCGCCGCGATAAGCCGGTTTTTGAATAATGTTAGCAATCTTCCGAAAAGAGGTAGCCAGTTTTTTCAACTCATTGATCGCTTACATTGTGATGGCGGTCTTCCTGACGGCCATCGGCCTGATCGTATGGGTTTTCCCGGATTCCAATATTCTGGATTATGGTTATGCCGATCTCGGCTCGTTCTTTGGTCTGGCACCTTATGTACTGATCTTCCTGATTCCCGCCATTACAATGCGTTCGCTGGCGGAGGAATCGCGCAATGGCACGCTCGAATTGCTCCTCACCAAGCCTATCCGTAATATCGATCTCGTGCTCGGGAAGTTCTTCGCCAACTGGGTACTGGTGGTGCTCACCTTGCTGCCGACGCTCATTTATTATTACAGTGTATATCAACTGGGGAATCCCGTCGGCGACGTCGATTCCGCGGCTGTGGCCGGATCGTACCTCGGCCTGCTGCTGCTCAGCGGCGTGCTGGTAGCGATGGGTATCTGGGCCTCGTCACTGAACGACAACCAGATTGTCGCATTCATTCTCGGCGTGTTCCTCGCATTCATCTGGTATGTCGGTTTCGGGGCCGTTTCCGGTATGTTCGGTGATGGTTTCGGGGCCAATTTGCTTTCCGGTATAGCCCTGGACGTTCAATACCAGGCATTGGGGAAAGGGCTCATCGATTCCCGTAATGTGATTTACCTTTTCAGCCTGATTACCTTCTTTATTTTCCTCACACTCTGGCGTGTAGAAAGCCTCCGCAAGTGAGGCACGCATTTTGTAGCTAAGTATTCGTGCTGTCGATCCAATCCGGTGTGCTGTTCGTATATGCCTGAAAGCACACTACGATGGCGAACTTTGACAGACAATCCGGAATGCATTCCATTCCTCCCAATCTGGTGATTTCCTTCCTGTGCGGCGATGAGGCAATAATTTGGTATGGCCCATCCAGGCGTGTAGGAAAATTTACTAGATTGCCAGTAACTAATTTACAATTAAATGTTAAGCGACTCTTGGCGACCAGCAAGGTAAAATACTCGGAAGAGGAATTGGTGTCAGCTCTGAAACGAAACGAGCGAAGCGCCTTCGAATTCCTGTACGACCATTACTCAGGAGCTTTGTTTAATATCATTTCAAAAACGTTGAAGGACGAGGAGAAAGCCGCAGATGTATTGCAGGAATGCTTTCTGAAGATTTGGAAGAATATCGCTTCCTATGACCCCGGGAAAGGACGATTGTTTACATGGATTATGAATATCGCACGCAACGGGGCGATAGACGCGGTTAGAGCGGAGGGACGGAAGCCGGCAATGGATGATATTGAAAACACGGTGGTCCTGAATGAAAAGGATACGTACGAAGATTCACAGACAATCAGTTCGGACATGAAGGCAATCATCGACATGCTCCGGCCCGAGCGGAAAATACTCATCGACATGGCCTATTTCCAGGGCTACACGCATGAGGAAATCTCCGAAGAACTGAGCATACCGTTGGGCACCGTGAAATCGCGGATCCGGACCGCATTACAAGAGTTAAAACATTACTTTGCAGTATGAATATCCAAGCCTATATAGAGTCCGGTATATTGGAGGAATATGTATTGGGCACTGTTACTCCCCAGGAGAAGCAGGAGGTGGAGTGTATGTCGCATATTTACCCTGAGATCAAGGAAGAGTTGTTGCGTACCGAAAGTGCATTGGAAGAATATGCACTGAAACACCAGGCAACACCGCCGCCGTCTTTGAAAGAGTCGATTTTTGCGCAAATGAGTTTCGATGCCCCCTCCGAAGTACCGGAAGCGGAGGATGTGATAGAACAGCAGACTGTAAGCCAAACCGACGCCGCGACGCCCGTACGCACGGAAGCGCGCGTGATCGACAACGCATTCGACCGCGTGGAAACGCAGGTAGTGACGCCCGCCTGGGCGAAGCTGTCCGTAGCGGCCGCGGTATTGCTCGCGCTTTTTGCGGGATGGTCGGCCATGCAGATGACCGATATGAAAAACGCCAGCAACGAGGCAGTAGCGAAAGTGGAAAGCATGCAGGCCGATATGGCGGCGATGAAAGCGCAGATCGAATACAACGAGGCCGTGGCGGCATTGTTCCGCAACCCGAGCTATAAACACGTGCATTTGGCAGGATTGCAGAAGTCGCCTGAAAGTGCCGTGTCCGCATTCTGGAACACGCAAACGAATGAAGTGATGATCGATGTCCAGAGCCTCCCGGCCGCGCCCCAGGGCAAGCAATACCAGCTTTGGAGCATCGTCGACGGCAAGCCGGTGGACATTGGTATGCTGGATAATGCATTTACCGGCAAAGTCTTGAAAATGAAAAACACCAAACCCGGTTCCGCGGCATTTGCGATTACCCTGGAAAAAGAAGGCGGCAATCCGACGCCCACCATGGAGGAAATGTATGTGATGGGGAAAGTGGTGTAGTGACTGATTTTTAGATTGATATGCGCTCATTGTGAGGATGAAACCTCACAGTGAGCGTTCTTTTTATTACTTACCTAAATACCTTAAACCTTATGAAACGCCGTAATTTTCTGGGAAGTGTCACATTGGGCAGCAGCTTGCTGGCCGGAACTTCCGAAAATCGCGAAACCGGAAATGCAGCTTCCGGCAAAGAAACTCCTGCAAAAGCCACATTGAATGCCGACCTCGTGATCGCGGGTGGCGGCCTGGGCGGATGCGCCGCCGCATTGGCCGCATTGCGCAATGGCCTGTCGGTAATCCTCACCGAAGAAACCGACTGGATCGGCGGCCAGCTCTCGCAGCAGGGTGTACCGCCCGACGAGCACCAATGGATCGAAACACACGGCGCCACGAAGGCTTACCGCGATTTCCGCACCGCCGTGCGCGAATATTACCAGAAAAACTACCCGCTCACCGCCGAGGCCCGGAGCCGCAAAAACCTCAATCCCGGCGACGGCTCCGTATCCAAGCTCTGCCACGAACCGCGTGTAGCCGTAGCCGTGCTCACCGACATGCTGAACCCGTACCTAAGCACCGGCAAGCTCACATTGCTTTTGGAACATAAAATCGTGGCCGCCGACATAAAAGGCAACAAAGTACAAGCCCTCACCGCGCAGAATCGCCGCAACAAAGCCCAGGTAACCCTCACCGCGCCCTATTTTGCGGACGCTACCGAGCTCGGCGACCTGCTGCCCATGACCGGCACCGAGTTCGTCACCGGCGCCGAATCCAAAGCCGAAACCGGCGAATTCCACGCCCCCGAAAAAGCCGACCCGAACAATGTGCAGGCATTCACCGTCTGCTTCGCGATCGACTACCGACCGGGCGAAAACCACGTGATCGAAAAGCCGCGGGAATACGATTTCTGGAAGAACTACGTGCCCAAAATGGCCAAACCCTGGTCGGGCAGGCTGCTGGACCTTTCCTATTCCAACCCCAAAACCCTCGAACCGAAGCAACTCGGCTTCCACCCGGAGGGCATCCCGACTGGCAATAACCTCAACCTCTGGCTCTACCGCCGCATTATCAATAAGGCCAACTTCGCCCCCGGCACCTACGCCGGCGACATTACCATCGTAAACTGGCCGCAAAACGATTACACCCTCGGCAACCTCATCGGCGCCAGCGAAAAAGACTTCGACAAGCATTTCGAACGCGGCAAGCAGCTCAGCCTCTCGCTCCTCTACTGGCTCCAAACCGAGGCCCCACGCCCTGACGGCGGCAAAGGCTGGCCCGGCATCCGCCTCCGCAAAGACATCATGGGCACCGAAGACGGCCTCGCCAAATACCCCTACGTCCGCGAGTCGCGGCGCATTAAGGCCCTATTTACCATTAAGGAAGAGCACGTCGGCGCCGAGCAGCGCGCTGCTGTCACCGGGCAATCTGCGGGCGTGAAAGCGGCTGCCTTTGAAGATAGCGTTGGGATTGGTTATTACCATATTGACTTGCATCCCAGCACCGGCGGGGATAATTACATTGATTTCGGGTCATTGCCGTTTCAGATTCCGTTGGGCGCGCTGCTGCCGGTGCGGATGGAGAATATTTTGCCTGCTAATAAGAATATTGGCACTACGCATATTACGAATGGATGTTACAGGCTGCATCCGGTGGAGTGGAGTATTGGGGAGGCTGTGGGGTTGTTGGTGGGGTATGCTTCTTCGAAGAATGTGCTTCCGCGGGGGGTTAGGGAGGATAAGGGGTTGTTGGAGGGGTTTCAGGGGTTTGTGCGTGGGGAGGGGGTTGAGTTGGAGTGGGGAGGATAAATCTTTTCGAAGCAAGGCAACCTAATAATAAGTATTTAACCGGCGATGCTTAACCAAAATCGTTAAAGTCTCATTTGAAGGAGATGAAGGTTTACGAAACACGAAGCTAAGTTTATTACCATTTATCAACCCATTGTGTTAATTTCATTCCGCTAACCTTCCTCCCAAAGATTAAGTTCTGACTTGTCATACCAAACAATATTGTTTTGGACGGTGATAAGATGAAAAACAATTTCTTCAATGGTCGGTATTAAAAAACTTTCAAGCAGGACTTTCGCAGTATCTGCCATATGTGGGTGACTTAATAAATTTTCATGCGTTAAGTGGAATTCTGTCTCTCTGTTATGAACGATGGTATTTCTAAAATAATAAACCAACTTCGAGAAGAAATCAGTGATGTTGTCATTATTGATGCTTGCGTGACTTAATAGATCCCCTTTCCTTGTAGTTATACCGAGTTTTGAAATAAGAAAATCGATGTTAATATCATTGGCAAAATAATTAGGAACAAGAGCTGCCCATTTCGCTAAGATTTCGGCTTTGAATGTCGTTGCTGCGCTGTGATTTAGAGAGAAAATATCATTTATAAGACGTTTTAACATATTCGGCTCTGAATCATTTATTTTGTCATACATTCTTTTAAAATCCCGAATAGAAAAGACTTCTCCGTTCGCTTCCCTTTCCAATGTCACAAGCGGAGACTTATACATGAAGTTTTCCAGAATATGGTATATCCGTAAATACTTGTCCAAGATGTCCCGTTGGTTATTATATTCACTTATTATGTTAATCGAATCATTGAATTGTTGGTAGCTGAGGCCTAAGTCTATCGTTGACAGTGTAGTGAATCGAGGTTTCTGTGTATAATCATAGCCATAATGGACAGATTCGCCGGCCTTTACGATATGTAGACAAATAGTTGCCCATACCATTGTGTTTTTTACGGCATGTGTAGAATTTACAAGTATATACTTTTTTGAGGTGAGTGGGTTTCCATTTTGGCCAACTTTTGCTGCTAAATAAAATAGAATGTCAATTCCGTCTGCGATTTCATCTAAGTAAGTTGTGAATTCCGTTGCATTGGTTAGATCAAATAGGAATAAGGATTTTTTATAATCTGAGACGTCGTATGCGAGGAAATTATGCTTATTTATATCCTTAGGTAGGTCAATTATAGAGAATTCATTATCGTCGACCTCTTCTTCAAGATTTATTAAACTTTCGGATAGTTCGTTTGCTAGCTTTTGAACGATTCCAATTAATATATATATTTCATTTATTCGGTTTTCTGGATAGTCAGCAAACTTTGCGGTAAAATCGTCTAGGTAAAGTTTTAATGATGTGAAATCAGTGTGAAATCCGAGACTTGCCTTAGATTCCATCATCTTTTCTATTTCTTCGATAATCTTTTCGCTAAGATCGACCAAATCATTTTGAATCTCTTCATCTTTTGAATCGTGATAGGTATCAAACAATGGCCCACGATATGTAATTTGATCTAATAGAAACAACAGGTTGTCGTATATAATATCTATTTTTCTCATTCTATTGTCCCGCAAAGAAGTTAGTCCAGTTTATCGATTTTGAACTGTCGTCTAATAATGTAAATATTCCATTGTATACGGCATTCTTGTTAGCCGTCCCAATATTTATTTTTCCAATATCTAGACTATTACGAATTTTTTCAAATTCCTTTAAATTTAAGTATTCAACATGTTCAATGATAACATTTTTGAAAATTTCAAGGACATCGAGATATGTGATAGTTTTGATTTCCTTAAATTTCCCTAATGCTGCAAAAATACCTACAAGAGAGATCTCCCGTCCCAGCCATCGAGTCCCAAGAGGTCCGAAGTGCTTTTTGAGATTATCATCAAACAAAAGTAGATTACGAATTAACTGTTCAAGAAATTCGTAGTTGAATATTTCGGCAAAATCATCTATATTAAATTCCTCGGATTGAGCTTTGTGAATCAAATTTATGTTTGCAGTAACCGGCTTTCCTTCTTTTAGGGATAGTATTGCTGTGATAAGATGAGAAAAGTGAAATTGTCCCAGCTCCCGACTTTTGTTAAAAAATGTCGAATTGGCTTCTTTTTCTCTTATTAATTGAAACCTGTTAAGGCCAGCTTTTTCGAAAATAGGGATAAGATTCAGAAATAAAATTTCTAATTGATGCTGTGTCTTAACTGGTTTGTGACCCGCATTTAGAATCAGCATTTTATTGACTTCATCCCGAGGGCTAAGGCCTGACCAAATCTCAAACCATTGAATCTTTTTGAATTTTTCGCTGGGTTTTTTATTCCCTTGTTGATAAAATCGAATTACCGACTCTAAGATTTTAGCACTTGAATTGATACTATTAAGTTGTGCAGAATACTTTCGTGACAATTGAAGTCGCTTCATGGATAGAATATCCTCAGAGATATCTACTTCATTTTCGAAAAGCTGAATTGTATCCCAAATTAATTTTAGTCGAAATGTTCTTTGGAGCCCATCTAATATTTTAAATTTCCGTAAATTAATGCTTGTTGAATCTATGTGGAGATCGCCATCGTCTGCCACCAGTACAATGGGAGGTATGTGCCTTTGCTGTAAGACAGTGTCAATTAGACCGTCCAAGTATGTGTTGGATACAATCTCTCTCTGAACTTCATACTCTTTATAACTTTCAGGAAGTGATGTTACGAAATCAACTAACAGTATCTTGACTAAGTAACATCTACTGTTGCCCTCTTGAAACTTGTCTAAAATAGTTCCATTCATTTTTTTCGATTTTTAGATTGCAATGTGGAAACATTATGTTTCATGGAGATGCGATTTGAAATGGGTGGAGTTCTCTTCGTTTCTAACTGCCAAGGTTTACGGGCGCCAAAAAGTTTTGGTTTGACTTTATACTTTCAAAGAGATATTGCGGTCGTTTCTAATGGGACTTAACAAATATTGTAGCGGCTATCTTATTGAGACTGCTTGGCAATCAATCTCTCCAACCGCCCCATCATCTCATCCTTCTCCTTCAACATCCGCTCGTAAAGAGCCATCTTTTCATCGTGAAGTTTCCTGATCTCCTCGACGGGATTGAAATTAAAAGTCGCCGTATGGCCTGTGCTGACAAATGCATTGTCATTGAATGTATTAGAAATCACATTCACCGCCTTTTCCTCGTCAAAATTCCGAATCGCTTCCACGGGTATTTTCAGTATCGCTGCTACTTGTTCCAAAATGTCGGAATCGATCTTTTCGCGCTGTTCGAGCGTGGAGATTCTTTGCTGGTTCCAATCGCTGCCGAGCTCGAAGGCGAGCATGTCCTGTTTGATTCCGAGCATTTCGCGGAACCGTTTCACGTTGCGGCCTTCGTGGATCTTCGGGTTGGAGGTAGTATGTGTCATACGGGGGCTATTTCGTTGAAAAGGCAATTTATATAAATCCATCGGGAAGTGATCCGGTAATTTACAGGTATTTCGGCGTAAGTTACGGGGCCCGCGGGTTGGGTACGGGTTGCAGGAATGCGTGCTTTACGGAAAACGTAAATGCACGGTTTGTCCCACACTTCTTACACCCACAAAATGAACACAGAAACACACCCTATCGAATGCACGGATACGATGTTGCTGGCCTATGGCCGCGAGGTAGGCAAGCTCCTGAGCAGCAGCAGCGCCGAATGCTGGCGCGACGAACTCTGGACGATTTTCACCGGCTACATCATCTCCCTCAAAGAACAAGGCCCCGCGCCGGACCTTTGCGATACTTACTTTTCGTTTAGGGAGCTGATTGCGTTTTTCGAGAATGTGGAGCGGATTGGGAGAGGGGAGGAGCTTTTATCTGGCTGAAAAATAATCGTTTTTCACAAATAAAGCCGTTTTATAATCATTTTTCATAAAAATTAATTATTTTTCACAAATTTCCATGGAATCGAAAGCCAGAAAGTTATGTTGGAAAATAATCGTATTTCAGAAGAATGGTCTGAAAATAATCATTTTTCACAGTTTGTAACTGTTTTTCATGGAAGACAGGCGCCGGAAAGAGCACTACTCGTAGGCTACGGTGCCATTATAGAACGGCTTGCGCTCAAAATGCCCTTGCCAGACAAGTTATCGTTGATTGGCACCCGCTACAAACAGCTATCGGACGAGCACTGGAATGTACTAACAGCAAGATACACCCCACCAGATAGCCTTTACGGTCATTTGGTCTTCGCTTTGAAATATGAAGGGGTCAACTTGCTATTTTTCAAAAAGTTATTCGAGCGCATTGGGAAGAGTGAAGCCGAGGCGTTGGTGAGCTTTGAACGTACGGGCCAGTACAGCCGACGAATATGGTTCTTGTACGAATGGCTGATGGACGAGCCGCTCGATATCCCGGATTTGAAGGAAGGGAATTACGTGCCGTTGCTGGAAGGGGATTTACAGTTTGCATTGGAGAAGTCTGTCAACGTGCCCCGGCAGCGTATCCGCAATAATTTGCCGGGAACGAGGCAGTTTTGCCCGCTGATATTTAAGTCGGAAAAACTCAAAAACTTTATTGGAGAATCGCTTGAAAAGCATTCTTACGCGACTTTAAAAAACGTTCACAAGGATATTCTGGCCAGGACATCGGCATTTCTGCTGTTGAAGGACTCGAAGGCATCGTTTTCGATCGAGGGCGAGAATCCATCGCCAAGCCGGGCTATGCTGTGGGGTAAGGCGATCGGGCAGGCCGGTGACAAGCCACTTACTTCGGAGGAACTACTGCGTTTGCAGCAGATAGTGATCGGCGATTCCCGTCGGATACAGCTAGGCTTTCGGACAGAGGGCGGTTTCATCGGCGAGCACGACAGGTCAACCGGAACCCCAATGCCCGATCATATTTCGGCGCGGTGGGAAGATCTGGATGAATTAATGAAGGGGCTTCTTGAAGCTGCGCAGTTGATGGAGGCAAGAGGTTTTCATCCTGTTTTGATTGCCGCGTCGATCGCATTTGGTTTCGTTTTCATTCACCCGTTTGTGGATGGCAATGGCCGGCTTCACCGGTACATTATCCATCATTTGCTTGCTCAAACCAAGTTCAGCCCGGAGCAGATGATATTTCCGGTTTCGGCGGCTATTCTGGAAAAAATAGGCGACTACCGGTCAGTTTTGGAGCATTACTCTCATTCCGTTCTTCCGTTTATCGACTGGGAGCCGACTGCCGATCACAATGTGAAAGTTAAAAATGAAACGGCCGATTACTACCGCTATTTCGATGCCACCAGGCAGGCCGAGTTTCTCTTCGAGTGCGTTGCGCATACGATCTACTGCACGATTCCGGACGAAATAAAATACCTCGAGCGATACGACGCATTCAAAAACTGGCTGGACGACCATATTCCGATGCCGGATAAGATGGTGTCGTTACTAGTGGTTTTTTTATCCCAAAATGCTGGAAGGCTGTCACGCCGGGCATTGGATAAGGAATTTGCTGATTTGGAACATGAAGAGGTGCAATTGATTGAAAGTAAATACAGAGATATTTTTCAAATGGACGAACCGGTGAGATATTCGATTGCCATCAGGCCGCCGAAGGAAATAATCGACAAAGTGAAAGGCATGAAAAGTGAGCTGAGAGCTGAGGTTAAAGGTTTTTTCAATAGTGTGAACTCAGAAGCCCATATCTCGCTATTCGAATTTCATGCCTATGAAAGAGATTATCCACTGCTGTTGAAGATGTTTAGGAGTATAGTCGAGGGATTGCATCCGTTTGAAATTGAATTCAACGGCTTCAACCATTTTCCGACGAACGGCGCATTTTACGTTGAGCCAACCCCTGCGTCGTCAAGGGCAATTATTGAGCGATGCAATCAATTTAAGCAGAATACAAATTCGAAACTTTTAAAGGATTACACGGAAGGCTGGACGGAGTTATTTGGCAAACCGCATATGTCGATTGGCAGACGACTTTCTCCGGAATGGATTGAGATAGCCTATTCACTCTTCCAAAAATATGACGCCAAATTCTGGTGTGATTCAATTAGTGTGAGGAGATTCAATGGAGACCGCAGACAGTTTGATGTAATCGACACATTACCAATGCTAGGAAAAGGCTCTTCTTCGCCTGTTCAACTAGGGTTATTTTGATAAAAAGCCGATCTAGAGTTCACGATCTGAAGACAAAAAAAGGGACGAGCAGCCTAAAACCGCTCGTCCCCGAAAATCTATTACCGTCGTCTTAAGACGACGGCTAAAGACTAGTTTTTGCCTTCACTTATTCCCACCCTTCGCCTGCTTCAAAGCCGAAGTCGTCAGCCAATACTTAGCAATCATATTCGGCACTTCCCATTCCGGCAGCTTGCCTGCTTTGAGATAGCCCATATAAGCATTGGCCACCTGCGCGAAGTGCGACTCGTGACCCGTGTCGTACTTAGCAGGAATCACAACTTCCCAACCCGCAGCAATCTTTTTCAACTCCACGCCGGGAAACTTGTCCTGCACGGTCTTGAATGCAGCTGCCACCGCATCTTCGTAAGCCTTGCTCTTATCGGTAGTTTCGATGTAAAGTACCGGCTTGTACTTCTGCTCCTTGCCCTGGCGCACGATCAGGTTGGCTTTCGAGCCTTTCATGATCGAGTAATGCGTGTCGCCGGTGCCTTCGGGGGCCTGGAAGTTCCAGATCACGGATACTTTCGCGTGTACGCCTTTCAGGGTGTAGTTCAGTTCGCCATTGGAATATACATTCAGCAAAGTGTCCTTAATATCCTTTTTGAGGAAGTCTGGATAAGTTTCGCTTTTGGTGACGAGCTTGAACTGCGAGGGCGTGAGCTGGGTAGCGGTGCGCTTGGTCGAGAGGAGTTGGATGTCCTTTTGATAATCGAGGGATACATTCGGGAAGCAGCTCCATTGCACGAGGTCCACGAGGTGGGTAGTCACGTCTACCATGCCTTCGCCTTGCTGGTTTACGTCGAAGAACCAGGTAGGGCGTACGAGCGGCTCGCCGGAGATGTATTTGAAGAAGTGGTGCACACTTTCTTTGGATACCGCGGGGTTCTCGGGCGTGCCTTTTTGCAGTTCGCCGAAGATCTCGGGCAGCAATGCGAGTTCGCGTTGCAGGGTGTTGGTGATCTCGTAACGCTCGGTCATGATGTCGTAGAGCAACACCTTGTTTTTGTCGGCGCTCGCGAATGCTTCTTTCAGCTTGTCGAAGCCCGCCGCGTCGATTGCCATCGGTTTGTCGGCGAGGACGTTCAGGCCTGCGTCGACAGATTTTTTGATGAAATCGGTCTTTTTCTGGTTGTTACCGGCTAGTACCACTACGTTACCTTTCTTTTCGGAAAGCATTTTTTCAAGGAAATCGGGACCGGTGTAAACCTCCTCTTTCCAATGCGTCGGGTTCTCAGCGCGAGTGTTGTACTTCTCCACCTTGTCGAGGTAAGCCTTCACATCCGGGCCCTCGGACGCGTACACGTGCACGACCGAATCCACATCGTCGTACATCGATTTCTGAACCAGCGCGGCATGGAAGTGGCCGGGCTCCACCACGATCAGGCTCAGCGGCTTCTTCTCCTCACTCTTTGCTTCCTCTTTCTTCGAATTACATCCCTGATTGAATACCATTGCGCTCAATAAAGCGATTGTCAAGAGTTCTTTTCTCATTTGAATGGGTTGAGGTAATACATTGCAAGATAGCTCCGGTGCGGAACTACGCCTGCGAGTATGACGAAATTTCTTTGAGCTTCCCTGAACTCGCCTGGTCGATGAACAAGATCGCGTGCGGATGCTTGCGGAGGATGGTCGACGGGTAGGCTTCCTGGATGTCCTCGGCCACGGTGTGGTAGATGGCTTGCGCCTTTTTCTCGCCGGGCACGATGCAGAAGGCATATTTGGCCTTCATGAGGGTCGGAATGGTGAGGGTCAATGCGGTTTGCGGCACTTCGCCGAACGTGTCGAAGCATTCGTCGTTCACCTGCTGCTGGCGGCAGGCGTCGTCGAGTTCTACAATTTTTACTTCCAGTGGATCATCGAAAAACGCCACATGCGGGTCGTTGAATGCCAGATGCCCATTCTCGCCGATGCCGAGGCACACAATGTCGATCGGGTTCTCGCGGAGCAGCTTTGCATAGCGGTCGCATTCCTGCTGTGGATCGGTAGCGTTACCGTCGAGATAGGAAACCGAATGTACTGGCACATGATCGAACAGCCGTACTTTCAGGAAATACCCGAAATTCTGCGGCGCATCGGCTGCTATACCGATGTATTCGTCCATATGAAATGCATTGACTTTCTCCCATTGAATGCCCGGCTCGTCTTTCAAAATCGCCAGAAACTCGTTCTGCGAAGGCGCCGAGGCGAAGATGATATTTACAAATTCTTGAGTATTCTGAATCTCCCGGATCTTGTCCGCCACAGCTTTGGCCGCAGCTTCGCCCATTTGCTGGCGGGTCTCGGAGATGTTGATTTCCAGTTGGTCGACTTTCATTTTTTGTGGTAGGTTAAGATTGGGGTATCGCGTTTAGGTATATGGTTTTTCCTTTGATAATCGTCCTTTGAATGCGGACGTCGGCATCGAAAATGACGATGTCGGCGTCTTTGCCCGCTACTAATGTGCCCTTGCGATCGTGTACGCCCATAATGCGTGCGGGCGTTGCGCTGGCCATGCGCACGGCGTCGAGCAGCGACACGTCGGCCATATTCACCATGGTGCGCACGAGGCGGTCGGCCGTGGAGACGCTTCCGGCAAAGGAGGTACGGTCCGGTAGCTTCGCCACGCCATCCTCGACGATCACTTTCAACCCGTTTTTGAGCGAGCCAAGCGTGCTTTCGCCCTCTGGCATTCCGGCGGCGCGCATGGCGTCGGTGATCAATGCAATGCGGTCGGGACCTTTGATTTTATAAATCAGTTTCAACAACGGCGCAGGCAAATGCACGCCATCGGCGATGATTTCCACATCCATATCGAGCAAAAAGGCGCTCTCGATCGTGCCCGCATACCGGAATGCATTCCTGCGCGTCACGCCCGACATGGCCGAGTACAGGTGCGTCGCGAGCGTGTAGCCATTCTCATAGGCTTCCAGCACGTCTTCGTAAATAGCATCCGTATGCGCCACCGCGGCCAGAATGCCTTTTTGTTTTAATCTTTTCCCAAAATCAATCGCCCCCGGCAGCTCCGGCGCGGCGCTCCAACGGGTAATGGAATTGGAGTATGCCAAAATCGCTTCATACTCGGCAGGATCGGGATTGCGGATGTACCGAGGGTCCTGCGCGCCCCGCTGGCTCAATGCGAAATAGGGGCCTTCCAAATGCATTCCTAGAAACTGTGCGCCATTCAAGTTCGCCGCATTCGCCTTCTCATAGCAATCCAGGGTTTCGAGCAAGTCTTCTTTTTCGGCAGTTAATGTGGTGGGAACCATCGCGGTGGTGCCATATTGCGCGTGTGTCTCGGCTATTTTTAAAAACGCCTCCGTGCTGCCGTCCATGAAATCATGCCCGCCACCACCGTGAATATGCAGGTCGATGAAGCCAGGAGCGACATAATGTCCCCCGGCGTCGATCACCTCCGCACCTGGAAAATCCACATCCCCCGTTTCAATCCCCACAATTATCCCATTTTCAACCAAAAGCGTCCCGTTACGGATGTAGCGGTAGGGGGTGATAATGGTTCCGTTTATGATTTTTAATTTCATTCGTATTCTACAAATCTTTCGGTGCGCTGCACCTATACATACTGCCGTGCACTGCGTCTACAAGTCTTTCGGTGCTCTGCACCTTAACGTCAAGGTGCAGAGCACCGAAAGATTTGTAGATGGTTGATAGTCAATAATTGGTAGTTAGGTGCAGCGCACCGTAATAAAATTAATGGCGGGCATTTTTGGTGGTCCCGTTTTTAAAAGCCCCATTTGCGCAATTTGTGCCCTTTTACTGCATAAAAAACCAGATACAAATAACACGGGAGCAGCACCCAATATGCCTCCCTAACATTCACCACATCGGCGAAATGCCCATAAAAAAGTGGCATAATGGCATTCCCGCAAAGCCCCATGATCATTACCGACGCACCGAGTTTGGTAAACCTCCCCAGATCATCCAGCGCAAGCGGCCAGATGCCTGCCCAAACAAGCGAATTGGCAAGCCCGAGTAGCACCACGAACCAGATAGAAATATCGGTCGTATGCCCAAGGAAGGTCACTTGCCCGTGGGTGAAGATGATGAGTAATGTAAAAATGGTCCCCAGCAATGTGCAGATCCGCAGCGCATTTACCTGGCTGATGAATTTCGGGATTACCGTAATACCAATCAAATACCCGCAAATGGTGCAGAAAAGCGTATAAGAAGGGAATACTTTCGCTTCCAAAAGGTCAATACCCATGGAATTGGCATAACCAATAATGGTATCAATCGCGATTACTTGCGTGCCCACGTGCAGGAAGATTGCCAGTGCGCCCAGGATTAGGTGGGGGAAGTCGAAAATGCTTTTCTTACCTGCATTGGCTGAGGCTATTTCCTGGCTTTCATGCTCGGTATCGATTTCGGGCAATGGGGATTTGAATACCAGATAACCTAATGCAAAAAGGAATGTGCCGAGGCCAATGTAGGGATTGATTACCCGACGGATCAGTTCATCCAGTGCCGCACTGCGCTCGCTGTCGCTCATGGTGCCGAGCTGCGCGAAAAGGTCGGTATCGGTAGGCTTCAATATCACGGCCGCAAAGACGATCGGCGAGAGAATGCCGGCGGCTTTGTTGCAAATACCCATCATACTGATCCGCTGCGCAGCGCGTTCCTTGGCACCGAGGATGGTAATGTAAGGATTGGCGGCCGTTTGGAGGATCGCAAGGCCGATTCCGATCGTGAAAAGACCTATCAGGAATATCTCGTAAGTCCGCGACATCGCCGCTGGTACGAAAATGAATGCGCCCAAGGCCATCGCCCAGAAACCGATCATCATGCCCTTTTTGAAACCCACAGCCTTCAACAAATACGACGAAGGCACCGACATCACGAAGTAGGCAATGTAAAATGCAAATGCGACGAGGTACGCCTGAAAGCTCGTCAGTTCACAGGCGATTTTGAAATAGGGGATCAAAATCGAATTGACCCACGACACAAAACCGAAAATAAAGAACATCAGGCCGATCAGGAAGATCGAGATCGTCGTTTCCCGCTTCGTCAGGTTTTCTACTTTGATGGCAATCGCTTCGCTTTTCATTGAGCTTTTTGGGTTTGGCTAAGACCCAGGGTTGAAACCCTGGGTTAGGAAATAGGTTTGCCTTGGCTGGTATTTTCCGCGGGTTAAGCCAACGGTACTTGATCTTCTAGTCTTTTTCCGTCGGCTAAAGTCGACGGTAATTAATTTATTTCCGTCGACTTGAGTCGACGGGGAGGCCGGTAATTGTTCCATTTAAACCGTCGGTTCCCAGCCTTTTTGATACTCCCGTTTCCAGAATTTCTCTGCCGCTTTGCTGCCTTTGATATGCCCGTTGCTTGGATCGATATTCAACGTCTCGCCGGAGCGAATCGCAATATTTCCCAACTGCGCCAACAACGTGCTTTGATGCCCGCCCACAATCTCAGCTGCCAGCGGAGTACCTTTCTTGATACCGTCAAAGAAATTCTGAATGTGAAATGCATCGAGGCTTTGCGACGGGTTCATCTTATTACGAGGGTCGATCACGAGGTCGTTTTTTACCTCCTTTACCAGCTTGTTGTCCAGGTCGTAAATCTTGTAATTATTCCCCTCTCCGATTTGCAACGAGCCTTTTTCACCATAAAACACCACACCCACAGAGCTGCCTTCGATCGTGCGGCCATTGCAGCTGCGACCTTCCCAGGTCATACCGGTATTGTTCGCGAATTCGAGGTTGATCACCTGCGTATCGGGCGTTTCCCAATCGTCTTTATACCGGAAGCGGCCGCCTGAGGAGGTAACGCGTGTCGGGAAATCCACTTGCAGGCCCCAGCGCATGAGGTCGAGCATGTGGGTGCCATTGTTGAGTGCCTCGCCGGTGCCCCAATTCCAGAACCAATGCCAGTTGTAATGCACGACGTTGTCCTTGAATGCCCGGCGCGGCGCGGGGCCTTGCCATAGTTCGTAATCCAGCCAGGAAGGGACGGCCGTTTCTTTACCTATTCCAATGGAAGCGCGGTTGTTGGTATACCAGCCTTTGGCAAAATACGCCCGGCCGATTACGCCGTCATGCACCTCTTTAATACCCGCCGCCACATTCGGCCAGGAGCGGCGCTGGTTGCCCATTTGAATCACGTTCTTGTATTTTTTCGCTACCGCCACGAGGAGCTCCCCTTCATGTGGGTTATGGCTGCAAGGTTTTTCGAGATACACATGCTTACCTGCTTTGGAAGCCAGAATAGCCGCCGGTGCATGCCAGTGATCCGGTGCGGCCACTACGAGCGCATCCATATCCTTGTTTTCAAGCGCCTTGCGGAAGTCGGGGATATTGGCGGGTTTAGACTTTTGAGTATCATTTACAATACCGATGCATTTCTCGGCAGCACGGGTATCGACGTCGGAAATGGACACCACTTCGCAGTTCGGCTGCAATGCATAGTTGGTCGCCAATGCGAGCCCGCGGCTGTTCACGCCCATCATGCCCACGCGTACCTTTTCATTCGCGCCGATGATTTTGGCATAGCTTTTCGGACTGAAACCGGGTAATACCCCGCCGAAAGTGAGTAATGCGCTTCCGGCCAGTGATTTTTTAATAAAGTCACGACGGTCGTTATCGCGACTATTTGAGTTAAGATTTTCCATTGAGAAAAAAAGTTAATATCTGGTTTAGTATTGAAACGGATTCGGAATCCTGACGAGATCCTGGATAATCTTGCCCTCATGCTCGAAGCGGGCCAGTGTGTAAACAGTACCGTCGGCGCCCACGGCGATGGAGTTCACATAGGTAGGCCGCTCGCCGTCTTCGTAAAAGATCGCCCCGTGGTCTTTATATGTATGGGTAGGTAAATGATAGGTAATTAAATGCAGATTTTCCAATCCGCGCGCCGCACCTTTGGCGATTTGGTCTTCGCCTTTGATGCGTTTGCCGTCCTGATAAATCGGTCCGCCGGTGAGGTAATAGATTGTTTCACCATCGGGGCCGAGCTGAAAACCGAGATAGCCGTAACTGAACTGATCGAACATCCCGCTTTTGCGTGAAGGTTCGGAGGTAATGCGCTCCACCAGTTCAATTTTTTCCGTGCGAGGATCAAAACGGAAGAGGTAACCCGAGTTGCCATGCACGCCGTAAGCTACCTGCTCTTTGGGATGCCAGAATATCTTCCGCCAGTTGTAGCACATGCTGCCGGGGAGCGTCGGGTCGTATTTGCCGAAATAATCCAGACGGAGGTCCACGTTCTCGAGTTTATGCAGGATCTGGGTTTCAGGATTGTAGGTCAAAATATCCCCGTCGGCGGTTGAGAAATAAACATCGCCCAGCTCTGCATCTACAAACAGCGACCGGCAAAGCGAACGGAAATCGGCGCCAGGCGTGCCCGCTTCGCCTTTGTGCGAAATGGGGCCGAGGTTTTTCAGTACTTTTTGCTCAGTATCATAATGGATAAAATTGCCGTAAGGCCAGGTAATGCCATACAGATGTCCCCGGTCGCGGTCCATGGTCATGGATACCATTCCTTCGCCGTTCGGAACCGTGGCGAGGTCTTCAAATGCGCCGGTTTGCAGGTCATAGGAAAGAAAATGCCCGCCCGGATATAATGCGTAACCTTCGGGCGCTTGTTGGGGTAGCCGATCCATACCATCTATGAGCTGGTAGTAACCTACGTGCGTGGAGAAATAGAGCTTCCCATTTCTTTCGTAAAAACGTACGTGGCTTTTGCCCTGTGGAATAGCTTTCAAGTCCTTTTCACCACAAATTTCAGTCAGGTCTCCGAGGTGGGTAATGCTTTCGCTGGCCGGGTCGCAGACAAACATCTGCCCACCGATTTCATGGTTATCCGATGACAGCAGGTAGTAAATCTTCCCGTCGCTGGCAGTCGAGAGCGCATTGTACGTGTCGTGCGCGCGCGAGAAACCGGAGTAATAATGTTTGGCGATCAATGGTTTCGGGTCGGTCAGCGGCTCGAAGGCTATGGAATAATCGATACTGTTCACGGGTAGAGGTACACTTTGGTAAACACTAATTTTTAATAACCTTCGATTCCGGTTTGACGACACCGGCTTGTTTTGCCAGTTGCACCATTCCATTCAAAATCTCAATTTCGACGTCCGATGCCCAGGTGGCAGGAAGGCCGTACACAATGGCCGCCACCTCGCCCTCGTACCCGCCCTCGCGCAGGATGGTTGTGCTGGGAATGTAGGTCATTACATCATTGGAATAGCCCATCACGAACGTGTCCTGGCCGAATATTTTCTTCAAATTAATCGCATAATCCACTACGAGTTCACCGCCAAGTGTCATTATGGACTGGTCGCCGAGTTTCCATACCTGTAATGGAAAAGGGTAGGAAGTCTGGAACGGTTTCTTCTCGTCGATCTGTGCGATCATCCGTTTAGCCCATCTTTGCTGGAAACCGGTTGCCTTTTCGGCCATAGTCGATAGCTGCTCCCGGGTGGGGGCGGTGGTTAATGCCAGCGTTACCTCACTATAGGCCGTCGAAAGCTGCGGTGCCAATGGCTTCATTTCTTCACTCAAAACCCGCTCCACAGCCGCTGCGAGCGTTTTGCCATATTGAATCGCGAGCGGTACAGTGTGCCGCGGCAACGGATTCTGGTCCGCTCCCGCACCCTGGAAAAACAATGCGGTGGCGCCGGGGTACAGCTTTTCCAGCTCGATCTGTGCCCAGCCGGGGTAGTCGCCCGACCATTGGTAACCATCCAGCACAGTAGGATGGCAGGCATACCCGAATGCAATGGCGATGATTTTACCTTTCGCATCCTTTACTTTCAGCACCGGCACGGCCGGATCGCCAGGGCCGGTGATTTCGGTCAACCTTTCCAAGGTGGCCGCATCGTTGTTCCGGCGGTTCACCTGGAAGCGCGTCACGCCATTGCGGGTTTCGATCGTGGCGGGTTGCAATGCTTTCAATGCATCTCCGATCAGGGTTACGATCTGCCCGATGAGTTTGGCCGAGTATTGATCTATCTTCTTTTGGTCATTTTCATTGATAGGATAAATATCCGACAGCGCGGTCCCGAGCACCGGCCCGGAATGCGTGTGCGAACTGTTGAGGATAATCTGCGCTTTGGTGAGTTTATAGCGGTCGTTGATTTTCGCCCTGATCTCGTCGGACATTGCCTTTGGGAAACCCAGCAGATCCGTAGTGATGAGCACCGCCTGCTTACCATTCGCATCCTGAATAGCCAAAGCTTTTGCCCAAATATCGTGCAGCTTGCCCTCGGACGCGTGCGTGCGCGCCGCGAAGCCGGCCATCCACATGGGCTCAGTCGGCGTAATCGCAACCCTGGCTACGCCCGCTTTCCACCCCTGCGCTGCGGCGGGGAGAAAGGGCCATAGAAGTAGAGACAATGCGACGACTATCCTCATTTTTGTCCGAGTGTTTTGATCTTATCGACATTGTGGTGAATCTTTTCGATGGCCGAAGCGATCGCTTTCATGTCATCCTTCGTGCCAAGCAGCATATTTTGGGTAAACCAAACGGCCTCCTCATTGCAAACCTTGTCGTTGACCGGACATTTGTTCTGCTCATTGTATTTGTTGATATCCAGCATTTCCTTCGGATACATTCTTCGATAGTTCACCGAATCAAACGTGTCTTTCAGATATGGTTGAGTATTTAAAGTGGCATATCCGCTCGAACACGGAACACCTTCTGCTTTCAGCGCTTTGAGAAAAGCTTCCCGCGGAAGTCCCTTGAAACCATCCTTTTGATAACGGAAAGGGAACAGGTGAAATGCGCCCCGGGTGACTTTGTCGTACAATTTATAAGGTACAATGCCCGGAATATCCTTGATCAGCGATTTCAGGTAAGCGGCGTTTTCGTTGCGTGTGGTGGTTTGCGCATCAAGGCGTTTCATCTGAGCAATACCTATCGCCGCCTGGTATTCCGAAAAACGAAGCTTGGTACCCTGTATGACGCTTCCGGTACTCACCGCGCCGACAGCGGTTCCGTAGGGGTTCCCGAAATTGGTATAGGAGAAACAAAGGTCGATGAAATGGTCGTTATTGCTTACAATCGCCCCGCCCTCGCCGATAGGCAGGTTCTTGGAATTTTGAAAGCTGAAACAACCTGCGTCGCCAATGGTACCGACTTTCTTTTGCTCATATTCGGCTAAATGTGCCTGGCAGGCGTCCTCGATCACGAGTAGTTTATGCTTTTTGGAGATCGCCATAATGCGGTCCATATCCACGGGCAGGCCGAGGATGTGCACGGCCATGATAGCCTTGGTACGGGATGTGATTTTGGCTTCAATCTTCGCCGGGTCGATCTGGAATGTTTCGGCGTCGATGTCCACGAAAACCGGCATTGCGCCATTGGAAAGGATCGAAGAGACCGACGCAATAAATGTGTAAGGCGGTACCAGCACCTCGTCGCCAGCCCCGATACCCAACTGATGAATAGCGGTTACCAGCGCATTGGTGCCATTTACGACAGCCAGGCATCTTTTAACACCCAAAGCCGCCGCCCATTCCTTCTCAAACTGCGTTACCACATTTGCCCGCGACCAAATCCCGCTCCTGACCACTTCCAGGAGCTGTTTTTCGTCCGTAGCAGGGTTCCATTGCGGCCATACCGGCCACTTATCCTCCGCCCAGGCCGACGGCCCTCCCAATATCGCCGGCACCTGCGCCGACTTCGAGCCCATGACCGGCAGGGCGGATACGGATGAGGAAGCGAGGGCCACACCCAGCCCCGCCAGTGAATTCTGTTTAAGAAACGTTCTTCGCGACAATCGGGAGCTGAATGCTTTCATGAGACAATGGATTAAGGGTTGATTTTGGGAGCTTATTTCTTACTGGCTTTGGCGAGCACGCTTTCCAGCGTCACGCTCTTGCCGCCCTGGCGTTTGCTTTCATCGGCGGCCTCCATGAAGGTGAATATTTCAATGGTTTCTTCGGGTGTCACTGGTACCTCGCCGGTTTTGAAATACCTGATAATATCGACCAGAAGTGGCTCGTAACCGCCGTACGGGCCTAAAACTTTGTTGCCATCCTCGGTGAAGACAGTGCCGCCGTAATCGTGCTTGCCCGTGCGCGTGCCGCGGAACGTACCCGTGCGGCCGTCGCCCCAAATGCCTACTACGATGTCCGTATTAGGCGTGCTCACGCGTGTTACGCTCTTGCAGCCGGTGCCCATGACGGTGTAAAGCGTCTCTACACCATGGATACCGTACCAAAAGAAGTCCGGGTGTGTTTTTTCCAGAACGGCCGGGCTATACGTATCCGCGCCCAGTACCTTTTTCTTATCGATGCTCTCGATACCTTTAATGTAGCGTAGCGATGATGCCGTAAAAATGGGAATATTATACTTTTTAGATGCCTCGTAAATTTTCAAAGTGTCCGACAACGAAGCGGCGACAGGCTTGTCGATAAACATTTTTTTACCTGCCTTGAAAACTTCCAGCGCCTGTTCCAAATGCAGACGGCCGTCATTGGTTTCAAGCAATATGACATCCGTTTTGCCGAGCAACTCCTTGATCGAACCGACGATCTCGACGCCCATTTTCTTCACTTCTTCGATGTAACCGGGAATGCGTTTTAAACTCGATTCGATGTCCTTACTGCCGTAAGGATAAGCGGCCACCACTTTATAGCCATCATAAACCGCATTAGGCTGTTCGGCATTCAGCGCTTTCGCGAATGCGATGGCGTGCGAGGTGTCGAGCCCGATAATTCCGACTCGCTTACCATCAGCGGCGCTGGCCCATGCAGGCCGCGCCAATGCAGGTAATGGATTCATTAAGCCCAGACCGATACCGGCAGTTGCCGATTGAAAAATAAACTTTCGTCTGTTAAGCGAATGCATAAAACAAAGGGAAAAGAGTTCAGGAATAGCCAGCCCGTTTTGAATTTCGGGTACGTACCCGTAAATATACACACATATTTTAATTTACAAGTAATCGGCGATATTGTTTACAGGAAATTTTGTTCGGATGCTAATTCTGGTCATTAAATGTTGCTGTTGGGTGTCAATGCAACATTTATTGTGCCGAGGACGCTGGTGCAAATCTGAAGATTTCTACCCACGGTTTGCAGGCCTCCGGCCGGTCGGGCATGCAATATCGTTTTTGCTGTACGAGACCGCTGAAATGCTATATCTTTTTCGCGGTATTGACCGGCCGGAGGCCTGCGAATAGTCCGTGCGAAGGTCCACCTTCGCACGGACTATTCGCACCATTAGTTCTGATAAAATGCCTGATTCTCCTTCGTTACAATATCGATCGGCATGAAATGCGTCTTTTCCACCGGCGCGCCGAGCACGAGCGTCTGGTAAAGCGCCATGAGGCCCCGGTAACCTTGCTCTTCGGGTTTGTTGCAGATGAGGAAATCGATGAGCTCCTTGTTCAGGTAGTCGATGTTTTCTTTTAAATAGTCATAACCAATCAGCGAAATGTCGGAACGCTTGTTCTTTTCCAGGAATGCGGCGACGGAGAAAACGCGGGAATTGGTCACGAAAATGGCTTCAATGTCGTCATGCTCATGCAATGCGCGCGTGAGGTCACGGGTGACGGACAGGCTGTCGGTATCCTTAATATCGATCCGGACGATCTCGATGGGCAGGTTGCGGTCCTTGAAATAGCTGCGGAAACCCTCTTCGATTTGCAGATAATTATAGCTATCGGTCTCCTTGGAAATATTCACCACAGCTACTTTGTGCTTTTCTTTCAGTCGGTAAGTCGAAA
This sequence comes from Dyadobacter sp. SRI_021, assembly GCF_057586235.1. NCBI lineage: Bacteria > Pseudomonadati > Bacteroidota > Cytophagia > Cytophagales > Spirosomataceae > Dyadobacter > Dyadobacter sp. SRI_021. Next base: position 257,994 of record NZ_JBYCZM010000003.1, read on the forward strand.
GTTTAGCGCCTACATAGCCGCTCTGGAACAAATGCGGGCCGATGTAACAAAGGTTATCCTCGTCGGGCACGTCGGAGTCGATGAACACAAACGGCACTTTTTTCTCCCGGCACGCACGGACGAACTTTCGGGATTCCTCAATGAACGATGGGGCCAGTAATACGCCCTTGAAATGACCGTCGAGAATAGCTGCGGCCTGTTCGTTGAATGTCGCGGGATCGTTCAGGTCGAAGTAAAACGTGGTAACCTGCACGCCGTACTTTTTGATTTCGGAATCAGCGCGGGAAATGCCTTTCATGGGCGCTTCCCAGAAATCGGTTTCCTCCGAAACGCGCGGAATGAGCACGGCCAGCGAAATGATTTTCTTCGAAGCGAGGCGGCTGGCGAGGATATTTGGCTGGTAATCCAGCTCCTTGATGATGTCGTTGATCTTCCTCTTGGTCTTTTCCGAAACGCCGGAGCGGTTGTGCAATACGCGGTCGACCGTCGCGATGGAGACGTTGGCACGGCGGGCGATTTCTTTCACGCCGTAGTAGGTATTTTCTTTTTCCATCCGGAAAAGGGAGGTTTGGTATCAGTGGTTAGTCCCGCAAGCTGATATACCTGCGCTGTAAAATCACGAATAAAAGGGTTTTAGATTTTATTTAATGGTTTTCCCTCAAATTTTTGGCAAATACAATCCCGCATTTAATATTTGTATATATAATCTATTAATTAAATATAGTAAAAGAATCGGTTATGGCGCTGAACTACATGGCATTGGCCGTTCCATTGTTCCTCTTGCTGATTGGGCTAGAATACTGGGTTTCAAAGCGCCTGGGACGGCAATTGTTCAATTTCAACAGCTCTATCGCCAATATGAATGTGGGGGTGGCCGAGCGGCTGATCGATATGTTTACGGCCGGATCGTTCTTCTTTTTTTACGACTATCTCCAAAAAAATTACGGGCTGTTCGAGATCCGGCCGACGCTACTGGTGTGGATCGCATTGCTGCTCGCGACCGACTTTATATGGTATTGGTACCATCGTGCCGGACATAAAATCAACCTCTTCTGGGGATTTCATGTGGTGCACCATACGAGCGAAGAATTCAACTACACAGCCGGAACGCGCATCACGATCTTCCAGGCGGCGGTAAGGACGGCTTTCTGGTCGGTGTTGCCGCTGATCGGCTTCCCGGCCCCGATGATCACGACGATGCTCATCGTGCACGGTCTCTATCCGTTTTTCACGCATACGCAGGTGATCGGTAAGCTGGGCATTCTCGAATATATATTGGTAACGCCTTCGCACCACCGTGTGCATCATGCGAGCAACGAGGCTTACCTCGACAAGAATTTCGGGGATATGTTTATCATCTGGGACAAGCTTTTCGGCACATTCGCCGAGGAAAGGGAGCAGCCCGTTTTCGGTCTTACCAAGCAGCTCGACAGTTACAGTTTCCTCTGGCAGCATTTCCATTTCCTGGTGGAGATCTGGTACTCGGCGCAGCAGCAAAAGGGCATTCGGGCAAAACTGAAAGTTATTTTCGGCAGTCCCGAGGACTTCGACCCGGCCGTGCGACGGATCGTGGAAAGACGGTTTTTATCCAAAAACAAAGTGCGGGTACGCTCGCAGAAGTTCCGGCGGTACGTGCTGGTACAATTTACGGTGACGGCCATCACGCTGTTCTTCCTGCTCCTTTTCGAGCATCAGGAAGAAACATTCCTGCAAGTAATGGTCGCGCTGGTGATATTTGTGACGCTCATCAACTGCGGTGCCATCCTCGAACAGCGTCGTTGGGTATTCTACCTCGAGTTCGCGCGCGGTGCATTGATTTTTGTCACAGCCTACCATTATTTCCCGCATCCCACGCTGTTGTTCTTAATTTGGGCAGTACTTATCGGAGGTGTGCTATACTTTTCAACGCTTCAAAAGCAATATCTGCACACGATCTACGGCAGATGATAGACCTTTATTTGGATTTTTTATACGAAAAATATAAGTATATGTTAAAACTGGGTTTATTTGTTAAGAATAACTAAACTCCGGTTGCTTGTTGAAATTTCTGTATTTTACTTTGCCTATCAATTTAATAGGATTTATAGTTTATTGACCACCCACTGATAACCACCAACCCAAACTGCCGCATGAACCTTTTCCGATCATCCCCATTCTGCTGTTGTTGTTAACCGGCAACAGTTTTGTTTAAACGTTCTTCTTTTACTTACCGGCGATTCGCGCCAGCCCGACGGACCGACAGCTCTGTTTCAAAAAACAGGTTTATGGCTTATCGTCCATTGTCAGCCGAAGGCCAGTAGCAATCGGCGGTCGGCTGTCAAGAATCTCGACGTAGTTGAATCTCCTGATTACCAGAATCCAGCCCCATTTTTACTAATTACTATGTTCCAAAATCTATCCAGAAATGCTCTTTTGAACAGAGGCCGGTTACTTGTGGCCTTGTCGCTCTTCGGCCTCAGCGCCTTAGCCCAGAACGTCACCGTGAAGGGCACCGTGACGTCCGCAACCGACAACGGTTCGCTGCCAGGCGTCAACATTGTGGTTAAAAACACGCTTACCGGCACATCGACCGACGCCGATGGCAAGTTCGAGATCAATGCGCCATCGAATGGCACCCTCGTTTTCTCCGGAATCGGGTACGTTACCCAGGAAGTGCCTGTGAATGGCCGGGCCACGATCGATATCAAACTGGCTGCGGATACAAAGCAGCTGGAAGAAGTGGTGGTGGTCGGTTACGGTACGCAAAAGCGCAACAGCATGACCAATTCCGTGTCGCAGATCAGTGGCGAAGCCATTACCAAACGGCCGGTATCGAATATCCAGCAGTCGATGCAGGGCCTTATGCCGGGCGTAACCGTGCTCGACCAGGGCGGTTCGCCGGGTAAGTCGAATACCAACATCCGCGTTCGGGGTATTACTACTTTTAATATCAATGGCAGCAGCACCAGCGGGTATGATTTGGGTAAAAACGATGCGCTCGTGATCGTGGATGGTATTGAGCAGCGTTTGAGCGATATTAACCCGGACGATATCGAGTCGGTTTCGGTTTTGAAAGATGCTTCCTCAACCGCCATTTACGGCTCCCGCGCGACAAACGGGGTTATCCTCGTTACCACCAAACGTGCCAAAGGAGGCAAAGTGCAAGTGGATTACAATGGTTACTACGCCATTCAGAAGTCGAATAATGTGCCCAAAATGATGGGGATCGAGGCTTACATGCGTGAGCAGGTAGCCGCCTACACGAATGCGGGCCTGCCGGTGCCGGCGCGTTTTACGGAGGAGTCGATCCAGGCATATGTAAATGCGACCGACCGTGAGAAGTACCCGATGCCCAACACCTGGTTTGAAACCATGCTCCGCTCGGCTCCCCAGCAGAACCATACCATTTCGGTAGCGGGCGGCACGGATGTGATCCGTACACGCTTGAGCGCTCGTTTCCAGGACCAGCAGGGTGTCATTGCGGGTTATTCCAATAAAATAGGCGAGTTCCGCCTCAATACCGATTACACGGTTTCGAAACGTTTACGCGTGAGCGGAGACATCAACTACCGTTACGCCCGCGCATTGAACCCGACCGTGAACAACACGGGTAACAACCCGCAGCCGTTGAACAACTTCTTCCACGGTACATTGTGGGCGGTACCTAAATATGCGGATGGGACGTACGGATTGAGCACGCAGGGTAACAACCCATTGATGTTCAATGAAATCGGCGGGCAGTCGCGGCAGGTGACCGATTACCTGGCGGGTTATGTCAAGGCGGAATTTGATATTATCGAGGGACTGACATTCTCTACGCAAATCGCAGGCCGGGGGACATTCACGAATCAGAAGAACTACACCAACGCCTATACCAATACCGATAAGAACACCAACATCACGAAAACGGTGGCGATCAACTCGCTTACCGAAGTCCGCAATACGTTACGGGAATACACGATCAACAACTTGCTGACTTATGAAAAGAGTTTTGGCAATCATGGCTTAAAGGCATTGGTAGGTTACTCGCAAATCGGGAATACGCAGACTTTCCTTTCTGCCTATCGCGAGCGGTTCTATAACAATGATATCGGGTCGATTGGTCAGGGTGCGAACGATGGTACCAAAAGCAATGCAGGTAATGATGCCGAGTATGGCCTGCGCTCTTATTTTGGTCGTGTGAATTACGATTATAAAGAGAAATACCTCTTTGAAGCGAACGGCCGCTATGATGGTTCTTCCAAATTCACAGGTCCCAAACAATACAGCTTTTTCCCTTCATTCTCGGCGGGATGGCGCATTTCGAAGGAGAATTTCTGGCAGGGATTGGAAAAGACTGTCAATGACCTGAAACTGCGCGGCTCGTGGGGGATTACCGGAAACCAGTCGGTGGATTTGTACAGCTACTACTCCGCATTGACCGCCCTCGGGTACAGCTTCGGAGGTACGCCCGTGCAAGGCTACCGCCCTACGACCCTGGCCAATACCAACCTCGGCTGGGAATCGACCACCCAACTTGACCTGGGTATCGACGCGACATTCCTGCACAAACGGTTGACATTCACCGCAGATTATTACCGCAAGCTGACCGACGACATTCTCCTGAACCTCGATATCCCTGCGACGATCGGTTTGAAAGCGCCGCCGCAGAATGCAGGATCCGTAGAAAACAAAGGCTGGGAGTTCAGTTTGAATTACCGTGGCGCGTCGAGTGCTTCCGGCTTCCGTTACACGCTCGGCGGGAATTTGAGTATTAATGAAAATAAAGTGGTGGACCTGAAAGGTACCGGCCCGTATATCACCGGTTCGGATATCGACCCTCGTTATATTATTGCCAAAGGGTTGCCTATCAACACGCTATGGGGCTACCAGACCGACGGTTTATTCCAGACCCAGCAGGAAATTACCGAGTATAAGGCCACCTATGCGGCTAATACCAAGCCCGGCGACGTGAAGTATGTCGATCGCAACGGGGATAAGAAGATCAATGCCGACGATATGACGGCCATCGGTAACTCGTTCCCGAAATACACATTCGGTTTGAATGGCGACTTCTCTTACAAAGGTTTCGACCTGAGTATTCTCTTCCAGGGCGCAGCGAAGGTGGATGCGCGTCTCGCGGGGGCATTGGCCGAAATGGGGAACCAGGAAGGTTTCACCCACGAGATTTATACCAATGATTACTGGACACCCGAAAACACGGGTGCCCGCTTCCCGCGCCCGGTGAAATTCGACCTCCGCAACGTGGCTACTTCCGACCGTCTGGTAATCGATGGTTCCTATTTGCGCCTCAAAAATGTACAGCTGGCCTACAACATCCCGGGTGAAATCGTGAGCAAACTGCGCGTGAGCCGCGTTCGTGTTTATACATCGGCTACCAATTTGCTCACCTTCTCGAAACTGAATGAATGGAACCTCGACCCCGAAGTTCCCTCCGGCCGCGCAGTGTATTTCCCGCAGACAGCCTTGTACACATTTGGGTTGAACCTCTCATTCTGACCGCATTGATTTTATGAAAACAAATACATTCAAACATACCATTTACGCAGGTATCGCTGCGCTCGCGCTCGGTCTTGCTTCGTGCGACTCCGGCTTGCTGGAAACCGTTCCTAACGACCGTCTTTCCGAAGATTTATTCTGGAAAACCGAAAACGATGCCAAACTAGCCGTAAACTCACTTTACACGGACCTGGATAGCACCACGGCCGCGACCTGGGACGGCATTACCGACCTGGCACATACCAACCAGAGCTTTAATGTGGCCGCCTACATCGAGGCGGGAAGTTACGATGCGACGAGTTCGGTGATTTACGACGAATGGAAACGGGCCTACCGAGGCATTCGCGGCGTGAATTATTTTCTGGAAAATGTCGATAAAGTACCGAGTACCAATGCCGCATTGATCAATCAGCTCAAAGGCGAGGCGAAGGCATTGCGTGCCTACCATTATCTGAAACTGGCCGGTTTGTTTGGTCCGGTGCCGCTGGTGACGTCTTCGATCAGCATTGATGAGGGCCGGACATTGGTGAACACGCCGGTGGAGGAAATCTGGAATTTTGTAGAAAAAGAATTGACTGAAGCTGCGGCGCTGCTGCCGGCAACCTATGGAGCTGCCGACAAAGGCCGCTTTACCAAAGGCGCTGCGCTAGGCCTTCTTGCGCGTGCGGACCTGTATGCGGGACGTTACCAGAAGGCCGCCGATGCTGCCGACCAGGTGTTTAAGCTCGGGGTGTATGGTTTGTATGATTCTTATGAAAAGCTATACAGCTATGCCGCGGAGAATAACAAGGAAGTGCTTCTGGATAAACAGTATTTGAAAGATGTGTATCAAAACAACGTCTTCAACTTGCTCGCACCATATAGCCAGAAGAACGCACAGAGTACCTATGTCCCTACAAAAGCATTGGTGGATACCTATGAAACGCTTGAAGGCAAGAAAATCACAGATCCTTCGAGCGGGTATGACCCGGCTAAACCCTATGCCAATCGCGATCCGCGTTTGAAATTCTCCGTTTTCCTTGAAGGCGACGCGTTGCCGAGCGGGATTACTTTCCAGCCCCGCCCGACGAGCACCACCGCGGACGCGATCGGAAGTACCTACATTGCCTCTACGACTGGTTTTAACATTAAAAAGTATATCAATACCGAGGATTTCGCTAACCCTACCAACAGTGGTATCAACATTATCTTGTTGCGCTACGCCGAAGTATTGCTGACTTACGCCGAAGCGAAAATCGAGCTGGGGCAAACTGACGCGACTGTACTGGCGGCGATTAACCAGGTTAGAAATGGCCGGACGGACGTAAAACAGCCTTCGGTAACCGCTACCACGCAAGCGGCATTGCGGGAGATCGTGCGCCGCGAGCGGACAGTGGAGCTGGCATTTGAAGGGCAGCGGTTGTATGATATCCGCCGCTGGAAAATTGGCGAGCAGGTGATGAACGGGCCGGTGTTTGGCATCACTTATCCGGATGCTACGGGTAAACTGGTTACGGTGCAAGCCGCATCCTCCGATCGGGTTTTCGATGCGGGCAGACATTATCTCTGGCCCATACCGCAAAAAGAGCGTGATTTGAATCCGAATCTGAAACAAAATCCGAACTGGTAATTACTTTTGAGCAATATGGCGCCAAGCTCCTGCTTGGTGCCTACTATTGTTCAGCCTCCGGCTGGCAGACGTAATTCCGGCCAGAGGCCTGCAAATACTAACGCCAAGCCAGAGCTTGGCGCCATTTTACCTAAAACCACCTTAAAAACATGTTTAGAGTACTTTCTCTATTGCTGGTATCAATGAGCCTGTGCCTGCTGATGGCCTTTCAATCCGAAAAACCGGCAGCCAAAACACCTAACATCGTCCTCTTTTTCATCGACGACCTCGGTTACGGCGACTTGTCTGTCAATGGCGCATTGGGCTACAAAACGCCTAATCTTGACAAAATGGCCACAGAAGGGACGCGTTTTACGAATTTTATGGCCGCACAAGCGGTGTGCAGTGCATCCCGTGCCGCCTTGCTTACAGGTTGTTATCCCAACCGCCTGGGCATTTCGGGAGCGTTCGGGCCCAATGCGGGTGTTGGTCTCAATCCCAAAGAAGAAACCATCGCCGAACTCGTAAAAGCGCAGGGTTATGCGACGGGTATTTTCGGTAAATGGCATTTGGGCAGCGATCAGGAGTTTTTGCCTTTGCAGCAGGGCTTCGATGAATATTACGGTGTGCCCTATTCGCACGACATGTGGCCGCTGCATCCATGGCAGGAACGCGCGAAATATCCGCCACTTCATTGGATCGATGGAAACAAGCCGGTGAAGGAGATAAAAAACCTCGAAGACGCCAGCGAACTGACGCCGGTAATTACCGAAAAGGCAATCTCCTTTATCAAAAGAAAGAAAAACAAACCTTTCTTCCTGTACGTACCACATCCGCTACCGCACGTGCCGTTGGCTGCTTCGGCAAAGTTCCGGGGTAAAAGTCAGCGAGGTATTTTTGGGGATGTGATGATGGAACTCGACTGGTCGGTAGGGGAGATTATGAAGGAGCTCAAAGCGCAGGGATTGGATAATAATACCCTTGTAATTTTCACCAGCGACAATGGCCCCTGGCTCAACTACGGCGATCATGCTGGTTCTGCGGGCGGTTTCCGCGAAGGCAAAGGCACCTCTTTCGAAGGCGGCCAACGCGAGCCGTGCATTATGCGCTGGCCGGGCGTAATTCCCGCGGGCAGGGTTTCCAACAAACTCCTCTCGACGCTCGATATTCTGCCTACCATTGCCAAGCTAACCGGCGCAAAATTGCCGAAGGAGAAAATAGACGGCCTCGATTTTACCGCATTGCTCAAAGGCGACGAAAGCCAGACGCCGCGCGAAAGCTTCCTTTACTATTATCGTAAAAACAGCCTCGAAGCTGTCCGTAAAGGCGATTGGAAACTCGTTTTCGCTCACCCGGGACGTACCTATGAAGGTTCATTGCCAGGCAAAAACGGTCAGCCGGGTCCGGCGCCGGAGGATCATCAGTTCCCGAAAGCGCTCTACAACCTCGCCCGCGACCCAAGCGAGCGCTACGATGTACTGGAACAAAACCCGGAAATAGTAGCCGAACTCGAAAAAATCGCCGACGCGGCGCGTGAAGATATGGGAGATGATTTGCAGCAAAAGACGGGTAAAAACGTTCGGGAGATAGGGCGTACCGTTCGTAAATAAGGATTGCATTTCAGGAGTACTTATCTTAAATTTACTTAACATGTAATTCAAGCCATGGGTACTCCTGTAATTTCTCAAAAAGAGTTTGACGCATTGAAAAGGGAAAACGAATTGCTTAAAAGGCAATTGGAAGCCTTGCATGATAAAGAATTCAGAGACAAGCTGGAATGGGCCTATCACCTGTTTCAGGAATCCCCGAATGCGTCGAAACTTGAATTGAAAAGAGGCTCAGGCAAAAGCATTATATCTCGCGTTCCCGACAACTTTACGGATGAACTAACGGATTTTAATGCACTTGAATGAGAATACTTCTTGACACTCACATCCTTCTTTGGTTTCTGACTGATGACGAAAGGCTGAGCCAAACGCAAATCGAATTGATCGAAAATAAACAAAACGAGCTTTTTTTCAGCATTGGATCACTTTGGGAAATCGCCATCAAAGCCGGTTTATTGAAATTAACAATCCCGAGCCCCATCGATCGCCTGGTGCCGGCGGAAGTGCAGTTGGTTGATATCAAAATCCCACATTTGGGTGCATATCAGGAGCTTCCCCTGATACACAAAGATCCCTTCGATCGGTTACTTATTGCGCAATCGCAGGTGGAGGACTTCTGGTTATTGACCGACGATAGTAAGTTTGACCACTATTCGGTTAAGCTACTCAAATAGCAGAGAACATTAACCGTCAAAAAAACACAAATTGTTTCCCGAAGCATTTGCTTGTTCGAAGTATTTATCCTTACTTTGTCTATCAAACAAGTAGATTATATCAAGCTTCTGCTTCTCAATATTCAGTACGTATCTGCTTTCCGATACCCTAAGAGACAGTCCAGGCTCGACTTGCCGGAATTTTCGGTGGTTGTCAATTCATGCCGGTCGTCCGGGCTGTCGTAGGGTATCGGGAACAAAGATACACCGCAATTTACAAATCTGGTTACCATTGCCGAAACAGGCTATTCTTCCCAATTTTAAAGGCGTCACCCACGTTGAATTCAAGTAATCCAAGGGCTGCAATGTCTTTCTGAAGTGTATTAATCTACTCTATAATGAAAAAGTATCGTTTTCTGGTTTCCCTCCTTGCCACACCGTTCTTTTGCCACCATTCCCAAGCCCAGTCGCCGAAACCGGCGCGCCCGAATATCGTTTTCATACTGGCCGATGATCTTGGCTATGGTGATGTAGGTTTCAATGGACAAAAACTTATCAAGACACCCAATATCGACCGTCTCGCAAGGGAAGGGATGATTTTTACCCAGTTTTACGCAGGTACCTCCGTATGCGCGCCTTCGCGGTCGTCGTTGCTGACGGGCCAGCATACAGGGCATACTTATATACGCGGGAACAAAAGTGTTGAACCCGAGGGACAGCAACCGATCGCCGACTCTGTTGTAACGCTTGCGGAAGTTCTTAAAAAGTCGGGATATGTGACGGCGGCTTTCGGGAAATGGGGCCTGGGGCCTGTCGGCTCGGAAGGCGATCCGAATATGCAGGGTTTCGACCGTTTTTATGGCTACAACTGCCAAAGCCTGGCACACCGTTACTATCCTGAGCACCTTTGGGATAATAGCAAGAAAATCCTGCTGGAGGGAAACAAAGGACTGGTCAATAATAAGGAATACGCGCCTGACCTGATCCAGAAAAAAGCGCTCAGCTTCGTAGATGCTCAGGATGGCAAGCAGCCCTTCTTTTTGTTTTTACCTTATATACTTCCACACGCGGAGTTGATGGTGCCGGATGATAGCCTGTTCAGATATTATAAGGGTAAATTTGAAGAAAAACCATACAAAGGGGCCGACTATGGCCCGGGTGCTACCGGTGGCGGATATGCGTCGCAGGAATTCCCTCATGCTACCTTTGCAGCGATGGTGGCACGTCTGGATCTGTACGTAGGGCAGGTTGTGAATAAGTTGAAAGAGAAAGGTCTTGACAAAAACACGCTGATTATTTTCACAAGTGATAATGGTCCGCATATCGAAGGCGGCGCCGATCCGAATTTTTTCAACAGCGGCGCCGGGTTTCGGGGTGTAAAACGGGATTTGTATGAAGGCGGCATCCGCGAGCCATTTGCCGCGCGTTGGCCTGCTGTTATCAAGCCCGGTTCTAAAAGCGATTACATCGGCGCATTCTGGGACATACTCCCCACTTTTGCGGAGCTGGCTAATGCGTCAGCACCCCGTAATATCGACGGCATTTCATTCACAGATGCATTGAAAGGCAAGCCTACCCAGAAAAAACATGACTACCTCTATTGGGAATTTCACGAGCAGGGCGGCCGACAAGCTGTTCGGCAGGGTAACTGGAAGGCCGTGCGTTTAAAGGCAGCCGGCAATCCCGACGCGCTGGTAGAGCTCTACGATCTTTCGAAAGACCCGCAGGAAAAAAACAACCTGACCCCGCAGTTCCCCGAAAAGGCGAAAGAACTCGGTCAGATTATGAACCGGGCGCATGTTTCGTCGGCCATTTTCCCGTTCGGGAGTTTGGCGACTAACTAAGCCAAAGAAGCCCTGACCATATGACGATGATCAGGGCTTCTTTGCAATAAAAGGCTTTTCAAATCAACCCCAGCCCCGCGGCAAGTTTGATCAGCGAAGCGGTATTCGAAACTTCAAATTTGATCAGAAGGTTCTGCCGATGACTGTTCACAGTGGTAACGCTAATAAACAGCTGCTCTGCGATTTGTGGATTGGTGAGTCCTTCGGCAATCAGTAGCAACACTTCTTTTTCGCGCCTGGTTAGAAATGGCACCGTTTTAGGTGCGGTGGCCGGCGTTACCTGGTCGAACTGGACATTCATAAAATAGCCGCCCGCCTGCACCTGCGCGATAGCTTCGAGGATATCCTCCTTCCCCGAGCTTTTGATCAGATAACCCGATGCCCCGTTCTGGATCATGCGCGAGACGTAGGCGCGCTCGTTGAATGTGCTCAATGCAAGTGTTTTTACCTCCGGAAACTGGTCTTTTACCTTTTTACAAAGGTCGATGCCGCTGATGTCCGGCAGGTTGATATCGAGAAATGCGATGTCCACTTCGTTGTTTTTCAGGAATGCGATGGCATCGATGGCGTTGGTCGCGGTTCCGACGACCTGCACCCCTTCCGAGTCGGCGAGCAGCGATTTTAATCCTTCCAATACCAGCGGATGATCATCCACGATGAGGATTCTGACACTCATAATTTCTTTTTTATTTAGGTTAAAGCCATTTCTGGCATTGATATCGGTCATTAAAGTACAATTTCAACCAGTACCGATGTGCCTTCGCCCGGTTTCGACTGGATGTCGAGCGTACCATTCAGGTAATCCACACGGGCTTGCACATTACGAAGGCCGGCACCTTTATTCTGTTCGAGGTTTTTAATGTCAAAACCTTTGCCATTGTCCTCCACAGTTACGCTCACGTGATTTTCGACCCAGGTAAGTTGTACCTGTGCTTCACTGGCGTCGGCGTATTTGAGCACGTTGTTGAGCAGCTCCTGGATGATCCGGTAAAGGACCACTTCCACCTGTGAGTCGAGGCGCTTGTCATCGAAACCAAAGGCCTGCATGTGTACTTTCAACCTGCCCGAGGCGCTGATGCCTTCGCAAAAGTCGCTTAGCGCGTCGATTAATCCGAACCGTACAAGCGATTCGGGCATCATACTGTGGGCTACGCGGCGCATTTCGCTGATTGCGCCGTCCAATTGGGTTAGAGCCCTTGTAAACGTCATGGCGCTTTCTTCGGGCAGGATTACATTTCCTTTCACTGAGTTCAGAGTTAGTTTGATGCCTGATAATAGTCCGCCCAGACCGTCATGCAAGTCGCGGGCTACGCGGGTGCGTTCTTCTTCCTGTCCTTTCAAAATAGAATTGGTGGCTACCAATTGTTTTTCCTGCTGCAATTGCAGTACTTCCTGCTCGGCCACGCGCCTGCGGAATGCAATGTTCCTGTAAACCAATATTGCGATTATGAGCAATCCGACAAGCCCGGCGATGAGGGCGTAAATCAGCGTGGTGCGTGTTTGCTTCTCTTTTTCAAGCGTTACGATCTGGTTTTCTTTCTGTGCTGTCAGGTACTTCGTGTCGAGCTCCTGCAATTGTTTTTGAATATCGATTCCCTGAATGGAGTCGTTCAGGATCGAGTACTTCATCAGGTAGTCGTATGCGCCTTTGTAGTTGTTCTGGCGGGCGAGGTCTGTCGCGTAATCTTCGTAAAGTTCCACCAAATGGTCGGTCATATTATTGGCCTCCGCGATCGTGAGTGCTTCCTTGGTGTATTTGGCCGACAGGTCGATTTTTTTTGCATCCTCGGCGAGGAACATCAGCGCTCTCAGGCAGTCGAGTTCCAAAAATACATTCCCTGATTTCCTGGCAAGGTCAAGTCCTTTTTGGCCGTAGATCCAAGCCTCATCCAGGTTTTTAAGAAGCCGGTTGGTGCGGCAAAGTCCCGCGTAAGCCTGCGTAATGAAAATGTCCGAATGGATTTTTTCGGCAACTACCAGCCCTTCTTTGAAATGGGCGAGGGCTTCATCGTATTTTTTGAGATTGAAATAACAACCCCCGATATTGGTCAGAATATCGGTTAGTTGCAGGCTGTCCTTCATCGGCCGGGCAAGCTGTAATGCTTTTTGTTTGTAAACCACCGACTTATTGAAAAGATTGGCATGCTCGAAAGCTGTACCGATACTGATATAAAGCCGGGGCAGAAACTCCTTCATCCCCAACTTATCAAACTGGCTGGCCGATTGCTGGTAGTATTTGATCGCTTCGGTGAAATTGCCCATATAAGTGTAGCTGGTTGCGATATTGGCGTAGCTCTTGCCAATATTCACCTGGTGTTTCATCCTTTTCGCTATTTCAAGGCTCTCGCGGTTCAATTTCAACCCTTCCTCGAATTTTCCCTGCAAATTGAGAATATAGGTGTAGTTCGATCGGAACTTGAACCGGCCGATATCATAGTTCAATTGTTCGCTGAGGGCATCCGCCTTCAGGTAATATTTAGCGGCGCTGTCGAGGTTCTGGTTTTCGAGATACTGCCCGTATTCAATATACGCGAGCACGCGGTTGGTATCCTGCTTGCTGGTCTGAATGCGTTTCAGAATCGCATTGGGGTCGGGGCTCTGTGCAAGCGCCCGGGTGCATAAAAAGGTTATAAAAAGTGCTCGTAAATATAATTTCATCGGACCCGGAGAGTAGAATGGATGGGAAAATTACGGTGGCAAAAGTCTGAAATAAAACCTTTTAATAATATCCTATAAACATATGATTTTCGAAAAATCATGCTTTTACAGGATTGATCTGCGGCTTCCGGACAGGCTACCTTTGTCATGTCGAAAGGCGAAAATTATCTCATCCATTATCCATTTTCAAATCCAATACAGCCATGAAAAAAATGACATTCTTGAAAAACATTTTCGCTCTGTTGTTGCTCAGTACATTAATGTTCGCTTGTGAAGACAAGGACAAAGACGTATCCCCGGAACTAAGCTCGAAAGTGGCAGGGACTTATAAAGTGACCAAGTTGACGGTCGACGGCGATGACTATCCGCTCGAAATAGGCAAGGCCAGCATTACGATCCAGCTCGACAAGTTTTCTTCGGAAGTAGTGACGGGAAAAATGAAAGTAACGCTCGACGGCGACCGCGAGCCGGACGAAGACCTTGGAACCCTGAACCTGAAAAATGCCGGCAGCACAGGCATCGATATTTACGAAAACACGGAGAAAGTAGGGAACCTGAAAGATGATAAACTGAATATTTTCGTGGTATTCGAAGGACAGGAAGTTGAGATGATCGCGACAAAGCAATAAGCATTACAAATGCAGATTACCCTTGATTACAATTACAGCCATGAAAAATAAAATCATCCCTTTTTTCCTCTATGCGTTTTGCATTGCATTCCTGAACTTCACCTTCAGCGATGAGTTTGAAGAATACGGAATCAGCCAGAAGGATATTCAGAATCGTCTCTGGAACGTTTTACAGGCCCCGTCGGTAAGTGTGCCGTACTTGGGGAGTTCGGTGAAATCGGCGTGCCGCTCGCTGGCACCCGAGGCGCAGGCGACGGCCATTAAGAAAGCAGGTGCTTTTGTGAAGACTTATTTCAATTCCGAGGACTTTCAGAAACGTTACATCGACGCGATCGTGAAGAAATACCCGAAACTGGAAACTACCGTGAGCGAACAACGCAAAGCAGAAATCAGGGCAAACCGATTGAAAGGTGTACAAGGGTTGCAGGCGAAGGATATGGAGCCGGTGGTGGATATTCAGATCCAGTCGGCAGAGACATTTGTGGGTATGGAAAGCATGCTCAGCAGTATTCCGGCCGAACAGCGCGCGGATTTCAAGAAGCAGATCGAGGATGGGAAGCGTAATGCTGCGTTCTTCAAGAAGATCAAACCGCTTTTGAAAACCAATATGGAGGAATTTAAAAAGCAATATGCCGAATATCTGGCGGCCGACGAAATCCGGCAGTCGGAGCAGACGCTGGCGCGCAATGCGAAAAGCAATGCCGACGAGTACGAGAAACTGAAAGATCCGAAAAAGGTACTTACTGCACGGCTGACAGATTTCCTGAACCAAAGCAAAGGTGTGGATTTCGCGGCGCAGACGAAAGAAATGAACGGTCGTAAGAAGTTTGTGAATGCGGCCTACGAAGGTAAAAGCGATGTATGGAAGTTCTGTTACCGCATGGGCGCTACGCCCACCAATACTGCCCGTGCATTCGCGCAGCAGTGGCTTACCGAATTGAAATAAATTGGTTTATATAAGGATGTACAGAAAGGCGCTACTGGCTCCTTTTCTGTCTGATCCGTGGCCGGCAGCGCGTTACTGTCGCCACGGATTTTTTTATTTTTCAAGAAAATTAGGCAAAGCTATTGCATTTTAAAAAACATTAAACTTACTTTGTCTATCAAATAAGTATACTACTAAAAAAACAAAGCTCCTGAACCACCCTGAGCTGAGTATTAATCCAGGCATCTTATAATATGAGCGCGGTTAATTTACTTTGTAAGGCCCCATTGAGGGAAGTGGTAGGGTGTACCTTCACGCTTTGTTTTCATTCCGGTTGCTGTTGTTGAAACGGCAATCTATCCCTGACATATATCGGAAATATCCCGCCTGACAGTCATGGCTGATCATCTGAAATTTTCGGTGGTTGGCGATTTCAGTTGCCGGCTGTGCTGTCCCGGGGTATTTCCGCACCCATATTATCTGCTGCGTTTATACTAGACCGGTACTACTACACTACTTGCAATATGTTCACATTCTCAGACGTGGTGCTGCTCGCGAGGAAGATCGCCGTCGGCATACTGCTTACAATAATTCCCTTTGTACTGATCGCCGGAGGTATTTGGCTGGCGTGGAAATTCTTTATCTGATCGCTCATTTCACCATAAAAATTTAGTCACGCATGAAAGTGGATAATGCATTGGCCCGGAAAATTACCCGCGACGGCCTGATCAGCGTGGTGCTTTACCTCGCGCCCATCGTTTTGATGTTTGCCAGCTTCCAGATTTTCGATTACCGGCCGTGGGAAGGAAGCAACCAGTTTCCTTTCAAAGCGCCTGCTTTTGTTGAGGCGGTTTTCAAAAACCTGAGTAGCTGGGGGTTGCCCGTGATCGTGCTCGTGCTGGGCGTGATCGAATTTGCGGCCGGCTTATATGAAAACAAATGGACCAAGAACGAGCGGATTCTGGATATTGTCTGCTTTGTGGTTCCTAAGCTGATTATCCGGCCGTTTGTCGCCTATTTCGGATTGAAATTCCTTCCGCTGGTCTTGCCTGATGCGAAAAATGCATTCGAATGGGTACCCTTCTGGTGGGCATTCCTGATCATCGCTGTGGCCGACGACCTCACGCAATACTGGTACCACCGCCTGCACCACCAGGTGCCCTGGTTGTGGCGCTTCCATCGCACGCATCATTCCGCCAACTACATGGGAATGGCCATGGCGAGCAGGCAGAACGTAATCTACACGCTGTTTTTCTCCCAAACCTACCTCACCGTCGCGTTGACTTACCTGGGCCTGGGTTATGCCGCCTTATTTGTGAAAGTGATCAAATCGTTCATTACTACCGGCGCGCATTCGAGCATTCCCTGGGACAAGCCTTTCTATGAAATTAAATGGCTGAAACCGATCGGCTGGGTATTGGAAAGACTGATTTCCACGCCCGCCACACACCATGCACACCACGCCGACACGACCGACGACGGGATAGGCTATTACAAAGGAAACTTCGGTAATATGTTCTTTCTCTGGGATATCATTTTCGGGACCGGCATCATCACCCGCAAATACCCGTCATCGTACGGCATTAAACATTACCAGGAGGAAGAATGGTACGCGCAGTTTATGTGGCCCATTTTCAAATCCAAGAAGGAAGGTAGTGAGCTGTCGCACAATGGACCGGTTGTTGGTGACGCGGTACCGGACACGCCGGAACCCATTACGCTTCAACCTGATATTGCAACAAACACTACTGTGGCAGTGCCGACTGCCGCAGTCGCTTAAAATTCTCAGATGACCATTGGCTCGACCGGTGGTCATCTTTTTTTGTTCATCTCAAAGCTTTCAAATGCGAAGGTAGCTCAGCCTCGCTGATCGCTTTGAAAGCCTCTTGAGAATAAATTCATACCATTTGAGAATTGGATTTGGTGGAGTAAGGGAAAGTGTCAGATATTCTGGCCTTCTCATAAAAACTTCATCAATCATGACAAACTTTGATTCGCTGGTGTCGACGATTCAAGATACCAATTTTACCCTTCAACAAAGTGCTTCCAAGGCTATCAATAGGTACCTGACCATTCGAAACTGGTTGATTGGCTTTCACATTGTGGAATTCGAACAGAATGGCGAAGATCGCGCGCGGTATGGCCAGCGGCTGGTCGATGATTTGGCCGATGCATTAAACATTGCCGGCCTCGGTGGCAGAAATTTGAAACTGTTCAGGCAATTCTATTTGACCTATCCTCAAATTATGCAGACGCTGTCTGCACAATTGGGAAGTATTGGAATGGCAC
This sequence comes from Dyadobacter sp. SRI_021, assembly GCF_057586235.1. NCBI lineage: Bacteria > Pseudomonadati > Bacteroidota > Cytophagia > Cytophagales > Spirosomataceae > Dyadobacter > Dyadobacter sp. SRI_021. The sequence goes on from NZ_JBYCZM010000003.1 coordinate 275,665, forward strand.
AGCTTAACGTTTCGCTTAGGAGTATTCCCGTCTGTCATTCTCACACCTCACCCTGCTGCTTCCCCTCCGTGAGCCTGAAAAGCGGGCATTCTACGAACGACAATGCATCAAAAGCAATTGGAGCGTAGCCGAACTGAAAAGGCAAATCAATACCCTTTATTACGAACGTTCTGGTATTAGCCTCGATCCTGAAGCATTGGCTCGGAGTGTGGAGGAGCACGCAGAGCGCCCCTGCATCACCGATATTATCAAATCCCCCTTCACTTTCGAGTTTTTTGGTTTAAAAGCCAAGGATGTAGTTTACGAAAACGATCTGGAACAAGCCCTGGTTGATAACCTGGAAGCATTCCTGATTGAACTGGGCCATGGTTTTTGCTTTGAAGCCAAGCAGAAGCGGATCATCATCGGGGATGAATACTTTTTTGTCGATCTCGTGTTCTACCACCGTATTTTGAAATGCCATGTTTTAATTGAGCTGAAAACCAATGAAGTCAGGCACGAACACATAGGGCAGCTTAAAACTTACATTAATTACTACAAGAAAGAAATAATGGCCCAGGACGATAATCCGCCAGTGGGATTATTACTGGTGACGGATCAGAACCGGGCACTGGTTGAATATGCAGTAGCCGACAGCGATACGCAGTTGTTTGTCAGCAAATATGCCGTGAATCTTCCCAGTAATGAGCAATTACAGAACTTTATCCAGAATGAACTGACCCAAATGCATGATCAACGCACGCGTTTGTAAACGGTCTCTGTCGCTTTGTCTTCCTGCCCTTCCGGCGAGATGTTATAAGCGGTTATGACCAACGTATCGGCGTCTTGCAGCTCCGCAACGGTACGCCAATTCCAGGGGGCGGGGTATTCGGGGACGCTGTATTGTCCCAAAACCGAAAAGCCATTTCCGGTAGGCGTGCCGTTGGAGAGCATCATGCCGGTACCCATGTGAAAGCTGTCAATCCAGAATGCCTGTGCATTGCTGTTGGGAATGTCAAAACCGTAAATGGCGATGCCCTGGAAAGGTTTGCCATTAATGCTGCCCTCATATTCATGCAGTAGAAAACTGCCACCAAGGATGGCTTTAATGGTTCCTTTCATTTCGGATTCGTCGGCGAGGACGTTCGGTTCAAACCAGGTTTTAGTGAGCCCTTGCCAGCTGCCGGTCAGCGCCTGCAACTGGTGATGTACTCCGGATTCCAGCGATGTTTCAAATTTACTTTTGCTCATAAGGATTCAGATTTAGCTTGCCACGAAAGGTATACGAGCGCATTCGTGCTCATTCGTGTCTTCGTGGCAAATAATTGTTAATATAACCATTCAAAATTTAAGAAAAATGAGATGGGAAGCAACTGCTTAAAACGACAATCGAGAGGGGTATTTGGGACAAAATTTCTATATTGGTGCCCGCTTTGACCTGAATGTCAAAGATTAAACCATCAACAACATGTTACAACTAGGACTATTAATTACCAACCGGCACCGCTTATTGAGCGTAGCAGCGATCCTCGATGTATTCGAATCGGTGAACAGCTTCTACGAACGGGCTAACCAGCCTCATTTTTTCAACATTACACTATTCTCGCCCGATCCCGAGCCGGAAAAGTTCTACGGAGCTTATCCGATGAAATCGATTAATGAGTTTACCAAGCAGGACCTTATCCTCGTGCCGGCATTCGGCTCGGGTGATGTGCAGCTTTCGATTATGAGCAACCAGGGATGCATTCCCTGGCTTTGGGAACAATATAAAAATGGCGCCGAACTGGCCAGCTTCTGCACGGGCGCGTTCCTGCTTGCAGCTGCGGGCCTGCTCAACGGCAAGCATGCCACCACGCATATAGACGCAGCGGAGGTGCTGGCTTCCAATTTCCCGGATGTCATCATGAAGAGCGATGCAGTGGTGACTGAAGACAAAGGCATTTTCACAAGCGGCGGGGCTACCAGCAGTTTCCACCTCATGCTTTACCTGATACAGCGCTTTTGCGGAAAGGACCTCACTTTGCGGACCGCCAAAATGTTTGCCATAGATATGGATCGCGAGCAGCAAACCTATTTCGGCACGTTTTCGCCGCCCCAGAACCATGGCGACGGACTGGTGAATATGGCGCAGCGGAAAATCGAAAAGGAATACCAGGAGGGCAGTACCATCGAAGTACTCATTCAGGATATTCCGGCAAGCCGCAGAAATGTGGTACGTCGTTTCAAGCAGGCAATCGGCGTGACGCCCATCGAGTATTTGCAGCGGACACGCATCGAGGCGGCCAAGAAATTGCTGGCGCAAACGGATCAGAGCGTACTCGAAGTAATGCTGAATTCGGGTTATAACGATTTAAAATCCTTCCGGCAGTTGTTCAAAAAAAGTACGGGCGTAACACCGAAGGAGTATCGCGATAAGTTCAATATAGCCAGACTGGAAACCGGCGGGCGCTGGAACCGGCGCATGAGCGGTGCCGCTTACCTCGATTAAAACCAAAAGCCCGGACATAACGACCCGGGCTTTTGATTGCTATGACGTTCCGCTGTCAATTAACCTTGGCGATCTTGCGGAATGCACGGTCACCGCCTTGCTGGATTTCGACAACGTAAATGCTGGCAGGCAGCTGTGTAATGTTTACTTGGTGCGAAAAGCGGTTCGCCGTTTTATTCGCTTGCATATTCTTGTAAAGCGTTCCCGATTTCGCGTCAAAAATGCGGATTTCGATTCGGCCGGTTTTTTCGTTGGCGAGGTCGATGCTGATGAAGTCGGAAGTGGGATTGGGATAAACTTTTGCTTCTGCGTGGAGTGATACCTCTTCCTTTGCAACGGGTGCTGCCATTTCTACGGCTGCCTGTCTCGCATTCTGGCTGTCGGCAGCGAGGACGAAAATCGGCGTTTCCCCGGCGGTAACGGTTACCTTACCATCCACAATCGGCAGTTCGGTCATGGCCATGTTATCTGCGCCGGCGGTAGGTGTGTAAATCCGGGCTGTGCCCGACTGGTTGAGATTTACGGTATATTCGGCGGTTCTACCTATTTCATCGGGGACTGTCAGAATGAAAAGCGACTTGCCGTTCAGTTCATAACGGTCAACGATCGGGTCGTTGTTGATCGTTTCCTTGTATTCGTATTGTCCGAACAGTTTCTGTGTTTGCAGAAAGTAGTCGGCAGCTGGCCGGCGGGTTTGGTCGTTGTTAATGAACCCTGCAGACGCGAACATTCCACCGCCGCCGTTGTCGTCATACATTTGATAGAAAAACAATTTCTCAACGCCATTGCGGGCGGTGAACAGCGAAGTGCGCAGGATCCAGTCGGCCTGCGTTTGCAATGCAGATTTGTTGCTGATAGGAATCGCCTTCAAGGGGCTGTCCTGATGTACATCATAGCCGGCTTCCGTGTTCCAGACTGGCAGGTCATTAGACACTTCGCGGGTTACTTTGACAAAGTTTTCGAGGATTTCTTTTGCATTGGTGACCTCCGGTGCCGCGCCGCGGGTGGAGGTACCGCTCTGGTTCGATGACGCATTGTCGGTATAGAGATGGAAATTCACCACGTCCCAGCAGAGGTTTACGGTGCCGTCGGTATTATAGCCGCGGAACTCCTTACACCAGTCTACCATTCCTTTTACAAAATCGGGGCCGGTAACAAGTCCCGCGATCACCACTTTCATATTAGGATCGGCATTTTTAACACCTACGCCGGCGCCCATCGTATTCTTGTGGCCATCGTAGAATGCCGACATGTTCGCCGCATATTCGCGGGCTGTCTGATAACCTTTACGGCCTTTCCACCATTTGTCTCGCTCATTGTCGCATTCGATGTATTTGATAAGGTTCAAGCCAATTTTGACCGTGTTAACCGGGTCGTTGGTCCATCTAGGAGTTGTTGAAACGCTCAGCAGCGAAGGGTCGACATTGGTATTGCTTCCGTAACGCGCTGCATATTGAAATGCAACTTTGGCTTGCTCGATGTAAGAAAGGGGATCTGCGAAGTTCTTTCCGTAGCGTACCGGCACGTTTTCGGGGTCGCGCTGGTCTTCGGGATAAGTCTCGCGCATCCAGGCCGGCTGTGTTTTGAGACAAGCCAGCACCTCAATACCTTCTTGTTTGCAACGTTCGTAAATCAGGTCATAATTCCAGCTTCCGCTTAATGTCGGATTGTAGGAATAAACGCCCTCCGAAGATTCCAGCTTTTCCCAGTCCATGTAATGCCGCAGGCCAGTAAAGTTTTTGGCGACCTGTACTTTCGATTCAACGAGCGACTCGGTATGTACCCCATCCTGGAAATACCACTCATAACCGTTCACGCCGAGCATGTCATTCAGTGTAATATGTTTGGTACGGGCAGGTTTTGGAGTTTCGGTTCCAGGCGTGTAACTTCCGTAGAACTCGATTTCCGTTGGTAATGTGTTCGACATCGTCATTACCAGGTAGCGGATATTACTCATTGGCTGATCGAGTTTGAACTGGGCGTCGCCGGACAGTTGGCGATCGGGGTAGGGGCCTACCCAGCCGTTATAAATCTCGCCTGTGAATGTTGCCACCGGAATGCGCTCCCATTGATCCGTGATCACGGACAGTACCAGCGGAAAATCCTGTGCGGTACCTGTGAAATCAAAGAATTTGACACCATTGAGCGTAATCTGTTCCCCTTCTTTCACCGGATAATAGGCCTCATAATTGTTGATCACCTTGCCCCAGCCAGTGAGCACATTCTCCTGGGTATTGCCGTCAAACAGTCCGTCGAGGCCGTTGGCTGCATTGGTGAGCTGGTACCAGCGTTTCGGATCGATCGGGATTTTGGCGCCGAGAGCCGGATTATTGGGGTTCGAATTGTCGGAAACAGTAAATGTCCTGGCCACGTTGTCGGCCGTCAGATAGTTGTTATTCCCGGCTTGGGAGGCGGTAATGGTCACCTGTCCGGCAGTATGAATGGTTGCTTTCCAGATACCAGTTGCATTCGAGACGGATACGACCGAAGGATTGGAAGAAGTAAACAAAACAGGTGTTTCCCGGTTCGTGCTGCTGGCGGTCAGGTTGAATGAACCATCGGTGAGGTTTTTATCTGAAATCGCTTCAAATGTAATCACCGACTGTCCCTGAACAGAGCCGGGTATTACTTCAAACCAGTTGAAATTGAATGCACCGCGGTTGGCGAAGATGCGGAAAATCTGGCTGCCGGCTTCCAGCTGAACAGTCGTGCGAACGGTGGTGTAATTCTGCCAACCGCCGGTTTGGGGCACATCCACGCTGCCGAGTATAGTACCATTGGTGTTTTTGAACTGAATATGCCCATTACCCCACTGGTTGGCTACCCTGAAATTGACGGTATAGGTACCAGCCGTTGGTACATTCACGTTGTAATCCATCCAGTCGTTGTCGTCAATGTAGTTCACATTGATGTTCCCATCCACGTCGCCAGTAGCCTCCGTGCGTACGTCCGACGCCACATCAAAGCTCTCGGCTTCAATTCGGTTCGTTAATGCCCGGGATTCTTTGGCCTCAAACCAGTTGAAGTTCCATCCGCCCTTTGTGGCGAAAATCCTTAGCCTCTGGTTTCCCGCGGGGAGCGATGCCAGCATACTGACGGTCTTCCAGCCCTGCATTCCACCCGTTTGCGGCAATAGAATGCTGCCCAGCTCCACACCATCGCTGTTTTTCAGGGCAAGCATGGCCTCAGGGCTGTATCCATTCGCGATGCGGTAGCTGAATGTAAAAATGCCCGCTGTCGGAACATGTACATCATACTCCATCCAACTGTTATCCTCGATCCACTCCACATTCTGGCCGCCGTCGGTATCCTCGGTATTTTGAAGCTGTACGCTATAAAAATCGTTGAAACTTTCCGCCTCTACTTTCGCGGGAAGGATTGTACCAGTGATAGGTGCGCTGGCAGAAACAAATGCAAACCAGTTAAAATTAAACGCACCATTTCGTGCAAAAAGCCGGATCACCTGACTGCCGGCCGGCAGGGGAACGGTGGTAGTAATGGTCACCCAGTTCTGCCAGCCCCCTGTTTGGGGCACATTTACTTGTCCGAGCACGGTACCTGCTGCATTCTGTATCTCGATGACGCCGTTTCCGTAGGCATTGGCGACCCGGAACTGAATTTCATAATCACGTGCGTTTGGGAGACTAATGTTGTAGTCCATCCAGTCGTTATCATCGATATAACCGACATTGAGGCCGCCACCTTCATCGCCCGTAACTTCCGTACGCACCTCGTACATCGCATCAAAGCTTTCCGCTTCGACTTTGCCATTCGCTATGGGGCGCGAGGTGTTTACTTCAAACCAGTTGAAGTTCCAACCGCCTTTTTCAGCGAAAACGCGAATTAATTGATCTCCTTGTGGAAGTAATGTGACTATCGAAACCGTTTGCCAGCCTTGCATGCCGCCGGTTTGCGGAAGCACAATCCGGCCAAGCGAGGTACCTGTTGCCGATTTTAAAACCAGCGTTGCTTCGGGGCTGTACCCGTTCGCAATGCGGAACCTGAACGTGTAGTAGCCCGCCGAGGGCGCCTGGACGGCATAATCCATCCAGCTTCCATCCTGAATCCAGCCGACATTCTGGCCTCCGTCGGCGTCCGAAGTGCTCTCGGTGCCAACGGCATTCATTGCCGTGAATTCTTCCGCTTCAATCTTTCCGGGGAGTAGCTTATATGACTGTGCCTGAATAGAGAAGGAGATGAGTAAAAAACAGAGTGTAAAAATTTTAGCCATTCGTCGGGTCTACAAATAAATTTGAGTGAAGATACGATGAATTTAATTCCGGCTACAATTTTTGTAGTAGTTTTTATGGGGTTAATATGAAAGGTAACTGCTTTATTATGAAAAACTTCAAAATAATACACTTTGTAAAATTGGGTTACTTAAATGCAGGTATACCAGGCTCTTCCCCAGGCAAGGGCTCCACTTCGGGGACGATAGGTTCCACTGGTGGCAGCTCGGGCTGTGGTTCTACCGGAGGCGTCTCCGGCTCCTTCTCATAAGGAGGAGTTTCCTCAGGTATATCGGGGGAGGGTACCTCAGGTCGGGGATCGAATGGAGGCGTTTCACGCGGGTCACTGGGGTCGCCACCGCCATCCATAGCGTCCAGGTACTCGTTTGCCAATTGATAAATATCCATGATTTCCAGTTGTTTTGATGAAATGAATGTCAGCCAATGACTAAAATAACTGTGCCGAAAGGTAAATATCGCCGTAGTTTTTGTGCCCGATAACGTACGATTCATATAATAGCACGTTGAAATCTTTATATTTGACCTTCTCCAAATTCAAATCTAACTAAATGGAACAGCAAGAAACCCGCCAGCTTACCTTTCATGGAGAGGGAGCCAAACTCTTCGGAATTTACATCGTCAATATTCTTTTGACCATCGTGACGTTCGGGCTTTACTACCCGTGGGCAAGGGCTGCATTGTTGAAATACATGTATGAGGAGTCCGAGTTCGAAGGAAGCCGTTTTACATTTCATGGGACGGGTAAGGAAATGTTTATCGGTTTTATCAAGGCGATCGGGATTTTCGTGGTGCTTTATTGCATTCTGCTCGGTGGAATCGCGACACAAAAACCAACGCTAATGATGATCGGTCTTGCCGTTTTCTACATCGGGTTTCTGTTGCTAATCCCCATTGCTATCCATGGCGCGCTTCGTTACAGAGCTTCGCGATCATCCTGGCGGGGCATTCATTTTGGTTACCGTGGTGACAGAAAGGAGTTATTGAATACGTTCATTATCGGGAGCATCATTACCCTCATTACATTCGGTATTTACGGCGCATGGCTTATTATTGAACTTAGAAAATACATTTTCAAGAACCTGCGGTTCGGCAACATTACATTTTCATACGAAGGGGAAGGCGGCGCTTTTTTCTGGTTGAATATAAAGGGGTATTTCCTCACACTGCTGACTTTGGGGATTTACGCTTTCTGGTGGGTAAAAGACCTTTTCAATTACTACGTGAATAATATCCGCATGTATCAGGGCGAAACGCGGCTGGCTTTCCGCTCGACGGCCACTGCGGGAGGGTATTTTAAGCTTCTCATCGTCAATGTGCTGATCATCGTTCTGAGTCTCGGTTTGGCCACACCCTGGGCAATTGTGCGTACCATGCAATTTGTATTTTCAAATATCCATATCGACGGGCCGCTGGATGTCGATGCAATCATTCAAACCGAGGCTGATTATACCGATGCAACCGGTGAAGATCTCGCGGATATGATCGATATTGGGATTGTTTAACCGACCTTGCTGGCTTCATGTACAATTTTAGTGTCCGTTACCACGACGGCCGACTGTCCATCGCGCACGACGCGACGCTCACCCTCATGCCCGATCACTGGCTCATTCATTACCGTGATCCCTCGGGCGAGCTCACTTCGGTCCGATGGACGATACCCGGTATCGTGACGGACGAGAATTTCAGTAACCTATACATTTTCAGGTACGGAGAATTTCCGCAGCAAACTATTGAATGTAAAGAGGACAACCTACCCGAGACGCTTAAAAAGCGCTACCCGGAGAAGGTGTTTTTTCAAAAGAGTGTTACGGATATTTTTAAACTGAACAATGCCACTATTGTAGGGGTTGCTTTGGCTGTTTTGATGCTGATGGGCCTGGGCTACTGGTTTGGACTTCCCTGGCTGGCGGGGGCCGTCGCGTCGCGTTTTCCCGTAGGCACCGAAGTGCGAATGGGTGATACGATGTATGAAAATATGATCCGCGCTTATGAGGTGGATCAGGGCCTGACAGCCGTCACCGATGATTTTGCGAAGGCCATTGATTTCAAAACCCATTACCCTATACGCATAACCGTCGTGAAGGATAAGGAGGTCAATGCATTTGCCTTGCCAGGCGGGCGTATTGTGGTATTCGACGGCATCCTCCGGAAAATGCATACGAAGGAGGAGCTTGCCGCATTGCTGGCGCATGAAGTCTCCCATGTGCATTACCGGCACTCATTGCGCAACATTTTCCGCAGTTTGGGCGGTTATTTGTTCCTCTCGCTGCTGCTTAATGATGTCAATGGCGTCGTTACCGTCCTGGCCGACAACTCCAATGCCCTTGCAAACCTGACTTACTCTCGTGAGCTGGAAACCGAAGCCGACAGCAAAGGGATGGCAATTTTTAAGGCAAACAAGCTGGATTTGAAAGGGTTTGTGGATTTGTTTACCGTGCTTAAAAGCGCGCACGACGATGTGGAAAGCCTGAAACTACTGAGTACCCATCCATTGACGGCCGAGCGGTTGCGTGCGGCAGAGGAGATGGTGAAGGGGCAGGGAGTGGTGAAGGATAATGGTGATTTGGAACGGAAGTGGGAGGCGATTGAGAATGAATTGAAATGAAAATCGGGCCGTTGGTAAGACGGCCCGCCATAGTAGAGTGAGCTTAACTGTGAAACCTATCCAACGTGATCTCAGATCCCCTGCCAATATTGTGAGTACTTGAAATTCATGGTAGAAGTTGACAGTGATTGGTTGCTCCCTTTGCCAAATGGGTGATAGGCTTGTGTCCTGGATGTGACGTAACCAGCATTGTCCAATACGTAATTATACTCCCTAAAATTTGTCCATTGCGTTCCTGAGGTTGACTTAATTTCAATATCTTTTATGAGTACGTCACTAAACTTACCGAAAAAAGGCAACAACGGCTCAGTATTGATATTCTCAGGATTTAACGGGTATTTATCTGCTATTGCAGTGTAAGTAAATTTAGCTTCCTGAACCGGTCCGGCGTTGTTGATAGCCACAATTTTATCGAGCCGGTAAGCATTGGTCGGGGCATTGAATATATAAGAATAATTCCATTTAGCCCATGAGCTTTGGTAAAACATAGTAACCTCGTCCAATAGGCCTGATGCATTGTATTTATATTGATAACTGTCACCATTCGATCCTGTGACTGCAATACAGCGACCGTTTGCTATTTCATATATTGATTCACCTATTTTAGCATTTGTTGCTTGCGAATAGGAGGTGCAAGTGATAAATAGATTAGTGGTTCCATTATTGTCATTGTAAGTATACTTCCTGTACGTTGTTGCATTACTCACCCTATATAACATACCCATGAATTTTCCGCTTTTTATATATTGAACTCCGTCATCTCCATATTTTACCAATTTTAGAGCGGCATTTGTTTTAGCGTTTTCTTCATTGACCCCCGTCGTGGAATTAGATGCCGGACTAACTGGTTCATCATGATTACAAGCAGTCAAAATTCCAATCAGCAACAGATATTTAAATACATTACCGCCAATTTTAAATAGTTTCATAAAATTTGAAATTAAAGTTGATAAAATAATTTTCGATTCAAAATTACCTGAAACCGTAAAACGTATTGGAATTATTTAACTAACGGATAGTATTGTTGATCGAATGACAAATCGGTGAAAACAGAGCTTCTATTTTGATGTGAGTTGGGAATTTTATTGTAATAAAACTGATAGTGTGAGCCGTTGAATTGGTTACATATTTTTGAAGTGTTTTAATAAAATTGGATCGGAAAAAGATTGAGGCTGTATTGAAATAAAACCGGATAGTAACAAAACTACCCGGCTTGAAATAGAATGCATTATAGTCCCGGCCAACTTGTTATGTAGCTTAGACTATCTGTCGAAACATCAAATGCCGGCTCATATATGTTGGGATAATATGTGTCAGTCCTCGTGGTAACGTACCCGTCACCATTGAGGGTGTAGGTATAGTTGTCAGAGGATGCCGTTCCATCTAAATAATCCGTAATAACGGACTCTACTAGTTTATCGCTAAATGTTCCGAAGATCCTGAGATATTTATCAAGCTGAGTATGATAGGGATTTAGAAAATATTTGTCCTGAAATGCAGAATAGCTGAACTTGTATTCCATAAACGGGCCCGATTCGCCAATATATGTGATCTTGTCAAGCCGTTGAGCGTTTGGTAAGATTACCTTATAGGAAAACTGCTGTGTGAGAATATGTGCTCCAAAGTACCTCTTAATTTCAATCAGCGATCCTTGCGCGTTGTATTTGTACTCATAAGAAAATTTGGAGGTCAAATCCATGCTTGCCACACATCGCCCGTTTACTATATGGTAGGTTTTATGACTTGAAAGTTTGTTGTTGGATTTGGCGTATTTTTTGCTAGTAATCCACAAGTCGCCCGAGCTGTCATCGTAAGTGTATTCGGTGTAAGCATAGGGGTCATGTACCTTCCATAGCTTGCCGGCGAATTTCCCAAATTTTAAATATTGCAACGAGTTATCTCCGTGTTTTACTAAAAATACATCCGCTGTTATTTTTGCATTTTGATTGGTATTTTCGATATTTGGGATGCCGGGAGGCTGAACGAGTGAGTCATTTTGACACCCCGCTAACAATGCAGCGAGTGTCAACCCTTTCAGTGCCTTGCCTACTGTTTGAAATGAATTCATAATTTTAGCTATTAATGGGTTGAATGAAAATAAAATCATATCAAACTTAGCAGGAGGTGTAAAGTGCTGAAAATTCGATTGCCTAACGGCATAGATTAATAAGTATTTGGTTGAAGATTTTGAATTATTTGTGCTCTTGGAAAATAAAAAACCGGCAATCTATCCGACTGCCGGTTTTGAGTAAATTAACACTATACTAAATTCCTCCCCAGCCGGTCGAGTAATCTAGTCCACTGTATGACGCTTGTTTTCCGGCTTCATATCCATAGCCAAGTGGGAAAAACTCTTTATTTCTTCCAACAACATAGCCATCCGCATTGATGCTGTAAAAATAGCGATAGTAAGGTTTTGCCTGATTGGTATAAGGAAGAGGCGTTATCTGTACCTGCTGAATTAGTACATCGCTGAACTTACTAAAATAGGGTAGGTATGGGTCCAACCCCAAATGTTCGCTGTTCAGAGGGTACTTGTCCTTCTTCTCTGCAACAAGGCCGTATGTATAGGTGAAATTGACCTGTTTATAAGCGCCGGTCGGAGTAGAGAATACAACTTGTTTTAATCGCTCCACACCGGTGACTGAGTTGTAATCATATGTAAACACCTGTTTCTGTGTAAGCGCTCCCGATGATAAATTGATTTCGTTGAGTCGACCTACCTCGTTGTAAACAAATTGCGATGTCCAATTGGTAGTGAGATTGATTTTGGTAACGCAACGTCCGTTAACAATTTTGTATTTTATTTCATCTATCAAAGCGTTGGTACTCTTATTGTAACGCTTGCTGGTGATCCAGAGGTCACCTGTGCTGTCATCATAGGAGTACTGCACATAGGAGCCCGTTTCGGAAACTTTGGAAAGTTGGCCGGTAAAGCGTCCCTGTTTGACATATTGAAGTATGGCCGTGCCATCTTTTATTAGTTTCAATTCTGCATTTACTTTGGCATTCGGGTCATTAACGTTTACGTCGCTAGTCTGTTGTGGTGACATCACGTCGTCGTTTTGGCATCCGGTCAGAAGTGCGCCAAGTAGTAATACTTTTAATAGGTTTCCGGAAATGTGTAATTTTTTCATAACATTCTTTAATTAAATATGTGACGATTGTTTAAACTCATTTTAAACACAGCCACTGATAGAGCGTGCCATTTATCGGATGGGCGATTAGATAGAATGGATGATTAGAAATTTGATAGAATTTATAAAGCTATTATTACAGCTTAGGTGACGTGTATGTTCGGCTTGTAACGATGGTCATGCCGTTTATGCTGTTTGTTGAATTAATGGTTTTAGGATATCCACCTGCGTTGAATAAATAGGTTAAACTATATCCGGCAAATGGATCGCCATTCCACGGCAGAATTTTTGTTGATTCGTAGGTTGGCAAAAAAGAATGGAAAGTTCCAAAAATAGGAAGATATTTACTCGTTATTCCAAGCACATCGGGGTTGATCGGGTACTTGTTTTGCATTGGGTTTCCGCCCTGGACGATATAATTGAAATTAACTTCTTTCGTCGCAGCATTTGCCTGGTTGAAAAAATTGACACTTTTTAGGGAGGTTATGGCACTCTGGTCGTATCCGAATTCCATTCGCTCGTTTGGATTTGCCTTATTATAGACTTTCACTAACCTGCTTAGTTGCCCGTACTCATATTTAAGGGACTTGTTAGTTTCGGTACTTAGGCTTTCAGCACAACGTCCAAGGCCATCAAGCTGATAGGTGATCTGATAAATCAATGCGTTTGTGAAAATATTCTTTCTTTGCGCTACAATTGTCGATCCATTGTATTTATATTCTGTGTAAACATTTTCATCGGTATTTGTTACTTTTTTCAATTTTCCTCTATTCACGTCGTAATCGCCATAATATTCCAATTCATTTGCACCCTCTTTTAATAATTGTGGTGTAAAAGTAATTTTAGCATTATGATCATTAGTTGTGATATCGGATTGAGATTGTTGTGTCACAACATCTTCATTCCGGCAGCCGGCAAGCATTGCAACTAATGCAAATACTTTCAGCGGATTTCCGGTCAGCGTAATTCTTTTCATAACGTTTCGTGTTTAAATGTTTAAAAATTGACAAGTCTCGATTCAAACATAGTCGCTGTGTAGAAGTCCCAGGAAATCCAATGCGTGAGTGGCAGGAATCGGTTTGTTTACGGTTTGGAATGACCGGATGGCACTGTTTTTATGGTTGTTTTTCAAAATTGGATATCATGAAAACATTAAGCGCAAGCGGACAGCAGCAAGCGACCGAGATCGCTGACCGATATAACTTACGGCCGGAAACAGTGGTATCGCTTTTAAAGGCGATCATCCACGGCAATGGTACGATGGCCCAGTTCAACCTGCCCGAGCTCGGAGGGCAGGGGCAATGGATGAAGGGCGGGATGACGATGGTGGGCGATATGTTCAATAGCTCACTCCGCAGCACGGTCGACAAGCTCTGTAACGAGCTTTCGGAACTGGTTACTACTACGGTATTATTTGAGACAAACGATGATCCGCTAAGCGGTTCTCCCGTTCGCGAGGGTGAGCGCGAGCAACCAGGCACGCGAAATGGTTTTTTCAGCGAGCCAAGTAGTTCCTGGCCCGCGATATTCGGGAATCCGACATCGAGTGGTTCGCAGAACAATTTTCGGTATGCGTACTTTGCGCCGGTGCACAGGCTGGTGATCGAGGATAGTGGTAAACGAACGATCTACGACACCAAACACCACCAGATTACGGGTGTTTCGCAGCAACAGGGCACGACGAGTTCTTACCGGTTTACAAGCCAGGAGGGGCAGGTGGATTTGTCGGCATTGGAAGTAGTGTCGGACCCGGATGCGCCTAAGCAGCCTACGCCTGAAATAGCCTACGACGTTACCTCGAATGCAGAGGCATTGACCGCGGACAAAACGCCTCAGGATATCATTATTGCAACCATCGAAAAGTTGAATGTACTCTTTGAAAAGGGGCATATCACCGAGGAAGAATTTAAGGCGAAGAAGAAGGAGTTGCTCGAGAGAATATGAAGGAAACTTCGGGGCACTTGCATGCCCCGAATATCACGGGTTGTGCAAGTGCTAAAAGTTATACGTTGGTGCAGAGTATGTTCTGTCCGTCGAGGAGACAATTGCACCATAGATTTTCTTCAATGTAATATTTTTGGCCTTACCTGCATAGTCCAGCGTATAATTATACAGGTATTGGGTACTGGATAATTTTTGACCGTTCAAAAGGTATTTGTCTTCAGTTACTGTTTGAACAAGATATGTGTTGAAAGTACCGAATATCGGTAGATACCTGCTGATTCCGTCAGGGAGTAGATCCGGGGTTACTGGATATTTGTCCAGGAGAAGCGTCCCTGTTGCTGCCGAACCGTAGGTAAACTTTAACTCTTTGGTTTTCGTGCCAGACTCATCATAGAATGTCACCTTGCTAAGGGATTTTTTCCAACCACTGGCATCCGTTGTATATGAAAATTCCCGTCGCTCGTTGGGCTTGTCTTTATTGTACCATCTGGAGAGCTGCCCGTCAGCATTGTATTCGTATATGTAGGTCTTGTTTGTGACAGACTGGACACAACGGCCGGAGGCATTGAGGGTATATTTGTATTCCGCTGAGAGGGTGCCATATTTATAATTCTTAGCCGTGATCAGTTGTGGTACATAGATAAATTCAGAGTAAGCGGTGGCATAGATTTCCTTCCACAAAACGCCCGATCCATTGTAAGACAAATCAACCTGACCATCTTTAATTAAAAGACCCGCCGCCTGAGTGGTCTTTGCGTTACGGTCGCTGGTTGGTTCCGGTGTCTGCGGTGTGAGTATCGCACCGTTTTCAGGCTGGCAAGCTCCCAGCATTCCGGCGACCAGAATTCCGTTGGCTACAATAGCCATGTTTCGAAGTAGTTTCATAAGTATCCTTTTGATTGTGAATGAATTGATTTTGAACGGGTCCAAACATAAGGCAGCGTCGAAATGCCAGGAAAAGCGATGGGCAAAAGGCGGGGGCCGAAGAGCCTTCGGTTAAATCGCCGGTGGAGAGAGCCCCGAATTTCACGGGACGTATTTTTGCAAACCACATAACATTTGCGAGTTTTGCCTTGTTTATAAAAGGCCGGCCGCTTATTAATTCGATTGGCTGGCCGTATTAATAGCACTCATGATTTTCGCACAAATTTCCAAAATTGTTGACCCCATCGCCGTGAAGGTCGACCGCTGGACGGTCGAAGCTTATCGGCTGTTACCGAACTTGCTGATTGCCGTTATTATCCTCGTCGTTTTTAGGATTCTGTCGAGGTTGGGAGGGAAGTTTATCGAGCGGATATTGGGGCACGCGTCGCAAAACGTAGCCTTGGTCGGGCTGATTTCGACCATTACGCGCATTACAATCATCACCACCGGCTTCTTTTTCGCATTGGGCGTTCTGGGATTGGATAAAACAGTGACATCCCTGCTCGCGGGGGCGGGTGTGTTGGCATTAGCGCTCGGTTTTGCATTCCAGGATCTGACGACCAACTTCATCTCGGGTGCATTCATCGCGATTCAGCGGCCGATTCAGGTAGGTGACGTGATCGAGACAAACGGTTTTACAGGTAAGGTGCTGTCGATTGGATTGCGCTCCGTAAAGCTGGATAACTTCGAAGGTCAGCAGGTGGAATTGCCGAGCAAGGATATTTTTCAGAAGCCTATCGTGAACTTTACGCATTCGGGCGAGCGGCGTGTGCGCATGGAAGGTAGTATAGGGTATAAAGACGACCTTGCGATCGTCGAGAACCTTGCATTAAGCGTTATTAAAAAACTGGATTTTATCGATCCTTTGAAAGCGATCGAATTCAATTTCACCCGTTTCACGGAAAAAAGCATTGATTTTGAAATACTCTTTTGGATCCGGCAGGATAAGATCGGCCCGGGTCCGGCCAAAAGTGCGGCGATGAAAGTTGTGAAGCGGATTTTTGACGAAAACAATATCGCATTTCCGACACCGGCAAGGCCTGCAGACCTTGCTCCGCCTGGTTCGACGAAGCCGGACGATAAATAAGGAGCACAAAAAAGACCCCGCCACAAATGTGCAGCGGGGTCTTTTCAATATCAATCCTATTATTAATAACGGTAAGTCTCCGCTTTGAAAGGACCTGCGACAGTTACACCGATGTAAGCAGCTTGCTCTTCGGTCAGTTTGTCGAGGTTCGCGCCTACGTGTGCGAGGTGCAATGCAGCTACTTTCTCGTCCAATGCTTTTGGAAGAACGTATACTTTCTTCTCATAAGCAGCGGTGTTAGTCCAAAGCTCGATTTGCGCCAAAGTCTGGTTCGAGAATGAGCATGACATAACGAAAGATGGGTGGCCCATTGCGCAGCCCAGGTTCACCAGACGGCCTTCTGCCAATACGATGATGTCTTTGCCCTCCACGTTGTAGATGTCCACTTGTGGTTTGATCTGCGATTTGGTGTGGCCGTAAGATTTGTTCAACCAAGCCATATCGATTTCGTTGTCGAAGTGGCCGATGTTACAAACTACTGCCTTGTCACGCATTTTGAGGAAGTGACGCTCGGTGATGATTTTGTAGTTACCGGTCGCAGTAACGAAGATATTAGCGCGATCAGCAGCTTCGTCCATCGTTACCACCTCGAAACCGTCCATAGCAGCCTGCAATGCGCAGATCGGGTCGATTTCAGTAACGAGTACGCGGCAGCCTGCGCCACGAAGCGATTCGGCAGAACCTTTACCTACGTCGCCGTAACCTGCTACAACTGCTACTTTACCAGCCAGCATAAGGTCAGTCGCGCGGCGGATAGAGTCAACCAGTGACTCGCGGCAACCGTATTTGTTGTCGAATTTAGATTTTGTAACTGAGTCGTTTACATTGATGGCAGGCAGGTGGAGCGTACCGTTTTTGTAGCGCTCGTACAAGCGGTGCACACCGGTTGTAGTTTCTTCCGAAAGACCTTTGATGCCGTCGATCAGCTCGGGATATTCGTCAAATACCATGTTGGTAAGATCACCGCCGTCATCGAGAATCATATTGAGCGGCTTGCGCTCTTCGCCGAAGAATAAAGTCTGCTCGATGCACCAGTTGAACTCCTCTTCGTTCATTCCTTTCCATGCGTAAACAGGGATGCCCGCTGCCGCGATGGCCGCTGCCGCGTGGTCTTGGGTAGAGAAGATGTTACATGACGACCAGGTAACTTCTGCACCCAATGCTGTAAGGGTTTCGATCAAAACCGCAGTCTGGATCGTCATGTGCAAGCAACCTGCGATACGCGCACCTGCCAAAGGCTGTGATGGACCGTATTCGGCACGGATCGCCATCAAACCAGGCATTTCAGCTTCTGCCAATGTGATTTCTTTACGGCCCCATTCGGCCAGCGAGATGTCTTTTACCTTGTACGGAATGTACGTTTCGGTTGACGTTGCCATTATTTTACAGTTTAGTTAATATCTTGATTTTACCACAAAACTAAGTAGAAAAACCACCGGAGGGAATAAATGCAGATACAAATTCTGATTTAGGGGCTTAATTTGGATATTTTATCTTCCAAAGGCTTGATATGGCCACATTAGAAAGTGACGGCCCTGTGATTCACCGGTTAGCGAAGATATTTTGTCTGTACAGCAGTCCATTACCCAATCGATGCTGTTCGTCGACAATAGTATGACATTGGTCGACAATGCTTTTCTAACCCGGTATTGGCCTCCGAAATCGTTATCTTTGTTCCTATGCGCCCTGTTTTCCCGGTCCTGAATAATACCCAACATCAAAGAATTTTACTGCACATTTTGTTCTGGCTCGCCGTGCTGACGATCCTGACGATTATTTATGGTGCAGGTATGCCCGATTACTGGCTCACGATCGGCATTGTGGCCCTGTTCATGCCTATACACATCGGCTATTTTTACCTGATCGCCTACGTCATCATCCCTCGGTACTTCGATCGCAAGAAATATGTGCAGTTTGTACTGTTCTTTTTGCTGATCGTCATCAGTTCCACGCTGGCTTTCAGGTTGATGGAAATACTCGTCGCCGATCCGATTATTTATAATGCGGTGAAAAAGAACGACCCGACGTTCGTCTGGCGGAAGCTCGATGGGACGTTCGAACAGCAGCTTGCCAAGCCTACATACCTGATCAGCGCATTCGAGCAGACCAATATTTTCGTCTGGATCGCCTTGTCGGTGAAGTTTTTCAAAATGTGGTTCGATAGGCGGCAGGCGGCGATGGAGGCCGAGCTGAATTTCCTCAAAGGTCAGCTGCACCCGCATTTTTTGTTCAATACCCTTAATAACCTGTACGCATTGACCCTCAAACAATCACCGCAGTCGCCCGGAGTGGTGATGGGGCTGGCGGAGATCTTACGGTATATGCTTTACGAGGCCAATACCGAGGTGGTGCAGCTGGAAAGGGATATTAGTATACTTAAAAGTTATATTGAACTGGAAAAGATCCGGTACGAAGATCGGCTGGATATCCATTTCAGTATCAATGGCATGGCACCGGAATATAAGATAGCGCCGCTGCTGATACTGCCGCTCGTGGAGAATGCATTCAAGCACGGCGCCAGCGAGCAGATCGGGCAGGCGTGGATCAATATGGATTTGCGGGTGAAGAGCAATGCATTGAAATTCAAAATATCTAACAGTAAACCCGAGACCGCCATGCCGGACGATCGCCCGCATCACGTCAGCATAGGCCTCGCGAACGTGCGCAAGCGGCTCGAAATCCTCTATCCTTCGGCCCATAACCTCAAAATCATGGACGAAGAAGATGTATTTGCCGTGATCCTGGAAATTGACCTTGACAAACGATTGGAAATCTGAATTATGAAGTTGAAAGCCATTCTGGTGGACGATGAACCCCATGCGATCGAGGTGTTGGACAACTACCTCGCCAATTTTGCGGAAATAGAAGTCGCGGCGCGCTGCCAGGATGCGATCCAGGCATTTCAGGTATTGCAGCAGCAGAAGATCGACCTGATGTTCCTCGACGTGAAAATGCCCGGACTGAAAGGCACCGATCTGCTGAGAAGTCTTAAAAACCCGCCGAAAGTCGTTTTCACTACCGCATACCAGGATTATGCCGTGGAAGGTTTCGACCTCAATGCGGTTGATTACTTAATGAAACCCATTCCGTTCGAGCGTTTCCTGAGGGCAATGGACAAGGTATTTACAGGTTTGAACATTTCTAACCAATCCGTTTCCATAACGCAAAAGGCTACACCGGCTAGCCAGGATGTGTTTTTGTATTTAAAAGTGGACCGTAAAATGGTGAAGGTGAACGTCAACGACATTTACTGGATCGAGAGTTTAAGAGACTATATTAAGGTCGTTTTGAAAGATAAGGCCCTCATTTCGAAACAGAAAATCAGCCTTTTGGAAGAACTCCTTCCCGAGGACGGGTTCATTCGCATTCACCGGTCGTTCATTGTGTCGGTGGACAAGGTGGAAAGCTACCATTCGCACAAGCTTGAAATCGCCGGAAAGGAGCTGCCGATTGGCCGCAACTTTCGTAACGACTGCCAGCGCCGCTTCAAACTGACCTTTTAAATGGCGCTGCAAATGGCGTTTGTCGACAAAACCCGCTGTTGATCGACACTCGCTTTTCCATGCTTCCCAGGCTCGCCAAATCGGTTTAAAATTGCACCGCCATTGAAAAATGGAAGTGAAATTCATTTAAATCATTTGGATTATTAGCCATGTTAAAAGCAAGAAGAATTCTTTGGGCAGCCTTGTCCTTTGCCCTGTTGCTGGGTAGCTGCAAGGAGGACGAAGATCCAACACCATCCAACACATTGACCGCCAAAGCAGGTGCGGACCAGAATGTAAACGCAGGCTCTGTTGTGAACCTCGACGGTAGCGCATCTACCGACAGCGAGAACAAGCCGTTCGAATTCAGTTGGGCATTCAGTAAAAAACCGGCGGGTAGTACCGCCAATCTGGCCTCGGCTACCACCGCCAAGCCAACCTTCACGGCCGACCTTCCTGGTGAGTACGAAGTAGAACTGACCATCAGCAATGCAAACGGGCAGAGTAAAGACAAAGTCCTGATCACCGCCACCGTGATCGAACCGATTGTAATCGACGCGAATATCCGTGCTAAACTCACCCTGACCGATCGCATTAACAATCCGGCCATTCCGGATTACATCGTGAATGCGAATGTGTCGGTGAATGCGGAGCTTGAAATCAAGCCGGGCGTGGTGATTGCATTTGCGCGGGATACCCGCATTGAAATCAACGACGGCGGCGGTGTGTTGCTCGCCAAGGGCGATTCGGCGAAACCGATCCGTTTTATCGGTAAAGAAACTACCAAAGGTTTCTGGTCGGGTATCGTATTCCGCTCGTCGAGCAGTGCGAACACGCTCGAACACGTGCAGGTAATGCATGCGGGCAGCAAGCCGCTTTATGCGACTATCAAAGCCGGTATGGCGGTCCTCGGGGCCGGTCGTGCCGAAGTGAATATTAAAAACTGTCTTTTCGAGCAGAATGCAGGTTATGGCCTCTACCTCGAATATTCGGTAATTCTGGCATCGTTTGAAAAGAACAATTTCAAGGACAATACCGAAGCGGGCATCCTCATGGGCGCGGAAAACGTGAAAAACCTCGATACGGATTCTAAATTCACGAACGGGAATGGACGCAACGTGGTAGAGATTTTCGGATCATCCCTGCCTAAAAACGCTACGACGGAGGTAGTTTGGAAGGGCTTCAAAGATAAAACGCCTTACCGCATTCTTGAAAACATTGCTTCGGACGCCAATTGGAAACTTTTGCCGGGCGTGATCATCGAGGTAGGCCGCGCGGGCTATATTACCATTGAGGACGGCTATTTCAACGCAATAGGAACCGAAACGAACAAGATCATCATCCGTGGCGCTGAAAACACCGCCGCTTACTGGAAAGGGTTGCTCTGCTTCTCGACCAGCGACAAAAACGTGATCGAAAATGCGGAAGTATCCGGAGGCGGTAACATTGCCATCGTGTCGGGCAAGAAGGCCAACATCGCGATCTACGGTGGACAGTCACGTATGGCGATCCGTAAGTCGGTGATTTCCAACAGCGGTGGCTACGGAATCTTCGTCAACTACCAGGGAACCATCAACGCCGACGTCGAAGCCGTCAACACTTTTAAGGACAACGCACAAGCGAAGCTGCTGAAAGAGTAGGTAGCGGTAATGGACAGCTCCACGTATTGTACCAGTATCATATTCGGCCTGATCACACTCCTGGTGGTATTTACTTTCCACCAGGCTGTGAGAGGCTCCCGGCTCTTCGCCGCGCTGGTCGCCCTCTGGATAGCGATACAATGCGGGACCGCCCTGACGGGATATTTCAAAGTTACCGATACCATTTTTCCAAGACTGCTATTACTGGTGGTCCCACCCGCTCTCCTCATGGCCTGGCTCTTTCTGAGTGGGCCCGGGAAAGCGCTTATCGACCGGATGAATGTAGACTTGCTCACAATGATCCACGTCGTAAGGGCGCCGATCGAGGTGGTACTTTACTGGGCTTTTATCGACAAAATGGTGCCGCATGAAATGACTTTCGGAGGTGGTAACCCCGATATCCTGGCCGGACTTTCGACGCCCTGCATTTACTACCTCGGCGTCATGCGCAACGGAATGAAATGGCGGCTGATGGTGCTCTGGAACTTCCTGTGCCTGGGATTACTGGTCAATGAAATATTCCGTACCATATTGTCTGTACCGTTCGTATTCCAATCGATCGGTCTCGACCAACCCAATGTGCTGGTGTTGCAGTTCCCGTTTGTGCTGTTGCCCGGCGTCGTGATGCCAATCCTCCTGTGCGCGCATATGGTCGTGATACGTAACCTCGTGAAGGCGCATTGGCAGGAGCCCAAGTTTATGAGTTCGGGGCGGACGGTGATCAACCATTTTTTCAGTTGAAATGAAATGTAGCCATGAACATCCTAACACATTATATGCTGGCGGGCTTCCTGGTCGCAGCGGGCATTCGCCATCAGGCTGTATCCAAAGCCACGCGTTCGGCAAGGCAGCCATTCCCCGAACGGGGCTTCTGGGTAGTGGAAATCTCCCCGGAAAAGAAATCGACAATCGTCCGGTACTATGCCCATAGTAATCACCTCGTATCAGAAACCACCGAGCCGGAAGTGCTGGATGTCAGGAAACTTTCAGTTAGAAAATCCCTGAATGAAAGGCTCCGGAAGGAGTTGGAAAAAGACACGACCGGCCAGTCGGCGATCAAACTTTATGAAATCAATTGAAATCTAAACAAATCTAAAATTTGCCATGAAAATGAAAATCCAAGCACCCTCACTGGGCATCAGCCGATTCGCGAAATCTGCTTTGGCCCTGGCCGTCCTGGCTATGTCATTCACTGCCTGCAAGGACGATGATAAGAACCCCGATCCGGACGGCGGTAATCCCGGCGGGACGGAGAAGGCATTTATCCCAACCAAAGACAAAAGTTATACTTACAAAATTACCGACTCCGACGGTTCCACGGGCGATATGATTACGAAGATCGTCAGTACCAAAGACTCGGCCGGAATGGATGTGCATACGATCCACAACCTGATCCGGGAAAATGAGGAGGAAATGACGCTGGTGTCGAAGGCATATGCCAAAGGCGGTACCACTACCAACGAGCTGCCTTATCCGACAGCCATGAAAGCGCTGGTTAATGAAATCAACGACATCGCTTACATCTCGGATTTCAAGGTTACCGGTTTCCCTCAATACCAGTTTCTGGAAAATAACGGAAAGGTCAACAGCGCTCTTACATTCAAAGGCGACCCTATCAAGGTGTTGATGGAGCTCGAAATTCCGATTGAAGATGAAGGCTCGGTCCTTGGCAAGCTCGAATCACGGCTGACGTATAAAAACGGCAAGGCGGTTGCCGAAGAATCAGTAACTACGCCGGCAGGTAATTTCAATTGCACTAAGTGGGAGTATTCCTACGAAGTTTATACCAAATTCGAAACGGAGGTGACGCAGCCGGAGATCACCACGGAGGTGGTCAATGTAACGCTTTGGACTGCACCGGGTGTAGGGGTTGTGAAGTCGATCGAAAAAGGGGAGGAGAGCACATCTACTACCGAGCTGCGCAAGGTTGAGTAGGGCTGTCGGCGGCATACATCATTTGTCGCCGCATTCAAAAGAGAAACAATAGAGAAATAGGATGGATAATTTGGGACTAGCCAGATCTTAAAGACCTGGCTAGCTTTGTTTTATATCAAAACAGAAAAGCTCTTGAAGATCGCTCCGAGCCTTACTGCATCGAATATGCGTGCCTGAGAACCGCCATGGTTCAATACCGACTGCTCGTGCGAAGTCACGCACATTTCGCAACCGTTCAATGCGGATACGACAAGGCTCAAAAGTTCGAAAAATTCTTTGCCGAGCACCGGGTTCACCATAATGCTCATTTTGATGCCCGCAGGTGCATTATCATAAAACTCCTTGTGCATGAAGTGGCGGAAACGGTAGAATACGTTGTTCGCGTTCATCAATGACACGCAGGCCGTTACCTCCGCGATTTCCTTCTCGTCAGCACCTTCCTGTGCCGCGAGTTCTTCCAGGGCCGCGATCAGCGCCGCATTTTTCTCGTTCACCGCAACTGACAATGCGAGCAGCAATGCTTCCTTACGGTTCAAGGTTTGTGATTTCAATACATTACCCACATTGATTTTCAGGTCTTTGAGGTAACGGTGGTCAAGCGCCGCGAGCTTGTTGATCAGTACACTTTCGAATTCCGCAGGCAAATTGACCTCTTTATACAGGGACTCTTTCGTGTTCCCTGTGGCTGCAAATGGATACATGTTGGTTTGAATTTTGGGTGGGAAGGCTTTCCCGTGGGTAGTAAAAAAGCAGTTCACAGAACCGGCGTGCGAATGACTAACCGCTGCGAACTGCTTTCAATGGGTGGTTACGCGATGGTAGCTTCGCCTTTTTGCCAGTTGCAAGGGCAAAGTTCGTCGGTTTGCAACGCATCGAGTACGCGCAAAACTTCCGGTACGTTACGGCCTACTGAAAGGTCGTTTACAGATACCCAACGGATGATACCTTGGGGATCCACGATGTAAGTCACGCGGTAAGCGATTTTTTCGTTCGCTTCGAGGATACCCAGCTCTTCTGCCAATGATTTCGAAGTATCGGCCAGCATCGGGAATTGCAGGTCGCGCAGGTCGTCGTGGTTTTTGCGCCAAGCCAGGTGTACGTATTCGCTGTCGGTAGAGGCACCGATCAGGATCGTGTCACGGTCAGCGAAGTCTGCAGTGTGTTTGTTGAATTCTGCAATCTCGGTAGGGCACACAAAAGTGAAGTCTTTTGGCCACCAGAACATGACCATCCATTTCTCAGCATTTTTGTGGTCTTCTGAGGTAATATCGTAGAATTCGTTTCCTTTTTCAAGCGATACTACGGATGTCTTTTTGAATTCCGGGAAAACCGATCCCACTGATAACAGTCTATTAGCCATGATTGCTCGTTTGTTTATAAATTGTATTTTTTGGTGTTACAAAACTACGAACGATGAGTACATGGGTCAAACCTTAACCTGGTACTATGCCAGGAAAGAGTTGATTTAATCAAATGGATTTAGTTTTATTTATAGGAACGGAGTTGTTATAGATGTAATTTATGTTGCCATCAATTTTTGCAATATAATTATACTAGCAATAACTGTAATTATAAATTATTTATCGGGCATAACACTGAGTACCGTTTCCAGCGACATGCCGCGTGAGCCTTTGATGAGGAAATATGTATTTTCTTGCGGATTATCCATAATCCAGTTATGCAGCGAGAATTTATCGGGAAAATAGTAAGCCTTTGGCAATGCGGGCAGCGCGTGTTGCATGAGTTTCCCCGCAAGTATTACGACGTCGAACTTCTCACCGGCAATTTGTTTTCCCAATGCCAAATGTTCCTCCGGCGCGGCATCGCCCAGCTCGAACATGTCGCCCAGAATAAGGATCTTTCTGGGTGCTTCCATCCTGGCAAAATTGGCCACGGCAGCCGCCATCGACGACGGATTGGCATTATAAGCGTCCATAATCACCGTATTTGTGCCCTTTTTGACGATTTGCGAACGGTTATTGTCGGGTTCGTAAGTAGCAACGGCCTCATAGGCATCGGCATCTTCCACGCCGAAATGCTTCCCGATCGCCAGCGCGGCGCAGATATTATCGAAATTGTATCTTCCGGGTAAATGCGTGGTTACTACTTTGCCGCCGTTGCTGAATACGACGTTCGGGTTCTCTTCGATCAGCGTCGGGTTCACCGGGCTGTTTTCGGAGCAATAGAATACGATCTCACCAAATGCCCGACGCTTGCTTACCATGTCCATGATCACCTCCTGTGTGGAGTTTACAAACACGGTTCCCTTCTTTTTGGAAAGATAGTCGAACAGCTCTCCCTTGCCTTTGATAATGCCCGCAACACCTCCGAAACCTTCCAAATGCGCCTTGCCGATATTGGTAATGAGCCCGTGGGTAGGCTGCGCAATGCTGGCGAGCAATGCAATCTCCTGCTGGTGGTTGGCGCCCATTTCGATCACCGCCATTTCATGCTTCGCGGGATCAATGCTCAGGATCGTGAGCGGTACCCCGATGTGGTTATTCAGATTCCCGCGCGTAGCGTAGGTATTGAACTTCATCGAAAGCACTTTCGCAATGAGCTCTTTAGTGGTGGTCTTGCCATTTGAGCCGGTCAATGCCACTACCGGGAATTCGAAAGTTTTACGATGATGCCGCGCCAGGTCCTGCAAGGCCGTTAGGCCGTCTTCGAACAGCAGAAAACGGTCGCTGGCGACTACATTCGGGTCATCCACCACGGCATAGGCGGCGCCTTTTTGCAATGCCTCAACGGCATATTGGTTACCATCGAATTTATCGCCTTTCAATGCGAAGAAAATGCAGCCTTCGCTGATCTGCCGGGTGTCGGTGGAAACTTTGGCGCCCTTGCGGTATATATCGTAAAGTGTTTCTATGGAAGTATACATGAAATGTTGGCTCGTTATAAAGTTATGCAGGCTTATTTCGTTAGGTTTAGGACAAACTAAACCGCGGCGGACCGCCGGAAACCTGCAAAACTAATAGATTATTCCTCAACGATGCGAACCAAATTTACCTCCTTCATCCTGTGCCTGATTTGCTTTTATAAACCTTCTCACCTGCTGGCCCAGCAAGCCTGGTTCAAGCTGGATACGCTTACAAGTGTGTCGACCGGCGGCGTGAAAATGACGAATCCCTGGGGTGGGGGGCTCAATGCCTCGCAGTTCCTGAAAATGCATTTGAATAACGACGCCGACGAGGACCTTGTCGTGTACGATCGTACCAACAGCAAGGTTACCACGTTTTTGGCAGGGCCTGATCCGCTGAATGCAGGTAAAAAGACTTTCATCCACGCGCCCTATTACGAAACGCTTTTTCCGCAGGTGGATAATTGGATGATCCTCGCCGATTACAACGGCGACGGCTTGAAAGACCTTTTTGCGAGCACGTCGCTGGGTATTGTGGTTTATCAGCAGGTCACAACGGGGAATGTGTGGTCGTGGAAAAAGGTTCGTGATGTGTTGTATACCAAAGGCTTCTCGGGTAATATCAATATGCAGGTGTCGGGTACCGACATTCCGGCCATTACCGATATCGACGACGACGGCGACCTCGATCTGCTCACCTTCGATTTTTCAGGAAATTACATTGAACTCCACCAGAACCTGAGTGTGGAGAAATTCGGGGTGCGCGACAGCCTCGGCACACAGGCCAGCCCGGTTTTTCAGCGCAATGGCGATTGCTGGGGGAATTTTCATAAAGGAGGTGCCGAAGATTTCGTGGTAGGCGTGGATTGCGGCGTGGTAACCGATCCATCCAAGCGCGTGGCCTCGCCCCTGGGCATCCGGCACGCGGGAAATTCGATCCTTCTCCATGACTTGAATGGCGATGGTACCAAAGACCTCCTCGCCGGCCACGTGAGCAACGACCACATTTCATTTTTAACCAACTCCGCCAAAGGCATCATGGCCAATTTTACCGCTTTCACCAACACCTATCCGGCTGTGGATCCCGTAGCGCTGCACATTTTTCCAGCGGGTTTTTACGAAGATGTGGATTTCGACGGCGTCAAAGACCTGCTCATCGCGCCAAGCCTGCCCGCGAGCGACGCGAATATGACCGATTTCAAATCCTCGGGCTGGTACTATCACAACCAAGGCACGAGCGATAAACCCATTTTCAAACTCGTGCGCAAAAACTTCTTGCAGGACCAGATGATTGATGTAGGGGAGAATGCAGTGCCCTCCTTTTTTGACATCGACGGTGATGGCGACCTGGATATGCTCATCGGCACGGGCGGAATGCCGTATGCGGGCGGATTCAAGGGGAGCTTCTGGCTTTTGAGAAACACCGGAACGGCCACGGAACCGAATTTTACATTCGAATCGCAGGATTACCTCGAACTCCTTCCCAAACTTTCGGTTTACAATATCAAACCCCAATGGGCGGATTTTAATGGTGATGGCGTTCCCGACCTTGGTTTTGCAGCCACAGCTTCTTCTACCTTGAAACTCGAATATCGCTACATTCCTAACAAAGGCACCAATGGCGGCGCAGCGCAGCTAAACTTGGCCGACGCGGTCACCATTGCATTACCTGCCGAACTGCAAATAGGCGATTCGCCCTATTTCTACGATGCCGACGGCGATGGCGACCTCGACCTGCTCATCGGTAAAACGCAGGGTAATATTTATTCCTACACCAACACCGGCAGCAGTAAGCAATACACATTCAAACTCGAAACCGACTCTTTCGCAGGTGTGGGTATCAATTTTGCAGGCCGCTTTTCGCAGGTAGCTGTGGCTGATTTCGACCTCGACGGTAAACCCGATCTCGCGACCGTCGATCACACCGGCACGATTCGCGTGTTCAACAACGCCGATTGGGGCAAATGGACCGACCGCGCCAGCGCCATCATCAGCATCAATGGCAGGGCGGGCAATCCGTATCTCGGAAACTACCTCTCCCTGGCCGTAGCTGACCTGAACGGCGATAAAAAGCCGGACGTCGCGATCGGCAACAATGCCGGTGGCGTGCGGCTGCTGACCAACATACTGCCCGTTTCCGTCACGGGCGTGGAGCCCGGTGATGCGGGCGAGGTGAAGGTTTTTCCGAATCCGTCGGTCGACTTTTTCAAAGTATATTCTTCCCAAACCGGCACATTTGATGTGCTCTCGGCAGGCGGTGTACGGATGCTCCGGAACCGCAGCATCCGTGCCAGTGAAACGCAGCAAATATCCACCGCGCAATGGCCCGCGGGACTATATTTGATCGAGCTCAAAGCGGGTAACAGCCGGGTTGTCAGGAAGGTTGTTGTCGGCGATTGAGCTGCATATCAATTTTAAAGACTTCCATGGCCTGTCAGTAGATACCCGGAGGATCGCTCTTACATGATAAAATTCTAATTTTATTTCATGCAAGCTCTTCTGGGTGTTATCTTCCATTTCATCGGTGGCTTCGCCTCCGGCAGTTTTTATATTCCCTACAAGCAGGTCAAAGGCTGGGCCTGGGAATCTTACTGGATCGTCGGAGGGCTCTTCTCCTGGCTGATCGTCCCGCCGCTCGCGGCTTACCTCACCATTCCGGGGTATACTGAAATCATCGCCCATACCCACGGCGGCATTCTCTTTCTGACCTACTTCTTCGGGGTGCTCTGGGGCATAGGCGGCCTCACGTACGGGCTGGGCGTGCGCTACCTGGGTGTGGCGCTCGGGAGTTCGATCATCCTCGGGCTCTGCTCTGTTTTTGGTGCGTTGATCCCATCGGTTTACTACGAATTCAACCCGCAGCCAGGCAAGGATACAATTTCAATGCTTTTCAGCAACACCTGGGGCCAATGGGTGCTTATCGGTTTGCTCGTTTGTGTGATTGGTATCGTTATCTGCGGGAAGGCCGGAGCGATGAA
Source organism: Dyadobacter sp. SRI_021 (assembly GCF_057586235.1). Taxonomy (NCBI): domain Bacteria; kingdom Pseudomonadati; phylum Bacteroidota; class Cytophagia; order Cytophagales; family Spirosomataceae; genus Dyadobacter; species Dyadobacter sp. SRI_021. The sequence goes on from NZ_JBYCZM010000003.1 coordinate 304,977, forward strand.
GGACGCCGATTTGCGTAAAACCGGTCACGTCGCAGCGGATAATACCGAGTTTAAAATCGGGCTTGGTTTGACGGTATCGATCATTTCGGGTATTCTTAGCGCTTGTTTCGCATTCGGGATCGACGCTGGCAAGGTAATGGCCCAGGAGGCGAACGAAATCTGGAAAGCGGCCAACCCAGGTCAGGGAGAATTTTTGTTCCAAAACAATGTGACCTACGTCGTGATCCTCTGGGGCGGGCTTACCACCAATTTCATCTGGTGTATGCTCCTCAATGCACGCAACAAAACATTCGGCAACTATACCGATTCTTCGACGCCGTTGTTGTCGAACTATATTTTTTCTGCATTAGCCGGTACTACGTGGTTCCTGCAATTCTTCTTTTATGGCATGGGAGAGAGCAAGTTGGGCAATGGCCCGAGCTCGTGGATCCTGCACATGGCATTCATTATCCTCGTTGCCAACTCGTGGGGACTAGTCCTGAAAGAGTGGAAAGGAGTAACTAAAAAGACCATTTCCTCGATCGTCATCGGCATTCTGGTGATTATCCTCTCGGTGCTGATCGTCGGTTATGGTAACTATTTGAAAGAATAGCCTATGAAAGCGCATTACCCGGTAATCCTGATGGCGATAATGGCGGCCATAGGCTGTTCGTCGAACCATAAAAGTGATCAGAAGCAATTGGAAACAACACAAACACAGGCGGCCGGCACGTTCGGCTACGACCTGGCATTTTTGAAGAAATATAAGGACGCCGTCGTGCTCGCTGCACCGGATAATGCAGAGGCACAGGCTATTGTCATTCCGGCATACCAGGGCAGGGTGATGACCAGTACTGCCAATGGCGACGGCGGCAACAGCTATGGCTGGATCAATTACAAGCTCATCGAAAACGGTCAGTACCAGCAGCATATGAATGGCTTTGGTGGGGAAGAGCGTTTCTGGCTGTCGCCCGAAGGCGGTCAGTTTTCGGTGTATTTCAAAAAAGGACAAAGCTTTGATTTCGAAAACTGGCAAACGCCGGCGCTGATCGACACGGTGGCCTATCAAGTGGTGGAATCAGATGGCTCTTCGGTGAAATTTCAGATCGATGCGATGATAGAGAATTATTCGGGCAAGATGTTCGTGATAGAGATCAGCCGGAAAATTCAGATGCTGGCAAAGGAGGAGATCGTCAACTTGCTCGATTTGCCTGCATTAAGCGGCATCAAGGCGGTTGCGTACCGTTCCACCAACGTCGTGACCAATAAAGATGAAACCTGGAAGCCTGAAACGGGAATGCTGGGTATTTGGCTGCTGGGGATGTTCCGGCCATCGGACCAGACGACCATCATTGCACCGTTTTCGAAAGCATTATCCGACAAGCCGCTCATTACCGACGATTATTTTGGTCGGATACCTGCCGACAGGCTCGTTGTCAAAGACTCGGTATTGTTTCTCAAAGCCGACGGAAAACACCGCAGCAAGATCGGTATCGCACCGAAATCGGCCAGAAATGTGGCCGGAAGTTATGACGCTGAAAAGGGCATTCTTACCATCATTCAATTCGACCTCGACCCACAGGGCCAGTACATGAAGTCGACCTGGGAGTTGCATAAAGATCCGTACAACGGCGATGCTTTAAATGCCTACAACGATGGTAAACTGGCCGACGGCACACAAATGGGACCCTTTTACGAACTGGAATCCAACTCATCGGTGAAAGCGTTGAAGGAAGGCGAAGCCATTACCCATCGGCAGAGCACGTTCCATTTCGAAGGCGATAAAGCGGCATTGGATGCCATTGCGCAAAAAGTACTTGGAGTAAATATTGACCAAATCGGAGAAATTTTTTAAATAAACCATGACAGGGCAGGATAGTTGAGGGATAGTCAGTACAGATATTTACGTACTGATGCCAGGCGTTTGCCGGACATCAAGGAGCGTATTTCAGACCGCTGACTATTCCTATCCTGTGAAAAATTCAGAACGTTCATCAGAAACCTATCTGATCACACGCTGGCAGCAGTTTTGTGCGGGGGATAAAACTGCGTTCGGTGAGCTCACCGAACTGAATTATGCCGCGCTTTACCATTACGGTACGCGTTTCACACCCGACCGCGACCTGATCAAGGATTGCTTGCAGGACCTTTTTCTCGAAATCTGGGAAAAACGCGAAGCGCTTTCCTACATCGCCGCCATCAAACCCTACCTCTTTCAATCGCTGCGGAACAACCTCATCCGCCGCATCCGCAGGCAATCGGTTTTCTCCGACATCCGCGACGACGACGTCCAGGACGACATTTCTCCCGAATCCGACTGGATCATTCAGGAAACGGACCAACTCACGAGCCACCGCCTGAAACAAGCCATCGACGCACTGCCCAAGCGCCAGAAAGAAGCCCTCTACCTCAAATATTACGAAAATCTGTCCTATGAAGAGATTGCGACCGTAATGGGACTGCAACGGCAGGCTGTGGCCAATTACCTGCAATACGGCATCCAGAAACTGCGCGATTACTGGCAGCATGTCACTATTTTTCTCGCCTTATGCTCCGAAATTGCCTGGCACTGAAAAATTTCTGAAAATTTTTTGAAACCCATGGGTACTATTTGCAGACACGCTACTCATCGTATCAAAGCAAATAGTTAAAGAAAATCCATGAATAATTATAGTCATTTCCAGGTGAAAGATTGGCTCGATGATCCGGCGTTTCAGCGCTGGGTTTATCATGGCGAGCAGGATGCGTTTTGGAAAGAAATTATCCAAAACCATCCGGGCCAGCAAGCCAACATCGACCAGGCCCGAGAGCTATTGCTGGCCGTCCGCGGCGAGCTCGATGCGTTGCCCGATTCGGAAGTGAAGCTGCGTGTGAGCGAAATCCTGAATGCCATTCCGGATGAGAAACTGCGTGCATTGCCCTGGTGGAAAAGTAATTGGCTCAAAATAGCGGCCATGTTGTTGCTTGCATTGGGTATTGTGACGGCATTATTCCAGGAAAAAGAAAACCTTCAAAGCCTGCAAACTTTTGTAGCCGGTCTCGGCGACGGTAATAAGCCGGGACAGTTGGAAATTTATAATCAAACCAATGCCATACAGCTCGTGAACCTGCCGGACGGTAGTTCGGTAATCCTCAAAAAGCAGGCACGGATCAGTTATCCAGCCGTATTTGCAGCCGATCGCCGGGAAGTTACGCTGCGCGGGGAGGCGTTTTTTGAAATAGTGAAAAATCCGGAACAGCCGTTTTTTGTGTTCGCAGGTTCGATGGTTACCAAGGTCAAAGGCACAAGTTTCAGTATCAAGGCCAACGATGGCGACGACGATGTGGAGCTGGTGGTGAAAACGGGTGTGGTAGAAGTTTCGGCATTGGAAAATGAAGGAAGAAGCCAGGTTGGTGCGGGTAAAAAGCTGATTTTGAAGCCGAACGAGCAGGTTACTTTCAACCGCAAGAGCCTGAATATGATTACAAAAACGGTGCAGAAGCCGGTGCTGCTCAACCTGCCGGCCGAAAGCCAGAATTTTGAATTCAAACGAACGCCCCTGGCCGAGGTATTTGTCGAGCTGGAAAAAACCTATGGCATCGATATCCAGTTTGACGCGCGGTCCATTCAGCATTGCACGCTTACCGCTAAACTCGGAGACGAACCCGTGCACGAAAAGCTTGACCTCATATGCGCGGTCGTGAATGCGCGGTATGAGACGCGGGGAAGCACGGTGGCTATCACTTCGGAAGGCTGCGAATAGCATTACTTAACCTTTTTACTTATGGGAAAACATTACAAGGAGATCATTTGGCAGATCATGAAAATCAGCATTGTCCCGTGTTTGCTCTGGATGCTCTGTATGCAGTTCTCGCTGGCCAAAGACCTGCGTGCACAGGAGATTTTAAGCCAGCGTATATCAATATCCGTTACTGAAATGGATATGGAAAAAGTGTTGGAGAAAATAGAAAGCCAGACCAAGGTCCGTTTCATTTACAGCGCCGAAGTAATCCATGCCGAACGCAAAGTGACGCTCGATTACCAGAACCAGCGGCTGGATACGGTACTCGAAACGCTGCTCAGCCCGCTGGGGATTGAATACAAGGTTTCTAAAAAGACCATTCTCCTGCGAAAAGCGGTGGAGAAAAAGACGTCTTTAAAGACAGAACCCTTTGAAAATAGCATCCCGAGAGAGCAGGCAGACCGCGATATTACCGGCAAAGTACTCGACGAAAAGGGCGAACCCATTCCCGGCGCGAGCGTGGTAGTAAAGGGGACAACGGTGGGGACTTCCACCAATATCGAGGGTATTTACCAGCTTTCGGTACCCGAGGATAAAGATATTGTGATAGTCAGTTTTGTGGGGTATATCAGCCAGGAAATCCGCATCGGCAATGCTGCGAATATGGATATTACCCTGAAAGTGGACGAAAAAGCATTGGAGGAAGTGGTCGTCGTAGGTTTTGGCGAGCAAAAAAAGGTATCAGTGACCGGCTCGGTATCGTCGGTCACGTCGGAAGTATTGCAGCAGAGTTCATCAGCAAGCTTGGCCAATTCTTTGTCGGGACGCTTACCGGGCCTGACCTCCATCCAATCGGGTGGGGGCCAGCCGGGACGCGATGATGCGACGATGTACCTCCGGGGCGCAGCCACGACCAATGGGCGCAGTCCGCTGATCCTCATCGACGGTGTCCCGCGCGACAATATCCGCACGCTCGACGCTAACGAGGTAGCCTCCGTATCCATTTTGAAAGATGCTTCCGCGACAGCCGTTTTCGGCGTGAGAGGGGCCAACGGGGTGATCCTGATCACTACCAAACGCGGCACGGCAGGCAAGAATGAGCTGACGATCAATGCCGAACAAAGTTTCACCTCTTTTACCCGCGAGCCCGAACGCCTGCATTCGCTCGAATACATGGCGCTGCGCAATGAGGCTTCCAAAAATGACGGAATTACACCGCTACCTTTTTCCGCGGAGGTAATGGCCAAATATGCCAATCCGCTCGCCGGCCTCGACCCGAACGATCCGGATTATGCCCGGAAAGCGATGGTGAGAAAATACATTTACCCGGATCACGACTATTACCGGGAATACATCTCACGGTACGCGCCCCAGACGCGCGTCAACATGAACGTGACCGGCGGCACCGATAAGGTTTCCTATTTTGTGAATGGCGGCTACCTGCATCAGGGCGGTAACCTCAATACCGAACCGAAATCGGTACTGGGCTATGATCCCGCTGCTAAAATGGACCGCTACAACTTCCGCGCGAACCTCGATTATAAGGTCACCAATTCGCTGAAGTCCTTCCTGAACATCGGCAGCTACATTGAACAGGTGAATATGCCCGCCGCGTGGCTTTATGGCAACAGTGATACCGGCTGGATGATGAGCGACCTCATTTACCAGGCGCAAACGATATTGCCCATTACGCCCGGCCCCACGACCATCGATGGCTTCGGCGTAGCGCCGGGGCAGATCGTCGACCCGGGTTACATGGACCGTTCCGCATTCGAGATCATGAACCGCATGGGCGCCCGCAACGAAGTCCGGTCGAACCTGAACGCGTCGTTCGGGGCCGAATGGGACCTCAGCAATATTGTTACAAAAGGTTTGAGTCTGAAAGGGATGCTTTCATACGATTCAAAAGCTACCACGGCTATGCAGGGCAGGAAATCGGAAAGGCTTTACCTGGCTGAGGTGGATATGGTGAACGACAAACTGAGCTATGCCGTGAAGCGTTCCGATGAATCGCTGCTGACGCTTACGAAAGGTGCTGATTCTCGTTACAATATCAACGTTCAGGGCTCGATCAACTACGCCCGGACTTTCGGTAAGCACGATGTGACGGGCATGATCCTTGGCCAGCGCGATACCTGGGAGTCGACAGGCGGTGAGATTCCATTCAATGTATTGGGTGTTGCGGCGAGGGCCACTTACAGCTACGACGAGCGCTATCTGGCGGAGGTGAATATGGGCTATAATGGTTCCGAGCAGTTTGCGCCGGGGCATCGCTACGGCTTTTTCCCTGCATTTTCGGCAGGCTGGATCATTAGTAACGAGAATTTTCTCAAAAACAACCGCTACATCACCAATCTGAAACTGCGGGCTTCCTACGGCAAAGTGGGAAATGATAAAATGGGTAGTGCGCGGTTTCTTTACCAGAGCAACATCACGCTGAGCGGGGACGGACCGCTGGCCAGCCTTGGCTTGGGGCAGACGATCAACCAGGGCTTGCTGGGAAATCCCAATATCACGTGGGAAATCGCCAAAAAACAGAACTATGGACTCGATTTGCAGGTTTTACGCGATCTCAATCTCTCTGTGGATATATTCAAAGAACGCCGCAGCAATATTCTGATATCCCGCGGAACGGTGCCGGAGTTCCAGGGAGTGCCCCTCGGTAATATCCCCAAAGTGAATATGGGTTTGGTGGATAATAAAGGGTTTGAACTGGAATTGTCCTATAACAAGGCATTCTCCAAGGATTTCAGGGTGATGGTTTCCGGAAACTACGGTTACAACCACAACACCGTGAAGTTTCTCGACGAGTCCGCGCGGGACGAAACTTATGCCTACCGCTATCGTTCCACCGGCTTTTCGCTCAACCAGTCGTGGGGTTATAAAATCGATTACAGCAATGGGAACGGGTATTTCAATTCAAAAGAAGAGCTGGACAGCTACCTCAAAACGACCACTTATGGTTTTGGCGAACCGAGGGTAGGCGATTTCAAATACATCGACCTGAACAAGGATGGCGTGATCAACGACAAAGACCAGGCGCCGATTGGCTATTCCAACATTCCGCGCGTGATCTACGGCCTCTCGCTCACTTTCGAATATAGGGGCTTCGATCTCACTACATTCTTTCAGGGGGTAGGCAAATATTCCAGCAACTATTCCCAGCAGGGGGTGTACGAGTACATTATCCGGGGAACCTATTTTGACTACCACAAAACAGCCTGGACACCCGAAAGGTATGCCGCCGGCGAGAAGATCACCTATCCGGCCCTCAGCACGCATAGCAATACCAACCATAACGCGAATGACTTTTTCGTCATGAACCGCTCGTTCACCCGCCTGAAAAACCTGGTACTGGGTTACACGCTGCCCGCAGGCGCTTTGAAGGCCGTGGGCGTGAGCAAAATGCGGGTGTATGTAAGCGCGCAGAACTACCTCACCTGGGCGCACTTGAAGATGGGCCACCTCGACCCCGAGAACGATGCTTCGCTGGGTTACCCGGTTACGAAAATGGCCAATTTCGGTTTGAATATCACTTTCTAATAGCGCCGCAATATGAGAATGAGAGCTTTACGATATGCGTTGATACTGGTGATGCTCACGGTCACTTCCTGCAAGGACGTGCTGGACATGGCCCCGGATGGCAAACTGACCATGGACGAGATTTTCGCCGATAACGATAAAACCGGCGCATTCCTGAACAGCTGCTATGCCAATATCCCTGTAAAAGGTACGCGGTATTTCTTTTGGAGCCGCGGACCTGTGAATTGGAGCGACGAGAGCTGGGATACTGACGCCGAGGCCGAATCCTGGATTATGTCAGGACGGATGTATAACGGCGACGCTTCCGCCGGCAACCACCCGATCACCAACATCAGCGCGGATGCCGGAAATGGGGAGTACTGGGCCCGCTATTGGAGTGCTATCCGCAACTGTACGTTGTTCATCAGCCGCATCGACAAGGCCACGGTCCGCAACCCGGCCGACCGGGCCCGCTGGAAAGCCGAGGCACATTTGCTTCGCGCCTATTATTATTCCGAACTGCTGAAATGGTTTGGTGCCGTGCTGCCGATCGAGCGTGAGCCATACGACTTTCAGCAGGACTTTTCGAACGTCACAAAAGCCGGCTATTATGAGGTTGTCAAGTTCATTATGGAAGATTGCGACGTGGCATTAAGCACAGCCGAACTTCCCTGGCGCATTACGACCGACAGCGAAGGCGGCCGCGTGAACAAGGCGCTGGCGGAGGCGATCAAATCCAAAATGATCCTTTTTGCGGCCAGCCCGCTCAACAATGCCGGCAAGGATTACTGGCAGGAGGCTTATCAGGTGAATAAAACATCTTTGGAAAACCTGCGGGCGAATGGGTACGAGCTCTATAACAAAGTGAACCTGCCACAGACCTATTTGTCGGACGTGGCATTCCTCGGGCCGGATAAGAACGAGAAAACGGCGCTTTACAACGAGTATTTCACCCAAACGATGAAGTACGCACCCAATCCGGTGGACCGTGAAACGATTTTTCAGAGCCGCGAAAACCAGGGGAATATCTGGAATATCGACGGAATAGGCTCGCAGGACGGCTACAAATCGGGCACCTGTCCTACACAGGAACTCGTGGATGCCTATGAAACCATCGACGGTCAGCCGGTACTCGACCTCGATAAGCCTTACCTCGACGAGCAGCATTTGCAACCGAATTATAACACGGCCAACAAAACCTACGATCCGAAAAACCCTTATGCTAAACGGGACCCGCGTTTTTACGCTTCCATTTATTACAATGGTTCCAAAAGAAAAGCCATGTGGAACTTTGCCGAAGCGCCGGAGTCTTTTGAAAATTACCCCGCCCCGATCGGAAACCGTACCCGCGTGATCGCTACTTACAAAAACGAGCCGCAGACGGGCATTCACCCGAGCACACGCAAGGCTACCCGCACAGGCTACTACGAGCGGAAGTTCCTCCATCCGAATTCCGGTGGGGATAACCCCATTGCCGGGGCCAACTGGAAGCTGTTCCGCCTGGGTGAGGTAATCCTCAACTTTGCCGAAGCCGCCGCAGAGGCCGGTCAGCTGGCCGATGCCGCGAAGGCCGTGAATGAGATCCGCGCCCGGGCCGGCATGCCTGCACTACCCGCCTCACTTTCGAAAGCGGATTTAATCAGGCGCATTCGCGCCGAGCGTCGGGTGGAGCTGGCCATGGAGGAAAACCGCTATTTCGATCTCCGGCGCTGGTCGAAACCGACCGATGATCTCTCAAAAACGGACCGCTGGGTAACTGCTATGGAAATCACCCGCAATGCCGACGGCTCTTTCACATACGCCCGCAGGCCGGTGCGCGCCACCGAGCGCAAGAACTATACCAACAAGTTCCTGTGGGTGCCCATCCCGCTGAACGAAGCGAACCGCCTCCGTTCCATTACCGGGGCCGACTGGCAAAATGCGGGTTGGTAATCATGGCTTCAAAGACTAGATCTTCAAGAATATGATACATTTTATCAAATCGAAATTAATCATGGCATTGGCTTGCCTGCTGGCTGGTATGCCGCTTTACGCACAGGAATTTACCGCGACGGTGGTGGGTACGGTGCTGAACGAGTCCGGTCAGCCGCTTGCGGGTGTGACCATCCTTTCTGAAAACGGCAAAAACGGGACGTCTACCAATATCAAAGGAGAATTTACTGTGTCGGTCGACGATGGTAGCCGTGCGCTGGTATTCTCGCTGTACGGCTACGGTAATGAGAAGGTCGCCCTTTCGGGAAAGCAGGAAATGGACGTGCGTTTGAAATGGGACGCGCATTTCAAAGATGAGGTGGTACAGCTTGGTTACACTTCTCAGCTGCGCAGCGAACTCTCCGGCGCGGTATCGACTGTGAAGGGAGAGGAGCTCGAAAAATCGCCCGTCGCCAATCTGACGCAAACTTTGGCGGGCCGGCTTTCGGGCCTTACCACACAGGAGGCATTCTCCGAGCTCTCGCGCGCAACGACGAACCTTTCCATCCGAGGCTTGTCGGCGGCCCGCACATCCGGCCCGCTGGTGATCATCGATGGCATTATCAATGCTTATAACAGTAACCAGACACTGGAATACATCACCGCCAATGAAATCGAATCCATTACGGTGCTGAAAGATGCTTCCACGCAGGCATTGTACGGTATTCAGGGCGCAAATGGCCTGTTGGTAATCACAACCAAGCGCGGCAGGAGGGGCCCTTTGCAAATCAAAACGCGCTTCGACCAATCCATGCAGCAGGTTACGACGAAGCCTGCCTTTTACAATGCCGCAGAATATGCCGAAATGCGCAACCAGGCCGCATTAAACGATGGTTTGGGGGCGAATTACCTGTTCAGCCAGCAGCAGATCGAAGGTTACCGCTCAGGACAAAACCGCGATTTGTACCCGAATAACAACTGGTATGACCGCTATCTCAAAAACTTCGCGGCCATGCAGCGTGCGAGTGTGAATGTGACGGGCGGCAACGATAAGGTGCAGTTTTTCTCGAACATCAACTTCATGCACCAGGGCGGCTATTTCAAAACCGACCAACCTCGCTACGATCCAAATGCGAACAATATCTGGGTCAATTACCGCTCCAACATCGATATGAGCCTGAACCGCTATCTGAAAGCATTTATCCGTCTCGCGGGTAATGTGAAGCGCGAGCGCACGCCGGGCGGCGCAAGCAATGCGGAGGTTTACAGCAGTATTTTCCAGATCCCGCCGACCGTTTACGGCCCGGTGACGCCGGCGGTAACCAGCACATCGGGCGAAGTGCTAGATGCCGGAGGGAAAGTGATTACAACCGAACGCGTAGAATCACCAACCTACGGTATGCTCAATCGCACGGGGTACACGAGGCATACCGTCACCAATATCGTGTCTCAGTTTGGTTTAGATCTCGATATGGGTTTTCTCACGAAAGGCCTCAACCTGACGGGTACCATGGCTTACCAGACCAATTCGGTGGGCAGCCTTTCCACTAAGCAGGATTATGAACGCTGGGTACAGACGAGCGATTCGGCATTGATATTCGCCAAAAAAGGCGCTCAAAACAACACACCGCTGGCTTATTCCAAAGGTCATTCCTACTATTACCACCTTACCTACAACATTGCGGCAAACTACAAGCGCGATTTCGGACGGCACCGGGTAGGTGGAATGGCCTATATGTTTTATCAAAACCTGACAAAGGCTGATAATTCATCGCCCGGATTGCTTCCCTACAACCGCGTAAGCTCAGGATTTGAGATTTCTTACGGGTTCGATAATTGCTATTTGGTGAAGCTCGACCTCGGTTATTCGGGTTCGGAGCAATATGCGCGGAATGTGCGCTATACCAGCACACCCGCAGTTTCGGCGGCGTGGGTGGTGTCCAACGAGCCGTTTTTGAAGAACAATGCATTCCTGACCAACCTGAAATTCCGCGCTTCGTACGGCAAAACCGCCAACGACCAAAGCGGGCTGATGCGCTTCGCCTACCTGGACAATGTGACCGTCAAGGGCGGCGGGCCGATCGGTTCCCTGCAATACCTGGTCGAGGAAGGACAGGTGGGGAATCCGAATATCCGTGCGGAAGTTTCCAAAAAGCAGAACTTCGGAATTGACCTCGGCTTGCTGAACGCATTCTCGGTGTCGGTGGATGTGTTCAGGGAACGGATGGACAACATGGTGGTGGGTGCGCTGTCGACGATCCCGCTTTACCAGGGCATTCCTTTGGAGAATTATCCCAAAATCAATGCGGGTATTTTCGAGAACAAGGGCGTGGATATCGATGTGAGTTATGCCAAAAGGTTAAATAAAGACCTTTCCGTCCATGCGGGCCTGATGCTGAGCTATGCTAAAAACAAGATCGTCAGCTGGAACGAGGCGCGTAAAACGGAGGATTATGCCTATCGTAAATGGGAAGAAGGTTACGCATTCGGGCAGGCATTCGGTTACCGCGTGGATTACAGCAATGGAAACGGCTTTTTCAATTCGCAGCAGGAAATCGATAACAGCAACCTCGCATACAGTTTCGGGACGCCCCGCCCCGGCGATTTGAAATACCAGGACCTCAATGCTGACGGCAAAATCGACGAGCGCGACAAGGCGCCGATCGGTACGGGCATGTTACCCAGCGTGGTCTATGGCATTTCAGCTGGTATCACTTATCACAATTTCGACCTGAGCGTGCTGTTCCAGGGCGTGGGAAACTATTCTGCCATGTATGGCGGGACGGGCGTTTTCGAAACCGATTACGACGGCGTGTTCGGCTCACTACACCGCAATGCATGGACGGCGGAGCGCTATGCAGCAGGAGAGAAGATTACCTCGCCGGCATTATCGCTGGCGCGGACTGTGAACCACGTAGGGAGCGATTACTACCTGTACGACCGCTCGTATGTGCGGTTGAAAAACGTGGAGCTATCTTACACGCTGCCGCTTTCGATATCCAAATTGATCCGCGCGGATAAACTGCGGGTGCTGGTAAGCGGGCAGAACCTCATTACCTGGGACAAAATGAAGTCCGGTGATTTTGGCCCCGAAGGCGATGGGTACCTGGCTTTTCCTGTGTACCGGGTTTACAATGCGGGTATCAGTGTGACTTTCTAAATCAGGTTTTTGGATATGAAAAAATATAAACTACTTGTGCTCGCTTCGGGGATCGCCGGCATGCTGGCTGGCTGCAACGAGCAACTTGACTTGCCCACCGACGGCCGCATTACCATGGACCAGGTTTTCAGCGATTACAACCGGACCCGCGGCTACCTGAATTCGTGCTACGGCTACGTTCCCAAACCCTACATGGACCGCGCATCGTTCACTGACGAGGCTCAGGATGCCGACGACATTACACCCGGTTCCCGCTATATCGTGTGGTACGGAGGCAATGTCACCTCCAATACTTATGGACAAAACTCTGCTGACGGCAGTCCGTGGGGGGATTTGTACGAGGGCATCCGCAAATGCAATGTATTTATTGAAAACATTAAAACTGCTCCCGTATATGCGAGCGAGGGCGAGAAAAATGCCTGGACAGCGCAGGCGCACACGCTGCGGGCATTGTATTACCTGCAACTGATCAAACGCTACGGCGGCGTCCCGATTTTTGATAAACCGCTGGGCATCGACCATGACTTCTCGACCGACAAACGCGCGAAGTTTTCGGAGGTAGTGACATTCATTTTGTCGGATTGTGATAAAGCATTGTCTTACCCGGCCACGCGTGAGGGCTTGCCCTGGGAGATTTATGACAATCAATACGGGATTATGACGCGGGCGGTGGCTTATGCGGTCAAAAGCCAGGCCGTGACCTACGCCGCTTCCCCGCTCTGGAGCGACGGTACCTACACCTGGGCGAAGGCGACGGAGATCAATGCAGAGGCACTGTCGCAATGCCTGGCTAATGGCTACCGGCTCTTCGACGAGAAACCAGCTGCCAATATCGCTCAGAATGCCTATGCACTCTTTTTCTTCACCAGCTCTAACGACCAGCGTGCTACCGACAAAGAAACCATTTACCACGTAGGTGACAAAATGCAGGTGTGGCGCTATGCAGGCATGCCTACCAACCCGGGTATGGAGCGCACCGGCCCGTGCCCGACGCAGGAGCTGGTGGATGCCTACGAAATGGCCAACGGCGAAGCGCCGATTACCGGTTATTCCGACGAAAGCCGGACAGTCCCCATAGTCAATGCAAAATCGGGATACAAAGAAGATGATCCCTATGCGGGCCGTGACCCGCGTTTTTACGCATCTATTTATTACAATGGCGCTGTTCGTAACCTGGATCAGCCGGCTGGGAAGAAAGTGGAGACATTCGTGGGCGGTGCCGAGGAGATTTCGGATATCAACCGGAAGCATACCCGTACGGGCTACTATTTGAGGAAATTCAACAACTTCCGGTCGGGACAGGATAATGACGCCGACGGGGCAGTGCGTTTGCTGAGGCTGGCGGAACTGTATCTGAATTTCGCGGAGTCGGCATACCAGTCGGCTGGGCCGGATGTGCCTGTGAAGGCGGGTGTATTCTCCATGTCGGCCCGGGAAGCGGTGAATGCCGTGCGTACCCGTGCAGGAATGCCGGGCTTTCCGTTGGGTATGAGCAAGGAGGCATTTGAGAAAAAATACCGTAATGAGCGCCGCATTGAATTGGCATTTGAGGAACACCGCTTTTTCGACGTCCGCCGCTGGAAAATCCTCGATCAGACCGACCGCTTCGTAACAGGCATGCGTATTACCAAAAGCGGCTCCAGCTTTGTCTACAAGCGCTTTAAATTTCAGAACCGCAACGCATTCTCGGATAAGTACCTGATGTACCCGATCGACCAGAGCGAAGTCGACAAGATCATCGGCCTCTCGGGCAGCGACTGGCAGAACCCGGGCTGGCTGGATTGAGAAAAAGGCAGTCGGCTGTCGGCCATTAGCTATCGGCGGTCAGACAACTTGACGATAGCCCGTAACGGCAAAAGCCGCAGTAATGTCTCAAACGCTCATCAAAACGACTGAATCAATGCAAAAACACGTAACGCTATATTTCTTCATTTTTCTTTTGTTGGTGATCCGTACCGTGCAGGCCCAGCCGCTTGCTGGTACGGACGATCTTGGGCGTACCTTACCGCAAAACGATGCCGTAGGCAATCCGAAAGCCAACCGGCAAGTGGGTATGTTCTATTTTTTGTGGCATGATGCGGCACCGGCCAGAGCCTGGGACCTCAGCGAAATCGTTTCCAAACATCCCGAAGTGCTCGAAGATTTCGACCATCCCAATTGGGGCGGCGATCCGAAGAGCAACGTGGGAATGTACTACTGGGGACAGCCTATCTACGGATATTATAAGGCAGACGATTACTGGGTCCACCTTCGCAGCATCCAACTTCTGACCGATGCCGGGGTAGATTTCCTCGTTATTGATGCTACCAACAGGCTTACTTATCCCAAGCAAGCCGATGTGCTTATGAAAGCCGTGGATGCCGTGCGTGCGCAGGGGCGTAATGCGCCTAAAATTGTGTTTTATACCAATACACAATCGGGTGAAACCATGCAGGAGGCCTATGATATGTTTTACAAAGAAGGTGCTCCCTACCGGCATCCTGATTGCTGGTACCTGCTCGACGGCAAACCGCTGATCATCGGCATTACCAGTGAAGCCAAAGGCAAGAATTTCGAATCGTTCTTTACTTTCCGGGAATCGCAATGGCCCACCGAGAAACAGAAGGTGAATGGCTGGCCATGGATTTCGTTCACGCGTCCGCAGAAGGTACATTATAATACAAAAGGAGAAGGGGAGATCATCAACGTGTCGGTAGCCCAGCACCCGAACCCGACAGCCGGAATGGGCGGCTCCGCCTTTTATGGCAACATGGATAACTGGGGCCGCAGCTACCGGAATGGCTCGCACGGCGATCCCAAAAAGGATATTGTTTACGGCTACAATGTGCAGGAACAATGGGACTACGCCATCAAACAAAACACGCCATTTATCTATGTAACGGGCTGGAACGAATGGATTGCCGGCAAATTCCCGAGCCACGACAAGAACCCGGAGCATTCGTGGTTCTGCGATCAGGCCAGTCCGGAGTACAGCCGTGATATTGAACCTTCGCTGACAGCCGGATTGAAAGATCATTACTATATGCAGCTTGTGGGGAATATTCGTCGGTATAAGGGGGTGGAAGCTAATGCCGCGCTGGGTAATGGCCAAACCATCAAAGCACTCGACGACTGGAAGACCATAACGCTTACCTACCGGGATTACATCGGCGACACGCAGGCGCGTAACCACCCAGGCGCGCAAACCGAGCCCGCGCATACATACGTGAACCAAACCGGGCGGAACGATTTCGACCAGCTGAAAGTGGCGCATGACGCTAAAAACCTCTATTTCTACGCCCAAACCACCGCTGAAATAACGCCTAACTCCGGTGACGACTGGATGCGCCTCTACCTGGATACCGACCGCAGGCCCAGTACCGGCTGGAAAGGTTACGATTACCGCATTGTGGCAGGGAATACTTTGCAGCAATACCGCGGCGGCAACTGGTACGATGTGAAGAAAGTGACCTATCAGGTACAGGGAAACCGGATGATGGTGACCATCCCACGCGCTTATCTTACCAATTTGAAAACCCCTTTGAACCTGGAATTCAAATGGTCGGACAATATGCAGGAAGACGGTAACCCGCTCGACTGGTATGTCAATGGGGATGCCGCGCCGGGAGGGCGGTTTAATTTTATTGTAAATCAATAGGAGCACGGTGAAACATTAGGAAGATAACATTCGCAACAAGGTGCAGCGCACCGCAAGAATTGTAGAACATCAGGAAGATAACATTCGCAACAAGGTGCAGCGCACCGCAAGAATTGTAGAACATCAGGAAGATAACATTCGCAATAAGGTGCAGCGCACCGCAAGAATTGTAGAACATCAGGAAAATAACATTCGCAATAAGGTGCAGCGCACCGCAAGAATTGTTGAACATGAAAATCAGATACGGTAAAATAGTGTGGATATTATTTTCGGGATTTTTCATCCCGAATGCATTTGCCCAGAATTACACCGCCGACGTGACCGCCACCGACGCCGTGGGCCGCAAACTGCCGGACCACGCCGAAGTAGGCGATTTGAAAAAGGATAAATTTGTGGGGCTTTTTTATTGGACCTGGCACACGCAGCAGGCCAAAAACAATCCTCCGCTGAACGTGACCGAATACCTCGCACGGGATCCGAAGGCGGTCCACGATTTCAAGAATCCGATATGGCCGAAGCGCAACAGTCCGTGGTTTTGGGCTGAGCCGCTGTTTGGCTATTACATCGACACCGACGAATGGGTACTGCGCAAACACGCCGAAATGCTAGCCGATGCTGGCGTGGATATGATCATTTTTGATTGTACCAATGGCAATATCACCTGGAAGGAGTCTTATATGAAGCTATGCGAGGTATTCACGCAGGCACGAAAAGATGGGGTGAATACCCCGCAAATTGCATTTATGCTGCCGTTTTGGGTGAGTGACGGCGGCAAGGAGATCATCCGCGAAATCTACCGCGACCTTTACAAGCCCGGTAAATACAAGGACCTGTGGTTCCGATGGAAAGGAAAGCCCTTCATCATGGCCGATCCGGCATTTACCGAAACGATTAAAGGTCAATCGGCGCAGCCGGAACTTGAAAAAGAAATGCGGGAGTTCTTTACATTCCGCCCCGGCCAGCCGGTGTACAACAAAGGCCCCGAGAAACCCGATCATTGGGGATGGCTGGAAATTTATCCGCAGCATGGTTTTAAAAAGAATGCCGATGGCAGTTTCGAGCAGGCCACGGTGGGCGTCGCGCAAAATTGGACCAAAGAACGCGGCCTTACTGCATTGAATGCCACCGGCTCTTTCGGGCGCAGCTATACGCATGCGAGAGGGCACATTACCGATGCAGGCGCGGTGAATTACGGGCATAATTTCCAGGAACAGTGGGACCGCGCACTGGAAATCAACCCCGAACTGGTATTCATTACCGGCTGGAACGAATGGATCGCCGGCCGCTACGAGGTATGGCAGCAGCAAACCAATGCATTTCCCGACGAATTTGACCAGGAGGGCAGCCGCGACATCGAGCCGATGAAAGGCGGGCATGGCGATAACTATTACTACCAGATGGTTGCCAATATCCGGCGTTTCAAGGGTTTGCCTGCGCCGCAGCGATCCTCAAAGGCGGTTACCGTTAAAATAGATGGGCAGTTCAAAGAATGGGAAAGCATTTTGCCGGCATTCAAGGCCCACAAAGGCAGCACGCTTCACCGCAATAGCCCGGGCTGGGGAAGTATGCTCTATCGCAATACCACGGGACGCAATGATATTGTCCTATCCAAAGTCGCCCGCGACCAGGACCACATTTATTTTTATGTTGAAACGGCGAAACCGCTCAGCGCCCCCACTGACCCGGGTTGGATGCGGCTCTTTATCAACACCGATCGGGACAAGAATACCGGCTGGGAAGGCTATGATATCGTGATTAACCGCATTAACCCGGAGCAGAAAGCCATTGTGGAAAAAACGGATGCTGCCTGGAACTGGCAAAAGGCCGCGGAAGTCGACTACTCTGTTTCAGGAAACAAGCTGGAAATCAAAGTGCCGAAATCGCTGCTGGGTATTTCCGGCGAACCTGATTTTGAATTTAAATGGAGTGATAATATGCAAAATGACGGAGATGTAATGGATTTCTGGCTGAATGGTGATGCGGCGCCAGCGGGTCGGGGAAACTATCACTACCAGCCCTGATTCCGGGAAATAAATGGTCAGTACCACTTGGGTATCGATCTGTGTGATTGTAGGTCAATTGACTGACATTCGGGCATTTTATGTCAAATGTTAAACTTTTACAATCACGCACGATGAAAAAAATAATGAGAGCGGGGAAGGTGGCATTGAGTGCCGTTGGCCTGAGTTTGGTTACGCATGTTTCGGAGGCGCAGGTGGGGATCGGGACCACTTTGCCGCAAGCGATGCTACATGTTCACGATGGGTCGATTTTGGGCACGAGTAAAAATATGGATCCGCAAAAAAATCCATTTTATGACCCGTCCAATCCAGAGTTTGTCGAATACGGAATCAAATGGTTTCACGATAAGGGTGCTCTCAGGGTAGTAAATCAAGTTGTCGGCTCAGGCTTTTTGGATCCGATGGCAGTAGCAGATTTTTCGTTTGCGTCAGGGTTTGAAGTCTTTGCAAAAGGCATCGCAGGGACAGCATTGGGAATCAAAACAGAGGCAAATGGGAGAGCTTCGCTGGCAACAGGGTATAGTTCCCTTGCAAGTGGTTTACAGTCGTTCGCGCACGGAACGTACTCCATAGCCAGCGGAGATCGTTCCGTTGCAATGGGTTATCAGGTTTCAACCAACAATAAGAATGGCTCATTCATATTTGGGGACGGTACAGGTGCTTCACAGAACGATGTCGATCACCAGATGATGATGCGGTTCGCAGGGGGATACAAGTTTTTTACTAGTGCAAATGCCGGGACAGGTGTTTTTCTGTCCCCTAATGGGAACTCATGGTCGATGGTTTCAGACGTCAACAAAAAGGAAAACTTCGCTCCCGTGAATGGTGAAGACTTTTTGCAAAAAATCAGCAAAATGAATCTGACATCCTGGAACTACAAAGGCCAGGATCCTAAGCAATATCGGCACTACGGGCCAATGGCGCAGGATTTTTACAAGGCGTTCGGGCAGGATGCATATGGTACCATCGGGACGGATACGACGATTAACCAGGCGGATTTCGATGGCGTGAACCTGATCGCAGTCCAGGCATTGATTCGAAGAATGGAAGAAATGAGTTTGGAAATTGCTACCATCAAGGCTGAGCTAGCAGAGGCTCGATCTGACCAGGGAAGGAAGAAGAAACGTATACTGGCGATTCAAAAGTAGTATCGGCGAAGTAGCTATATTCCGGTAAATAAACATGAAGTACCACTTGGGTATCGATCTGTGTGACTGTAAGGTAATTGGCTGACATTCGGCATAAAAATGTCAAATGTTAACTTTTACAATCACGCACGATGAAACACTTAAAGAATGCAGGGTGCATTGCATTGGGTGCAATGGCTCTGAGTTTAATTGCACACTTTTCCGAGGCTCAGGTTGGGATAGGGACTACAACTCCCCAGGAGAAATTGCATGTTTATGATGGGTCATTTTTAATCTCAACGCCCCAACTACCCGCCGAAAACGATCCGTTTTACGACCCCAGCGCACCGGAGCCCGTAGAGTATGGTCTGCTATGGGCTCAGAGCAAAGGGGCTTTTCGATCAATTGGGCAGCGTATAGGAGTCGGTGGACTCGATCCGCAAGGGTTTGGAGCTTTTTCATTCGCTGCAGGCTATGAAACTTTCGCTAGCGGGAACAGCGCTTTCTGTTTTGGACAACGTACATCGGCAAGCGGAATTGGCTCCTTCGCCGGTGGTTTTAGCACGAGTGCGTCAGGTAATTATTCATATGCATATGGGAGCCAATCCCTGGCGAGCGGGCACAACGCGATTGCATTGGGAAGCGGCGCGATTGCAGATGCAATTAATTCTGTCGTGATAGGAAACGGCTCTACCAACGGTAAATCAGGCTCTTTTGTTTTGGGCTATGGAAATACGCAGGTAAAGAGCATTTCTAATAATCAAATGACAATGGCATTTACAGGAGGATACCGATTATACACGGACAATATGGCCACTGTCGGAGTCCTGCTTCCAGCCAATGGAAATGCCTGGCAGGTTACTTCTGACGTCAACAAAAAGGAAAACTTCGCTCCTGTCAATGGCGAGGATTTCTTGCAAAAGATCAGCAAAATGAACCTGACCTCCTGGAACTATAAAGGCCAGGATCCTAAAACGCTCCGGCATTATGGGCCGATGGCTCAGGATTTCTATAACGCATTTGGCCAGGATGCTTACGGAACGATCGGAACGGATACGACGATTAACCAAGCTGATTTTGATGGTGTTAATCTGATTGCCATTCAGGCGCTGGTTAAAAGGACCGAACAGTTGGAAAAACAAAACAATGATCTGCTTGAAGAGTTATCAAAAATCAAGGCTCAATTGGCAGGGAATTCGCGGATACGGGGCACAGGCAAACGGAAGGGGGTTATTGCGAATAGATAATTCACACACAAAACTTTTTCAAATGGGAATCAAAACATCAATTGCATTGGCACTGTGTTGCATGTGGGCGATGGAGGTGCGTAGTCAGTTTGTTACAGGCAGTGATTTGTATGTGAAAATAGGTACGGTATTTTCGGTCGACAGCCTCGTACTCGTACCCACCGAAGATCTCAACCTCGGCAACAACTACTCGCTAACAGTAGAACATACGGCTGTGCCCGGTAACCCGACTGCAAGTATTAAGAAGAAATATGTTTTCAATAATCCGGTTAATTTTCATGGAAACGTGGGTATTATTTATGATCCGGCAGAATTGAATGGTAACACGGAATCGATGCTGGAATTGGCGAATTCGTGGTCGGATGAGGCGGGGTTTGTGACGTTGTCGGGCTCCACGCGTGATTTAGGCTTGCATTTCGTATCCAAGGATGTTGCGGACCTGGACATCAGGCTACTCACACTCGTAAATGCGCAAAGCGCACTGCCGGTTAAGCTGGTGACATTCGATGCCGAAAAGGATGAAAGGCGTGTAAAGCTGACATGGAGAACCTCTTTTGAGGCTAACAGCGATTTCTTTGAAATCCAGCGAAGCCGGGATATGAAGAATTGGAAAGTGTTGGATCATGTGAGCTCGGCAGGGGAAAGTAGTCAACAGGTAGACTACGCCTATACAGACGCGGATCCGATTGCCGGTATAGGCTATTACCGGTTAAAAATGGTCGACCGTGATGGGACTTTTGCATTCAGCCAGATCAGGAAAGTGTCGTGGGACGGAACGGACCTGGTTGTGTTTCCAAACCCTGCAGGCGAGAGGCTTGAAATGAATGTGAAAGACTGGTCAAGAGTGACGAAAATAAGCGTACTGAATGCCGGAGGTAGCATTGTGAAAGAAACCGCCGGTCCAAGAGGGGCAAAGGAAAAATACATTCTGCTAACTGGCTTTCAACCGGGGAGCTACATTCTGGAAATCAAGTACCGCGACGGAAGTTCTGAACGTACGCATTTTGTTAAGTATTGATAGTAATCTGATCCGGGCTATGGTGTGATTGGTAACGCACACAGTAGCCTGGATTCTGATTTTAATCCTAATTTTCATAGTAAAATCACCGGCTTGCCGGGTTTAGTTACCAGTATTTATTCAACGAGATTCCTTAACCCTGCTTTTCCTGTTCGATCGTATGCTGCCATTCCGAAGTAGTTTCAGAATCGGTCTGCCATTGCTGACCGCCTCCCTGCTGTTCAGTGCCCAAAGTTGTAAACCTCCCCAAAATAAGTCAGGCCAGAATGTGACCGTGGCCAATGCGCCTCAAAAGGTTGAGACCGACATTTATGCAGAACATATCCGGACAACCGGTTTCCAAACGCCGGAAGAAGAACGCCTGAGCTTCATACTGCCCGAAGGTTTCGAAGTAACGCTTTTTGCTTCCGAACCTGACATTACGAAGCCGATGAATATGGAATTCGACGATCGCGGCCGGTTGTGGGTAACGCAATCGTCGGAGTACCCGGTGGCGGCGGGAGAAAGCGATGGAAAGGATCGCATTACGATCCTGGAAGACAAAAATGGCGATGGCCGGGCCGACACTTTCACGCATTTCGACGACAATCTCAATATCCCGATCGGTATTATGCCGGTTGCAGATGGGGCAATCGGATACAGTATTCCCAATCTTTATTATTTCAAAGACATCAATAACGACGGCAAGGCCGATAGCAGAGAGATATTGCTCGGCGGCTTCGGGCATAAAGACACGCACGGAATGGTGAATAACCTGATGCGCGGATTCGACGGCTGGCTGCATGTATGCCACGGTTTTTCCAATATTTCGCATGTCGCCGGCACGGATGGCGATTCGATACGCATGAATTCAGGGAATACTTTCAGAGTGAAAATGGATGGAAGCCATGTGGAACAGACGACCTTCGGACGCGTGAACCCGTTTGGCTATGCGTATGACGAGAAAGGCTATTTGTATTCAGTGGATTGTCATACCAAACCCATTACTCAGCTCATTTTTGGCGGGGATTATCCGCATTTTGGTAAGAAGGCCCCTGTCGGCCTGGGTTTCGCGCCGGCGATGATGACTTACGACCTGGGTTCGACCGCATTGGCGGGACTTGTTTATTACACGGGAAAACAGTTTCCGGAAAAGTACCGAGGTAGTTTCTTTACCGGCGACGTGGTTACTTGCCGCATTGACCGGAATACCGTTACTTTCAATGGTTCCAC
Organism: Dyadobacter sp. SRI_021; assembly: GCF_057586235.1. Classification (NCBI taxonomy): domain Bacteria; kingdom Pseudomonadati; phylum Bacteroidota; class Cytophagia; order Cytophagales; family Spirosomataceae; genus Dyadobacter; species Dyadobacter sp. SRI_021. The sequence continues at coordinate 327,533 of NZ_JBYCZM010000003.1, forward strand.
ACCGTCTTCAAAAAAAGAAGAGCCGCTTCTGGTTAGCAAAGACCCGTGGTTCAGGCCAGTGGATATCAAAGTCGGGCCGGACGGAGCGTTATATATCGCCGATTTCTACAACCGGATTATCGGACATTATGAAGTTGCCTTAAACCACCCCGGCCGCGATCGGATTAGCGGGCGGATTTGGAAGGTTACCTACAAAGGCAATGAGCCGCATGAGAACATGCCGGTTACTGACTGGTCGAAAGCTTCCGTGGCACAATTGCTGGACGGACTGAGGCATTCGCAACTGAATACGCGCCTCAAAGTAGCCGACCGGCTCGTGGATACCTGGAAAGAGAAGGCGATTATACCCGTAAAAGGTCTTTTGGCCGACGCAGATCCCGTTACTCGGGTGCACGCATTGTGGATATTGCATCGCCTGAATGCGCTCGATGACCGCCTGCTCGATAATGCGCTTTCCAGTACCGAACAGGTTGTGAAAGTTCATGCATTGCGTATTCTGGGAGAACGACATACAATTACCGATGCGCACTTCCAAAGGGTCGCCGAAGCATTAAAGACCGGTGACCCATTTATCCGGCGAGGGGCTGCGGAAGTCTTGACGCGCTTTCCCAAACCTGAAAACCTGGCGTTGTTGATGGATCTGTATGAAAAAACACCGGTGGAGGATACGCATTTACGCTATACCGCATTGCTGGGTGTCCGGAATAACCTCAAAAATACGAGCGTAATGTGGCGCATCCCTGCCATGCGATGGACGGATACGCAGCTGGCCTTGTTGAACAAGGCACTACTCGACGTGCCGTCGTCCGCGGGCGCTGCATTTGTGCTCGACTATACGCTTACGCACGAGCTGGATTCCAGAGATCTTTTAAACAACCTTGAATACATTGGCCGGCTCGCGGCGCCTTACCAGATCGAAAAGGCCATTGGTCTGATCAATATGAAGTTTGCGAATGAACCGGAAAAGCAACTTTCGCTGTACCGGACGATTCAGGCTGGGATCCGGCAAAGCGGGGTAGCACCAAGCCCGAAGATGGTCGCGTGGGGCGAGCAATTGGCCGGGAAGTTTTTGAACAATATATCTCCCTCGGCTGAGACCTGGAAAATCAGGAAGGTTAACAAGAATGCCGATCCGGTGAATTCCTGGACTGTGTCGGACCACTTTCTCGTGGATGTAGTGCCCGCATTCCGCATTGTTTTAAGTGAAAAAGGAGGGTATGGGCCGCAATCGGCATTGTACTCGGTGCCATTCAAACTGCCGGCGACATTGAAAATGAATGTGTTTGACAATGATGTTCTTAATCGGGCGGAGAAAAAGGGCATTTCGAAAAACTCGGTTAAAATTCATCTGGCCGATAGCGGAAAGGTGGTTGCGGAGTATCGGGTTAACCAGACGGAGGTAATGCAGTTCAAAGAGCTGATTCGCAATGCGACGTTCAACCTGGCCGGGTATGAAGGGCAAATGGGGTATATCGAGGCGGTGGATAGCTCGCAGACGGGCTCCGTGGGAATCGGACATTTTGAACCGGCGGTGATTACTATTCCCGCGCAGGGGCCGTCTACTATTTCAGAGCAAAGAATTGCAGCGGCGGAAATAGCCGGGGAGTATCGCATTCAATCCCTTCAACCCACATTGAGGAGTATTTTGCAAACCACATGGATGGATTATACGGTAAGAAGCGCAGCAGCCAGTGCGCTGATGAACATGGATCCGAGAGGAAATGTAGATGTGCTTTCGGAGGTGTTCAATGATCCGTCGGAGCTGCCTACTTTGCGCGAGAAACTGGCTGTGGCGATGGGGCAAGCGGCGTCTCCTTCCGTTTATCAGACATTGAAAAAGCAATTAGCGAGTGGGGCGCGAAACCTTCAGATCGTGATCGCGAGTGTGCTGGCAAATACTTCGGAAGGTATCAGTTATTTGCTGAACGCATTCAAGGACGAAGAGCTTGGAGCGGATATTGCTACCGAGGTGGCGGTGCAGGAGCGGCTTACCAATAACGCGGACGCTTCGCAGCAAACACAAATGCGGCAGTTGCTCCAAGCCGGCGCATCCGAGCGCGAGGAGCGCCAGAAGCTAATTGATGCGCGCATCGCAAATTTCAAACCGGCTACTGCGTTTTCGGATGCGGGAAAAGTCATTTTCATGCAAAATTGCAGCGGCTGCCATCAGATCCAGGGCTCGGGAGGGCTCGTTGGCCCGCAGCTCGACGGAATCGGAAACTGGGGGCACAAGGCATTGACCCAAAAAATCCTTGATCCTAACAGGAATATAACTGAGGCGTTTCGTACTTATAATATCACGTTGAAAAATGAAAAGACCCTCACGGGCCTGTACCGCAGGACAGAAGGCGAGACGATCGTGTTCGCGGACATGACAGGACAGGAGTTTTCGGTGGCGAAAGGCGATATGAAAGAATACCGGGCATCCAAATACACGCTAATGCCCGACCAGTTCCGGAATATCATTCCTGAAAAAGACTTTTATGCATTGCTCGACTACCTACTGGGGGTAAAATGATATTTGAGTATTAATCCTAACCCATAAATCCGATGCTGTTAACCGGAAGAATTCTGAAATGTTTTTGTTTGATCAATATAGTTGCTTTTGCCTGGACGAATGTGTCGGCGCAGAAGAAAGCGAAGAGCGGATCTGCGCTCACATTTAAAAAAACGGAGCTTACCAAACGATTCATTGCGGAAGGTGCAGCGATGGGCGATGTGAATAAAGATGGTAAAAAAGACATCCTTTCCGGCGCCTATTGGTTCGAAGCGCCTGACTGGGAGGAGCATGAACTTGCCAAGCCGCAAGAATTTATTGTGAATGGCAGTTACAGCGATTCTTTCCTGGATTTCGCCATGGATGTGAACCAGGATGGATGGATAGACCTCATTCGTATCGACTGGCCGGGGAAGGCCGCTGCCTGGCACGAGAACCCGCAAAACAAACCGGGACATTGGCCGGTGCATACCATTTATTCTTCGGTTGGGAATGAGTCACCGCAGCTGGTGGATATCGATGGTGACGGCCGGTTGGATTTGCTTTGCAATGACCCGACAGGTAAGAAGGTGATCTGGCTGAAATGCCCGTCCAAAAAAGGCGACACGACCTGGGAGAAATACATAATCAGCAATGATCCCAATAACTCTACGCATATGTATACGCACGGAATCGGCTATGGCGACATTAACGGTGATGGCCGGAAGGATGTGCTTGTGCGGAACGGATGGTGGGAGGGACCAGCGGAAGGGCCTGCCAAGTATCCCAAAGACAAAGACTGGAAGTTTCATCCGGCCGATTTGGGACAGGATTGCTCCCAAATGTATGTTTTGGATTTAAACGGTGACGGTCTGAATGACGTACTCAGCGCCTCTGCGCATAACTACGGCATCTGGTGGCATGAGCAGCGGAAGGAGGGTAATGAAACCGTCTGGATCCACCACGACATCGACAAAACGATTTCACAGACGCATGGTTTGGCACTGAAAGACATGAACGGCGATGGTCATCCCGATTTCATTACGGGTAAACGCTATTTCGCACACAATGGAAACGACCCCGGCGAGTTCGAGCCTGCATTCATATCATGGTTTGAATACAAACCCGGTAAAGTACCGACCTGGATCAGGCATGATATTGATGACAATTCGGGTGTAGGCCTGCATGTGACCGTCGAAGACCTGAATGGCGACGGCCTGCTCGACATCGTTACCGGCAATAAAAAAGGCGTACGCATTTTTACACAGCAAAAAGGGAAGTAAGCTCGGATGAAGTTTGGCATTAATACCTACCTGTTTTCTTCACCATTCACGAACGAAAGCACCTCTTTTTTTTCTCAGTTTAAAAACTGGGGTTTTGACTTTGTGGAGATTGCGTTGGAGGATCCTGCGAATATCGACCCCGTGCTTGTACGGAAGGCTTTAGACGATAACGGGCTCGAATGCAGATCCGTGTGCGCGGCTACCGGCCCGGGGCGCGACCTGCGCGGTACGCGTAAGGACCAGGTGACGGCCATCGAATATGTGCAGGCACTTATCCGTATTGCACCGGTACTGGGAAGCGATCTGGTGGCAGGACCTATTTATTCTGCGGTAGGCCGTGCGGAGCTGGTACCCGATGATCAGAAACGTAAACAGTGGGACCTGGTTGCTGGTAATCTGAAAGTGCTGGCGGATTTCGCCTCCGATCACGATGTCAAGCTGGCAATAGAACCGCTGAATCGCTATGAAACCGATTTTATCAACACTTGCGAACAAGCGTTGCGGATGATCGAAACCGTTGGTAGCGATGCATTGCAGGTACACCTCGATACTTTTCATATGAACCTGGAAGAAAAGGACCCGGCGCTCGCCATCCGGAAGGCGGGAGACAAGCTGGGACTGCTGCATGCCTCCGGCAGCGACCGCGGCACGCCAGGCGGCGACCAGATCAACTGGGATCGCATTTTCGCAGCCTTGGACCACATCCATTACCAGGGAGACATCGCGATTGAGTCATTCACGCCGGATGTGAAGGTCATTGCCAAAGCCGCTTCCATCTGGCGGCAGGTCGAGCCCTCGCGTGAGGCTATTGCGGTAGAAGGGCTGCGATTTTTGCGGTCGCTGGCGTTTTAACCGGTGGATTATTCAATTGGCTGTTTTGCGAGTTGAAACAGGAGGTAGGGCATTTGTTGTGGGAATAGGTGCGGGAATTCGGTAATATTGTAAAAACGAATCGGCTCATGATCACAAGTTTTGACCAGCTGGACCTCACTAAGCAGTATACTTACGCAGATTACCTGAAATGGCAGTTCAAGGAGCGTCTGGAACTGATTAAGGGGTATATTTATAAGATGTCGCCTGCTCCGTCGCGCCGTCACCAGGATATAGTGTGGAACCTGAACGTAGCGATAGGTAACCATATTAAGGGACAGCCTTGTAAAGCCTATTCAGCCCCATTTGATGTAAGACTACCCGTTAAGGATAAGAAAAGCAACCAGGAAATTACAACAGTCTTGCAGCCGGATATCTGTGTAATATGCGATCTGTCAAAATTAGACGACAAAGGGTGCCTAGGGGCTCCGGATCTGGTGATTGAAGTGCTGTCACCCGGCAATTCACTGAGGGAAATAGATCAGAAGTTTAATGTTTATGAAGAAAGCGGCGTGCGGGAATATTGGGTCGTTTATCCGGAATATAGCCACGTCAATATCTTTTTATTGGATGAATCGGGCAAATTTATAGGCCAACATCCTAAGAATAACGGAGAATTGCTGCGCTCTACTGTTTTTCCGGAACTTGTTATCAATCTTTCCGAAGTATTTTCAGAGTAAAACAAAAGCCCCGCGACTTTCCCGGGGCTTTTGTTTTATAATGCTAATCCAAAAATTAGGCAGTCACTTCTTCTTCCAAACGCGAGGCGCTCAAATGCAGTACCTCGGTAGTCCAGGCGCGGGTTTTAGCGGCCAGATCTTTTTCTTTGGAAAGCGATTTGCCGAAAGAAGGGATGATCTTCTTGAATTCGCGCTGCCACTCGGGGGATTTGGCTTCTGCGAAACATTTGTGAATCAATTCCAGCATGATCGATACGGCGGTCGAAGCTCCCGGGGAGGCGCCCAGCAATGCAGCCAGCGAACCATCCGCAGCAGTCACCATTTCGGTACCAAATTCGAGTACGCCGCCTGCTTTTTTATCTTTTTTGATCACCTGAACACGCTGGCCGGCTGTTTCGAGGTCCCAATCTTCGAGTTTCGCTTCAGGGAAATAGTCTTTCAGCGCTTCCAGCCGGTCTTGCGGCGATTGCCGAACCTGATCGATCAGGTATTTGGTCAGCGGAATGTTGTGCAATCCTGCTGCCAGCATGGGTTTGATATTGTTCAGTTTAATGGAAAGCGGGAGGTCCAGGTAGGAGCCGTTTTTCAGAAACTTGGTTGAAAAACCAGCATACGGTCCAAAAAGCAATGCTTTCTTCCCGTCGATAATGCGGGTGTCGAGGTGGGGAACCGACATCGGCGGTGAACCAACCGACGCCTTGCCATACACTTTTGCCTGATGTCTCTCGATGATTTCCGGCTTGTTGCACACCAGCCATTGTCCGCTCACCGGGAAACCACCAAATCCTTTACCTTCCGGGATATTCGATTTTTCGAGCAATGGCAACGAGCCGCCGCCTGCTCCGATGAATACGAACTTAGTGGTGATCTTGCTTTCTTTTTTCGTGGCGCGGTCCTTAACCTCGATGAGCCAGGAGTTATCCTTCTTGCGCGAAAGGTCATCAACCTCATAGTTGAGGAAAAGATTTACGCCATCCTGCTTTTCAAGGTAGTTGAACATCGCTTTGGTCAATGCGCCGAAGTTTACATCGGTGCCAAGCTCCATGCGGGTCGCTGCTACCTTTTCGCTTGCATCTCTTCCGTTCATGACCAGCGGTATCCAGCTTTCGATTTTATCCTTGTCCTCGGTGTATTCCATTCCGTGGAACAAATGGTGGCTGGTTAAGGCCTTGTAACGCTTACGGAGGTACTCCACGTTTTCCTCTCCCCACACAAAGCTCAAGTGAGGAATATTGTGGATAAATTCATCAGGCGAGTCAATTACACCATTTTCGACCAGGTATGCCCAGAACTCCTTCGAAACTTCGAATGACTCAGCGATTTTAATAGCCTTTTTGGTTTCGACGGAACCATCGGCCAGCTGTGGCGTGTAGTTCAACTCACAGAAAGCGGAATGGCCGGTACCGGCATTATTCCACGGGTCTGAGCTCTCCGCCGTGACGCGGTCAAGACGTTCGAAAACGGAGATAGTAATGGACGGATTAAGCTTTTTCAGTAGAACCCCGAGCGTAGCGCTCATAATGCCTGCCCCAATCAAAACCACGTCAGGTGAGCTCGTTTTTGAAGACTTTTTGGTATTCATCACGAAAAAAGGAAATATGGTAAGAAGGCCTAAGCCCGGAAAAGTACAAATTGCTATTAGGTAACAATCATCCTAACAATATTTGTTTCGAAAATAGTATAATTTCAAAAATAAAAGTTATGACGGGGTGTAAGTTCTTGGCAGGGGGCAATTAAAACTTTCTATGTTGCAAAAGCAGGGGTTCAAAAAAGAAAAAGCTGCCGATTGGCGGCAGCTTTTTCAATACGATGGCTAACGATTAAAGATCAGCACTAATCGCGTCAGATTCGTTAAGATTCAGGGCTTTCACAACTGCATTGTAATCTTTCCAATCGATAGCTGCGCTACGTCTGAATTTCTCCGTTGGAACGATAACAACCCTTACGGATTCCAGATCTCTTGCTGGTGCTTTCGGTGTGTCAGTCGTCCAGCTGGTGGGCTTTATGAAGACGAAGAAAGTCCGGCCATTGCGAAGTGCATAACGAAAATGGAATGTGGTGCTATCACCGCTTGCGAAGCCTACCGGTCCAGGAATAGACCACCACGAGTTCTGGCTTTTGATGTAGACAAATATGCCTGCGTCGTCAAGCATCAGTGTGTCTGCGGGTGTCAGGTTGCTGATACCGAATGTATAACCGCCATCAGGTTCTGTTTTGAGAGGACCGGTAGTAATAACTCTCGCACCGAGCGCGTCCTTACCAGCTACGCCTGTGTCGCCCTTCGGGCCCTGGGGCCCGGTGGCCCCATCTTTACCTGCTGGCCCCACATCGCCTTTTTCGCCTTCACAGTTTACTAGTGACATGCCGATTAAGACAACCGAAGCAAAGAAAATTAGTCGTTTCAACATACTGATCGTTGGTTTGGTTAGAATATTAGAGTACTTGTTGTGGACAAATATAAGGATGAAATTATTCGCCGGTTGAAAAAATCATGCCTGCGGCAACATCATTCGGCGGTTGTCGAAATGATTCGTTCTTTAAATCGGGAGGTTTGCGGTTCATTGTTCTATTTTGAAATTGTTGTATTTTTGTTTAACTATAATACAGTTCCAATTCCCACGTTGCAATCATTAAAGAGTTTATCGTTTATTATATATACTATCGTGTAATTTATGCACTATTAAATTTGAACTTATGAGGTTAAAAAATTTTACTTCACTTTTTGGTGTGCTTTTACTTTTTTTCGGTCTTGGCATATCCAATGTATTTTCCCAAAAATGGAGCGGAGCTAATGGGAATGAATGGCTTGCGGGTAAGTATGGGCAGCAGTGGGTGCGTGTAAGTGTTTCCACTAAGGGAATTCATCGCATTGCCATTTCTTCATTGCCTGCAGCGTTCCAGTCTGCCGACAAAGCGAAGCTTCAGCTGTGGCACCGCGGAAATCAGGTCAGCATTCTGAAAGCCGACAATACGGAAATACTTTTTTATGGTGTGCCCAATGACGGTGCGTCCGATGAATTGTTGTACCGCTTGCCGACTTCACGAAAGAACCCATATTTTAGCACCTATTCGAACATAAGTGCTTATTTTCTAACCATTGGGACCGATAACGGCTTGCGTGCAGAAGTGGAGAATACACCCGTTGATAACGGCGTACCTGCATCTGAATTTCATAATCAGGTTGAGTTAAAAACTTATCAGACCGAGTATACTCACTTTACTTTCTATTCGACACGTCCGGCTACTTTTAACAGCTTCTTTGAAGATGGGAAAACCGGAACGGGAACGCGTCTTCCGGTTGGTGCCCAGGCTACCAGCCCGGTTTATACAGCCAACCCGGTATCGAGTGCGCAACCGGCTACTCCTGCTTCCAATTTTAATTTTGCAGCTAAAAATGTTTATGGAGGCTCCATTCCAAAGGTTAAAATACTACTGAGTGGGCGGGGAGGAAGTGCACAGGTTCAGATCAAAGTGGGTAAGAATTCTTCTGCCCTGCGGCAAGTTACTACTGCCAACACATTTGATTTTGGTCCGTTGGAGGTGAATTTCGACCTTGATCCGGCGCAAGACTATGATGCTAACGGGGGTACCCTCGGTTTTCAGAGTGTTATCCCGTCGGCTTGGTTTTCAGTTAGCTACTTCACGGTATCATACAATCAGACGATCGATGCCCAGGGGTTAAATTCGTATGAGTTCAATTTTCCTGCTGCTTCGGCCGGGTCAAAATCAAGAATTCCCATCGCAAACCCACCGGCCAATGCGCTGTTCTATGACATATCAAGTGTTGATAACCCGCGTATTATTCAAGGGGCTGCGGCCAACTTGATGGTAAGTCGCAATGGCAACGCCTTAAAATTGCTGACGACAAATGATAGCCAGAACATCAATGTTCAAGCCGGGAACATATCGACTGTAACATTTCAGAACATTAATCCCGCGTCGTATAACTATCTGATTATAGCAGCCGATAACCTTCTTGGTTCAGCACAGGCTTTTGGTGCTTATCGCCAAAATGACTCTCCGGGCGTCAAGTATTCGCCACTTGTGATCAAGGCTAAGGATCTTTACAATGAGTTTAACTACGGTGAGCCAAGCCCTGTTGCTATCAAACGCTTTGTTGACTACATGATTTCAGACGGAAACAAGGAAAAGTTTCTATTACTGATCGGTAAATCAATTACACGTCCCGACAAAATTGTGAAAGAATTGCCCGACGAAGTTCCAACCGTCGGCTTCCCAGGTTCCGACCTACTACTCGTGGATGGTCTTGCTGGTACTCCGGAAGATGTTCCGGCAATTCCGGTAGGCCGTATTTCCGCTCTGACCGACGCTGAAGTAAATGGCTATTTACAGAAGGTGAAGGACTACGAAGCTCAAAAGGACATTGCTTGGAGAAAGAATGTAATGCACGTGAGCGGTGGTAAAGACACAGGGGAAATCAATCAATTCGCGAGCTATCTTTCGACAATCGGTAATATCGTTAATACTTCTCCCTTTAATGGGACCGTAATCCCGAAAATCAAGACACAGGCGGCTGATGTCATCGAAGAGGTGAATATCGGGACTGAATTGAATGGCGCCGGGCTCGGTATGATCAGTTATTTTGGGCATGGTTCAACTTACCGCACGGACCTCAACCCTGGCTATGTAACTGATCCCGCCAAAAATTATAACAACACGACGAAATTCCCGGTGTTGTTTTACAACGGTTGTGGTGTGAATAACATTTTCAGCAACCTTTTTGGAAGTACACCGAATACCAGTACTTCACGTCCTCTTTCACTCGATTGGCTCATTGCGCCAGGTAAAGGAGCCATTGTTGTCTTCGGAAATACCTGGGATGCCTATGCAAGCACTTCGAATGAATACCTTGATCGTCTTTACCCGCTGATTTTCTCGAAATCGGATAAAGCGCGTGGAACGATCGGGGAGATCCTGAAGGAAGTTGCACTGCAAACTAAAATAGCAAAGGGTTATACCTACAACCCAGGGCAGAATAGCCGTGTAGCGGCATTCTACGATGCGGATCGCGCGAACATCCACCAGGTGCTTCTACAAGGTGATCCAGCTCTTAAGATTCTGATTAATGAAGCTCCGCTACCGGTTAATTTAATCTCGTTCAATGCGAAGGCTGCGGGAACCAAGGTGGAAGTTACCTGGAAGACTGCTTCTGAAAGGAATAACAGCCACTTTATAGTCGAGAGAAGTTACAATGCCCGCAACTTTGAGGAAATCGGTAGAGTTGAAGGTAAAGGAGATTCAAATTCCGAAGTTTCTTATTCATTTACTGATTCAAAGCCTTTGGCGGGCACGAGTTACTATCGTTTGAAGCAGGTTGATTTTGATTCGGTGGTAGAAGGCTCTGTTCAAAAGGGAGAAGAGACGTTGTCAAGAATCGTTTCAGTGGAACTTGATAAAACCTCTGCAATGTCGGTTGCGCCGAATCCTTCGATAGAGTACTTTGAAATCAAACTCGACGTTCCGACGAAGATCAGCAAGTGGAGACTGGTCGATATCAATGGCCGGTTGGTAAAAGACAACGGGACCGGCAGCCGGGTGGATCTTTCGAACCTCTCTCCGGGTGAATATATTATCGAAGTTGTTACCGTCAATGGCGATAAATACATCAAGAAAGTAATCAAACTGTAATATTTAGGGGCATGGGTATCATACTCATGCCCCAATTTTTTATTTGAGCTATGTCACTGAGAGTTTTACGGTATTTGCAACTTGTTCTGTTGCTTATGATGGGAGTGTGCGAGGGAGCCTTTGCTCAATGGGGAGCACCATACACTAACTCATGGATCACATACGATCAGCCTTATGTTAAGTTGAAAGTATCCCAGAAGGGCGTTTACAGGGTGCCGTTTTCGGCCTTGCCGGCGGGTTTTCCGGTTAACCAGCCTGAAAAGCTTCAACTTTGGCATAGAGGCACTCAAGTTGCGATTCTCAGCGTAGCAAATAATGAAATTCTGTTTTACGGTATCCCCAATGATGGTGCCCTCGATTCGCTTTTGTACCGGCCGATGAGCAGCCGGTTAAATCCTTATACGAGCCTATATTCCGATGAAAGTTCGTATTTCCTTACCGTAGGAAAGGTCAACGGGTTACGGGCTGAAACTGTCGGGTCTGCGTCCGGAAGTGGTGTGGCGGTAGAGTCGCATATGCAAACGGATGTGAAGGCTTTTGCCAACGAATATTCCCTTAGTACGCTAAGCGCCATCAGGGCCAATTTTTTTAATAGCTTTTTTGAAAATGGTGCAAGTAAAACCGGTGTTACAGTCCTGCCCGGGAAATCTGTCACTTACAACTTCCAATTGACCAAACGCGTGACGGGAACAAAGCCGCAGGTAAAACTGATGGTACATGGGCGTAGCAACAACTCACGCTCGATTGAAGTGTATGTGGGTAAAACGGAAAGCGCCGTTCGGAAAGTTGGAGCCATTCCCAATGCGAACTTTGTAGCTTCCGTATATTCATTTGAACTCGAAGAGGCCGACCTCACAGCAGACGGTAGCGGCATATTTCTTCTAAAATCTGTGTCCTCAGATTCACGTGATAGGTTTTCATTGGCTTACTATGCTATTACTTATAACCAGGCATCAAGTATTGGTACTGAAAAGAGCCTGGAATTTAATTTTCCGAAGACGTCGGATGCTACCACACACGCAAAAATTGCGGGGACTTTACCTACCAGCAAACTCTACGACATTTCTAATCCGGATATTCCAAGAATTATTCCCGGTACAGGAGCTGATTTTACAGTGCCTCGCATCAAAGACAAGGCACTAAAATTACTCTTGACGAATGAAGTGCTGAGCATTAGTGCTAATAAGATCAACTCAGTCACGCTAATTAAACCGGACGTTAAGAAATATAATTATCTGATCGTTACAAATCAGACGCTGGAAGAAGGTGCCAAAACTTATGCAGCTTATCGTGCCTCGACAGAGGGCGGAGCATTTGTTCCTCTTGTTATCAGGATCACTGACATCTATGATCAATTCAACTACGGAGAGCCGAGCCCGGTGGGAATACGGCGCTTTGTTGACTACATGCTTTCGGATAATAACCGTGAAAAGTACCTGTTTCTGATGGGTAAATCGATCACCTTTAACGAAAGAATGGTACGCGAACTTCCGGAAGAAGTTCCGACGATCGGGTTTCCCGGATCGGACGTACTATTGGTAGAGGGGCTGGCAGGAGCTCCCAGGGAAGTGCCGGCAATCCCCGTCGGAAGGCTTTCCGCGTTAACGAATCAACACGTGTATGACTATCTGGCCAAAGTTAAGGAATATGAGCATAGCAATGTCCAGGATGTAAGCTGGAAAAAGAACATCCTGCATTTGAATGGGGGCAAATCGTCGTCGGAGATCACTCAGCTCAAGAATATCCTTGCAGGCTTGGCTCCTCAGGCCGAAAAGGGATATATCGGCGCAAAAGTTACGCCCTTCGTAAAAAAACAAGGAATAGGTGAGGTCGAATCGGTTAATATTACGCCGGAAATTAATGCAGGTGTAGGGCTTTTGACTTATTTCGGGCACGGTTCCACTACTGTTACGGACCTGGACATTGGTTACATCACGGACGCGGCGCGTGCTTATAATAATCAAGGAAAATATCCATTGCTGTATTTCAATGGTTGCGGAGTTGGGAATGTGTTTAGTGCACGTTTTAATACGAGCCCTTCATCTTCGGATCGGATTGCATTGTCGCTCGACTGGATTTTAGCTGCAAAGAGGGGAACGGTAGCATTGATCGCAAATACGTTTGATACGTATGTTTCTTCCACCAGCAATTATCTCGATAAGCTTTATACGACGCTGTTTCTTGATGCAAACACCTCAAAGCAATCGATTGGGAAAGTTCAGTTGGAAGTTGCCAAACGTATTTTTGCAGACGGCTATAATGCATATGACGTTGCTAATGTCCATCAGGCATTGTTACAGGGAGATCCTGCATTAAAAATGATATACGTCGCTTCACCCGACTACTCGGTTGATCCCGACGAAAGTATCCTCATCTATTCCGAGTCCTCTGATAAGACAATAGAAAAGTCGGCGACATTGACTGCTGCGATCGCCATTAAGAATCAAGGTAAATACAATGCAGGCGAAAAACTGCCTGTGGAGCTCACCTATGGTTTTCAAGACGGCACTACTGAAGTGAAGAGCCAGACTGTGGCTGCAATACCTTATTCTGACACAATTAGGATTACATTCCCTAATAAAGGAGCACTGAAGTTCGTACAAGTGAGATTGGATCGTGCGAATGTGATCCAGGAAATAAATGAGTCCAATAATATTACCGAACTTACGGTCGATTGGGAAATAGCGAAAACGCAGCATATTTACCCTGCTGAAAGAGTAAAAGACATCATAGCACCGGTGTTGAATGTAACCTTTAACGAGCGGGTGATAGAGGATGGCGAAGATGTGGGCGCTAAGCCGACGATTAAGTTCGTATTGACCGATGATCGTCTGATGTCGGCGGATACTAATCTAATGGATATTTTCATTAAACCATGCCTCGATAATACTTGTGACTTTAAGAAATTGGGTTACAAGAATCTGGTAGTTACCAAATTGGGGGACCGCGTGATCCAGGTAGAATACCGCACAGATCTTTCTGTGGTCGGTGGTTATGAACTTCTTGTTAATACGCAGGATAATTCAGGCAATGCGGCCGCAAACCCATATCAGATTAAGTTCAGAATAGGCGAAGGAGACGAGGGGTTAGCGCTCATAGCCTCACCAAATCCGGCAACTGATTATGTACGATTCCGCATAAAGGGCTTTAAGCTGGAAACTGTTCAGCAGGTTCAGTATATCATTTACGATTCACGTGGCATCAAGCTCCTGGACCATAGCTTTAAACCGGTTTCTACTCTTTCCGACTGGTATTGGACGTCAGACATAGGATCGGGAATGTATGTTTACAAGGCTATTGTGAGTAAGAGTGATGGTTCAAAGCAAACAATCACAGGAAGAGTGAATATACTTCGTTAGAGGAATTTTCCTGGAGCTATTGCAGGAGTTTTTCTGATTTAAGCCATTCAAACCAGGCTGCAACCGAAACTGTTCTTGTTACATGAAACATGCTTCGGTTGTAGTTTTCGATTGGTAGATGTTCCGTCTGGAGGAATCTGATTGTATCATCGAACTTCCTTCTATCGATGTATCGCCAGACCTCGTTTGTATCATAAAGCATTTCCTTCGCCTGTGCATAAAGTTGAAGGGTGGCACTTTTCCCCTGTTGCCCGACATGCGCTTTTTGTGACCTGAGTCTCACTTTCTCGGGCAACAGGCCTTTCATGGCCTCGCGGAAATGCGTTCGTCCTGAACCATCGCCAAATTTGACGGCCTCTGGAATGGACATACACAATTCAAAAAGCGATTTGTCTAAAAATGGGGAGCGGTTCTCGAACCCGTAATGGCGCCCAAAGATGAACCTGCTCTCGTTTTCACATACAGCGTGTTGATTAAAGATCTCCTCAAATGATTGTCGAAAAATAGCTGGGAGATCACCCCGTAACGATGTAGAAAGCACATCTAAGTCACCTGCTAAGTCGTTGGCGGTTTTCAGAAAATCCTGCCTTAAGAGAGAACTGGCTGGAAGTGTATCTCCTTTAAACTTTTTAACGAGGGACGAAAGGGCACGGGTTGCGAAGTAACTTGGGGCAAGGTCGAAATGAGCAGAAATTTCACGGTATAAGGCACAGAATTCGCGGAAGCCCATGGTCTTGATCGAAGTGGAAAGCCTGCGATAAAAAAAGTTTTGTTCCACAATATTGTTCCGCTGCTCAAAGCTTAGCTGATCCCAGTTTTTGTGTTGATCGGCTTTGGAATAGTATTGAGTGCGTTTAGAAAGTAATTCCTTCAAAAGACCCCATTTTCTCTCTTTGAAAAGCACCGTGAGGTATTCGAAGCCACTACCCACGATAGAGTCGCCTCCGTTACCATTTAAAACGGTCTGGCATCCGAGTTGCGAAGCAAGTTTCAAAACGCCGTCATAAAATGTAGGTGCAACAAATGCAGCCTGAGGGTACCCAAGTATTCTGGTGTGAGATGCGAGGGCTCCAAGTGGGTCATCCGATATCACAATTTCCCTATGATCCGATTTGATATTTCTGGCAACTTCTAAGGCATAATTTCTATCGTCGGAACCTGCACCCTGGGTGTCGTAATAGAAGGTATACAAGTGGTTTTCAGGTGCTAGTATCTTGGCAAATGTACTAACGGATGAGGAGTCCAGGCCTCCACTTAGATGAGAGCCAATAGGTACGGTGTCGAAAGGGAGAGAATTGTGTACTGAATTCTTGAGAAATGCCTTGAATTGCTCCGCATATTCAGGCAGTGTACCGGCATTTTGTGGAGGCTGAAACTTAGTGTACGGAGCGGAAGAACATCCCTGAGGTGTTATTGACAGTATATGCCCGGGCAATACGCTCTTTATTTCTTTGTAGAACGTTTCACCATTGTAATCTATGGACTGATCCCGCCTAAAAGTAAGAAAGGAGTGAAGACGACTATCGCTTGGAGTGACGCTTGCACCTCCGCTTTTGGCTGATATCAGGAGTGAATGTAAGTCGGTAGAAAATAAACAGAATTGGCCGGGTATGAATAGATAGTATAGTGGGTGAGTGCCAAAGATATTCCTTGCAAGGTGGAGAGTTTTTTCAGTTTCCTGATACCAAATCCCTACTCCCAGCTTGCTTCCAGAGGATTTGAGATAAGTCTTAAAATCAAAAAACGATGTCAAAAAAGGAGTGTCTGAACTCCATATTTTAACATCGTTTTCATGATATCCTTCAAAACCAACAATTGTGGTCTCGCGGAATAGACGCTGATTTGAGACGCTTGGATATTTTAGAACCCCAGTTTCCCAGTTGATTGACAGGCCTGATTTTGATTTTTCTAGCTGAAAAGTTGCTCCTAGTAGTATAACACCCTGAATCAGCATTTAGGACAAATTCAAAAGGCAAGGCCTCAGATCACTTTAAATCAAGCATCTGGTGCGTAGTCCATTTCGTTCGTAGCATCGTCCAATTGGCTACCTAATTTACCTTTAGTCAACTTGCTAACACTTCCGTGCTGAACGAGGACCGGCTTGCGGTAAGACTTTTTTGTCTGTGTAGAGTGCGATGTCAATGTTTTCATTGTTTATCGGTTAATGAATGATTAATACCAGTATCCGTCGTAAATTTAGATAGATAAATTGAATTTGCAAACATTATTGCAAGCGAATATGAAAAAAACAAGTTTTGGCTGATTGAACCGGGCCTGTTTAGCTAGTTACCGGCTGCCAAATTCTACGATTCTCCGCGTTTTGTGGTTACCTGATTCTACTTTCCCAGATCCGATGCAGTCGTCGCTTTGGCAAAATTCAAAGGCGGTCTGATCATCGGAGATAAGTCCCACGCCTAAGCCGTATTGCTTGATAGTTACATATTTGTTGATGATCGAGGTGTCGTTCCGCTCAACAACCGTCAGTACGTTATCGAACGACTGTTCCCCGATTTTAACCGATTTGAACCCGGGCTCATAATAACAATCCTGTTTATCGAGGTTGTTGTAGCTGTTGCCGTTCCAGGTTGTGCGTGAATCGATCGGGAACGTAAGAGACAGGAATGGCTGATTATCTATATTGGTAACCAACTTGTCCGGGTATTTGTGAATGATGTATTCTTTTACCTTTTGCCAATAGTCCGTTGATGAATTGCGGGTTAATCTGGCAATAATGTAAGTGACAATCCCAGCCGAGTCGGACGCAATTCGATCGACTTCGTCCCTTTCTTGCCACTTGGTGACAACGGGCGCTGCCTGACCGGCGGAATAAACCTCCTGATTGACATCGTAGACAATATAGTGCCCGATCTCAAGTGGATAATATTCGTTGGGATTAAGCGATTCGGTTGTGTCGTCGCAAGCGGAAAAAGCGATTGAAGCAATTGCAAGAATAGTAATGTGTTTAGCGAAAATCCCGCCAATCGTCTGTAAAGAATTCTTCATTAACTCGGTTAAATTTTGATGACTATGACGAATGTTTGTATTGCTCTTTTAGTTTTCCTTTCAAAAACCCAATCAGCACCTGTAAACCAGTATCGAACCGGGAGTTGTTGTTGATGATCATATCTGCTTCGGCGCGCAGCGGAAGTATAAATTTATCGTAAGTAGGGGCGACGTGGTGTTCCCAACGGTAAAGGACATCATCGAGATCATAGCCGCGCTCGCTATTATCACGAATAATCCGCCGTTTTATTTTAACGTGCTCCTTCGCATCTACGAAAATTTTCAAATCAATCAGCCGGGCAATTTCGGGGAAATAAAAAACAAAAATACCTTCCACGATGATAATCGGCTTTGGCTCGAAATGTAATATCTCGGGCGTAATGAGCGGATTATTGAACGTATATTCCTTTTGCTGCACGGAACGACCGGCCCGGAGTACGGCAATGTGCTCC
Source organism: Dyadobacter sp. SRI_021 (assembly GCF_057586235.1). Lineage (NCBI taxonomy): Bacteria > Pseudomonadati > Bacteroidota > Cytophagia > Cytophagales > Spirosomataceae > Dyadobacter > Dyadobacter sp. SRI_021. Next base: position 345,305 of record NZ_JBYCZM010000003.1, read on the forward strand.
GCGAAGAGATGATGGTCTATAGTTTCGGGTAGGTCGAAATTTTCAACCCCGTTTTCGTCCCGCGGGATTTCATGGATGGGGCGGTAATAATTGTCTTGCGAAATCCGCGTAACCTCGTCCGTACCAAACGCGTCGATGAGGTTTTTCATAAAATAGGTCTTGCCGGACGCACTTCCGCCGGTAATTCCTACAATGTAAGGTGCTTTTTCCTGATTCGACATCATACAGTCTGCTGCGCCCAATAATCGGAACGCCTGGATTAATTTATGATTTTAATTGATAATTGCCAACTTACCGGCCTGTTGCTCAGTGCCGTCGGCCGATACAACGAACACCATATAGATTCCTGCCCGCGCCCGGCGTCCCGTGTAGTCGTTCAGGTTCCATGAAGCCAGCCCGCCCTCTGAACGCGTTTCAAATACGAGCCTGCCCGTGAGGTCGGTGATTTTAATGGTCGTTTGGGCGGTCAGGCCGCTGATGCCCACATTGCCCGAATAACCTGGCCGGACGGGGTTTGGGAAAATGGTGATACGGCTAATGTTTTCGGTCGCCGCTTTGGCATCGCTTTGGTAAGAAACCATTCCAGCCGGCGTGTCGATAAACAGCAAACCGGTTTCCGCTTCAAACCGAAGCGCGTTGATTACATCCGCTGGCAGCGGGCTGTCGGTAGATGTGAATTTCCGGATCAGCTCGGTACCGTCGGCATTGAAAAGGTAAAGTCCTGTCCGTGTGCCGATCCATTTCCGGTTCCCCGGTTCAACGGCCAATGCTGTGCATTCTTCATTATTGAAGAGCCTTCGTTGACCGTAAATGGGTAAGATCGCATCTACGCGGGTTGCATTTAGAACGTCATCCGGAATAAAATAGCCTGTGCCTTTTGCACTGGCAAACCACACAAAGCCGTCCTGGTCCAATGCGAGGCTATTGATCTTCGAAGCGGGTAAAGTACCGGTGCCTATCGACGTTGAGAGGACTTTTTTCCGCGAACCGTCCTTGCTGCTTACCATAATGCCTCCGCCCAGCGTTTCGGACAGGCGGGTCCATGATAAGCCATTGTGGTCGGTGATCGTCGAATCGGTTCGGGGTGAAACGGTTGTGTCTCCCTGAGCAGGAGAAATCTGTCTGAAGTCGGAAAACTGATTGGTGACCAGACCATTTATCTGATCGGCGACCCACAGTGCTTTGGGACTTTTACGAATACCGGACCGGATGTTACTCCATAATGGACTACTGTAAGTCTGAGCGGTATAAAGGGTGTCCAATGTGAGAACCGTATTTTGGGTACTGATTGTCAGAAAATCGTCCGTGTCAAGGATTCTCAAGGCGGGAGCATTGGAAGCGTAAACCAGTTTCCAAACTCCCTTTTCATATTTCAAAATTCCCTTTCCCGGAACGGCTGCATGAATTGATCCTGCAAAGAACGCAATGCCGGAAACGCTGCCGGGGCTCGCTACCGGCTTCCAATTTCCAAAATATTGCCTGTTTACATTCCCAAGCATAGACGTGCCGAGTATGCCCTGGGAGGTTAGGAGATAAAGGGAGTCCCCCGAAAATGCGAGATCGCTCACGGCGAGCTGCGTGCCATTGGGGCCGATATAACGATAGGTTTCTTCTACCTGCCGAAGTTGTGTATCCAGAACGAGCACCCCGAAACTGGTTGCCAGGTAGGCCAATTTTTCCCTGAAAACGATGCGTCGGACTGCCTTATCGGCCGGCAAACCCTGCGTTTCATTCAATAGATCCCAGGTCTCGATCTGGTCAGGTTCTGCTTGTCCATTAAGGTATGCAAAATCGATGGTGCCGTTGCGATAAGCCAGCATAAGAAGCTGAGCTTCGGGCAGGTAGGCCATTACACTGATACCCGTATGGCTGAGACCGTTCGCTTTGGAGAACGCTCTGGTCTCCCCGTTCTCAGGATTAACAGCAAAGAGGCCATTGTAGGAGGCGCAGTAGATTAATGGACCGGTATTTACAACCTGTTTGGCAGAGAGGTAATTGAAATGGCTTTGCCATTGGTACAGCGGCAAAGCCTGTCCGAGAATGCGCGAAGGGTCGAATGCGGCAGCCAATAAGAAAAACAATATCTTCCCTTTGCGCATGGTTATATGCTAGTTTTCTACCGTCACGACGGCAGAGCCCCGCCCGGTTCCGGCTCCGCATCCACTTTTCAGTGAACGGATGGTGTATTCTGTGGTAGTAGAAGGTGAGACGGAAATCAGGTACGGGTTAAGGAATGTCCCGTTGATCGCCGTGCCGTCCGAAAGTGTGAACGACCATGGCGGAAGCCCGTTTTTGAACCTCAATTGAATGCGGGTAGAGCGTCCGGCAGAAATCGTACCGCGCCCGGAAACCTCCGCAATAGCCTTGTCAGGGGCAACCACTTCCAGCTCTTCAATGGCGCTCGAAACCGCTGGAGAGGATGAAACGATACGGATTTTCTGAATTTTGGTAGTGTCTCCCGGTGCCGCCGCAGCGATTTTTACCTGCATGACGGTCGGCGTTACCGTGGTAGGCAGCGTTACAAAACGGCCGGATTTATCGGTCATCTGAACTGTAAACTTGTTGTTGGGATTATAGCGGCCTTCCGTTTTGTACGGAATATCAATGGTAGAACCTGCACACACCATATTTTGCGGCAGCTTGTCGAGCGTAATGCTCGCCGGCGGGGCTTTCACAGTGACTTTCGCGGAGCCTGAGAATTTACCTACACCGCATAAACCACCGGCCGAGCTAATTTGGTAGTTGGTATCATAAAATGGTTTTACCTTGATCTTATGCGGGGATTCCTGAATATTGTTCTCATAGGTTCCGTCCGAAAGCAGCACGAACCAGGGGCCTCCGCCAGTGAATTTCACCGTCAGTTCACCCGATTCATTTTCGCCTAATCTCAATGAATCCTTTTGAAGAGTCGCCACGGTAGGCGATACGATGGAAACGTTCGTAGTCTGGCTTACTAGGTAAGGCGCGGTGGAGGTCACACGCAGGCGATACTCACCGGGTTTGTAGCTATCGGGGATTTGGGTGGTAATATAACCCGACGAGTCAGGTGTTGAAATGTTCTTGAATGCACCGCTGCGTTCCGCGATTTGAACAACGAATTTATTCCCTTCCTTATACTTGCCTGTTGCGTTGAAAGGTACCTGAAATGGTACGCCCGCGCAAAGCTTCGCAATCTTCTCAACTTCTTTCAGTTCCAGTTTAGGCTCCGGGTTATTGTTTACGTTCACAATAGCTTCGCCGGAAGTGGTACCGCTTCCGCAAGCATTGGAAACGCCCGTTACCCGGTATGCTTTTACGTCTGTCGGTTTAACAGTAATGTAATGCGGGTTCGAAAGCGTTTGCAAAACCGTGGTACTGTCCGAAAGGCGGAACGACCATGGCGCAGCACCTGTGAGGTTTATGCGCAAATGCGCCTCCTGCCCGGGCATGATGCGCACAGTCTGCGTTCCGTCGATCATGTCGATCTTCGCTGCGGGCGCTTGCAGCAGCCTCAACGGTACTTCCTGGCTCTTTATAACCGGAATAGAAGAGACGATTTGAAGCCGGTATACTTCGCCGCCGACTTTATAGGAAGGTATCACCGCCTTGGCAGGACTTTTCTTCACGGGAAGCGAGATAGGCACCGACTTACCGGTGGCATCTATAATATGTACAATAAATGTATTGTCCTCGTCAAACGGTCCATCGGTTTTGAATGGGATGGTCACATTAGTACCGGGGCAGACTGAGAGGTATGAAATATCCTCGATTGTGATCTTGTAGGCATGCATGCTGTCGGCCTTTTCGACGGGGAGCTTGGCCTCGTTCGCTGCTTCGGTGAGCGTGTCACCATTGGCCGATATTCCGCTGGGCATGGTGGTATCCGCCACAGCTGTGTCGCCAGCCGGAGCTGCCACCGCGGGAACCTGCGCTTTTGTCGTGTCCTTTGCAGCTGGTGCCTGTGGCCTGGCTGGTTCGGGGGCTTTTTTCTTGGGAGTAATGAGCTGTTTTCTTGGAGAAGCGGTCCTGCGCTGGGCCTCAGCGTGACCAGCCATTAAAAATAACCCTAGAAAAATGACAAAGACGAATCGGAACATGCAATTAGGATTGAGTAAATATTAATTCATGGAAACCAGCGTGCCGCCTCTGAGAACCGGAACTACGTCGTACAGGTCGGTTTGCAGACAGTAAGAAATGTCTTTCTGAATGCCCAGGCGTTGCAGGCGCCGTACGTGCGAGGAGTTGGCTACACTCGCCAGCAGGTTATCGCGGCTTTGCTGGTATAAACGCTGCGCCATCAGGGTTCCGTCTTCGAGCAGCATAAATTGATCCTTCAATGCTTCGGCTAATGCCCCTGCAAACAGGGTGTCCTCGAGGTTGGGACGACCTTTCCAGCCCGCACATAGCACGAGCACGTCATAAGGTTCGGTTTTCAAATGATTGGCTAATGCCCCCAGGTTCAGGAATGAACCGATCATCACTTTCACCGCCGACGATTTCGCCTGGGAGATAGACAATGTCCCATTGGTCGTCGTCATCGCGATCTGCGCCCCGATGAGGCTTTCGTGCATATAGCTGAACGGCGAATTATCCAGATCGAAGCCTTCCACTTTCCGGGCATCACGTTCGGCGGCAGCTATATATCCTTTGTCTTGCAAAAATTTACATTCCTCTACACTAGCGACCGGAGTTATGCTTTTTACCCCGTAAGCGAGACCGGTTACCATACAGGAGGTGGCCCTGAAAATATCGGCCACTACCACTATTGAATTATCCAGTTTGTGTAAATGAAGTAAATCCGGAGTAAGACAAACGTCAAGTTGTTTCATAAAAATGCAATCGTACTGAATAGGAGGGGTTAGTTTTTAACAAAAGGTGTTTTCACAACTTGCGCTTTCAACAGTCTGTCGCGCACTTTTACGAAAATTTCGGTACCTGCTTTGCTGAATTCGGTAGGTACGTAACCCAATCCAATGCCTTTTTGCAAGGTTGGTGATTGCGTGCCGGATGTCACCTCGCCCAATTTGTTGCCTTTCGCATCGCACAGTTCGTAATGCCCGCGCGGAATGCCGCGGTCGATCATCTCGAAACCGACCAGTTTTCTTTTCAGCCCGGCCTCTTTCTGTGCCTTCAACGCTTCGGAATTGATAAAGTCCTTGGTGAATTTGGTTACCCAGCCCAGGCCGGCTTCCAAAGGTGACGTTTCGTCGTCGATATCGTTACCATAGAGGCAGAATGCTTTTTCCAGCCGCAACGTATCGCGTGCGCCCAGGCCTACTGGCTTGATACCAAACTCTGCACCCGCTTCGAAAACGGCGTCCCACATTTTCTCCGCATCCTCATTCTTTACATATATTTCAAAACCTCCCGCACCGGTGTAGCCGGTTGCGGAAATGATAATGTCTTTAATCCCCGCCATCTCGCCAATTTTGAAGGTATAATACTCCATCGACGCGAGGTCCACGTCGGTTAGTTTCTGTAATGCGGCAGTTGCTTTTGGTCCTTGCACGGCCAGCAGGCAAAGCGAGTCGGACAGGTTTTCCATCGCCACACCTTCCGTGTTCTGGCTCTGGATCCAGTTCCAGTCCTTTTCGATGTTGGAAGCATTTACTACCAGAAAATAATCGTCCTCGGCAATGCGGTATACAAGCAGGTCATCCACCACGCCTCCGGTGGCGTTGGGAAGGTAGCTGTATTGCACTTTTCCGTCATACAATGCCGTAGCATCATTTGCGGATACTTTCTGGATCAATGCGAGTGCACCAGGCCCTTTTACGCTGAATTCGCCCATGTGCGATACATCAAAAACACCCACGGCGTTTCTTACGGTGTGATGTTCATCCAGATCCGACGAATAACGGACAGGCATTTCAAAACCTGCAAACGGGACCATTTTTGCGCCTAGACGGATGTGAAGCTGATGTAAAGGGACTGTTTTCATGAAGGATATCTGGTTTTACAATAATTCACAAAAGTAGGGAATGCAGGGCAAAGCGACACAAAAAACTGTTTTTTCAATGTCTGCACAGTGTATTTTGAAGTATATTGTTAAAAAATAGGTTAAAACTTTTATCCACCGGCGGGTACCGGTTTTCAGGAATATGAATAAACGACTATTGTTCTCGATCGCATTTTCAGTAGCGGGCAGTGCATTTGCACAGACGGCGACTTTTAAAGGCGAGACGATCGACGATAAGATAAGTATCGGCTACGGCGTAGCTTCCGGTGACGTGGATGGCGACGGTAAGCTGGATATTTTGCTGGCAGATAAGAAGGAAATAGTCTGGTATAAAAACCCCGGGAAAAAAGACGGCGCATGGACGCGCTACGTGATTGCGAAAGACCTTACCGAGCAGGACAACGTCTGCATCGCCGCCCGTGATATCGACGGCGATGGCAAGGTGGAAGTGGCAGTAGGCGCGGGCTGGAACCCTTCCGAAACGAAGGATTTGAAGACCTCGGGCGCCGTGTTCTACATGATAGCGTCGAACGATCGGACGAAACCCTGGGAGCCTGTGCGCCTGCATCATGAAGTGACCATTCACCGGATGCATTGGGTCAAAACCGCGGACGGCCCTTTTCAATTGGCTGTGCTGCCATTGCACGGCGAAGGGAATACAGGCGGGAACGGGGCGGGCGTAAAGCTGATTGTTTTTGATGTGCCCGAAAACAAAAAAGGAATCTGGCCCTACCATCTGGTTGAAACCAATATGCATATGACCCACAATTTCCAGCCCATGGAAATTCCCGGCAGAATGGCCGGTTTATCCATTGCGGGCAAAGAAGGCGTGCAGGTGTTCCTCAACGGAGCGGATGGTTGGGCGGCTTCGGGCAACTGGATGGTACCAGAGCGCGGGGTAGGGGAGATCAGAACCGGCAGTCTGAGTAAAAAACAGTTGTTTACGGCCACCATTGAACCTATGCACGGGACCGCGTTGGTAGTTTATACCAAAGACAGCCGCACCGTACTTACCGACCGTATGAAGGAAGGCCATGCACTAGCCTGCGCTGATTTCTTCGGCCAGGGCCGCGACCAGGTGGTAATGGGTTGGCGTAACCCGAATGTAACTGGCGAAACCGGCGTACGGATTTACGTGGGCTCCGATCCGGAAGGCAAGAAATGGACGGAATATACTTTGGATGAGAGCATCAAAATCGCGTGCGAAGACTTGTTGCCTGCCGATTTGGACGGCGATGGAGACCTGGACATTATCGCCGCCGGCCGTGCGACGCATAACCTGGTCGTGTATTGGAATCAGCGGAAGAAATGAGTCCAGGGTTTATGAGTCTAAAGTTTATGAGTTTAGGGTGAAATGAGGGGCAAAAAAATGTCAGTCCCCGCGAACGAAGACTGACATTAATATCAACTTAGACTTTATACTCTTAACTCTAAACTATTCTAATCCCGACGCCCCATCAGCAGGCTCACATAATAAAGCAATGTGGCCAATGAACCGATTGCGGCTACGAGGTAAGTACGAGCCGCCCATTTCAATGCATCGGCTGACATTACGTATTCGCGTTCGTTCACAATGCGGTTTTTCTGAATCCAGGCCAATGCGCGGTTACTCGCGTCATATTCAACCGGTAATGTAATGAAGCTGAACAATGTGGTTACTGCGAACAATGCCACACCGATAGTCAGCGGAATGATTGTGGTATTGATCAAAAGCACACCGATCAGGATGATCCATTGCATATACTGCGACGCAATGCTCAGGAATGGTACCATTTGCGAGCGAAATTGCAGCCAGCTATATGCGGTAGCATGCTGCACAGCGTGGCCGCATTCGTGGGACGCCACAGCCGCAGCGGCTACACTACGTCCATAATATACATCGGGACTGAGGTTGACTGTCTTATCCTGCGGATTGTAGTGGTCGGTCAGCCGGCCTTCTACGGACACCACTCTTACGTCGTAAATGCCGCTTTCCCGGAGCATCGTTTCGGCGATTTCCTTACCGCTCATCCCGTTGCTCAATCCTACCTGTGAATATTCTTCAAATTTACTCTTCAAGCGCCATTGTACGTAAAAGCTCACGCCCATTACGATCAAAGCAATCAAAAGTCCCATAGTTATTGCTATTTATATCCTTGTTTTATTTTCTCGATCAGTGCGGTAGTTGAGTAGCCTTGTACCAAAGCGATCGTTTTTACCTCACCTCCTCTACCTAAAACAAAATCCGCGCCAGCAATGTTCTCGATCTTATAATCGTCACCTTTGACCAAAATGTCAGGTTTTACGGCCTCGATCAACTGACTAGGCGTCGGTTCGTCGAACAAAATGACAGCATCGATGAATGATAATGCGGCCATTAGCCTTGCTCTTGCATATTCATTGACGACCGGTCTCAACGGTCCTTTCAGGCGGCTTACCGAGGCGTCGGTGTTCAGGCCGAGCACCATTCTATCGCCCAATGCGCGGGCTTTTTCGAGGTAATCGATGTGCCCGAGATGTACAATATCGAAACATCCGTTGGTGAATACAACTTTTTGCCCGGCGCGTTGCCATGCTTCAACGGTCGGGATCGCTTCTTCTAGTCTCAGGATCTTGCTTTCTGTCAAATTCATTGTAAAAGACAATATGGATTTAAGAAATGGAATAACGTAACATACTCCATTTCCATTTTTCAGGACTATTAAAGTTACAATTAGTTTGCCGCAGATACTTGCTCGGGCTCCTCTACTTTGTTTTTGTTCACAATCAGCACATACAAAAATGCCAATGCACCGATCACCAGCATGAACAGCATTTGCGCGCCGTGGATGAATGTCGCCAATGTGATGCCGTCGTTCTGCGAAAGTCCGTAAAGCACCATTACATTACCGACGAGCAGATGGTAAGCACCAATCCCGCCCTGCGTAGGTGCCGTCATACCGATCGCACCGACTACGAGCAAGGTGAGACCCGCCAACGGGCCGAGGTGGGAAGTTTCGGGAATACAGAAAAAAAGCACGTAGGAGACCAGGTAATAAAGCACCCAGATCAGAATGGTGCTAAAAATGAAAAGACTAGGATTACGGAGCTTGCGCACGCTCAAAAGTCCTTCGAGCATCCCTTGGGCGAAGCCGATCACCTTGGCGATGATCGCATTTTGCTGCAATTTGTTACGCAGTGAGGCATTTTTGAAAATCATAATGCTCACGATCGCAATCGCCAGCAGGCCGACGATCAGAATGCTAAGCAGCATACCGCTACCCGAGCCGCCGCCCTGGCTTCCGCCTATTTTACTTTGGAAAAAATCGGTGAAGAAAGTGCTGAGCCGGTCGAATTCGAGGATGAAATTCAATCCAATCATCAACACCAATATGATAACATCGAAAATGCGCTCGGCCACCACGGTACCGAAGCTGAGGCTCACCGGAATGCGTTCGAGGCGGTAAAGTGTCCCGCAACGCGTTACCTCGCCCATGCGGGGCACGATATAGTTGGCAAAGTATCCCGTCAGCACCGACATTGTGCTGTTCACAATGCCCGGCTTATGGTCCAGCGGTTCGATAAGCATCCCCCAGCGCCATGCACGCACCATGTGTGCGAGCAGGAGGCAAACGCATGATACGGCGATCCACCGCCAGTCGGATTGGGCAAAACGGTCGAGCATTTCGCCCAGGTTGATATCTTTGAATACAAACCAGAGCAGACCGCCTGCCAGGACAAGCGATATCGTGTAACGCAGTATATTTTTCATGCTATGCTAAATTGCTGTATCGTGTAGGGAATGCCGGAAGTTAGCCTACCAAGTGGTTATTGTGGTCTGGAAAAACCACCATCGGCTTGAACGTCTTGGCCTCTTCCTGGCTCATGCTGCCGTATGCGATGATGATGATAATGTCGCCGATCTGCACCCTGCGCGCGGCCGCGCCGTTGAGGCAAATCATGCCCGAACCCCTCTCACCTTTGATAACATATGTGACAAAACGTTCGCCATTGTTATTATTCACAATGTGAACCTGTTCATTTTCTATGAGTCCCGCTGCGTCGATCAGATCCTCGTCGATCGTGATGCTGCCAACGTAGTTCAATTCCGCCTGAGTCACCTTAACCCGGTGAATCTTCGATTTCATTACTGTGATTTGCATTACCCGGTGGTATTGGTCTAATTGAAATGCATTACCCCGCAAAGTTACAGGAATAATACCCAGCCATCAAAACATAGTCGCCGGTGGGACGGTTCCCGCGCACGTACGCGGGAGACTTATTCCCGTAAATAGCCTGAAATGCAACGATCCGGCGTATTGGAAGTAATAATTGAAATGACCCTTTTGGTGGGTTTCATGAGAACATTATTATATTTAAGCGGGATTTAATAGTATTCGATCTGTAATAAGAACTTATTCCTTTAATCTATATTAATCTACTTTATTTTTTCATTACCAAAACCGATGAGTACAGAAAACAAACCGAAAGACGTTAATCGCCGGGATTTTATCCAGAAGACCTCCGCGGCGGCCATTGGAAGTTTCTTCATAGTACCCCGCCACGTGCTGGGGAAAGGATATAAAGCACCCAGCGACAAGCTGAATATCGCCGGTGTCGGTGTGGGTGGTAAAGGTTTTTCTGATACCAACAATGCATGGAACAAAGGCGCCGAAAACCTGGTGGCACTTTGCGACGTAGACTGGGGACAGCCGCAAGTGAAGAAGAACTTCGAACTGCATCCCGACGCGAAGAAGTACAAAGACTTCCGCAAGATGTTTGACGAAATGGACAAGAGCATCGATGCGGTAACGGTTTCGACGGCCGACCACATGCACGCGATCATCGCGATGGCGGCTATGCAGCGAGGCAAGCACGTGTACGTACAAAAACCCCTTACCCACGATATTTACGAGGCACGTATGCTCACCGAAGCTGCGCGCAAGTACAAAGTGGTAACTCAAATGGGTAACCAGGGTGCTTCCAATCCTGCGCAGAACCAGATGAAGGAATGGTTTAACAAAGGCCTCATCGGTAACGTCCACGAAGCACACGTTTGGACCAACCGTCCCGTTTGGCCGCAAGGTATTCCTGTACCAACAGGCAAGCACGAAGTGCCTGCGGATATCGACTGGGAACTGTGGGTAGGCTGCGCCGAATGGGTGGATTACAACCCGGCATGGCACCCATTCAAATGGCGAGGCTGGTGGAACTTCGGTACCGGTGCATTGGGCGACATGGGTTGTCACTTGATCGACCCGGCGTTCCGTACGCTAGGCCTGGGTTATCCAACGGAGGTTGAATGCTCGGTAGGCCAGGTATTCATCAAAGACTGGACACCAGAATACATTCCCGAGGGTTGCCCGCCGTCATCACGCGTTCAATTGAAGTTCCCTGCGAACAAAATCAACAAGTCGGAAGTGACTTTGACCTGGCACGATGGCGGCCTGCGCCCGTTCCACCCGGATCTGATTCCGGCAAACGATCCGCTAGGAGAGCCGGATAGCAGCAATGGCGTGCTTCTGATCGGTGAAAAAGGTGTTATGACTTGCGGAACCTACGGTATCGCACCCAAAGTGTACCTCAAAGACGGCACCAAGCTGGAATACAAGCAAGGTGATTTTGGTAACAAATACACGACCATGCCGGAGTTTGGTCATCACGTGTCGTGGAGCGATGCTTGCAAAGCGGGTTTCAACAGCAAAGAGCATAAAGCGCTTACTTCATCGTTCGATTACGCGGGTCCATTGACAGAGACGGTGATCATGGGTAACCTCGGTATCCGCAGCTACAACCTCCGCACCGCGAAGGCCGACGGCAAAGGATTCGACTACCCGGGCCGCAAGAAGCTCCTGTGGGATGGCAAGAATATGAAGGTTACCAACTTCGACGAAGCGAACCAGTTTGTACAGCGCAAATACCGCGGCGACTGGAAATTGGCATAATCGTTGTCACGCTGAGCGGACGGGGCCGCCCGGCGGTCGAAGCGCGTTGCAGTACCGCGCTTCGACTCCGCTCAGCGTGACATTCCTAAAAGATTCAGAACGACGTTCTATTTGTCAAAAGATAATATTGTCGATCAGCCTTACCGGGCCGAGGAATGCTGCTACACAGATCGCATTGGAGCCTGCGGAACCGATTTTTTCAACCGGTAGCAGGGTTTTGATATTAATTACCTCAAAATAGTCGAGGGTAAATTCCTTGATCTTTTCAAATTCACTCTTCGCCCAGCCGACGGCTTCGCTCACGTGCTTACCCGCGCGCAGGTCCTCGCCAGCGGTGGCGAGTATGCGGTATATATGCGGCGCGAGCGCGCGCTCGGCTGCGCTCAGGCGCGTGTTACGCGAGGACATCGCCAGCCCATCCGTTTCACGAACGGTAGGGCATACCACCAGCTCGAACCCGAATGCGAGGTCATTGACCAGCTGGCGCACTACCGATACCTGTTGCAGGTCTTTCTGACCAAAATACGCACGGTGCGGCTTTACGATATTGAACAGCTTCGAAACCACAATGCCGACGCCATTGAAATGCCCCGGCCGCGAAGCGCCTTCCATCACCGTTTCCAATGCACCGAAGTTCATTTTAACGACGGGCTGTTCGGGATACATTTCTTCCACCGACGGCGCAAAAACAGCGGAGCAGCCCGCATTTTCAAGCATAATGCAGTCGGCTTCGAACGTTCTCGGGTATTTGGCCAGGTCCTCGGGATTGTTGAACTGCGTCGGGTTCACAAACACACTGCAAACGACGATATCAGTGTCTTTTTTTGCGGCTTCAATCAGCGAAATATGGCCTTTGTGAAGGGCTCCCATCGTGGGCACGAGGCCTATGGTTTTCTGCCGTAAAACTTGCTGATCCAGGTATTGGCGGAGGCTTTTGACCGAAGTGAATACTTCCATGTAAAATTCGAAAACTGAGGAGTAACCTGCGGGCTACGGTTGCTTTTTCAAGATAGCATTAACCGTAAAGCAGATTATGGAAACATCAGGACAGGGAAATCCCAAACTGGGCGCAATATGACAATTAGTTTGGAATATCTTTTGAAATTGCCATTTTTTTTGTATAATTTTGCAAAACTTTTTTTCACAAACTGCTAAAAGATCTATGGAGAAACTACGAATTTTGTATGTAGCCAGTGAAATCAATCCCTTCCTCCAAACAACCGATGTTGCCGATTACGTTAGAAAACTTCCTCAGGCAATGCAGGAAAAAGGGGCAGAAATCAGGATACTCGTTCCGCGTTTCGGGTTGATCAACGAACGCAAAAACAGGCTTCATGAAGTAGTTCGACTGTCAGGAATCAATATTACCGTAGGAGATGAAGAAAAGCCGCTAATCATTAAAGTAGCTTCGATTCCCAATGCGAAGTTGCAGGTCTATTTTATAGATAACGACGATTACTTCCATCGCAAATCCGTTTTCTTCGATAAGGAAAACAACTTCTTCGATGACAACGACGAACGTGCGATCTTCTTTTGCAAGGGTGTTTTGGAAACAGTTAAGAAACTGGGATGGGCCCCGGACGTGGTGCACTGTAATGACTGGATGACGGCTCTGATTCCATTGTACCTGAAAACCACTTACCGTAACGATCCGATGTTCAAGGACACGAAAAGTGTGTTCACCGTACACAACAATGCATTTGACTACAAATTCGATGCGGATTTGCAGAGCAAAGCCAAGGCTATGGATGTGAGCGATGAGGCGCTGGCGCATTTGCATTCTGCCGATTTCGAAGGTTTTGTCAAAATCGGATGTGCTTATGCCGACGCGGTGCTGAAAGCCGAAGAGCATTGCAGCGCGAGTCTGAACGAAATTTTCAACAATGCACCGAAACGCGTGCAGCTCGACGAGCAGGATGAGAATTTCTCGGAGTCTTACTACAATCTCTACAACGATCTGGTAAGCTAACAGATAGATTTCACAGGGCAAAAAAGCCGGCGATTCGAAGAGTCGTCGGCTTTTTTGTGTTTTTCAGGAATGTTTCGTGTGTTCGAGCACTGTCCATAAATTGGATATTTTTTAGTATTTAATTAAAAATTAGCTTGCTAACGACCGCCGTTTGCCATTTATTTGCCTCGTCTAGGACATACACAAAAATTAAAATATTTTAAGAATATGTGCGGAATTGTGGCTTATGTTGGAAACAGGGAGGCATATCCTTTGATTTTAAAAGGACTAAAACGTCTGGAATATCGCGGCTATGACAGCTCTGGAATTGCGCTGCTGGAAAATGGCGAATTGAATATTTACAAGAAGAAGGGAAAGGTGTCCGACCTGGAATCGGAACTGAACGGAAAGCAACTGCCGGCGACAATCGGCATTGGCCATACGCGCTGGGCCACCCACGGCGAACCGAACGACGTAAATGCGCACCCGCATTACTCCAACAACCGCAGGCTGGCGATCATCCACAACGGCATTATCGAAAACTACGCTTCGATCAAGCAAAACCTGATCGGCAAAGGCCACCAATTCCTGAGCGATACGGATACCGAAGTGCTGATCCATTTTATCGAGGATGTGCAGAAAGAAACGGGTGCTACGCTTGAAGAGGCCGTCCGGCTTGCATTGAAAGAAGTGGTAGGCGCCTATGCGATTGTAATCATGTCGCTCGATCATCCCGGTCAGCTCATTGCAGCGAGGAAAGGCAGCCCGCTGGTGATTGGTGTGGGTGAAAATGAATATTTCCTCGCTTCCGACGCCACGCCGATTATAGAATATACCAAAGACGTGGTGTACCTCGACGACTATGAAGTGGCCGTGATCAATGAAGGCAAGCTGAGCATTCAGCACCTGGATAGCACCAAAGAAACCACCCCATACATTCAAAAGCTTGAAATGGAACTTGAAACCATCGAAAAAGGCGGTTACGACCATTTCATGATCAAGGAAATTTTCGAACAACCCCGCTCCATTGCCGACTCCATGCGCGGGCGCCTCCGTGCGGACGACGCGCACCTGCAACTAGGCGGTCTGAACGACTACCTCGACAAACTTGCGCAAGCAGACCGCGTCGTGATTGTCGGCTGCGGTACCTCATGGCACGCCGGGTTAGTGGCCGAATACATGTTCGAAGAGCTGGCGCGCATTAATGTGGAAGTGGAATATGCCTCGGAGTTCCGCTACCGCAACCCGGTGATTAAAGAAAACGACATTGTTATAGCCATTTCACAATCGGGTGAAACGGCGGATACCCTGGCGGCGATCGAGCTGGCGAAGTCGAAAGGGGCGACGATATTCGGCGTATGCAACGTGGTGGGCTCATCCATTGCCCGCGCTACGCATGCAGGTGCTTATACACACGCGGGGCCGGAGATTGGCGTGGCCAGTACCAAGGCATTCACGGCCCAGGTGACTGTGCTCACGCTGATGGCCATTGCCGTGGCGAAACGCAAAGGCACGATTTCGGAAGAAAGTTACCGCCAGTTGCTGATCGAGCTCGAAACGATCCCGGCGAAGGTGGATAAGGTGTTTGAGAACGCGGCCAAAATCAAAGAAATCGCATTCATATTCACCTATGCGCGCAACTTCATTTACCTGGGGCGCGGTCTGAACTTCCCCGTGGCACTGGAAGGAGCATTGAAGCTGAAAGAAATTTCCTATATCCACGCCGAAGGTTACCCCGCGGCGGAAATGAAGCACGGCCCTATCGCGTTGATCGACGAGGATATGCCGGTGGTATTCCTGGCCACCAAAGACAGTTCATACGAGAAAATCGTGTCGAACATCCAGGAAGTAAAGGCTCGTAAAGGCCGCGTGATTGCCATCGTGACCGAAGGCGATACATTAATCCCCGGCATGGTCGATTTTGTGATCGAAGTGCCCAATACCCATGAAATTCTGACACCGCTTGTTTCCGTGATCCCGCTGCAACTGCTATCGTATTACATTGCAGTAATGCGGGGCCGGAACGTGGATCAACCAAGAAATCTTGCCAAATCTGTTACCGTCGAGTAGCGGAAGAGGGAGCCGGAGAGCGAGACTGTCATCGACGGTTTCGCTTTTTTGTTTTCAAGGGTATAGGCAAAAATAATGTTCCAACGTTTTCGTTAGTTTTGCGCATGTTTGCCAACGGGACCTGTTATATGTACAAATTCATTTTCGCGATTTTCCTGCCTGTTTCATTGCTGCTTATCTCAGGTTGTAAAAAAGAAGGGGAGCAGACCTACATCCCCAAACCCAAAGGCTATAATCGCATTGATCTGCCCAAACATAGCTACCGCCGATTGACCGAGGCACATCCTTACACATTTGAGTATTCCAAATATGCGGTCGTGGAACCGGATACATTTAAAACAGCCGGGAAGGACTGGATTTTCATCACTTACCCCCAGTTTAAAGCCAATATCCAGATTACCTACAAGGCCCTCAACAACAATCCGGCATTGCTGAAAGCCTTTATTGATGACAGTTACAAGCTTGCCAGCAAGCACCAGATCAGGGCGTCGTCGATCCAGGAGCAGCGGGTTTTGGGCAAGACTGGCCGTACTGCAATGCTGTTTAAAATTGAAGGCGACGTGCCGAGCCCCTACCAGTTTTACACGACGGATAGTACCGGGCACTTTCTGAGGGGGGCTATTTACTTTCCTACGGCTACTAAAAATGATTCACTGGCGCCTGTGATCGATTATTTACAGGCCGATATGTTGCAATTGCTCAACACGTTGGAGTGGCGATAATATTACCAGCCTGCTGTTGCGGCGGAAACCGGAAGGACGTATCTTTGAAAGTTAACACCTCAACAACGACCTCGATATGGCCCGGAAACAGCCCAAAAACCAACTCCTTCTTGATTACTCTGTCCGCGGTAACCGCATTGTCCTCCATTTGGGCCAGGTAGAAAGCCAGCGGATTGCGGATCATCTCTTCGAAGGGCTGGTGAACGGAGACTGGATGATCGAACCGGCGGGTGAGGTAGCCGATATTTCCTACGCGCAGGATATCGTGCATCAGATCGGGCATAAGCTGCCGTATCCCGACGGCATCAAAATCGCGCAGCTGCATAACGTAGATCCGCTTTTCAAAGGATTCTCTGCAATTTATCACCAAAAAGGATGGGTTTTTGTGAATGCCGCGTCGGATATCAACGAACGCAATTACCACATTCATTTGCTCACAGTTTCGCTCGGCCTGCATACGATTTATGCCAACACGGCCTCGCTCGCAGCGCGTTCGGAGCAGCTGATTTTTGAAGCGTTACTGCCTTTCGAAGAAGTGGAGAGCTTTTTCAGAAATGATATCTCCAAAATCCCGGAATTCCTGGCATCGGATATAGCCAATTTCTTCAAGGTGCCGTTCCCTATGGTGTTGAAAAGGGCATTGAATCTGAAAATCATTTCGGACGATCAATACCGCAGTTTCATGACCGTCAACCCGAGCGCCGCTGCCAAGCCACGTGAGCTGTTCTTTTCGAAAGACGGTAGCATCGATGACCTGGAAGCGCAGCTTTTTTCGGGAGAATAAGGAGCTATTTCACATTCATATTGCTTAGATCGGGCAGGGGGCTCACGGATGTCCAGCCGCCGTCGACGATCAGGCTTTGTCCTGTAATGTGTCCCGAATGCGGTGATAACAGGAACAATGCGGCGTTGGCAATGTCTTCACAAATGGCGGGCCTGCCCATAGGCGTGATCGCCGACCATGTTTTGGGATAGGTGGGGTCTTCTGCTAATGTCCGCTCGGTGAGCGTCGCGCCAGGCGCCACGGCGTTGATGGTAATGCCATGTGGGGAAAGTTCAAGCACAAGGTTTTTGGCCAGCATTTCCAATCCTGCCTTCGTCATTGCATAAGCCCCGAGAAACTGATGTGCCTGGTGCCCTACCACCGACGACATGAGCAATATCCTTCCGCCCGATTTCTGCTTTCGCATTTGTTTCGCAGCCGCTTGGGTGAGCAGGAAGGAGCCCATGAGGTTCACTTCAAGTACCTTGCGCAGATTTTCGGCAGGGTATTCGAAGAAATCCCCAAATAGCGTAATACCGGCATTGCAGACGGTCAATGTGAGTTTGCCGAAGCATTTCACGGCTTCGTCCACCATCGCGTCGATCACTTCCGGCTGGGAGGCGTCGCCAGCGAAGGCCACGCATTCGCCTTCCTTGTTGCGTATTTTCTTGGCTGCTTCTGCGGCCAGTGCTTTGTTGCTATCGTTCAGTATAACCCCAGCGCCCTGGCAGGCCAGTTGTTTTGCTATCTCGAAACCGATTCCCTGTCCCGCGCCGGTTACGATAGCGACATGGTTATCAAAAAGTTGGCTACTCATTGTAATGCTAATTTGAAAGCGGGTAATGCGCCGGGCCGTCTGCCGCGGGGCTGCTGATCATCTGACTAACGCATTACCAGCCTGTTAATGCGAATCTCTCGTTACTTTATCGCCCGAACCGCCTTTGAGGAAGTCGAGGTCGGCACCTTCGTGTGCCTGCGTTACGTGGGCGATGTGCAGGTTCACATAACCGCGGTTATAGCCCAGGTCAAGTGGCTTCCAGAGCGTTCTCCGGCGTGCGAGCTCTTCGTCCGACACTTCCAGATGCAGCCTTCTGTTTTCCACATCCAGTTCAATATAATCGCCGTCCTGTACCAGGGCGAGGTTACCGCCCACCGCTGCTTCGGGGGACACGTGCAAAACAACCGTTCCAAAACCGGTACCGCTCATCCGTCCATCGGAAATGCGTACCATGTCGATCACGCCCTGAGCTAGCAGCTTTTTAGGTAACGACATATTACCCACCTCCGGCATGCCCGGGTAGCCCTTCGGTCCTACATTTTTCAATACCAATATACTATTTTCATCCACATCCAGGTCCGGATCGTCGAGGCGGAGCTTATAATCGTCGATATCCTCGAATACGATCGCCTTGCCACGGTGCTGCATCAGTTCCGGTTTCAGAGAAGCCGATGGCTTGATCACCGCGCCATTCTCGCAAAGGTTTCCGCGCACTACCGCAAGGCCGGTTAGGTCTTTAATGGGCTCTTCCATCGTACCGATCACTTCCGGATTGAAGCATTCCGCGCTCGCCGAGTTTTCGGCCATGGTTTTGCCATTGGCAGTGATTACCGATTGGTGCAAGATGCTGCTAAGCTCCTTGATCACGACCGGCAAACCTCCTGCGTAGTAGAAGTCTTCCATGAAATACCCGCCCGAAGGTTGCAGGTTGAGCAATAGCGGTACTTTTTTACAAAGATCATTGAAATCATCCAGGCTCAAATCCACGCCAATGCGGCCAGCGATGGCGAGCAAGTGAATCACAAAGTTGGTAGAACCACCAATTGCCGCATTGATCATAATCGCGTTCTCGAATGCCTCGCGCGTGAGGATTTGCGACAGTCTCAAATCTTCCTTCACCATTTCCACAATGCGCCGGCCCGACAAATGCGCGAGGACTTTCCGGCGGGAGTCTGCGGCAGGTATTGCAGCGTTTTCAGGCAATGTAAGCCCGAGCGATTCAACCATGCACGCCATGGTGGAGGCTGTACCCATTACCGCGCAGTGGCCGTCGGAGCGGCACATGCAGGCTTCGGCAGTGTAAAGTTCTTCCTGCGTGAGTTCGCTCTTACGGTGCAGCTCGCTAAAACGCCACACGTCACTCGTACCGATCGTTTTTCCGCGGTAGCGGCCGGTGAGCATCGGTCCTCCAGAAACCACGATCGTAGGGATATTCACACTTGCCGCGCCCATGACGAGCGAAGGCGTTGTTTTGTCGCAGCCGCAAAGCAGAACCACGCCGTCGATCGGATTGGCGCGGATGGATTCTTCCACATCCATACTTGCGAGGTTGCGGTATAGCATCGCGGTCGGTTTGATGAGTGTTTCGCCCAGCGACATCACCGGAAATTCGAGCGGAAAGCCACCTGCTTCCCATACTCCGCGTTTCACCGATTCCGCCAGCTCGCGGAAATGCCCGTTACAAGGTGTCAGCTCCGAAAATGTATTACAAATACCGATTACCGGCCGTCCTTCAAACTCATCAGAGGGATAGCCTTGATTTTTCATCCAGGCACGGTAAATGAAACCGTCCTTACCCGATTTACCAAACCAGCCCCTGCTGCGCAACTTGTTTTCTTCCATTATTCGCCTTTTTTTATGTCTAACCAGAAAAGGAGCCGGGGAGTAAAAACTAATTCCGGGTACCCTTTAAAATAAAAATCGTATATTCGGCTAACACGTGCCCGGTATTCTCCATGCTTTTTTTTAGAAATCATAAACTGTTGCTTTTCTTGTCTTTACAGCTGGCAGCCCTGCCCATTCACGCACAGTACCATTCGGATAATTTCATTGAAAAATTATTAAAAAAGCATCCCGAGCGCTTTTCGGCGATCCTCGAAGATCCTGACAAATACAGGGTACAGGTGCTATACACGAAGATCGACAGGAATAAAAACAACATTCCGCATTTTACTACGCATGGTTACCGCGTGAATACCGGGGAGTATTTTTATCCGGCGAGCACGGTTAAGCTACCGGCTGTCGCACTGGCATTCGAAAAATTGAACAAACTGGGTATTGATAAATATACGCCGATGTTCACGGATGCAGTAAGACCCGAGCAAACTGCGGTGAAAGCCGATACAAGCTCTGAGGATAAGCTGCCCTCGGTGGCGCATTATGCCAAAAAGATATTGCTGGCGAGTGATAATGATGCATTCAACCGGCTGTATGAGTTCATAGGTCAGCAGGAGTTTAACGACAGCCTGCATAGGAAGGGTTTTAAGGACGCCCGCATTTTACACCGCCTCGATTCGCCGATCGGACCGGAGAATAATCGCTACACGAACCCGATCCGCTTCGAAAAAGATGGCAGGATTGTCTTTGAACAGCCTGCGAAGTATAATGAAAAGGAATACAATGCACCCGGGCCGATTAGGTTAGGTAAAGGTTATATGAAAGACGGCATACTGGTGAACGAGCCGTTTGATTTTACCAAAAAGAACTTCTTCCCGCTTGAAGAACAGCACCGACTTCTGAAAACGCTCTTCTTTCCTGACCAGGTGCCGGTGTCTCAGCGGTTTAACCTCACAGACGAGGATTACCGGTTTATGTACCAATATATGTCGCAGTTTCCCGTCGAAACGAGCTATCCCGCGAGCTATACCGATGATTACTACGATGGCTATGTGAAATTCCTGCTCTTCGGGGCCACCAAAACGCGCCTTCCGCGCCATATCAGGCTTTTTAACAAATGCGGGGATGCATACGGTTTCCTGCTCGACAATGCCTATATCGCCGATTTTGAAAAAGGAATAGAATTTATGGTAACAGCCGTAATCTATTGCAACGAGGACGGTATTTTCAATGACGACAAATACGATTATGACACCGTAGGTTTTCCATTCATGGCCAATCTCGGTAAAACGATTTTTGAATACGAGCTCGACCGCAAACGTCCGAACCGTCCGGATTTAAGTCGCTTCGAAGTGGAATACGATAAGTGATCAGCGGGCGCGAAACTTCAACCGCGGGGCGATCTGGCAAATGTAGAGGTTAATGAGATGGCCGATGATTAATAAACCCGAACCTGCATAACCCAGCCAGGAGAATACCTGATGATGTCCTTCAAAGATTAATGAAACAGCGAAGATAGCTAATGCGCTCCAAAGGAAGATGCGCAGGCCGGTAGAGCGGTGGTCGCGTGTGGCATAATAAACCGCAATACCATTAATGAGAATAAACAGGTAATCCAGCGAAATAAGACCGATATGGGCGTGGTTATGCGTCGCTACCGACGAACCGAGGGCCAATGCAGGGACCAGTATGCAATGGATAATGCACAACACGGATCCGAGAATCCCTATATAGTCGGCCCTGCCATGTGAGTGTACTGCTTTCATTTCCTACATACAATAATGTTGCAAAAATAAGACCCTTGGCTTGAACTTGCAACGGGGTTGCAGAATATTTTTGGGGTGCGGTCGGCCGATCCATGAAAGTGTAATCGGAATGCTTGGAATTTGAACCGGTTAGAACTTAACTTTGACGGGAAAGGTTTTAGAAGGGAGGAATTATTAAACTGTTGGAAACAATGGACCAGTTAAGAGAAACGCTGAAAGTACATCACCTGCGCACGACCACGTGTCGCGAGGACGTGCTTTCAACATTTATCAATCGGAAAAACGCATTATCGCACGGGGACCTGGAAGGGGAGTTGGGAGAGAATTACGACCGCGTAACCATATACAGGACACTCAAGACGTTCCTCGAAAAAGGCATTATACATAAGGTGCTCGATGATGAAGGGCTACGCTATGCATTGTGCTCGCACAGTTGTTCGGAAGAAAAACACCAGCACGATCATATCCATTTTAAATGCAGCTCATGCGGCGAAACCAACTGCCTCGAAAACCTGCACATTCCGGCGGTCCAGCTACCGGAAGGTTACCATCCCGAACATTTCAATCTGCTGATACAGGGCGTTTGTCCCAAATGCAACTAGTAAAAGGGATCAGTCGCACGGCTGATCCCTTTTTGTTTTATTGGACTTTCAAATGGAAATCCAGGTTCACATCATCGCTACCGGGCGTAGGGGTGCCGTTTTTAGCTCCGGGCTGGTGGCGTAATTGTACTTTCAATGTGCCGTGACCTGCCGCGCCGGTTTTTGCGGAACCGGTGATGCCGATCGGGTAGTTATTCTTGTCTTTATCGCCGTAAGTGTAGGTCAGCAATGCAGCAGGGCTGGGTGTGTACACAAACAGGTGCTCGTCCGATTCCTCTTCCACTTCTTTGGTAATATCATCCACGGGCGACTTACTCTCGTCAAGCAACTCGATGGCCAATGTGTAAGTCGTATTCGGTTTCAGCGAAATCGTATCGAATTTCGTAGGTGCATTGCCACCGTCGCCGTCGGCATCCTTGTAGGAAAAGGTGCTGACGTTGGAGGTGCCTTGCTCGGTAAATTTCAACGTTACGGAAGTGATCAGTTCGTTTTCATCGTCCGGCACCACGTCGTCCCCCGAGTCTTTACATTGCACAAAGGCGGTTGTCATCGCGGCGAGCAGCATCCAGGTCAGCTTGCGGTTCATTTTCATACGTAATAGGTTTAAGTATTGTATTAAAATTCATTTTATCAAGTGCCAAACTTCCATTTCAGGCGGAGCGACGCGTTGCGGCCCATATCGTCGGCGTAATAGCGGAATCGGTTCAGGTAATCCCTGTAAACGGTATTGAACAGGTTCTGAACATTGACACCGATTTCCAATTGCTGTTTTTCAGAAACTTTCAGTGTCGCGCCGGCTTGCAGGCTCCAGAGGGAATAGCCCTTCGGAGGCGGCATAAAATCACTGTTCACGGGAACGCGTTTTTGCTCCGCCACGAGCAGGTTACCAATTGAGATAAACCCGTCCTTCCATTTGCCGCGGTCGGCGAGCTGGTATTTCAATGCATTATCGAGCCGGTTGGGCGGGATCATCACCAGGTAACCGTCGCTGCGTTCGTCGTACACGCGCAGGTAGGTGAGCTTGCTCGAAATGGTGGTGCGCTTCACAAACTCCCAGCTTCCCGATACATCCAACCCTTTGAAAGAAGCGTCGGTTTGGGTGTATTTGAAATAGGGAAATGCCCCTCTGATCGTTAGAATGGGTTCCGGTTGTGGTTTCAGGTATATGAAATCAAAAATGTAATTGTAATAACCGCCTACTTCCACGCTCCATTTTGGCGCGGCGTATTTCACGCTCGCTATCGAATTGAGGGCCTTTTCAGGTTGTAAAGTGGCGTCACCTTTCTCATACGCGGCTGCGCCGTGATGCACGCCGTCGCTGAACAGCTCGCTCACGTTAGGTGCGCGCCAGGCCGTACCCACGTTCACACGTGCAGAAAGGCGTTCGGAAAAGTTACGTGTGGCCCCGGCCGTTCCCGAGAAATTACTGAAATCGAAATGGTCGGCGATCTTTTCACGGTTCACGATCCGGTAGGTTTTCAGGGTCCGGTAATCATAACGAAGGCCGGCTTCGAGCTCCCATTTACTGGTCACATACCGTTCGATCCAAAACAGCCCGATGTTGAACTGGTTAAAATTGGGAATCAGCGGGCGGCCGCTCATGAGGTTGTATTGGTATAATGTGCTCACACCAACCTGCCCGCTGATTTTCCCGGCAATGGGTTTGTGGTCCCAGACCACGTCGTTTGTCAATGAAGTGAGTTTAAATGTCAGTTCGGGATGATTAAGGGCCGCTATACTGTCGTTCCGCGGCCGGTGCAGGTCGAATTCATTGCGATTATTATACTGCCGGGCGATCGTCCATTGCAGCCGGTTGCCGTCGCCGAAATGGTAGTGTGTTTCGGTTTTCAGCAACTCGTGCGTCGCATTCTGGTTGGGCCGGTTAATGGCATAGCTGAAACCGGATTTGACGAACGGCTCGCCGTTTTTGATCACATTGAGTAAATCGGTGACACTACCAATGTGCGAGCCGGAGAAAATGCCAATTTGTGTATCGAATCGGCTGTAAAACACATCGATGCCCAGGCCTTTGTGCCGGTAACCTGCCGCGAGCGAGAAGTTGTTTTCACTAATGCCGGTATTATCGAGGAAATAATTGGGTGTACGAATATTGCCGCCACGTTTAATGGTACCCTGCGCACGCCAGCCAAAGCCTTTTACGAAGTTCAGCCCGCCCTGCATGGTGCCCGACAATACGCCCTGGCGGCCATTGGAAAAGCCTACTGCATTCAATTCACCGGTAATGGGCTTGTCGATCGGCAGTTCTTCCGGCTCCACCAATATCACCCCGCCGATGGCATCGGAACCGTAGCGCACACCCGCAGCGCCCTTTACCACCGAAATGCGCGTTGCAATGAACGGATCGATTTCCGGCGCGTGCTCTGAGCCCCATTGCTGGCCTTCCTGGCGAATGCCGTTGTTCATGATCAGTACGCGGTTGCTGTGCAGACCGTGAATCACGGGTTTGGCAATAGAAGAGCCTGTTTGCAGTGTGGTCACACCGGTGACACCTTTGAGGCTCTCGCCCAGTGTTTGGCCACGTGTCTTGTCTAAATCCGCCCCCGAAAGAGTAGTTAATGGTTGAGAAGAAGGTGCATCCGTGCGGTGCGCGGTAATCTCGACATCCTTTAAATGCACTTCCTGTTCGAGCAGGTTGAAGTTTTCTTCATGTCCGGCCGTAAGGTCTATTTTTTGCTGGAATGGCGTGTAGCCGACAATGCGGCATTCGAGGGTGTAGTTTCCTGGACAAAGGTTGCGGAGCTCGTAACGCCCGTTCACATCGGTGGAAACGCCGTCGCTCTGTCCGACAATCAGCACGGTGGCGCCGATAATCGGCTGGCCGGTATGCCGGTCTTTCACGATACCTTTCACAAAGCATTCGCACGCCGGTTTCTGGGCCATGGCTGTCGGCGAAAACAGTGATAGCAAAAGGATGAGGAGCGAAAATCGGGCAGCGGGCATGTAGCGGGTTACGTCTTTTTGTTACAACGTTGCAAAAATAGGATCATTGCAACTGTGTTGCAATTAAAATCGGGAAGTATTTTGTCAAATTTTCAGCGGATTAGGGTCTTAGGCGTAAATTTGTGCTCCATTTTGCCGCTTAAAATCGTTGTCGGATATTCTTTTAACCAAAATCATGCTGATGCCCCCGCTGATTGCCGGGGTAACAATGGCCGTTCGCAAATGGGGCGAGGGGCTGGGCGGCTGGATCGGCGGGTTCCCCTGGGTGGCGGGGCCGATCTCTTTCTTCATCGCATTGGAGCACGGAGCTGCGTTCGCGGCTTCAACGATCACTTCGGCATTGTTGGGGTCGGTGGGTACGATGCTCTTCGCGTTGGTATATGCGACGCTTTCCCGGCGGATGAGCTGGTTACCGACGGTGCTGCTCAGCTACGGCGCATTTTTTGTGGTTGCATTGCTTTCGCTGGGCAGGGATGTTCCGCTCGCAGCTGGTGTCGGGCTGAACTTGGCGGTGCTGACGCTGGTGTTATATTTTTTCCCAAAACCTAAAACAAAAGCAGAGTTCAAGAAACAACCTTCCTGGGATATTCCATTGAGAATGTTGGTGGCGACGCTCTTCGTGGTCGCTCTCACACAAGCAGCCGATCACCTTGGCCCGACTTGGAGCGGGATATTGACGCCCTTTCCGATCATGACTTCGACGCTGGCGGTCTTTACGCATTCACAGCAGGGCTCGGACGCCGCGATCAGGATATTGTACGGCTTGCTACTGGCGGGTTATGGGTTCGTCGCGTTCCTGGTGGGCGTGGCTTGGTTAGTGCCACAAATGCCCATCGGTGTTGCCTACGGCATTCTGACGATTTCGACGATGATCGTGAATGGGGTTACAATAAAACTGATCCGCTAGCGCCGCCAACGGATCAGATATTCGTTTGAGTATGTCTTATGTTTTTGCTTAAACTCTTTCCAGCTTTACCGGGTAAGTCTTCTTAGCATTCCATTGGCACACATAAATATTGTGGTCGTTATCGACGCACACATCGTGGCAATGCATGAATATTGGTTTCTCCTGCACCATCAATTGCAGCTCGCCGTTTCGGTACTCGGGTTTGGTACCTCCCGGGTTTGAAATCACTTTATTGGCTTTATCAATAATCGTTACGAAGCCCGAGTTCGGCGTCTGGTTCAGGTAGCGCAGGCGCGACCAGCACACACCCGCGTAAAGCGTGTCGTCCTTGAAAACCGGGCGACAAACGAATGCGCCGGGCAGGAATATGGTGCTCAGGTATTTGCCATCCAAAGTGAATTTCTTGAATGCGTTGTGCGCGCGCGAAGTGACGATGAGCGTTGGGTTTGCTTTATCGCGGTAATCGATCGCGATGCCGTGAGCGGTAGAGAACTGAGAATCGCCGTCGCCGGAGCCGCCGAACTTATCTATAAACTCGCCTTTGGGGGTGTATCTCAAAATCCATTGCGAGCCATAGCCGTCGGCAATGTAAATGGTACCATCCGGGCCAATGGCCGTTTCGGTAGGCTTGAACGGATCCGCTTCTTTATAGGCGCCTACCTTCGACGGATGTTCGATCGTGAGCAGGATTTTGCCTTTCAAATCTGTTTTAAAGACCTTACCGATGTTGGGATCGCTGATAAACAGGAATTCTTCCCCGTTTGCATTCCATAGCGTAAGCCCGTGCCCGCCCGGAAATTCATGCCCCCAGCTTTCCAGCAGCTTGCCCGATCGGTCGTAGATAAGGATATTGTTTTTAACCTCATCACCCACCATGATCAGCCTGCCTTTGCTGTCCTGCACCATTTCGTGGCAGTTGTTGACAGGGAACTGGGACGCGTCGAGGTTACCCCAGTCCTGGTGTACCTTATAGCGGTGGCTACCATGGCCGATCACCTCGCCATCCACCCTCGGTTTGGCGTGTAGAATGTAGAACGGTTTAAAAGTAAGGGCGGCGGCAGTGGCTGCGGTAATCTTTGCAAACTGACGGCGGGAATGTGTTTCGGACATGACGAATCTTTTTAATTTTTTGAAAAAAGACCGGACTCCCGATTTCTTACTATTTGTTCATACATAGTTTTGATCAACTGGCAGAGTAGCGTTTTCCGTAGCGGTTCAGCCAGTCGAGCAGGCGGTTGACGTCCTGCATTCTAAATAGCTCGCTGCCAGAGTTCATGGTGGCGGCGGTACCGCACGCAACCCCCATCCGGACTGCCTCGCGGTAGGATTTACCTTGCGACAATGTCCATACAATGCCCGCCAGCATACTATCGCCGGCGCCCACGGTGCTTTTCGGCTGCACGGGAGGGGCGGGGATGTGCTCTACCTGGTCTTCGGTGACGAGCATCGCGCCCATCGCGCCCATGGATACGATCACGATCTCGCATTGCCCGCGTATGATGAGCGCGCGGGCAGCATCGTCGACTTCATCCATTTCCAGCTTATCGACGCCTACCAGTTCGCTGAGCTCAGTAATATTCGGTTTCAAAAGATATACGCCTGCTTCGGTAGCATAACGGAGCGCATCGCCGGAAGTATCGGCAATGAACCGCGCGCCCTGGTTATGGGCTATTTTGGCGATTTGCCCATAAAAATCGGAAGGTACTCCCGGAGGAAGGCTACCGCTGGCGATAATGTAAGATGGCTTGGGGTCAAGTTCCTCCATGGTTTCGAGGATCGAGCGTACTTCGGTCGGCATCATTTCCGTGCCGGGCATTCCGAAACGGTACTGGAAGCCAGTGCTGGTTTCCAACACGTGAAAGTTTTCCCTTGTCCACTGTTTGGTTTCGATCACCATAGTTTCCACTCCCTCGCTTTTCACGAGCTTGTGGAGACGCTGGCCGGTGGGGCCGCCCACTGTAAAAATAGCGATCGGATTGCCTCCCAGCCGGTGAATGGCCTTGGCTACGTTGATTCCCCCGCCACCTGCTTCGAAATTGGGTGCGTCGCAACGCAGTTTATTGTCGGGGACGATGCGCGGCACATTGGAGCTTTTGTCGAGCGCGGGATTTATTGTAAGGGTTACAATCGGTCCGGTAGCCATAGGAGTACGGTGTCTGGTGAACTATTTTACGCGAATAAAAGAAAAAAAGCGATTCTCTCTGCGTTCGTATTGCATTCGCAGCAATTTCTTCACAACACAACCGTTTAAGTGCTGCTAGTATTGCTCTTCCAGCACACTTTTGCCGCCGTCAACCACGAGTACCTGTCCGTTGGTAAAGCGGGCGTGGTCCGACAACAGGTACACGGCAGCACCGTCAAGGTCTGCTGGCATGGAGGTGCCGGTGGAAATTACGTTGATACGAATATCGTGTCCTGTGTAAGCTGCCGCAATGGATTTTGAGAAACCGATTACCGCGGCTTTGGACGTTGCGCCTGCGTGGCGCGGGTCGCCTTCTGCCGGAGCGGCTTCGGGGCTCAGATTCAAAATGGATCCACCTTTGTTCATTCCCATAAATGTCCGTACTGCCGCCTGGTTCGAGAGCATGAGTGACGTCAGGCTCTGATCCAGTGTTCTGCGCCAGCTTTCCAGGCTCAGACTATGTAGCGGACCGTCGGTTGCAGGCTCCTCATGTTCTTCCGGCGCGTGATACAATGCATCGAAACTTCCGAATTCCCTTATACAGAGCTGGATCGCGTCCAGCGCCGTCTGAGGCTGCGTTGCGTCACCTTGTTTGGCTCTTGCATTGCTCCCCAGGTTCAATTCTGCCATCAGGCAACTCTCCGGGTTGCGCCCCACTACCACCACGTTGGCGCCGTTTCGGACAAAGGCTTGTGCTGCGGACAAGCCCGCGCCGGTGGTTCCTCCGATAACGACGATCGATTTATTTATGAGCCAGTTCTCCATTTAAAATAATATAGTGTTTTTGTGTAAAAATAGGACTATTGGGGTGAAAAAAGAAGCGCCCTGCTCCTTTGAAAGAGGCAGGGCGCTTGCAAAAATGCTAATGTGATGGCTACTAGGCGACTGAGCGAAGCAATGCCATCGAAGATTTTTCGAATTTATCTTTCGCATAATCAAGCGAGAGCGTGAATTCTTTCACATCTTTTTGAGAAGGCAGATCGAACATCGCGTCGGTCATGATCGACTCGCAGATGGCGCGCAGACCGCGGGCGCCGAGTTTGTAGATCATCGCCTGATCAACAATGTAATCGAGCACCGCGTCTTCGAAATGCAGGGTAATGCCCTCCATTGCGAACAATTTGCTGTATTGCTTTACCAAAGCATTTTTAGGCTCGGTCAGGATGCGGCGCAATGTCTCGCGATCGAGCGGGTTCAAGTGCGTGAGTACCGGCAAGCGACCGATCAATTCGGGGATGAGCCCGAATGATTTAAGGTCCATGGCCGTCACGTAGCGCATTAAATTACCTTTATCAAAAATTTCGATAATGCGGTTGTCGCCATTGAAACCGATCGGGCGGGTGTTGATCCGTTTTCCGATGTGGCGCTCGATGCCATCGAATGCACCGCCGCAGATGAAGAGGATGTTTTCGGTATTCAAAGAAATCATCTTCTGGTCCGGGTGCTTGCGGCCTCCTTGCGGCGGCACGTTCACGATCGAGCCTTCGAGGAGTTTCAACAATGCCTGCTGTACACCCTCGCCGCTTACGTCGCGGGTAATGGAAGGGTTGTCCGACTTGCGGGCGATCTTGTCGATCTCGTCAATATATACGATACCGCGCTCTGCCGCTTCCACATTATAATCCGCAGCTTGGAGCAGGCGGGTCAGGATCGTTTCCACATCTTCACCGACATAACCTGCTTCGGTTACCACCGTAGCATCGGCTACGCAGAAAGGTACTTGCAGAATGCGTGCAATGGATTTAGCGAGATAGGTTTTACCGGTACCGGTTTCGCCTACCATAATAATGTTGGATTTCTCGATCACAACGTCGTCCTCGGTGCTTGCCTGGTTCAGACGCTTGTAGTGATTATATACCGCCACCGCCAGCGAGCGTTTCGCTTCGTCCTGGCCTATGACATATTGTTCGAGGAAATGCTTGATATCAGCGGGAGGAATGGGCTTTAATTTCGGAAGCTTCGATTTCTTCTCTTTCTTGTCCTCTTTCGGCCCTAGCTCTTCCGTAACTACCTGATGCCCCTGGGCAATGCAGTGGTTACAAATGTGAGCGTCAATCCCGGATAGAAGCAAATCCACTTCGCTTTTTTTACGTCCGCAGAACGAACAACTTACTTGTGCCATCGATTCGATTTTAGCAGTTTTGTGAATGTTTCAGGCTTCGGAAAGCCATGGTAAACAAACGTGTGAGTCAAAGTAACAAGAAGACGGAGTGTAATGTTCAATCTTCCTTACAATTGACAATTAGCGGTTATCTTAATGCAAATTTCCGGTTTTTTGACCGGGTTACCAAATCAAGGTTAAGCCATATACTAAAAACGCCCCGACAGCAGGCTGCGGGGCGATGTTGAAAGGTCGTTCAACTTATTTTTCGCGGGTAAGCACCTCGTCGATCAAGCCGTATTCTTTTGCTTCCGTTGCTTTCAACCACTTGTCACGGTCGGAATCCAGGCCGATTTGCTCCGGCGTCTGACCAGTGTGGTGTGCAAGGATTTCGTATAGCTCATGACGCAGTTTCACGATCTCGCGGGTGGTGATCTCGATATCGACCGAAGTACCCTGCGCGCCGCCGGATGGCTGGTGAATCATCACACGTGCGTGCGGGAGCGCCGAGCGCTTGCCTGCCGCGCCGCCTGCGAGCAACACCGCGCCCATAGAGGCCGCGAGGCTGGTACATACGGTCGCTACGTCCGGACGGACGTATTGCATGGTGTCGTAAATACCCAGACCGGCATAAACCGAGCCGCCGGGGCTGTTGATATACATCAGGATATCCTTCTTGGGATCTGCCGATTCGAGGAAGAGTAGCTGGGCTACAATAATGTTGGCGATATTGTCGTCCACGCCTGTGCCCATAAAAATAATGCGGTCGGCCATCAGACGGGAGAACACGTCGACCTCGCGGAAGTTCATAGGGCGTTCCTCGATCACCGAACGGGTCATGTTTTCAACAGAGTGGTTCATGTAACCGTCCACGGTCAGACCATTCATTCCCAGGTGGTGAACGGCATATTTTCTAAATTCATTTCCGTAATTCATCGAAAAAATTAATTTTTAATTTATCAATAGTTAAAGGGCAACTGAGTTCGAGAACAAAAAGCAATATAGCTTAGTTTCTGTTTATATCGCCGCAGGTTTCCCGGTTGCATGGCACAAATTTGACCATTTCACCGAATAATCCTTGTCAATTTCGGCGATAAATTATCGAAAAATGCGACAGTCATCAGCCCTGTTCAATGACTAGATTGCAGCATAAAAACGTTATACCACGCTTAATAACCGGACATTATGAACGTCACATCCAATTTATCAGAGAAAATACGGCAGATAAGGCTGCAAAAAGGCCTTTCGCAGGAAAATATGGCAGACATGCTTGGCTTATCGACGACAGCCTACGGAGATATCGAACGCGGCCGCACGGAGCTTTCGGTTTCAAGGTTAGAAAATGTAGCCAAGCTGCTTGACGTGCCATTGCCCGAATTGCTCGGCATTGATGTGTCCATGTCAGAGACTGAATGGCTTCGCCAAGAGAATACCCGCATACTAGCCGAAAACCGCCGGCTGCAAAATGAACTGGATCAATGGAAGCTGAAATTCAGGCAATTGTTCGGCGACGGCATTGTCCGGCAAATAGGAGAGGAGCGACAGCGCATTGGTTTCTAGGATGCATTGGAACAAAAAAACACCGCCCGGTTACCCGGGACGGTGAAAAAAATGTTTTTTATATTTTCTGAAATTAAGCTTCGGCTTCCACTTCGCCTTTCGCCAGTTTTTCGAATTCTGATACTTCAACGGTCTGCTCGTCGGTGCTTACCTGGCCGCGGATTACTTCGAGAACTTTGTTGTCAAACACCTGGTTGAACACGCTCGTATAGTTATCCCGTTCTTTGTCGGCAAGGTAACCTTGTGCCACGCGGTCGATCGTTTCGCGCATCGATTCGTCGTCGCCGTAGATACCGAATTGTCCTTTCACCATTTCACGTGTGAATGCGAGGATTTCAGGGTATTCTACTTTTACTTCCGATTTGTCGGCGATCTTGTTTTTGATCAGGCTCAGTTTCAAAGATTTCGCGAAATCACCGAACTGTTCGTCGATTTGCTCACGGGTGAACTTGCCTTCGTTGGTGCGCTCCAACCAGCTTTTGAGGAATTCCTCAGGCAATTCGATGGAGATAGCATCCAGCAATGCATTCTCGATATCGCGACGGAGCAATGCTTCGGTTTCGCGCTCGTAGTTGCTTTTGATGATTTCAAGAACCTTCTCGTTGAACTGCTCTTCGCTTTCAACCTGGCCTGGTCCCAATACTTTGTCGAAGAACTCCTGCGTCAATGCGGCTGGTGCAGAGCGCGTTACGTCTTCAACTGTCAATGTATATTCGCCTGAAAGATCAGCGATATCTTCTTTTTTCTTACCGGTTACGTGAGCGATAGCCGACTCATCAGAGAATGTATCCTGAATGTCGAAAACGATTACATCGCCTTTTTTTACGCCGATGAATTTCGCAGCAGCTTCTTCCTTAACTTGTTTGGTAGGGATCGCAGTGCGGGTTGTGAATTCGGTCGATTCCTGTTTCAGCTCACCGAAGATCATGTCTCCTGCTTCGCTTACTTCCGGGTGAATGCTGTCGGCGAAACGCTCGCGAAGGCTGTCGATCGTCTTCGTCAGTTCGTTGTCGTCCACATTGATCGTGTAACGCTTGATGGCAGGCAATGCGCTCAGGTCAGCGTCGAAATCCGATGCAATACCCAGGTCGTAGCTGAATTCGAATGAGCTAGGAGTATCCCAGTTCACTTCTGCCGCTTTGTCGCGGTCAGGCACAGGATCACCTACTACCTGCAATTTGTTTTCGCGGATATAGCTGCTTACTGCGTTGCTGAGGATGTTATTCACTTCGTCAACCAGAATGCTCTTACCATACATGCGCTGGATCACATGGGATGGTACTTTGCCGGGACGAAATCCTTTCAGGTTCACGCGTTTCGAATAATCCTTGATCGTTTTATCAACTTTTGGCTGATAATCTTCCTTGGTCAACGTTACTTTCAGAGAGGCTAAGGTCGGCGAACTCTTTTCTAACAAAACTTCCATGTGTCGCTAAGCTATTGGTAAATACCTTTGTTACATTTGAACAGAAAAAAACAAAAATGCCCTCAAAACGAAGTCCTGAGGGCATTTGACGGGTTTCAATACTACGGAGCAACTCATTTTCCCAGCTAGATGAGGAATCTGACGCCCCGTCATTCCCTTGTATTTCGTACGGGCGGAGGGAATCGAACCCCCACGCCTTGCGGCACTAGATCCTAAGTCTAGCACGTCTACCAGTTCCGCCACGCCCGCTCACTTAGTCCCGTTTTTCAACACGTTCGTCGAATTGGGAGTGCAAAGGTATTTCTATTTTTCCAAAACATGCAAATTATTTTCAAAATTTTATCTTTGGGTAAAAGCGTATTGAAAAATGTCGCTAAAATTTGTTATTTTGGTGAAGCATACCAATTAGAAAATAGCAGTGGAGCAACTGGTTGAATCCCTCAACATTGACCTGGAACAGGAGCGTAAGGATATCCTCAAAAAATACCGCCGGCTTTTAAGAACAGCTAAGCCATTTTTGAAGGATAATGATGCTAAATTAATCAAAAAAGCCTTTTATACTTCCGTCGATGCGCATAAGGATATGCGTCGCCGGTCGGGAGAGCCGTACATATACCACCCCCTCGCAGTAGCACAAATCGTGGTCGAAGAAATCGGGCTCGGTACCACCGGCATCGTGGCGGCATTGCTTCATGACGTGGTGGAGGATACCGACATGGGTATCGACGATATTGAGCGGCTGTTCGGTAAAAAAGTCGCCAAGATTATCGACGGGCTGACCAAAATCTCAGGTCGGTTCGAATATGGCTCGTCGCAGCAGGCGGAGAACTTCCGGAAGATGTTGCTGACGCTCTCGGACGATGTACGGGTAATCCTTGTCAAGCTTGCCGACCGCCTGCACAACATGCGCACGCTCGACAGTATGCCGCGCGACAAGCAACTCAAAATCGCTTCCGAAACGATATTCATTTATGCGCCGCTCGCGCACCGGCTTGGGTTGTACAGCATCAAGTCGGAGCTCGAAGAGCTTTATTTGAAATATACCGAGCCCCAGGAATACCGTGCCATTGCCAGAAAGCTGCGCGAGACGAAAAACATTCGTGACCGCTTCATTTCGAAGTTTATGGAGCCGATTGCGCAGGACCTGGAATCGGCCGGGCTGAATTTTATCCTTAAAGGCCGCCCCAAGTCGATTTATTCGATCTGGAACAAAATGCGGAAGCAAAACAAACCTTTCGAGGAGATATACGACCTGTTTGCGATCAGGATCGTACTTGAATCGCCGCCGGAAAGCGACCGCGAAAAGGCAATCTGCTGGCAGGCGTATTCCATCGTTACCGACCATTATAAGCCCAATCCCGACCGGCTGAAAGACTTTCTGAGCACGCCGCGCGCGAATGGATACCAGTCGCTGCATTCGACGGTAATGAGCAAGAGTGGCCAATGGGTGGAGGTGCAGATACGAACCTCGCGCATGGACGAGATCGCGGAAAAGGGCTACGCGGCGCACTGGAAGTACAAGGGAAATGATACAAAAGTTAAGGGCAATATTGAGCAGTGGATCACGCAGGTGCGCGAGACTTTGGAGAATGGGTTTGGAGATAAAACGGCTGCTATTGAGTTTCTCGACGAATTCCGCAGCAACCTTTTCAATGAAGAGGTATTTGTATTTACCCCCAAGGGCGAGCTGAAGGTATTGCAGGCTGGTTCAACGGCACTGGACTTTGCATTCGACATTCACTCCGAAGTAGGCGCGCATTGCATGGCAGCCAAAGTAGGTGGCATCCTCGTGCCAATCAGTTACGTGTTGAATAACGGCGATCAGATCGAGATCATTACTTCGAGCAAACAGAAGCCGAACGAGGACTGGCTGCGCATTGTGGTCACTTCCAAGGCAAGGGCGCGGATCAAGGATTTTCTCAAAGAAGAAAACCGCCGGTACGAAACCGACGGGCGCCAGTTGGTTGAGAAAAAACTTAAAATACTCGGAATGGACGCTACCGCAGAGGTAATGAACCAGCTCCGTGCGTTTTTCGAATGCAAAACCACGACCGACTTCTTCTACCGCATCGGCAAGGGGTATATTCCCGTCGATGACCTGAAACGCTTCAAACGCGACCGCGAAGCGAAGGAGAGGAAAGCCGCGGAGAATAGCGCCGCCAACAACGCGCCGCCGGCCACAGGTACGGATGGCAAGGCATTGACCAAATACCTGAAACAAATCCACGGCGACCGTGCGGACAGCGACACGCTGCTGATCGGCGACGATATGGACAAGATCGACTACAAACTTGCGCAGTGCTGTAACCCCATCGCGGGCGACGACGTTTTCGGGTTTGTGACGATCAATGAGGGCATTAAAATACACCGCACCACCTGCCCGAATGCTGCCGAGCTGATGTCAAAGCACGGCAACCGCATTATCAAGGCCAAATGGTCGGGCAAGGATGAAGCATTCCTGGCCGGGCTCTACCTCTCGGGTACCGACCGCGTGGGTTTGGTGAACGACGTCACGCGGATCATTTCGAACGAGCTGCACATCAACATGCGCGGGCTTACGATCGATACCAAGGACGGTGTATTCAATGGCGACATTAAACTTTACGTGCAGGATACCAGGCACCTGGACATTCTGATTGCCAAGTTGGAGGAGGTCGAAGGCGTGTACAATGTGCAGCGTTTCGATACCAACCTGAACGGCAAGTAGCCAATTTGAACCATTGCCGCTCCACAGTGTTATTGAATTGGTAATTAATGAGGTTAGCAGCACTATGCTTGCGAATGTGAGAGTGATTTAAGTAAAAAAGCGTATTTTCGCGCAAGATTATCAGAGATATGCCACAAGCCAGCAAACCAAATTTCGAGGCCGCTAAGAAAATTTTAACGGCTTACCTGGAAAACAAGGGACTTCGTAAAACGCCCGAGCGCTTTGCGATTCTCGAAGAGATTTACACCAGGGAGGATCATTTCGATGTAGATGAGCTGTATATCAGCATGAAAAACAAACGTTACCGCGTGAGCCGTGCTACGGTTTACAACACGCTCGACGTTCTGGTGGATTGCGACCTGGTTACCAAGCACCAGTTTGGCAAAAACCTCGCGCAATTCGAAAAGTCGTACGGCAATAAGCAACACGATCACCTGATTTGTACAGATTGTCATAAAGTAATGGAGTTCTGCGATCCGCGCATTCAGTCGATTCAGAACATGGTAGGGGAAATGCTGAATTTCAGCGTAATGCACCACTCGCTTATTTTCTACGGAAACTGCAACAAGGAAAATTGCCAGAACCGCACGGAGGCACCACGGGAAACCGCCGTTTACGAAGACAGATAATTATCATGATCAAGCCCAGTAATGCACCCATTGCCGGGTCACTTACACCATATTAAGTTTCAGTAATCCAATATTTGAATGAAAGTTGACGTACTACTTGGTCTTCAATGGGGAGACGAGGGAAAAGGAAAAATTGTGGATGTCCTGGCGCCACGCTATCAGGTTGTAGCCCGTTTTCAGGGTGGGCCTAATGCCGGACACACATTGGAGTTTGACGGTATCAAACACGTTCTGCACCAGATCCCGTCGGGGATTTTCCGCAGCGATATTCAGAATATCATCGGAAACGGTGTCGTGCTCGACCCGGTTGTGTTCAAAAGAGAGATCGAAGGTCTCGCGAAATATAACCTGGACCTGATCAGCAATTTGTTTGTATCGAAAAAGGCATCCCTGATCCTGCCAACCCACGCCCTGCTCGACGCTGCTTACGAGCGTTCGAAAGGTGATTCCAAGATCGGCTCGACTTTGCGTGGCATCGGCCCTGCTTACCAGGATAAAGTAGCCCGCCTGGGCTTGCGCGTAGGAGACGTTCTTTCTCCGAATTTCGCAGCCAAATACAAAAAGCTCGTTGATGCCCACAAAGTAATCCTCGATTTCTATTCATTCGATTACTCCGAAACGTTGCCTGCCGCCGAAGAGAAGTTCTTCGATGCGATCGAGTTCATGAAGCAGTTCACGCTCGTGAACAGCGAATACATCGTGAACGGCGCATTGAACGAAGGCAAAACCGTACTTGCAGAAGGTGCACAAGGCTCTTTGCTCGACATCGACTTCGGTTCTTACCCATTCGTGACCAGCTCCACGACCATGACCGCCGGCGCTTCGACCGGATTAGGCGTCGCGCCACGTCAGATCGGGGAGGTGTTTGGTATTTTCAAGGCTTACTGCACCCGTGTAGGAAGCGGACCGTTTCCTACTGAATTGAATGACGAAGTAGGCGAGAAGATCCGTCAGGAAGGACGTGAATTCGGTGCTACTACCGGTCGGCCACGCCGTACCGGCTGGCTCGACCTGCCTGCATTGAAATATGCGATCATGATCAACGGTGTAACGCAACTGATCATGATGAAGGTAGACGTACTGACCATTTTCGATAACATCAAAGTTTGTACGCATTACCGCCTCGCGGATGGTACTTTGACCGACCAGGTTCCTTATGATCTTTGCGACGAAGCCGTTGAGCCGGTTTACAAAGATTTCAAAGGCTGGCAAACATCGCTCGACGGCGTACGCGATTTCGACGCAATCCCTGCGGAGCTGAACGCATACGTGAAGTTCCTCGAAGCGGAGTTGAACCTGCCTATTACATTTATTTCAACCGGCCCTGACCGCGAAGCGCTGATCAGCCGTGAAGCTGCTGCTGCGGAAGCGTAAGGAACGAAAAGATAGAGATAGAATATGGTACTGTCAGCCTGAGCAGAGTCGAAGGCTGACAGTCGTTTTAAGACAGCAGATTCAAAACATCCTCCCGCGTCAGCGATTTGATGAAACCTTCTTCACTGGAAATCAAATCATCCGCCAGCTGCTTCTTCGAGCGCTGCAATGCGAGAATCTTCTCCTCCACCGAATTTTTGGTAATGAACTTATAAGTAAATACTGTCCGGTCCTGACCAATGCGGTGTGCGCGGT
Source organism: Dyadobacter sp. SRI_021 (assembly GCF_057586235.1). Classification (NCBI taxonomy): domain Bacteria; kingdom Pseudomonadati; phylum Bacteroidota; class Cytophagia; order Cytophagales; family Spirosomataceae; genus Dyadobacter; species Dyadobacter sp. SRI_021. The sequence continues at coordinate 383,733 of NZ_JBYCZM010000003.1, forward strand.
CTACTGCCTGTGCTTCGATAGCCGGGTTCCACCAAGGGTCGAGAATGAAAACGTAGTCCGCGGCTGTAAGGTTAAGACCTAACCCGCCGGCTTTCAGGGAAATGAGGAAAATCTTGATGTTTTCGTCGTTCTGGAAAGATTCCACTTGCTCCTGGCGGTCGCGCGTGGCGCCATCGAGGTAGGCGTAATTGATTCCTTTTTCATCGAGGTAATGCCTGAAAAGATCGAGGTGTTTAATATATTGGCTGAAAATCAATATCTTATGATCTTCGCTCATGACGGTTTGTAACTTGTACAGCACGTCTTCAAATTTGCCCGAATCATACGCATAATCCGGATCGACCATCACCGGATGGTTGGCAAGCTGCCGGAGTTTGGTCAGGCCCTGCAGTACCACCAGTTGCGATTTCGACATGCCCTCCGAATCGATGCTTTGGAGGATGAGGTTTCGGTAATAGGCTTTCGCTTCCTCGTATGCCTTCTCCTGCTCGTCCGACATGTCACAATATTGAATGCTTTCGACTTTTTCGGGCAAATCCGTTGCAACCTGCGATTTTAATCTCCTTAATATAAATGGCTTAATGAGGTTATAAAGCCGCTTGGTCTTTTCCTCATCCCCTTTCTTTTCAATCGGGATCTGGAATTCGTCCCTGAAGAACGTTTGGCTACCGAGCAATCCGGGGTTCACAAACGACATTTGTGACCAGAGATCAAGCGTATTGTTTTCAATGGGCGTACCGGTCAGCACGAGCCTGTGCGCCGAATTGAGGCGTCTTACTGCCTTTGTAATGATCGAGCCCGGGTTTTTAATGGCCTGCGATTCGTCGAGGATCACATAGTTGAAACGGTAATCCTCCATGAGCTCGATATCCAGCCTGACAATCCCGTAAGAAGTCAATATCAGGTCATAATTATCAAACTGAGCGGTGTCTTTCTCGCGGTTCGTGCCCGTGTACAGGAGCACACGCATGTCGGGTGTGAACTTGCTGGCTTCCAGCTGCCAGTTATAGAGCAGCGAGGTAGGCATGATGAGGATCGACGGGCGATCCGCACCGCTTTCTTTTTCGGATTGCAGCAATGCGAGCGTCTGCACCGTTTTTCCCAAACCCATATCGTCGGCCAGGCAGCCTCCGAAGCGGTATTGTTTCAAAAAGCGCAACCAGTCATAACCCGTTTTTTGGTAAGGGCGCAGCAATCCCTGGAAATGCGCCGGCGATTCTGCCGGTTCGATATGTTGGAAGTTCCGCAAGTTTTCGAGCTTGCGGCTGATTACCGCCGTAGCAAGATTGTCCTCTTTCAGCTCCTGTACCAATGCCAGATGGTGCATTCGAAGGCGCAGCTGATCGTTTTCATGGCTACTTTCTGTAAAAGAGAAGAACTCCGAATATTTGGTGAACCACCATTCAGGGATCACCGCTATTTCGCCATTGGGCAGTAGAAATTCCTTTTTTCGGTGAAGGATGTAGTTCCGCAGTTGGATGAATGGTATTTCAAACTCGCCGAAAAGCACTTTGGCATTGATATCAAACCAGTCGCGGCCTTCCTGTATGGAGATATCCAGCGATGAATATCCCAGGAAATAGCGCTTGGTATCGGCGGTATTCTGCCGGACCGTGATACCATGCTCGGCCAATGCGATCGCATTACTTTGCAACCAGCCAAACGCTTCCGATTTGGGCATCTGGATCTTTCCGTTACGGATGTTCAGGCCCATATCTTTCAAAGTGCGTACATGGGCACCTTCGACTTCGATATTCCTTTTAACTTTATTAAAAAAATACTCATTGCCTTTCTTCTCCATGTGTACGCTTGACGCATGCGCGAAGCTGTCGTAATGAAACGAAAAGCCGGCATACTGAAACGATAACTCGAATGCGACGTCGTTGTCTTCTTCTTCCAACACTTCCACATCCTCGCTGTCCTGGAAAAGCACGGCGGATTTCTTTGGATTGGATGAGTATTCTGAAATCGTAAGAATGGTTTTCGGCACAGACGACACGTTTCTGATCTCGAACCCCCTTGCCACCACATCATATGAAGCAATGAGCGGTGCTACGAAACGGCCGTAGTATTGTTCCTCGACCTGGCCTGGAATGGCAATAAACTTTTTCGCGAGAAAGGGCTTGATCTTTTTGCCATCCACATTGCCCTCGAAATGGTAAAGGTGCCCGTCGAGCACCAGCCAGGCAGGATCTTCGCAGATCAGAAAAGCATTTTTGTACTGGAATTCCAGCTTCTGCATCTTGTGCCGGATCGTCGGGAAATAGTGGGTATTATCCTCGTTCCGGATGAAATGGAAGCGGATCGTCGCTTTTTCAGACTCCCAGGTCACAGGTTTCCACAGTGGGTTACCATCATTACCCATGATGAAAATGTCCTTTCCGGCGAGCCTTTCGAGGATGCGTGATTTACAGCTTTCAAGATATCCCGCGATCGTTTCCTGAATGACCTTGTCGCCTTTTTGAGGGTCATAAACTTTCAGGAAGAAATCTACCGCATTCAGTTTCTTCGGATTGTATTTTTTGAGCACTGCGTCCTGCTGAATGTCGTCGATCAGCTTGACGAGCTCAAAATCCCTGGTATCGAGGCCAGAACGGAACTCCTTGATGTTTTTTGAGGAAATGTTCTGCACCTGAAACGAAAAGTCGCCCTGCGCATTAAGCTGGACGACAAAGGCTTCGAAGATGTACCCCAGATACTCATGGTTAAGAATTGAATAGACAATTTTAAACGGCTCTGAGGGAGAAACTTTCATTAGAATATCGTTGGCTAAGATTCGTGTTGATGCCGAAGAAGCCCTTCCGTAAATCAGCAGGGATCTTTCGATTTGGGAAACTTCAAATATAATTTAAAACAACCCGAAAAGAAAGACCCATTTCGCCATTTCCTAAAAAATAGTATAGAATAAATTTGCGCCGGAGTTAAAATGTTTTCTACGCTCCGGCGCTGCCTCTGTTTGGTTCAATTCACAAAGTGCATGAAAGTAATGCTAGGAAAAAAGCGGTAAGAAACTCTGGGCTTCCACCACATTCTTTGCCAGGATGCTTGTTTGGGCGGTTACCTTATTGAAAAGGAACGGTCCCATACTGACCCTTTTAACATTCAGCGATTTTAATGTATTGAAATCGGGCAATGCAGGCATACACATGACATTCACGGGCAGGATGGTTTCGCGGGTAACAGCCTGAATATCCTCGGCCAATGTGATGCACGGCACGAAAATTCCGTGTATCCCGGTGTTTTCATAGATATTAATGCGGCTGATGGTTTCATCAAGTGCATTAGGTAGTCCAAGCAGGAATGCGTCAGTCCTGATGTTGAGAAAAATTTTGACGTTTTCCCTTTCAAGCCGGTCGACGATTTCAGTCAGCAGTTGCCTGAATTCTTCGGTTGGCCGAAGCTGGCGTGTGGGTTTAGGCAGCGTGTCTTCCAGGTTTACGCCAACCACGCCGGCTTCGTACAACATTTTAATACGCTCGGCTATTCCCGCGGCGCTGTCGCCGTAACCGCCTTCAATATCGACCGTCAAAGGGATTTTGGCGGTTTCGATAACACGCCGGGCTACCCGGAGGATCATATCAAAGGGAAGGTTCTCACCGTCGTCGCAGCCGAATGCGGTGGCTAGGGCATGGCTCGAAGTCCCGATGGCCTTGTAGCCGGCGGCCTCAAAAATATGTGCGCTGTTGACGTCCCAAATGTTGCCCAACAAGAATGGTTCTGTTTGTTGATGAAGTTGCGAGAATGTTTCGAAAGTGTTCATAATCTGAAAATGCCCTTGTTTGAAATGAATTGATAGCACAAAGGTATTTCAGCTGTCAGGCCGGAAATTGTACAAACCGGAACGACCTGATTTTAATTGATCAACATTTGATTGACGGCCGAAAGATTGTTCAGGTAGGCCGATGGCGTAAGTCCGGTAAAAGATTTGAAATCCCTGATAAAATGCGACTGATCAAAGTAGCCCGCGTCGTATGCAATGGATGTGAGCGGCAATTTGTTTTCTCCGATCAGTTTGAGGCTGGTTTTGAAACGATGGATCTTGTCGAACGATTTCGGCGAAAGACCGGTGTGCTGGTAAACCAGTTTATGCAGATACCGGGTTGTAATTCCGAACGTGCCGGCAACCCGGCCGATATTATTCTCTGTAGGATCTTTGGCAATGCTCGTCAGAATGCGGGCTACTTTATCCAGCCGGTCTTGCCGGCGCGAGGCCCGAGTGAGCTTGCTGGCGAAAAAGTTGTCGAGCAGGGTAATGCGCATGTCTATCGACTGCGCTTCCAGTAATCGGCCGTGCAAATCGCGGATATCCCCGCCCATCACATTCGTCAGGTCGGAAACCTGATCGTTGAAAATCCCGATCTCGTCATCGATCGCAAATGGGGTGCCATGTGTGAAAAAGCGCACTCCGAGCATCAGATGAGCCCCCGACGATCTGATCGCCAGCGGCCGGGTAATTTGTCCCCAAAGTTCGATGGCCGGATTCTTACGAAAAGCATTATCCTGAAAAGATTCCCAGATTCCACCGCCGAGGTTGAAGATCACCTCCGTATCGCCGCTGGGGAACACGGTATCCTCATAAGCCGCATTATCCGAGGAGGCAAACTGGTAGTAATGCCGGATGTAAGGGGCCAGCGCCTTTGCCGGCTGGAAATACTGGAATTCCATATGGATACCTATTTACTGGGTCATTTCGCCTTTTTGGACACATTGCAGGCAGGTAAATATACAAGGGGTGAGTGAGCGGTAATTGTATGAAAAGGAACAAATCAATGTACTGTAACATTCCAATACTGGCGGAGAATTTGGGTTAAATGCACGGTGCTATTGGCGCTGCTATTGGAGACCCACGCGAGAATACCGTCCGGGCGTATCAGCAGGGCGCTTAAATCAAGCTGATCTTTGACGCGGCCGCAAATGTACCAGACCCGTCCGCCGTATTCGTCTGCCAGTGTTTGGAGCGAAGGATTTGCATTAAAATCAAGCAATATCATCAGGCCGTCGTGCATCAGTTCACTGATTTTAACACCATTTTCAAACTCGAAATTCGGAACACTCCGGCCGACGAGGGGATGGTCACCGCCAAGATCGTAGTGCATATGAATGCCCCAGACCTTGCCCGCCATGTAAGTAGCACCATCACGGGTATTGATCAGGTCGCGGAAAATCGCGTACAGTGCGCGTGCATGGGGGGAGGGGTGCATAATGGCTACCTGCGCGCGCGACCAATCCAGAATCTGTGCGCCGATCGGGTGGCGCTCGGTGTGATAAGTGTCGATCAAACCTTCCGCTGCCTGATCCTGAACGGTGGCCGCGAGTTTCCAGCCGAGATTCAGGGCGTCGCCCAGTCCCAGGTTAAGCCCCTGGCCGCCCAACGGAGAATGAATGTGTGCGGCATCGCCGGCTAGCAATATCCGGCCGTTGCGGTAGCGGGTGACCTGGCGGGCGCGGTCTGTCCAGGTAGTGGCGGTGTGCAAGGTATTAATCGTTACGTCAGTGCCCGAGACGCGCCGCAGCACTTCCTGAATATGTTCGCGCGTGATTGGCGTTTCGGAGCTGTGAAACGCGCCGCCATCGAAGTCCTGAATGAGCACGTATCCTGGCTGCGACTGCATGTACATGCCAGTGGGGGTTACATTACGGCCAGGACGGAGTTTTTCAGGATCTGAGATGTCAATGAGTGTGGTGTAGCCCGTGAACTCCGGTTCAGTACCGGCGAACTCAAAGCCGCCCATTTTACGGACAATGCTGCGGCTTCCGTCACAGCCGACGAGCCATTTCGCCCGAAAGGATTGATTAGCCGACCAGACTGTTACATTTTCGTCTGTTTGAAGGAGATCGGTAACCGGAAGTCCGCGTCTGATTTTCACACCCAAAGCTTCAGCACGTCGAGTCAGGATCATTTCAAGCTCTGCTATTTCGGAGATCAGACTTGTTTCAGGTGAGCCGGGAAGGTGGTATTTCCATTGGGAGGTGTCGATATTTCCCTCGTAAAATGGAATGCCGGCAAAATGCCCAGCCTGGCGTTGCACTCCTTGTTCAGGCGCGGTATGCGGATTTTTGAGGCGTTTGCGGATTTCCAGCTCCGCGAGCAGGCCGCGGCGGTAGAGTGCCTCGATAGTGGGCGCCGAGAGCCCTCGTATCCCGAAAGGCAACTGTTTCAGCCGTGAATGAGGGTTTTCGGTCTTTTCAAGGATTAGAACCGAGCATCCCGCTAACGCGAGCTCGCAGGCGAGGAACAGGCCTACAGGTCCTGCGCCGGAAATGATTACATCGTGTATGGGGTGATTGGTTGTAGCTTTCATATTTGAATGATTGAGCTACAAAATTCAGTAATGCCCGCTGCTCAGGCTTGTACAAACGCGACAAAATCATTGCCTGCGGCGTGTTTCCGTTCTTTCGCATTTCGGGCGAATGCAGCAGGCGTCGTGCCGCTATACCTTTTGAATTCCCTACTCAAATGCGCCTGGTCGGTGTATCCCAGTTCGTGAGCCAGGCCGGCGAGGTTGGACTCTGGATGGTGCCAAAGCTGATTTCGAACCTGCTCAAATCGTATTAAGCCGGAGACGTCTTTCACCGAAAAACCGGAAGAGCGTTTGAATTTCCGCTCCAATGTGCGGACTGTTGAATGTGCGGCCATGGCCACATGGCTTACCGGGATGGTGCCATTTGCGTTCCGCATCGCCGCGCCCGCTTTGGCCAGCATACTGTCCACAGCAATTTGCGATCGGATGTGGACGAAGTATTGTTCCAATTCAGCCATGATCCCGTCGATCCGCCCCGAGGCCATCAGAGGAGCAAGCCTGGCTTGAAGCTGTGCTATGGAATGCACAAAGACATGTACACCGTTTTTTCCGGAGGGTGGGAAACCAAGCAAATCGAATACCGTCCAGGGGAAGCACCTTACGCCAATGATCTCCAAGCGGCCTTTTGTTTGAAAAACAGCAGGCTGATTGAGAAGGCCCATCAAAAATGGGGAAGGGAGCGGTTGCAAGTTGCCACTTACGGAAATGTGGTGAAGATTTCCAAAATAGAAGATGATCTCCGCGTATCCATCCGGCTGGACCTGGAATGTAGCTTCCTGGTCTCCAAATTGGCGATGATCGTACCAAAAGCATTTGATGGTATCCTGAAGTACCTCGGGTGGTCCAAATTCCTGGTGCATGCTGCAAGATAGCGCACATGAGTAGGGAGCACAACAAAAAAGGAGCTGCGATTGCTCGTAGCTCCTTGGGAAAATCAGTACCGGGGACGGGAATCGAACCCGTACGGGCGTTTCGGCCCACAGGATTTTAAGTCCTGCGTGTCTACCAGTTCCACCACCCCGGCAAAGCCAGGTACCGGTACCAGTGAAGAGAAAAAAAGCACCGTCTCCGGTGCTTTGTTCTCTCTGAGCGAAAGACGGGGTTCGAACCCGCGACCTCGACCTTGGCAAGGTCGCGCTCTACCAGCTGAGCTACTTTCGCGTATTTTTCATAACCGTTCCCGATTATTGTGGTGCAAATGTAGGGACGTCTGGTATTTGACGCAAGCTTTTGAAGAAAATATTTCGTAAAAAAAATGCGCAGAAACATTAACAAATTGTAAATCAATAAGTCATTGCTGAAATTTTTTTTGACCCAAAAACGGCGCAGGAGGTGGATGGAAGCGGTTTGCTTCTCAAAAGTGTTTATCCTTCCGAAACAGATGTAATGTATGCTTCATTTACCGTCCGTCAGTTTTCGCCTATCCACTTCATATTTTGCTTACCTTTGCCTCCTTTAACCCGCGTAGGCTGCGGCTCGCTGGGGCTGCTCCGCTGGGATGGCCCGGTTTTGGTAAGAGTCGGCCGGTTCTTTCAAACTAAATTTGCTTGTTCATGTTTTCCAACGAAGTGCTGTTTTTTGGAGGTTTTATTCTGGTGATCAGTGTAATGCTGCTGTTAGATCTGGGCGTTTTCAACAAAAAAGACCATGTGGTCAAGTTTGGTGAAGCGGCTGCCTGGACCGTCGCCTGGATAGCGCTCGCATTGGCTTTCTATCTGGTCATCAATACACATGGCGACCTGGTGCATGGCATGGACAATTATGAGCAGCTCGAAACCATAAAAAACAAGTACGCGCCGCACTTGAAACTCATCCCCGGCGATTTTCAGGAAAGCCTCGAACTTTACCGGAAAAACATGTCGCTGGAATTTATTACCGGCTATTTGCTGGAATATGCGCTTTCAGTCGACAATATTTTTGTCATCATCCTGATCTTCTCGTCGTTTGGTGTCCGGCCTAAATACTTCAAAAAAGTGCTTTTCTGGGGCGTTTTGGGGGCGATTATCATGCGTTTCATATTCATTTTCGTGGGTTCGGCGCTGATGCAGCGTTTCGAATGGATCATTTACATTTTCGGCCTGTTGCTGGTTTATCAGGGAGGTAAGATATTCTTCGAAGGAGGAGAAGAGGAGAAAATCGATCCTGCGAAACACCCTGTTGTAAAATTCGCTTCCAAATACCTGCCCGTGTTCCCGCGCTACGTGCATGAGCATTTCTTTGTATTAAAAAAGGGTAAATGGCTCGTGACGCCACTTTTTGTGGTGGTGCTGATTGTGGAATTTACCGACCTGATCTTCGCGGTGGATTCGGTGCCGGCGGTATTCTCGGTTACCAAAGATCCTTACGTGGTATTCTTCTCGAATATCTTCGCAATCATGGGGTTGCGCTCGATGTTCTTCTTCCTGAGTAACATTATGGGACTCTTCCGCTTCCTCAAATACGGTTTGGGCGTATTGCTCGTTTTTATCGGCAGCAAAATGCTGGCCCACCATTACCTCGAATCTATCGGGTTTAAAACGGTGTATTCGCTGTACGTGATCATCGGTATCCTGGCGGTGAGCATTCTGGCGTCGGTGATCGTTCCTGAAAAAAAGGAGGTCGAAGACGAGGTCTTATCCAATAGTTAGGCGTGGGGCAGCGTTTTGAGTAACTATGAGCCGGATTCTTAAAGCCTATCTAAAACGACTTACCAATCTTAGTACCCGCAACAAGTCGCTGTTGCTCACAAGCTTGTCTGCCGAACAGTTCCTGGACTTCCACGATACGGATTTCCTGTTGTCGAAGCCGTCTATCGATGTGCTGACACAGGTGATCCAGGGGAACAACCGCGTCGCATTGTCAGACGTAGCCGATCCGCGGTTCGAGAAGGTGAATGAGGCCAGCAAGCGGTTACGCAAAATAGCCCGCACCGAGCGCTTTATCGAAGAGGAAAGAGGCTCTCGCGACCTGTATGTGGGTTACCCGTTTGTAAAAGGCAAGCTTTCCGACGGCACGCCAATTCATGCCCCATTGCTGTTTTTCCCTGTGACGCTGCGGATGGACCGCGAGCAATGGTGTCTCTTCGAACGCGACGACAGTACCGTTGCTTTAAATCAGAGTTTCGCGCTGGCTTACGGGCATTTTAATGAAGCGCAAATACCCGATGACATATTAGAAAAGTCATTCGAGGATTTCCCGAAAGACTTTCTCGAATTCAGGACACAGCTCTACGAGTGGCTGAAATCGACGCCATTCAAAATTAATTTTAATCAACAACTTTTTGAGGATAAACTTGTTGCATTCAGCGGCGAAAAGAGTTCGGATCTCATAGCAAATGAGCGTAACGGGGAACTGAAACTTTACCCCGAGGCTGTTCTTGGTATTTTCCCGCAGGCGGGTTCCTACCTGGTTCCGGATTATAACAGACTCATGGACCTTCTTGAAAGGGAGCCGCATATCAAGCTCCCGCTGATTGACTCGGCTGAGGAAACAGTAGACGGGAGCCATTTCGCGCCGGAACTTCCCGTGCGAGAAAGTAGGCAGGCGAGGGAAGAGGATGTACTTACTCCTTTTCCGGTCGACGAATCGCAGGAAGAGATTATCCTGGCCGTCAAATCAGGTCGTTCGGTTGTAGTGCAGGGCCCACCGGGAAGCGGGAAATCGCAGTTAATCTGTAATCTGATCGCCGATTTTACGTCGAAAGGGAAACGGCTATTGTTGGTATGCCAAAAAAGAGCGGCGCTGGATGTGGTCTATCAACGTCTGGCAACTACCGGTATGAAGGATTTTACCGGTCTTATCCATGATTTTAAAAACGATCGCTCGACATTATACGGCCAGATCGCGTCTCAGATAGAAAAAGTAGAGGCATACCGTCAGCAGAATTACAGCCTCGATTCAGTGTTTCTGGAAAGACAGTTTACCCAGGAAAGCCGCGCGATCGATAAGACGGTGGATGAACTGAATGGCTTTCGCTCCGCATTGTTTGATGAAAAGGAGTGTGGTGTGAGTATTAAAGAACTTTACCTCACGAGTGATCCCAACGCGCCACATGCCGATATGCGGCCTTACTACCGGCAGTTCAGGATAGACACATGGGATGAGTTCAAGCGGCATTTGAAAACCTATTCTGATTACGCATTTCTCATTCATCCCGCACATCCGTGGCGGAACCGGCGGGGTTTTGCCGCATTTGGAATGGCGGAGTTGAGGACAATGGAAAATATGTTGTCGGAATGGCCTGCTGCTTTTGAAAAGCAAACCCGTGGTTTTGAGCAAATAACTGGTGTATCATTCGAAAAAGCATTCATCCGAAACAGAAAAGAGATCACAGAACGCCTTACGGATATTACCGAGCTGGTTTCGGACGAAGCCTCATGGAAACTGGTAAGGAAATACACGGGCGCGCCGGCAAATGTGCACGAGCGACTCGCGTTTGTACGCCAGGCTGTGGATGTAATGGAGGGATTCATTGCTGAGGGAGGCATTGAGATGTCGTTACCGGCGTCGCAATTGAATGCATTTGAGGTGATGCTTAAAAAGTCACTCGAAACGAAGCAATCGGCTGTTTCAGGTTTTTTCTGGGATGTTTTTAGTAAAGAAAAAAAAGAAATCGAGCGAGTAGCGACGGCCAATGGCCTCACGGTTTCTCTGCAACATCTGGTCCGACTTGAAGAGCGATTAAAAAACCGCAGGCAACTGGAATCCTGGCTACAAAATGCAAGCCTGGGTTTTGATCCGGGATTTGCCGATGGTTTTTCGGCAGACCTGGCAGGAGAATACCTGTCGTTTTTCAAATCTGCCGAGCGTGCTGCGGATGCAGTAGCACGTATGGATGCGGGTGCGTGGACGAAGGTTTTTCACGAAATTGTCGCTGCGAACAGCCAGCTCGGACAGTTTACAGACATCATTCAAAACCTCAGACAATGGCTGCAAATATGGGATAGGATGGAGAATGCGATGCTGCCGTATTTGCTACCGGAGCAGATTGCCCAGCTGATTGACAATCCCGCCGGTTACAGCAGTGTTTTGTTGGAAGCCTTGCGCAACGACTTTGACTCGCTGGCTGATATGGACCGCCTGTGGGAGGAAATGACGGAATCGCAGAGGGGTGCTACGCAGGTGACTTTGGCGAAAGGGGCAGAGCTTGGCCTTACCAACGCGAATGAGGTATTGAATCTCTTTGAAAATAGCATTAAGCTCGCCTGGATCGAACATATCGAGAGTAAATACCCCGCACTGCGATCGGTGACGTCGCTTAAAATGAAACAGTGGGAGGACCAGGTGCAGGGCAGTATCGCATTAAAGCAGAAGCTGAGCTCGGATATTACAAACATTAAATTGCGCGAGGCCACTTATGAGGATGTGGAAAAGAACCGGCTGGGTAACCGTGTAACGTACCGCGAACTCGGGCACCAGGTGACGAAGAAGCGTAAAATCTGGCCGATCCGTAAATTGCTCGAAAACTACGCCGGCGAGGTATTTGCCCTCATACCTTGCTGGATGGCCTCTCCCGAGGCAGTATCGGCCATTTTTCCAATGGAAAGCGGTTTGTTCGACCTGGTTATTTTTGACGAGGCTTCACAATGCTATGCGGAGTACAGCTTGCCGGCGGCATTCAGAGGGAAACAATGGGTGGTTACCGGTGACAGTAAACAGCTTTCACCGAGCGATCTTTACCGCGTAAGGTTCGAAGACCGGTCGGAGGATGAGGAGTATTCGGCCGCCATCGAAATCGAGTCTTTGCTCGACCTTGCCGGCCAATCGCTGGATCATTATCAGCTGACAGGCCATTACAGGAGTTTGTCTCTCGATCTCATTGATTTCTCTAACCGGAATTTTTATAAAAAGAGCCTTAAACTGCTGCCCGATTTTCATAAGATCAACGACCGTGAGCCGGGGATTGAGTACATCAAAACGGAGGGTGTCTGGAAGAACAATACCAATGCCATGGAAGTGGAGGAAGTATTGCGGCTTATCCGTGAACTTGCAGGCAGCGGAAAGAGCATTGGCGTGGTGACGTTCAATTTTTACCAACAAGCGGCTGTTCAAGACGCATTGGAAAAAGAAACCGCATTGCCTGAGGGCCTTTTTGTAAAGAACATCGAGAATGTCCAGGGCGATGAGCGCGACATTATCATTTTTTCGATGGGCTATGCGCCGGATGAGAACGGGCGCATTTCCATGCAGTTCGGTACGCTGAATATGCAGGGAGGCGAGAACCGCCTTAATGTGGCCGTCACGCGTGCACGGGAGAAGATTTACTTTATAACCAGCCTCTGGCCGTCGCAGCTGCAGACGGAGCAGACAGCGAATGAAGGCCCGAAATTACTCAGGGCTTACATGGATTATGCATTGCAGGTGTCGGAAGGCAAGTTTGAACCTGCGCCGCTTGCTACCGGGCAGTTTCGCTCGGACTGGCTGCTGAAAGAACGGCTGGTGCGACAAAACCCGGCATTTGAGAAAGAACTTCCATTTGGCGACATTACAGTAAAAGAAGAAGGGGCCTACAAGGGCTTGGTACTTACGGACGACGATCTTTACCATTACAGTAAATCGTCCAAAGAGCCTCACGCTTATTTGCCCCTCCTGTTGCGGTTGAAAAACTGGCCGTTCAGGCGCGTTTACAGCCGCGAATATTGGTCGGGAAACCTAAAAAACGACGTATTATAATTCCTTGATGCGGATATTGCGGTAGGAAACTTTGTCGCCGTGATCCTGCAATGCGATCTTTCCTTTGGAGGATGCCCCGAATCCCTGCCAGGTTTTGAACTTGCTGTTGGCAACGAGTTTGTCCCATTCAGCACCTTGCGTAGGGAATTCAACTACTTTTTTGCCGTTCAGCCAGCTCTCGCCTTTACCACCTTTGATCACGATTTTTGCCTTGTTCCATTCTCCGGCAGGTTTTACCGCAGAGAAATTGGATGGCGGGAGCATATCGTACAGTGAACCGGCTTTGTGGTTACCGTCCTTACCAGCTTTCGCATCGGGATGTTTCGCATCGTCGAGTACCTGAATTTCCGGTCCGGTAGAATAAGGACAGCAATACTTTTTGTCTTCTACCACATGATAGATGATTCCGCTGTTACCGCCTTCGGAGATTTTCCATTCCAGTTCGAGTTCGAAATCACCATATTCTTTGTCGGTAACGAGGTCTTTGCCGCCTTTTTCGGCCAATACTACTGCACCGTCTTCTATTTTCCATTGGGGCAGAACTTTGTCCTGTTGCCAGCTATGCCAGCCATTCAGGCTCTTGCCGTCGAAAAGGGTAACCCACTTCCCTTTTTGCGCTTCTGCATCATTTGAAAAGGCCAAAGCAGCCAGGGCGATAACGGATACTTTTCCGAAAGCCTTCCATTTTGTGAAATTCATGTTTCGCTTGTTAAAGTTTTAGTCCACAATATTAAGTACTTTTTGAGTTTTCAAAGGCATATTTGGATCGAAAGTTGGAGGCTCCTATTTTTGGGAGTAGCTCAAAATAATCCGATATCTATCCACATGGCTTCTATATTTTCAAGAATCGTAGCGGGGGAGATCCCTTGCCATAAAATCGCCGAAACAGCGGATTTTCTCGCCTTTCTCGATGCATTTCCTATTGCGAAAGGACATACGCTCGTCATCCCGAAGAAAGAGGTGGACTACCTTTTCGACCTTGATGACGATCTGTACACAGGCTTGTTTCAGTTCGCTAAAAGTATTGTTCCTGCATTGGAGAAGTCGGTTCCCTGCCTGCGCATTGGTGTAAGCGTAATTGGTCTGGAAGTTCCCCATGCGCATGTGCACCTGCTTCCGCTCAACAGCATGGCTGATGCCGATTTCAGTAAGAAAATAAAAATGTCGCAAGAAGAACTCGCGACATTGGCTGAAAAAATCAGAAGTAATTTGTAGGGTTCAATAAAATGAGAAGTCTTTTCGCACACCCAGCATGAATCCGTAGGTTTTACGGTACAAGTCGCCGATATCCGCCGCATAGGCCCCTTTCACGGTCAAACCGCCGAGCACGTCGAGCTTGGATTGCATCATGAGCATACCGGAGAATTGCCTGGGTGAGCCAAGGAATGGTTCGAGCCAGGCGCCACTGTTCTCTGAGAAGGAGAATTTGCCCATCCACTGGATTCTGCGGAGCAATGTTCCTTCCAGTCCCAGGTGGAACATCATGACGCGGTTGTTGCTCGTGAAATTGTCGGCATAATTCGGCCACTTCCATTTGGTTTGCGAAGTGGGAGGAATAAACGGCGTTCCGATAGTCCTATCATAATAACCCCAGCCGTCACGAACCTGCTGGTTGTTGAAATAATTATCGTGGCCTCGCTTTTTACCATCGGTCAATACAAAATCGTTACCTCCCTGGTCTTTGGTATATAAAAACTCCAGGACAGCCGCATTGATCTCGAAATTAGCCCCATAAGAGTTTTTACGCTTGATTCTGGCGCCGTACAAGCCGTCCTTGAGCCCCGTCAGATAAAATAACGAGCCATCCTCGTAAATGAACTGTCTGTATAGAAAAATACTGGTCTCGTAGGTTTCGACCTCCATCGCGAGATCAATCGAGCCGAGGTGATTTCCTATGCGGCTCGTGCTATCGAAATAGGTGATGTCGTCACCACTCCCGCCGATGGATCCTATGACGGCATTGATATAGTTCTTAAATCCGGTAGGCATTTGCAGTCTGTCGCCCGTAAGGCCCAGATTCTTCTTAAGTCTCCCGCCCCATTGGACCTGGTGGTTGAAGCCTCCGTAAAGTTTCAGCAACGAATTCGCCTTTCCGATACGAAGGTAGAACGCCTTCTGATGAAATTTTAAATTCTCGGTAATGGGCCTGCTGTTTTCAAAAAGCCCGTCGGAATAGAATGCCTGGAAGGAGAGCCAGCCTTTTGTGAGAGGTACCGGCACGAAGCGGGTGGTTCCGAAGTAGATCTTGGGAATCGGCAGTGCATTACCCGACCAGGCGTAAGAGCCTGAACCGATGGTAGAGTCCGCCAGGCCAAGTGCCTGTTTCTTGCGTCCCACATATAATTCCCAGTTCTTATAACGCAATGTTACATGCGCCTGGGGAAGTAGGAGATTCTTGGTTTGGACAAAATTTCCCGCTGCTTCTATACCCGCGCCGACACGCCACTCATTCCGGGTTTTATTCTCTGATATTGTCCAGTAACGTTCTAGCCCCGCACGCACGCTAAGGTTGGGGCCTGTTTTCGGCACGATCCCGTATTGATTGGATTGGATCCAGAACGGCGTGTACCCATTGGTGCTGCCCATTCCCACGAATTCCGCGTAATTCGTGGTTGAGTCGGTATAGATAACAGGTTCCTTGATCTCAGATTGGGAAAAGCCAAGGATGGGCACTAATAGTAGTATGAATAAAAGAAATCTCATAGGTGTGCCCTCACGCATTGTCCATAATGTGTATAATAGCCAACAAAAATAAGTATAACTTTTCTATTATCATATTGAACATATGCGTCGCTTGATTGCAAAACGGGTTAATCCAGGAATCCGCTTTTCCGCAAGCCGATGGCTAACCCGTAGGTGTTAGGATACAGCTTACCAATATCCGACGATAATGCGGAATAAACACTGCATCCTTTGAAGATATTTAAGTTTTTCTCAACACCCAGCCATAAGGATACTTGCTGCCTGACTCCCTCAAATGGTGTGAGGAAGGAACCTGAATTACGCGAATAAGTACCGCGGAATGACAATTTCAAATGCAGCCAGGTGGCGGTTACCCCTGTATGAAACGCCCAGAAACGATTATTATTCGTAAATTCCGAATTATTGCGCGGTAAATCACGATCGGTAGTGGTTGATGCCGGGGCTAAGGGTGAGCCGATGCCAGAGCCATAATAAGACCAGCCACGCTGATATACGTAGCTATTGAAATAGTTCGCCCTTTCGAACAGTGACAGTTCAGATATCGGATAACGGTTGATCTGATTGCGTGTTCCGATCACTTCCAGCAGAAATGAGTGAAATGCCAGATAGGAAGAGCCGTTCGGAAGCGGTTTGGTACGTTTCACGCTCAGCCCGTTCAGCCCGTCTTCAAAATTAGTAACTCTGAAGAGTGACCCGGTCTCGTAGATATTCTGGCGGTATAAGAAGAAATTCCAGTCTTTTCCATGCCATTCGCCACCGATGTCAAATGTTCCGAAATGGTTACCAACCTTTCGATAATCCAGGGTTTTCCCGGAGATCGTATGCCAGTAAGCTTTAAGCATGTCGAGTTGGTACAGCGGCATTATTTCTTTCTCGCCGCCCCAAATAGCCTGATGATTGGCTCCCAGGTAGACGCGATAACGGTGGGATTTTTTGCCGAGTCGAAAATAGAGTTGTTTTTGATGCAGATAGGTGTCCGAAATGTGGGGAACGCTGCCGTAATTAATGCCGCTGGCACCCAGGTATCCATCCGAATAAGTAAATTTCAGCGCGACGAAGTTGTTGGTGAAGTAAAGCGGCAAGTACTCCTGAATGGCAACCTGGACCCGGGGGTAGGGCCTAGCGTTACCAGCCATAGCGAGTGAGCCGGAAGAAAGGGTCGTATCGACAAGTCCGGCGGTCATCCTTTTTTGCCCCGCGAGAATTTCAACCTTCCCGATTCTTATAGCGGCATATAGATCAGACAGGAAACCATTTGCCGATTTGCCGTAACTGGCGATCCCCTGAATGCCTGCGCTCCATTGAATCAGTCGCGGGTTATGTGGATTATAAACCTTATATATTCCGGCATCGACAATGCCAAAATTGCCGTTTAGCGGAATGCTACCATTTTGGTTGGCGTGCTGCCAAAAAGGAGTTTGGGCCGTTGCCCCGGCCGCCATTACCGATGCTTTATAGTATACTGTCGAATCCTGAGCTTGTAATTTGAAAACGATGAGTAACAGATAAAGGGGTAGGTAAACTCGTATCAGGGAAAATAGGGACGACATTTAGTAAAACAGGGAAATAGTTCAGCCGTGTATGCAAAAGCTTAAAGTTACCAGATAAAGCCGGATTTCCGCCAACTGATCAGCACTGCCATGTTTTGTGTGTACAATTGGCCAAAGTCAGAGGCTAGACTTAAACCGAAAATATCTCTTTTAGAGTTTAAAAGCGGGGCTTCAACTCTTAATAGCAAGGAAGTTTGGTTCGCAACCGGTCTGATCGGGTTATCGTAAGTGCCCGAGTTCTGGGAAAAACTGCCTTTTAGTAAAAAATTAAACTTCTTCCATGAAGCCTCGGCGCCCAAATGATAGGCAACGATCAGGTTATTCGCAGTGAAAAGGTTTCCGGTGGTAAACAGGTTGTCCCGGGTGGTTGTCTGAGGAGCGATCATGGGAGTGCCAAGACTTCTTCCGCGGTACGACCATCCCTGGTTGTAAACGTAATGATTGAAGTAATTGTCTTTTCCGAAAATTCCATTCAGGTAGTCGAATATAGCGCCCCCCTGGTTCTTAGTGTAGAGGAATTCAAACAGCAGGGTATTGAAACGGAATGCGGGGGCGTTTTCACTTCTTTGCTTTCTTTTAAACCGTAATCCGCTCAAACCGTCGGATACGGTGGACAAATTGCTAAGTGAGCCGTCCTCGTAGATCGTTTGGCGATAGAGAAAAATGTCCCATCGTTTCCCCTTCCACTCTGCGGCTACGTCGATCGTTCCGAAATGGTTGCCTACACGGCTATGACTCCATGGTTTGCCAAAGATGACATATTCATAGGCTTTGGCCTTTTTGAGGCCACCGGTAAAGATTTTGTCTTCGCCACCCCACATAGCCTGATGGTTAAAACCTCCAAACAGATTGAGCCGATGCGTGTGCTTACCGAGTTTTAGGTAAAGGGATTTTTGATGCAGATAGACGTCGGGAACGCTGGTGACGTTGCCATAATGCACTCCAGCCGAGCCAAGAAGCCCATCTCCGTAAGAAAACTTGAAAGAAAAAATGTCGTTGCCAGGAATCAGGCTTACGAAGTTCGGTGTCGAAAGTTGGATCTTGGGATAGGGGCGGTAGTTGGGGGACATAGCAATAGGCCCCATGGTAAGCAAACTATCGCCCAGTCCCATGAACTCCTTTCTTTGCCCAATACTGAGCTCCACTGGCCCTGCCTTACCGGCTATGAACAGATCCGTAAAGAATGCGTCGGATTTCTTGCCGGCGAAACCTACCAGTTCTGCTCCTCCCGACCATTGAAAGAAGCGGGGATTGTTTCGATTGTAGACCCGGTGAAAACTGGCGGCGCCTTGCACGAAAGAGCCTTTTTCGGGCGTAGATGCATTCTGATTGGCGTATAGCCAAAACGGTACACCGGCAGTCGAGCCGGCAGCGTTGATCCCGGCGGAATAGAAAAACGTAGAATCCTGTGAGTAGCTTTCAGCACAAAGTGCTGCCCAGAAAAGCAGCACATAAAAGAATTTCCTCATTCCAGGACTATTAAGAATTTACGAAGTGTCAGAGGGATTACCTGCCCTTCTTGCCGAAAATAACTACGGCCGTCAGGAGTATGATTTTCAATTCCAGGAACAAGTTCCAGTTTTTGATATAATAAAGATCATACATGAGCTTGTGACGCGCGTCGTACACACCGGCTCCGTACGAATACATTACCTGCGCGTAACCGGTGATGCCTGGTTTGATATTGTGGCGGAGGTTGTAATAGGGAATAATTTCGTCGAATGTTTCAGTAAACACGGGGCGTTCCGGACGCGGGCCGATCAACGATAGGTCACGTCTGAAGATATTGATGATTTGAGGCAATTCGTCAATGCGTGTCAGGCGCATGAATGAACCGTACGAGAATATCCTGGAATCGTTCTTTTTTGAGAATGATGCTCCGTTTTGTTCTGCATCCAGCCCCATCGACCTGAATTTGATGCAATTGAACGGCCTGTTATTCATGCCCACACGTTCCTGGAAGTAAAATACAGGCCCTGGGGATTCCAGTTTGATTCGGAAATAGCTGAGAATCCAGATCGGGAATGTAAGAAGGAACAGTATGATTGAGATCGTTATATCGATGATCTTCTTTGGGTAACGAACCCTTCTGCCGAAGGTGGGGACTGTCAGAAGATTGGGATTGATTTCGGTGACGTCGTCCGGAATGTACACTTTTTTGAGGTCTCGCTCGCAGAAATCGTAAACGGTGGTGATTCGGATCGATTTGTTTTTTCGGACAACCAGTTCGTAGATCACCCTGTTACGTCGGTCATACTGGGGATTAGTAACCAGGTGTATTTTTTCAAATCTGTCGAGTAGTGGCCTTACCGTGTGATTGAGAAGATAATCGTCGTTATCTGAGTGCGGTATCAGGATAATCTCCTTGTATCTTTTGAGAAGTAACGCCAGATCTTTTTTTTGAAGAAAGTAGTCGTAGCTGGTGACAATCAGGACTTCTTCCGAAACGGCGGTTTTGCTTAGAAGCCGGTGAATATACTTGCGGTCAGATACGTAAGTGTTGCCCATATGTGTGTATTTTATGAACTAAAAAATAGTGTGATTGTAGAATATACGTGTGTTAAAGCTACAAGTTTAGGAATAAACTTTTGAAATACGAAATTATCAATATGGTCAAATCAAATATAATTTTTGGCAGAGAAGGGCTTTTGTGCTAAAAATTAATATTTGGCGGAGAAGGGATGAAATTAGTACCGGCAAATATAAGGAAGGTTTTGGCACAAAATATTATTTTACTGTAAAGAATTTTTCCGTTTTTTTAGTGCTCCGGGTATTTTCGACTGATTCGACCGATTTATCACATTTCCCATAATCATTTCCTACCTGTAAGTGTCCGCGCGGTGAAGTTCAGGCTATCGATTTGTAGAGGGAAAGGTACATCCGGTACATTGCCCCGACGGTGAAATACTGTTCATACGACTTTCTGGCTTCGGCTCTTGCGTGGGCGAGTTCGGCCGGGTTGCTCGCGTAATACAGTATTTGGTCTGCAAATTCACTTGCGGTATTGGCTACTGCCCTGCCATTCAATCCATTAAGGACTTCACCAATGCCGCCGACATCAGAGGCAATCACGGGAACCGAGTAGCATAACGCTTCAAGAATGGACATAGGCATACCCTCGTAATTGGAAGGAAGCATAAACAGATCGGCGTATTTCAGCAGACGATGTGCATCTTCCGCTTCTCCGAGGCAGTAGGCATTCGCCGGAAGGTCGGCCATTTCATCTTTGTTGCCTATCCAGAAGAAATGAATATTGTGGCCAGCGAGCATTTCTGCCACTTCACAAAAAAGTTCAAACTTCTTCTGCGGCGAAATCCTCGCAATACACATCACCTTGAAACCCGACTTCGACCGGATCATTTCGGCCAGGCGGCGATAACTTTCGCTGTGATTCTCAGGAACGTCGGTGGAGTAATCCGTAATGCCGTTATAAATGTAGGAGACATTCTTTTTGATCCCCTCGCTCAGCAGGTTATTGTAATCGTATTTGCTCACTCCGACAATATGCTTGGCCCTGATCTGCAGAAGGCGCTCCAGATGGAGAAACTTTCTGAATGCGACCCGAATGGAATCAAAGCCATGAACGGTGTAAACGATCTTTTTCCGTGGAAAGGCCAATCTGCCGAGAATCCCTATTTTGGAAGAATGCAAGTGAACGACGTCAGGCTTAAAAATCTGGTAAAGTCGTCGCAATTCGTTCACCACCTTATGCTCTTTCGAAAGGCTGATGGAGCGCTGCAACGGGTTGATCTTCCATTGGCCTACTTCCGAGGGAAGCACCTTCCACAATTCTCCGTCCTCCGACGACGCAACCATTACCTCATGACCGTCATTGACAGATTCGCGCGCCAGATTGATCACCACGGATTGAGCGCCCCCGAGTTCCGCTAGCGTGATGACATGTAA
Source organism: Dyadobacter sp. SRI_021 (assembly GCF_057586235.1). Classification (NCBI taxonomy): domain Bacteria; kingdom Pseudomonadati; phylum Bacteroidota; class Cytophagia; order Cytophagales; family Spirosomataceae; genus Dyadobacter; species Dyadobacter sp. SRI_021. Next base: position 404,845 of record NZ_JBYCZM010000003.1, read on the forward strand.
TATTTTCATAATCTCAATAACAACTCCAGAGAAACCGCTTTCTGTTAAATGTGATATTAATCGCTGCCGATGGTTTTACTTGCTCGCACGACTGTCCCGATATTGCGTATCAAGGATTCAGAGTACGTACCCACCGTTTTAAATCCCTCGTAACTATTTAACGAGATCCGGTTGTAAAGCTGCGGATCGGCAATCACGGATTCCAGTTTTTGCAAAGAATGGCCGAATGCTTCGGTTGTGCTAATATCAGCAAAAATCGCCGTTTTCATATCTTCAGCATAGTTGGGAATTTCGCCTACCGCGGTTACGAAGCAGACGAGCCCGTTTTGCATCGCTTCCGCTACGCTCATGGCCATCCCTTCGTTGGTGCTCAGCTGAATCAGGAAATTATAGTTTCCAAATAGTTCCAGCTTCTCGCTACCGTTCACTTCTCCCTTAAACCGTACCCGGCTTTCCAGCTGATGCCTGCGGATATATTCTATTACCGTTTCAAGCATCCCATCATCCCTGCCATAGATATCCAGCGATGCATTGTATCCGCGATCTGTCAGGTGTCGGATGGTGTCGACGGCCAAAGGTAAGTTTTTTACGGAATTGATCCGCCCGAGAAACATGAACCGCACATTTTGGTTATCGAAGGGCGGGGCTGGTTTAAAATCCGGCGAATGACTCGTAAAAAAAGAAATGACTTCAACAGGTACGGGAGGTTCGAATTGCCCGGTCACAAATGTGGCCGTAGCCTGAGAATCTGTGAAGATCGAATCGGCATGACGGATGGCTGCCTGGCTGAACAGCCGGTCGAAGCCATGAAAAAAAGCGGTATTATGAATGAAAGAGATGAACCTTATTTGGGGTCTGAGCTTTTTAGCTATGACACCGAGCAAGGATGCCCGCCATAGCGAGCAGATCATGACGTCTGGGGAGAAATGCAGAATGAAGCGGATCATTTTGGGAATGACCAACGGATACATACCTAGCTTATAGTCGAACGTGACCATGCAAGCTTTTTCCGTAGCTGAGAGGTGGCTGGTTATATTTGCATCGATACTCCCCAAAACCATCACTTTCAGGTCAAACTGCCTGTTTAGCTCAGGTAATGCTGATAGCATGGCTACCTCAACGCCGCCGATCTGCACGTCGTGCAGTATGTAAAGTAGTTTTTGTTTTTTCAAAGCTAGTGTGTTCTTACATAGGGTCGTTTTATTTCAATACGCGGCTCCATTGTTCCATAATTCGCCCAAGTTCGAGTGTATCGAGTTTTTGTGATTTGTAATTCCTCATACGCTCACGGAGGACATCGTCATTCATCAGCACAGCTAATGATTGCGACAATTTGCTCACATTACCTGCCTCTACCAGGATGCCATTTTGCCCTTGTTCGATCAGTTCTTCCGGTCCGGTGTCGCAATCGAAGGCCACAACGGGCAAATGGAACGCGAGAGCTTCCAGGAGCACCATGGGCAACCCTTCGAACCGCGAGCTTAGACAGTAGATGGATGCTGTTTCAAAATAAGCAAAAACTGCTTTTGTAGTACCCACAAGTTCGACCGACTCCCCAATCCCGAGTTCTGTTATTTTCTTTTCAAGAAGCGGTTTGTCTTCCCCATCGCCGATGATGAGCAGCTTCCATTCATTCCGAAGTTTCGCGGGGAGCTGTCCCCAGGCGTCGATCAGCAAGTCAAAGCCTTTCTGGAAAGTAATCCTTCCCACGGAAATGACCGTTTTAGAGGGACTTTCGTTGACTTTTTGCTCTTCCAGGAACATGGGGTTCGGAATGTGCACCAGTTGTGCGCGTCGGTACCAGGCTCCCTCTTTCCAGAACTGTATATCACGGGCCGTTAACGTTACGATTTTGTCGGCAAAGAAAAGTGCAAGCTGTCTCGCAAAAGATCGGGCCGCTATGCCCAGGCTTACCTTGAAATTAAAGTGCTCCCACACCACATGCCGGATGCCGGTAAAGGCAAGAGACGGGATCGAATACGTCGCCATGATTGATTCGACCGTCACAAATGTATCGATATGATTATTGTTGATGAATTGCCGGATTTTATGTTGCGAATACAGGATTTTCCGGACGCCTTTCAGATTTTCGATATGCAGGCTGGTAACCTTTACATTCGGCTCGAAAGGGAAGAAAACCTTTTCAGGATCGCCGTAAAGGCCTAATACGTGAACATTATAATTTCTTTTAGCAAGTTCATTGATAATGACCGAAGCCACGCGTTCCGTTCCGCCAACCGCCGAAATATTATAGGTAAAGAAAACAATATCAGGCATAAGATTTTGATTTGGTGATCACTTGGAGCACCATGTACAGGATTTTGGCTACCACATAAGATAATGTCAGAAATAGGAGGCCCCAGAAGCTTGTGTTACCGAATAGCAGAATATCGTCAATCAAGCGGGTTGAGCAAGCGATCAGCACCAATATGAATAGGAACGAGTAGTAGTTCATATTCAATGGGTTAAGATTTTTATATATATTGCGCAAATAGCCTACCAGGAGGCCGATGATCAGCGCATACAAGATGCCGCCCCAGAGTCCGAAGAAATGGTAAGCCAGATAATTGTATCTTCCGTTTGCCCCGGATGTTCGGCGACCCGAATAAAACGCAAACACATCTACGCCGACAGGTTCGGGCGGCGTAATCTCGAAACCAAGGTTTTTCAGGATTGTCCCCCAGCCCGGATAAAACGCATACTTGAAGAAGGAGGACTCCTGGATGCTGTCCATGACGTCGTCGTAATACCCGAGCAGGAAAATATCTCCACTAGCCATGAGTCGCAAGCCTACCTGTTGTACCGCCGAAGATGCATCGGCACCTACGGAGATCATTACGATACCAACGGGAAAGCTTAACAGAACCAGCATCAGTGGCCAGGATATTTTGATTGTGCTCATTCGTCCCTGGACGACCATCGGATAGGTAATCAGGAAGTACATGACGAAGAAAACCACAATGCCCGATTTGGACCCATTGGTAGCAAGGTCTAGCAGTAGCACGAAACAGATGAATAGCTCGAACAGATTGAGCCTCTTTTTGAGATAGAGGATCTTGTAGTACAGCGACATAATCACTAATGACCGGTAAGACACCAGAAATGCCCGGATAACTCCGTGACCCTCATATGCCGAGACGTGGTTGTGTTCGCTATCGAGGAGTACGATTCCGACCGTTTTCAAATTGATTGCTTCAACAAAAACGTAAGCTGTACAAACGACAAAAACGAACAGATCGAACTCGCTGATACCCTGGGTTGGGATTTCAAGTCTATTCGTATCTCCTCCGAGTTTGATTGCCGGTATATATGCTGCGATTGTTAATCCTACGAACAATGCGATTTCGGTACCCAGGAAAGACCAGCCATATATAGGTTTGAGGGCTTGGTCGGAATATAGGAAGTACACACAAAATGCCCCTCCGGTGAGATTAATGACCGTGAGTAGGATGGGGTCGAGAATGCCCCAGTAGATTTTTCGGTAGAGAAGCAGATAAAAGCACAACAATGCTCCATAAATAGCCCCGTAATAGAGCCAGTTATCCAGGATTGCCCTTACGAAAAAATCATTTCCCACCTTTCAAACTGTTTTTAAAATTCGAAACCTTCACACGGAACCAATAGTAGGAACCCACCGCACTGCCGAGATTATCGTACACTATGCCGACAATATCCTTTTTATGTTGATAGTCGATATTTACAGAGCTCATACCCAGATCGTTGTAAATAGAGATCAGTTTAGGCATGTAAACGAAATGAGTAGCAAAGCGACTGTATAACTCCACATTATAGACGTGATCGGCCGCTAATTTATAGTCCAAGTTATACTTCTTTTGCTTATAAATTGACCTTGGATAGAAAATGGCCTGATGCGAGATGTTCCGCAACGCGATATTCCATTTGCTGACTTTACCGGTGTAAATCTGATTACTTTTTTTCAGATAGGTGTTTCCGTAATAAATGCCGTCGGTTTCGGTCATCTCGGCAACAACCTCTTCAATAATTGTCGGCGAAACCAGCACATCGTCGCATCCAAGGAAATAGACCCAGTCGCCCGTGGCCAAATCAAGTCCCTTGTTCATAGCGTCGAATATCCCGCGGTCGGCCTCACTTTTCCAAAGGGCGATCTCACGTTCGTATTTCCGGATGATATCCAATGTCCCGTCAGTCGAAAGTCCGTCCAGAATAATGTACTCAATATGCCTGTAACTTTGGTTAACGACACTTTTGATGGCATTTTCGAGGTCTTTCTCGCCGTTCCTTACAACTGTGATGATCGAAATTTTGGGGTACTGCATAACTTAGCTTTGACGGCAACCTTCTACTTCCCTGAGAAAATTGTCGCGATATTTTGTAATCGTGAAATTTTGAAGAACATGCTCCCTTGCGCGTCCGGCTATGTCGGCATAAAGGGAATGGTCGTTGAGTAATCTCTCCAACTCAGTGGCAAGACTATGCTCATCGGACCGGAAGAGCAGGCCGGTCTGCCCGTGCTGGACGATCTCACTGGTGCCGGCCGAATCGAATGCGACTACGGGAACACCGTACATCATGGCTTCGATCGTCACGCGCCCAAGCGCCTCGTTCGGCGAGCACATGAGCAATGCGTCCAGACGACGATAAATGCTTTGAATATCTTTGGTAAACCCGGAAAACTGAATATGCTCGCTAATATCCTGTTCCCTGATATAGGCTGCAATTTCCTCATAATAAGCCGGATCGCCAACTTCGCCTACAATTTCCAATTTTATGGCGACTCCTTTTTTAACGAGTGCATTCACTGCTTTTACGGCCGTCATCTGGCCCTTGGCGGGGTTGATGATGCCCACTATGCCTGCGAGAGGAGTTTCAGAAAGCATACGAGGCGATGTCTCCGGAAGCGCATCGACCAGTCCATTGTAGATTACGACATATGGCGCGGTAACACCCGCCTCGATAACCCTTTTTTGAGCAATGCTTTTTGAAATACAAATAATACGTGCCGCCTTGTTGGCCCAGAACCGGAACGATGATTTACCAAAGTTGTATTTTAAATGATAGTCCTCATATACAAACTCGCGGATGTGCCACAAGTGCTTCCGGCCCGAAAAGAAGGCAACGAGCGCACCAAAGAAGATCACCGATGAATTGGTATGGATCAGATCGATCCGTTTTCTGACAACCAATATAGCAATATAAAACGCGGCAAGAACATTGAACGTAAACCTTTTAACGCTGTGAAACCATTGCGGGAATCTCGGGATTTTATGAATGTCGTTGGCAAACGCCACAATCTTGTATTCGATGCCGTTCCTGGCCAGCTCTTTCGCAAAATCGCCGTCTTCCAGACATATTACCCACCAGTCTATCCTGTGTCGGGTAGCAGTAAGTAAAGCTAAAAGGGACCTGTTTGCACCGTAAAGTGTACCATAGTGACTGAATGACAATATTTTAGGTTTTTTATCGGTCCTCATTACTTACTTTTCAAATGGCTCAGCTTCTTGACATAAGGCCCGATCAGCGGAACATGAAGGCTGAGATCACCAGTTAAATTGAAGCAGATTCAGATTGTTGGCAATGAACCGTGCAGATACCTGCGAGGTAAACCGGGCGATCAAGTATGTATAAAAAGTTGAGTGTGAAAGCACTGCATCCTACTCATTAGCGCCCGAAACGATTTTCTGAACCACTTTTTCTTTAATAAGGAGGATGTATAAAAGAGTGAAAAAGCCACCGAGGAAGCCCCATATCAGGCCTATGCGCAGTCTTTTTGGGCTACTTTTTAATAATGGAACTTTTACAGGTTCGAGTACTTTAAATACCGGACGTTCTTCTTTCACAGTGACTTTGGCTTGCTCATACCGTCTCACCAGGTCGCTGTAAAGTGATTCTGATAATATGTATTCCGCCTGTAACCGTTGCTCCTCAATTTTGGCTGTGTTTGAAAAGATATTTCTATTCTGGTCGCGGTAGCTTTGGAGCGCATACTCCGCAGTACGGAGCCGGGCTTTGGCCTCTTTCACCCGGTCGGCAAGCAGGCCTTCACGCTGGCTTGCTTTGGATGAGCGATAGTCTTCTACATAATCGATCAGGTATTTTTGTGCCGCTTCCACGATGATCGCCGAGACAAATGGGTCGACCGTTTCCGCGCTGATCTGGATTACACCACTTTTTTGATCCACTTCTGCTGAAAGGAGGGAAATGGCGCTCGCGATATTGGATTGCTCCGAAAGCGAGTAGGAAAGAATTCCATCCCTTTTGAGCTTAACTTCTTTTGCAGGGGCTTTGGGCGAAGAAGAGAACAAGCCTGAGAATAACCCTGGTTTAGCCTGCGCTTTCATAAAATCCAGGAGCGTCTTATAAGGCTTGTTGTCCTGATCCACAACCGGCTGTTTGAGCAGGTATTCGCCAAACGGCGAGCTTTGCATAATGGTCGGGTAGAGGTCCGGCTGCAATTTTTCGGCGCCGTCACCATTAAGGCCTGCACCAAGCAAGGAGAACGACCCCCTCTTCGATGTTCCATATTCCGGCAACAGGCTTACCTTGGCTTCGTACTTCTTTCTAAGTGTGAAACTGTAAGCGACGCCAGCTACCACGGATATGATCACGGCCAGTATCAGCAATTTGATATACTTCCCTATAAAAAGGATGATATCAATGAAACGTATTTCCGAAGCATTGAATGAACTCTCCTTGCTGTCGGCTACTACCGGCTTTTTTTCTGGATGGGATATCATGGTTAATTATTTCTGCTCAGGGTAATTGCCGCCAATGTGAGTGTACTAACCATCGATGCTATGAATGAGAACAATGCGATGCGCTCACCAGGTGTCTTCTGACGCTCGGGCTCGGCAACTTTCACCGGCACGGTCACAACCGCACCAGGTTCAACTTTGGGATAGGATCTGAAGAAGAGGAAATTCTTGGTTCTGTGCGTCCGGCCATTAGGGTATGACACGTACACGCGCTTCTTCCAACCTTGCTCAGTATAGCCACCGGCCTGGGAAATGTAATCATCGTAGCTGAACTTAGAATCGAAGTTCATAACCGAAGGATTGTGCACACCGCCCTGAATCCTGACTGTTTCGAGGCGTCTCGGGATTACCAGCGTGTCGCCGTGCATCAACAATAGATTCGAAGAAAGCGAGGGCTTGTTGACGATCGCTTCAATGTCGACCGCGATCAGTTCCTGGCCCCGGTAGAAGCGCGCACCGGGCAGGTATGCCTCAGGCCGCAGACCGCCTACCTTACCGAACAGGTCTGAAATCCGCTCGAAATTGTTGATAATGGTGTAATTCCCTGGGTACCGCACTTCACCAATGACGGTTACAGATTTCTGCGGCTCGTAACGCGGTGACTTGCGCACCACGATGATATCCTGCGGTTGGAGCTTGAATTTCTGGTCGTCAGGATTCAGGACCAGGTTGTCGGCCACGTCGATCGAAAAAATGCGGACGTTCTGCGAAGAAGGCAGGTCGAGCGTATCGTTTTTCACACGGCGCGATACTTCAATGCGATAGGGGATACCACCTTCCGTATAACCGCCAGCCTGAAAAATAAGGTCGGCGATGGTAATGTCTTTGTAATAATAATAGTTACCCGGGTTGATTACAGATCCCGAAATGGTCAGGTAGGTAAATTCTTTCAGGTCTTCCACGGATTTGATTGTCAGGATATCGCCTGCGAGCAATGGAATATCCGCTATTTCACCGTTTACAAGTTTACGAAGGTCAATCGCCACAATACCTGTCTGGGTTTCGCCGCTGGATCTTTCTAGAATGGCGCGGTTCAGGAAAGCACGCGGGCTAAGTCCCTGGGCCATCTGGATCAATTTCAGAACGGAATTGCAACGCTCTTCCAACGCATACGGGCCCGGCACCGTAACAGCACCCCGTATTTCCACCTGGTTAGCTACAACGTCCAGTATCCGTTTTATGTTGAAAATATCCCCGTTTCTAGGAGCGAAAGTTTCGATTTGAACCGAATCGATGCTACCAATCATATAATTGGTCCCGGTGTTGCGCTGGTAGGTGAAGGTCTTCGTATAGGCTTCCGGCGTGAAACCTCCTGCATAACGGATAAGGCTCCCCAGGGTTTCGCCTGGTTTGGCTTCGAAAATGCCGGGGCGTTTTAATTGGCCGTTCAGTTCTATCCTTGTTTCAAATGGCCTGATCAGGATAATGTCCTGATCTTGTAGAGCGATATTGTCGCGCAGGTCGGCATCTACCAGGAACTTGTAGAGGTCAATAGTTCTGATCACCTTGTTGTTCCTGATCACTTCGATATTGCGGTAAGAACCGTTAAGGCTTGGGCCGCCGGATATCGACAACGCATTAAATGCTGTTGCGAGCGAGGAGACTGTGTAAGTGCCTGGCCGTGCGGCTTCACCTGTGATCATCACGTGTATGCTGCGCACATTGCCAAGTGTTATGGATGAATAGGTTCCCGAACCGGGCCGGTTGAGTGTCGAATAAGCCTGGCGCAAGCGGTTTACAATGCGCTCGCTTGCTTGTTCGATGGTCAGCCCGTTGACATACACAGGAGCCAGGTTGAGCATTTTTACGGTTCCCTCCGGGCTGATCTTCATGCGGAAGTTATCCACTGCATTTCCGTAAATATCCACAACGATTTCGTCTTCAGGCCCGAGAATGTAGTTCCGTGGGGTGGCGATGCGAAGGTTAGGCTCGAAGGTAGAAGTCGAACGTGCAAAGAAAGAAGAGCCAAAAGTACGGCTCAGGCGGCGGTTTCGCGCGCTTCTTGCATTGGTGGAGTCACGCTCGTTGTTGGCTTCCTCATCGAGCTGATCCGCATCGTCCTGGTCCCTGGTTTCATCCAGTTCGTCCCGATTGGGATCATTGGTTTGCTTTTCATTTGGCTTTTGCTGAAGCCGTTTGCGCATAGCAGATATCTGATCCAAAGTGTAGCCCCTCTGCAATGCTGCTTTTTCGATGTCCATATCCGACATCCCGGCGGATTTAGCCTGGTTGTAAAAGTCGACGGCTTGCTGGTTGGTCACTTGCGAAGGGTCGATTTTGGGTTGTGTCGGGTCCGTCGGAAGCTGGGGAGAAGTGTTATTTTGAGCGAAAACCCCGATGTTGGTCAAAAGGAGTAGCAACAAGAAGGTGTTCCTGAAACAGGATCTTACAAAGGATTGATAATGCATGCAGTGTAGTTTAATTACAATCAGGACCGCTCCGTTTCCGGATGGTCCTGTGGTTAAATTTAAATGATGCCCGGGGCAAATCTACAAAATCTTACTTTATTTAAATGATCTGTCAGATCTATCTCGTTTGGATCATGAATTGGCGCCTTCCACGCGGATTGCCAGCTCCTTAAGCTGCCCATCCGAGATCGCCGAAGGCGAATCGATCATCACGTCGCGACCCGAATTGTTCTTAGGGAATGCTATGAAGTCCCGGATCGAATCCGCGCCTCCAAAAATAGAACAAAGTCTGTCGAAACCAAATGCAATACCGGCATGAGGAGGGGCGCCGAATTCAAATGCATTCATCAGGAAGCCAAATTGCTCCTGCGCTTCTTCGGCCGAGAATCCGAGGATCTCAAACATTTTCCGTTGAAGCTCTTTTTCGAAGATCCGTACTGAACCTCCGCCAACTTCAACGCCGTTGATCACCATATCGTATGCGTTGGCCCTTACCAGCCCCAGATTTTTATCCAGGAGTTCGATATCTTCCGGTTTCGGGCTTGTGAACGGGTGGTGCATCGCAAACCAGCGGTTTTCTTCTTCCCCAAATTCGAGAAGCGGGAAGTCGATCACCCACAATGCGCGGTACTCGTCAGGATTACGCAGCCCCAGGCGTGAACCTATTTCGAGACGTAGCTCGTTGAGCTGCTTACGCGTTTTATCGCCCTGGCCCGACAGGATCAATAGCAGATCGCCCGGCTTTGCGTCAAACGCTTCCACCCATTTTTTAAGCTCTTCTTCTGTATAAAATTTATCAACGGACGATTTGATCGATCCATCGGAGTTATAACGAACATATACCAGACCTTTCGCTCCGATTTGCGGACGTTTAATCCAGTCGGTCAGTTCGTCGACTTGCTTTCTTGTATAAGCCGCGCACCCGGTGGCGTTGATACCCACTACAAGGCCCGCATCGTCGAATACGCCGAAACCTTTTCCGGACGTAAGGTCGCGGTCATCGCCTTTCAGTTCTACGAATTGCATACCAAAACGAATATCCGGCTTGTCGGAACCGTACAGGCGCATCGCATCCGCGTAAGTCATGCGCGGAACTTCGGGCAGGTCGATATTTTTCACTTTCGCGAAAAGCTCACGGATCATGCCTTCGAATGTGTTCAGTACATCTTCCTGCGTCACAAATGACATTTCGCAGTCGATTTGTGTAAACTCCGGCTGACGGTCGGCACGCAAATCCTCGTCGCGGAAACACTTCACGATCTGATAGTAGCGGTCGAAACCAGCCACCATCAGCAGCTGCTTGAAGGTCTGCGGGGATTGTGGCAATGCATAAAACTCGCCCGGGTTCATGCGGCTTGGTACCACGAAATCGCGGGCGCCTTCAGGGGTGGATTTGATCAATACCGGGGTTTCTACTTCGATGAAGTTCAGGTTATCGAGGTAAGCACGGGTGTATCGCGCTACCTGGTGGCGCAATTGCAGGTTTTGGCGGACCGTATTTCTGCGCAGGTCGAGGTAGCGATATTTCATGCGGATGTCGTCGCCGCCGTCGGTTTCGTCCTCGATCAGGAACGGAGGCAGTTTTGCGGGGTTCAGAATGGTAAGTTCCGACACGCGTATCTCGATATCACCGGTTGCAATCTTGTCATTTTTCGACAGACGCTCGATTACCGCACCTTTGGCCGAAATTACGAATTCGCGGCCCAGAGAGCGGGCAGTTTCCAACACATTTGCGGGGGTTTTGCCCTCTTCGAACAGCAGTTGGGTGATGCCGTAACGGTCACGCAGATCGAGCCAGATCATGCCTCCCTTATCGCGGACGCGCTGAACCCAACCACACAATACAACGTCTTGATTTACATGTTCTAAGCTTAATTCCCCGCAGGTATGTGTACGTAACATATAACTATTTTAATACTGATATAATGAAAGTCGCTGATAATAAATGCGGCAAAAGTACGTATTTTTAGCAAATCTAACATGAAGTGTTTTTTATGAAAATATCTGACGGCGTGAGCGGACGAGTGGGATTGATCCTGGCTTCACTCGTATTTTGCGTAACCTGTTCATGCGGTGACCCCGAACCTTCCCCAGGAGGGAACGGCCTGTCGGACCAGTTTGAAACAACGCCCGAGCGGTTCCCGATTGCTACCGGTATTATTGATGAAGCATCCGGTCTGGCAGCCAGTGCTACCATGCCCGGTTACTTGTGGACGATCCAGGATTCAGGCCAGCCGAATTCCTTGTACCTCATCAGCAAAGACGGCAAAAGCATCAAAGAATATAATGTACCTGGCAGCAATAACCACGACTGGGAGGAAGTAGCAGTGGGTCCGGGCCCGGATAATGGCGTATCGTATGCCTACATAGCTGATATTGGCAACAATAACCAACCGGTAACCTCTACCAACATTATTTACCGTATTCCTGAAATCAAAGGTGCGGATGCCTCTTTCAGCCAAAGCGCATTGCAAAGGATCACTTTCAGCTATCCCGACGGCCCGAGAGATGCGGAAGCGCTGATCGTCGATCCGGTGACGAAGGACATTTTTGTATTATCAAAGGAAGCGCAGACCAATATTTACAGGTTGCCATTCCCGCAGTCGACCAGCGAAACCATGATTGCCGAAAAGATAGGCACCGTTCCGGGCGTCGCGACAGCAACTGCGGGAAGTATCTCCAAGGACGGGAACGAAATGGTGGTTCGTACCTACCTTGGCGTTTATTATTGGAAAAGAGGCAATGGAGAATCCGTCGGCCAGACGCTCGTTAAATCTGCCAGCAAAACTTTGACCGTTGCGCTTGAACCGCAGGGTGAGGCGATCTGTTTTGAAAACGAAAGCAAGGGTTTTTATACGCTGAGCGAGAAGGGGACTGTTGCCAGTGCATCATTGAATTACTACAAGAGAAAATAATCACAAACTATGATCAAAAATCTACTACGCGCTGCGCTTTTCGTGCTGGCTCAGCATGCTTATGGGCAGATTGCTTCCGACGAGCAGTACATCCGTGAAAATTATTCCAAAGCGGAATACGACATTCCCGTGAGGGACGGTGTGAAGCTGCATACCATCGTGTATTCTCCAAAGGATGCTTCCGCCGATAAAAAGTATCCCTTTTTAATGCAGCGTACCTGTTACAGTGTGTCGCCTTACGGTGCCGACAAGTATCCGCCGCGGCTGGGACCGAGCCCGGCATTGATGCGTGACAAATTTATATTCGTGTACCAGGATGTGCGCGGACGTTACATGAGCGAGGGTACCTGGACGAACATGACCCCGCATATTGATCAGAAAAAAGGCAAGAACGACGTCGATGAGGCTTCGGATACGTACGATACCATTGAATGGCTGCTCCAAAATGTGGCGAATAATAATGGTAGGGTAGGGCAATGGGGCATTTCGTATCCCGGGTTTTACACCACAGCGAGCGCATTGGCCGGCCACCCCGCATTGAAAGCTTCTTCACCACAGGCCCCGATCGCCGATTTCTTTTTCGATGATTTTCATCACAATGGTGCGTTTACGCAAGGCTATTATCTCACATTCCCGGTTTTTGGTATCAAGCCGCCGAAGCCTACGACCGACTCGTGGTTTGCAGGTGAAATGTTCACGCCCAAGCCGGATGGGTATACTTTTAACCTGGAAATGGGTTCTTTGAAGAATTTTGATAAATACTATTCACAGAACTTTTACTGGCAGGAGACGGTCAACCACCCCAATAAGGATGAATTCTGGAAGAAACGTGACATCCTGCCCCATTTGAAAGGGGTGAAACACGCATTCATGACCGTGGGTGGCTGGTTTGATGCCGAAGATTTGTATGGCCCTCTGAATACCTATAAGACCCTGGAAAAGAACAACCCTTCCATATACAATACCTTGGTGGTGGGGCCATTTGGTCACGGTCGCTGGAGCCGCGAAACCGGGCATACTTTGCACAACGACATTTATTTCGGCGACAGTATTGCCACCTTTTACCAGAACAATATCGAAGCGAAATTTTTCAAGCATTTTCTGAAAGAGGCTGGCGACGGAAAGACCGGTTTGCCGGAAGCTTATTTGTTTGACACCGGTAAAAAAGAATGGAGGACATTTGATAAATGGCCGGTAGCGAATGCTGAGAAACGCAAACTGTACTTCCATTCAAAAGGTAAACTGGATTTCAATGCACCGAAAGAAAGCAAATCGGCGACTGCATATGTGAGCGACCCTTTAAAACCCGTGCCTTATACAGCTAATTACAAACAAATGTCGGGCTTTACGCCCTTTGAATATATGTCGGAAGACCAGCGTTTCGCTGCTACACGCCCTGATGTTTTGGTTTTTGAAACAGATATACTGACCGAAGATGTTACGCTGGGCGGGGAGATCAGTGCATTGCTGAAATTCAGTACTACTGGTACCGATGCGGATTTCTTCGTAAAACTGATTGACGTGTATCCTGACGACGAAAAGAACCACGCCTATATGCCCGATTCGAAAGTGGTGCTTGCAGGCTACCAGCAAATGGTGAGGAGCGAAGTAATGCGCGCCCGCTTCCGCAACAGCTTTGAAAAACCCGAACCTGTGGTAGCAGGTAAAGTGACCGACCTGAAATTCCGCTTGCAGGATGTGCTGCATACTTTCAAAAAAGGGCATCGTATTATGGTGCAGGTGCAAAGCACGGCATTCCCGCTTTTTGACCGTAATCCGCAGAAGTATGTCGAGAATATTTACAAAGCACAGGATTCCGATTTCACTACTGCCAAACACACTATTTATCATCAGGCCGACGCTCCGAGTGCATTGGAAGTGGAGATCATTAAATGACGGCCTTTAGTATGGATTCAAAAATTTTTCTGATGACTTTAATGACAGCATCGGCGTTGTGGGGAACCGGCAATGCACAGCAATTGAAATATCCCGAAACCAAAAAGCAGGAACATTTTGACGAATATCACGGCGTAAAAGTTGCTGACCCTTATCGTTGGCTCGAAGACGACCGTTCCGAGGAAACGGCGACATGGGTGAAGGCGCAGAACGAGGTTACATTTGGTTACCTGAATGCGATTCCGTTCAAGGGAAAAATATTCCAGGATTTGGAAAAGGCCTATAATTATCCCAAATATTCGGCTCCCAGAAAGAAAGGAGACTATTTCTATTTCTACAAAAACGACGGCCTGCAAAACCAGGCCGTATTGTACCGCCAGAAGGGGCTTAGCGGAACGCCAGAAGTCGTTGTCGATCCGAACAAGCTGTCGCCCGACGGAACCACACGGCTCACCGTTTTCAGCTTGTCGAAAGACGGTGCTTACGCGGTTCTGGGCTTTTCGAAAGGCGGCTCCGATTGGCAGGAATACCAGGTCATGAATATGAAAGACCTTTCCATGCTGGCCGATAAAGTAGAATGGGTGAAGGTCTCTGGCGCGTCTTGGCAGGGTGATGGCTTTTATTACAGCCGCTACCCAAAACCGGATGGCAGCGCATTGGCCGCGAAAAACGAGAATCACCAGGTGTTTTTTCATCGCATTGGTACGGAGCAGGATCAAGACAAACTGGTATTTGAAGATCCCGCAAATCCGCAACGCTTCCATACCATGGGCACGACCGAAGACGAACAGTACGCTGTCCTGACCGTAAGCGACCGGGGAAAAGGTAAAGACGGTAATGGGGTTTGGGTGTTGAAGAGGGGCGAAAGCCGTTTTGTACCTATACGCGAAGAGATCACCGACGCCAGTTTTCGCATTATCGAAAACATTGGCGATGATTTTCTGATCGAAACCAACGACGGCGCGCCGAATGGCAAGGTAATGCTTTTCAAAACGGCTGGCCGGATCTGGGAAACCGTGTTGCCGGAGCGTGAGGAACCGCTCGAATCTGCTCAACTGGCAGGCGGGAAATTGTTTGTATCCTATTTGAAAGATGTGACCTCGCGCGCGTATGTATACACGCCCGCGGGTGTGCTTGAAAGCGAGATCCAAATGCCCGGACCAGGCTCGGCATCGGGCTTTGGAGGGGACCGGGAGGACACCTTTGTCTTTTATACATACACTTCCTTCAACTACCCTTCGACGATCTTCCGCTATGACATTGCGAGCGGAAAGAGCAGCGTTTTCCGCGAACCCGAAGTGACGTTCAAGCCGTCGGATTATGAAACGAAGCAGGTGTTTTACCCAAGCAAAGATGGTACCCGCATTCCGGCATTCATTACCTATAAAAAAGGATTGAAGCTGGACGGGACCAATCCCACGATCCTTTATGGTTACGGCGGGTTTAACGTTAGCCTGCCGCCTGCGTTTAGTCCTACCCGTATCCCGTTTTTCAACCAGGGAGGCGTTTTTGTACAAGCGAACCTGCGTGGCGGAAGCGAATACGGTGAGAAATGGCATGAGCAGGGTATGAAGCTGAAAAAGCAGAATGTGTTCGATGATTTCATTGCTGCAGCGGAATTCCTGATCCGTGAGAAATATACTTCGCCGGAGCGGCTGGCCATTCAGGGAGGTTCCAATGGCGGCTTGCTCGTCGGTGCCGTGATGAACCAGCGCCCAGAGCTTTTCAAAGTGGCATTCCCGGCCGTAGGTGTAATGGATATGCTCCGTTTCCACAAATTCACGATCGGCTGGAACTGGATTGCCGATTACGGAAGCAGCGATAATGCGGAGGAATTCAAGGTTTTATACGGATATTCTCCGCTTCATAATATCAAAAAGGGTGGCCATTATCCTGCTACGATGATTACAACCGCCGATCACGACGACCGCGTGGTACCGGCGCATTCGTTTAAGTATGCCGCGGCATTGCAGGCAAAGGCGGGAAGCTCTTCCGCCAATCCATTGCTGATCCGGATTGATACCAACTCCGGCCACGGCGCCAGTAACACCAAAAAAGCGCTGGAAACCCAGGCGGATATTTATGCATTCCTCTTCCGGAATATGGGCCTCACCTGGAAGTAGTTCGGTCTGTCAAAGACTACTATATTAAGCTTCAATAAAATTTTTGTAACCGGTGTGCAATTTTGTTGCACATTCGGTTACATTTGTATATACAACATTCTTACAGTACCGGCAGCATTGTTCTGTCACCGTGGCACCCGCTCAACGTTTTTAGGAATTACTTAACCTTTTTCTGTGACGCTATGAAAGGATGTCTACTGGGGCTTGTTTGCCTTTTTGCTTCTGTATATTCATTTGGCCAAACGCTGGAAAGTGACCGACTGGCGCTGGTGGCATTTTATCAAGTCACCGGCGGAAACAATTGGCACGACAATGCCGGCTGGACCGTTCCGGGAAGCCCTGGCGATAATCCATGCGGCTGGCGCGGAGTTACTTGCGAGAATGAGCGGGTTACCAGTCTGATTCTGGAAGAAGAAGATATCGTTGCGCCTATTCCGGCGGCTGTGGGGAACCTTACTGCATTGAAGCATCTGGATCTTTCAGGCCCTGGCGGCGAGATTCTTTATTTCTACGGCGATTTACCTGTGGAACTCGGGAATCTAACTAACCTTGAATACCTGGATTTAAGCGGCAATCAGTTGACAGGGGCTAATGTTTCTGTCATAAATAATCTGACTAAACTTAAACATCTCTCATTGACTCCTTATCCAAACTGGCCTGCCCTGCCATCGCTCGCAAATCTGATCAATCTGGAGTATCTGCGTCTTGCGGTGGAGGACGCCGCTATGCAAGCGGAGGGGTCGGTAGGCGCTATTCCGGCATATATCGGAAATTTTACCAGGCTCAAAACGCTGATCATGCGGCACGGAGGTGTTACAGGAACTATCCCGTCGAGTCTCGGTGGTTTGACAGATCTCGAAGTACTGGATCTAAGTGAAAATCAGCTGACGGGCGCTGTTCCTGCGTCATTTAACAACCTGACCAAACTGACTAAACTGGACTTGTCTAATAACAACCTGAATGGTCCGGTTCCGAACATTCTGGGGATTCCTATCGAAGCTGACGTAAGAATCAATAATAATGCTTTCACGTTTTCGGGCATGGAAACGAATATCAGCAGGCTGGATTCCTATGGTAATCAGGAAAAATTTAAGTTGACAGCCATTGTTCCGCTGCGAACCGCTAATAATTTGAGGACAACAAGAGCTATGGGTGGAATGTTGATCGCGGATTTTGCTGGTGGAACAGCGGCCAACAATACTTATAAATGGTACAAAAGTGGGGTGCTGGTTGCTACGACCGTGGGCATCCAGTATTTCAGTACCGCAGACGGGATTTACCGGGCGGAAGTAACAAATAGCCTGGTGCCGGGACTTACTATGGTCAGTGAGGATTTCGTTCTCGTGGGAATGCCTGTAACGCTGATCTCTTTTGACGGAAAGTCGGAGAACAATCAAACTAAACTTACCTGGAAAACTTCCGCTGAAACCAACAACCAAGGCTTCGAAATAGAGCGCAGCGCGGATGCGCGGAGTTTCGCAAAAATCGGGTTTGTAGACGGAAATGGCGACACAAAGGAAGTCAATACCTATCATTTTACCGACGTTAGCCCACTGGTAAGAGGCTTCTACCGCTTGAAGCAGCTCGATTACGACGGCAAATTCGAGTATTCAAAAATCATTGAAGTAAAGGGCGATGCTCCAATGGTGAAGGTTTACCCTAATCCGGCAGAGGAATATCTAACCATTTCAGGCAGTACGCAAAAACTGCCGTTTTCGATTGTTGATCAGAACGGGCGTGTCGTGCTGAAAGGGCTTGCGACGGACAAGGATCAGATTGATGTAAGAAAGCTGGGAGCCGGCAGTTATGTTGTAAAAGTAGGTGAAGAAGTTAGTAGATTATTGATCATCAGGTGATTGACTCCTTAAATAAGAAATGATATGCGTAAATTTTTACTACTTCTTCTGTTTATTTCCATAGAATCAATAGGGCAGACGCTGGAAAGTGATCGCCAGGCACTTGTTGCAATCTATAACCAGGCTAATGGTCCTACCTGGCTGGTCAATTGGGTTGTACCGGGCAATGTCGGCGATAGCCCTTGCGGATGGGACGGCGTGACTTGTGCTGGCGGCCGGGTTACACGTCTTAGTATCAGCAACACCTCCGAGCCTGCAATATTGCCATCTGAAATCGGGAATCTTACGGAACTGACGCACCTTGACCTCTCTACGGGTTATCTGGGACCGGGATTTGAAGGGACTCTCCCCGCAGAAATTGGTAATCTCTCCAAGCTGGAATATCTGAATTTTCTGGGAAATGGTTTCAGTTCAAGTAGTATGTCCGAAATCGGCAATCTTACAACCCTGAAAGAATTGCACATCACTCTTTCGGGCGATGTCCCTGCAAGTTTCGCGAACCTGGTTAATCTTGAGCGTTGTGTGATGGGCAGGTTTTCGCCTTTGTTGGCAATCGGGACGATAGCATTCCCTGACGTTGTCTGTCAATGGCCAAAAATTAAAATGCTTCGTATGGGTGGCGTTGTGTTTTCCACTCCGATACCAGGCCAGATAGGAAACCTCACGACGCTCGACACATTGGAACTAACCGGAACCCGCCCTTATGCGCTTGCTTCCTACGCTAGTGTGGGGGAGATTCCTGCTGAAATTGGTAATCTGACAAACTTGCGTTGTCTGAATATTTCATACAATGGTCTCACCGGATCTATACCGGCATCTTTTAATAATCTGACTAACCTGACGACACTGGATTTGTCATATAATAACCTGACTGGTCCAATTCCGAGCCTTTCGGGAATTACTGTTGCCGCTGATGTAAGAATCAATAACAATAAATTCAATTTCAGCGGGATGGAGTCTAACATTAGTCGCCTCGATCAATACGCACCACAAGCACTGATCGACGCAGGATTGATCGGTCCGATGTGTGTTGGTTGTCTCCCAACTTGGATTATGCCCTACACAGGAGGCACGATGGCGAACCTGACACACAAACTTTACAAAAATGATGTGTTAATCAAAACAGTGAGCGGTATTGATGGCGTGGACCTTGACGGAGAAGGAATTTACCGCGTTGAAACAACCAATAGCTTTGTTCCGAATTTGACACTGGTGACAAAGAATTACGTGGTAGTTAAGCTGCCGGTAACGCTTGTTTCTTTCGACGGTAAGTCAGAAAGCAGCCAAACCAAACTCACCTGGAAAACTGCTGGGGAAATCAATAACAAAGGTTTCGAAGTCGAGCGCAGTGCCGATGCAAGGACATTTGAAAAGATTGCTTTCATAGACGGCAGCGGGGATGCGAGAGGGGAGCAGTTTTATCACTTTACTGACGTCAACCCATTCTCAATAAGCTATTACCGATTAAAGCAATTGGATTACGATGGTAAATTTGAGTACTCGAAAGTCATCAGGGTAAAGAGTGATGCCGCGATCGTGAAGGTTTATCCAAACCCTGCGTACGATCACCTGATCGTTTCAGGCGTCACAGAGAAGCGACCATTTTCGATCGTCGATGGGAATGGACGTATCGTCCTGGACGGCCTGATCGCAGACAAGCAGCAGATTAATATCAAGAACCTCATAAGTGGCCGGTATGTGATAAGAGTAGGTGAGGAGAGTAGCAGTTTGCTTATTCACAGGTGATTAACATAAATAAATTGGAATAGCCATGCGTAAACTTTTACTGGTTCTCCTGTTAGTTTCATTCCGATCATTTGGCCAGACGTTGGAGAACGACCGTTTGTCCCTGGTAGCACTTTATAATGGTTTTGCGGGCGCGAACTATCCGGAACTATCCGATTGGGTCATACCCGGTAACACTGGTGACAGTCCTTGCGGCTGGTATGGCGTTACGTGTGAAGGAGGGCGTGTGACGAAACTGGTTTTAAAAGAGTTGCTGTTAGAGGGGCAGCTTGTATCCGAAGTGGGTAATCTGACGGCTTTAACTACCTTGGATCTTTCGAAAACGGGGATGTGGATGGGTAATCTGACGGGGAATCTGCCTGTCGAGTTGGGTAATCTGACCAACCTGGAATATCTGTATATCGCTGACCAGGCATTTGGAAGTACCAGCCTGGCAGTGATTGGGAACCTGACCAAGTTGAAGGGGTTGTCCCTGACTCCGACTGGCGAAATTCCAGCTAATTTTACAAATCTTGTCAACCTGGAAACTTTATATCTGGGATCGGGCGACCCGATGGGTGGGTTCTCTGATTTTTCTTTTCCATCCTTCCTCTCGGTCCTGCCCAAGTTGAAGGAATTGTATTTACAGGGTTGGGTAAAAGGTGAATTCCCGGCTGCAATTGGCAGTTTTTCGAATCTTGAAGTATTGGAGCTTAATACCAATGGCTTTCCAAACGCAATTCCACAACAGCTCGGTAATCTGTCGAAACTAAAACGATTGTATATCAGTCGTTATGAGGGATTGGGCGATTTTACATTTTTGAGCAACCTGTTAAATCTTGAAGAACTGGAACTGCATGATAGCTACTTCGCTGGAAAACTACCGACCGGGATAGGTAACCTTACGAAACTGAATAAGATCATCATAAACAATGCAAGCTTTGACGGGGGCATTCCGCCGGGTATCAGCGGCTTGTCCAATCTAACGGTCCTAAATCTGAAATACAATGCATTTAGCGGCCCGATACCTGATCTTTCGCATATTCCTGCGTCAGGGCTGGTCGATCTTTCCAATAATGCATTTACGTTCGAAGGTATGGAATCCAATTTTACCTCGTTGGATCAGTATTCGCCTCAAGAGAAAATTGTGATCAGCGCGCAGCCGGTGCCAGGTGGGGCGCTATTGACTGTACACGCCGGCGGTACGTTGAGCAACAATACTTATAAATGGTATAGGGATAATGTGCTTTTTACGACCATTGTGGGGAATAACTCACTGACGGTAACTGACGTTTCGACCTACCGTGTGGAGGTGACCAATAGTGTGATGACCGGATTGACACTGGTAAGTTTCAATTATAGAAACGTGCAACTTCCGGTCGCGCTGGTGTCTTTCGAAGGCAAGTCCGAAAACAACCAAACCAAACTCACTTGGAAAACAGCCTCCGAAACCAATAATAAAGGCTTCGAAATCGAGCGCAGCGCCGATGCGCGTAGGTTCGAGAAGATTGGTTTTGTAGATGGCAGCGGCGATACGAAAGAGAAACAGTTTTACCACTTTACCGACCTCAATCCATTAGTAACAGGTTATTATCGGTTGAAGCAATTGGATTATGGCGGGAAATTTGAATATTCGAAAGTCATTGCCGTGAAGGCTGGCACGGGAACCCTCAAAATGTACCCGAATCCTGCGCAGACGGAACTTACCGTCGAAGGTGCTGCCGAAAACGAGCTGGTTTCAGTATTTACGTCCACTGGCGGTCTGGTGATTGCGGGCGCGAAACTGACGGCGGGCAAACTCGATGTGAAAGACTTGAAAGAAGGCATTTACACCATTAAAATCGGCGATGTCGCAAAGAAATTGTTAATAAAGCGGTAAGTCAGTAAGGTTATTTTTTCTTTTCGTGGTCTGAACTGTTACAAGAATGGTTCAGGCCATTTGTTTTATATTGAAACTTCCAAATCTCACATTAATTCTCGATTTATTTCAACATGCAGGATACAACAGGACGGTGTGCATTACTAAGTTTCCTAATCTTGCACATACGTTCAGAGTAGTATTAATCTGTTAAAATACTTTCAGGAAAGAAGAACTTTTACCTCAAAAATGATAAATAATCAGGAAACAAATATGAGCAGTTCTAAAGTAAGCCAGTACAGGTACGTAAGCTATTTATGGGATGAAGAGAAAGCCGCTTCCCTGGGTGATGATCAGGTTGCACTTCTTCTGTACCGTTCAAATCTGTTGGGTGCCGATCTACGCCTGACCAACTATGCTGGTGGAAACACAAGCTGTAAAACCATCGAAAAAGATCCGCTGACAGGCAATCCTGTCGAGGTGATGTGGATCAAAGGCTCAGGGGGCGATATTGGTACTTTAACAAGAAGCGGACTGGCTGGTTTGTACGTCGACCGCCTGCATAGTTTAAAAAATATCTACCGCGGGCTGGAATTCGAAGATGAGATGGTAGAGTTGTTCAATCATTGCATTTACGACCTGAAATCGAAGGCCCCGTCCATCGATACACCGCTGCACGGCTTACTGCCTTTCAAACATATCGATCACCTCCACCCGGATGCGTTGATCGCGATCGCAGCATCGAAAGAAGGTGAGGCCATCACCAAAGAATTGTTCAATGGCGAGCTGGCGTGGGTACCCTGGCAGCGTCCCGGTTTCGACCTCGGCCTGCAATTGGAACAGGCATTGAAAGACAACCCGGGCATTCGTGGTATCGTTTTAGGTGGTCACGGCTTGTTCACCTGGGGGGATACTGCTTACGAATCTTACATCAATACGCTCGATACAATCGAAAGAGCGTCGGAATACCTGGCTGAAAACTATGGCAAAAAACGCCCCGTTTTCGGTGGCGCACGCCTGGAAAGCGAGCCGAAAGAACGCCGCACGTCGATCGCAGGCAAGCTGGCGCCTTATTTGCGCGGTCTGGCTTCCGAGCAGCAGGCCATGATCGGTCACTTTACCGACGACGAGCGCGTACTGGAATTCATCGCAAGTAATGACCTGGACAAACTAGCGCCGCTGGGTACCAGCTGCCCCGACCACTTCCTGCGTACAAAAATTCGCCCGTTGGTATTGGATCTGCCATTTGAGAAACTGGAAGCAACCGATGCGGAAATCCTGGAACACATCCGTCCGCAATTCGAAGCATACCGCGCGGATTATATCGCTTACTACGAGCGCTGCAAGCATTCCAACAGCCCGGCTGTGCGTGATCCGAACCCGGTGATCATTTTGTTGCCAGGAGTAGGTATGTTCTCGTTCGCGAAAGACAAGCAGACTGCACGCGTTGCGGCCGAGTTTTATATCAATGCGATTAATGTAATGAAAGGCGCCGAGGCGATCTCTTCTTATGTTTCGCTGCCGGAGCAGGAAGCATTCGATATCGAATACTGGCTGCTGGAAGAAGCGAAATTACAGCGTATGCCAAAAGAAAAATCGGTATCCCGTAAAGTTGCTTTCGTAACCGGCGGCTCGGGCGGTATCGGTAAGGCTATCGCTCAGAAACTGTTGCAGGAAGGTGCTTGCGTGGTGATTTCAGATATAGATGAAAAAGCATTGGCAGAAACCAAAGCGGAGTTCGATGCGAAATTTGGGAAGGACTTCTCCGACACAACCGTAGCGAACGTACTCGACGATGAGGCGATCAAAGCGGCATTGCATGCGACCAAGCTGAAATATGGTGGTGTGGATATAGTGGTGAACTGTGCAGGTTTGTCGATCTCGAAACCATTGGCGGAGACTACTATCAAAGACTGGGATATTTTGCAGGATGTATTGGTAAAAGGCCAGTTCCTGGTATCGCAGGAGTCGGTGGCGATCATGCGTCAGCAAGGCCTGGGCGGTGATATCATTAATATCGCGAGCAAGAACGGTATCGTTTCCGGCCCGAACAACGTGGCTTATGGAACGGCTAAGGCTGCTCAGCAACATATGTCGCGCCTTTTGGCTGCGGAACTCGGCCCTGACAAGATCCGTGTAAACGTGGTGAATCCCGACGCGGTAATTGCCGGAAGCAAGATATGGGAGAGCGGATGGGCTGCCGGACGTGCCAAGGCGTACGGTATTAAAGTGGAAGAACTGCCTGCTTACTACGCGAAAAGAACCGTATTGAATGCAGAAATCCATACGGACGATATTGCAAACGGCGTGTATATTTTCGTGAGCGGCTTGCTCAATAAGAGCACCGGAAACGTGATCAACGTCGACGGCGGTGTTCCTGCGGCATTCCTTCGCTAATGATCAAAATATGTTAAATCAGACTTGGCGGGTTGTAGTGACTTGCCAAGTCTTTTTAATTCTATCCAGATGAAAATTGAACAATATCAGATCGATCAGCACAACGACAGCCTGTTTTCGCGGCATAACAACCAGTACATCTTCCTGCAAGAGCAGTTGGGTGAGCAGGGTATCAACGCAAAAGACATTGTAAAATCGCTCGAAGCGTTCCAGGTGGCGATCCCGAGCTGGGCACTGGGAACGGGCGGCACCCGTTTCGGGCGTTTCTCGGGAGTAGGAGAGCCTCGTTCACTGGAAGAGAAAATAGAGGATGTGGGCTTGCTGCATGCGTTGAACCGTTCGAGCGGCTCCATTTCACTGCATATTCCCTGGGATATTCCCGGCGCAGCACAGCCGATCATCGACCTGGCAACTTCGCTGGATTTGAAATTTGACGCGGTTAACTCCAATACCTTCCAGGATCAGAAGGACCAGGAGCTGTCCTACAAATTCGGCTCGCTCTCGCACGTGGACGCGAAG
The DNA here is from genome assembly GCF_057586235.1 of Dyadobacter sp. SRI_021. NCBI lineage: Bacteria > Pseudomonadati > Bacteroidota > Cytophagia > Cytophagales > Spirosomataceae > Dyadobacter > Dyadobacter sp. SRI_021. Next base: position 429,276 of record NZ_JBYCZM010000003.1, read on the forward strand.
GTGCGCAAGCAGGCGATCGAGCATAATATCGAGGTGATCAAACATGGTGTGAATCTTGGTTCCAAAGCATTGTCGATCTGGTTGTCGGACGGTTCCTGCTTCCCCGGGCAGTCGAACTTTGTGAGAGCATTCCAGAACACGCTCGAATCTTTGCAGGAAATTTACGCAGCGTTGCCGGACGACTGGAAGGTTTATGTGGAATACAAAGCCTACGAGCCTAATTTCTATTCCACCGTAATCCAGGATTGGGGCAGCTCATTGCTTTTCTGCCAGAAACTCGGGCCGAAAGCGGACGTGCTGGTGGATCTGGGACACCATTTGCCGAATGCAAACATTGAGCAGATCGTAGCTACATTGATGATGGAAGGCCGCCTTGCAGGCTTCCATTTCAACGATTCGAAATATGGGGATGATGATCTCACAGTAGGGGCTATCCGTCCATACCAGCTGTTTTTGATCTTCGTAGAGCTCGTGGAAGGCATGAAGCGCGCCAACCGCGCCAGCGATACTTATGCCTGGATGATCGACGCCAGCCATAATGTGAAAGATCCGCTGGAAGATTTGCTCCAATCGGTGGAAGCGATTCTGATAGCGCAAGCGCAGGCGTTGCTCGTCGATAGAAAGAAACTGGAAGAGGCCCGCAACGAAAACGACGTGGTACTGGCCCAGCAAATCCTGCAAAATGCATTCCGCACCGACGTGCGCCCGCTCGTACGCGAGGCCATGCGCCTGAGCGGCGGCTCGCTCGATCCGATCGGTTTGTACCGTCACCTCGGCGTCCGCAATGAATTGTTGAACGAACGCGGCAAACTGACCGTAGCGACAGGGCTTTAATGCAAAATGTCAGTCTGAGCGCCCCGTGCACTCAGACTGACATTATCAAAGCGATTTCCGCCGGATCAATGTGAATGGGTTTTTGACCAGCGCCCTTTTCCCTTCCTTAATAATCTCCGCCGCGGTTTTACCCATCTGCTCATGGTCGGTGGAAATGGTCGTAATGCCGTCGAGCAGGATTTCTTTCAATGGCGTCTCATTGTACGAGATAATGCCCACATCTTTGCCCACGACGAGTTGCTGCTTTTTGCATTGCTTAATGAGGTTTACCAGATCGTTTTCTTCGATAACCACATAGGCCGTATCCTTCACCGCCGTGCTGTTTTCATGGAAATCATACATGATCTCATGCTCAAACTCGTGTTGAATGCAAAAAATGCGGAAGCCTTTGAGGATTTCCTTCGGATAGCGGATCATCGTTGGGAAAATGAGGACCAGCTTTTTGTAGACTTTCAGCAAGTCCACCGCCTCGTTCAACGCGTGTACAATATCCTTCTCGAAATTCTGGTAGACGGCTGAATGCTTTTTGGTCGTGAATTCAATGTCCTTGTCAAGCAAAATCAGTTTCTCCGGCGGGATCATTTTCAGCGTTTCGATCGCCTCATCCATCTCTTCGTAGAAATGCGGCATGATCACGTAGTAGTCGTATTCTCCCAGGCTGTTCTTGATCAGGTTTTTGAAAATATTGGTATTGGAGTGATGAATATGCAGGTCGACGTTCACATTGGGGCCGATATTCTCCACAAATGCATTGTAAACCTGCTTCTTATAATTGCTTATTTTGTTGAAAACCAGCAGGATACGCAGTGATGTTTCAATATCCACGCGGTTGATAAAATAGCCTTTTCCGCGAACTGAAATCAGCACGCCGTCCTTAATAAGGTGCTTATAAGCCTTTTCGACGGTATCGCGCGAAAGCAGGTATTCCTCACTTAACTGGTTAATGGAGGGGATCTTGTCGCCTCGTTTCAGCTTTCCTTTACTAATCGCCTGCAACAGCGATTTGATAATCTGCATGTACTTGGGTGCACTCTCCTTGAATTCAATGTCAAATTGTATTTCCATTCAATGCCGTGGGTTGGGGGTCAGGCTAAAAATAACATTTTTATCTGTTTTCGAAGCGTAAATCGAAAGTCTTCATAAACAAAAACAACCCGACGGAAAATACTACTATCCCGCCGGGTTGTTTTTATGTTAAGGGTTGAAATTATCTCGGTCCTCTGCCGCTGCGTTCGCTAGAACCACCACCGTGGTTGCCGTTGTCGCCGCCGCCGCGGTTACCCCCGCCATTGTCGCCACCTCGATTACCGCGGTCGTTGCCGCGAGGCTCCGGTGCGCTTCTTTCCTGGCGTTCTATACGCGGTGCGGGCTCGAATGACCGGTTACTGCGTTCCTGTCTTTCGGGGCGTTCGATGTTCGGGCGCTCCACACGTTCCGCACGGTTGCCGAAGTCACGGTTACGTTCCGGGCTATTGCCAGGGTTGCCATATTCCCGGTTACGTTCCGAGCGGTTTGGTGCTTCATAACGATCATTACGGCCTGGATTCGGCGTTTCGTAGCGATCGTTGCGATTTTCAATCGCGTCACGGTTGCGTTCATAGCGGCCGTTGCGCTCTTCATACGGATTGCGCGCGCCACGTCTTGAATTATCACCCGGTTCAATGCGGTTGTCGTAGTTGCGATTGCTGCGGTCAATGCGCGGGTTGGCGTCGATAACGCGGCCTCCGCGGTCATGATCGCGGGTACCGTAGTCGTAGCGGCCGTTTCCACGGTCGGCAATGATCACACGTCCGCGGCCTCTGGGGCTGGCGTCGATTGTACGTATAGGTACGCTTCTGCGGGTAACGCGCTCGATCTCGTCACGGCGCGGGCCGTATACGTACGTGCGGTTGTTGCTGCGGTAGTAGTTGTTAATTACTACCGTGTTGTTGTAATAATGCGATACCCGTCTTTGCGGAGCGCAGTATGAATGCCAGCTGGGACTGAGGATATAACGTTGCGGCACAAACACCCACCAGAAAGATGGAATATTGACGGAAACATTGATGCTCACCCCAGGTCCAAGCGGTGCCCAGCCGTAATAGCCGCCGCCCGAGCGCCAGTTTACCCATGCAGGGCCCCATTCGTAATCGGGGATCCAAAACCAGCCGTAGTAATCGTCATACGACCAACGACCGTAGTGGAACGGCGCCCATCCCCAATCATATTCCGAAACCCAGGTATTTCCGTATTCTGTCTGTTCCCAGTAACCTGCGGTGGAGTAAGGCTGGAAACCACGGGGAACGTCGGGGATCCAGACGGAACCATACTGCGGATTACGCATCCAGCGGCCATAAGGAGCAAGCTCGTCATAAAAAGTTTCGAACGTAATCCTGAAACCGGGCTGTGCCTCGGTTTTGTTGGACACTGAAACTCCGACGAACATGAAAATGAACAGGCCGATTATTCTTAGTGTACGCATGGTGCCCATTGCTTTATGTTGTTAATTGTTTTCCTGTTGTTTAAAAATCGATTCTTGGACGTTACTTTTAGACTCTGGTTTAATGGCCCGCCGGACATTAACACGTGTTAACAAAACTTCTATTTCAAATGATTGATCCTGAAATCCTGCATCCTGAACTCGTCTTTCAGACGGCCCGGAGCGGTGGTAAGGGCGGGCAAAATGTAAATAAGGTCGAAACAAAGGTAGAACTGCGTTTTGATATTCCGAATTCGCAATTCCTGACCGGCGAGGACAAGCAAAAGCTAACCGAAAAATTATCCAACCGATTAACGAACGGTAAAGTGCTCGTATTATACCACCAAACCGAGCGCTCGCAACTGGCCAACAAGGAAAAGGTCGTCGAGAAATTCGACCGGCTTATCCGTCAGGCGCTTACGGTAGAGAAAGATCGTAAAGCGACCAAGCCTACACTGGCTTCGAAGCTGGAAAGATTGAAAGCCAAGCAACGCACGGCCGCCGTTAAATCAATGCGCCGGAAGCCTTTTGAAGAATAAACGAAAACACCCTTATGACCGCCGTCACTCCTGTTCAGCCCAAACTCAGTGCCGTTTTTACATTGCCCGTTATCGTAGCCTCCCTCGGCTATTTCGTGGATGTTTATGACCTGCTGCTTTTCAATATCGTGCGCGTCCCGAGCCTGAAAGACCTGGGTCTCTCGGAGGAAGAAATCTCGCAGATCGGCGCCAATATTTATAACTGGCAACAGGCGGGGTTGCTCATCGGTGGCTTTTTATGGGGAATTCTGGGGGACAAGCTCGGCCGCCGTTCTGTCCTTTTTGGCTCAATATTGACCTATTCGCTCGCCAATATCGCCTGCGGTTTCACCCAAAATGTTGAAATATACTCGATTCTGCGGTTTATCGCCGGTTTTGGTCTTGCAGGCGAGCTGGGCGCTGGCATTACGCTAATCGCCGAAATCCTGCCCAAAGAACTGCGCGGTTACGGAGCCTCGGTAGTAGCCAGCGTCGGACTCGCAGGGGCCATTGCCGCATTCTTCGCCGTAAAGCTCACGGACTGGCGTATGGCCTATTTCATCGGCGGTGGAATGGGTTTGATATTGTTGATCCTGCGTGTGAATGTGCTGGAATCCATTGTTTTTAATAAGAGTCTGGAAAAACGGGGCTCCAAACCGGTGCCCTGGTGGACGATCTTCACGAGCTGGTCGCGGTTCGTGCGCTACATGCGCTGCATGGGGATCGGATTACCGACTTATATGGTCATTGGCATTTACGCCACATTTGGCAACGAGTTCGCGAAAGCATTGGGCATAGCGGAGGAAATTCAGGCAGGTACCTGCGTGCTCTACACGTACATAGGCGTGGTTACGGGCGACTTTTTCAGCGGAATCCTGAGTCAATGGTTTCGCTCGCGCCGGAAAGCGATACTACTAATGATGCTGATGACGCTCGCCGGTGTAGCCTGGCTGCTCTCGGGAGGTATCAACAACGCCACTACACTCTATATTTGCTACATTTGGCTAGGCTTCTCGATCGGCTACATTGCCATGTTCCTGACGACCACGGCCGAGCAATTCGGCACTAATCTCCGCGCAACGGTTACCACCTCAGTGGCCAACAATGTCCGGGCAACGGTACTGCTTACGCTCCCACTATTCCAATTCCTTAAAAAAGACTCAGGCGTATTGCATTCGGGCGCGATCGTCGGTGCATTGTGCTTCTCATTGGCATTGCTCTCGCTGTGGCGCATGGAGGAGACCTACGGCAAAGAGTTGGATTACGAAGAGGACTAGCAGTTTATTCCTCCGGCGCTTTTCCGAATATCAGCTTGTCTGGCGTAGGATATTCCAAAAGTTTGGTAAAATCCACTTTCCAGAAATCCAGGTCGAGTAACTGGCCGTTGGTATCTTGTGTCAAGGTAATCACCACCGGCGTATCGTCGATATCCACGTATTCGGCCTGGATAAGATCGCCGGCGTAGGCATTCATATCGCCACCGAGGCTGATACTGCCCATTTTGCCGCCTTCGTATTCGTCCACCATTTCCGAAACCGGAAAATCGATCGGGTCCAGGTTCAGTTTTTCAAGAAGGAAGTGAATAAGATCCAGCTCTTCGCCGCGGATGGGTCTGATATTGCTCATGATAGTGTATTTGTACTAAAAAAAAGTCACCCTGCCGTTCTGCTCCGCCATTGCTCGGCTTTTTTGGCCACAAACCAGAAGGATAACGCCAGTAATGCAAAGAAAATCCCCGCGTTGGTACGATCCCAGAAATATTCGAAATAACGGGTGTAAATATTGAGCAGGAAGAAAACCAGGCACAGGTCGCGCAATGTTTCCTGCTTGTATTGAAATGCATAATACATCATTCCGGCGAGTACGAGCGTAAAACTCAGTGCCCAAAACCAGAAATGGCTTTGTTTAAGGGCCTTCCAACCTTCGTAATCGGCATAATTGCCAAAAATAGAGAGCGTCCAGCCGGCTACCAGAAACAGGAACAGCCCAACCGTGTAAGTAACGTCCTTCAAAAAAGCCAGTGCACGGATTTGCCCGATTATCCACGAGGAAGCCCATATCACCAGCCCGAACACCGTCATACGCAGTGGATAATTCATCCCCAAGAACCGAAAATTGCCTCCCGACCAGTAGTGGGTTTGCGCACCCCACCAACCGGCAAGCGCGAGGATAGCCGTAACCCAAAGCAAGGTAGACCGGAGAAAAATAGCGACGCCCGCGTAGGCGATCGCTGCGAACAGCAGCGGTAATGCATAATTACCCGGCCCATCAAGTAACCCGCGTGTCCAGTAAGTAATTGCAATCGCGACCGTCAGGATAATGGCGATATTGTAAACTTCATTGCTAGCCTTCGCTCCCCCGGAACTATTCATGCGCCGTTTGGCGAGGTACACAAAAAGGCCTGCAACGAAAGTGAAAAGTATGCCGACGATATTCTCCGAAAAGCCCCAGCGCTTGCGAAGCAGCTCGATCCATTTTTCATCCAGTACCAATGCCCCGAATGCGAGTAATCCACACGACACCGCAGAAATCAAAGCATAAATAGCGATCGCATCCACATTCGCATTGCGTACGCTGTAACTGCCCCGTAGCTCCGTGGCCAGCTCCTTCGGAATGCGCGCCTCATCCTCCCAGGTCTGAATAGCCCGGTTTACGATTTCAGCTTCTTTTTTGTCGAGTTCCATTCAAATATTTTGGTGTTGATGAATTAAAATCGTGCCTTGACTATATCAATTGAATGCTTCGATTTTGTCATTGAAGATGACGACCAATTTATAAGTGTTGCTTAAATCAACTACCTCGTGCCATATTTTTGAAACCAGTGAATGAAATTCCTTCATTGACATGTTACCTGTCCGAAAATGAATGACCCGTGGAGGAGGAGGAGAGATAAGGATTCTGCTGGCAAAATCGGAATCCTTGGTAATGATGGTTTTGTCTGAGTCCTTTGCGTATGACCAAATATCAGAGTCTTTCGCTATTCTCGCAATATCTATTTGATGAACGTAATTTGGGTTGTTCCAAAGCGAGAAGTAGTATGGTAAATTGACATCAATCAAATATTTATGCGACATGCTTAATCTCTTTGATGAAGTAATTCTTGTTCATCATCTCAATTGCAAATTCATAACATGCATCAATATCTTCGTTTTCAAGTACCGGATATTGATATAGCAGCTCTTCTCTGCTTGTCCCCGCGAAAAGGAATTCCAGAACCGTTTGAACGGTAATTCGCATTCCCCTAATAATCGGCCGACCATTGCAAATTTCCGGATCAATGGCGATTCGTTCGGTCAAATAAGTTGTCATGTCTTAACTTTTTTCAAATATACCCAAATCAGCTATATAACAACGCGTGCTGGGAATTTGTCCGGAATCCAAAAAAATAACCCCCGGGACGATTAATACCGGGGGTTGAAATATCCATCAAAATCTAATTACTTCTTCAAATTCGAAAGGAACTCCACCACGTCACGGATCTCTCTTTTCGACATGATGTTACCCATCGGAGGCATGCTTGATGGTACGTTTTCACGTTTCGCAATACGAGAGGTGGCGATTTTCAACGGTTCTGCTTCCGAGGTTTTCAGTACCAGTTCATGCTCGTTTTCCTGGGCGAGGATGCCAGCCGCGGAAGTCCCGTCTTTCAATGTCAGCATCACCATTCCAAATCCCGGCGACAGGCGTGCACTGGGCTCAATGAGCGCTTGAAGGATTTGCTCGCGTGTAAGAACATTTCCGATGTTTGAAAGGTTAGGGCCTACCTCTCCGCCCTGGCCGCCGATGGAATGGCAGCGTACGCATTCAGCGGCTGAACTTGTCATGAAATAGCGGCGACCCGCCTGGGCATTTCCGCCGAACAATGCATCCTGGTAGTCGGCTGCGGTGTTGCCTTGCTTGCGCAGCGGCGCTATTTTGGCGATTAATGCGCTGGATTTGGTGGAATCAACCGCCTCACCGAGATCGAGGAGCAGGTTTTGCGGCAACTTGTTGTCCGCCATCTTGCCGATCAGACCGTTGAAAATCGTTTCCGTTTTGGCAACGGGCAGGCTACCCAGTACTTTCAGAATTTGCTGCTGCTCGCGCACGCTGCCTTTTTCGAAAATGGTGTTGGAAATGTCGGCCAATGCCTCTTTCGACATATTCACGCTTCCTACCATACCTAATGCGGCCGTACGTACATCGGCGTCGGAGTCGCTCATGCCTTTTTTCATGACGGTTTCCATATCCGCGTATTTCAGATCGTTCAACGCTAGGAGCATAGCAGTACGTACTTTCGCGTCGTTGCTGTCGTTCAGGATTTTGGCCAGGGCCGCGTTATTATCGCTTACATTAAGATTCGTCAGCATTTGCGCGGTCGCGATCAGGATCGCGGGCTCATTCTCTTGCAAAAGGTCGGCCACCATCGGCTTGATCTTCGCTTTCACACCGGCAGGATCACGCTCCATTGGGCCGCGGTAACGACCATCCACGCGGTCGGTTACGGATGGGCTGGCCCAGGTTCCCAAGGTTGCCAATGCTTCCGCACGCATTTCTTTGCTAACATCCTTACGTTTCGCAAATGCAATGAGATCGTTCAACTGAGTTTCGCCGCCTACCCGCAATGCAGCGTTGATGGCGCGGCGTAGCAATGGCTCCGAGGTAAAGCCTTTTTCGTTCAGCACCGCAGCCAATGCAGGTAATGCCGCAGGAATAGAAAGGTCGTCGTTGATACCGCGGGCGGCTTCTGTTACAATGTATTCATCCTTATCTTTCAGGAATGCGCTGATCTGCTCATTTCTCATGCGGCGAAGCACAAGTACCCCTGCAATGCGGAGTGGTTTTTCAGGGCTGTTGGCTAAGGCAACAATAGGCGCCACTTCTCCTATGCGCGAGAGCGCCAGCACACCTGCGTGGCGGATGTACACGTCCTGATCATTATTCGCTTTCACCATCTCGATCAATGGCTGTACGGCATTCTTGTCTTTTACGCGGCCCAATGCCTGTGCCGCGAAGAACTGCACGCGTGGGTTTTTGCTTTTCAGCATCGGGATCAGCATCGGTGCGGCCTCCGCGATTTTGGCGTCGCCCAGCACCTTTGCGGCTTGTACTGTAATTTCTTCGTCAGAATCTTTCAACAAGGTCATCAGCAGGTTGGCATATGACTTGTCCTGGCGCGCCAGTTGACCTAGTCCCCAAATCCCGTGAATGCGGCCGAATTGGTTGCTTTTTTGTTCGATAGCTTTGTTTAATACGGCGGCACCTTTCGCTCCTCTTGAGGCGAGTTCGAACTGTGCTTTCTGGCGGATGCGCATATCCTCATAAGAAAGCAACGGTAGCAATGCGTCGTCGGATTGTTTAGTATAATCCAGCTGCATGAGGCGTTTGGTCTCGGTGCGGACCGCTTTCAGGTCATTTTTCTCGTCGGTAACGTCAAGTTTCCACACGCGGCCATAGTTTTTAGTATCCCAACCGTTGATCCAGTCGGCAACGTATAATGCGCCGTCGGGACCGAAACGGATACCGGTTGGCAGGATACCCGTCAGGATGTTTTTCTCACCATCCAGCACGAACGAAGCACCTTTTGGTTTCAAACCAAATGACCAGATCGGCGAACGCGCAGGGTTCCCAACGAATTCAACGAGGAAGAACTTGTTTTTCCATTCTTTACCCAATGCCGTTCCGGGATTGTATTGCATGCCGGTAGGCCCATTGTGGTAGTTTTGGATAGGAGGAATAATGTATGCCGCCTGACCGTCCCAGCGTGGTTTGAACAGTTTTTCGTCCATCCACACTTTGTAGCTGTTGTTTTTAGGATCAGTGTATTTGCCGTACTGCCAGTTGGAGCGCCAGCCCGCATCGGAGCCTTCCACTACGTGCACCAGACGCTCGCTTTCGCCGGGGTGGTCACCATCGTTATCTGAGCTGATGAGGTTACCATATTCGTCAAATACAAACTCGTGTGTATTACGCAACCCATGCGCGAAGATCTCGAAGTCGCTGCCATCCGGGTTGGAGCGTGCAATGATACCCGAGTTGGGGTGCTCATGTTTCACGCCCTCGGCAGTGGTAATGTTGGCGCCAATATCGCCGATATTCCAGTAAATTTTGCCATCGGGCCCCTCGATCGGGTTCGACATTCCATGCCCGCTGAAACCGATGTGCACACCGTAACCGTGGCTGATCGAGGTTTTTTCATCCAGTACGCCGTCTCCATTGGTATCTCTCAAACGCCATACATCGGGAGCGATGGTCACAAAAATGTCTTTTGCACGTACGAGCAAGCCGCCCGCCACGTCGGAAACTTCGTCGAAGAAGTCGTCAAGAATACGCATGGAAACATCGGCGATGCCGTCATTATCGGTGTCCTCAATACGCCATACTTCGTCTTTTTCAACCGCCAGGTCCTTCCAGTCGTGTGAGCCGTCGCCATTGAGGTCTTTCAGCCAGTTGTTTTCCTTGCTTTTTTCGGGAGCAAATGTCTTGTGCAGGAATTTGCGGCGATCTTCCACCGTCTGCAATGCAATGGATTCGGTGATCCAGTTGCGGTGCCCGCGAATATCGAATTCGGAGTTTTTCTGGCGGTTGGTACGGTTCAGATACACCCTTCCGGCGTCGTCCATCGCGATCGCTACCGGGTCCGGAGCGAGTGAATCCGATGCCCATAGATCGAGTTTCAGCCCGTCGGCCAGCTTAACTACCGTTTTTTCGCGGATTTCTTTGGCTCTTGCTTTACCGGCTACGGCGTCTTCTTTCACCACCATTTTGGTGCTATTCGTTTTTACGACCGGCCCGGACGACATCGGGGCCATTTTCATACACGATACTACCGCCACGGTGGTAGCCGCCATCAGGGTTAGAGGTGTTTTGAGATGTTTTTTGGAGATCATTGAGGACGTTGCTTGATGCAGATTATTCAGGTTCAGTTGCGAACCGGGTACAAAGGAATTAAAAATAGCGTTAAAATCTGCTTTTGCCTTCTGTAAAGGATGCAGATATAACTTGGAAAGATGATTATTTGGAGATTTGGTTCGATAACAGATTCCGCACGGAAATTTCGAAATCTTCCATCACCGGATATGCCGAACAAATGTCATGTTCTGTGCAGATTTTGACATTTTTTCGTGAAGAATAAACGTACACTACCTCGTTGTCAGGGTAAATGTGCCAAACGACTTTGACGGAGGAATTAAAATATTCAGCCAGCTTCTCTTCAACCTTTTCGGCGTCGTCGGTCGGTGAGATTACTTCTATGAGAAATTCAGGAACGGGCTCTTCATCGGATGTGGCGGAGATGTCGATTTGCTCGCCGGAGAAGAAGGCTAAGTCAGGCCGGCGCATTTGAATGCCGCTGAGCATGACGTCCTGTTCCATGATCAGCGCGCCGCCTTTAGAGAAAGCCGTGGTACCGAAGAATAGTTGTTGAAGTCTCCTGATGATGAAGAGGTGTTTTTTCTTCACTTTCCCGAATCTGATGATTTTGCCGTCGTTCCATTCATATTTAAACCCATCGGCAGTCTCCCACTGGATAAATTCATCCAGCGTGCGGGGCAAAACCGAAGATGTGGAACGGAGTATCATAGCTTGGGTATCATTTATTGTACTTGATATTCAGTTACAAAGGCTATTCTAAATTACTAAATCAAACCTTCACAATCAAAACAGCTCCAATTGTCCGTCCCAGCCTTTCGGTTTCTTCGCCTTACCCTGCACCGTCCGGCCCTCGTACTTCCAGGAGGTGTCGCGTTCGTGCTGAACGATATCGTTGAAGCGGTTATTGGGCTGGAAATCCTTTTCGAGTTGTGCCGACACTTTGGAGAGGTTTTTCAAGGCGTCGGATTTATCCTTGTCACCCATTTTAGCAAGTTGAATAGCCCGATCGAGGGTGAGGATAGATTCGTCGTAAACGGTGATCGGCACCGGGAACGGGTGACCATCCTTGCCACCGTGAGCGAACGAAAAGCGAGCAGGATCGCTGAAACGCGACGGCGTGCCATGGATAATCTCGCTCACGAGCGTGAGCGACTGGATCGTGCGCGGGCCTACACCTTCGAGCATGAGCAGCGATTCCATATTGTCGACCGGATTGTCGTGCGCCAATGCGAGTACTGCGCCCAGTCGTTTCAGGTTCACGTCTTCCGCGCGGACGTCGTGGTGATCCGGCATGACGAGCTTCGAAACTTCCCGCATGATCTTGTCGGGGTTTTCCTTTGTAAGGTCCAGAATGCCGGTGCGGGTTGGAGCGGCGGCTTTGGCGGTCAGGTTGAGGATATTGCCCTGATTTTGCCCGTAAATGAATGTATGGGGTTCTTCGATGAAAGACTGGATACTCGGAGAATGCCAGTGGTAACGACGGGCCAGGCGGTCGTCGGTGTTCATGCCTTGCTGGATTACCGCCCAATTGCCTTCTTTGGAAAGGACAAATGAATGGAGATACAACTGGAAGCCATCCTGAATAGCGGTATTGTCAACCTTGGCAGAAAGCTTGCTGTGATGTACGAGCAAGTTTCCGTCCAATCCTGTTTTATCTGCTATCGCCAGCAGTTCTGCGGGCGTTTGCCTGGAATATTTGCCCCGGCCGCCGCAAATGTAAATGCCCAGGTCCGACGACCTCCGGTTCACCGATTGTTTCAAAGCACCCATGACCGACGTGGTAATACCCGACGAATGCCAGTCCATTCCCAGCACGCAGCCCAGAGACTGAAACCAGAATGGATCGCTCATCTTTTGCAGCAATGCGTCGCGGCCATATTCCATTACGATCGCTTCCACGATAGCGCCGCCGAGCGCGCTCATTCGCTGAACAAGCCAGACAGGAACTTTCCCGTAATGCAGGGGTAAATCGGCGTGACCACTTTTCATAAGAATTCAATTTACGAAAATTCGGGGTAGCAAGAGGTAGCCTGAAATGCATTAATGCTGGCTTCGGTTTCCCAATGGCCCGATTTTTTGTTAAAATGCAGCTTTAAAACGCATTTTTACTTCAAAAACGGATTCACCGGCCTCCATGGTTTTACAGGTTATCATTACCCTTGTACTCGTTCTGCTCAATGGTTTTTTCGTCGCTGCCGAGTTTGCAATAGTCAAAATCCGCGCCTCGCAGCTCGAACAGAAAGCCCAGGAAGGGAACCGAATGGCCATTCTTTCCAAACAAATTGTGTCTAATCTCGACGGCTATCTGGCTGCTACCCAATTTGGTATTACGCTCGCGAGCCTTGGATTGGGCTGGATAGGGGAGCCGGTCGTTTCGAAAATGATTATCGGTGCAATGGAGCTGGTGGGTCTTTCGATCGATCCGGAAGTGGCGCATCATATCGCATTACCTACCGCATTTGCGATTATTACAGTATTGCACATTGTGTTCGGGGAGCTCGCTCCTAAGTCGATCGCGATCCAGCGGCCGGAGTCGACAACCCTGGCTTTGTCTTATCCGCTGCACGGCTTTTTTCTGATATTCAGGCCAGTGGTGTGGCTGCTGAACGGCATCGCCAACGTGATATTGAAAGGCGTTGGCATTACGCCATCACATGGCAGCGAGGTGCACAGCAGCGACGAGTTGCGCTATCTGGTTCAGCAACAGAAAGAAAGTGGCATGATCGAAGCGGCAGATTACGACCTGATCAAGAACGCATTCGATTTTTCAGAAAGGGTAGCAAGGCAAATCATGATCCCACGGCCGCAAGTTGTGGGCATTGATGTAAACGACTTCACCGATGCCAAGCTTGAAAAAGTTATAGAAGAAGGCTATTCCAGAATGCCGGTTTACGAAGATACGTTGGATCAGGTAATCGGTGTTTTGCATCTGAAAGACCTCTTGCTTAAAATGCGGCAAGGCAAGGAGATCGTGCTCCGCGAGCTGATAAGGCCTATTGCAACGGTCCATGGCTCGAAACCCATTGGCGCATTACTACGCGAGTTTCAGGTGAGCCGCCAGCAAATGGCTGTGATCGTCGATGAATATGGCGGGGTGGATGGTATTGTAACGATGGAAGACATCCTGGAAGAGCTCGTTGGGGAGATTCAGGATGAGTACGACAACGAAGCGCCGGTCGTCAAAAACGAAGCGGATAATACCTATACTGTGCAGGGTGCTGCTTCCATCGTGGATTTGAACGAACGGTTGCCGCACGACATTACCAAACACCCCGATTATGAAACGTTGGCGGGTTATCTGATCTGGAAGTTCGGACGCATTCCGGCAGTAGGAGAGAAGCTCAACACGAAACACTACGAATTTACTGTACTCAAAAAGCAGCGCAGCACGATTTCGCAGGTGAAGATCGCGGTGTTGGACAGTTAGTGGTCAGGAATTGTCAAGTATGGCCAGGAAGGTCAAGTGTGGTCAGGAGAGGTTTGATAGCCGATAGCCGACTGCCGATGTGCCATTAGGTCAGGAATTGTCAAGTTTGGCCAGGGAAGTCAAGTGTAGTCAGGAGAGGTTTGACAGCCGATAGCCGACTGTCGATGTGCCATTAGGTCAGGAATTGTCAAGTTTGGCCAGGGAAGTCAAGTGTAGTCAGGAGAGGTTTGACAGCCGATAGCCGACTGCCGATGTGCCAGGAAAGGTTGACAGCCGATAGCTGACTGCCGACAGCCAACCCGGTCAAGCCTCGTTATAAAGCTTCAAAACCGTCTGACGCAATTTTTTCCCTGTATCGCTTAAAACAAACGCAATACCCTCGGCCATATCTGCGGCGGGGATCCATTTGCGGAAATCGGAATTGGGCATTGCCGCGCGGTTGTCGGGCGTGTCGATAATGCTGGGAACGATTACCGTTGCGGTGATATTCTTCGACTTCCCCTCCGCATTGATCAGGTCAGCCATTTGGAAAATCAATGTTTTGGCAAGCGTATAGGCAAAACTTCCCGTACCCGCCTCAGGCACGAGCGCCGGGCGCGCGCCAATGAAGATGAACTGCCCGCCTCCATTCGCTTCGAAATGCTTCATAAGCGGCTTCACGACGTGGAATGCTGTTTTGAAATTCATCGTCAGCATTTGCTCGATGTCGGAGTCGGTGGTGTCGGTCAATTTGGCTATGGCGAAACCGCCTGCGAGTAATATGCCGGCATCAATGTGGCCTGCATTAGTGATTGCCTCGGCGACAAATTGCTCTGCTTGTTCTCCGCTGGCCAGGTCGGCGAGGTAATTCGAAACACTCGCATTGTCGGCGTAAGCATCAGTTTTGCCTTGCCGGACATTGATATGCAAGCCATAACCAAGCTTCGTCAATTTTTTCACAACATCTTTACCAAGGTTTCCTGTGGCTCCGGTTACGATGACTTGTTTGGGCATGGTTATGGCTTTTAAAGTGCTTATTTATTTAGAATATCAACCAGGAATTTCCGGAATGGTTCAGCGAATTCCTTTCTTTTCAATGCAAACTCGACGGTTGTTTTGAGATAATCCAACTTGTCGCCGATATCGTGGCGCTTGCCTTCGATATGGTGTGCAAAGATATTCTCGCGTTTCAGAAGGAGCAACAGCGAGTCGGTAAGCTGAATTTCGTTGTTCTTACCTTTTGGAGTTTGCTCGATCGTGTTGAAAATTTCAGGCGTCAGCACGTAACGGCCGGCAATAGCGAGGTTGGAAGGCGCTTTGTCGATCGCAGGTTTTTCTACCAGCGCACTCAGCTCCATGATCGAGTCGCTCAGCGAGTTTCCGCCTACGATACCATATCGGTTCACCTTATTGGCGGGGACTTCTTCTACCGCGATCACGGAGCCGCCGTATTGCTCATAAGTATCCATCAATTGCTGTGTCACCGGGATCACAGAATCCATAATGGTATCGCCCAATAGTACTGCAAATGGCTCGTTACCCACGTGGTGGCGCGCATAGTAGATCGCATCACCCAGACCATTCGCTTCTTTCTGGCGCACGAAATGCACATTTGCCATATCCGCCAGGCGGCGCATTTCATTGAACCAAAGCAGATCTTCTTTCTCTTCCAGGCGGCTTTCCAACTCTACATTGCGATCGAAATGGTCTTCGATGGCACGCTTGCCTTTTCCTGAAATGATCAGAATATCTTCAATGCCTGAATCTACGGCTTCCTGTACCACATATTGAATAGTAGGGATGTCGATAATCGGTAGCATTTCCTTCGGCATCGATTTGGTTGCCGGCAGGAATCGGGTTCCAAGTCCGGCTGCGGGTATAACGGCTTTGCGAATCATAAGTAAAGGCTGTAAGCTGTAAGCTTTAGGCTATATGCTGTAAGCGATTTGTTTGAATATTTGGTAAAACAGTTTGAATGTCAATGTCAACATTTTCCGTAGAAAACTTAAAATATTATAACTCAAGGCACGCAGCTTATAGCCTAAAGCTTACGGCTTAAAGCTTATAGCCCTCAAACCACAAACGGTCTGATGACCCGCGCGTTGAATTTCTTCAACTGCACAAACAGTTGGTTCAGCATATCATCGTCCTTGTAAATTCCGATAATAGTGCCACCGGAACCGGCAAATTTAGCGGATGCCCCGCATGCGCGTGCCGCATTGATCAGCTTTTTGTTGGATTCGGGTACATTATAAATCTTGCAGCGCAGGTCGAAATTTTCATTCATCAGCGAATGCAGATCGTCCGGGCGGCCTTCGAGCAATGCGGTGCGGCCGTCTTCGGCTTTCTGGGCGATCTGACCGAGCACATCGATCACTTCCTGCTCACCGCGGTCATAGCGCGTCCGCACATCATTATGTACCTTGCCCGAGACCTTACTAAGGTTGGTATTGTAAGCGACGTACAGTTTTGGCAGTAATTCGGGGTTGATGCGCTCGTAGCGGCCGTGGCCCTGTGTCTGGATCATGGTTTTATCAAAATCCATATAGACGCAGCCTTCGTAGCATTGGATCACGCGATCCTGTAAGCCGGCGGTGATGCCGAGCTCCTCGGTTTCGGTCACCATGACAAGCTGTGGCAATATTTCGAGGGGTATTTCAACTTTATAAAACTGCATGAGCGCCCGGAACAATGCGACGATAATCGCGCTGGAACCTGACATACCTACCTGGCGGGGGATCGACGAGCGGTAACGGACTGTGAAATTCTTGTTGGGCAGCTTGATATTATTCTCCTCGCAATAGTCGCCAAACTTCTTGATACCGGCCTTAATAAGCGGGATACCGCCATTATAGCCCAGCATATTCACCGAATCGCGCAGGTGGAAAATGCTGCGGAATGTGTTCAAATCCTGTGGTTGCGGCTCGATATGCAGCTCGGGCGATTCGTAAAGCGAGATGGACGCTCCGAAATTTCTTACAGATATGGAAATCGTTTTACCGAAAAAGCCATCAGAAGGATTGCCTAAAAGCCCCGCACGGGCATAGGCGCGTGTTTCAATGATCAATGTAAATGCGTGTTTAGCCGGATGTAATAACTATCTGGACGATAAAATACCATTTTGCCCTTATAAGCAGGTGCTTGAGATTTTTACCCAATGTGGCTTGAAATCTATGAATGAACTGGCTGGAAACAAAAAAGCGCGGATAAAAAATCCACGCTTTTCGTAAGAGGAACGGTTTATTGATATTATTGCTTCACGACCTGAACGTTCGCGATCAGTTTCACTTCGTCACCTACCACTACGCCGCCTGCTTCGGTAACAGCGCTCCATGCCAGGCCGAAGTCCTTACGGTTGATTTTACCGTTGATCTCGAAGCCTGATTTGTTGTTTCCATAGAAGTCGGTCATGTTACCACCGAATTCCGCTGAGAAGTCAACAGTTTTGGTAATACCTTTCACAGTCAGTTCGCCTGTCAGGTTATAGTTATCACCGCTTTTCTTAGCCAATTTGCCTGTGAACGAAAGTTTTGGGTGGTTCTCGGCATCGAAGAAATCAGCTGATTTCAGGTGCTGGTCACGTTGTTCTTGTTTGGTATCTATACTTTCTACGTCAGCAGAAAAATGGACGGTCGCACCGTCGAAATCATCACTAGTTGTTTCAACACCGCCTTCGAAGCTGTTGAATGCACCTGTTACAGTGGAAATCACAAGGTGTTTCACTTTGAACTGGATTTCTGAATGTGTTGGGTCAATTACCCATTTAGTAGTAGCCATTGTCTTTGTTATTTTAAGTGTATTTACATTTAATGTATATACATCTAATTATGAATATTAGTTTCAAATGCATAGAAAAATCCCGAAAAAATTATTCCGGGATTTCGAAAACTGCTTTGAGAGCGTCTATTGAGGCATTTCGAAAATTTTAGGATCGACCTGTGGATTGACTTCCAGGGTTGTAATTTTAAGCCCCATCTTGGTGCCTGGCATTGCAGAGGTTGTCACTTCCGACGCGAACGGGTAATAAATACCGTCTACCGCACGGAAATCCGATTGCACGTTTTCTGACATAATATCTTGCCCGTTCATGGAGGTTTGGGCAACAATTTTCAAAATGTAGAAGGTGTCTTTTGAGATATAATTGATTCTCCGTACGCCATTCGGTAAAGTCATGGTTACCTTATAAACCTTTGCGCCGGCCAGGTCTTCCTCACCGTCCAACGTGACTTTATAACCTTTTTCCTTGTAATTATAAAGACCCGTCAGATCGGTTTCATTGGCCAGGGATTTGACTGCATCTTCCGGCAATGCGGTCGGTTTTGTATTGCCGGCCATCGGGTTGATCGTCCACCCCGTATTGCCGTTCACGGCCTGTACGACAGTCATTCCCTGTACGGTTGATTCGCTCCTGAAACCTTTGTTCTGCACGATAATCGTAGTAATGGGTACTTTCATATTCATAATGTCCATTTCCGCCGAGATCTTCATACTTTGCAGCTTGCCCAGCTTCTCGCCGCCCATGGCTTTCACGTGTTTGGCCACAATGTCGTCAACTGTCTGTGCACTTACGGAGTTGCTAAAAACTGCGACGATCAGGAATACGAGTAGTTTGAAAAGGCTTTTGAAATGTTGCATATGGTGTGGTTGGTTGGTTTTACGACAAAACTTCAATTCTGTCACGATAAGCGGTTACTAGCTTGTGTTCGCTGCTGAGCTCGGCAATGTTATGCCAATTTTTGTACAAAACTTCAAAAAGTTCCGATGCTTTGATATTTCCAAGGCGGAAATGAATGATCCGTGGGGAGGCGCTCGCTGGTGCTGATGCGGATGGAAAAGTCCGCGTTCCGCGTCACGATAGTTAGATGATTTTCATGGGCATAATCCCAAATTTGGGAATCAAGCCATTCATCGTCCAGATCTTTCTGATGAATGAACTCTGCGCTATTCCACAACGAGCAGTGATAGGGCAAATTCACGTCGATCAGGTATTTACGCATATCAGGCTGCGGTCGGATAACTTGCGAAGTTTCTTCCGGCCATTTGTGCGGCAAAGTGTAGGCACGCGTCTATGTCGGCATCTTCCAGTGAGGGGAATTGAAATAAAATCGTTTCCCGGTCATCACCGCCTGCCAAGTGCTCTAATATCGTTTGCACGGTAATCCTTTTATTCCTGATCGTCGGCTTCCCATTACATAAATCAGGACTAACCGTAATCCTTTCAATCAAATCAGCCATAATTCGTTCATTTAAATGACAGACTATATTAGTAAATAAACAAAAAAACGGCCGGATTGTTGTAATCCGGCCGTTTGGAATATGGGTTGGGTAAACCTTAGTTTTTCAATGCTTCGGCACCACCTACGATTTCGAGGATTTCCTTCGTAATCGCTGCCTGACGTGTACGGTTGTACACGAGGCGCAGTTCTTTGAGCAATTCCTGCGCGTTTTCCGTTGCTTTGTCCATCGCAGTCATACGTGCTCCTTGTTCCGATGCATTGGATTCGAGAACGGCACGGTACAACTGGATCTTCAGCGACTTAGGAATCAGTTCTGCAAGGATTTCTTCTTCGGCCGGTTCGAAAATGTAGTTAACCTCGGTCTTTTTCGACTTGGTCAATTTGTTTTCAGCTACGATCGGCAAATACGGATCGGTGTGGATGATTTGCGTAGCTACGTTTTTGAATTCGTTGTACACGATATCCACGGCGTCGTAACGACCTTCCGAGAAATCTCTCATAATCTCTTCTGCCGCATTTTTTACGTTTACAAAGCTCAAACGGCCAAAAAGATCGGTGTAAGCAGTGTTCACGGTAAAGCCACGACGGACGAGCGTTTCTGCTCCTTTTTTACCGATGGCAAAAATCTCTACATTCCCTTTCGCTGCCTGAGCCGCATATTTCGACTCGATCAGCTGGATTGTAGCTTTAATAATATTGGTATTGAATGCTCCGCACAATCCACGGTCGGAAGTTACGACAATGACGAGCACCTTTTCCACCGGGCGAACGGCTTTCAATGGGCTGTCGGCAGCGCTTTCCGATCCTGACGAAACTGTCAGAAGCATTTCACCAAGCTTCTGCGCGTAAGGGCGCATTTGCAGAATGCTGTCCTGTGCACGACGCAGCTTGGCTGCCGCCACCATTTTCATGGCTTTGGTGATTTGCTGTGTGGAATTAACCGAAACGATACGGTTACGTACTTCTTTTAAGCTTGCCATTTTCTGGGTGTTTTAAGCGATCCGGTGATCCTATTATATATGTACTAGGAAAATGCCGGAACGGGTACCGCTCCGGCATTTTTACCGGTTAACGATATTTTACAGCAACTTCTTTAGCTACTTTCTCGATAACGTCTGTTACGCTGTTGTCCAGTTTTCCGGCACGCAAAGCAGCGAGTGCTTCTTTATTCTGGCTGGCCAATACGGTCGTGAAATCCTTTTCGAATTCTTTCACACGTGCTACGTCTACCGTATCCAGCAAACCTTTGGTGGATGCGTAAACAGTCGCCACTTGCAGTTCAACAGGAACCGGTGCGTATTGCGCTTGTTTCAAAACTTCCTGGTTGCGGCGTCCCCGGTCGATCGCCAGCTTGGTAGCGGCATCGAGGTCGGAACCGAATTTCGCGAATGCTTCGAGCTCGCGGAACTGCGCCTGATCCAGTTTCAGGGTACCCGAAACTTTCTTCATCGATTTGATCTGCGCGTTACCACCCACACGTGATACCGAGATACCTACGTTGATCGCAGGACGGATACCCGAGTTGAACAGGTTGGATTCAAGGAAGATCTGGCCGTCGGTGATAGAGATTACGTTCGTAGGAATGTAAGCCGAAACGTCACCAGCCTGTGTTTCGATGATCGGAAGGGCTGTGAGTGAACCACCACCTTTTACTTTACCCTTCAATGAAGGCGGAAGGTCGTTCATGTTCGCAGCGATGCTGTCGTCAGCGATTACTTTCGCAGCACGCTCCAAAAGACGGCTGTGGAGGTAGAACACGTCACCTGGGTAAGCCTCGCGGCCCGGAGGGCGACGAAGGAGCAGGGAAACCTCGCGGTAAGCTACCGCCTGTTTCGAAAGGTCATCGTAGATTACGAGTGCAGGACGGCCGGTGTCGCGGAAGTACTCACCAATCGCAGCACCTGTAAACGGAGCGTAGAATTGCATTGGAGAAGGGTCCGAAGCAGCAGCAGCCACGATTACGGTGTAATCCATCGCGCCGTATTTGCGAAGAGTCGCTTCGATACCTTTGATGGTAGAAGCTTTTTGTCCGCAGGCTACGTAGATACAGAATACGGGCTCGCCTTTGTCATAGAACTCCTTCTGGTTAATGATTGTATCGATCGCCACCGCAGTTTTACCTGTCTGGCGGTCACCGATGATCAACTCGCGCTGTCCGCGTCCGATGGGGATCATCGCGTCGATCGCTTTGATACCGGTTTGGAGCGGCTCGGTTACCGGCTGACGGTAGATTACCCCCGGCGCTTTACGCTCGATAGGCATCTCGAAAGTCTCACCAGTAATAGGTCCGTTTCCATCGATCGGCTCAGCCAGCGTGTTCACCACACGGCCAACGATTCCGTCACCCACTTTCACGGAAGCGATTTCTTTGGTACGTTTTACAGTAGCACCTTCTTTGATGTCACTGAAATCCCCCAGCAATACGGCACCCACATTGTCCTCTTCGAGGTTAAGAGCAAGAGCCTTAAGGCCATTCTCGAAAACAAGCAGCTCACCTGCCTGTACCTGGGAAAGACCATAAATGCGGGCAACACCGTCACCAACTTGAAGGACTGTTCCTACTTCTTCGAGTTCTGCTTCTGATCTAGCGCCTGCAAGTTGTTCGCGCAGGATGGCCGAAACTTCATCCGGTCTAACAGATACCATAGTATAATTGACTTATTTAGAGTATAGTAGTAAGTTTTCTGAAAACTGCCGCAAAGGTAGAGTTTTATTTTGGTAAAAACAGAATGATTTAACTAAAACCTGCGATATAAAATTAGATTTTTCCAAGGAACGGGGCAGAAGGGCGTCGCCGGACGCAAATTTACCGTTTATCAGCTTCTAATAACATTTTTAAAACTTTTTTAGGTACTGATTGTGTTTTTGTTGTAATTGAGATCGTTAATAACACTTATCTAATAAATTCTAATCTTTTCGAACGTCTTTCAGTATAATGTACAAATTAGAAAAAACCATTTTAGCAGCCCTGGCATTTGGAGTATTGGCAACCGCGGAAGGCAACGCACAGACTATCAAGAAAACAACCAAACCCGCCGCAACTGTAAAGAAATCAGCGGCAACACCTGCAAAAACATCAGCAGCCCCTGCAACATTGAAAACATCGGCTGACTCTTTGTCTGCGGCAATAGGGGTGAGCTTCGCAAACTCGATATCGTCACAAGGCATCAAGGACCTGAATGCAGACTTGCTTACACAAACCGTAAAAGCAGCCTTGAAAGGCGAAAAAACCGCGTTTACGTCCGATGAAGCGAATATGTTCATCCAGGGGTATTTCACTAAGATGATGGAGGAAAAGGGAGCCGTAGTGCGCAAGGAAGGCGAGAAGTTTTTGGAAGAAAACAAGAAAAAGGAAGGTATAGTGACCACAGAAAGCGGTCTGCAATATCAGATTATCAAGAATGGCGACGGTCCTAAACCGACAGCAACAGATAAAGTGAAGACACACTACCATGGCACATTGACGAATGGAACGGTTTTTGACAGCTCGGTCGACAGAGGCGAGCCAGTCGAATTCCCGGTCAATGGCGTGATCAAAGGATGGACTGAGGCGCTTCAGTTAATGCCTGTCGGATCGAAATGGAAACTTTTCATTCCATATCAGCTGGCTTACGGTGAGCGTGCGGCAGGACCTCAGATACCGGCTTATTCAGCCCTCGTATTTGAGGTTGAATTATTGGAAATCGTAAAATAGCAAAACGTGCAATGAAAAAGTATCTTATCACTCTTATTCCGGTTGTGTTGCTGGGTTGGCAGCGGGGCCCTGTTCAGGAACGAGTGGGGGTAATGGCACCAGCGGCCGCCTCCATGGATGAAGATATCAAGCCAATTCCAGCGCAATACAAAGCGGAAGAGCTGACAACGAGGATCTTATCCAGCTATCATTATAGAAAAACAAAGCTGAATGATTCCCTTTCGGCAGCGATTTTTGATAAGTACATCGATGCGATCGACCACGGTAAGCTCTATTACCTGGCCTCCGACCTTGCGGATTTTGAGCAGTATAAGAACTCTTTCGACGACTATTTGCAAAAAAGAGAACTGGATGTCCCGTTCCAGATGTATAACGTTTTCAGAAAGCGCTATAAAGAAAGAAGCGAGTATATCCAGACGTTGCTGAAAGAAGCGAAGCCGTTTGACTTTACTCAGGACGAATCGATGAATACGGATCGCGAAAAAGCGGCCTGGGCTAAAAACACCGACGAATTGAACGATACCTGGCGCAAGTACCTGAAAAGCGAGGCATTAGACCTCAAATTGTCGGGTAAAGCGGACACTGCGGTGATCAGTACGCTGCGTGACCGATACAAAAGCCGCGATCGCGCGCTCGGCCGCATTCGCACTGAGCAGGTATTCCAGATGTTTATGAATGCATATGCGGAGTCGCTTGACCCGCATACGAGCTATATGGCGCCTACTTCGGCCGATCGTTTCAAACAGGAAATGAGCCAGTCGCTGGAAGGTATCGGTGCATTGCTTCGTGAGGAAGATAACTATATCAAGATTGTTGAAGTAATTCCTGGCGGCCCTGCATTTAAAGGAAAGCAACTTAAAAAAGAGGATAAGATCGTAGCGGTAGCGCAGGGCGACGAAGGTAAGTTTGTGGATATCGTCGGCTGGTTTGTGGATGATGCCGTGAAGCTGATCAAAGGTCCTAAGTCGACCGTGGTGCGTTTGCAGGTAATTTCTGCCGATGCATTGCCGGGATCTGCTCCGAAAGAATACCGTCTTGTGCGCGAGAAGATCAAACTTGAAGAACAGCGTGCGAAGAGCGAGATCGTATCCATTAATAATGGCAATAAAGATTACAAGATAGGGGTAATCGATATCCCGTTGTTCTACCGCGATTTTGAGGGCGCTCAGCACCGTGAAAAAGAGTTTTCTAGCACCACTCGCGACGTTCAGAAACTGATTACCGATTTGCAGGCCTCGAATGTGGACGGTATCGTGATCGACCTGCGTAACAATGGTGGTGGTTCATTGACAGAAGCTGTTTCATTGACCGGCTTGTTCATTAACCGTGGGCCAGTAGTTCAGGTAAAGGAAAGTCAGGGCGAAATCGAAGTGCAGTCCGACAACGACCCTAGCATTGCCTATGACGGACCGCTTGCTGTTATGGTGAACCGTTTCAGCGCATCCGCATCCGAAATCTTCGCGGCAGCGATCCAGGACTACAAACGCGGCCTGATTGTCGGTGAGCAGACTTACGGAAAAGGAACCGTCCAAACGTTGATCGACCTGAATCAGTGGGTACCGAAAGAGCAGGATCAGCTTGGACAAGTGAAACTGACCGTTGCGAAATTCTACCGCATTAACGGCAGCAGCACGCAGCTGAAAGGTGTGACGCCTGATTTGGAATTGCCTACTGCATTTAAGGTAAATGAGTATGGCGAAGGGTCACAACCGAGCGCATTGCCTTGGGACCAAATCGCTTCTTCGCGTTATGAAGCAACGAGCAATATCAATCCGAAAGTCATTGAGCAGCTTCGCGACAAATACAAGCACCGCCTTAAAACCGACGAGGAACTGAAAACACTTGTAAAAACGCTGAACGACTTTAAAGAAGCGCGCGAGAACAAAATCGTTTCGTTGCAGGAGTCTAAACGCAAAGCTGAACGCGACGAAGCTGAAAAGAAACGTGCGGCTATGAAGCAACTCGGCGAGGACAATGTCGACGGCGACGATGAGGACGAAGCAGATTCAAAAGTAGCCGAAGCTCCCAAGGATGCGAAGAAGAAAAAAGACATCTATCTCACAGAAACTGGCAGAATGCTGGCAGACCTGATCGTGATCTCGAAAGAGCCTAGCTTGGCTGGCACTAAGAAGAAGTAGTAGCATTTGAAATGCTTATAAATGTGAAGAGCACGGATAGCAATGTCCGTGCTCTTTTTTATGTGACTATTTAAAACGGTTATTCCCAACCACCTCCCAGCGCCCGATACAACTCAACCAATGCCAGAAATTGCTCTTTTTGAACATTGGTCAAATTCAGTTCCTCTTGCAAAACGCTGCGTTGCGCAGTGATTACTTCCAGATAAGAGGCGTAACCGGTTAAAAAGAGGTCTTTCGAAGTTGCGACGGCTTGTTGCAGCACTTCTACTTCTTGTTTTTTCAGATCACCAATCTGCCGGGTGTTTTCCAGCTTTTTGAGACTGGTACTCACTTCGCGGAAGCCGTTTAGGACCGATTTGTTGTAGGCATAAAGCGCTTCCAGGCTCGCGGCTTCGGCCCGTTTTTGGTTCGCTTTTAATGCCTTCCGGTTCACGAGCGGAGCTGTGAGCCCGCCCAACGCGCTATATGCGAGTGAGCCGGATGAGAAGAGTAGGTTGCTTTTAAATGCATTGAAGCCAAGGAATGCGGTGATATTCAAAGAAGGCAGAAATGCCAGCTGCGCGGCTTGCTGCTCGGAATAATTGGCAAGCAAGTCGAGTTGTGCCTGCTGAATGTCCGGCCTTCTTCGCAACATTTGCACAGGTATACCGGCGCTGATGGATGGCGGCATTACCTGGTCCAGCGTGGTACTCCTTGTGATGGGCTGAGGGAACCGCCCTGTGAGCAGGTTTACATTGTTTTCAATTTCAATGATCTTTTGCTGTACTTCAAATTCCAGGCTGCGGGTGTTGAGCAATTGGGCAGTAAGCTGACGAACCCCGAGCTCGTTCGCGCGACCTGCTTCCTTCTGGATTTTAATGGTTTCCACGGCCGACTCCTGCAATGCAATGTTCTTCCGGATAATGTCCAGTTCGGTATCGAGCGCCATCAACTCGTAATACGAGCGTGCGATTTCGGCAATGAGGCCGGTGATAATCGCCTGGCGGCCTTTTTCGCTTGCCAGGAAACGGGTGTAAGCGGCTTTCTTCTGGTTTTTGAGTTTGCCCCAAATGTCTATCTCCCACGAGCTTCGTAAGCCGAGGAAGTAATCGGGTAAGAAAGGGGCTGGCAAGCGTCTGTCGTCGTCGAGGTTCTGTGAGAAATTGGTGTCGTAGTTACCTACGCCATCCATAGTGTAGTCGCCAAATTTGCGGCCACCGCCGGATACGTCGCCGGTTACGACCGGAAGCATGGCGCCGTGGGCCGCCATAATGTTGCTCCTCGCCATTTCAATGCGCTGAACGGCCATTTTCAGGTCGAGGTTGTTCTGCAATGCCGTATCGATGAGTGCGACGAGGTGACGGTCGTTGAAAAAGGTCTTCCATTGTAAGGCCCCGATACCCGCCGAATCGGCCTGGCCTGCGAATGTTGACGGGGTTTTGATTTGTGCTCGCTGCTCCACCGGCTGCGTCAGTTTACATCCTGTCACGGAGATCAGGATGGCGCCAAACAGCAAGCCGGAAGCAAACTTTTTATTTCTTTTCATCAATATAAAATCTGATTTGAAAGGCCGCGGGCATCCCCGCGGCCGAAACTGGATTCGAGGGGGCTTAGTGCAGCAATGCTTCCTCTTCCGCAGCCACTACCGGAGGAGGTGTCTTTTTCTTTTTGGCCATGCTGGCAAACACGACATACAAGCCCGGAATGATGATCACCCCGAAAATGGTGCCGATGAGCATACCTCCCGCCGCGGCGGCGCCGATTGACCGGTTACCGATCGCGCCGGCACCAGACGCCATTACCAGCGGGATAAGCCCCGCCACGAATGCGAAAGAAGTCATCAGGATCGGGCGTAGGCGTTCGGTGGCGCCTTCCAGCACGGCTTCTATGACCGTCCGACCTTCTTTTTGGCGGATAATGGCGTATTCCACAATCAGGATCGCGTTTTTACCCAACAAGCCAATGAGCATGACGAGTGAAACCTGGGCGTAAATGTTGTTTTCCAGACCCATTAATTTCAACGCCAGGAATGAACCGAACACACCGGTGGGAAGCGACAGGATAACCGGCAGCGGCAACAGGAAGCTTTCATATTGCGCTGCGAGCAGCAGGTACACGAATATGAGACAGATTGCGAAGATGAACACGGCCTGGTTTCCGGAAAGAATTTCCTCCCGCGTCATACCCGACCAGTCGTAGGTAAAGCCCTTCGGCAAGCTCGTTGCCGCCACGCGCTCGACGGCTTTGATCGCGTCGCCGCTACTGTAACCCGGCGCCGCATCCCCATTGATCATCGCTGACGTGTACATATTATAGCGTGTCAGCAATTCCGGGCCGTACACCCTTTCCAGCTTGATGAAAGTTGAGAACGGTACCATTTCGCCCCGGTTGTTTTTCACATACAATTTGAGAATGTCCTCGGGGTTTTTGCGGAAGCTCGCATCGGCCTGCACCATCACCTTATACATCTGTCCGAAACGGATGAAGTTCGAGGCATAGTAGCTACCGATCATAGTTTGGAGCGTGCCCATTGCAACGTCTATCGAAACGCCTTTTTTGGCGGCAATGTCGGAATCGACGTGGATCATATATTGCGGGAAGCTGGCGTCGAAACTGCTGAATGCGGCCGCGATTTCGGGAGTAGCAGCGAGATCCTTTACAAATTTGTTGGTGATTTCGGCTGTTTTCTGCAAATCCTCATTACCCGAGCGGTCCTGAACCCTCAGCTCGAAACCACTGGAATTACCAAAGCCAGGCACGGTAGGAGGCGGGAAAAACTGGATTTCGGCGTCGGTAATATGCTTAGTTTTGGCCTCCATTTCCTTGATCACATCCTGGACCGAAGCTGTCCGCTGATCCCAGGGTTTCAGGTTGATCATCGCCATCCCGTACGACGAACCGGCCGATTCAGTAAGCAAGCTGTAACCTGATAGTGAAGAAACAGATTCGACGGGTTTCAGGCTTCTGGCGACCTTTTGAATTTCATCCAACACCACTTCGGTCCGCTCTACGGTAGCGCCTACGGGCGTTGTGACGTTTACGTTAATCACCCCCTGGTCTTCGGTCGGGATAAAGCCGCTTGGAAGGATGGTATTAATGCCAAACGTGGCGACGCAGAATCCGATCAGCAGCCCGATGGTGATCATCCGGCGGCTTACAATGGATGAAAGGAGCTTCCGGTAGCCACTTTGCAGACCGTCATAACTTTTGTTGAAACCATCGAAAAACCTGGTGAGCGGGTTCTTCTTCACGGATTGGCCGTGAGTGTTTTTCAGCATGAGCGCGCATAACGCAGGCGTGAGCGTAAGCGCGTTGATCCCGGAAATAACAATGGAAATCGCGAGGGTAATGGAGAACTGCCGGTAGAAGATTCCGACGGGTCCCGACATAAATGCTACGGGAACAAATACTGCCGACATCACCAACGTGATCGCGATGATCGCGCCGCTCATTTCCTTCATCGATTCGATGGTCGCTTCCTTCGCGTCCAAATGCTTTTCGGCCATCTTGGCGTGTACCGCCTCGACGACCACAATGGCATTATCGACGACAATACCAATTGCCAGTACCAATGCGAAAAGCGTCAGCAGGTTAATGGAGAACCCGAACATCTGCATGAAGGCAAACGTACCCACGAGCGCCACCGGCACCGCCAGGGCCGGGATAAGCGTGGAACGGAAGTCTTGCAAGAACAAATACACGATCAGGATTACCAATATAAATGCTTCAATGAGCGTACGGATTACCTCATGAATAGACGCATCCAGGAAGCGGGAAACGTCGTAGGAAACGAAATAGTCCATTCCAGGAGGGAATGTGGTCTTTTTTAGCTCAGCGACTTTGTCCTTAATATTTTGAATAACCTCCTGGGCATTGGACCCCGGGCGCTGCTTGATCATGATCGAAGCGGAGGGCCTTCCGTTCGACTTGGAAGCCATATCATATTCCAGTGTACCGAACTCGATCTTGGCTACGTCTTTCAGTTTTAGAATGGAACCGTCGGGATTCGAGCGCAGGACGATATTTTCGTATTGAGCAGGCTCGAAGAGCTTACCGGTATATTTCAATACATATTGCAAAACATTCTTTTCACGGCCGGAACTCACGCCGGTTTTACCGGGTGCGGCTACCACGTTCTGGTCGCGGATGGCCTGGATCACCTCGTCGGCGGAAACATTGTAGCTGTTCATACGGTCGGGCTGGAGCCATACACGCATCGAGTAGTCCTTGCTACCCATAATCTGTGCGCGGCCCACGCCATCGATTCTTTTCAGCTCTTTGAGGATATTGATATCGGCGAAGTTGTATACAAAATCCTCGCCCACGGCGGTATCGGAGCTCATGATATCAAGGTACATGAGCATACTGTTTACCTCTTTTTCAGTCTTTACACCGGCCTTGATAACTTCTTCGGGAAGTTCGTCGATCACCGTCTGGACGCGGTTCTGGACGTTCACCGCGGCGAGGTCAGGATCGACGCCTACGTTGAAGGAAATATTGATCGTCGTTACGCCGTCGTTACCGGAAACACTGGTCATATAAGTCATTCCGGGTACACCATTAATGGCTTTTTCAAGCGGAACGGCTACGGCGTCAACGCCTGTTTCCGCGTTGGCGCCCGTGTAGGTGGCCGTTACGACTACCGATGGCGGAACAATGTCGGGAAACTGGGAAACAGGCAATTGTACCACTGCCAGGATACCCAGCAGGGTAATAAATATGGAGATGACCAGCGATAAGACTGGCCGCTCGATGAATTTTTGAAACATGGTCTACAATTCAGGTGATAGAAGGAATACTACCGCGCGCTAAGCTCGATTTTTTCGGTCGACGCCGTATCGGAAGCGACGTTCTTCGGGTTGATCGTTGCGCCGTCGCGGAGGGATTGAAGCCCTTCGCAAACAATTGTTTCGCCTGGCTCGAGACCTGATTTTACAACATAAAAAGTAGACAGCCGGGATTGCGGCACAAAACTGCGTGTCTTGACCTTGTTATCCTTGCCAAGCACGTACACAAAGTTTTTGTCCTGAATTTCGAACGCAGCCTGCTGCGGGATCAGGAGCGCATTCTCGACCGTGTTGGTGAGGCGGATAGTGCCGGTGGAGCCGTGTTTGAGCAGCTTTTCCGGGTTCGCAAACCGCGCACGGAATGCAATGGAGCCGGTGCCTTCGTCGAATGCGCCTTCCATGGTTTCGATCACACCTTTGTGTTTGAAAAACGAGCCGTCGGCCAGTTCCAATTCCACAACCGCCTGTTTGGTCGCGGCTTTGTCACGGGCTTTTACATATTCGAGGTATTCGTTTTCCGATACGTTGAAATAGGCATAAACCGTTTTGATGTCTGAAAGCGTGGTGAGCAATGTGCCTTCGTCGATCAGACTACCCATTTTGGTCGGCAGGCGATCGATTACGCCGTCGAATGGCGCTTTGATTACCGTATGCGCGAGTTGAATGGCCGCATTCGATTTCTCGGACTTTGCTTCTTCGATTTTCGCATTAGCAGCAGCCAGTTTTGCCTGCGCGACTTCGAGCTCGCTTTTTGCAACTACATTCTTGTCAACCAGCAGTTTCACGCGCTTCACTTCCAGTTCGGCACCTTTCGCTTCGGCAATTGCACTTTGCAGGTTAGCCTTCGCTTTGGCCAACTGGGCTTCATATTCTTCATTATTAATGCGGAACAGGACCTGTCCTTTTCTGACTTCTTTACCCTCGTCCACATACACTTCTTCAAGGTAACCCTTCACACGGGCATATATTTCGACGTTCCGCAGGGCGTGAATATTGCCTACGTATTCGCGGTGCAGTTCGGTTTTCTGGGGCCTGAGTTCCGTTACGGGGATGGTAGGAACACTGTCTTTCGTCTCTGTCAGCGTTTCACTTTTCGAAGCACAGCTGTAAGTGAAGATGCTGACGATTAAAAGGAGCGGCCATTTTAGGTCTTTTATCATGATGCGTTTGTATAAATTGGTTGGCGGTAATGCAAGGGTATAGGAATAGCCCTTTTGCCGCGCGGAATGCCGTGCAGCAAAAGGAATAGCATGAATGTCGGATGCGGCTCATGCATGCGCGTATACGCACAGCGAGACGATCCGTCAGCTACAAAAATTTTGGATTAAAGAACGCTTGCGGCGAATTCAAAAAGGGCAAAGGCGATGGAGAAAGCTGTAATAGTCGGGCAGCTTGATGCCTCCATTGCTGGCATAAAGTGGTTGGGTAGACTCCCCTATATATCTGGAAGTCCGGGTGATTTCACATTGAGGCACCGCCTGCGAGATGAGCGTCAGGAAACGGTAAGTAGAATGCCGGCGGTTGAAAAGTTTGGAAAGGGACTCATTCCATTTGGTTTCATCGGCCCTTACGATCGTCTCATTTTTGCAGATCGTATCGTCGATTATCACAATGTCCCGGGTACCGGGCTTTTCAGCAATTTCAAAGGGGGAGAAGGCCTCGGTTCCGATGTCAATTTTACACGCAATAGCCCTGTGTTGCCCCACGAGCAACGAAATGGCGAATTGAGCGAGCCAGAAAAACAATACAAAAGTTCTTTTTGTCATGATGCTGATGATGATCAGGTCATTGAAAAATTCATACTTTTATAATGAATTCAAGAATGATTGGAACTATTGGAACGGAATTGTGATACTAAACGGGCAATACTCCAAATATAACGTTTCAAATGTAGATTGCAAATTTTAAAGATTGTTAATGAACGTTAACGGGAAATATTTAGCTGGTAATGAATCTCAAACCGCTATTTTGCGAGGATAATTGGGGCAATGAATAGTGAGTTTTAAACTTGTGTTTTTCCGTTCAAACAGAGAACTTAACCCCATGAAAACCGACACTTGGAAATGATGTGCCTTTTCTGAATAAAAGTGTATATTAACAAGCCTATCCGATTCACGCGAAACGCTCAATGCTGCCTACAATGGTCGTTACACCTATTTATACAGAGCATTTTGTACTGACCAAAATGACGGCCGGAGACGGTGACAAGTATTTCAGGCTAAGCAATAATGCCAATGTGATGAAATATGTCACCGGTTATTCGCTTACACGAGAGGAGTCGGACGATATGCTCAAAAGCTTCCTGGAAGAGTACGGGATGGATACGTACCTGGGCAGATATCTGATCGAAGACAGGTTTTCGGGTGAGTTGGTGGGGGCGGCCAAGCTGGATAAGATCGGATCGGCTATCGAGATCGGATACCGGGTTATGGAGGAGTACTGGGGGAAAGGGGTAGCAACGGAAATTGCCAGGGGCCTGATCCGCTTTTCCAAAAATGTGCTGAAAGCCAGGGATGTGATCGCATTTGTGAATGTCAACAATACCGCGTCTATCCGCGTATTGGAAAAGGCCGGAATGACCAATACCGAATTGATCGAAGATCTTGATGAAGTCAAGTACAGGTTTAATTATTCACCAAAAAGTACCCCCCTTATGAAAAAAGTGCTCTACATTATCCTTGGACTCATTGCGCTCGTCCTGATTGCCGCTTTCATCATGCCGAAAGACTATGCCGTTGAGCGTGAGATCGTCGTGAACAAACCCAAAGCCGAGGTTTTTGAATACCTGAAATCCCTCAAAAAACAGAACGACTGGAGTGTCTGGGGACGCAAAGATCCCAAGATGATCAAGACCTTCTCCGGTACGGACGGTACTGTAGGCTTCGTATCGATGTGGGACGGTAACGATGAGGTCGGAAAAGGCGAACAGGAAATTACTAAAATTGACGAAGGAAATCGCATCGATACCCAGCTGCGCTTCCTGAAACCATTTGAGAGTACCAGCGACGCATATATGATCACCGAAGGTATCGACTCGACGTCCACTCGTGTCCGTTGGGGGTTTACAGGTAAAATGCCTATTCCGATGAATGTCATGCTTCCTTTTTTAAATATGGATGAATCTGTCGGAAAAGATTTCCAGGAAGGATTAACCAATCTGAAAGGAATACTCGAAAAACAATGAGTCACACCGACCCACGTATTGACGCTTATATAGTCAAATCTGCCAGCTTCGCGATTCCCATCCTCGAATATCTTCGTGCGTTCGTGCATGAGACATGCCCGGAGGTGAAGGAGACGATGAAATGGAGCTTTCCTCATTTTGAATACAAGGGAAGCATCCTGTGCAGCATAGCTTCTTTCAAACAACATTGTGCATTCGGCTTCTGGCTGGAATCACGTCTGAGTGATCCGAATAATCTGCTCGCGGTGAATGGGGAGCGGGTAGGAATGGGCAGTCTCGGGAAAATTGCCCGTATCGAAGATCTTCCGGCGGAGGAACATTTGCGCGGGTTTATCCTCGAAGCCATGCGCCTGATCGATAGCGGCGTAAAACTGAAAAAGGATAACAAACCGCCGGAAACGAAGGAACTGGTCGTTCCCGCCTATGTTACCGAAGCCTTGGCCGACAATGCAGCCGCAAAGAAGGTTTTTGAGGGGTTCAGCTATTCCAATAAAAAGGAATATGTCGAATGGTTCGAAGATGCCAAAACCGAAGCCACGCGCTCGAAGCGGATCACCCAGGCGCTTGAATGGCTCGCGGAAGGCAAGGTGAGGAATTGGAAATACATAAAATAGCAAAATCAAAGCCCTCCGGTTTCATTTACCGCAGGGCTTTAACTTTTAACTATAAACCTAAAACTCAAAGCCTAAAACTTTCCGTCCTCTTCCGCAATCGCGTACCTGAAAGTGTAGTAGCTCGATTCTTCGGTAGGCACATCTTCCGGCGCGCCTTTGTAGTAGCTGATAATCTCCACTTTGGCGATTTTACCGTTGGCGGTTTTGACGAGCAGCGTCCTGCCCGGAATCGGCAGGATCGCGTGGACGCTCATGTCGTACTTGTACCAGCTGTTGCCGCTTCCGCCGGGAATAGCGAAACCTGCGTCGCCATCCATTTTATAGCCGTCTTTGGGTGCTTCGCTTACCTGGTCAAATGGCTTTTCGAGGACAATTGCGCCGCCCTCGCCCGGACCGCTGGTGCCGCTGTTGGTAGCAATCGTAGTTTTGCTGAATGCAATGTCCCAGTTTTTTGTCCTGGCATTGGTGGCAGGTACCTCCTTGCCGGTAGCCAGGCTGAAATAAACGTAAGGCTTGGTATTCGCATTCAAATCTTTGATCACCGTGATCTCCGGATTAGCAACGGCTGTGAAATGCATCTCATGAACAGGCGTTGTGGTTTGCGGCAATGCAACGAGCGTGCATGCCGAGAGGATGATGGATTTCAATAGCATAATCAGGCCCCTTTCTTCACAAGTTTGTATTCCAATTTAGGTTTGCCGCGCTCGCCGCCGTCGCTGGCATGGAAACTGATGAATTTCAGCTTGTAAATATTGCCGGCAGGATCTTTGATAAGGTAAAAACGATCGGTTTTAACGCCGATTGTGCCTTGCGTAACCCGCCATTTCGAGCCGATTACATCCGCAGCTTTGCTGAATGTGATGCCCGTAAGATTGCTTTCAGCAAATGCATCGTAAGTAGCAGTAGTGGTGAGTACTTCCGCCGCTTCCACGCCGCCGAGATTATTGGTGAACACCAGGTCGGAGAAACCGTATGGAATGAGCCCGGAACCGAAATTGGTGAAATACATGCTGTAACCCCATTTCAGGTCCCAACGCTCTTTGGCAGGCTCAACGTCGACGGTCGCCCCTTTTTCGAGGGAAACAAATTCAAAGTTATAGGCAGCATCCTTGGTAATGTCGATGGTTTTGAAAGTGGTGTCGTTCACTTTGGCGTATTGCAATGTGTAACCCGATCCTTTGCGCAGAATACGTATTTTGTACAGATCTGCCACCGGAAGAACGTCCATCGATCCGCCTTTGCGGTTAAGAATATACACTTTGTTGTCAGCATCGGTGGCCGATACTGCGGCAATTACCGTTTTGGTAATGTCGCCGGCGGCATCGTCTACGAGCGAAAGTTTACCAACTCCCTGGCCGACAGCCAGTGAATCCGTTTTGAAATCCTTGTCGGAAACGGCATTGATATCTGTTTTATTAATAGCTAATGCCGAAGCGCCATTGGTGCCGTTGATGGTCACGCGGAAATCGGAGCCATTGTAAAACCCAAGATCCCAGCTGCTGCGCAGCACGGGGGTTTGCACGCTGGCGCTAAGGTCTAGGAACACCGAATTGGCGGCGCTGCTACCGGCTTCGGAGCCCGCTATACCATTCAGCTGAATGCTGGTGCCTTCGGAAATGATCGCTTTGAAGCTCAGTTTCAGTGCGGAATTGGTGCCAACCAGCACTGGTGTGCCCACAGAGGCAATTTTGAATGCGATACTCTCGTCGCCATCCAGGAGCACACCCGATTTTTTGTTCACTTTGAATGAAACAGACGACTGTCCGGCAGGTACCGACAAGGTGATGGTGTTGTTGGCTGCCGCAGGAGTGGTGGTAAACTCTGTATCGTAAGTAAGCTGTGTGGGAGTTAATGTCACCGAAACAGATGTGGCAGTGTCGACCGCTCTCGTAAGCGAAATCTTGATCTCGGTTTCTTCCCCTTCAAAACCTTTTTCGGTCGCTTCGAAGGCTACCAGGTTATCCGGTAGTGGTGGCTCGTCGTCGCTGCAAGCGTTGAATGTTCCCAGGAATGCAACCAGTAGTAGCGACCGGACTATTTTTTTCATAGTTATTGGAGTTATAATGAAAGGGTATTTTGATTGTTAAAGCTTTGTCCATTGAAAACTGAGGCCGAGGAAATACGACCGGCCGAACGACATGGGAACCGGACCGCCTGTGCTGTGGGCGCCGGTGTCCATGGAGGTATTCCGCAGGTTAGTCACGTCGAAAAGGTTCTTGACACCACCCAGCAGGTTGACATATTTGCCCAGCGTTTTGCTGACCGTCAGATCGGCCATGTGAAAGCCCTCGGTTTCTGCGAGGTGGATATTGACCTGATCGACACTTTCATAAATAGGGCGTTTCCCGGAAAATTTGTAGAATAGATTAATGCTCGCACCGGCTTTTTTGAAAGTGTAAAGCACGTTTGCATTGACTTCGGTTGACCACATAAACTCAGGTAGGGAGCCAAAATCTTGTGGAGCTTGGGAAAACTCGTTGTAGCGGCCAATGTAAGTGGCGCCTAGTGTGGCTTGCAGGTTTTTCCAGAACAACTTGTTTTCAAGGGAAAAGCCGGTGGTTTTAAATAAATGGATGTTCAGGTAGGTAGTCTGCGTGCGGTCGTTCGGGTCAATGCCGGTGTCGATCAGGTCGTGGAATATATTATAGAAACCGCCGAGCGTGGAGCTAATGCGCAGCCCTTCGCGGCTGACGGCCTGCCACACGAGAAAAGCGTTGAAGCTGTTGGAATACTCCGCATTCAGGTTGACGTTGCCATTAATGGAATGTGAAGCGTCATGAAAATCGAAATACAGCTCTCGTAACGCAGGTGAGCGGAATCCGCGCGCATACCCGAAGCGGAAATCCAGCGATTTGCTCAAAGTGAGTTTGCCGTTTAATGAGGGAATCGCCGGAGGGGCATCGTACACCGAGTTTTTTAGAAACCGCAAACCAGGCGTGAGTTTGAAAAACTGTCCGAAGCGGATTTCCGGTGCTACGAACAATGCATATTCATTAACGGTCGGAGTACCGGAAATGCGTGCCCCGGATGCATTATTACTCGAAAAATCGACCCCGGCCAAAACCGAAAGGTGGTCGCTGGCTTTATAAAAGGCAGTCCCGCGGAAAAATGCAGTTTTGAAAATCGACTTATCCTGCGAGCCTGGTTCCAAAGAGAGCGTACGGTGGTCGTTGATATCGACATTTGTGCTCAGGGTCCTGCGGGAATAATCGGTATAGGAGCCAATCGCGGTAATGTTCAACTTGTCATTCGGCCTGATTTCTGATTGAACCTGGTGAAACCAGCGTTTGGTAATGTAGTCCTGATCGGAGGCAATGCCCGTGTTCGGGTTCCGGTTGCCGAGGTCTTTGATCGTTTCATCGGTGCCGTTGAAGCGGTACCAGACATTCCATCGGTTGCGGGTAAAGCGGGTGCTGGCAGTATAAAGCATTTGGTCCTTGGGCATCCAGTCCTTTTTGCGGCCGGTGGAGGCTCCCTGCCAGCCGCCGAAATTGTTCCTTGTTACATTGCCGGAGAACTGTAAATGTTCATTTTGCCAGGTAAGGCCCACGCCTTGATTGTGCGTGCCTTCTTTGGTTAACGCGTTGTATTCATTGCCGGCGGTTTCTTCCTGTATCCGTGCATTGACAGAGAGAGTGTGGCCGCTATGCCCCTTCTTGGTAATGATATTGATCACCCCTGCCAGCGCATCGGTGCCATAGATGACCGACATCGGGCCTTCGACGATCTCGATGCGTTCGATAGTGTTGATATCGATCTGCCCCAGGCTCTCTCGCGTGCTGCCGCGGTCGACCATCGGAATGCCATCGAGGAGGATTTTAACACCTTGCCCCGACGTGCCCATTAACTGAATATCGCTGGTGCCGAGCGTCAAATCATTTGAAAATCGTATCCCGAGCTCGGTATTGAGAATTGTCTGCAAATTAGTCGCGCCGCGCAGGCGAATGCGTTCGCTGTCGATCGTACGCACCTGGTATACCGAATGCCGAAGTGATTGCGGCTCAGATTGGCCGGTAATCACTACTTCATTAAGCGATAACGAGTCCGAGAGTTCCCTACCGGCCATGGCAGGGCCGCCGCCATCCTGAGCCATCAGGCGACTCATTACCAGCAATATCAGGGTGATGGTAAAAGAATATCTCACGAAAAATTTAATTGGACTAATTATAATTGCAAATGAAAATATTATTTAGACTAATTACAATTAAAATAAAATATTTTTTGAATGAGAAAATAGGCCATGAAAATGGCTTCGTGATGCGAAATACGTGAATGCGCCGGGCTATACGTGATTATGCCTGACCACCTGACCAGTCACAACCAGGCGTAACGTTTCGAGCTACTTAATTGTCGCTTGCAGATTGACCGTGACGATGTCTTTCAGCTTCCAGTCTTTTTCGCCGATTTTGTAGTCTAGACGGTTGATATCGAAAGTGCTCGTGAGCGAGTAACCGCCGTCGTTATTCTTTTTGGCGTCAAAGGGAAGCGTGACGGTCCTGGAAACGTCGCGCATGGTTAATGTGCCGGTAGCCTGGTATTTGTCGCCTTTCTTCTCGACTTTGGACGATTTGAAATGGATATCAGGATATTTCTCGACCCAGAAATACTTGTCGCTTTTCATATCCTTATCCCGCGTGTTGTTGTTGGTTTTGAAAGTATTAGCCGCGATCCTGACATCGAATGAAGCATTTTCCGGATTTTTCTCATTAAAAACGGCCTCGCCGCGCGGAGCGTCGAACGTGCCGTTGCAAGTGCCGAGAATGAATTTGACACTGAATTTCGTGGAGCCGGAAACGATTTTGGAAGTTTGAGCGGATACCTGGCCGGCGAAAGTGGCAAGGACAATCCACAATGTAAGTTGGAATCGCATTTCTGTTTTAGTTAGGATGAAATATCACAGTTCTTCCAGCAACGATTCTCCTTCCGAACGGTCGCCGGAAGTCCATTGCCATTTTTCATGCATACGGATTTTGCCGTTCGGAAGTTGCTCGGGTGTCGATTTGCAGATTCCCGTCGTGATCTCGCCCTGATCGTTCACCTGGTGGTAGCGCATATCGAGGTTCCCCTGCTCGTCCACGAGCGCGATCAGGTGCCCGCTGCGAATGCGCCCACCCGTGTACGTGGACGTGACGATATTACCCGTTTGTTGATATACAAATTGCATGCCCAAATCCACCTCGCCGTTCTCGGAATTGGACAATGGTACGAATACTTTGTTGTTATAATTGATCATAGAAAAAATGCCGTCTTAATGCGCTAAATATAGGTATTAAGACGGCATTTGATCAAATAACGGAAGTAATCCACCAGGTATTGCCGCACGGATCCGACACGCCGCAGCTCCGGCCGTAATCCTGATCGGCGGGAGGCATTACGCTCGACCCGCCGGCGTCGAGCGCCTTTTGATAACTGTCATCCGCATTTTCTACATACACGAATAAGTTTGCCGGCTGTGCGGGCCATTCGGGACGCGCGTCGCAGAACATGATGACGCTTCCGTTGATAGAAACTTCGGAATGTTTGATCATGTCGGGGGCATCTTCCTGATAGTGTGTAGCGGAAATGGTGCCGTTGAATACTTTGGTAGTAAATTCCTTGAAGCGCACAGCGCTGTCCAGCATCAGGTAGGGGAATACGGCCTGATGGCCATTCGGGATTTTTACAGTGCTCATGTCTTTTTTGCTTTTGGTTTAAACAAAAGTAACCTGGCCATCAGCCCTGGAATTGGAAAAAAACGACATCATACATCGCGGTAACCCATGCCCTCCGCATTGCCGGAAAAATAGGTTTTCGGGTGATCGCCGGAAAATGCCTTGAAATCATGGATGAAATGCGACTGGTCATAGTACCCGCATTCATAGGCGATTTCCGTGAGCGATTTATCCTTGTTTCCATATTCATTGAGGGCAGCATGGAACCGGATAATGCGGCTGAACAGCTTGGGCGTGAAACCGGAGAATGCCAGAAATTTCCGTTCAAATTGCCGGGTAGAGAGGAAACTCTGTGCTGCAAGGTCCGGGATTTTAGCCAGGCCGTTGGAGCGGATCACGCTGCTGATCACCGAGAAAACTGCTGGCTCGTGCGCTTCATGAATGCGAATGCGTTTCCTTAAAAATTCTGAAACTATATGAATACGCTCCGTATGGTCGGCCGCGAGCATGACACGCTCTTCCAATTCGGTCCCAATTTGACCCAGAAATGTAGCAAGGTCCGGCATTTGATTACTGAGTTCGGTAGCGGTAACCCCAAAAAGCGCGGGAATGGCAAAAGGGTAGAGATACACTCCGAAGATCCCGAAATCTTCGCCGATGCGGAACCGGCGGAAGGACTGCGACTGCCCGTGAATGCCCGAGCGAAAGGAAAGCTCCGATTCGTCGATTTTCAGTATTTCGTCGAAGCGGCCTTTGAAATGAAATACCATTTCCGCGCAGCCGTCGGCCATTGTTTTATGAAAGTAGGGCTCATTGTCGGTCAGGTTATGTTCCAGCACCCAGAAGAACCGGACATACCGGGCAAGGTCAGCGGAAGGAAGTATTGTGAAATATTTCATGCGTAACCTATTTAGTCTATCTGTATTAAGGGTATGTTTTTATTATATTTTGTGAAATTTATATTTTTGCGATCTGTTTAATACATTTGACCGGATATTTCGAAGGGTTTTAAACTCTGGCCGTTATCCTCCCGTTATAGTTGAAAATGTAACGGTATTCCATTAAATAGTCGATTACCTACTCAGTTTCTTGCTATGAAATTAGTGCCAATAGAGAAGCGCACCGGACTTACGCGCGAAGAATTCATCGAAAATTACTTAAAACCAAGTCGCCCGGTGGTGTTTACCGATCTGGCAAAAGATTGGCCTGCGGTTCAGAAATGGACTTTTGA
The DNA here is from genome assembly GCF_057586235.1 of Dyadobacter sp. SRI_021. Classification (NCBI taxonomy): domain Bacteria; kingdom Pseudomonadati; phylum Bacteroidota; class Cytophagia; order Cytophagales; family Spirosomataceae; genus Dyadobacter; species Dyadobacter sp. SRI_021. The sequence goes on from NZ_JBYCZM010000003.1 coordinate 469,859, forward strand.
ATGGCTGCGGGAAAACCATGGTAACCTGGATGTGCCTTTGGTGGACAACCACATTCACGACGCTGACAAATACTTCCAGATCGCCAAGACTATGAAGTTTGGGGATTACCTGAGCCTCATCGAAAAAGGGCCTACCGACCTTCGTATTTTTCTTTTCGATATTTTCAAGAAGATTCCTGAACTGGCGGACGATATCCGTTTCCCGACGATCATGGATGGCTTTTTGAAGTCCTACAAATTTGTATTTTTCGGAGGCGAGGGCTCAATAACCAACCTGCATTATGATATGGACTGCTCGAACGTGTTCCTGACGCAGTTCCAGACCCGCAAACAACTTATTTTGTTCTCTCCTGAGGAAAGCCGCCGCTTGTACCATCACCCGTTCACGGTCATGAGCAAAGTGGACCCGCTCAAACCGGATTACGAAAAATTCCCGGCACTGAAAGGGGCTACCGGCTATGAAACGATCCTTTACCATGGCGAAACGATCTTCATTCCTTCGCTTTGGTGGCATTATATCCGCTATGTCGATGGCGGTTTCAGTCTGGCTTTGCGTGCGAACAACTCTATTTTTACAGCAGTCCGCGGCGGTATGAACCTCGTTCGGCATCAGTTTGTAGATAAAAGCATGACTAAACTGCTCGGCCTCGACTGGCAGCATTGGAAAGAGAAGAAAGCGGTCGAAAACGCGCAGGAGCTTTTGCAAAAGCAGGCATAAGAAAATCGGATCTGGGCGTTTGGCGTCCACAATCGGGAACGCATTTCAAAGAAACTAATCTATCTTTGAAATGCGTTCCTTTTATATTGCTTCACGACCTGCTATGAACTTCGAACTCACTTCACAATACCAGCCGACGGGCGATCAGCCGGAGGCCATCAACCAATTAGTACAAGGAATTGAAAACGGAGAGCCCGCCCAGACTTTACTTGGGGTGACCGGTTCCGGAAAGACATTTACAGTAGCCAATGTGGTGGCACGCGTGAATAAGCCGACGCTCGTATTGAGCCACAATAAAACGTTGGCCGCGCAGCTTTACGGCGAGTTCAAACAGTTTTTCCCAAACAATGCCGTCGAGTATTTTATCAGCTACTATGACTACTACCAGCCGGAGGCATTTATTTCCAGCACCAATACCTACATTGAAAAAGACCTGATGATCAATCAGGAGATTGAGAAGCTGCGTTTGCACACGGTTTCGTCGCTGATGAGCGGGCGCCGGGATGTGATCGTGGTGGCGTCGGTTTCGTGTATTTATGGTGCGGGTAACCCATTGGAATACAAAAAGAGCATTGTAAGCGCTAAACTCGGAGATATTGTGAGCCGTAACCAGTTTCTGTTCAGGCTGGTGGAAATCCTTTACAGCCGGACGGAAGTGGAGTTCAACCGCGGTACTTTCCGTGTGAAGGGTGACACGGTCGATGTATTCCCGGGTTATGCGGACTTCGCTTACCGTTTTATCTTTTTTGGGGATGAAATCGAGGAAATTCAGCGTATCGAGCCGGAAACGGGAAAGAAACTATCGTCTGAAAAAGCCATTGCCATTTTCCCGGCGAACCTGTTTGTGACTGGTCGCGACGTGTTGAACCAATCTATTAAAGAGATCCAGGACGACCTGCAGACGCAGATCAAGTACTTTATCGCCGAAGGCAGACTTGCCGAAGCCGAGCGCGTGAAGGAGCGGACCGAATTTGATATGGAAATGATGCGGGAGCTAGGCTATTGCTCTGGTATTGAGAACTATTCAAGGTATTTTGATAGACGGTTGCCCGGTCAGCGGCCATTCTGTCTGCTCGATTATTTCCCAGAAGACTTCCTAATGGTAGTCGACGAAAGCCACGTTACGATGCCACAGATCCGCGCCATGTGGGGTGGCGACCGCTCTCGTAAGGAGGCGTTGGTAGAATATGGTTTCCGTTTGCCATCGGCATTGGACAACAGGCCATTAACCTTCCAGGAATTCGAAGACATGACGCCACAAACCATTTTTGTGAGCGCGACGCCTGCGGATTATGAGTTGCGGAAGTCGGAAGGTGTGGTAGTTGAGCAGATTATCCGTCCTACCGGCCTGCTGGACCCTGAAATCGAAGTAAGGCCAAGTCTGAACCAGATAGACGACCTGCTGGAAGAAATTACCGAACGCATTAAGCTGGGTGATCGCATTTTGGTCACTACTTTGACCAAGCGGATGGCCGAAGAGCTCAGCAAATACCTGGACCGCGTCGGCATTAAATGCCGTTATATTCACTCGGAAGTAAAGGCGCTCGACCGGGTAGAAATTCTTCGCGAGCTTCGTTTGGGCCTTTTCGATGTACTGGTGGGGGTTAACCTTCTTCGTGAAGGTCTCGACTTGCCCGAAGTATCGCTCGTTGCCATTATGGACGCTGATAAAGAGGGCTTCCTGCGTGATACCCGCTCGATGATCCAGACCATCGGCCGTGCAGCGCGTAACGACCGTGGGAAGGTAATTATGTATGCCGATACTATCACCGGCTCGATGCAACTCGCGATCGACGAAACCAACCGCCGCCGCAGCATTCAAATGGATTATAACCTTGCCAACGGCATCACGCCGAAAACCGTCCGCAAATCCAAAGAAGCCATTATGGAACAGACATCGGTGGCCGATTCTAAAGTTCGCAAAGTGTACGTGGAACCGGAAGAAGTGCGCATTGCCGCTGACCCGGTCGTTCAATATATGGGTAAAACCGATCTGCAAAAGCTCATGGCCGAAACCCAACGAAAAATGGAAGCTGCTGCGAAGGATCTTGACTTCCTCGAAGCTGCGAGGCTACGGGATGAATTGATGCAGTTGAAGGCACGGGTGCAGGAGCAGGCGTGAGCCAGACTTTAAGATTGTGAAATGCAGATAATTGTTTAAATTTATTCAACGCTTGTCAACTATCTCATGATCAAAACAATGATTACGCCGGAAAATACCCGTGTTTCACTGGTGGTGCCTGCTTCTTTCGTGGGAAAGCAGGTGGAGATAATTGCGTTCACTGTCGAAGAATCCGTAGACGAAAGCGTTGAACAGAACTACATATTAACACACTATGCCAGCCAGAAGTACCTTGAAAAGGACTGGCTGACTGACGAGGAGGATGAAGCATGGCAAAATTTGTAAAAGGCGAAGTTGTAGTTATACCGTTCCCATTCTCTGACTTGTGCTGCTCGAAACGGCGGCCAGCCCTTGTACTAGCCGATTTGCCAGGCGATGATCTGTTGTTATGCCAAATCACCTCGCAAAGCTCCAAGGACATTTTTGCTATTCCATTGCTGGTAAATGATTTTTTGAACGGAACATTGCCGGTAAATAGCTTCATCAGACCAACACGTCTTTTTACCGCTGACAGAAACATCGTGATCAGAAAGGCCGGATTAATTCGGGCGAAGACAATCAATGATGTTACGCAGACGATTATCAAGATTGTGCAATAATTTGCTGAGGCTCCTCTAATTTTTCGAGCAGCTCCAATACCTCTTCCCAGCTATTCACACGCGTATGCCTCTCTACTCCTCTGTTATGCCCTGCGGTGAATAAGATAGGCTTGCCTTTGTGAAAATCCAGGTTTTTGAAGTGGTCGTCGATGAGATAGTCGGTGTTAATGACACTTTTATCGCCGCAGAAAATGATGTTTCTCCAAGTGATGGACGGGAAATGCTCGGCGAGCCAGTCATACTTCTCGGGGAGCGAATTGGGAAATTCCATGGCTGCCGATACGATGTAGACGTCGTAATTTTCCTGTAATTTGATAATGGCCTCCTGAGCGCCGGGTATCAGCGGTGCGTAACGGAAAAAGCCGGGTTTGTAGAGGAGGCTCCGCGCTGCCAGGGGGTCGGGGAATGCCTGATCTTCCGGTATACCATGCATGGCTTCCTTGGTGACCGTTACGCCAAATGCCGCTTCGTAGTGGTTGATCCAGTTAGCTTCAATGTCCACGATGACATTGTCCATATCCACTGCAATCGATTTTCTCATGATGTAGTCCGTTAGTGTTTGCAATTATTTGCAACAAATGTAATTGTATTGTGCAATATTTTGCAATATTAAATTTAAAATGTTTGTTAAATTTGCAGGCATAATCAGGATACCAATGTTAAAAGAAGAACGTTTCCAGATCATACTGGATCAGCTGGGACATGAACAGAAAGTCTATCTGGGACATCTGAGCACACTTTTGAATGTATCCGAGGATACGGTAAGAAGGGATATCAAGGAGTTAGCCGATCAGGGGTTACTTAAATCGGTACGGGGAGGCGCGGTGCCGCATTCCCCGGGGCCGCACCATTTTCGCGACCGGATCAAATACGATAATGACCAGAAGCAAATTATTGCAAAGAAAGCGTTGCAGTTTCTCAAAGACGGTCAGGTGGTAATATTCGATGGTGGTACCTCGGCGATGCTGATCGCCCAGATGCTTTCCAAAGACCTGAAATTGACGGTCATTACGAACAGCTTTCCTATTGCCTCCATTCTGGAAGAGCACGAGCACGTTGAAGTGTTGTTCGCCGGGGGGCGTTTGCTGAAAGACTCGTTCGTGACAATCGGCAATGATGCTATTCAGTTCTTTAAAAAATTCCGGGCGGATGTTTGCCTGCTGGGTATTTGCAGTATCCATGCGGATCTCGGCGTAACCGGACCTGACTTTGAAGAAAGTGAAGTCAAACGGACGATGATCGAGTCCTCCAAGGAAGTGATCGCATTGGCAACGACTGAAAAGCTAGGTACCGCGGAAGCCTACTATGTTTGCCCGACGGAGCGGTTATCGGTGATTGTTACGGACAAAGACCCTGATATAGGGGAGTTTGATGTTTACAGAAAGCTGGGAATCAGTTTGGTCTGATTCCTCAGTTCCATTCATTTTTTGGTTGTTTCTTCCATTTTGAAAGAAGTATCGTCGATGCTCTTCGTATCCTGATTAACGGCATTCGAAAAACCGAGCATGAACGAAATTGCGATCCGCAGAAGCCATTTTCGCAGAAAGAAAATCATGCGTTTGACTCCCATTTCCTATTTGACTTTAATAAGGTGTAGAGGCTTGTGCGCATAGCACAGCCCGGATGCGCGTTTTGCGCATAAAACATAGGCACCTGCGAAATGCAGAGGCCGGGTTAAGAATGGGAAATGGAATGGCCGTCGGATGAAAGTGAACGGCTCCGGAAATGTTGATTTTGAACGTGAAGTTCAGCAAGAGCCTGATTAAACGAAAACTCGGGATGTCTGAAAGCGGTTAGTGAATTGGAAAGATCGGCGAGCCTGCAGTGTTGTGCGTTTTTGAAGTAAACAGAGCCTGCGGCACGAGCTTTGGAAAGCTTTTGGCAATACTCGAAACCTGGGATGCGCTTTTGAACAATGTTATGCGCGGAGAATAGCTGCTCAGTCTGGCAATGTCCAATGGAATTGCTTTCGCGAAAATGGAGGACACTGACGGACAATACCGTCAGGAATAGCCATTTAAAGAAGTAGTTTCCTTTCATAACCGCCAAGTTTTCAACTATCTGGGGGCCATTCTGATCGCGCCATCCAGGCGGATCACCTCGCCGTTCAGCATCGGGTTTTCCACAATGGATTTGGCTAGTAATGCATATTCCGAAGGCTTTCCGAGCCTGGGAGGGAAAGGAATCTGTTGGCCCAATGATATTCGGGCTTCTTCTGGCAGCCCCATCAATAATGGCGTTTCGAAAAGTCCGGGGGCGATAGCCATCACACGAATGCCGGATTTTGCCAAATCGCGTGCGACCGGTAACGTCATGCTCACAATGCCGCCTTTACTGGCCGCATAGGCGACCTGGCCCATTTGCCCGTCATAGGCAGCCACCGATGCCGTGTTGATAATGACACCGCGCTCGCCTTCTGCATTCGGCTCGTTCTTTTCCATGGCAAAAGCAGCCAGGCGCATTACATTGAATGTACCAATCAGGTTAATGCGGATAGTCTTCTCAAAAAGTTCGAATGAATGCGGGCCGTAAATGCCGTCGACCTTACCAACAATCTTACGTGCAGGCGCAATGCCCGCGCAATTCACCACGATTTGAATGCTGCCGAAGATCTGCAATGCAGCATCTAATGTGTTTTGAACCTCGCTTTCGCTGGTGACGTCGGTTTTAAGAAATTTAATCTGCCCGGGGAATTCGCTTTCAAGTGCCTGTCCGGCCGTTTCATTTAAATCAAGAACAGCAACTTTTGCGCCCTGACTTACAAATAGCCGCGCAGTCGCTTCTCCAAGGCCGGAGGCGCCGCCGGTGATGATGGCAGTGGAGGTGGATAGCTGCATAAGGTGTTATTTGTTCCTTAGCAGATGCTCGGGAATGGGGTTTTCTTCGAGGAGTTTTCGCGCCCGGTCTATTTTTGCTTTTACTACCGGGTGGTCGGATAGATTTGGCAAAGAGCTATCGATTGTCTTACGAGGTGATAAATTTGCAGGAATATTTAATTTTTCTTCCAGGACTTTCATTTCTCCAACCGGCTTGTTTTTACTAATCTACTAAATTTCTTGCTATCAAAAAACTTTCATAGGATTGATTTGGTTCAAATATCCGCCATCCTGAGCGTTGGTAACCAAGTATTTTAAGTTGATGTTTGATGTCATCGCCAATCTTACTAATGGCTATTTTGTAGAGACGAGTTCTGGAAGGACTATTGCCGGTTATAACAATGCTGCTCCTTGGAAACTGAGAAAGATGATCTAAGATAACAGCCATTACGGTTGCGAGAACCTCCGGCATGTCACCGTTGTCTGTGATTGAGTCGTCAACATAATCTTGCGTTACTGGATCGAAATCCAGCAACGCAAGATTGTATATGTCTGGTGCTATCTGGGTTAGTTCTATTGCTTTGTCAATAATGCCGCGCTTACCCACACTTTGGAACTTAAAGTGACCGGTTGCTTCATTAGCTGTATATGGATAAGCCCGGAATTGTCCCATCAGCCAATCACCTCAATCTTCACCTTCAGCAAAAACTCATCCATCTCAATCTCCGTAGCTTCCCCATTCAGGTCGCCTACGAGGTCGAGATCCAGGGCTTGTACTTCCTGGCAGATGTAGTCTTTGTTGGCGGTTACTGCGCTGGCGAGCAGGCCGTCGTTGTTTTGTAATGTGATACGGATTTTATCAGTTACTTCGAAACCGCTGTCTTTGCGCAGGTTCTGGACGCGGTTCACGAAATCGCGGGCAATGCCTTCCAGGCGCAGATCCTCAGTTACCGTGATGTCAAGGGCAACGGTGAGGCCGCCTTCGCTGGCTACGAGCCATCCTGGAACGTCTTCTGCGATGATTTCCACGTCGGTCAATGCGATCTCGATCGGGCCGCTGGCTGCCGAGAGCGTGATAGCGCTGCTGGCTTCGATCTCGCGGATCTGAGCTTCGTCCATAGCAGAAATTGAGGCGGCTACCTCCTTCATTTTCGGTCCGAATTTCGGGCCAAGGGCTTTGAAGTTAGGCTTGATTTTCTTCTTCAAAATGCCGCTATCGTCATGTACGAACTCGATATGTTTCACATTCACCTCCGAAAGAATAATGTAAGCCACTTGCTCGATCTGGCGTTTCGTTTTTTCGCTCAAAACCGGGATGAGGATTTTAGACAATGGCTGCCGAACTTTCAGCTTATGCCCTTTCCGGATCGAGTGTACGAGCGAGCTGATACGCTGCGCGAGATCCATAGCCTCTTCCAGGTCGGTATCCACTACTTCCGCTTCGATTTTTGGCCAGTAAGTCAAATGCACCGAGTCGTATTTGAATGGGGCATTGTGCCGGATCGAAGCTTCGCGGTCGCTGTCTGTCAGGTTTTTGTATAACCATTCACCAAAGAATGGAGCGATGGGCGACATGAGCTGTGAAACAGTTACCAAACAGTGGTGCAAAGTTTCGTAAGCAGCTGCTTTGTCGTCTGTTAAGCCCGCTCCCTGCTCTGCCGACGGGTTCCAGAAACGGCGGCGGTTGAGGCGGATGTACCAGTTTGAAAGCTGATCCGTCACGAAATCCTGTACGAGACGACCCGCTTTGGTCGGGTTGTAATCGTCGAATTGCTCGCCTACTTCTTTGATCAACGTATTCAGTTTCGAAAGGATCCAGCGGTCCAGCTCGGTACGTTTTTCGATGGGCACCGAATTCGCTTCGTGGAATTCGTAACCGTCCAAATTCGCATACAATGCAAAGAAATTGTATGTGTTCACGAGCGTTCCGAAGAATTTGCGCTGCACTTCGCCGATGCCGTCGATGTTGAATTTCAGGTTATCCCAAGGTTCTGCATTGGTGATCATATACCAGCGCGTCGCGTCGGGACCGTATTGTGCCAACGTCGCAAACGGATCCACCGCATTACCGAGGCGTTTCGACATTTTGTTGCCATTCTTGTCGAGTACCAAACCAGTCGATACTACATTTTTGAATGCCACTGAATCGAACAACATGCCCGCAATAGCATGCAATGTGAAGAACCATCCGCGGGTTTGGTCTACGCCTTCTGAAATAAAATCGGCGGGATAAGCCTGATTGAAGATTTCCTGATTCTCGAACGGATAGTGCCATTGTGCATACGGCATCGCGCCCGAGTCGAACCAAACGTCGATCAGGTCCGGCTCGCGGTGCATGATATGGCCGGTTTTACCTACCAACACCACATCGTCTACATACGGGCGGTGCAGGTCGTAGTCGCCATGTTCGAGTTTTTGCAGGTAATCCGAGTTATGCAACGCCTGCTCGCGGGTCAAATGCCCTGAGATAATGGCTTCTTCCAGCTTGTCTTTCAATTCTTCGATCGAACCAATGCACACTTCATCACCATAATCGTTCCGCCAGATCGGCAGCGGCGTGCCCCAGTAGCGCGAGCGCGATAGGTTCCAGTCGACCAGGTTTTCGAGCCAGTTACCGAACCGGCCCGTACCGGTGCTTTCGGGTTTCCAGTTGATGCCTTTGTTCAGTTCCACCAAACGGTCTTTCACCGCCGTAGTGCGGATAAACCAGCTATCGAGCGGGTAATAAAGCACCGGCTTATCGGTACGCCAGCAATGCGGGTACGGGTGCTCGTACTTTTCAACTTTAAATGCTTTACCTTCCTCTTTGAGTTTGATGGCGATCAGCACGTCGGTCGGGCGGAATTCCGGATCGTCCTGCTCGGCCTGTGAATAATATTCAGGCTTTACAAAACGGCCTGCATAATCCGTGATCTCTTTCACGAAACGGCCCTGGCGGTCGACGATAGGCACTTCTTTGCCGTTTTCGTCCTTCACCATAATGGGCGGGATGCCATTCGCCTGCGCTACCCGGAAGTCGTCCGCGCCGAAGGTAGGAGAGGTGTGTACTACCCCGGTACCGTCTTCGGTAGTCACGAAATCGCCGAGGATGACGCGGAATGCGGGAGTTTCGGGCTGTATGTAGGGCAGAAGCTGCTCGTATTCGATGCCTTCGAGATCCTTGCCTTTGAACTCATTCAAAACAGTCCACGGAAGCACCTTTTTATCGCTCGCCGCGTAGCCCTCGAAATCGCCGTCGTGACCTTTTTCGGAGAAATATTTGCCTACCAGATCCTTCGCAAGCACAACCGCAACGGGCTCGTGCGTGTAGGGATTGAAGGTTTTAACCAATACATAATCAATGTTGCCGCCCACTGTCAATGCCGAGTTCGCGGGAAGCGTCCAGGGAGTAGTCGTCCAGGCGAGAATGCGGATGTCTTCGCTCGCCGAGTCGGCCAGGACCGACCATTTCGATGCATCTTTCACTTTGAACATCGCCACGATGGTGGTGTCCTTCACGTCTTTGTACGTGCCAGGCATGTTCAGTTCGTGCGACGACAGACCTGTTCCGGCAGCCGGCGAATAGGGTTGGATCGTGTAGCCTTTATAGAGCAAGCCTTTGTCATACAGCTTTTTGAGCAGATACCAGAGGCTTTCGATGTACTCGCTTTTGTAAGTAATATAAGGATCGTCGAGGTCGACCCAGTAACCCATTTTCTCAGTCAGGTCATTCCACTGGTCGGTAAACTTCATGACCGTCTGGCGGCATTTCTCGTTATAATCCGCAACGGAGATTTTCTTTCCGATATCGTCCTTGATAATGCCCAGCTCCTTTTCAACTTGTAGTTCTACCGGCAGACCGTGCGTGTCCCATCCGCCTTTACGCTTCACCTGGAAGCCTTGCAGCGTTTTATACCGGCAGAAAATATCCTTGATCGCCCGTGCCATCACGTGGTGGATACCCGGCGTGCCATTGGCCGATGGCGGTCCTTCAAAAAATGTGAAAGTAGGAGCGCCCTCACGGGTTTCTACCGACGCTTCAAAGATCTTCTTGTCTTTCCAGAATTTCAGTACTTCGTTCCCGATTTGCGGGTAACTCAGATTTTTATATTCGTTGTATTTCATATGGGTTGTTAGCGTCGGGCATTGGCCCTGGCCGATCATGTAAATAGCACTATTTATAACCCTCTCCGGATTTTAAGAGTGCAAAATTACGGATTTTTTTCTGCTAAAAGGATGTACGCTTTTGAATGAATCTGAGAGAGATTGTATTATTTTGTTACTTCAATCATCAATCACGAAATGGAACTTATTAACCGCCTGTTAACCGCCAACAAATCCTGGGCAGCCAGGCAGCTCGAAGTTGACGATACGTATTTTGATAACCTGGCCAAAGATCAGAAGCCGGACTTCCTCTGGATCGGGTGCTCCGACAGCCGCGTGCCTGCCGAAGACCTGACGGGTTCGCAACCGGGCGAAATGTTCGTTCACCGGAATGTAGCCAACCTCGTGGTGCATACCGATATGAATATGCTGAGCGTTCTGCAATATGCGGTGGAGGTGCTGAAAGTGCGGCATATTCTCGTAGTTGGGCACTACCAATGCGGGGGTGTGAAGGCCTCGATGATGCACAAGGACCTGGGGCTGATTAACCGCTGGCTGCATAATATCAAAGACGTGTACGACAAGTTTGCGACCGAGCTGGATGCGATCGAAGACGAGAAAAAGCGTTTCGACCGTCTGGTGGAATTGAATGTGATCCAGCAGGTGCATAACCTCGCGCAAACGAGCATTGTGCAAGGCGCATGGCACCAGGGGCAGGAGCTGCATTTGCACGGTTGGGTATTCGGCTTGCACGATGGACAGCTTAAAACCCTCGCACATATGCCGCCGACGACCAAAGTGGAAGGTATTTACCGCTACGATTTTTAGTATAGGTTTGTGCAAATCTCCTGATTAGTACGCACTATTTGCAGGCCTCCGGCCGGTCAATACCGAAGCGCCATAGCGGTATGGACCGGCCGGAGGCCTGCAAATAGGCGGTCACGAAGGTTCCCTTCGCGCCACCCCGTTAAAGTACCTTCCTCCCTTCTTCCCTTTCCTCCCTTTTTGGTAGTTAAAATCGTACGCCCTATATTCGTAGTCTTAATTGAGTCTAAATAAGATAAACTGGCGGTGAAGCGATGAAAAAACTGATTGGAAAGCTACATCTGTACCTGGGACTTGTCTCGGGCATTATGGTGTTTATTATTTCCATCACGGGATGTATCCTGGCATTTGAGCAGGAAATCAAAGCGATTACGCAACCCTACATGTTCGTGAAAGGCCCGACGGGCGGGAAAGTGCTGCCACCGTCGGAACTTGCCGAGATTGCCAAAAAAGCATTACCTGGTAAAATTGCGAAAGGGGTTCTTTACGACACGCCTGACCGTAATGCACAAGTCGGTTTTTACAACCTCGATCCTGAATATTATTACGTCGCCTACATTAATCAATACACCGGGAAACTGGAGCATATCTGGAATGAGGATGATGATTTCTTCCATTTCATTCTCCATGGTCATTACTACCTGTGGCTGCCTGAGAAATACGGTCAGACAGTCGTGGCTTCGGCGACGCTGGTTTTCTTTTTCATGATGATCAGCGGAATGGTGCTCTGGTGGCCCAAAAACAAATCGGCTGCCAAACAGCGGTTTTCGATCAAATGGAATGCGGCCTGGCGGCGTAAGAACTATGATCTGCACAATGTACTAGGCTTTTACATTATGTCGATCGGTGTGATCCTGGCGGTTACAGGCTTGGTTTGGGGCTTTCAGTGGTTTTCGCAGGGGCTTTACACGGCCACGGGCGGGCAGGGTTCGGATATGTATTATAACCCGCCTTCCGACACTGTATCCACAGCTCAGGTAGCGGGCCCGATGCAGGCTGTGGACAAGGCCTGGTTTCAATTACAAAAGGAATACCCCCGATATGCAACCCTCAATATTTCGTTTCCCACCGAGAAGGCCGAATCGATATTTTCGTACGTAAACTTTCGGGAAGGCACCTATTATAATGTCGACTACAATTATTTTGACCAATATTCGGTCAAAAAGATCAATGCGACGGGACCCTATACCGGCAAATACAGTGAAGCCAGCTTTGCTAACACGCTGCGCCGTATGAATTACGACATTCACACGGGTGCTATCCTGGGTTTGCCAGGCAAAATTCTCATGTTCTGCGCGAGCCTGGTCTGCGCTTCGTTGCCCATCACTGGCTTTGTGATCTGGTGGGGAAGAAGGAAGAAAGCGCCGAAAAAGGTCAAAAAGAGTGTTCCAGTCTTGGCGACACCATAATGAAAACAGTGTTTCGATAGGGGCGGTCGAGGCCCTCGGATACGGGTGTATAGCCAAGAGCCGGAAAGCCTTATTGTTTTTGGTAAACTCTCACGTAATCCACTTCAAAGCGGGCGGGAAATTCCGTTTTGGACAAATCACCGCCATTATCACCGCCTAATGCCATGCCCAGCAGAATGTAATGCGGTTGCTTGAAAGGCGTAATAGCTTTGTTTTTAGCGTTAACTGCCTTCGCCTGATCTTGTGATGCCATCAGCATGTCATCCACATAAATTTTGATCGAATTCTCGTCCCAATCCATTCGCCAGACGTGGAATTTCGACGACCAATCCGGGTCGTTGAAGGCGCTGATCTGCTTTTTGTTGGTATTCCAAATGGGCTTATAGCGTTCATTCGAGCCCCAGGCGAGATTTGCGAGCAACGTTCCCCGGTAAAACTCCATAATGTCGATTTCGCCATTGTCCGGCCATTCTCCTTTTTCCCCCAACGTCCAGAATGCCGGCCAGATGCCTGAGCGCGTGTCAATTTTGGCCCGCATTTCGAAGCGGCCGTATTGAAAGCTCTTTTTGCCACGGGTAATGATGCTCGCCGAGGTGTATTCAGCGTATTCGCGGCTTTCTTTCCAATTACTGCTGCCGGGTTTGTAATCCGGGTTTTTGACCCGTTCTTTTTTGGCTTCGATAATCAGATAACCGCCTTTGCAGTAGGCATTATCACCCTGATACCATTGATCTTCGTGGTTACGCGTGAAGCCTTTTTCGGGCTGCCACACATTCGGGTCCGGCGCACCGTCGTAATCGAATTCGTCGGCCCATACGAGCTTGTATTGTGCGGTCGCGGGGAGGGAGCTCATAACCGTGAGGATGATCGTTAATAGTAATTTGTCAGGAGTTGTCATGGGTTGTCGAGTATTGCTGTGAGCGGTCTGTCGTGATTTGTTATTCGTTGCTTCCGAGATCATTGTGCAAAGATGTGGCGCCTGCTCTTTTACCCGAAATGCCAAATTGAAAAGAATTGACACTATAAATAGTTGTACCGGGTTTTATTTCTGGCGGTTTTCCTTTTTCTTGTAAACAACGGCTGGGCGTCGCTATTGCCGGCCTTTGTTGATTTTTATATGCGTAAATTTATTGATACTGCTAAAAAAGCCGGTTTGGACGGTTTCATGCTTGCATTACTCAGCATGATCCTGCTTGCCTGGCTCTGGCCCGCGCCGGGGATGCAGGATAGTCCGCTGCACCTCTCTACCGTTTCAACCTATGCGGTTTCAGTCATATTTTTCTTTTACGGCCTTCGCCTGAGTCCCGAAAAGTTGAAGGCCGGGCTCGTAAACTGGCGCCTGCATGTGATGGTGCATTTATCGACATTTGTACTTTTTCCGGTACTGGCGCTCGCATTCCGGTCGTTTTTTCAGAGCGAAGAGGGGCAGGTGATGTGGCTGGCAATCTTTTTTCTGACCGTCCTGCCGTCTACGGTTTCGTCGTCGGTAGTTATGGTATCCATCGCGCGGGGAAATATTCCGGCGGCGATATTCAATGCTAGTATTTCGAGTTTGATCGGCGTTTTCATCACGCCATTGTGGATGGGTCTTGTACTCGAATTCGGTCCCGGACCGGATGGTCCCGGACATTTTGATCTGCTTTCGGTAGTCGGAAAGCTGTCCATGCAAGTACTACTTCCGGTATTCGCCGGGATTGCCCTTAACAGTCGTTGGGGGCATTTCGCGGAACGCCACAAAAAGTACATCCGCTATTTCGATCAGTCGTCGATTTTGCTGATCGTCTACACTTCTTTTTGTGAATCGTTCGGGGAACACCTCTTCGATTCGCTTGGAATAAAAGAAATTGTATTTTTAGGGATAGGAATGCTCACGCTGTTTTTCGGGATCTATTTCTTGCTGACGTTTATTAGCGGCTTGCTGCATTTCAACAGGGAAGATAAGGTTACGGCGGTATTTTGCGGTTCTAAAAAATCGCTGGTGCAAGGTGCGGTGATGTCGAAAGTGCTCTTTGCAGGGCCGGAAGCGGGTTTAATGCTGCTGCCGATTATGCTTTACCATGCATTGCAACTGATTGCGGCGAGCATTATCGCCCAACGGATGGCCCGGGAGCCGGAAATAGCGGAGGATTTTGTACTTAAAAAATAGGATATGCGCATCATATCATGGCTGGTGAGGCTGTTAGTGCTGATTTTGCTTTTGGCAGGGATTAACGCATTGTGGTCGGGTTTTAAAACCGGAAGCTGGATGCCCGATTGGCTCGGCGGGGAAGATAAGGTCGAGGCGATGCATACCGTGGTTTTGCAGGAGATCAGCTCGATGGGTAAGCTCGAAGTCGTGAAATACAACTTCAAGGATGTGGTGGAGCAGGAACTTGTGAAAATGTGGCTGCCCAATGCCAAGGCGATCCTGATCGTACAGGGAGAAGCGATTGGTTGTGTGGATTTAGCCAAAATTTCAATGGAAGATATTACCTCCGACGCCGAAACGCTCGTGATCAATATGCCCGAGCCCGAGCTATGTGTTTTTAAGATAGACCATAGTAAATCAAAGGTTTATAATACTGAATATGCCTTTACCGACGAGGCGAAACTAGTGCAGGAGGCTTATAAACAGGCCGAAAAACAAATACAGAAGTCGGCTCTGGGCATGGGTATTCTCGACCAGACTAAGGAGAATGCCCAAAAAATACTGACCCCGATGCTGGAAAAAGCTTCCGGTAAAAAGGTGGTGCTGAAATTTCCGATGAATGCCAAAGTAGACAAGTTGCGATAATATAAACTGCGCTAAACCAACCCTTTCTAATGAGTAAAAAAGGATTTCTGACGCTGGATGAACTTTCGGGCAAGATTGGGGGAGGGGAGATTGAAACCATTGTAGTGGCATTTACGGACCATTACGGCCGGCTCATGGGCAAGCGCGTAGACGCTGATTATTTCCTCGATTCGGTAGCTAAATCGGGCACGCACGGCTGCAATTATCTGCTCACGACCGATATGGCCATGGACCCGGTACCCGGCTACCGGTATGCCAACTGGGAGCTCGGTTACGGTGATTTCCATCTGGTGCCCGACCTCGCTACCCTGCGCACCGCCGATTGGCTCGACAAAACCGCATTGGTGATTTGCGATGTACATAACGACAAGTCGCACCAGCTGGAATCGATTGCGCCGAGGTCACTGTTAAAAAAACAACTGGCCTCGCTCGCGGCGGACGGCGTCGAATGCTTTGCAGCCTCCGAATTGGAATATTACCTGCTCGAAAACAGCTATAAGCAGGCATTTCAGCAAAACTATCAGAACCTGAGTCCGGCGGGATATTATCTCGAAGATTACCACATAATGCAAGGCACGCGAAACGAAAAGTATACTTCGGCGGTCCGCAGGCATTTAAAAAACTCCGGTATTGCCGTTGAAACTTCCAAGGGTGAATGGGGCCTGGGGCAGCACGAACTGAACGTCAAATATGCGGACGTGCTCTCGATGGCCGACAACCACATCGTGTACAAGCAATGCATGAAGGAAGTGGCCGATGCAATGGGCCTTTCCGTAACATTCATGGCCAAATTTGCAACTGATCAGGCGGGTTCGAGTAGTCATATTCACATGAGCCTGTGGAAAGACGGCAAGAATATCTTCGATGGCGACCAGCAGTTCGGGCCGGTGAAAGGCTCCGATATTTTCCGCTGGTTCCTCGGCGGCTGGATCAAACACGTACCGGACGTCATGCCGTTCTACGCACCGACCGTTAATTCCTATAAACGTTTCGTTGACGGATCCTGGGCTCCTACGCGGCTTGCGTGGAGCTATGATAACCGCACAGCCGGTTTCCGGGTCGTAGGCAACGGAGCCAGTCTGCGGATCGAATGCCGCATTCCCGGTGCCGATTGTAACCCTTACCTGGCATTTGCCGCGTCACTGGCCTCGGGCCTCGACGGCATCCGGAACCGTATTGAGCCACCTGAATGCTTTATCGGCGATATTTATGCCGCCGCGCATTTGCCTCGCGTACCCTACACGCTCGCGGAATCCGTTACACTGTTCGAAAACAGCGCGTTTGCCAAAAAGGCATTCGGAGAGGAAGTGGTTGAGCATTACACACATTTCTTTAAAACCGAGCAGCGGGCGTACGATACCTCCGTGACGGACTGGGAGCGGAAGCGGTATTTTGAACAGATTTAATCACTCGTTACTATCCAAAAAAACATAACCAATCAAACCCCATGCGCTTAGAAAACAAAGTCGCGCTTATTACAGGTGGAAGCGGCGGAATCGGTCGTGAAACTGCTATTTTATTTGCCAAAGAAGGAGCTAAAATCGTCGTGACGGATGTGAACGACGCCGCTGGTCAGGAGACGGTCGATGAGATCGTGAAAAATGGCGGAGAAGCTCACTTTTTACATTCGGATGTTTCCAAAGCGGCTGACTGCGAAGCGGCTGTGGCATTTACCGAAGAAAAATTCGGAAAACTGAATATCCTTTTCAATAACGCGGGGATCATGCACAGCGACGATGATAATGCCGTTACCACGGAGGAAGCGATCTGGGACCTGACGATGAATATCAATGCGAAAGGTGTTTTCCTGGGCTGCAAATACGGTATACCGGCATTGAAGCGTGCAGGAGGAGGTTCCATTATTAATACGGCTTCATTTGTAGCTATTTTAGGTGCCGCTACGCCGCAGGTGGCTTATACAGCAAGTAAAGGAGCGGTTCTTGCGCTTACGCGTGAACTCGCGGTCATCCACGCACGAGAGAACATCCGCGTGAACGCTTTGTGCCCGGGCCCGTTGCGCACGGAACTGCTGATGAAGTTTTTGAACACCGAAGAAAAGAAACAACGCCGCCTGGTACACATCCCGATGGGCCGTTTCGGCGAAGCCAAAGAAATGGCTTACGCTGCATTGTTCCTCGCTTCGGACGAAGCTTCTTTCGTTACCGGCACCGACTTCCTCGTTGACGGCGGTATTACTTCGGCATATGTAACTCCATTGTAATTTGGGAGAAGGGAGGAAGGAGAAAGGGGAGGATGGAGGAGGCTCCATTCAGGTTCCCCTTCCTCCCTTTCCTCCCTTTCCTCCCTTTCTCACTTTAAATATGATTCAAAAAACGATAAGCCCGATCGACGGCTCCGTGTATGTGGAGCGCGAATTGGCGAACGCCGAGGCAGTGGAAGCTGCTTTGGAAAAAGCGGTAACAGCCCAAAAAGAATGGAAAAAGACGACATTGGCGCAACGTGAGGCTATTTGCCGGAAAGCGGTGGAGTATTTCCTGAACAATGCAGAGGAAATCGGTCTGGAACTGACCTGGCAAATGGGGCGGCCGATCCGCTACACGGCGAATGAGATCCGCCGCGGGTTTCAGGAGCGCGCTAACTACATGATTTCCGTAGCTGAAAAGGCACTCGCGGATGTGGAAGTCGATGAAATTCCTGGCTTTAAAAGATTTGTAAAAAGGGAGCCCCTGGGTGTAGTATTCGTAGTGGCGCCGTGGAATTATCCTTATCTGACGTCCGTGAACTCAGTGATACCGGCTATTATG
The DNA here is from genome assembly GCF_057586235.1 of Dyadobacter sp. SRI_021. NCBI lineage: Bacteria > Pseudomonadati > Bacteroidota > Cytophagia > Cytophagales > Spirosomataceae > Dyadobacter > Dyadobacter sp. SRI_021. Next base: position 487,969 of record NZ_JBYCZM010000003.1, read on the forward strand.
TCGGGTAATGCGGTGATCTTGAAGCATGCACAGCAGACACCCCTTTGTGCAGAGCGTTACGCCGCCGCATTCGAGTACGCCGGTTTGCCGGAGGGTGTGTTTCAATATCTGCATTTAAGTCACGACCAGGTGGCGCAGGTGATTGGCGACGCGCGGGTCGACTATGTGGCATTTACGGGTTCGGTGGAAGGCGGTCATGCGGTGCAGAAAGCCATTAATGAGCGGTTTATAGTCGGCGGGCTGGAACTCGGCGGAAAGGATCCTGCATACGTACGTGCGGACGCGAACCTGGCCGACGCGATCGAAAACCTGGTAGACGGCTCCTTCTTCAATTCAGGACAGTCGTGCTGCGGAATCGAGCGCATTTATGTACATCAGGCCGTTTATGATGAATTTATAAAGGGTTTTGAAGAATTGACCAAGACTTATATCCTGGGTGATCCGCGTGACACTGAAACGACATTAGGGCCGATGGTAAGGACCTCAGCAGCCAGCTTTGCACAAAAACAGATTGATGATGCTATTGCTCAGGGTGCCACTGCGTTGATCGACCCTGCATTGTTTCCTGCGCACCAGTCGGGTACGCCCTACCTCGCGCCGCAAGTGCTCGTGAATGTAAACCATTCGATGGACATTATGACGGAGGAAACTTTCGCGCCGGTAGTAGGTATTATGCCCGTCGCGAGCGACGAGGAGGCCATTCGGCTCATGAACGACAGCCAATACGGTCTTACCGCTTCCATCTGGACTTCAGACGTCGATGCGGCATTGCAGATCGGCGAGCAGGTCGAAACAGGCACCTGGTTCATGAACCGTTGCGACTACCTTGATCCCGCATTGGCCTGGACGGGTGTTAAGAATTCCGGTCGCGGTTGTACGCTGTCAGTCGTAGGTTACGAAGCATTAACGCGGCCTAAGTCTTTTCATTTGAAAATAGGGTAACATGGTTTGTTCGGCTATCTTTAATGTGAAAACCAGCCAATGTGAGGTATGAAAAGCATCGACACACTTGATTTAAATGGCACGTACAGCTATGCGGATTATTTGAAATGGGAGTTTGAAGAGCGCCTTGAACTAATCAAGGGAAAGATTTTCAAAATGTCGCCCGCGCCTGCTACCCGGCATCAACGAATTTCGGCATTGCTTTTATCCGAAATATGGCAATTGCTTAAATACAGAGACTGCCAGGTTTTTGCAGCTCCTTTTGATGTGAGACTTCCAAGGTTTGATGTTCAATCCGACAAGGAAATTCTCACAGTTGTTCAGCCCGATATTTCAGTGATTTGTGATCCAAGTAAAATAGATGAAAAAGGCTGTCTTGGTGCGCCCGACTGGATTATCGAGATACTATCCCCTGGCAACACCAGAAAGGAAATGGACAGCAAGTTTGATGTGTATGAGGAATCCGGTGTGAAAGAATATTGGTTGGTAGAGCCAAATGATGAAGTGATTTTCGTGTACGTATTAATTGAAGAAGGGAGATTTATTGGATTGAAGCCGTATACCGTAGGTCAGGCGCTTACTTCGATTACGTTACCTGACTTTACCATCGATTTAAACCAGCTTTTTGATAAAAAGTAGAATAACAATATGACAAAAGTCGGATTGCTGGAATGCGACCATGTACGCGAAGAGCTGTTGCCGATTGCGGGAGATTACCGGGAGATGTTCCCGGCTTTGTTTTCCCAGGTTGCACCGGATTGGGAGTTTACATTTTATAATGTTTGCAACGGATATTTTCCGGCTTCCGCAGATGAGTGTGACGTGTACGTTTGCACCGGTTCCAGGTTCTCGGTTTATGATGATGAGCCCTGGATTCATCGGTTGAAGGAGTTTGTACGTGAAATCCGTGATTCGGGTAAAAAATATCTGGGGATCTGTTTCGGGCATCAGATGCTGGCCGAAGCATTGGGTGGAAAAGTGGAAAAATCGGCTGTGGGCTGGTGCGTAGGTGTGCATAATTTCCAGGTGTTGAGCCAGCAGGAATGGATGCAACCGGCGCGACAGTCGTTCAATTTGCTGATGATGTGCCAGGACCAGGTGATGGAACTGCCGCCGGACAGCAAGCTGCTGGCCGAGTCGCAGGATTGTCCGATCGGCATGTTCACGGTCGGGGAAAACATGGTAGGGATACAGGCTCATCCCGAGTTTCCGAAGGCTTATGAAAAAGCATTGATGGAAATCCGAACGGATCGCATTGGTCAGGCGAAGGTCGAAATGGGCGTCGTGAGCCTGGAATTGCCGCTTCATGAGTTGACTTTTGCGAATTGGTTAAAGAATTTCGCCGCGTTATGAAGTGGCATGGCGGTTTGCTATTTTTACCGCTGCTAAGATTTTAACTTACCATTACCCGCAATGACCGAGAACAGCAAGGTATCCAGGCGTCAGATTTTGAGTGCCCACCAGACAGGCCAGAAAATACGCCGGATCGCTTTTGAAATATACGAGCAGAATTTTGAAGAAAAGGGCATTATTGTCGCCGGAATCGCAGGTGAAGGTTTTGCATTCGCTCAAAGACTGGTAGCCGAACTCACAGCAATATCCCCGCTGGACGCGCAATTGATCGAGCTCCGTTTCGACAAAAACATCCACCAGCAAAGCCCGATTCTGTTCGATCGCGAACTGAATGTGGAAAATCAGGTAGTAATCGTCGCGGATGATGTGCTTAATACAGGCCGTACGCTCGCATTCGCCTTGGAGCCGTTCCTGAAAGTACCGATGAAAAAGGTTCAGGTGGCGGTAATCGTCGACCGCAGCCACCACAAATTCCCGATTCACGCCGACTATGTGGGGTATTCGTTGAGTACCACGCTCATGGAGCATGTAGAAGTGGTTTTAAGCAGGGCAGAGGAAGAGGGGGTTTATTTAAAATGATATTTGCCACCGCAGCGCCGCTGCGGTGGCATCAAAACGATTGTAAACTAATGGAAAACACGCCTTAGTTTGACGTTTTCAACCGGTCTGATAATAAGCGGTACTTTTTCTATTTTGACGGAACTGCTATCGAGCCCGAACCACTTGTCTTCCGGTGTTGTGAAATCCTTGACAAAGAAATAAGTCTTCATTACGAGCTGTTCCAGGAAGGGCAGGTCGTTTTCAAACGAAAGGAACCTCTCTAATACTACAAAACGGAAATCTCCCGTAATGTTCTGTTTGCTCAGTGATTCATACCGGCTAGTAATGTCCACTTCCTTGTTTAAAACCATATCCTCAACGACTTTCCGGAAGAACATATTGATCCGTTGGTCGACGCGGAAACCGAGCCGGAAGTTAATTTTAATGACATTATCGTGGTGGTCCTCGTCGGACAGTACCTTGTATTCCATTGTGTAGGGATCATCCGTAATGTCGACGTGGATGAACCAGTACACATCAGCGCGTTTCGGCCGTTTCTGGAAAATAGAGTAAATAACCTTCGTTTCGATTTCCGTTGCGCGGGAGGCGTTCGTCATGAAAACGAGGTGGGTAGTGTACTTGGGAATACTGATGTCGCGGCTCAGCTCCTGCAATGCGGGCAGGTATTTTTCGAGCTTGGTGTACTCGGTGAGCCTGAGTTTGATATAGAACGCCTTGAGCCACACCGCCATCAAACCTGCGACCATTGTGCCGACCATAATCGTGAACCAGCCGCCGTGAGTGAATTTCAGCAGGTTAGCGCCGAGGAACGCACCTTCAATTGAAAGGTATACCAGCATGAACAGGATTACGATCCATAAATTCACCCGTTTTACGTATAGATAATACGACATCAGGATGGTAGTCATGATCATTGTGAGGGTGATAGCGAGCCCGTAAGCGGCTTCCATATTGGCCGACTCCTTGAAGTAAAGTACGACTGCCGTACAGCCCAGCAAGAGCAGCCAGTTAATACTTGGTACGTAGAGCTGGCCTTTTTGGTCACTGGGATAGATAAGCCTCACTTTCGGCCAGAAGTTGAGCCGTATTGCCTCTGAAATAAGCGTAAAAGAGCCTGATATTAATGCCTGGCTGGCGATAATCGCTGCGGAGGTTGCAATGACGATACCGGGCAGAAGCCACCATTCGGGCATGATTTCATAGAAAGGCTTACGTCCGCTCAGCAAATTGCCGGTTTGGGACAAAAGCCAGGCGCCCTGACCAAAGTAGTTCAATATCAAACAGGATTTGACAAGTACCCAGCTCACCCGGATATTTCCCCTGCCGCAATGTCCAAGGTCGGTGTAGAGTGCCTCGGCCCCCGTGGTACAAAGAAAGACTGCGCCAAGCATCCAGAAGCCGCCCGGATGCTGTGTTAGCAATTGATAGCCATAAATCGGATTGAATGCCTTGAATATGCCCGGGTGTCCCATGATCTGATAAATTCCCAGAACGCCCAGCATCACAAACCAGGTTACCATTAAAGGGCCAAATGTCCGGCCGACGATTTTAGTACCAAATGCCTGGATCAGGAAGATGGCTGTCAGAATGCCGAGAACGATGGGGATGGTCTGGATGTTCGGATACAAAAGCTTTAACCCTTCTACTGCCGATGCAACGGAAATAGGCGGGGTGATAATGCCGTCGGCGAGAAGCGTACTGCCACCGATGATAGCGGGAACGGTGAGCCATCGTGCATGCTTTCTCACCAATGCGTACAAAGCGAAGATGCCTCCCTCTCCCCGGTTGTCGGCCCGGAGGATCAAGATTACATATTTGACGGTTGTTTGGAGGGTAAGTGTCCAGAATATACAGGACAGTGCGCCGTAGATAATTTCTTCGGTTATCACCTCGCTGCCGATAATCGCCTGCATTACATAAAGTGGCGACGTACCGATATCACCGTAGATAATGCCGAACGCCACCAGAAGCCCGGCGGCCGTTACCTTGTCAACTTTGTGTTTTGATTCCATCCACCTTTTCTGAAAAACGGCGAAAGTTAGGAAACCGCTTGCAAAGAAGGTATTACAAAATACAAATTTAATTTGTCAGTGCGACACTAGGCGGTAAAAGTGTTGAGAAGCAGGTAGCCATTCAACCCAATAATAATCAGCGCAATGACCCAGCTAACTGCCGTTAATGGCCGTGAATTGGCAAACGGTCCCATGATTTTGCTGTTCGAAGTGAAAAATACCAGCGGTACCACGGCAAAACTCAGTTGCAGGGACAGAATCACCTGGCTGAGCACGAGTAGTTCGGCTGTTCCGCGCTCGCCGTACAGGTAGGACACGAACAGCGCAGGGATAATGGCGATACCGCGCGTCAGCAGCCGGCGTAGCCAGGGTTTCAGGCGAATATTGAGGAAGCCTTCCATCACGATCTGCCCTGCGAGGGTGCCTGTGAGTGTGGAGCTCTGTCCTGACGCGAGTAATGCGAGGGCGAAGAATATACCCGCGAGACTCACGCCGAGCACAGGATCGAGGAGATGGTAGGCGTCGGTGATGTCGGCGATTTCAAAATGGCCGTTGGCGTGGAATGCCGACGCGGCCAGAATAAGGATGGAGCCGTTGATGAAGAAAGCCAGTGCCAGCGAAACGGTCGAATCGATGGTCGCGAAGTGTATCGCGGAACGTTTGCCTGCCTCGTCTTTTTTGAAATTGCGGGTCTGGACGATGCTGGAATGTAAATACAGGTTGTGCGGCATCACGGTGGCTCCGAGGATACCGATGGCGATATAGAGCATTCCCGGGTCGGTCACGATTTCCTTTTTAGGCACCAATCCACCCATAATACCAGCCAGCGATGGCTGTGAAACGATCATTTCATATAAAAAACTCAGCAGGATAATACTCATAAGCCCGGCCACAATGCTCTCGATAATGCGAAATCCCTTTTGTTGGAAATACAAGACAATAAGCACATCGAATGCCGTAAACAGGACGCCAATGGGCAACGGAAGCCCAAAAAGGAGGTTCAAAGCAATGGCAGAACCGATCACTTCGGCGAGGTCGGTGGCGGCGATGGCGATTTCAGAAAGCAACCAGAGTACAAACGATATGGGACGGGAGTAGTAATCACGGCAGGCCTGCGCAAGGTCGCGGCCGGATGCAATGCCAAGTTTCAGCGACAAATGCTGCAAAAGCATGGCAAAGAGGTTTGAGATCAGGATTACGGAAAGCAGCGTGTAGCCAAACCGCGAGCCGCCCTCGATATCGGTAGCCCAGTTGCCCGGATCGATGTAGCCTACGGCCACCATCAGGCCCGGACCAGCAAATGCAGCCATTTTTTTCCAGAAACCAGCTCCTTCCGGCACCGAAATCGAGGAGTGAACTTCGGATAGCGAGCGGAGCTGCTCGCCATGGCCCGGTGTTTTCTCTTGCAAAGACTTATCTATTTTTAAATCGTCAATCATTTCCTTAGTCTCCGAAATAAACAATTTAGTTCTCTAAAAACAAAGATAAGGAAATTCTGAATATATTTTTAGGTTAGTCTAAATTTTTTAATTTACAGATAGTAAATCGTACTTTTGCCGGATATTTAAGATTGGTAACCGGGGCTTACAAAGCATGCAGAATTCTTTCACAGAAGAAAATTACTTGAAGATCATCCACGCGCTTTCCGGACGCGACGGGGTAGAAGTGAGCACGAACGCGCTTGCGGAGAGTACGTCTACGCGTGCCGCGTCGGTAACGGACATGCTGCGCAAGCTGGCCGAGAAGGGATTGATCCATTATAAAAAATACCAGGGGGTAACACTGACGGAAAGTGGGGAAAAAGTGGCGATCAAGGTGATCCGCAAGCATCGCCTCTGGGAAGTTTTTCTGGTTGAAAAGCTGGGTTTCGGTTGGGACGAGGTGCACGATATTGCCGAAGAACTGGAACATATTCCATCGGAAGTATTGGTGGAAAAGCTAGATGCATTCCTGGGCCATCCGAAGTTTGATCCGCACGGTGACCCTATTCCAGACGCGAAAGGGAACCTTACGGAACCCGACTATTTAATTCTTACTGACGTGCACGTTGGTGAAAAAGTGTTAATGATGGGGGTGCTCGATCATGCCCCTTCTTTCCTGCAACACCTTGACCGGTCGGGAATTACGCTTGGTGCGGTGATAGAGGTGAAGGAAATTAATGAATATGACAAATCGGCGTCCGTACAGATTAATGGCGGTCCGACGTTGTTTATCAGTCTCGAAGTGTCCAAAAACCTGCTGGTACAGCGCCGATGAGACCATAACCAGCCATGAACTTTAAAATCCTCGATCGGTACCTGATCAAAAACTTCCTGATTACCTACGTATTCGTGGCGTTCGTCATCGTACTGATTATCTGTATGATCGACTACACCGAAAAGGTGGACGACTTCCTCGACAAAAAAGCGCCGCTCAGGGAGATACTCGTCGATTATTACCTTAATCTGATTCCCTACTGGATCAACTATATCAGCCCGCTGATGGTGTTCATCGCAACGGTGTTCTTCACCTCGCGTATTGCGGCACGCACGGAAATCATAGCCATGCTGAGCAGCGGGATCAGTTTTACGCGGATGCTGATGCCCTACATGGCCGGGGCGGTTGTGCTCGGGATTCTGACGTTCATTCAGGTAGGATGGGTTTTGCCCAGAGCCAACAAGATCCGGGTTGGTTTTGAAAAAACTTATGTAAAAAACGAGTTCTATTTCAGCGGGCACAACGTTCATATCACCATCGCGCCCGACGTGTATGCCTACCTGGAAAGCTACAATACCACCACGCAGACCGGGAATAAATTCACGATGGAGACGATTAAAGGCACGAAACTGCTTCAAAAGTTTTACGCGGAGAAAATCGTCTGGCAGCCAAAAAAGAAGAAATGGACGCTACAAAATTACCAGGTGCGGACGCTTGACAGTCTCGGCGAACGGCTGAGCCGCGGAACGGAGATAGACACGACCATTAACCTCTCTCCCAAAGATTTCGAAAGTGATTATAACCTCTACGAGACATTTACATTACCGGAGCTGAACGCCTACATAGAGCTGCTGAAAAGCCGCGGTGCCGATGGTCTGGAGGTGTATTTGATTGAAAAGTATATTCGCTTCACCCAACCGTTCGCCATCCTGATCCTGACGGCTATCGGCATGATTGTTTCGGCCCGGAAGAGCCGCCGCGGGGTAGGCTGGCAGATTGCCCTTGGCTTTATGCTGGCATTTGTTTACATCCTTTTCTTTTTATTATCCAAAGGTGTGGCCGAAGCGGGTACGATCAATACGCTTTTTGCCGTGTGGCTGCCTAATATCGTGTTTTCACTGATCGGAGTGCTGCTTTACAAAACATTACCCAGGTAGTATGCTTTCCTCCGCTTCCGTTCGCTCGTACCTGCATTTGCATTTCCTGGTGATGATCTGGGGCTTCACGGCCATTGTGGGGCTGATGGTCTCTATTTCGCCGGTTGCATTGGTTTTGTACCGGACGTTTTTTGCGGCTATCGGCCTGAGTGTTGTCATATTGTTGTCAAAAAAAAGTTTTGCGATTGAAGGGCGCGATCTGTTGAGGATACTGGGTGTGGGCTTTTTGCTTTCTGCCCATTGGATGCTGTTTTTCGCGTCGGCCCGGATTTCTACCGCTTCGGTTTGCCTGGCAGGAATGGCTACTACTTCCCTCTGGACGAGCCTTTTGGAGCCATTAGTTAATAAGCGGAAGATCAGTCCGCTCGAAGTGGGGTTGGGTATTCTCGCATTTGCGGGCTTGTACGTGGTTTTTAGATTTGAATTTGACCATGCATTAGGCCTGGGGCTTGCTATTGCTTCTGCCATGCTGGCGGCGAGTTTTACAGTAGCCAACAGCCGGCTCGTGCAGCGGATTGATGCCTGGGTGATCACTTTTTATGAAATGTCGGGGGCGTCATTGTTTTCGCTGCTGTTTCTCGGGATTTCTGAAAACAAAGACTGGAATGGCGGAGCGCCATTCATTCCGGCGCAGGGCGATTGGGTCTGGATATTGTTCCTCGCGCTCGTGTGTACCGTGTACGCGAGCACGATGGCGACTCAGCTGATGAAGCAATTTTCTGCTTACCTCATTAACCTGACTATCAATCTGGAGCCGGTTTACGGCATCGCATTGGCCTTTTTTATTTTCGGAGAAAAAGAGCGGATGACGCAAGGTTTTTACATGGGTACGCTGCTGATTTTGCTGGCGGTGATCCTGTATCCATTGCTGACTACCACCGTAATGAAGAAGAATAACCGTAAGATAATTGAAGCCGGTAAATAGATCATATTGAGCTGCCGGTTGCGGGGAAAGGGAGCTTATTAACTTATTACTACTATTTTTGTCGATTCAACCAACAGGGTGACATATGAATCCAGCTCGTTTACTTTTAGTCGTGCCATGCTACAATGAAGAGGCAATCTTGTATCGGACGTACGCTAAATTAAACACCTACTACAACGGCATCAAGGAGCAGGGCCTCATTGCTGAGGACAGCCGCATTTGTCTTGTGAATGACGGCAGCCGGGACAAAACCTGGTCGATCATCGAAGACATTTGCAGCAAGGATTCCAATATCATCGGTGTCGGGCTTTCCCGGAATTTCGGCCACCAGAGCGCTATCATGGCCGGTTTGGAGCAGCATGTGAATGATTACGACTGTTTTATCACGATCGACGCCGACTTGCAGGACGATATCAACGCTATTACCGCCATGATCGAAAAGCACCGCGAGGGCGCGATGGTCGTGTACGGCGTGCGCGGCGACCGCAGTTCTGATAGCTGGTTCAAGCGGGTTACTGCCGAAGGCTTTTATGTGCTCATGCAAAAAATGGGCGTCCCGGTGGTATTCAATCATGCGGATTTCCGTTTGATGGACCAGCGCGTACTCAAAGAGCTTGGAAACTTCCGGGAGATCAATATGTTCCTCCGGGGCATTGTGCCGTTGATCGGTTTTAAAAACGAAAAGGTGTTTTACAGCCGCCTGGAACGTGAGGCGGGCGAGACCAAATACCCGCTCAGCAAAATGCTGCTTTTTGCCTGGAACGGCATTACCTCGTTTTCTACATTTCCGATGCGGCTGGTGCTGTATTTCGGGTTTGCCAATTTCTTTATCGCGATGCTGATCGTCGTGTACATTCTTTTTTCATACATGATCGGTCATACAGTGGCGGGGTGGACGTCGACTATGCTGCCGCTCACATTTTTCAGCGGATTTAATATGATGGCGCTTGGCCTGATCGGGGAGTATATCGGTAAGATTTATGAAGAAGTAAAAGGCCGTCCACGCTATATCATAGAAAAAATTGTCAATGAATAGATTTTATAGAAAATACCGGGTTGTCGGCAACTGGGCGAATATCCTGCTGATGCTGACCGTACTGGTGCCTTTGCTGGCGCTTTCGTACTTCAACCATCCGTCGCCGGCGGACGATTTCTGTTACATTTTTACAGTATTCAAAATAGGCTGGTTCGAGGCCATGAAACTGTACTATACCGAGTGGACAGGCCGCTACTTTGGAATATTCCTCAACCACACGAGCCCGCTGCTCTTCCATTCGATCATCGGTTTTAAAGTATTGCCGGTCATATTGCTGCTCGGGATGGTTTTCGCATTGTACAGCCTCTTCCGGCACCTAACGCCCACATTATCGCGATTGGCCCATTTGGGGTTTGCGGGTGTGGTTTTCTTCCTGTATATCCTCAAAATGATGAGCATTTCGGAAGCATTCTACTGGATGGCGGCATTTGTGACCTACACGGTTCCGAATATCCTGACATTGCTCTGGATTGTACTTGTGCTCCGCTGGTACCGCCAGGACACGCAGCCTGCGAAGCTGTTTGTCGCTGCGCTTTCGGGCTTTTTGATATTTGCGGTAATAGGTAGCAGCGAAACAAACCTGCTGATCATGGTGCTGCTTGTAGGCGCGTGGCTCGCTTACCGAGTGCTTTTCCACCGGAAAGTCGATGCATTTATGGTTTCGATGGCTGTGATAACGGCGCTTTCCTGTTATTTTTACTTTGCATCGCCGGGTAATGCAGCGCGTATCGGCGGTAACCCGTTGGGTGGTAACATTCCTTTCTCGGTAGTTTCTTCATTTAAAAAACTGGCCTACCTGGGTTTTGACTGGGTTTTCCGGACGCCGTTGATATTCTTTACACTGGCCTGGCTTTTTGTACTTTCACGGCTTTCGGAAGGTGCGCGAAATTACTTCTCCATTCCGGTGTGGTATGCCGTATTGCTCTTTATCGGCGTGTTGTCGGCGCAATTGTTTCCTTCCTATTACGGAGTGGGGATCGAGCCGACGCCGCGTGTCATCAACTGCGTGTATTTCTTTTTTCTGATCGGTTGGTTTTATGTCATCGGAGTGCTTTTTCATTATTTCAAAAAGCGGAAGATTACCGTTTTGACTCTGACCGCCATGCGGTATGGCATCGTTTGCGCGATACTAGTGGCGTCGGTGGTGCTTTCGTTTGTCCGCAGCAGCAATGTGAAAATGATGTATACCGATCTGCTGAAAGGCAAAGCGGCCGCATTCGACAAGGAAATGTACCAGCGTTATGCATTGATCAAGAACTCGCCGGATGACATTTTGTACCTGCCGCCCATCCGTTCGAAACCGATGACGATTTTCCTCGACGACGACATTAAAACCGACCCTACCCACTGGTGGAACAAATGCACCGCGGGTTATTTTGGGAAGGAAGCCATTTACATGAAAGACACTGAAGGTGGACAACAGCAATAAAAAGCCGCTTTTCTTCCTGGTAACGGCGGTGCCCGTGGTATTGTGGATAGGAGTGATCCTGTACTACTCAGTAAACCTGCCCTGGTACGACGATTTTGACCCGTTCCCCGATTTTCTGCACAAATGGATCACCAGTAATTCATTTCCGGAACGTCTGAAACTACTTTTTCAGCCCAATAACGAACACCGGATGGTGGTGGGTAAGCTGGCTACACTCGTTTACTATTGGGTTACAGGACATCTCGATTTTAGTTTCCTGCATATTGCTGCGGCACTTTTTACATTGGGTACCCTGGCGGTGTTCTGGCGCGCGTTCAAGCGCTCCACTCTGAGCATATGGTATTTCCTGCCCGTGCCGTTTTTGCTTTTCCAGCTTCAATACCATTTGATTTTCCTTTGGGCTATATGCGGTTGGCAGCATCAGCCTGTCGTTTTCTTTGTGGTACTATCGATGTTTTTACTCTCGGGCAAGCGCTATGCGGGTGCACTGCTTGCAGGTGTGTGCGCTACGTACGCGATGAGCAGTGGGATTTTCGTTTGGCCGGCGGGTGTAGCGGTACTTCTGCTCCGGTCGCAGTACAAACAATTGGCTGTCTGGATTCTGGTGGGTGCCGTGGCAGTAGGATTGTATTTCTACGGCATGTCAGCGCAGGGTAACGAGTCGAGCTTCGCGTTTTTTGTCAAAAATCCGCATTTATCGGTTCTCGGCTTTTTTACATTCCTGGGCGGCTTGTTCGATTTCTTTCCTGAAAAAGACATTGTTGTGCGCTCGGCATTACCGGTGATGATGGCCTTCGCGGTTATGATCTGGGTGGTAATCTGGCTTTGGCGGCAAGTTACACCCTGGCTCGCCCGTACATTTGGTTGGTTCAAAAGCGGTCCGGCCGTTGTTCAGAGTGAAGGTACCAGCAATCTGAATGCATTTTTACTCGGTATTTTGAGCTTCCTGCTCGTGGAGGCGCTGGTGATCGGCCTGTTACGTCCCCGGTTCGGTTTTTTTGTCATGATAGTGAGTAACTACAAGATATATCCGGCTCTGTTCCTGATTGTTACCTATTTGTCGTTTGTGGTTTCAACTCAAAATCAAAACGTGCGCAAGCTTGCATTGCGAGGGGCTGCTGCGATAGGCTTGGTGATTTGGGGCATATCCATTTATTCGTATTTGCCGGTGATTTCGGAGCGCAGGAAATACTATACTGTGAATGGCTACAACCAGGAGCATAATGGTTTCGGACTGGGCCATGTTCCTTATTCGGAAGGCGCCCGGTATGTGGATAATGTGATGAAGTACCTGGTAAAAGCCGGTGTTTACAAATACCCGGAAGAAGGGAATGAGCTCGGTCGGCAGGTGAATGCACTCACGACGGCATTCCCGGTTGAAAGGCAGGTAACCGTCACACATCGCGAAAAGGGCATTTATGTGAACGATCCGGAAGGAACGATCTCCCCGTCGCGTTCGAATGGCGAATATGCATTCGTGCGCAATGGAGAACGCCTGTATTTTTTCAAAATGGAGCCGCATAAGTACACCGGCCGCAACTTTTTCAAGCAGTACGACAAGGGTTTTGACATTGAAATACCGCATTCATCCCTGTTGCCCGGAACGTATGATCTGGGAATCGTGAACGTGGAAGGTGCCGCTCTCAATGGCGGTGTTCTTGGAAAAGTGACAATACCTTAAATAACAGAATGTTTCGATAATAGACCGAAAGGTGTATTTTTGCCTCTATTGGTCATTGAAAAACTCAGCATATTGAAAACTCCTCAAATTTCAATCGTCGCGCCGCTATATAATGAATCTGAGACGCTTCCGCTTCTGATACAGCGTATCAACGCGTTAATGGACGCCAGCCCGCTTGCTATTGAAGTGGTTTTGATCGATGATGGAAGTAAGGATGACACGGCGCTTAAAATCAGGCAGGTAGCTTTGACAGACGAGCGGTATCATGGTGTTTTTCTATCGCGCAACCATGGTCACCAGCTTGCATTGACAGCGGGTATTTCTGCCGCACGCGGCACGGAGGCGCTCTTTGTGATCGATGGCGATTTGCAGGACCCGCCGGAGCTATTGCCGGAATTTTACAAATTGTTGCAGGAAGGAAATGACGTCGTTTACGCTGTCCGCAAGAAACGAAAAGAGGGCTTTGTCAAACGGATGGGTTACTACTGGTTCTACCGCATTCTTCGTTCGATTTCCTATGTAGATATTCCGCTCGACAGCGGTGATTTTGCATTGATCAGCCGAAGGGTAGTCGATGTTTTGAATAAAATGCCTGAGGAAAGCCGCTACCTGCGCGGAATGCGTTCCTGGATCGGTTTCAAGCAGATCGGATACGAGTACGAGCGCGACGCGCGCATCGCGGGGGAATCCAAATATACTTTCAAACAGCTTTTCAGGCTGGCTTACAATGGAATTTTCAATTTCAGTGAATTTCCCATCAAATTCATGAGCCGGGTGGGCATGACGGCCATTGTAATTTCGTTGATCTATTTCGCGACCGTCGTAGTCAAAAAGTTGTTTTTCGCCCACGTGATCGAGGGTTTTGCAGCCCTGCTATTTGTCATCATCCTGTTCAGCGGGGTGCAGTTGCTGGCGCTGGGCATTATTGGAGAATATGTGCTCCGGATTTTCTTTCAATCCAAAAACCGTCCCCTGTTCATTATCAAAGAGGAAATAGTCAACCGGGAGTACATTTGACCTGATGGATTTTCATTCGATTCAATTTGCAGTTTTCTTTATAGTAGTCACACTGGCGTATTTCAGCCTGTCGTGGACCGGGCGTTGGGTGCTTTTGCTGCTCACCAGCTGCTATTTTTATATGGTTTTCAAACCGGTATTCATCCTGATCCTGTTTGGAACCATCGTTATCGACTACTTTGCCGGGATCTGGATTGAGAAATCACAGGAGCAGAAGCAAAAAAAACTGCTGCTCATCATCAGTCTGATCTCCAATATCGGTATCCTCGCTTTCTTTAAATACTACGATTTCGTGCAGGATTCGGTGAATACCATTCTCAGTAACCTGGACCTACGGCCGATGTTTCCTGCATTCACGCGCATCGTTCCCGGCCCGATCGCCGAGTGGATGACTACCGGGAGTGGTAAGTTGTTGTTACCCATTGGTTTATCGTTTCACACATTCCAGGCGATGAGCTACACCATCGAGGTGTATCGCGGCAACCAAAAGGCCGAAAGGCATTTCGGGATTTACGCATTGTATGTGATGTTTTACCCGCAGCTTGTGGCCGGACCTATCGAGCGGCCGCAGAACATGCTGTTCCAGTACCACTCGTTTTTTAAATATGATTTCGAGCAGGTGAAGGAAGGGCTGATGCAAATGGCCTTCGGCTTTTTCAAGAAAATGGTGATCGCCGACAGGTTGGTGATGCTCGTGGATGCAGCGTATCAAAATCCGGCGGAACATAATGGGCTAACGCTCATCGTAGCCACGGTTTTCTTTGCATTCCAGATCTACTGCGATTTCTCGGGGTACTCCGATATTGCCATTGGTGCGGCTCGTGTGATGGGTTTCACGTTGATGGACAACTTCAAAACGCCATATGTTTCCAAATCCATTTCAGAGTTCTGGGGCAGATGGCACATTTCGCTTTCTTCGTGGTTTAAGGACTACCTCTATATTCCTCTCGGCGGCAATCGCAAAGGCGAGTGGATGAAATACCGCAACCAGTTTATCGTGTTCCTCGTGAGCGGACTCTGGCATGGCGCGAGCTGGAACTACGTAATTTGGGGCGCATTGCATGGTTTTTACCAGGTGGCAGCATCCCTGCGCGATAAATGGTTGAAAAAAGCGGGCATTGAAATACCCAAAAATCGGATTACTAACACGCTGAGTGTCGTTTTTACATTCGCGCTGGTGACTATTACCTGGGTTTTCTTCCGGAACGACAAAGCGCCGGTAGGACGTTCATTCATGATTTTGAAAAAAATGGCCGGCTTCTCATTCTCGGAACCCTTGCAAACGCCTATGAACCATCTGGAAATGTGGTTCTGCGTGTTACTGATCATTTTCCTATTGATTAAAGAGCATTACTACCTGAAAATCCCTACGCGGAACACAACCGTATTCTTCCTATTGTTTCCGCTGATCCTGCTGGCGAACTACTTTTTGGGTGTTGTATCCGAAAACCAGTTCATTTACTTCCAATTCTAAAGGAAAAGATTGCCGCAACATTTGCACTTATTTATTTGTTACTCAATTTTTGAGGAACTACCTGACGTTCTTATTACCGATTAAGTATTTATTACAATGTACGAAGTAACATCCGACAACAGGCTCAAAAGCCTGATCGTAGTAGGCGACCGTGTTTTGATCCGCCCCAAAAGCCCCAGCGACCGTACCAACAGCGGTCTCTACCTGCCTCCGACCGTAACCGAAAAGGAACAGGTGCAAACCGGTTACGTGATCAAGGTTGGCCCGGGTTACCCTATTCCTGTGGCCGTGGAAGACGAGCCCTGGAAAGAGACCGAAGAAAAAGTAAAATATATGCCTTTGCAATCCAAAGAAGGCGACCTGGCTATTTACCTCCAACGCAACGCCATCGACCTCGAATACGATGGGCAGAAGTACGTGATCGTTCCGCAGTCGTCGATACTGATGTTGGAGCGGTCGGAGGATTTGTTTGAATAGTCTGACGTGGTCAAGTGTGGTCAGATGTAGTCAAGTATTGTCATGTGTGGTCATTTATTGTTAAAAAATCTCTCTCAAATTTCATTAGCCACCTTGGCAATACATGACTATCAATGACAACACCTGACTACGTCTGACTACATTTGACAACACCTGACTACATTTCGCCACACCTGACTTGATAAAAACGTCACACATAACAGCAACAACGCATGAAATACAACTTCCTGGGCAACACCGGCGTGCTCGTTTCCGAGCTCTGTTTCGGGACGATGACTTTTGGTGGAGATGGTTATTTTGAAGTAATTGGAAAAGTGCAGCAGGATGAGGCGAATGTACTGGTGAAGACGGCTCTGGATGCTGGGATCAACTTTTTCGATACCGCCAATGTGTATTCTTATGGCAAATCGGAGGAGATCCTGGGGCAGTCGTTCAGGACGCTGGGTGTGAAACGCAGCGATGTGGTTGTTGCTACCAAAGCCCGTGGCCGGATGGCGCCTGGCGCGAATCAGGTGGGGCTGTCGCGGCTGCATATTATGGATTCGGTGAATGAAAGTCTGGTCCGCCTCGGTACCGACCATATCGATCTGTTCTATATTCACGGCGTGGATGCGGAAACGTCCCTGGAAGAAACCATGCGTGGGCTGGAAGACGTCGTGCGCTCGGGCAAGGTGCGTTACCTGGGCGTGAGCAACCATGCGGCGTGGCAGATTATGAAGGCCAATGGCATTGCCGAGAAAAATGGCTGGACGAAGTTTGTGGCTTGCCAGCATTACTACACCATCGCCGGCCGCGACCTGGAACGCGAGCTAATCCCGATGATGAAAGATCAGAACCTGGGATTAATGCCTTGGAGCCCACTGGCAGGCGGTTTTTTGTCCGGGAAATATACCCGCAACAGTGAATCGACCGGTGAAAACCGCCGCGATAACTTCGACTTTCCGCCGGTGGATAAAGAGAAGGCTTACGACATCATCGATGTTATTCAGCCCATCGCGCAGACGCACGGGGTTTCCGTGGCGCAAATCGCATTGGCATGGCTGCTTCATCAGAAAGCTGTGACCAGCGTGATCATCGGAGCAAAAAAGCCGGAACAATTGGCTGACAATATCGCTGCTACGAACGTGGTACTGGCCGCCGACGAGCTGGACCAATTGAACAAAATCAGCGCATTGAAACCCGAATATCCGCAATGGATGATCGAACGGCAGTCGCGCGAACGCATTCCGGGTAAGCCATGACGAAGCACCTGCGAAACATATGTATGCGCCTGCTCGCCACAGTCGCCTATGCGCTCGCATTACCTGCTCACGCGCAGGAGCGAAGCGTTGCCATTACCATCGATGATGTACCGAATGTACATTTATATGGAGCGGATGGTCATTCATCCAGGTTGTTGAAAAAGCTGGACTCTTTAAACCTGCCAATTGCGATTTTTATCAACGAAGGACATTTGAAGCAAAACCAGGATTTAGAGCAAAATAAAAGACTGCTCCAAAGCTGGATTTCAAAGCCTTACATGACCATCGGAAATCATAGCTATTCGCATCCGAATTATGGTGAAATAGGTTTTGATGCATTCAAAGAAGACGTTTTAAAGGGAGAGGAACTGTCACGAAAGATGGCCGGGGATGTGGGGAAGAAACTGGAGTACTTCCGGTTTCCTTTTAATGGCATGGGTAAGGACAGTACCGAACAGGCGAGAATGCGGGATTTTCTGACTGAACATCAATACATTTCAACTCCATTTACCGTCGAAAGTGAGGACTGGCTGTTCACACAGCTTTACGAAAAGGCTTTGAAAGAAGGTAAATTCGAAGAAGCAAAGGCGATCGGCAACCGTTATGTAGATTTGAGCCTGAAACTTTTCGACCACTTCGAGGGCGTAGCAATCAAAGCGACAGGCAAGCCGATCAAACAAATTTACCTATGCCACGACAACCAGCTCAACACGGATTATCTGCCGGTTCTGGTTCAAAAACTGAAAGAAAAGCAATACCGGATGGTCAGCCTGGACGAAGCGATGGCTGATCCGGCTTACAAGTTGCCATTACATTATCATGGAAACTGGGGCTTCTCGTGGGTATACCGATGGGTTAAGGATGTAAGTGAGCGTCGTTCGCTTATGCAAAAAGAGCCGTCGGATAAGGAAGCGCAGCAGGCCTATGAAGCATTGACAAAAAGCAAGAAATAGCGCATTAAAAAAGCACGCCTTTGAGGGGCGCGCTTTCGAAATGTCTTTATTATGAACTAACCTTAGATAACGCGTACGTTAACTGCGTTTAGGCCTTTTCTTCCATTTTCTACTTCGTAAGACACTTTGTCGTTTTCACGGATATCGTCCTGAAGACCTGAAACATGAACGAAAATGTCTTTCTCTCCTGATGATGGTTGAATGAATCCGTATCCTTTTGATTCATTGAAAAACTTAACTGTACCTTCTGCCATTAGAATTGATCTTATTATTTGTAAAGACCAAATTTAGACATAAAAAGCAGATATACAACATTAAACTTTCTTTACCTTAGAATTATTCCAATATATCAGAATGCGTTTTATATCATGCCGCTAGTCCACTATAAATCAAAAATATCCCCTTACTGGCTTCCAAACGGGCATTTTCAGAGCATTTACCCTGCGCTCTTCCGGCAGATAAACGGTATAAAATATTTTCGTGAAAAAATTGTAACTCCTGATGATGACTTCCTGAATCTGGACTGGTCATATGCCGGAAACGACGGCTCGAAACCACTCGTGATCCTCTCTCACGGGCTCGAAGGAAACACCACGCGCCAGTACATAACGGGCATGGTTAAACTCCTGAACCGCCACGGGTTCGACTGCCTCGCCTGGAACTTCCGGAGCTGCGGCGGTGAAATGAACCAGACGGCCCGATTTTACCACAGCGGTGCTACGGAAGATCTGGACGCGGTGGTGCAGAATGCATTTGAAAAGGGCTATGCTGATCTGCGGTTGATGGGTTTTAGCCTGGGAGGAAATCTGACCTTGAAATACCTCGGCGAACAGGGCGCTTCGATTGATAGCCGCATTAAAAGTGCGATCGTATTCAGTGTACCGATGGATCTCAAAGCATGCAGCCTGTCGATTATCGAGCCCCGTAATCAGATCTATATGCGCCGTTTTTTGAATACATTAAAACCCAAAGTGGTGGAAAAGGCACGTTTCTTCCCGGAAAAAATCAGCCTGGACGACCATCAGTTGGTGAGGACGCTATATGATTTTGACGACATCTACACGGCGAAGCTGCACGGCTTCAAAGGCGCCGATCACTATTATGCCAAATGCAGCTCGAAGTTTTTCATCGAACCGATTTTCGTGCCGACGATAATCGTGAATGCAGAAAATGACCCGATCGTCCCTTTCGAAAGCCTGCCTCTCGACATGCTCCGGTCTCATCCTAATGTGACTTTGCTGGCCACAAAAGACGGCGGGCACTGCGGCTTTCGCCCCGCCCGCCTTACCGACGAGTTCTATTGGTCAGAAAAATACGCCCTCCATTTTCTAACTACCCTGTCACCATTCCCTAACTACACCTGACAATCCCTGACCATCTCCTGGCCACACCTGACTAATTCGAGCAAGCCGTTCACATTCGCCCCGACTTCGTCGAGTAAGAAAACTGTTCCAAACATTATTTTGTTAGCAACATATACCAATAGATTTTGGTAATTTTGTGGCCTGTTTCAAACAGGTCGGACCCTTAGCGATTAAAATTCCGTTAACTCGATCATTTTTCAGTTATTCCCCGTTTCATGTCCACATTAACTCTCAATCCAGCACCGTACATTATCATTGATTTCGACAGCACGTTCACGAAAGTGGAAGGGCTCGACGAATTGGCCGCGATCGCCCTCAAAGGCCATCCGGAGCGTGATCAGATTGTTCAGAAGATTTCTGATCTGACCAACAAGGGTATGAATGGCGAAATGTCGTTTGCGGATGGTCTGCGCCAACGAATCGCCTTACTGAAAGCTAACCGTTCGCACATCGAAGAACTGGTTTCCTTTTTGAGAACCAAGGTTTCGGATTCATTCAAGCGTAATACGCAGTTTCTGAGGGAGAATGCGGAGCAGATTTTTATCGTTTCCAGCGGGTTTAAGGAGTTTATCGTTCCCGTGGCTACTGAGCTCGGCATTCTGGCCGACCATGTGTACGCCAATGAGTTCGTGTTTGACGAGGAAGGAAATATCGTGGGGATCGACGAGGAAAACGTGTTGTCGATGGACGGCGGAAAGATCAAAATCCTTTCTGCTCTGAACCTTTCAGGAGACGTGTACGCGATCGGTGATGGCTATACGGACTATGAATTGAAGGCCTCCGGCCTTGCCAATCGTTTCTATGCATTTACAGAAAACGTCGAGCGCCCGAAAGTAACCGCGGTAGCGGACCACATCGCTACTTCATTCGACGATTTTCTTTATGATAATAAATTCAGCAGAAGCCAGTCTTACCCCAAAAGCCGTATTAAGGTATTGCTCCTTGAAAACGTGCATCCGGTAGCGCGTAAGGCATTTGAGGAAGAAGGTTTCAATGTAGAATTCGTAAAAGGCGCCCTTGATGAGGACGAATTATGCGAGCGTATCAAGGACGTATCTATTATAGGTATCCGTTCTAAAACGACTATTACGAAGCGCGTTCTTGAAAACGCGAACCGTCTGATGGCGATCGGTGCATTCTGTATAGGTACCAACCAGATCGACCTCGACGAGGCTGCTAAAAAAGGTATCGCGGTATTTAACGCGCCATACAGCAATACCCGTTCTGTGGTGGAGTTGGCAGTAGGCGAGATGATTTTGCTGATTCGTAATATCGTTGGCAAAAGCAATTCCATGCATAAAGGTATTTGGGACAAATCTGCGAACGGCAGCTTCGAGATCCGTGGCAAGAAGCTCGGGATGGTAGGTTATGGCAGCATTGGTACACAGCTTTCGGTCGTAGCCGAGGCGCTGGGTATGGATGTGTATTTCTACGATGCGGTTGAAAAACTGTCGATCGGAAATGCGAAGAAAGTGAATACACTTGAAGAGCTTCTGGCAATGTCCGACGTACTGAGCTTGCACGTGGATGGCCGTAAGGAAAACACCAACATGATCGGCAAACGCGAGTTTGACCTCATGAAAGACGGTGTGATCTTCCTGAACCTCTCACGCGGGCACGTGGTCGACATCAAAGCGTTGGCCGATGCCGTGAAGAGCGGTAAAGTGGCCGGAGCAGGTGTAGACGTTTTCCCGAAAGAGCCGAAAACGAACGATGAAATGTTCGAAAGCGAGCTGATGGGCCTGCCAAACGTGATACTGACACCGCACATCGGTGGCAGTACCGAGGAAGCACAGGAAAACATCGGCCATTTCGTGCCTTCCAAATTGCTGGAATTCATGAACAATGGTAGCTCTTACGGCAGCGTGAACTTCCCTGAAGTACAACTGCCGAAGTTGAAAGATTCGCACCGCCTCCTGCACATCCACGCGAATGTACCGGGTGTGCTGGCGAAACTGAACCAGATTTTTGCCAAAAACAATATCAACATCACTGGGCAATACCTCAAAACCAATGAGCATATCGGCTACGTGATCGTGGATATTGCCAAAGATTATACAGAAGAATTTATTCAGGAAGTGAAAGAGGTCGAAGGAACGATCCGTTTCCGGATGCTTTACTAAGAAATGATTGGGATGGTCAGCCGGTTCGCGGCTGACCATTTCAATTTCACGGCGATTCAATCACCTACTCACTTATTTCACCGGTGTTCCGGTCATTATCCATGTCATTAACATTTTTCACTCCTGGTCCGGCCGCTCTGTACCCGACATTCGAGCAGCATTTAAAAACTTTCGTCGAAAACCAACTCGGTTCGATCTCGCACCGCAGCCAGCAGTACCGCGACTTGCACAAATTCACGGTCGATCAGCTGCGTACGCTCCTGAACGTGCCCGATACGCATGCGATCCTTTTCCTCGGTTCTGCTTCTGAAGCTTTTGAACGCATTCTGTTCAGTACGGTGGAATTGGAAAGCTTTCACCTGGTAAATGGCTCGTTTTCCAAAAAATTCTGTGAATATTCAAGTGCGCTGAACAAGTATGCCCACAAGTTTGAAAAACCAATGGGAGAAGGATTCCTGGCGGTTGATGTGGAAGTGCCTGAATATGCTGAATTGATCGCGACGACGCATAACGAAACCAGTTCGGGCGTTCAGATGCCGGTGGCAGAGATCCATAAACTGAAACAGAACAATCCGTCGAAGTTTATCGCGGTGGACATGGTGTCGTCCGCGCCTTACCCGGCGCTGGATTACAGCATTATCGACACGGCGTTTTTCTCTGTACAAAAAGCATTTGGTTTGCCGGCTGGCCTGGGCGTCTGGATCGTAAGCGAGCGATGCCTGGAAAAAGCAAAGAACATTCGGAATACCTATTCCATCGGCGCGCACAACGATTTGCCAACGCTTTGGAAGAACGCGCTGAACAACGAAACACCCGCGACGCCGAATGTGATGCTCATTTACCTGCTGGGTAAAATCGCAGAAGATTTCAATCGGGTCGGTATACAAAATATCCGTAAAGAGACTGAGCACAAAGCAGATTTGCTTTACAAGTTTATAGAAAAGACAGCCGGTTTCTCTGCATTCGTAAAAGAGAAAGCGCTCCGTTCGCAAACTGTGGTCGTGACGGATACGGAGGCTCCTTCGGCCGATATTATCAAGGCTATCAAAGAAAAAGGCATGGTGATCGGCAGCGGTTATGGCGCTGGCAAGGCAACTCAGCTCCGCATCGCCAACTTCCCTGCGACGTCACTGGAAGAAACCGAAAGGCTGATCCACGAGCTCGGCAAGCTCTGAAAAATAGCTTGTAGAATAGCGTTACCAAAAGGGTGGCAGAACGTAACAATGTTCGGCCACCCTTTTCTTTTTTACAATGAAGCGTAACGACATACTATGGAAATCGATATTGGAGGACATTTTTGATGATTTCCTCAAATTCTTTTTCCCCAATGCTGAAATCCTTTTCGACTTCGAAAAAGGTTTCGAGTACCTCGACCAGGAGCTCGATCAACTATTCCCGCCAGAGGCAGACACTTTTGCAACCCGGTATGTAGATAAGCTGGTAAAAGTGCATTGCCGCTCCGGCGCCGAAGCCTGGCTGCTGGTGCACATTGAAGTACAAGGCTACCGCGACGAAACTTTCCCCGACCGGATGTTTACCTATTACTACCGCATCTGGGACAAGCACCGTAAACCCATCACCGCATTTGCGATCCTCACGGACGATTGCAGGCATTTCCTACCTGCCCAGTTTGAGCAGGCTTGCCTGGGTACGAGCATTTGTTTCCGGTTTAATAGTTATAAGGTGCGGGATCAATCGGAGGCGGATTTGGAGGCTAGTGATAACCCGTTTGCACAGGTTGTTTTGGCGGTAAAGCTCGACTTAACGGGCAAGCGCTATTCGTCTATGGAATTATACCGTTTGAAAATTAGTCTGGCTAAGAGGCTATTACGACGGGATTTTTCGAAAAAGAAGATTGCAAAATTGCTCCATTTTTTGAAACTTTATGTTCATCTGGGAAACGATGAGCTTAATGAGGAGTTCAAAGCTGAAATAAGTAGAATGATCAATCCAGACCCATTACCTATGACAATCGAGGAAGCTGTTATTTACATTGAGAAAGAAGAGGCCAGGGAAAAAGGAATCGCGCAGTGGGCACTCGCACGCAATACTATCATTGTTAAGAATCTCCTTCGGGAAACGCAGTTTACCGAAGAGGAGATCGCACGGCTGGCTGATGTTTCTATTGAATTTGTACAGGAGATCAAGCAAAAGGCTTGACGATAAAATACAGAACATTCCAAAGCTGCCCCACCAGGCAGCTTTTTTCATAAATAACTGATAGCCGAGGTACGACAGCCGAAGTTCTAATGGTATTTTAAGGATAAATTTTTAGCTTTATGCTTTCTTACGAAAACAGACAGAAGCGGTGATGCAGATTGCTACCTCAACAGGGGAAACCAAAGATCATGATCTATGGCAAAGGATTCGCGTGGGCGATGAGCAGGCCTTTACCGCGATTTTTGAGAGATACCACCGCACACTTTACAATTACGGCAGCAAGCTTTCAACGAATTCCTCATTGGTAGAAGACGCGGTTCAGGATGTGTTCATCGATATCTGGCGGTTACGGCACAATCTCACAGAGAACGTTACCTCGGTTAAATTCTACCTCTATCGCGCATTGCGTCGCCGCATTCACGTGGCGCTCGACAAGTTTCCTTCAACGGAGGAAATCAGCGAACTGGATGATGAGGATACGCCCGCAAACCACACCCATTCGGAAGCAATCCTGATCGAGGCGGAATCCTCTTTCGCACGGGCGCAACGTATACAGGAGTTGCTTGCGCAATTGCCCGAACGCCAGCTTGAAGCGCTTACGCTGCGCTATTTCGATGAATTCAGCATTGATGAAATCGCGGAGATCATGGGCGTCAATGAGAAGTCTGTCCGTAATTTCATCTACAAAGCATTGACATCCCTTCGCCAGAGCCGGGAAATACTACTGATTTCTTCCCTGATTTTCTGGATGTTACTATTTTTTTAAAATTTTTCTTCAAAAAATTTCATTTTGAAGAGGTCAAATCCGCATTTCGTCGCTCTGTACTATTGAACGACGATAACTGCATCCCGCGAAGCATGAAGCATGATCCTTATTCTCTGACCGAACTGATCAGAAATGAAGAGTTTATCGCCTGGGTAATGCATCCCGACGAACTCAGCGACCGCAAATGGCGGGCGTTCCTGGAAAAGCATCCCAGGAAACGCAAAACCGTTGAATCCGCACGGGAGTATGTTATTCTGTTGGCGAAGGACACAGGCAGGCACCAGCCTACCCAGAAGCAAAGCGACAGAATGTGGAGTATCGTCGAAAGTCACATGCACGATGAGGCACCGAAAACCCAGGAACCAGAGGCCGTTTTCAAAACGAGCCGCGGGCAGGGATGGCGCTGGGCACGCGTGGCAGCGTCGGCGGCACTGATCCTGAGCATTGGTTCGGTGAGTTACTGGTTCTATTACAAAAAGGCAGACGGTCCATTGCAGGAGGTAGCTGTACGCGGGGAAACTGAACTGCCCAATACGATCCAGAAACACAATGACACCGACAAGCCAATGACGGTATTGCTGGAAGACGGTAGCTCGGTTGTATTGCAGCCTGGCGGCAAGATTAGCTACTCGGAAGGCGTCAACAAAAAGCGAAGAGAGGTTACTTTGACCGGAAAGGCATTTTTTGAAATCGTAAGAAACAAACAAAAGCCATTCCTGGTGTACAGCTACGGCCTGGCTACGAAAGTGCTTGGCACAAGTTTCACCATTGATGCTTCTTCGGAGAGCAAGGATATTAAAGTAGAAGTGCGAACGGGTACAGTTTCGGTATTTTCGATCAATAATTTGGATAACAGTCAAAAGGAAGCCGTGCTGGATAAGCCCGAATTGGAGGGCGTGACGCTGAATCATGATCAGCGGATCGCGTTCTCGAAGGAGAACGGTAAGATCATTCCATTGCCTGCTGCTGCGGCGGTGGTTTCGGACAAAGACGTTTCAAAACAGCATTTCGTGTTTGATGAAACCCCGATGTCGGAGGTGTTCCGAATACTGGAAAACGCCTACAATGTCCGGATCGTTTACGACCGGGAAAAGATGGGCACTTGCCCGCTGAACGCGACTTTGATCGGGCAGCCCTTGAAAGAAAAGCTCGAAGTGATCTGCAATGCGCTGGATGCGCAGTTCGAAGTGGCCGATAACCAGATAACGATCCTGGGAAAAGGATGTAAGTAGTTTAGAGACCCGACATATTAACATTTTACCCTGAACGCCGCCTATGACGTAACGCTACCGTATTGCCTGAAAATAAAAAAGACCAGCCATGTTCCAGCATGACTGATCCGGGTTCCCCAACAGTAACGGACATTACTGCACATCCATTTGGACGATGGATGAACCGGGGAAGACTTCGTTGAATAATCTCCTTAAACAACAAATTCATTCAAAAATATGAAAAAAGTTCGACGACCTGAAGACTTTCTCATCAAGCTCATGCGAATCACATTAATGCAATGTATCCTGGCTGGCCTGTTTGCAGGCATCACGTGGGCGAACGACGGGAGAGCTCAATCTGCATTGAGCCAGAAGGTTACCGTTGACATCCGGAACGAGGAGATCAAGACGATCTTCGCGCAGCTGGAAAAGCAGACCAATGCCAGATTCATATTTAGCTCAAAATTGATCCAATCCGACCGCCGGGCTTCAGTGAAGGTTAAAAATGGCTCACTATCGGCTGTTTTGGACGCCTTGCTGAAACCACTGGAACTGAATTATCGGATCAAGAATGACCTTATCGTGATCAAACCCGATCATCCCGAACAGGCTGCCAAAATGGCTTCAGAAGAAGTTCCGGTGGTGGAATTCAGTTCTGCTGCGGTGGATAAGGCCATCTCAGGTGTGGTAAAAGATGAAACCGGTGCCGGGTTACCGGGTGTGAGCGTTGTTTTAAAAGGCACGCAAACCGGTACATCGACGGACGAAAAAGGTAAATACTCGGTCACGGTCCCAAACGGCGAGCATATTCTGATATTCTCTTTTGTGGGCTTCCTGTCGCAGGAAGTGACGGTTCCATCCGGCCAAAGCATATTGGATATCACGCTGAAAGTGGATGACAAGGCGCTGGAAGAAGTGGTCGTGGTGGGTTACGGTACACAAAGAAAGGAGTCACTGACAGGCGCGATCGCCACGGTGACGAGCAAAGATATCGAGCGCGTTCACGGCGGCTCGACGGTCAGTTCGGGTCTGGCAGGTAAGATCCCCGGTGTGACATTCCGGATGCCGGATGGCCGTCCGGGTGCGAGTGCCAACATTCAGATCCGTAACATGGGCAACCCGTTGTTCGTAATCGACGGCATTCAACAGGATGCGGGCCAGTTCAACAACATTTCTCCTAATGACATTGAAAGTATTTCAGTATTAAAAGACGCTTCGGCGGCTATTTATGGGGTCCGCGC
Source organism: Dyadobacter sp. SRI_021 (assembly GCF_057586235.1). NCBI lineage: Bacteria > Pseudomonadati > Bacteroidota > Cytophagia > Cytophagales > Spirosomataceae > Dyadobacter > Dyadobacter sp. SRI_021. The sequence goes on from NZ_JBYCZM010000003.1 coordinate 515,288, forward strand.
GGCGAATGGGGTGGTGGTTGTCACGACCAAACGTGGTAAAATGGGAGCCAAGAATACAGTGAGCCTGGATGCCTATATGGGCTGGCAGAACTGGTCGCGGTTCCCAAACGTGGTGAACGATTCGTACCAATGGATGTTAGGGAAAGCCGAAGCGGAAATGAACCAGTACGGCAAAACGTCCATCACCCAGGCTGAACTTGAAAAGTACCGCGTAGGTACCGAGCGTGGTTATCAGACGTTTAATTGGAAGGATTTTATTGTTCAGAAGAACTCTCCGCTTAACTCGGTGAACCTGAACATGACCGGCGGTTCGGACAAGATCAACTATTACATTTCAGCAACAAGACTACATCAGAACTCGGTATTGGGCCGCGAGTTCACTTTTGACCGCACCAACATCCAAAGTAACGTCGATGCGAAAATCACCGACCGTCTGAAACTGGGTGTGCAGATCAACGGTCGTATCGAGAAGCGTGATCAGCCTGGTATCCCTGGCGGTGACGACTATTGGCTCCCACGTTTCGCTATCCTGCGTAACCGCCCGTTCGAGCGTCCGTACGCGAACGATAACCCCGAGTATCTGAATGATATCAAGCACAATGAGACGAACTGGGCCTACAACAATAAAAAATTAGGGGGTTACTGGACTGAGTTCTGGCGTGTTTTGCAAACCAATTTCTCGGCTGAGTACCAGATTCCAGGAGTGAAAGGACTCAGTGCGAGAGGAATGTACTCCTACTACATTGCCGATCGCGTGATGAACGGCCACGAGTATACTTACAAGGCTTATACCTACAACCCGACCGACGATACCTACACTGTTACAGGTGGTAGTACCAACCCGTGGCGGGAACGTGGCACCCGCAAAGTAATGCGCAATGTGTACCAGGGACAACTGGCTTATAACAACACTTTCGGCAAGCACACGGTAGGCGCAACCTTCGTTTCCGAATGGCAGGATGAGCGCGTGCAAGACCAGTGGGTACACGCGGTTCCTAAAACAAATGTTCTCCCGCTGATCTACTTCCCGACTGTGGATACCTACAATGACAGCGATACGGAACTTGCACGTATAGGGTATATCGGTAGAATGAATTATGATTACGCCGGCAAATATTACCTCGAAGTTTCGGCTCGCCGCGATGCTTCCTGGAAGTTCGCTCCGGATCGTCGCGTGGGTTACTTTCCATCGGCCTCGGTGGGATGGAGAATTTCGGAAGAAGGTTTCTTCAAAAAGCTGATCGGCGAGCGTAGCATCCTGGATGACTTGAAATTCAGAGGGTCTTATGGCATCCTTGGGGATGACAACATTCTTTTCAACAATGATCCCAACAGACCATTAAGCCCGTACGCTTACCTGCCTGGTTATGATTATAATAAGGGCAATGTAATTCTGAGCGGTAATGCGGTGGTTACAAGCCGTGATAAAGGCCAGATCATCAATAACATTTCCTGGTTCAAAAGTAAGATCACGGATGTCGGCGCGGATTTCTCTTTCCTTGGCACCAAAATTACCGGTAGCGTCGATTATTTCTACCGCCTGCGCACTGGCTTGCTGGGCCGCAAGTACGACATCCTCGTGCCGAGCGAGTTGGGCTATTCATTGCCGGACGAAAACGTGAACAGCGACTCGCAACAGGGATGGGAAGGCGCGCTTACTTACAATGGCAAGGCGGGTAATATCAACTACTCCATCGGCGGAAATGTGTCGTTCTCGCGAAGCAAATTCGTGTCGTCATACAAGCCGATCTTCAACAACTCGTGGGACCGTTACCGGGCTTCCGGCGAAGATCGTTACACCAATATTTTCTGGGGACTCGAAGCGATTGGTCAGTTCCAGTCGACGCAGGAAATTGCAGAATATCCTGTCAACATCGACGGACAAGGCAATCGTACATTGCTGCCGGGTGATTTGATTTACAAAGACCTCAACGGCGATAATGTGATCGACGGATACGATCAGCGCCCTATCGGATACAATGCTACCGGCCAGCCGAATGTCAATTTCGGGTTGAACTTCTCCGTAAGCTGGAAAGGCATTGGCTTCGTGGCTGACTTCTCAGGCGGCGGCATGTACACCTGGAACCAGAACTACGAACAACGTTGGCCATACCAGAATGAGGGCGCATTGAACAGCATTTTCCTTGACAGATGGCACCGCGCCGATCCGTTCGATGTGAACAGCCAGTGGATTCCCGGTAAATACCCGGCGCTGCGTTACAACGACAAAGACCATAGCAATAACAGGAATTCCACTTTCTGGGTGCATAATGTCAAATATATCCGTGCAAGAACGATCGAGCTCAGCTATTCGCTGCCGAAGTCGGTGCTGGAAAAACTGAAAATGTCGCGCGCCCGGTTCTACATCAATGGATATAACCTGTTTTCTATCGACAACTTGAAGAAGTTTGGTGTTGACCCCGAAATTCAGGATGACAACGGATTACAGTATCCGCAGAACAAATTCGTGAATGTAGGCATCAACCTATCTATTTAAACCGATTGGAATTCAACATGAAAAAGATATTTCAAATACTATCGATTGCTGTATTGACGCTGGGTTGGAGCTGTAACGACGACGAATTCCTGAACCGTCCGCCTACCAGCCAGCTTTCTGAGGATCAGATCTGGACAGACGAAGGGCAGGTACTGTCGGTACTGGGCGATTTGTACAACCGTTACGTGGATCTTTCAACCTTTAAAACCATTAACGACGTGCCCGGCTGGATGACTGTGAGTGACTTCAATGAGGCATTCTGGTCAGAAGCAGGCCGTTATAACAACTTCCAGAACAGCGGCTGGGATGTGCGGTCATGGAGCGCTTGGGATTATGGCTATATCCGCGAAATGAACCTGTTTATCCAGAAATGTACTGCGGCCGAAAAGCTAGCCCCGGCCGTTCGGGAACGCTACCTGGCCGAAGCACGCTTTTTGAGAGCATCCTACTATTTCGAACTCGTGAAAAGAATGGGTGGCGTGCCGCTGATTCTCGAACCGATGGTGTACGATTTCAGCGGCGATCCTTCTTACCTGCAACATCCGCGTGCGAAGGAATCGGAGATTTATGATTTTGTAATTAAAGAGGCTGAGGAAATTAAAGACAAATTGCCGGCCAGCGTGGCTGAGAAATCGCGTGCTACCAAAGCTGCGGCATTGGCGATGGAGGTTCGTGCTGCTATTTACGCGGGTTCTATTGCAAAATATGGCGTGAATACTCCTCAGGTTTCATTGCCTGGCGGCGAGGTCGGTATTCCGGCGAACATGGCCAATGGTTATTACACCAAAGCGCTGGCGGCTGCGAAAGAGATTATCTCTGGAAATGCGGGGGCCTATGCTTTGTATACCAAAAAGCCTGATCTGTCCGAAAACTTTGCCAGCATTTTTTACGACAAGGCGAATAACCCCGAGGTCATTTTTGTAGAGGATTTCAAATTGCAGAGCGGAAAGGTGCATTACTTCACCGGTTGGAACCAGCCCCGCTACGGTGCAGAGGAAGAGGAAGGCGGCCGCATTAACCCGTCGCTGCAATTAGTGGAAGCATTTGAAAAACTGGATAATACCTTCGCACCGATCCCGACTAACAATGCAAACGGAACACCCATCTACTACAATGAGCAAACTGACATCTTCGCTGGACGCGACGCCCGCCTCGCCGGAACGGTAATGCTGCCGGGAACTACTTTCAAAGGTCGCAAAGTCGATATTTGGGCAGGTTACCAGCTGGCAAACGGCACGATTATCAGCGGGGACGACCGCGGTGCGCAAAAAACGCTGCCCGGCAAGACAGTACCCGAGCAAGTCGTAGGTTTCGACGGCCCTATCGACGGATTTGAATTCACTGCCCAAACGGGTTTTTACCTTCGCAAGTACCTCGATCCCGTCGTAGGCTCTGGCCAACGCGGGGTGAACAGCGAGGTGTGGCTCGTTCGCTATCGTTTTGCAGAAGTGCTTTTGAATGCCGCTGAGGCCGCATTTGAATTAGGCCAGGCAGCAGAAGCGGCGGGTTATATGAACCAGGTCCGCGCACGCGCCGGATTGGTAACGCCTTTGAAAGCGTCAGAAATCAATTTCGACCGCCTCGTGCACGAGCGGCGCGTAGAGTTCGCATTCGAAGGGCACCTTTTGTTTGATATGAAAAGATGGCGCATCGCACACCAGATCCTGGACGGCAATGCAATTACTGCTGCGGAACTTTCGAAAGACCTTGGAAAAGCTACCAAGCGCAATACGCAGCCATGGGGACTGTGGTCGTACAAAATCTACGACCCGGGCTCGCCCAACAATGGCAAATGGATTTACAAGCAGGTTAAACTCAGCCGCGTAACCGGAGCAGACCGCTTCCAACTTGGAAACTACTATTCGTATATCGACGACGCCATCATCAGTAACAACCCCAAGCTCGTCAGAAATCCCAACCAATAGGCCATCACATTCAAACGATACGATATCATGAAGATCAGATTTCATATTATGCCGCTTGTCGCGATGGTAGCGCTTGTGTCGGCTTGCGAAAAGGATAACTATACCGAGCCCAAATCCAAGCTTTCAGGCAAGATCGTCTACAAGGGCGAGCCGGTGGGCGTGGAGGAAGGCCAGGTTCGCCTGCAACTCTGGCAGCCGGGTTTTGGAAAGCTGGCGGCCATCGATGCGCCTATTTCGCAGAACGGGTCCTATTCAGCCCTTTTGTTTGACGGAAATTACAAACTGGTTTTCCCCAAAAACCGCGGGCCATTCAAGACGATCGTGAAAGACGCCGCTGCCAAAGATACTGTGTTCGTGAAGCTGGCAGGTAACCAGGCGCTCGATGTGGAGGTAATGCCGTACTACATGATTCGCACGCCGCAGTTTTCGGGGGGCGAGAGCAAGGTGAACGTTTCCCTCAAACTTGAAAAAATCCTGACCGGTGCCGAGGGTAAAGACATCGAAAGGGTCTCATTATATGTGAACAAAACCGATTTTGTTGCGCGCGCTACCAACGTGGCTGTGACCGACGTACCCGGGGCCGACATTAAAGACCTGAACGCGATCAACCTCACCGCCACCGTACCTACGCTTTCGCCCGCCCAGAACTACGTGTTTGCCAGGGTCGGTGTGAAGATCAAAGATGTGGAGGACATGGTTTTTTCACCGGTCCAGAAAGTCAATTTGTAAGGATTGATCCCAATACTAAAACCGAAACTTTTCTTTAAAACCAATTTGAATGAGGAATTACATTGCACTTCTGCTTGTCGGGCTCATGGCGCTGGCATGTGCAAAAAGTAAAACGGCGGGGCCGACCGTCGGGGCACTGACCGTTAAGGCCAGTGCTTCCAAAGGCCGCAGGGCCGAAGTATTGTTCCTGGGGCACAACAGCAAGCATCACGATTCGGGTAAATACGCACCCTGGCTGTCGGTCAAGCTGTTCAAAAGCGGCATTAACATGTCGTACTCCACTAATCCGGGTGATATTAACCCCGAAAACCTGGCGAGGTATGACGGGCTGATCATCTACGCCAATCACGATTCGCTCTCGCCTTCGCAGGAAAGCGCCATGAAGGCATTCGTGGAAGGCGGCAAAGGACTTATCCCGATCCATTCGGCTTCGGGCTGTTTCAGGAATTCTTCCTGGTATATCAAAACAATAGGCGGCCAGTTTGCTTCCCATAAGACGGGCTCATTTAAAAACATTATTCTAAAACCGGAACACCAGGTCATGAAGGGCATTACGGACTTTCAGACCTGGGATGAAACTTATGTGCATAAAAACCTGAACCCCGACAAAACCGTGTTGGGCGAGCGGGTAGAAGGCGACGTGCATGAGCCTTACACGTGGGTGCGCAACGAGGGTAAAGGCCGTGTATTCTACACCGCATACGGGCACGAGGACAGCACCTGGACCAACAAAGGCTTCCTCGACCTGGTCAGAAACGGCGTGCTATGGGCCATCGGCGATCGGGTACAAGCGCAAATTGCCGCATTGAACCTGCCCGAGGTGGACATTTACAACTCTGATACCATTTCGCACTACACCAGGCGACATGTGGTGCCGAAAATGCAGGAGTCACTTTCACCGGCCGAATCGAACAAGCTGACGCAGGTCCCGCCGGATTTTGAAATACAACTTTTCGCATCCGAACCGGACATTACTAATCCGATTGCCATGTCGTGGGATGAGCGTGGGCGGCTTTGGGTCGTGGAGTCGGTCGATTACCCTAATACGTTCAAGGAGACCGACGGCGCTTCCAACGACCGCATTAAAATTTGTGAGGATACCAATGGCGATGGCAAGGCCGACAAGTTCACTGTCTTCGCCGATAAATTGAACATTCCTACCAGTATGGTTTTTTCCAATGGCGGCGTGATCGTCTCTATGGCACCGGATTTCGTGTTTCTGAAAGACACCAACGGCGACGATGTGGCCGATGTACGCGAGGTGATCATGACCGGCTGGGGCAAAAACGACACCCATGCGGGGCCATCGAACCTGCAATATGGGTTTAACAACAAAATCTGGGGCGTGCTGGGCTACTCGGCATTCAACGGCACCATTGATGGTAAGAAGATGAGCTTCTCGCAGGGCCTTTACAATTTCAAGCCGGATGGAAAAGAATTTGAATACCTCGGCAGCAGCAGCAACAACACCTGGGGGCTGGGCTTCACCGAGGATAACAACGTATTCCTTTCAACTGCCAACAACACTCACAGCGCATTCTTTTCAATGCCCGGCCGGTTAATGCAACGCACATTAGGCGAAGAGCAACCGACAGTACAAGCCATTCAGAAAATAGACGGGCATTACGACGCCCACGCCGTCACGCCCAACCTTCGCCAGGTAGACGTGATAGGAGGGTTCACTTCCGCGGCCGGTCACCATTTTTACACAGCCCGGAACTACCCGAAAGAATACTGGAACCGCGTCGCATTAGTGACCGAACCGACAATCCGTTTGATTCATAAAGCCATCCTCGAACCGGACGGCGCAGGTTTTAAGGAAAAAGACGGCTGGAACTTCATGGCCAGCTCCGACGAATGGTTCGGCCCCGTACAAGCCGAGGTAGGCCCGGACGGGGCGGTATGGGTAGCCGACTGGTACAACTTTATTATCCAGCACAATGTGTTCGTACCGGCGCAATCGCCTTCGAAATTTATCCTGCCGTTTGAGGAGCAGCCGCACGGGCCGGGTAATGCATTTAGTAGCCCAATGCGTGATTTGAACCACGGCCGCATTTACAGGATCGTTTACAAGAACGGCAAGAAATCGCCTGCATTGAAACTCTCCAAAGACGACCTGCCGGGACTGGTGGCCGCATTGGAGAATGATAATATGTTCTGGCGTATGACCGCCCAGCGTTTGCTCGTGGAATCGAAAAAACTGTCGGTGCTGCCGGATTTGTATAAAATCATTAATAATCCAAAAGTGGATGAAATAGGCTTGAACAGCCCTGCTGTACACGCATTGTGGACATTGCACGGCCTTGGGGCACTCGACGGCTCGAATGCAGAAGCATTGCAGGTAGCGAGCAAGGCATTGAGCCACCCGGCACCGGGCGTACGTAAAGCAGCGGCGAGCGTGTTACCCAAACAGGCGCAAAGTTTTGAAATACTCGAAAAGAGCATGAAGGATGCCAACCTGAACACCCGCCTGAGCGTATTCGTGGCCATTGCCGAACTGCCAGCTTCCGAAAAAGCAGGGGCAGCCATTTACCAGGCATCCCTCGATGAGCAGAATGCCAAAGACCCCTGGCTGTCACGAGCTATTCTCGCAGCGGCTATTCAGCATGAGAAGGGCTTTCTCGGAGCGGCAGATAAGCAATCACAACCATCCGCATTGACGGCGCAGGTTACTGAGGCACTAAGCAAAGAAATTTATCCACTGGGGAGAAGGAACACGTTGCAATTCCCGCCGGATGTTTCGGGCAAGGAAATCACCATCCGTGCAACCGTTACCAAGGGCCGCGACCGGGCATTGCAAGGCTTCATCGCTGGTCAGGGCGGGAAAGATGGTGGTTATGCATTGTACATCCAGGATGGCAAGCTCATCATGGCCGTCAAACAGCACGGAATGCTAAGCAAAGCAGCCACCACAGAGCCGCTGCCCGACAAGTTTGACGTCGTAGCAAGGCTTACACAAGGGGGCAACATTCGTATTGCAATCGATGGAAAGGAAGCGGCCACCGGCAAAGCGCACATGCTTTTCAACGCGCCGCTGAGCAATTCGGTACGCTCGGGCGAGGATATGGAAGGCGAGGACAAAATCGGGGATTACGAAGGCCGGTTCGGGTTTGTGGGTAATTTCCAAAAAGCCTCCCTCGAACTGAACCGCCCGAATGAAGGGGAGAGCAATGCAGTTTCATCGATCCAATCGGGTCCAAAGGCCGTTGCTTCCAATGCAACTGTGATTGAGCTGAAAGTGGAAAAGGAAATTATGCAATATGACAAAAAGCTGATCACCGCGAAGGCAGGGCAAAAGGTGGTAATTAACCTTGAAAACCCCGACGGAATGCAGCACAACCTGCTGATCATCAAACCGGGAACGTTGCAGAAAGTAGGTAAGGCAGCGGATGAGCTTCTTAGCAACCCAAAAGCCGCTGAAATGCAATATGTTCCAAAAATTCCGGAAGTGTTGTTTGCGACAAGACTGGTGAATTCGGGTGAGACGGTTACGCTCGAAATAACGGTGCCTAACGAACCTGGCGATTATCCCTACGTGTGCACATTCCCGGGCCACTGGCGAGGAATGAACGGCATCCTGCGGGTAACGAAGTGAATTTGAGAGTTTAAAGTTTATGAGTTGAAAACTAATGCCTGCCCCCAACTTTCAATTCACAAACTGCAAACTCTAAACTAAGGATTCCTAATCATAGACTTTACACTCATAGACCTTACACTCAGAAACTTTGAACTCAAAAATGAAAACCATTGCGTCATTATTGCTCCTGCTAGCCATGTTCGCCCAGAACGCAACGGCGGAAACCAACCCAGGAAAGAAAAGGGCGATCCGCGTGCTGCTCGTTGGCGGCGGTACCTCACACGATTTCGACCGGTGGTACAAGCAGGAAGATGTGCAAACGCTTCAAAAGGGAGGCCTGGCAACGGTGGAATACACCAGCGACCCTTCGACGATCCTGGGCAAGCTGAAAGACGTCGATGTGCTTTATCTTTCAAATAACCAGCCCATCGCTGACAAAGCGACGCGGGAAGCCATTTTCGCATTTGTGGATGCCGGAAAGGGCCTCGTACTGGCACATCCCGCGCTTTGGTACAACTGGGCCGATTGGCCGGAATACAACCAGAAGCTGGTAGGCGGTGGCTCCAAAGGACATGACAAATACGGGCCGTTTGAGGTAACAATCATTAGAAAGCACCCGGTGACCAAGGGTGTGGCAACGAGCTTCAAGCTGGATGATGAGCTGTATTATTTCAAACCCGACGCGGCCGGAACACCCATTGAAGTGCTCGCAACTGCCAAAGCCGAAACATCGGACAATGTTTTCCCAAGCATTTTTATTGTGAAGTATCCAAAGGGGAGGATTGTAGGCATAGCACTGGGGCATGATGCTAAATCGCATACGATCGAGCCCTATCAGACACTCCTGCGCAATGCGGTTCAGTGGGCGGCTGGCAAATAGATAAATTAAATTGATTGACAGATAGACAATGCTATCAATCATTCATTCTTTCATTCAATAATTCTTTGCTCCAACAAACTCATTTGCTCACTCTGTCCGTCGATTAAAATCGACGGCAATGGGATTGAAAAGATGATAACAGAATTGCCCAAATTCGCCGATGATCAAATAAAATCCCCTAATCTATTGCCCCGGGCTTTATCCCGGGGATCAAAGAGAAAGATTTGAGAGCAAGCATTAATAGAGCCGGAGGCTCAAAAAACAAAGCAAATCAATCCATTTCTTAACCCCGGGTTTTAACCCGGAGACTAACCAAAGTAGCAATGAGCGACAAGCAAATCACAGTAGTTATCGTGGGTATGGGTTTCGGGAAGGAGTTTATCCCTATTTATCAAAGCCACCCGAACATTAAGGCCGTAGGGATCTGTACCCGCAGCAAACAAACCCGCGACGAGCTGACAGCCAAGTTCAATCTCGACCCTAACCTTGTTTTCGAGCATTTTGAAGACGTTCCCAAGCGCGAAGACGTGGACGCGATACACGTAGTAACGCCCGTGCCCGACCACGCGCGTATGACGCTGGCATCCCTAAATGCAGGTAAGCACACGGCCTGCACCATTCCGATGGCGATGACCGTCGAGGATTGCAAAGCCATTGTCGAAGCCAAGCGCCGCTCGGGCAAGGTGTATATGATGATGGAAACCGCATTGTACACCCGCGAATTCCTTTATGGCCTCAACCTTGCGCAAACCGGCCAACTCGGTCGTATCCAGTTCGTGCGCGGCTCGCATATTCAGGATATGAGCATGGAAGGGTGGGGAGAATACTGGAAAGGTTACCCGCCGATGCTGAATGGCACCCACGCGATTTCCCCCCTTTTGAAAATCAACAATACGATTGCTGAAACCGTGGTTTGCCACGGTTCGGGCCGGTTGAGCGACGACCTCGCCAGCCGTTATGGATCGCCATTTGCTGTGGAAACAGCCACATTTACCCTGAAAGGTACCGATGTGGTAGCCGAAGCGACCCGTTCGCTGTTCGACGTAGTGCGCCAGTACCGCGAGAGCTACGACGTGTACGGCACTAAAATGTCGTTCGAATGGGAACAGTTGCAGGACGAGGAGCACGTGATATTCGATGGGGGGGAGAATGCATCGCGCATCAATGTGCCTGATACCGATCATTTGCTGATCGAGCCGATCAAGCATTTCACCAAACGCGAGAAGATTGACGATCCGAACCACGTATCGTTCCTTCAAGGTGCAGGGCATGGTGGTTCGCACCCGCATTTGGTACAGGAATTCGTGGCTGCGATCGTCGAAGGCCGCGATTCGGCGGTGGATGCGGCATTGGCTGCCAACTACACTTGCGCGGGCATTTGCGCACACGAGTCGGCTATGAAGGGCGGTATTCGTGTGAATGTACCGAGTTTTGAAGAATAAGCCATTCTATTAATAAAAGCCAGGCCTCAAAATCTGGCTTTTTGCTAAACCTGAACCCTTATGCTATTTGGAGCCAGCACGTTCATTTGGGTATCCCCGTTTTCGACGGCTAACATAGACCTGCTCGCCAAGGTCAAAAACATGGGTTACGACGTCATTGAAATAGCCGTGGAAGATATCCGTACTATCGATTGGAAGCTCATCAGAGACACCGCCCGCGATCTCGACCTGAAAATCACCATTAGTGGTGCATTCGGCCCCGAGCGGGATATTTCAAGCACCGATCCCGCATTTCGCGAGATCGGGAAACAGTACATTGTCGACTGCATCCGCATCGCCGGGCAAATGGATAGCCCGATTTTCGGAGGGCCATTGTACTCGGCAGTAGGCAAAACCCGCATTGTGTCGGCGGAGCAAAAAAAGCAGGAGCGTGCATGGTGTGTGGAAATTTTGAAAGAAGTAAGCCCAATCGCCGGAGATTATGGGGTAACGCTTGGTTTGGAACCCTTGAACCGTTTTGAGACGGATATGGTCAATACGGTCGATCAGGCGTTATCGATCCTGGATGAAGTCGGAAATCCGAACCTGAAAATCGTGCTCGATACCTTCCATTCCAATATCGAGGAAAAAGATATTCCCGCTTCGATCAGGAAAATCGGGAAAGATTTGCTTTGTCATGTACAAGGCAACGAAAGCGACCGCGGCACACCGGGGACCGGCCATTTGGAGTGGCAAGGCATTCGGGAAGCGCTTACCGATATTGGTTATGATGGCGCGGTGGTGATCGAAACCTTCGGACAACCCTCCAAAGAACTGGCCCGCGCGGCCTGCATCTGGCGGCCATTGGCAAACAGCGCCGATGAGCTGGCCGAAGAAGGGCTATCCTTCTACCAAAAACTGTTTGTTCCAACACCCTCTGCTATCAATGCGTAAGAAGATCCTGCTTATTTTCTTGTTGACCATCTCCGCTGCGCTGTACGCGCAGGTACCTGTCGATTTAAAAGGGCTCGACAAGAAGAGCGGCGTTCGGGCGAGCGTCAGCGAGGCCATGCTGAACATAGAATGGCCCGCCGGCAACGCGGAGACCGGGAAGGTTTCCATTGATTTAAGTAAATCCAACCCGTTGATCGGTAGCCTGGGCATTGGTACCGGGGAAAGGCAATACACCATTGCCCGTAATCTCGACCCGGCCATCATCCTTACCGTAGGCAAGCGCGACCTCGTTTCGCAGAATGGCTGGAATATTTTCTTCGACAAAACTGCTTATCTGAAATACCAGAGCTATGCCGTAAAACTTGATAAAACGGATGTAAAAGTGACCAGTAATGGCTCCCGCACTGAAGTTACCGTCAATGGGGCTAAAGCAGGCCCGTTTTCAGGCTCCATTCAATTTACACTCTACAATGGCAGCCCGCTGATGAACGTTGCAGCAGTCATGTCGACTAACGCCGATTCGCTGGCTGTGATTTACGACATAGGCCTTACCTCCCGTGAAACGCCCTGGCATAAGCTTTTCTGGGCTGATACCGAGGATTTTATGCGTAATGTGGTTGTGACCAAAATGGATACCGTCGAAATGATGGCCGTGAAATACCGGACGATCATCGGTCAGGGTAAGGAAGGTAACCTCGCGGTGTTCTCTGCGCCGCACCAGTATTTCTATCCGCTGGATAATTGCTACAACCTCGAACATATCTGGTACGGCGAGAATTACCGTAATCTGCTGCCGGGCTTTGGCATCGGTATCCGCCACGATTTGCTCGGCGACCGTCGGTGGGTGCCGTGGTTTAATGCGCCGCCGGGAACGCAGCAGCGTTACAATTTCTTCTGTCTGCTAAGCCGCGAAAAGGATGGTAAGGTGCTCGAAAATGTGAAAGCTTTTACGCATTCGGATAAGTATGAACCGCTTCCGGGTTATTACACGATGTCCAGCCATTTCCATCAGGAGCATGTGGACGATGTGCTCACGCGCAAGCCGCTGCCGGAGATGCCCGGTTTTGTCAAAGCATTCAGGAATACGGGCGTGAATATTGTGCATCTCGCCGAATTTCACGGTCCGGGTAGCCCGCGCGGACCGGAAGCTAAGCGCTGGCCCGAACTGAAAATGATGTTTGCGGAATGCGCGCGGCTTTCGGGTGGCAATTTTCTGTTGTTACCCGGTGAAGAACCTAATAACTTCTTCGGTGGGCATTGGATGAATATTTTTCCCAAACCGGTTTACTGGCTGATGTCGCGAGAAAAAGACCAGCCATTCGTGGAAGACCATCCCGAATATGGCAAAGTTTACCGAATCGGCAACAAGGACGAAATGTTGAAACTGTTGGAAATGGAAGATGGTCTCGCGTGGACTGCGCATGCGCGCACGAAGGGTTCTACCGGGTTTCCCGACAAGCATAAAGAAGAGGCTTTTTATAAATCCAACCATTTTCTGGGTGCTGCCTGGAAGGCCATGCCGGCCGATTTATCGCAACCCAAACTTGGCAAACGCGTGCTCGACCTGATGGACGATATGGCCAACTGCGGTTATAAAAAGAATGTCCTGGCAGAGGCAGATCTCTTCCGCATTGAGCCGAATTATGAATTGTATGGCCATTTGAATGTCAATTACCTCCAACTCGACCAGCTTCCCCGCTTCGAAGATGGCTGGCAGCCCGTACTGGACGCAATGCGAAAAGGTAAATTCTTCGTCACTACCGGTGAAGTGCTGATCCCGGCATTTAAAGTGAACAATGCAGTCGTGGGTGAAATAGCAAAGCCGGACGCGAAAGGGAATGTAGAGATTAGTCTCGATGCGAAATGGACTTTTCCGCTCAACCGTGCGGAAGTGATCTCCGGCGATGGCAAGGAAGTTTTTCACGATATCATTAATTTGAACGACACACAGGCTTTCGGTCAGAAGAGTTTTAAATTTACCCAAAACCTTAAAGGCCGGAGATGGCTACGGGTTGAACTCTGGGATGTGGCTGCGAATGGCGCATTTACCCAGATTATCTGGCTCGAATAACGATATTAACCAAACCTGAAATGATCAAACTACTCTTATCACTGCTATTCCCATTGATTTTGACCAGTCCCGGACCGGACGGTTCCCGACTGGATGGCCCCGGGGATAAGGAGTATAAAAACCCGGTTTTTGAACCCATTCTCGCCGACCCGAGTGTCGTGAAAGCCGACGACGGTTATTTTTATGCCTATGGAACACAGGACGATTGGGGCGATGGCCACGGTTCGCGGCTGATACCCATTGTGCGTTCCAAAGACCTCGTGCATTGGGATTATGTCAAAGAGGCATTCACCGTCAAACCTGCCTGGAAAGAAAAGGGCGGCATATGGGCGCCGGACGTCGTGAAAGTGAATGGTAAATACCACATGTACTACGCTTATTCGACCTGGGGAGATGTGAATCCGGGCGTGGGGCTTGCGATTGCTGATTCGCCATCGGGGCCGTTCGTGGATCAGGGAAAGTTGTTCGATAGCCGGGACGTTGAAGTTCCCAACTCGATCGACCCGTTTTACCTCGAAGCCGACGGTAAAAAGTATGTTTTCTGGGGCAGTTTCAGCGACAAGCCTGCGCAGGGGACCTATGGCGTGGAATTATCTGCGGACGGCAAATCTGTTCCCGACCTCTCGAAGAAGTTCAAAGTAGCTGCGGGCGATTTCGAGGCGGTGATGATCCAGAAGAAAGGGGATTACTATTACTTTTTGGGCTCAAAAGAGAGCTGCTGCGAGTTTGAGAAAAGCAAGTACCATGTGCGAATGGGCCGTTCCAAATCCATTTTCGGTCCGTTTCTCGACCAGGAGGGCAAAGATTTGAAAGAGCGCGGAACCGGCACCCTGCTACTCCACGGAAATGATGTGTACGCGGGGCCGGGGCATAACGCACGCTGGATTACCGACGACGCGGGTGCGGACTGGCTCTTGTACCACGCTATCGGCAAGGCCGAACCAAGGGTATCGAGCGGCGCTAACCGCCGCGTGTTAATGCTCGATAAGTTGACCTGGAAAAATGGCTGGCCCGAAATTTCCAATGCAGAGCCAAGCATAGAAAACCGGCCTGCTCCGCTTTTTAAATAACCAAACCAATTCTAAACACCTGATGAAATTGTTAAAAACGACGATCTGGGCTCTTGCGGCCTGCCTAATGTTGCAGAACTGCGCCAAGAAAGCCGACGAGAAAAAAGAAGAAGCCCCGGCACAGGAGCAAGCCGCTGCTGGTCGCCAAATATGGACTAAAGAGCAAGCCAAGGAATGGTATGCCAAGCAAGGCTGGCTCGTCGGTGCCGACTTCCTGCCCAGCACGGCCATCAATCAGCTCGAAATGTTCCAGGCTGAGTCGTTCGATACTGCCACCATCGATAAAGAGCTCGGTTGGGCGCAGAATATCGGTATGAACACCATGCGCGTTTACCTGCACGACCTGCTTTATCAGCAAGATTCCGCTGGATTTATCAAGCGCCTCGATACCTTTCTGAACATTACGAAAAAGCACAACATTAAGCCTGTACTCGTACTGTTCGATTCCTGCTGGGACCCGTTCCCGAAACTGGGCAAGCAGCGCGACCCTAAACCCGGTGTGCACAACTCCGGCTGGGTACAAAATCCGGGTTTTAATGCTTTGAAGGACAGTACGCAATATCCGCGTTTGGAAAGATACGTGAAAGGCACCGTTGGTGCATTCGCGAACGACGACCGGGTGTTGATGTGGGATATCTGGAACGAACCGGATAACACGAACAACAGCTCGTACGGTAAAGTGGAACTGCTCAACAAAGTGGACTACGTATTGCCGCTCATGGTAAAATCGTTCGAATGGGCACGTTCGGTGAATCCTTCACAGCCCCTGTCATCAGGCGTATGGGCAGGTGACTGGTCATCACCTGAAAAGCTGAAACCGATCGAAAAAGCGCAGATCGAACAGTCGGATGTGATCACATTCCATAATTACGAGAATGCGCAGGAGTTTGAAAAGCGCATCAAATGGTTGCAGCAATACGACCGCCCGATGATCTGTACCGAATATATGTCACGCGGAAATGGCAGCTTCTTCGAAACATCTTTGCCTGTTGCCAAGAAATACAATGTAGGTGCCATTAACTGGGGCCTCGTAGACGGCAAATCCCAGACCATTTATCCCTGGGACAGCTGGAAAAAGACCTATACCAAGGAACCCGACTTGTGGTTTCACGACATTTTCAGGAAAGACGGAACGCCTTACAAGCAGGCTGAGGTGGATTTGATTAAGAAGTTGACCAGCGAGAAAAAGAGCTAGTATTAGTGTTAAATAGCAAAACAGCCCGGAATTGCTTCCGGGCTGTTTTGCTATTGCTGCTGCTTATTTCGTATCTCATTGTAAGCTGATTCTAAAAGAGTTTCCAGGAAAAACCGGTTCATATCTCTGCCCAACTCTTCGGAATTGGCATATATGCCTTTGGGGGGCTGCGCTTTGAAGTCATTCGTTTTCTTTGCTTGTGTTTTCATTGTGATCATTTTTTAAGTTAAAAATCGACTGGTGACGAAAAAATATTGATAAGGTTGATTGGGTTTAAAAAGCTCGCGTTTGCCGTTATCGCTTCTGACCCCCCATATCAGGTACTTTTCCAAAAACTTATCGAGGTCTCGCGAAATCGCAATTCTGTATAATCGGGTCTTGGCATCAGTATTTCCCATAAATCCAACAACAGCCCTCGGGTGTGCAGCCGTAAAAGTTTCAATGGTTTTAGATATAGTCGCCATGGTAGGTTTCACGTCTGCATTACTATTATTAATAGTCGCCGAAAGTTTCCCATCCCACTGGACTTCTGCTAATATCAGAGTATACAAAAAAGGGATTTCGGTTTCTTGATAAAGTATGGCTTTATGAGTTGCTGTATATCCGATACTCATAAAGTCAAAACGGCAACCATCTTCAAGAACTTTAACATCGTAAGCGGGTTGATCCATAGCATAGTGGTGTAATATCACAACATTACGCATTCCAATCCTGCCTCTCCAAATCCGTTTATCAGGCGGTTACTTTATTTTCAAGAATGCAGATAAGGGTAAACTTTCGCTTTTCAACCGGCAAAGTCGGGCTGAATGAATATCTTCACAGCCGGAATTCTTAACCCCAACCTTATGAAATTAAAGTACTCTCTGACGACGTCGTGGCTGTTCGCCGCGACCATGCTTTTGCCATTTGTGGTAAAAGCGCAGAAAAAACAACCCAAACCCAATGTCATTTTCATTTACGCCGACGATGTCGGTTATGGCGACCTGAGTGCCTACGGCGCCACGAAAATCAGTACGCCCAACCTTGACCGGCTGGCGAAGGAAGGTATCCGCTTCACGAACGCACATGCGAGCTCGGCTACGTGTACGCCCTCGCGATTTGCGCTCATGACAGGCAAATATCCCTGGCGACAAAAGGGTACAGGCGTGCTCCCGGGCGATGCGTCGCTGATCATCCCGACGAATCAGCTGACCTTACCGGCCATTTTTCAAAACGCAGGCTATAAAACCGGATCGGTGGGTAAGTGGCACCTTGGCCTGGGCGAAACCAACAAGCAAATCAATTGGAATAAACCCATTACCAAAGGCCCGAATGAGGTTGGATTTGACTATGCCTTTTTCTTCCCTGCCACTTCTGACCGTGTTCCTACGGTTTTCGTGGAAAATCACGACGTGCAGGATCTCGATCCGAATGACCCTATTGAAGTGGACTATTCCAAAAAAATAGGTAATGAACCGACGGGGCTCGAAAATCCTGAATTACTGAAACTCCCTGCTTCGCCCAATCATGGGCATAACAATACGATTGTAAATGGCATCGGTAGGATCGGCTGGATGACGGGCGGTAAGCAGGCTCGCTGGACCGATGAGGAAGTAGCACACGTGTTTCTGAGCAAGGCAGAGCAATTCATTGAGGATAACCGCAAAAATCCATTCTTTCTTTATTTCTCGTTGAACGACATTCACGTTCCCAGGATGCCCAGCACGCAGTTTAAAGGCAAGAGTAAAATGGGTTTGCGTGGCGATGTAATCCTGCAAATGGACTGGACGGTGGGCGAGATATTGAAGAAACTCGACGAGCTTAAAATCGCAGAAAATACACTGGTTATCTTTTCAAGTGATAACGGCCCGGTACTCGACGACGGCTACGCCGATCGCGCCGTAGAGCTGGCGAAAGGCCACAGCGCTGCCGGTCCACTGCGCGGAGGCAAGTACAGTGCCTTCGAGGGTGGTACACGTGTACCCTGGCTGGCGCGCTGGCCGCAGGCTATCAAGCCCGGTATGGTGTCAGACGCATTGATCTGCCAGATCGATATGATGGCCTCGTTCGCCAATTTCTTTCAGCAGAAGACAGGAAGCGAGGAGGCTGTGGATAGTTTTAATGTAATAGATGCCATGTTGGGCAAAAGCCAAACCGGCCGCAGCTGGCTGATCAAACAGGGTGGGGCATTGTCGATCACGCAGGGCAACTGGAAGTACATCGAGCCGCGGGAAGGGAAGGCAGTTGCAGAGCTGACCAATATCGAAACGGGGGCTAATCCAAAGCCTCAGTTGTATGATTTGAGTAAGGATATTGGTGAGAAAAACAATGTGGCAGATAAGTATCCGGCGAAGGTGAAGGCGATGGCTGCGGAACTTGAAAAGGTTCGGGAAGCTGGGCGTAGCCATTAGTCTTAATGCACCAAGGCACGAAGTTACACGAATTTTCGCGAAGAGACATTCGTGTAACTTCGTGCCTTAGTGGTCCACCGCAGCCGGTGGCATTTAAAAAATTTACTACTACAATCCGTTACCATTCCAAACCGCCGACGTCTAAAAGCATAAACTCCAAACCAGTTTATGCTAAAACAATACCTCACCTCCGCACTAGCGCTGCTGGCATCATTGACCGGCAGCGCTCAAATGATCTACTTTCATCAGGATTTCAGCCAAACCACCGGCCTGATCAACCCGCAGCCCGATACCGGCCAATTCAGCCACTTCATACTCACGGCGCCCGCGCTTTCTTACCACAAATTTCATAAAGGCTATATGGAGCTCACCCGCAGCCGGCTGGATTCTGCAACAGGGGGGATTATACGTGCCATACGCGCCACCCCATTCAGGCCCAATCCTGAGACCCTTGTCGTTCGCATTACTTTGAATGTGGAGGAGATTCAGGCGCCTGCACTGAATGCGATGTATCTTTATGTGGGAGAAGACTTTAATCCGGTCAACAATTCTTTTCCGGGCAATGGGTTAATGTTCGCAAAATGCTCGGTGAACTTCCTCGAAGACGGGTTCAATATTAAAGACCTCGAAACCCGGCAAATGAGCAGAACTTACACCGAAAAGAAGCCGGTCACCCTCACCTGGGTATTGAACAACTCGAAAGAGCCCTTGTCCTATCGCCTGAATGCAACGTCTGCTGAGGAAACCGCGATGCCCGGGACATACGATCTGTGGGTAGACGATGAGCCGGTTGCCAGGGCAGCGAAGGCTTACCCAGGTACATCGGCCTATTCCAAAACCAAACTTTCCAATTTCGAAATGCGCTACCGCAATGGCGTGGGAAAGATCCGGATCGATGAAATATCCATAGACGACGGGAGACCGAACCCTGTTGCCGACAATGCGATCGTAGCTCCGAATCCGGCGAGCAGGGACCGGATTGCGCTTTCCGCGAAAGGAGTAAGTGCCTCCTCAGTTGGTCTGATCGATTTGAATGGCCGGATACTGCCATCGAAAACGGTGGTAGAAGCGCCGGGTAAGTTAAGCCTGAAACCGCTGAACCCGCTTGCGTCGGGTATTTACATTTTACAATTTCAAAACCAGGATGGTCGGAAACAGGCAGTTAAAGTCATGATCGAGTAACTGTTTGGATAGGACGATAACCTGATTCAATTAAACTAATCTTGTAAAATAAATTGAGTTTGCGGTTAAGTTTGACTTATTTAGTCGTCCCTTTCAGCAAGTTATGAATTCAACATCCCCTTTTCCGGAAGATCGCGTGCTCTGGCAGGATTTCCTGGCGGGGGAGGTACGGGCATTCGAAAAGCTGATGTCCGACAACTTTCGCCTGCTTTTCAGGTATGGGAGCAAGTTTTCCAAAGACCGCGAGCTGGTAAAGGACAGCATTCAGGACTTGTTTCTGATATTGTGGGAAAAAAGGGATAACCTCAATCCCGACGCAGCCGTGAAGCCGTACCTGATGGCGTCGCTCCGTCGCCTGATGCACAGGCAGGTGTCCTCACGCTCATGGGTAGGCGGGGAAGCATTGCAGGAAGATGACGATTATTTCGAGATCGAGTTTTCGGTGGAAGACGATTATATCCGCAACGAAGCGACCCATTCCCGCGCGCATCATTTACAGAAATTGATCAATGCGCTGCCCCGCCGCCAGAAAGAAGTGGTGTACCTCAAATTTTTCCAGGAACTCAGCCGCGAGCAGATCGCCGAAGTAATGGCAGTATCGCCTCAGACGGTTTCTAATCTGCTCCAAATCGCAATCCGGCATTTGAAAACGCACTGGAAAGCGGAATTTCTTATATTTTTTCTGCTGCATTTCCTGTTCTAACCCGCACTCTGTCAGCCGTTCAGTTAGTTTTCATTCTTTTTTGAAGAAATAATTTAAAAATTATTGGTATCCGGCACCATGCCTTGTCTATACACATTTAGACACAATGAACTGGTATGGACCGCTACAACGATTTTTCTGTTGAAGACTTTGTCTGGGACGATTTCTTTCGCCAATGGACATTGTCGCCCACCTCTGAAACCGAAGCGCTTTGGGATGACTGGATTGACGCCAACCCCGAGATGCTGGAAAAAGTGGAACAGGCCAAGGCCATTGTGCTTTCCCTCCGCCTGCACGAGCCGGACATCGACGATTCGGAGATTAACCAGGTAGTGAAGCGAACGGTCGGCCGGATTACGGAAACCATTGAAGAATCGGCCCGGGCGCCGCGTCGGCTGATACCGGCGTTTTCCATTCCCTGGATGCAATTTGCGGCCTCGGTCGCATTGATCATGCTGATGGGCTGGGCTGTGTATTCGGTGATGATCAAGAGGGAAGAAAAACCAGAGCTTGGGCAACAGGATAACATGATCGAACACAAAAGAGCTTTGACGGAAAAAAACAATTCAACTTCCCAAGCCATCGAACTTGCATTGAGCGACGGCAGTAAAATCAGCCTCGCACCGAAAGGCCGCATTCGCTATCCCGAACGATTTGACGGGGAACGGCGGGAGGTTTTTCTGGAAGGTGAAGCATTTTTTGACATTGCCAAAGATCCTGAACATCCGTTTTTGGTGTATGCCAATGGCTTGGTTACGAAAGTGTTGGGAACCAGTTTTCGCATTAAGGCATATGGCGATTCGCGGGAAGTGACGGTGGAAGTGAAAACCGGAAAAGTGGCCGTATTCGCGCAGTCGGACCCGCATTTGAAAGAAAAAGTGGCTGACAGGCAGTTCCAGGGCGTTGTGTTGACGCCCAACCAGAAAATCATCTACGCCCGCAACGAGGTAAAAATGGTGAAAACGTTGGTCGAGAAGCCTGAAATGGTCGTTTCAAAAGCCGAAATACCCCAGTTTGAATTTGAGGATACGCCTGCGAGCGAGGTCTTCAACACGATCGCTAGGGCGTACGGAATCGAAATTCTATACGATGAGGCGTTGTTAAAAGATTGCCCGCTCACCGCACGCCTGGATAATCAGACACTTCACGATAAACTCAGTATCATTTGCAAGGCCGTAGAATCGAGCTACGAGATCGTCGATGGCCAGGTGATCATCCATAGCAAAGGATGCAGGAATTAACCCGAAACAATCACGTAACCCTTTAAACCAGCACAAGAAAAAACAGAAAGCTTATCCTAGAAAAGAGCCGGCA
Organism: Dyadobacter sp. SRI_021; assembly: GCF_057586235.1. Taxonomy (NCBI): domain Bacteria; kingdom Pseudomonadati; phylum Bacteroidota; class Cytophagia; order Cytophagales; family Spirosomataceae; genus Dyadobacter; species Dyadobacter sp. SRI_021. Next base: position 537,196 of record NZ_JBYCZM010000003.1, read on the forward strand.
ATGTTCCCGCATCACCGGCTCCGAGAATTCCCTGACAGGTTGGTCGCCATTACCCTCCCCGGTGGGAGGCAGGGATCGTTTTGCCAAATTTCCTATTCTACAAAACAATCAAATCTATGAAAAAACCTTTAAAGTACCGTAGGGTATTACTGTGGACCATGCGAATAACCGCTACTCAACTCATGCTTGCCTTGGTGTTTATCGTCACGGGTTACGCACGTGAAGGTAGCGCGCAATCCCTTCTCAGCCAGAAAATTTCGGTGACGGCAAACGGCAGTGAAGTTAAAAAGGTGCTCAGCCAGGTGGAAAAACAGGTCGATGTACGCTTCGTGTTCAGCTCCAAGCTGATCAAGTCGGCCCGGAAAGTGACAGTTTCCTTGAAAGACAAGCCATTGTACGAAGCGCTTGACCATATTCTGACGCCGCTGGGGCTCGACTACGAAGTTTCCGGAAAGATCATCATCCTGCGAAGACTGGAACACGCCACACCCGACGCTCCCGCGGGGCAGCCTTTGCCTGCCAACGCTCCCAAAAGGACGGTTTCGGGTAAAGTATTCGACGGGGAGTCGAATACAGGGCTACCGGGCGTAAGCATTGTGCTGAAAGGAACGCAGACAGGTACTACCACCAATCCCGACGGTAACTTCCAGCTCGAAATTCCTGAAACAAGCGCTCCTAACTCGGTGCTGGTTTTCAGTTTTGTAGGTTATAAATCGCAGGAAATTGTGCTGGGCAGCCAGACGGAGCTGACTGTGAGCATGATGCTGGAAGATAAATCGTTACAGGAAATCGTCGTGATCGGTTATGGCCAAATCAAGAAGAGTGACCTTACCGGCTCGGTTTCTTCCATTAAATCGTCGGAATTGAATGCATATCCGGCCACTAACCTCGTGCAATCGCTTGCTGGGCGTGCCGCAGGTGTGTATGTATCGCAAAACACCGGTGCGCCGGGTAGCCCCATCAGCGTTCGTGTGCGGGGTATCAACTCCATTCAGGGAAGTAATGAGCCATTGTATGTAGTGGATGGCTTCCCGTATTCAGGTAACCCTACGTTGCTGAATAATGCGGATATTGAATCCATTGAGGTTTTGAAAGACGCTTCAGCCACCGCCATTTACGGTTCGCGCGGTGCGAATGGCGTGGTGCTTATTACCACCAAAAAGGGCAAGGCCGGTCGTGTGAGCGTCGATTACGACGGATACTATGGGGTACAGACCATCCGTAAGAAGCTGGACCTGATGAATGCGACCGAATATGCTAACTTTTACAATGAACAAGCAGCTAATGACGGCCTGGCGCCCCATTTCACCGCGGATCAGATAGCGGGTTTCGGCAAAGGTACCGACTGGCAGGATCTCGTATTTCACAAAGCGCCGGTCCAGAACCACGCATTGACCGTAAGCGGTGGAAATGAAAAAACACGTTTCTCGGTAGCAGCGAGCAATTTCAGTCAGGACGGAATTGTGATCGGTAGCGACTATGTTCGCAATGCATTGCGCATTAACCTGAGCTCCGACATCGGCAAGAAATTCAAGTTCGACCTCAGTTCATTGCTGAGCCGTATTAATTCCGATCGCAAAAATTCTGAAAGGGGAAACCGCGGAGGAACGCTGATGTCGGCCATGCTTTCCGGTTATCCTACCATTCCTTCCACGCTTCCCGATGGCAGCTATTCGAAATTGGCCGAGGCTTACGCGTGGGGCTCAAATGTGATCACTAACCCGTTGAACTTCCTGTACCAGTTTTCGGATGTGATCAAATCGAACAAAATACTGACTAACGGGGCGATCACCTACGAACCTTTCAAAGGATTGCAGATTAAAACCCTGGCCGGCATCGAAAGTACCGACGACCGGACTGACACCTACACGACTACCAAGTTCGTGAACTCGAAAGGCAGTGCGACCATCGAAACGCAGCGGGTTACCAGCATTCTGAGCGAAAATACGATCAGCTATATCAAAGATTTTGGCAAGAACAGCGTATCGGCAGTAGCTGGTTTTACTTATCAAAACTTTACACAAACCGGCTTGAAGGCTTCCGGGAGCGGTTTCATCAGTGATAATCAGGAAACTTATGACATTGGTGCAGCGGCTACCCAGGGTGTTCCGGGCTCATCTTATCTCAAATGGTCACTGCTTTCCTACCTGGCGCGCGTAAATTATACTTTCAATAACAAGATCCTCGCCACTGCCAGTTTCCGCGCGGATGGCTCCTCGCGGTATAGTGAAGGGCAAAAATGGGGCTTTTTCCCTTCCGGTGCGCTTGCATGGCGTTTGTCTGAGGAAGAATTTATCAAAAATATCCCATTCATTTCCGACCTAAAATTGCGGGCCGGTTATGGAGAAACCGGTAACACCTCCATTCAGCCCTATTTCACATTGAACCAACTGAACTCGGGACAGGTGGTGTTTGGCGATGCTTTCATGACTTCCTACGCGCCCGGTACGCGGCTCGCGGGTTCGTTGAAATGGGAAACCACAGCCCAAACTGACTTCGGTATCGACCTCGGACTTTGGAACAACCGCGTGAATGTGACGGCCGATTATTATATCAAAAACACCCGAGATCTGCTGAACAACGTAGCCTTGCCCTCGTCGCTGGGTTATACATTCACCATTCAGAATATCGGAAAAATTCAAAACAAGGGTTTCGAATTCGGTGTCAATGCGGCAGTGCTGGAAGGCGCATTTAAATGGAATGTGTCGACCAACTTGTCCGTCAACAGAAACAAGGTTGTAAAACTGTATGGCGGAAATGACATTCTGGGATCAACCATCGGTGCGGCGGTGAATGACAACGTCAATATCCTCCGCGAGGGTTATCCGCTTGGATCGTTCTATGGTTATGTCGAAAAAGGGTACGACGACAAAGGTTTCATCGCCTATGAAGATTACAACAACAGCGGCAGCCGCGACGCGGGCGACAAGCAGATCATTGGCAATCCGAATCCTAAGTTCACCTATGGACTGAACTCGAATATGTCATTCAAAAACTTCGAATTGACACTCTTTATCCAGGGGTCGCAGGGTAACGATATTTTCAACCTGAGTGCGCAAGGGCAGGGCTATGACTACGGCCAGGCACTCAATATGCCGCGCGAGGTGTATCTCGACCATTGGACGCCTCAGAATACCAATGCGAAATATCCGGTCATCAAAACTTCCTCACAGGCGCAAATGTCCAACCGCTTCGTGGAGGATGGCTCTTACCTCCGGTTTAAGAACATCCAGCTGAGTTACAATCTGCCGGTTACCAAACTGCACATCAAATGGATGAAGTATGGCCAAGTGTATGTGAGCGGCCAGAACCTGATCACCTTTACCAAATACTCATGGTACGACCCTGAAGTGAACTCGTATGGAGGCAGCAACTCGATCGTGCAGGGCGTGGACCACTATGTTTACCCCGTCGCCAAAACCACCACAGTAGGGCTTAGAATTGGGTTTTAAGGTCAGTTTAATCACCGGTTAAAGAGAAGTCATCATTATGAAAAAGATATTCACGAGTTTGTTTTTCGCGGCGGTTTGCATGAGTTGCTCCGATATTCTGGAAGAGAAGCCCAAGTCGCTGGCCTCCGAAAATTTTTATAATACGGCAGCGGAAGCCAAAGCCGCTGTCAACGCGATCTACGGTCCGATGCGCCTGGACGCCGCATTGTCGACCAACTACCCCGCGCAGCTGGAAGGCCTTGCGGATTATGGTAATTCAAGAGGTACGCAAACGCCCGTGAGCTTGTACCAGGGCCTTGATAATACGAACATCAACCGCGTAGCTACGATTTGGGACAACTTTTACCAATCCATCCGGAATGCGAACCTGGTAATTGCGAATGTACCGAAGGGAACGAGCATGACGGACGCGGAAAAAACCTCATTTGTAGCAGAAGCGAAATATATGCGTGCACTGATCTACTTCGCGCTTGTACGTAACTGGGCGGGCGTGCCCCTACGCACGGAAGAGAACATGACGGTAGCCGATATTCCGCGGTCAAGCGTTGAAGATGTTTACAAGCTGATTGTCGCAGATGCGCTGGCCGCCGAAGCGGGGCTTCCCGACAACCCTTCCGAAATCGGGCGACCTACCAAGTGGGCTGCGAAAACCATGTTATCCGAAGTATATCTGTACCTCGAAAAATGGGAAGAGTCGCGGGCGAAGGCGAAAGAGGTGATCGATTCCAGGAAGTACTCGTTGGTCGGGGTGAGTGTTTCGGAGGATTTTCAGAAGATCTACGGACCCGAGGTGGTGAATACGAGCGAGGAGATTTTCTATTTCAAATACTCCCGCCAGCAAGGCTTCGGATTGGTAAGCTACGCGCACCGCAAGATTGGCCAGTACAATTACTATGGCCCGGGCGGCGTGTACGCACAGTATACCGACTCGGTTTCCAACTCGGTGATTAAAAATTGGGATTTCAAGGATTTGCGTAAAAATCATATGCTGTATAACGTGGATATTGGCTTGGGATCGACTTCCATGTTGTACCGGAAATACCGTGATCCGCTGGCTACCGGAGGTGCCGGCAACGACTACCCATGGTACCGCTACGCCGATCTGCTCCTTTTCCACGCAGAAGCGGATGCCCGTGCGAACGGCAAGCCGACGGCCGACGGTCTCGAAAGCCTCAACAAGGTTCACCGCCGCGCTTACGGAAAGCCTGCCGAAACAGCTTCGACGGTCGATTTTAAACTCGCTGATTTTGCCACATTACAGAGCTACATCGACAAGGTAGTGCAGGAGCGGGGCTACGAAACCATGTACGAAGGTAAGCGCTGGAACGACCTGAAACGGTTAGGGATCGCCAAACAGCGCATTTTGGAAGTAAAAAACATTGTTGTCGCGGAAAAGCACATGTTGTGGCCTATCCCGAATTCCGAGATTTTGTATAACAAGGCCATTACCGCCAAAGATCAGAATCCGGGTTATTAAGCATTTTTAATCATTTCAAAAACAATGAGAAAAAAGATAGCAATAGCTAGGTTCGCTTGTCTGTTTGCATTCGTATTGTCAGGGTTCCGGATGTCGGAAGTTCGACAGCAAGCGGCCACCGGAACGCCGACCGGGGGAGCCGCGGTGCAGGCGGACGTCTGCGTTTACGGCGCGACAGCAGCCGGCGTGATCGCGGCCTACACGGCCAGGAAAATGGGTAAGTCGGTCGTACTCATCGAGCCGGGCGGGCATTTGGGCGGTATGACCTCCGGTGGACTGGGCTACACCGATATCGGCAACAAATATGCCATTACCGGCCTTTCCAGGGACTTTTACCGTCGCATTGGCAAGCATTACGGTAAGTTTGAGCAATGGACGTTCGAGCCGAGTGTAGCCAAAAAGTATTTACAGCAATATCTGGACGAAGCGGGTATCAAGGTTCTCTACCAAAACCGGGTGATCAGCGCCACCAAATCGGGAGCGGAGATTAAATCCATTGTTTTGGAGAACAGTCTTAAACCGGATGCCAAAACCAATCGGACCGTTACTGCCAAAGTGTATCTCGACTGTACCTACGAAGGCGACCTGATGGCCAAAGCCGGCGTTTCCTATACCGTGGGCCGCGAAGCGAACAGCGATTACAACGAGACGATCAACGGGGTCCAGCTCATGAAAGGACACCAGTTGCCGGATGGAATTGATCCTTATAAAATTGAAGGGAAGCCGGAAAGTGGCCTGCTGTGGGGTGTTTCATCTGCTAAACTGGAACCGAACGGCACGGGCGATAAAAAGGTGCAGGCTTACAACTACCGCATTTGCCTCACCTCCGATCCCAACAATATGGTACCCATCACCAAACCGGAAGGTTACGATCCAACGCATTTCGAGCTCCTCGCACGCCTGATCGCGAAACAGCCGGAACGGAAAGCGCTGAACGACTACTTCATCTGGAGTAAAATGCCGAACAATAAAACGGACATTAACAATCGTAACGGTTTCTCGACCGACATGATCGGCATGAACCACGAGTACCCCGAGGCCGATTACAAGAAGCGTACGGAAATTATCAAAGCGCACGAAATCTACACCAAGGGCCTGCTTTATTTCTTCGGCCACGACCCGCGGGTACCCAAGGAGTTGCGTGAGGCTATGCTGAAATGGGGGTATCCCAAAGACGAATACGTGGAAACCGGCAATTGGTCGCCGCAGCTGTATGTACGTGAGGCACGCCGGATGATCGGCAGTTATGTCATGACCCAGGCGAATTGTGAAGGCAAAGAAGTGGTGAAAGACGGCGTGGGAATGGCGGCTTACACCATGGACTCGCACAATATCCAGCGCATTGTGATCAATGGCATGGCTAAAAACGAAGGGAATGTCGAGGTCGGCGGATTCGGCCCTTACCCGATCGCTTACGGCTCGCTGGTGCCCAAGGAGAAGGAATGTACCAATTTGCTGGTGCCGGTATGCCTTTCCGCGACGCACATTGCCTATGGTTCTATCCGTATGGAGCCGGTGTTTATGGTACTTGCGCAGTCATCAGCCATCGCGGCCGTCATGGCGATCGATTCGAAGAAGAGTGTACAGCAGATCGACGTCGCCAAATTGCAGGCGAGGCTCAAAACCGACCCGCTCGTGAATGGCAAGACGCCTGAAATTCTCGTCGATAATGAGGATAGCAACGTTTCTATTAAAGGAAATTGGCAGCCGGTCAAAAAAGGAGGTTACGGTCCGTCGTTCCTGGTAACCTCTGAAAACGACCGGAACGGCGGTACGGTTACTTTTACGCCTCAAATCACAGCCCCTGGTAGTTACCGGATTTACGTTTACTTTCCCAAAGTGGCTAAACCGGCTTCGGAAATCAAACTTTCGGTGAAAGCGGGCGGCCAGGTGAAGAACATTTCAGTGCTGGAAAAGGACATCGTCGTCGAAGGGCAAACTTCGGGTGAATGGTACCATGTAGGCAAGTTCGATCTGCCCAAAGGCGATGCTTCCTCGGTCAACATTTCGTCGGAAGGAGCTTCGGGAGCAGTGGCGGCCGATGCAGTGCTGTTTGTACCGACGGGTGAACAGTGACGGTGGTTCGCATTCAGCGAATAAAGGTAAAGACGAGCCTGTTCATTAAACAGTCGGCTGTCAACATTTTAAAATCAACATAAAATTTCAATGAAAAAATTACTCTTACTGGGTGCAATTATTATTTCTTACCTCATGCCGCGGGCGGCTTTCGCGCAGTCATACGAAGCCGATGTGATCGTTTACGGCGGCACTTGCGCGGTGGTTACGGCGGCGGTGCAGGTAGTCAAATCAGGCAAAACGGTACTTGTAGTTTCACCCGATAGACATTTAGGCGGACTTTCCTCGGGTGGGCTGGGGTTCACCGATACCGGCAACAAATCGGTGATCGGCGGTCTTGCGCGAGAGTTCTACCACCGCGTTTACCTGCATTATGACAAGCCCGAAGGCTGGCATTGGCAGAAAAAGGAAGAATACGGCAACAAAGGGCAGGGTACCGTAGCCATGGACGGTGCCGAGCGCACCATGTGGATTTTCGAACCGCACGTGGCCGAGCAGGTTTTCGAGGATTTTGTGAAAGAAAACAATATCCAAATCTACCGCGACGAATGGCTCGACCGGAGCAAAAGTGGTGTTCAGAAAACGAGGGGGCGCATTACTTCATTCAAAACACTTAGCGGCAAGACATTTAAAGGCAAAATGTTCATCGACGCTACTTACGAAGGCGACCTCATGGCCGCCGCCGGTGTAAAGTATCACGTGGGACGCGAAGCGAACAGTGTTTACAATGAAGAATGGAATGGTGTCCAGGCGGGCGTTTTCCAGCACCGGCATTATTTCGCGAAGAATATTAGTCCATACAAAGTGGAAGGTGACCCTAAAAGCGGCCTGCTGCCTTACGTAACAGCTGAGAAGATCGCTGAAAATGGATCGGGAGACCACAAGATCCAGGCCTATTGCTTCCGTATGTGCCTCTCGTCGCACCCCGATAATCGCATTCCGTTTGCTAAACCGGAAGGCTACGACCCAGGCAAATACGAGCTCCTCGCCCGCGTGTACAAGGCTGGCTGGACCGAAACTTTCGACAAATACGACCCGATTCCCAACCGCAAGACCGATACAAACAACCACGGCCCGTTCAGCACGGATTTCATTGGGCAGAACTACGATTATCCCGATGCCTCGTACGAGCGCCGCAAGGAGATCATCAAGGAGCATGAGGTATATCAGAAAGGCCTGATGTACTTCCTGACCAACGACCCGGCGGTACCGGCAGATGTGCGCGCCAAGATGAGTGAATGGGGTTTACCGAAAGACGAGTTCAAGGACAATGGCGGCTGGCCGCACCAGATTTACGTCCGCGAAGCGCGCAGAATGCTAGGGAAAAGTGTAATGACCGAGAATGAAACGCTGGGTAAAAAAGCAGTGGAACAATCCGTTGGTATGGGTTCGTACTCGCTCGATGCGCATAATGCACAGCGCTATGTGAAGGAGGATGGTTTCGTGCAGAATGAGGGCGATATCGGTGTGCATCCCAAAACGCCTTACAGCATTTCATATGGTTCCATTGTTCCTAAAAAAGCCGAATGTGAAAACCTGCTGGTACCCGTGTGCGTTTCGGCCTCACATATTGCCTATGGGTCCATCCGCATGGAGCCGGTGTTCATGATCCTCGGCCAGAGCGCGGCTACTGCTGCGGTGCAGGCGATCGACGATAAAGTGGCGGTGCAGGACATCGATTATGCCAAATTGAAGGAGCAGCTTTTGAAAGACAAGCAGAAACTGGAACTTTGAGGCGGGGAGTGACCGGTCACTCAGTGAATCTACCGGTCACTCGGTAATATGTCCGGATGGAAAAATGAGCGCATAATTTCGTGATTATTATCACTTAAAAAAGGCAACCATGAAAACTCCATCCATGAAAAATCTGGCCAATTACCTGATGCTATTTCTGTTCGCGGCAGCGATGCTGGCGTGTAGCAAAGACTCCGACGATCCGGCTCCCGAGGCGCCCTCTGGCAATGTCGTAGAAGGTACCTGGAAAATCAAGGCAATGAATGTCGACCCGGCGCAGAACGGCATCACCGATGTACTCGCGTATTTCGAAGCATTGACGGGCAAAAAGTGCCTGTCGGAAACCGAAATTACTTTCAAAAGCAATGGCACGGTCGGCGCGAAAGTGCCTGTCGGCTGCGACGACATCTTCGACCAGGCTGACGTCGTGGACGACGCATCGAAATGGGCAGTGAAGGATAAAAAAATTGTCCTCACCGAGGGCTCGGATGTTACCGAGTTCGACCTCGAAACCGGCGCGACCGAAATGAAATGGTCGACCATGGAAGAGGAAGACGGTGTCAAATACAAAATGACCATCGTATTTAAGAAGATATAGACAATGAAAGCAAGAGAAAGTCGGCAACGTTCAAACAAAACTTTCTCTTTAAATTTTATTAATTTACCAACGAATAGCCGGGCTTATGTCCGGCTATTTGCATAATATTGCAAGTTATTCCGATGAAATCCATAGAAAATCAAATGTCATCCGTCACAGCAACGCGCTCAGACGCTTCCTACCTTTTCAGTGCTCCCGTAATTGTCGCTGCCCTTGGTTACTTCGTAGATATTTATGATTTGCTCCTTTTCGGGATCGTGCGCCTGCCTAGTCTGGCTGCATTAGGCCTCTCCGAAGCGGACATTTCCATTACAGGCGCCAGTATTCTGAACTGGCAGATGACCGGGCTGCTCATTGGCGGGATATTGTGGGGCGTGCTCGGAGACAAGAAAGGGCGCCTTTCCGTACTATTCGGATCCATTATCACTTATTCCCTCGCTAACATCGCATGCGGCTTCGTGCAGGATGTGACGGTTTACAAAACGCTCCGTTTCATTGCGGGCATTGGCCTCGCGGGTGAACTGGGCGCGGGGATCACGCTCGTTTCCGAAATCCTTCCCAAGCATTTGCGTGCAATCGGGACGTCACTGGTGGCCGGTATTGGGTTGCTGGGTGCTGTGGTGGCCTATTTCACGGTCGAGTTCTTCGACTGGCGCTATGCCTATTTCATCGGCGGAGGGTTGGGCATTTCGCTGCTTTTGCTTCGGATCGGTGTTTTCGAATCGGGGATTTTCAAGGATTTGAAGGAAAAAGAGCATATCGAGAAGGGCAACTTCTTTGCATTGTTTACCAATAGGGACAGACTCGGGCGATACCTGCGGTGCATTGGCATTGGTTTGCCTACCTGGTTTGTGATCGGTATCCTGGCTACATTCAGCAACGAGTTTGGCAAGGCATTGGGCATCGATGAACCTATCAAGCCGGGGCTTTCTATTATGTGGTGCTACGTTGGCTTGTCGATCGGAGACCTTTGCAGCGGGTTCATCAGCCACTGGCTCGAATCGCGCAAGAAGGCGGTCTTCTACCTCATGCTATTTACACTGGTATTCAGCCTGGTTTACCTTTTTGCGGGAATTAAATCAGCGTCGCTTTTCTATACAATCGCCACTTTGCTGGGCTTCGGGATCGGCTATTGGGCTATGTTCGTGACGATCGGCGCGGAGCAATTCGGTACTAACCTGCGCGCTACGGCGGCCACTACTGTTCCTAACATGGTACGCGGCACGGTAGTGGGAATGACTACATTATTTGCTATTTTTAAAGGTTCTTTCACCGTCATTCAGGCCGGTGCGCTCGTGGGACTGATCTGTTTTGCAATAGGTATCTTCTGCATTCTCACTATTCCCGAAACGCACGGTCGCGATCTCGACTTCCTCGAGGAGTGACGATTTGGCCGGTGTGGTCAAGGTTAGTCATGAGTAGTCAAGAGAAGTCAGGTATGGTCAAGAATAGTCAGGTGTAGTCAGGAATGGTCAGGTGTAGTCAATGGTAGCCGGGTATAGTCAGAGAAAGAAATTTTTTACAATGACAATCAATGACAATCAATGACAATCAATGACAATCAATGACAATCAATGACAATCAATGACAATCAATGACAAATCCTGACAAAGAGTGACAAGAAACAATACAAGTAAAGACGTTCAAACAAAATAGAAACGAAAATGGAGAGACGCGTAGCGCTTAAAAGCATGGCGATGGCCATGGGTGCCATGGCGGGTTTGCCTTCCTGGGCATCCGGTTGGAACAAGAGTGCGGTGGCGAAGAGCGGATTGCTATCGGCAGATCAATCTAAAAATCTTACGATGATCGTCGAAACCATCATCCCCAAAACCGACACACCGGGCGCAGGAGAGCTGGGCGTAGGTGATTTTGTGCAGAAGATGGTGAAGGATTGCTACGATTCCAAAGCGCAGGCCAGCCTCGCAAGCGGCGTTTCGAATATCGATGAGCAGAGCATTCAGCGGTTCGGCAAGTCGTTTGTGGATGCGAGCAAGGAGCAGCGCCTGCAAATCCTGTCGGATATCGAAAAAGGAAGCGACACGGCACAGAAAGGCTTTTTCAGTATGGTCAAAAACCTGACGATCCAGGGCTATATGACGTCCGAATACGTGATGACCAACATTACCCACTACGAAATGATCCCCGCTCGCTACCATGGGTGTGTACCTGTTAAGAAGGGATGAAAGGAGTAAGGGAAGGAGGATATAAGTCATTGAGTCATTAGGTCATTGATTGTTTTTTTCCTTTCTTCCATCTTCCCTTTCTTCCCTTCCTCCCTATTTCCATCAAACCGAACTATGGCAAATTTTAATATTGATAGTAAAAAAGCCCGCACCTACGATGCCATTGTGATTGGCTCGGGGATCAGCGGCGGATGGTCTGCGAAGGAGTTGACCGAAAAAGGATTGAAAACCCTCGTGCTCGAACGCGGGCGCGATGTGCAGCATATCAAGGATTATCCTACGACGAACATGATGCCGTGGGAGTTTGAGCACCGTGAACGGCTTCCGAAAGAAATTGCAGATGCGAACCCGATTGCAGCACGCTGCTATAACTTCAAGGAATCGTCGATGCACTTTTTCGCGAAGGATAATGAGCATCCCTACATTCAGGAGAAGCCTTTCGACTGGTTGCGGGGTTACCAGGTAGGCGGCAAGTCGCTGCTTTGGGCACGTCAGACGCAGCGTTGGAGCAAATACGATTTCGAGGGGCCGGCACGCGATCAGTTTGCAGTAGAATGGCCGATTGGCTACGACGACCTGGCACCCTGGTACAGTCACGTGGAAAAATTCGCGGGCATTACCGGTAACAAGGACGGCATCGACGCATTACCCGATGGCGAGTTCCTGCCCCCACATGACCTGAACTGCGTGGAAAAGTATTTCAAAGAGCAAGTTTCCAAACAATATAAAGACCGCCACATTATCATCGGTCGCGCGGCACATATTACGGAGCCCCAACAGATCCACCTCGACCAGGGCCGTGCCAAATGCCAGCATCGCGTAATGTGCGAGCGGGGGTGTCCGTTCGGAGGGTATTTCAGTAGCAATGCATCTACTATCCCCTGGGCGGCGAAGACGGGGAATATGACGCTCCGTCCGCATTCCGTGGTGCATTCGATCATTTACGACGACAAGACGCAGAAGGCCTCGGGCGTACGCGTGATCGACGCGAATACGAAAGAGATGATTGAGTTTTATGCCAATATCATCTTCCTGAATGCAGCCGCGTTGAATTCGAACCTCGTATTGCTGAACTCGATCTCCAGCCGCTTTCCCAATGGACTGGGTAATGACAATGGCTTGCTGGGCAAGTACATCGCATTCCACAATTACCGGGCAACGGTTTCAGGAGAATACGAAGGGTTTCTGGACTCAACCACCGATGGCCGCCGTCCTAATAGCGGCTACATTCCGCGTTTCCGCAATGTTTACAAGCAGGAAACCGACTTTTTGAGAGGGTATGCGGCCGGCTTCGGAGCCAATCGCAACACCTACAACGACCGCAGTGGCCTGGGTGAATCATTGAAAGCCGGATTGCACGAAACGAAATACGGCAATTGGAGCGTAGGTTCGCACATGATGGGCGAAACCATTCCCAAAGAGAGCAACTATGTCATGCTCGATAAGAATGAAAAGGATCCGTTTGGGATGCCGAAACTGAGAATCTCTGTCGATTATGACGATAACGACGAAAAGATGATCAAGGATTATATGGAGCAAGTGAGCGAAATGTTCACCAAAGCGGGCTTCACCAATGTAAAAACACACGATAACCATCGTAATCCGGGCAACGACATTCACGAAATGGGCGGTGTGCGAATGGGTAAAGACCCTAAGACGTCGCTGCTGAACAAGTGGAACCAGCTGCACCATTGCAAGAACGTATTCGTGACGGACGGTGCCTGCATGACTTCGACCGCGACACAAAATCCTTCGCTTACCTATATGGCGCTCTCGGCCCGCGCGGCCGACTATGCCGTAAAACAGATGAAGGCGAAGAATTTGTAACCCGAAATAACTAGTTTTTGATAATGGCCGCTATTCGCAAGGATAGCGGCTTTTTTAATATCCGGTTGGTTTGGGTTAAGATATGATTAAAAAAAGTTTTAGTTTTTTTAAATCAAGGGTAAGGGATTTTAAATACAAGAAAGTCTTTTAATTATTACATACGAACAGACACCTGATGCACGATCCTTTGCTTAACCCGGAAACGAAGCGCCCTGGGCCATTTGTGTCCCCTGCACACGAAGGTAAGGCCCCCGTAAGTGAGATTGATTCTGCTACCTTCCTGAAGTCGGCTTTCGAGCAAAACCCGGGAAAGGGTCTGGAACTGCTGTTTAAAAGGTATTACAATCCCCTTTGCAGTCATGCAGTGCGGTTTGTGTATTCCAAACAAATCGCCGAGGACCTGGTGAGCGAGGTGTTCTTTCAGTTTTACCGCACGAAGGCTTACGAGAACATCACAACTTCGTACACCAGCTATTTGTTCCGCTCCGTACGTAACGAATGCTATACGTATATGCGTAGAGAGTTTGGCAAGACAGACACCCTCGAAGTGAACGAGGAGCATTCGATCTCCACGTATCATCAGCAGCCTGATGCTGAGATCCATTATAATAACCTGTTTCTCAAAGTGAACGAGGTGATCGCCCGGCTGCCGATGCAGTGCCAGAAAGTGTTCCTGCTGAGTCGCTTCGAGAACAAAAAATACCATGAGATAGCGGACGAGCTGCATATTTCACCCAAAACCGTAGAAGTACACATCTCCAAGGCATTGAAACACCTTCGCTCCGCCCTTCACGGAGAATGGATGATCTCGCTTTGCCTGACCATTTTGAGTATCCTCTGAAACCCGGCCGGAGAAGCCGGTCAGGAGGCCCTTCCGAATGGGCCTTGTCAACGTTGTAAACCGAACAGAAATGGAAAAAACTATATCGAAATACACACTTTTCGAGTACCTGAGCGGGCGGGCTAATCCGCTCGAAAGGCAACTCGTGGAAGAATGGATCGTGCGGAAAGAAAACGCGGAAACATTCCACCGGTGGCTGTTGGAATATGAAACCCAGTCGCCCCAGTTCGTCCCCAACCAGGATATTGCGCTCGAAAATCTGCTTCTCCGGCTGAATTCGACGCTGGAAGAGGAAGGAGAATGGAGGAAGGAGGAAGGGGAGGATGATGGTGGGGGGCCTTCCTGGTTTGCCAGGCGAAGCAACCGGTTTTGGGTGGCGGCGGCGTCGGTAACGCTGCTCGTGAGTTGCGGTTGGTGGTTTCGTGAGCCGATACAATACAAATCGTACCAGACAGCTTACGGTCAGACCACCGACGTGTACCTCGAAGACGGAAGTCGCGTAGCATTGAATTCGAACTCCAAACTGAAAGTGCCGAGGCTGGGTTTCTGGGGCGATGTGCGGGAAGTGGTGCTGGAAGGCGAGGCCGAGTTTTCGGTAAGCCATACGATTGACCACAAACGCTTTGTGGTGAAGACATCCGAGAAGTTTCAGGTGGAAGTGCTTGGGACCACATTCTCCGTGTTTGCCCGGCCAAGAGGCACGAAGGTAGCATTGAAATCCGGCAGCGTGCGCATCGACTATTCGCAGGATAACCGCCGCAGGGAAGTCATGATGGAGCCGGGAGACCTCGCTTTTCTCGATCAGGCAGGCGCGGTGCAACTCGAAAAAAAGCAGGATGTCAAAACATTCGCTCCCTGGACGGAGCAGCGTTACGTGTTCAACGGAACGCCAGTAAAAGAAATACTCGCGATGATCGAGGAAAACTTTGGCCAGAAAGTGACCCTTTCCGATTCCAACATCGCCCAGCGCTCAATAACCGGCAATTTCAAGACCAAAAATGCGGACGAACTTTTGAGAACGATTTCGGAAGTGCTTGATCTCCGGGTCGAGCAGAACGGCACAAGCATCCTTTTAACGAACAATTAATTCCAAACCACTTGATTATGAATTTAACGCTATCAGCCAAGCAATGGGTGGCGATCGGGATTGTGTTGATGACACAATCCTCCCGGGTCGTGCATTCACAGGTCATTGCCTTTGCGTCGATGCCGGCCAAGCAGCATACTTCGCTCGGTCAGGAGATGAAGCTTAAAAATGTTTTGCTCGATCTTCAGAGACATTACGGGGTAGAAATCATTTTCGAGGATCGATTGGTAGGCTCCGTGAACGTAGCTTCCAGCAACCTGGATTTCAACCAGTCCATAGAGAAAAACCTGGATATGCTGCTGAGGCAGAACGGCTTGAAATATAAAAAGACAAGAAAGAACACATTTGTTATAACCGAAGGCAAAGCAAAGGAAGCGATGCCGGTGAGGGAAAGCAAGGAAGAGGCGATGGCACTGCCGGAGGGGCAGATGACGCAGGAAAACCTGACCGCACCGGCACAGGTAACCCAGGTCGCAGTTGACAGGACCGTGAAGGGAACGGTTTCGGACGAAAAAGGGGCTTCGCTTCCGGGTGTGAGCGTGGTCCTGAAAGGCACTCAGCGCGGAACCTCCACAGGTGCCGCGGGTGATTTCAGCCTGGACATCCCGGATGGCGGCCAGCCGGTGCTTGTTTTCAGTTTTGTGGGCTACAAATCGCAGGAGGTGACGGTGGGAAACCAGTCGACGTTTACAGTGAAAATGGCCCCGGACGAGAACGCATTGGAAGAAGTAGTGGTAGTAGGTTATGGTACTGTTAAAAAGTCGGATCTTACCGGTGCGGTCGGTACCCTCAAAGCCGAAGTTTTGCAGGAACGCCCGGCTTCTTCATTGAACCAGGGACTTTCCGGCCGCATTACCGGGGTAAACGTGTCGTCCAACTCGGGACGCCCGGGTGGTCGCGCCAACATACGTATTCGCGGAGCCAGCTCTATCAGTGTTTCCAACAACCCTCTTTACGTGATCGATGGGGTGATCCTGAATGCGGTGGAACTTGCCAACGGTAGTACACCGATCGATTACCTTAACCCGAACGACATTGCGTCCATAGAAGTTTTGAAGGACGCATCATCCACTGCGATATACGGTGCACGCGGTGCCAACGGGGTGATCCTCGTTACGACCAAGCGAGGTTCAGCTGGCGGAGGAAAGGTGACTTACGATACCGATTTTAGCATTGGTGTCGCACCCAGGAAACTGCCTGTTTTGAATTCAAAAGAGTTTTTGCAAGTGGAGGAAACCATTTACGCCAATGCAGCCAAGTATGACCCCGTCGGCTGGGCTACCGGTACCAAATACACCGATCCAAAGCTGAAACGGACTAATCCATTGCTTTTCGATTCGAACGGCAACCCATTATACGACACCGATTGGCAGAAAGAGACTTTCCAGAAAGCATTTACTCAAAACCATCAACTGGGTTTCACGGGCGGTAACGAAAAAGGCAGCTTCGGCGCGTTCCTTAACTACCGCAACGAGGATGGTATCGTCAAGGATTCGTGGCAGAAACGTTTCGCAGGCCGTTTTGTATTTGATTCACAAATCAAAAGCTGGCTGAAAGTAGGTGGTACGCTCGGTTATACCGATCAGAATGAGAAGCAAATCGACCAGCTGGGCGGTGGTGGTATCACGACCATGCGTCAGGTGCTGGAAGCATTGCCGATCATTCCGGTGAAATATCCGGATGGTAAATGGGCCAGTAACCGAGACTATCCCGGCATGGAGGGAGGCGACAGCCCGCTTCGTGTAGCAGCTGAGCGCCTTTATTACCTCAAAACACAAACCATGCTGGGTAATATGTATGCCAACATTCGTCTCGCCGACGGACTGGAACTACGCTCAACCGTGGGTGCGAACGTGATCAACCAGCGCAATGATTACTTCGCAGCTGCCGGGCTTCAATACATCTCCAGCAATGGTGATGCGTCGGTAAGCAGCAGCCGGTTTAACTCATGGCAGTTCGAGAATTATCTGACGTATTTCAAAGACTTCGGCAAAATCCATTCAATCAATGCCATGCTTGGTTTGTCGTGGCAGCATGTGGATCGTTTCGATAACACTGCCCGCAGCCAGAACTTTACAGATACCTATTTTCAGTTCAATAATCTGGGTGCCGGTGCAACGGCATTGGCCCCGAGCTCGGCCGCTACGGCGTACGGTCTGAACTCCTATTTTGCCCGGATTAATTATAGCCTGATGAACAAATACCTCGTAACATTCACAGGCCGTATCGATGGTTCGTCGAAATTCGGGGATGCCAACCGCTATGCATTTTTCCCGTCGGCAGCGCTTGCCTGGCGTGTGAATGAAGAGGAGTTCCTGAAAAATTCACCAACTATCTCCAACCTGAAAATCCGAGCCAGCTATGGTGCAACCGGTAACTCGGAAATCCCGGCATATCGCGCATTGGCAGGCTTGGCGAGCAGCGACGTGATCTTCGGAGGGACGCGTAACATCGGTATCGGCGTAGGCAGGATGTCGAACTCTAACCTGCAATGGGAGAAAACACAGCAAGTGGATTTCGGTGTAGAATTGGGCTTATTTCAGAACCGTGTCAACCTGGAACTGGATCTGTACCGCAGAAAGGTGAATAAAATGTTGCTGGATGCGCCACTTCCATTGAGCAGTGGTTACACGAGCATCTTCACGAACATCGGCAGCATGGAGAACAAGGGTGTCGAATTCGCAATCAACTCTACCAATATCAAGGCGGGGGACTTCTCTTGGAGCACTACATTCAATATTTCTGTGAACAAAAACAAGGTATTGGCGCTCTCGGGCGGTAGCGACATTTTCTCGGGTGCGACGGTGATCCGTGTGGGCGAGCCGGTAGGGTCCATGTTCGGACGTGTGCATCAGGGTACCTGGTCGACAGCAGAAGCGGAACAGGCTAAAAAATACAATATGTTGCCCGGCGACGTGAAATACGCGGATTTGAATAATGACGGTACAATTAACGATAATGACCGCACGATCATCGGTAAAGGTATTCCTGATGGCTTCGGTACATTCCTGAACACATTCACCTACAAACAGTGGTCGCTGACGGTGGACTTGCAATACATGTACGGCAACGATGTGCTCGACAGAAGTATCCACTCTGCTGAGGACCGCCAGGGAATTGCGAACAGCTACAAAACCGTGTTGAATGCGTGGACAGAGACCAACCAGAATACGCCGATTGCGCAGATCCGCCCTATCAATGCTTACTATACGACCAACAACGACAGCCACAAGGTAACCGACGCGTCGTTTATCCGCGGCCGCAACCTGTTGCTCGCCTATGTGTTCCCGTCGCACATTGCTTCGAAAATGAAACTGGAACGCCTGAGAGCTTATGCATCCGTTCAGAACTTCTTTGTAGCGACCAAATACAAAGGTTATGACCCTGAGGTTTCCAACTCCGGATCGCCGTTCGACCAGGGATTTGGTTTGTATGACTATCCGAAGCCAAGAGTATTCATGCTCGGCCTGAACATCGGTTTATAACAATATTGACTCTTACCGAAAGTAACAATGACAATCATATCAAAGAAAATCGGTTTGCTCGCGATGCTGAGCTTATTTGGGGCAACAAGTTGCTCAGACTTCCTGGATGAGTCGGATCCGAGTAACTTCACAGAAGAAAACTACTTCACGCAGCCCGCGCATGCGAGGAGCTCCGTCAATGCGATTTACGCGCCGTTACGTGAACCTATGAGCAGCGGCTTCGGGGGAGGTGCGTGGATGATGCCCGAATTCGCGACTGGTTTGGCCGGAACCGATCTCGGCCAGGCAGTGAACAGCTATTTTATCAAAGATCTACGGAATACTTCTGATAATGGCTACGGACAAACCTACTGGACGCAATATTACAAGGGCATTGCAGGCGCTAACCTCTCGCTGGCGAAAATACCGGGCATTACCATGGATGCTGCCGAAATGAAGAAGGTGCTCGGCGAGGCTTATTTCCTCCGGGCGTTCTATTATTTCCAGCTCGTGCAGATGTTCGGCAACATCCCGCTCGTGACGCAGCCTGTGAACTTACAATCCGATCAGTTGCGCCCCTCGGCTGCGACCCCTGAAGCGGTTTACAACCAGATCGTGGAAGACTTGAAGGCAGCTGAGGCATCCGGCCTCCCCATGACCGAAAACAGCGGTAAGGTGACGCTCGGCGCGGTGAAATCGTTGCTGGCGAAAGTGTATCTTACCATGGCGGGCTACCCTTTGCAAAAAGGCGCCGCCTATTATGATCTGGCCGCTAAAAAAGCAGAAGAGGTAATTGACTCGAAAGCATTCAAACTCTTCACTTCTTACGACGACCTGCATAATCCCGCCAAGAAGAACATCGAAGAGAATATCTTCATGATCCAGTACAAAACCCAGCTGATCCCGTCGAACTGGCAGGTTTCCATTATTCCTTACAACAAAAATATCTCGGCTTACTCCGATGAAACCGGCGGTATTTACGCAACCGGCGACTTCGTGAAGTCTTTCGAGACAGGCGACCTTCGCGCGAAAGAGAAGCAATTTTTCTTTACCAAATTCACTAATGAAAGCGATCGCAACAAGGAAGTGGATCTCGGCGGCTATTTTATCTACAAACACTTTGATAACGTAGCCCAAACAAGCACTGCCAACAGTGATTTGAATTGGCCTGTAATCCGCTATGCAGATGTGCTTCTGATGTATGCGGAAGCAGCCAACGAGGTAGGAGGGCCGTCGGCGAAAGCGTATGAAGCAGTGAATGCAATTCGTACACGGGCGCAGCTGCCTGCACTTGCGGGGCTCACCAAAGACACATTCCGCGAGGCTGTGTGGGCAGAGCGCTGGCATGAGCTGTGCTTCGAGAATATCACCTGGTTCGATATGGTACGTTTGCGGAAGGCGTATAATGTGACTACGAAGAAGTTTGATAACTACGTAGGTCACAAATTCTCTTACGGTCCTACTTTGACCGAACGCGAGTTGCTATTCCCTATTCCTACGCCGGAAATACGTAACAATACGAATCTGAAACAGAACGCAGGATATTAGCAGAACAGGTTAATCATTAAACTCAGTAAGTTTAATAGTAGATAGTAATATGAAAACCACCGGAGGTTTCCGGTGGTTTTTTATGCTGTAAGACTTTGCTTATTTAATTGATTTCAAATGCTTTCCGGCAATGTCTTCCCAGCGGTAGAGGTGGAAAGTCTTGTCATCGCTCATCGCTACGAACAGGCCGTTGCGAAAATGGGCATTGAGGGGGATCGAAACGATATCGGAGCCGTCGCTATGGCTGGCTTGAACTGTGACCTTCCTTAAAAGCGGGTGATCATGCGGTTTACCGGACGTACCTTCTCTCGGAAAGATCTGGAAGCTGTTGGCGCCCTGATCCGACACAAGGATATAGCCGGTGCTGTCGGTGAGTTGGTAAATGGAAATGCCCTCATGATCTTCGGTAAAGCCACTGGTAGCGAAAAGCGCCAGCTCTTCATTACCTCTTTCAGGATCGGCGTAGTATTTGCGGACGCCTTTGCCTTCATCGGAATAATACACATAACCCAGTTGGTCGTCGACAGCAATCGCTTCGATCTCCTTCAAGCCACTGTACTGGCCGAACTTGCGGACGAGCGATGCCTTTATACCGCCTTTGCCGTTGTCTTCCAGCAGGTACTGCCACAGGTAGGTCCCATCAGTAGGCCCCGATTTGCGGCCGACGATGGCATATATCTTCCCAGTTTTGTTCTTATAAAGTGCTATGCCCATCAAATCGCGGGCATTCTCGCCGGTTTCCCCTACAAAAACCTCTATTCCTTCATTGTCGATCGACTTCATGTCGGGCACACTGTAAATGCGGAGCTTGTGTGTAAAACGCTCGGTGGTAATGGCGATATCCGCCGGTTTGCCAGCCAGCATGAGACCGTATTCGATATCTACATTATCCGGGCGTTTCAGGCCGGTCACGGTTTTTTCGCGCTGCATTTTGCCTTGCAGGTCGAATACGTACAATCCGCCGTCCTGGTCTTTGTCGGTGCCGATAATGAGGCTCCTGGAAGGATCGGCGGGATTAATCCATATCGCGGGATCGTCGGTATCATGGGCGACGGTGTCGGTAATGAAAACCGGCTGGATGACCGCGCTGGCCGGATCGGCTTTGGCGGAATGGATGGGGGCGTTTTGGGTGGACTGGCAGGTAATAGCCAATGCGGCCAGGCCGGAAATGGCCGGGATTATGAATGCTTTCACTGGTGTTGGAATAAAGGATGTTACTCCGTGTATAGAGGCATGATATGTTAGCCTGAGCGGAGTCGAAGGCATCACGCAAGATGATTCGACTCCGCTCAACATGACATTGCCGTTATGTTTGATACACTTATGTAGAAGAGATTACTTGGTACCAAACGCACCGATATAGTCGGCCGGTGCGGGCGATTTATAAGTCACGCCGTTGATCACGAGACCCTCGGCATACAAGCGTGTAAAGCTCGCTTTACCTTTGCCCAGTGCTGGTGAACCGGCTTGCAGGTGAAAATCCCAGGCTGTGTTGAAAGTGGCGTTTTTGCTGTCGGTGGTCAACGGGTAGTTCACAAATTTGGGATCGTTGTCGCCCACTTTGGCCGAAATCAGGTCGTTAGCGCCTTTCAGGATCTCAACCGACGGTTGGAATTGCTTCACACCCTCTTCGGTAGCACCATAATATAATGTGTTGCTGATCACCGAACGGTCGTCTACCGATTTAGCTACATTTTCCTTCTTGATACCGAAGCGGTCGTTGGCGAGCAGGTTATTGTAAAGGTCTGCACGAACGCCTTTTTCGAGCCAGATAGAGCCGCCCTTGGTGGTGGGCCTTCTCCAACCTGCATTGATGATCGTGTTGTTATACCCGACAATATAAGCCTGGGGAGAGCGGTCGCCGGAGTTTGAAAGTTTCAGTGCATTGGTGTTAGGGCTGTAAACTACATTGAAAGAGACATCGGCCTGCACGCCCGACTTGATATTGATCGCATCGCCGCCCGATACACCGGTCGTATTGAAGGTATTGTTGGCAATGATCACCTTTCCGCCTTCGATGTAGAAGCCATCTTCATTGAAATTGCGGATAATGCTGCTCACTACCACGAGTTTACCATTCACATTGGGATAGTAAATAACCGGCACGTGTTCGCCGGCTTCGGCTTTATACAAACCTGCCTTTACCGACGGCGATTCTTCCGTCGTAACAGCGCCGCCATATTCAAGAATGGTGTTGCTCAATACGAATTCAGCCGAGCTGGGGCCGGCGATCAATCCACCCCACAGGTTACCGAATTGGTTACCGGCGGTTTTCCAGGCATCAGGCACGGTGAATTTGACGGGCGCAGCTGCTGTTCCCAAGCTGTAAAGATTTCCTTTTACAACTACTTCCGGTTTGATCACCGAGTCGCTGAAAAGTACGGTTACGCCTTCCTCGATAGTCAGTGACTTGCCTTCCGGAATTTGAATGTGGCCGGTCACTTTGTAAGTATTGCCTTTGGTCCAGGTACCGGAAACTTCGCCGGTTACGGATTGTTCGGTAGGTTGAGGATTCAAGGGTGTGGGCTCGTCTTTGTCGTCGCTGCAACCGGTGATCAGGAATGCGGCGAAGGCTGAAAGCATGAATAGCTGTTTCATTTTGGATTGGTTCATGAGATTAAAAATTTTGATGACGGATTAAAACTTGTGTCGTACACCCAGCAGGTAGGAACGCTGGTAGCGGTCGCGGCGAATGAGCGTTTTGCCTTTCAAATCCTGGTTCGGGATTTTGGCATTGGCGGTATTGGTATTCTTCATATAAACTTCCATAGGTGTGTCGAGCAGGTTGTTGGCTTTCAGGAACACACCGAGGCCATTGCGGAAGGTTTTTTCCACAGAGGCATCCATTTGAATGAAGCCTTTTTGCCAGAGGTCGTTGTCGAGGAACTGCGAAACGGTGTTGATGCGATCGCCCGTGTAGCCACCCGCCAGTTGTGCATCGATGCCGTTCTCCTGGTTTTTGTAGAGTATCGAAAGGTTGGCCACATGCGCCGACTGTCCGTAGAGCGGCCGGGTTTGCTGCCCATTGATGGTTTCAAGATCGCCGCTCTCGTTACGTATGCGCCTGGACTTGGGTGTGGTAATGCGCGAATGCGTATAGGTGTAGTTGGCTTTGATCCCGAACTGCTTTACGTATTTGATATAGTCGATTTCGAGGCCGTAGTTTTTCGCATTTCCGAAATTGCCGGGAGAATAGTAAATGTCCTGTCCGCGGATAGCGTCGCGTTGGAGGGTGTATTCGATTGGGTCTTTAATCATTTTATAAAAAGCACCCACCATAAACTGCTCCGAAGCACGCGGGAAGAGCTCGTAGCGCAAGTCGATGTTATCGGCAATGGCACGTTTCAGGTCGGGGTTACCGCGTTCCTGGTATTCCTCGTTTACAATGCGGTAGGGCACGATCTCGAAGAAGCCCGGACGGTTAATGGAACGGAAGTACGAGGCACGGAGGTTGACATGGTCTTCCGGTTTGTATTTGATATGCAGGCTGGGTAACACGTCGGTGTATTGCTGCTTGCCGTCAGGACGGTCTTCTCCAATCGGAAAGAGCATTGAATAGCCCTGGTCGGTATTTTCCACACGCACGCCGCCAAGTATTTGCAGGTTCTTGGTTTCGGCTTTGGCCTGCACAAAACCTGCTTTGATCTGCTCGGTGGCATCGTAATTCAATGCGCTCGCTACCGAGCCACGTGGGTTCTGGATCGTCCAGCGGATCTGCGTGTAGTCGGTGAAATCCTTTCCGTATTCTGCAAATGGGTCGGCCGGGCGGAGCTGGTAGTTGTTGTAAAAATTGGAGCGTGTTTTGTCGCGGAACAAGCCGCCTGCGATCCATTCTATCTGTGTGGAGCCGATGGTTGTATGGTAGGTTAAATTGAGGTAGGCCGACAGGTCCTGATCGGAATTGTGCTCCCAGCGCCGCGACGCATCACCGACGGTTGTTTTTCTTTCCTGGAAGTTCTGCATCGCCCCGATCAGCGGGACAGTTACATTGTCGGGAACCTCGTTGGTGGCTTTGGAATACACCGCCGACCATTGTAATGCGAGTGCATCTGCCAACGGATGCTTACCTTGCAATGTGCTGTTGAATATCTGTTGTCTGGTCAGTCGCGAGCGGGTGGAGTAGCTCAGGGTCGCATTACCTGCTGCGGGATCGTAGCCCCCGATGGTTAACTGGGTGGCTTTCACATCCCTGACCTGCACGTTGGTCAGGTTCACGAATGCATTATAGAATTGGATTTTATGCTTCTCATTGATACGATAATCTATTTTCGAATGCAGCCCGTAGCGGATCTGTTGCTCCGAATACCGGCGTTCGCTCATTTTTGTGAGCGCTTCACCGCGCAGGGTATCCACCGCTTCCGAATCGAAGAAGAGGCTGTTGCTGCCCCGGTGGGTATTCTGGTAACTACCGGCGAGCAAAATACCGAGCTTGTCGTGCGCGAAGCGGTTGCCTACCGCAATGCTGCCTAGCAGGTTAGGTGCAGGTGTTTTGAGTTTGTAATTGACGGCGGCAGTCGAAAAATCGGCCGGAGTGGCATTGTACAGGTTGCCGTTCCGCTCATAGGGTGATTTGGATTGAATGCTTCTGAAATCATAACCCATGAATTTGCGGTCCATAAATAGCTCATTATAGCCGGTGGAAACATTGGCGGAGAATGTAAACTTATCGGGAGCATCTTTCATGACCATATTCACCGCACCACCGATTGCGTCGCCTTCCATGGCAGGTGTGAGGGCCTTGTACACTTCCAGACGGTCGAGGAGGTCGGAAGGGAAAATATCCAGCGGAACGTAACGGTATTTGTTATCCGGGCTCGGGATTTTTACGCCATTTACGAGTGTGTAATTGTAGCGTTTGTCCATCCCTCTAAGGATCGCATGTTGACCGTCGCCGTTACTGTTGCGCTCGATGGAAATCCCCGAAATGCGCTGGATTACGTTCGCAACGGTGAGGTCGGGGGAAATCTGGATGGTTTTGCCTGAAACGATATTCATAACCTGGCTCGCATTGCGCTCCATAAAGCGGGCAGTATTGTCGCTCGCGCCGTCGCGCTTGCCGGTGACGGCCACTTCTTCAAGTTTGAGACCCGCAGCGGCTTCGAGCGAAAGATTCATTTGAATAACCTCATTCCCGTTGACCGCAAATTCCCTTTGTATGGGTGCATAGGAAATGTGGCGGATATTGAGGCGGTAGGAGCCCTTTTGCAGGTTAGGAATCGAGAATGAACCGTCGAGTCCTGAAATATCGTGCAGGTTGGTGCCCTCGATGGAGATCACGACGCCCAATGCAGGTTCGCCGGTGGCCGCTTCAAGGAGCTTGCCTTTCAGCGTCCCGGCACGGAGGCTGGTGAATGTGCATAGAAGCAGGAGGATTTGTATACTGTAACGGATCATCGCATCAACGTTGTTGTCGGCAGTCGGCAGTTGTGTTTTTGGCGATGCGAAGGTGTGCAGAACAAATTCAGTGATCCAAATCAGCCCCGTTAACAAAAGGGCAACAGCCCGTTTCGAAGCGTTACAAGAAGGCAACAATGGGCTGTTTCGCAAAGTAACGACCTAATAGCCAGTGGTTTAAGTCCCTGGCTTGTGGCATTATGATTGCATTACCGCACTGTTAAGAAATTGTGAATTGGCTAAATGGACTGGATATAGGCCGAAAGATTGTCGCCTGCCGCGAGGTTGAGTTTCTTACGGAGGCGATGGCGGATCACGCGCAGGCTGTCCTGCGAGATGCCGAGGAGCGTGGCAATATCGGCAGAAGTAAGGTTCATTTTGATCAATGCGATCAGCCGGAGGTCGTTGGCGGTGAGCGGGCCGGTTTGCTGTTGGAGGCGGTCGAAAAACGATTGGTGTACCTGCTCAAATATCCCCCTAAACTCTTCCCAATGCTGGTTGTCCTGCAAGCCTTCACCGATTTGTTCGGACAGTGCTTTAATCTGTTTCCGCTGGTCGCGCTTATCGTCTTTAATCATTTCATCGAGCTTCGCACGCAGGTCTTCCAGCAGTTGATTTTTGCGGATTACGTGCAAGGTGTAGCTGCTTAGTTCCTGTGTTTTGGTTTCGAGCTGTTGTTTGAGGTGCTCTTCTTCGAGTTTTTTGTTTTTTAATTCAACCTCCATCAGTTGCTTTTGCGCTTCGTATACCTGCTTGTGCTGCGCGTGGAGCTTCTGCTCGTTCCGGATTTTGAGGCGCTGCCGGCTGATGATCAATGCCGCCACGACGATAATCAATACCACCACAATGCCTGTTGCAATGGAGATAAGCGTATCGATGCGCCGCGCCTGCGTCAGCTGTTCAATTTCGTTGTCCTTCTTCTCTATTTCATACAGCGTTTGCAGTAATGCGAGCTGTTTGTTGCTTTCCTCGGAGTAAATGTCATTGAGCAGACTGCGGCTCAGCGTGAGGTAGTGGAATGCACTGTCGTTGCGGGCGAGGAGGTTATAGGCTTTGGAAATATCATTGTAAGCGCTCGAAATCTGGTAGCGCTCACCGCTGGTTTGGGCGAGTTTCAGACTTTGAATACTATAAACCAAACCTTCGCGGAACCGGCCGGTTTTCCGCAGCACGTCGCCCAGGTTATTCACGACTTCTACCTGCGCCCGCGCATTATGAGTCTGCGCGTTGAGCGTATAAGCTTTGTTGAAATAGAAATAGGCCGAATCGTATTTTTCGAGGTCTTCGTAAATGCTGCCGATGTTTTCGTAAATCTTCGCGGCGCCGTCGGTGTGACGGTCGAGCTGGTAGGATTGCAGGGCTTTACGCTGGAAATGGAAGGCGCTGTCGTACATTTCGCGCTTTTCATAAAGGTGACCGATGCGCCCGTAAATCTCTGCCTTACCCGATTCCAGGCCGAGATTTTGGTAGATGGTCAATGCTTCGTCGAACTGTTTCCGGGCCAGTTGCGGCCTGCGGGTGCGGTAATAGAGCTCGCCTAGCATATTCAGGTTCGCGGCCAGCATTTTTTGCTGATCCTTATTACGGAATAGCTTCTCGGCTTGCAGCAAATAGTCGAGCGACTGCGGGTAATGCCCCGAAATGAAAAGCAGCCGCCCAATCTGCTGCAAATAGCCCGCAGCTTCCACGTCATTGTTCTTCCTGATGGCCGAATGATAATCCGCTTTCAAGCCGATCAGCAGAGAATCGGAGTTTTGCGGACTTGCGGGAATGGTATGTTCAGGCTCCTGGGCAAATGTTGTTTGGATAAATAAGCAGGATATCGAGATGATCCATGCCGCAACCAGGGTAATGCGGGGCAGGATAGGAGAGGGAGAATGCTTCTTGGCGCGGCCGGTATGCATGGCAGAAAGCGCTGGGTTAATTTCACGCAAGTTACGGCGACGTGCCTGCATGAATGCCAAAAGCCATTGAAATACATCAATGGCTTTTGAAAATTAATATTGAGGTAACATTGCGTTAGTCTCAGATGAACCGGTTGATCAGGTTTTCGAGGTATTCCTGCTTGCCCGAAGTTGTCGCCGGTTCGCCTTTGGTAGCAGCCAGTTCAAACAGATCTTCCAGTTTCAAAGCACCTTTTTCGAAATCGGCGCCTTTACCGCTGTCGAAGCTTGCGTAACGGTTCTTGCGGATCTTGTCGTAATCTCCATTCTGGATAATCTTGTCAGCAATTACTAATGCACGTGCTACGGTGTCGATTCCGCCGATGTGCGCGTGGAATACATCATCCACATCGGTTGAGTTGCGGCGACGTTTTGCGTCGAAGTTGATACCACCGCCTTGCAGACCGCCTGCGTTCAGGATCACGAGCAATGCGCGGGTCCACTCGGCGATGTCATTCGGGAACTGGTCGGTATCCCAGCCATTCTGGTAATCACCGCGGTTAGCGTCGATCGATCCCAGGATGCCTGCATCGGCAGCTACCTGCAATTCGTGCTCGAAAGTGTGGCCTGCCAGTGTCGCGTGGTTCACTTCGAGGTTCAGGCTGAAATCGGCCAACAGGTCGTGCTGGCGAAGGAAGCCGATCACAGTTGCCGCATCGTAGTCGTACTGGTGCTTGGTAGGCTCACAAGGCTTCGGCTCGATGAAGAACTTACCTTTGAAACCATTCGCACGGGCATAGGCTACCGATATCTTCAGCATTTGTGCGAAATGCTCCTGCTCGCGTTTCATGTCGGTATTCAAAAGGCTCATATAACCTTCACGACCTCCCCAGAATACGTAGTTTTCGCCCCCTAATGCAATAGTAGCATCCAGAGCCATCTTCACCTGCGCACCTGCGTGAGCAACTACGTCGAAGTCAGGGTTCGTGGAAGCACCGTTCATATAGCGGTGGTGACCGAAAAGATTGGCAGTTCCCCAAAGGAGTTTCACACCCGATGCTTTTTGTTTCTCACCCAAATAAGCAGTCAGGGCCTGCAGGCGCTTTTCGTTGGTACGCACGTCGTCGGCGTAATCCACTACGTCTACATCGTGGAAGCAGTAGTAAGGAAGGCCCAGCTTGGTGATGAATTCGAATGCTGCATCCGCTTTGTCTTTGGCGCGGTCTACGGCATCTGGTTTTTTGTCCCATGGGTAAAAGAGTGTAGGTCCGCCGAATGGATCCAGACCAGCGCCGCAGAACGTATGCCAGTAAGCCACTGCGAAGCGCAAATGGTCTTTCATCGTCTTGCCGGCGATCACGCGGTTTTCATCGTACCAGCGGTAAGCCAGTGGGTTGTCGGTTTCCGGGCCTTCGAAAGAGATCTTTCCGATACCCTTAAAATACTCCTGTTCTCCGAGTAGAATGCTCATTGTAATGTAGTTAATCGTTTTTCTAATGCTTAAACAAACCGGCTGATGTAGTTGCGGGAGAACAGCTTCCTCCCTTCCTTCCATCCTCCTTTTTACCCTATTTTAATTAATAAGTGTAAAATTGACATTTCATACTGCAATACTATCACTTTTTTCTGAAAAATTTGCAGCACCCATAAAAAAGAGGAGCAGATTTAATTTCTGCTCCTCTCCCGGTGAGTTTTTAAGCGGTTCTGTGATCAGAAGAACTTCGCGCGGTGGTCTTCGATTTTCGCGTTTTCGCGGATGGCTTCGTTCACCAGGTACGACATGCGGCTTTCCAATGATTGGGTCAGCTGCGTTTTGTACTGGGTAAAGTCAGCGATCTTAGGCGCATCTGTCTTGCTTAACAGCTCCATGATGAACACTCCATTTTCGCCGGTGAAAACACCTGATTTCTGTCCGGCTTTCAAACCGAATGCTTTTCCAAGTGCGATAGGGTCGAAACCTGCGCTGGTCAGGAAGCCGGTTGCGAGAGAGATATCGTTCGCTGATTCAACCAATGCACCTGCACCATATTTTTTTGCGATATCTTCAAGCGATCCGGTTGCGCCTTTCAGCTTCGCAGTGATTTGTTCTGCTTTGATCTGGTTGCGCACTTTGGTAGTCAGTTCGTCGCGGAAATCATCCACTTTCACATCTTTCGCATCCGATTTGCCTGTCAGAACAGCTACAACATATTGTTCTTCCGTTTCGAAAACGGGTGATACTGACGAAGGCTTGGTATCTTCTTTGAATGCCCATCTTACGATTTCGCGTGCATTCTGGATGGCATTGATATTGGTTGCCGATTCGGGAATGCGGTTTGCATTCGCGAGTACCAATGCTTTGTTTTTCTTAACGGCTTCTTCGAATTGCTCGCGGCTTTTTACCGAGTTGGCGAATTCGTCGGCTTTTCTGTAAGCTTCGTCACGGGTAGCCTGGCTTGGTGCAATGGTCTTACCGATGGTAGCGATGCGGTACAGGGTATTTGATTTCGGAGCAGTTACTTTAATAATGTGGAAACCGAACTGACTTTCTACCAAACGTGGGATCAGGCCGGGAGCGGTTGCGGAAAAAACAGCTTCTTCAAACGGCTTTACCATCGCACCGTTGTTCTGGAAATAACCCAGGTCGCCGCCGCGTTGTGCCGAGCCGGGATCTGCGCTGGAGGTAGCAGCCAGTGCCTCGAAGTTAGCACCCGCTTTGATCTGCGCCAGAATGCCTTCCGCTTTAACGCGGGCAGCCGCTTTGGCAGAGTCCGACTGGTTTTCAGCGCGGATCAGGATGTGGCTTGCTTTTGCAGATGAAACGGTATCGGAGCGGGTTCCGCCGTATTTGTAGATATAATAGGTATTGCCTTCGCGGTAAGGTCCGTAAACACCACCGGGAACGAATGTTTTCACGGCCTCTTTCAACTGGTCGCTCATCGTAGCGTACGACTGGTTGATCGGCACCGGAATGTCGCTGTTCATTGCAGCAAATGCAGAGTCGCTCTGTGCGGTTGCGAGGCCGCGTGCGAGTTCTTTGATTTCGGTATACAATGCAGCACTATCGTCTTTCGCAGGCTGAACCGGGAACGTTACATACTCGATCGAACGGGTGTCGGTTCCTTTGTATTCTTTTTTGTGCGCGTTCAGATAATCTTGCAGCTGTGCGTCAGTTACTTTAATTGTAGTATCTACAACCGAGAAATAGGGTACATACAGGTAGCGGAGATTGGCTTTGGTATTTTGCGCTACGTACTCTTTCTCAGCTTGTGCTTTCGGAGTGTAGGTCGAGAGGCGAAGCATATTCTCGTATTTGGTACGGGTACGTTCTTCGCGAAGGCTCTTTTCAAAATTCTCCCAGGACTTTTGTTGTTCCAAAGGAAGGGTTTTGAGGTTCTTCAGGTAGTTGATCACCGCGTTTTTGTCGAAACGGCCGGTGGTAGGATCTGAAAATGCTTGCAAAATCGATGGGCTGATGTGGTTACCCTGTACCATGTCGTACAGTTCTTCGTCGGTTACCGTCAGTCCCAGTTTGTCGTATTGCTTTTTGTAAGCGATGTCCACCACGAACTGGTTCCACGCCTGATCTCTCAGACCAGCCAACTCGCCTTCGTTCAGGCTGCGGCCCGATTGTGCCTCATAGTTCTGACGAAATCCGTCCACCCGGCTTTGAAAATCTTTGATATTAATTTCTTTCCCGGCAATCTCTCCCACGATCTGGTTGTTGTTGCCGCCCAAGAGGGAATTAGGGCCCAGCAAATCGCCTCCAACCATAAAAAGAATTAAACTGATAGCGATAACCGTGACGGCTATCCCGGATTTTTCTCTGATTTTGTTAATTAAAGCCATTTTCTCGATTCAAATTAGTGCGCAAAATAAAAAGTTTTCTTGATGGAATGCAAGAGCTTACATCCGTATTTACAATTATTGGTAACATCCGGACGTTACGCGGCGCACCGGAGATAGCAAGAGGACGTTTTGGGGGGCTTAATACATGTGTTTCAGATTGAAAGCGTAGAGGATCGCCATGAAAATGCTGAAAAATACGCCAGCCATGGCGGTAATGACGCCCATCCAGCCGCCGATCATCAGCAAAGGCGCTGCAAATGCAACGGCCATGCCGCCCAGGTAGAGGTAGTATCCTCTCCGTTGCAAATTCCACATCAGGTAGGCTGCATACAGCGAAAGCGATTCAAAAATAAGCATGATGATGGCGCCGGTTTTGATATTCTCGGCGGTAGTTTGCTCAATTACAGCTTCAAACATCTTGTCCATCGTCTTCGCTTCGGCGGTATTGCCCTGACGTTCGAGGTTTTCACGGACAGCTTCAAACGTTTCTCGGGTTTTGTCGGCGGTAATGCCCGGGTTCCAGAGCCTTTCCGATTGGGTCCAGAGGCCCGAAACAGCACTCATGAAAGTAAGAAAACACAAAATCGTAAGGAACGTGGGGCGATTCACAGGTGCACTCATTCAGTTAATAACAGATCAGCAGGTTTTCTGATGAAGGATGTAAAATTTGCCGTTTTCGGTGAAAACACCAAAGGCATTTGAATATTCTTCCCGTCGGCCTACATTTGTCATTTTTTAATCCAATAAAAACTCAAACTTTCTAACAAACAGTACCTATGAGCCTTCAAATTTTGACTGAACGCATTGCAAATATCCTGGGGACCGATAGCGGACTGGATGCCACAGCCAAATTTGTGACCGACGAAGGAGTCCTGTTTGTCGATGGTAAATCCGTACCCAACAGCGTCTCCAACAAAGATGCCGAGGCAGATTGTACGTTCGAAGTTTCGGTGAAAAATGCATTGAAACTGATTGACGGCGACCTGAACGCGATGATGGCGCTTATGACCGGGAAATTGAAAATAGACGGCGACATGGGCGTTGCGATGAAGATCGCAGAAACCTTCGGTCGCCGGAAGTAGGCTTTCAGGCCGGGTGCCTTTTTTTCTGGATACCATCAGTTTTCAATAAACGATCGCGCAGGCATGGAAAACCACGAAAAGGCATCCGGAAATACTACCAAAAGAAGGAATTTTATCAAAGCCGGTGCATTGGCGGCTGGCGGTTTTATGATCGTCCCGCGGCACGTACTGGGGCGGGGCTTCACCCCTCCGAGCGACAAGCTCAATATCGCCGCAGTAGGCTGCGGCGGCAAGGCCGACTTCAATATCAAACAGGCTTACAATAATGGTACGGAGAACATCGTCGCGCTTTGCGACGTCGACGACCGGCAATCAGAAAAGTACCGCAAGCAGTTCCCCAACGCACCTTATTATAAGGACTTCCGCAAGATGTTCGAGCAGGAGGCGAAGACGTTCGACGCCGTCATCGTTACCACGCCCGATCATATGCATTACCCCGTCGCCATTGCCGCGATGGAGCTGGGGAAACATGTTTATGTCGAAAAACCATTAACGAAAGACATCTGGGAAGCGCGAATGCTCACCGAAGCTGCCAGGAAATACAAGGTGGTAACCCAAATGGGCAACCAGGGAAGCAGCAGCGACGGTACACGCAACACAGAAGCGCTCGTGCAGTCGGGTGCGATCGGCGATGTGCATACTATTGAAGTGTGGACCGACCGCCCTGTATGGCCACAAGGGGTGAAATCTCCGAAAGATAAAGGCGAATCGCAACCCGTTCCGCCGGGCGTTGACTGGGATTTGTGGCTCGGTACCGCCCCGAAACGCGATTACCACGAAGCATATATGCCGTTCCGCTGGCGTGGGTACTGGGATTTTGGCACCGGTGCATTGGGCGATATGGGCTGCCACTTCCTGGATGTGCCTTTTCGTGCATTGAAACTCGGTTACCCAACCTCTGTGGAATGTAGCGTGGGTTCGGTATACACCGATTTCTTCCAGCAGGCATTCTTCGACGATGTAGCTCCGCCTTCTGCGAGCATCCATTTGAAATTCCCTTCGAAAATACCCGGCAAAGAAATTAACCTGAACTGGTACGATGGCGGAATGCGTCCGCAACTGCCCGACGGCTGTGACTACAAAGCCGTTTTTGGCAGTGTCGACGGCGGCATCTTATTTATAGGTACAAAAGGCATTATCAGTGCTGAAATGTTTGGTGAAAATCCGCGGCTATGGCCGGAGCAGAAATTCGCGAACGTGCGGATAGCCACCAAGCCGCGCGCATTGGTGCAAGGTGGCTGGCAGGGGCACCAACAGCAGTTTGTGCAGGCCTGTAAAAAGGGATATGGCGCTTATACAAGCTCTTCATTCGACCAGTCGGGGCCGCTGACGGAGATTGTGCTCATGGGGAACCTGGCTGTGCGTTCGTACCTGCACCGCGAGGCGAAGGTGGATGGCAAAGGTTTTACATTCCCGGGCCGCCAGCGGCTGATGTGGGATGGGGCCAATATGAAGATCACCAACTTTGATGTGGCGAACCAGTTTGTGAAACGGGAATATCGCACGGGGTGGTAAAAATACGGGTGGTGCGAAGCTCTTGCTTCGCACACGCTATTTGCCAGCACGAAGCAAGAGCTTCGTGCCAGCTCACATTAAAGTTCCAGTTCCCGTAAATACATCTGGATCGTATTCTCCAATCCTATATATAATGCATCGCAAATCAATGCGTGGCCGATAGAAACTTCATCCAGCCAGGGAATGCTTTGTTTGAGAAAATGCAAATTATCAAGGCTAAGGTCGTGGCCGGCATTCAGGCCTAATCCGACTTCCCTGGCTTTTTCAGCCGCTTTGATAAACGGTAACACCGCTTTCTGACGGTTTTCAAAGTAGCCGGCTGCGAAAGGTTCGGTGTAAAGCTCCACGCGATCGGCGCCGCAGATTTTGGCCCCTTCCACCATTTCTTCATCCGGATCCACAAAAACGGAAACGCGGATTCCGGCCGATTTAAATGTGCTGACGAGATCGGTAAGTTGTGCGCGGTGGGTGATCGTATCCCAGCCGGCGTTGGAAGTAATCGCGCCCAATGCATCGGGAACCAGCGTTACCTGGTCAGGCTTATTGGCCAATACCAATTCCACAAATTTCTTTTCCGACGGATTACCTTCGATGTTGAACTCGGTCGTAACGAATTCGCGGAGGTCGTACACATCCTGGTAACGGATGTGCCGTTCATCGGGCCTGGGGTGTACGGTAATGCCCTGCGCCCCGAACCGCTCGCAGTCCAGCGCTACTTTCAATACATTGGGATTGTCACCGCCACGGGAATTGCGAAGGGTGGCGATCTTGTTGATGTTGACGCTTAGACGGGTCATGGTACTTTAATGTTGAATGACTGAATGATTGAATGAGTGAATGAGTGAATGAGTGAATGAGTGCGTGGGTAGTATGTCAAGTGTTGTCAGGTATGGCCAGTGAGTCATGGTTGTGCAATCAGGTCGTGGGAGCGAAGTGTGAGTTTTGATTCTTAGAGATGAGTTTTCAAGTGAATCACTAACTTTGCCGGTCTGTTACAAATTTAGCATTTGAGTGCTTAAAAACACTTTTAAAGCTAATTTTTGGCCAAAATCAATATAACAAACAACAAATGACCGAATGACAATGCCTGACTAATACTGACAATATTCGCTCATTCACTCATTCAAAATTCAATCATTCAGTCATTCAATCATTCAATCATTCAAAATTAGTTAACGATGTCACTAAAATCCCAAGTAGAATCCGGCATAAAGGACGCGATGCGTGCCAAAGACCAGGATACACTGCGTGCATTACGCGCGATCAAATCATTGATTTTGTTGGAAGAAACCAAAGGCGGTACCAGCGGAGAACTATCGGCTGACGACGAGCTGAAACTTTTAACAAAAGCCGCGAAGCAACGCCGCGAGTCTGCCGATATCTACAAAACGCAAGGCCGCGCGGACCTTTTGGAAAAAGAAGAGGCGGAATTGGCGGTAATTGAGCAGTTCTTACCCAAGCAATTGACGGAGGACGAAGTGAAGGCCAAATTACAGGACATCATCGCACGCGTGGGTGCCGCCGGGCCTTCGGATATGGGCAAGGTCATGGGCGTAGCTACCAAAGAACTCGCCGGCCAGGCCGACGGGCGTGTCATTTCCACGCTGGTTAAGGCACTGCTCGCATGAAGTTACTGGATGTTCTCATCCTTCTTCCCCTGCTATGGGGCGCATTACATGGTTACCGCAAAGGCCTGTTGATCGAGATCATCGGGATTTTGGGCATGGTGGTAGCCATGGTTTTGGGTTTCAAATTCCTGGGCTTGGGGATGGAGGTCCTCACGCCGTATTTCAGTGAGGGCGTCGCACGGAAAATTCTGCCATATGTGGGTTTTTCGGCGATTTTCTTTCCTACTATATTTTTATTAAACCAATTCGGCTACACCATCCGGCGGTCGCTGCGGTACTCTATTCTGGGTACTTTCGACAGTTTTGCCGGCGCCATGGTGGGTGTTTTTACATGGGTTTTCGGGATCAGCGTGTTTTTCTGGCTGGTAGATGCCATCGGCGTGAAAATTCCCGCGCACCGCACCGATGATACCTATTTGTACCCGCTTGTGGTGCCCGTAGCCCCCACGGTGATTACCAAAGGACTGTCGCTCATGCCCAAAGGCACCGATATTATTCGCGAATGGAAACGCGATTACCTCGAAGATTGAACTTTCGAATTTCGACCCGGGTTAAGCTTTCATCATTGACATTCAGTACCTTTGCAGAAAATTACAGTTGAATGCCCTGTGTGTTTGACAGATTATAGCAGAAAATGACCACGATACAGCAAAAGCAGGACATCCGTAAACTCAATGTCGACCAGATCAAAACCTGGATGACCGAACACGGAGAGAAAGCTTTCAGGGCAAAACAGATATATGAATGGATCTGGAAGAAATCGGCCCATTCATTCGACGAAATGACCAACCTCTCGCTCGCCACGCGCCAGCTGATGAACGAGCATTTCGTGATCCACTCGCTCGATGTTGCCAAAAAACAGCACAGCAACGACGGTACGATCAAATCCGCATTCAAACTTTTTGACGGTAATCTCGTGGAAGGCGTGCTCATACCCGCTGCCGACCGCATGACCGCCTGCGTGAGCAGCCAGGTGGGATGCTCCCTCACGTGCAAGTTCTGCGCGACGGGCTATATGGACCGCAAGCGCAACCTCGAAGCCGGGGAAATCTACGACCAGGTGGTAGCCATCGCACGTCAGGCCGAAAATACTTTCAATGCGCCTTTAACCAACATTGTATATATGGGAATGGGCGAGCCGTTGCTCAACTATACCAACGTACTCCAATCCATCGAATACATCACCTCGCCGGAAGGACTCAATATGTCGCCCAAGCGCATTACCGTGTCCACGGCGGGTATCGCGAAGATGATCAAGAAGCTGGCCGACGATGAAGTGCGGTTCCGCCTCGCATTGTCGCTGCACGCGGCGAATGATGAAAAGCGTAACCAGATCATGCCGATCAACGAGTCGAACTCGCTGGATAATTTGGCTGAGGCTTTGAACTATTTTTATAAGAAGACGGGCAACCGCATTACTTTCGAATACATTGTTTTCAATAATTTCAACGATACCCTGCAGGACGCCAAAGAGCTTTGGGAGTTTTGCAAGCGTGTCCCGGCCCGGGTGAACATCATTGAATATAACCCGATCGCCGAAGCTGATTTCAAAAATACGGAGGCCGACCGGTTGGATAAATTTGCCGCTTTCCTGGAAGATAGAGGGGTTTCGGTGCATGTGAGGAGGAGTAGAGGCAAAGATATCGATGCCGCTTGCGGGCAGCTGGCTAACAAAGAAACAAACTGAGATTAACCTGACTTAACAATTTCTTAACATTGGGTCGGCGGTTTATAAGTAGTTTTGCGTCAATAATTCAACCTATCAACTTCTTTTATGTTTGGTCTTGAAACCGACATTTTCATCCTCCTCGCGTTTAGTATTTTAGCGGCCTGCGCATTCGAATTTGTTAATGGTTTCCATGACACTGCCAACGCGGTGGCGACGGTTATTTATACCAACTCCCTGAAACCGAATGTGGCGGTAATATGGTCGGGTTTCATGAACTTCTGCGGCGTATTTTTTGGTGGTATCGCCGTGGCCATGGGTATCGTGAACCTGCTCCCGGTGGAATTGCTGATCGATCAGAATGTCTACCATAGTGCAGCGATGGTGTTTGCACTGCTTTTCAGCGCCATTATCTGGAACCTGGGTACCTGGTATTTCGGCTTGCCGAGTTCCAGCTCGCACACACTCATCGGTTCGATCCTCGGCGTGGGTCTTGCATTTACATTAATGCCTGAAAATACACAGGGCACCGGCGTGAACTGGTCGAAAGCACAAGAGTTGTTTATGTCGCTGCTGACCTCACCGATCTTCGGTTTCGCGCTTGCGATCATTATTATGTTTATTCTGAGAAGATCGCTGTCCAAACCGCTCCGCGAGATTGTTTTCAGCGAACCTAAGAAAAACGAGGCACCGCCGATCTGGATCCGTGCCATTCTGATCACTACCTGTACTTTGGTAAGTTTCTTCCACGGCTCCAACGATGGCCAGAAAGGGGTAGGACTTGTAATGCTCATCCTGATCGGTATAGTGCCGGCGCATTTCGCATTGGATAATTCCAAAGACCCGGTCGGAATGAAAGCCGACCTCGTTGGCATCGAGCGGGCTGTGAACAGCATCGATTCATCCCGCCTGTCGATCTCCGACCGTGCACATTTGTATACCATTAAAGCCGAGCTGACACATTTGCAGGCACAGATCAACAATCCGTTGCCTGAGCACCGCTTGCCGAAAGAGCAGCGTATGGAGGCGCGTCGCTCTTTGTTGCTGGTGAGCCGTAATATCAAGACGATTCTGGATAATGGGAACGCGAACTTGAGTGCAACTGACCTCGCATTCCTGAAAAAGCAATCGGGCAGCGAGCACGGTATCAGAAGATACACCGACTACGCGCCGGATTGGGTTATCCTGATGATTTCACTCTCTCTTGGCCTTGGAACAATGGTCGGCTGGAAGCGGATCGTGGTGACGATCGGGGAGAAAATCGGAAAGCAGCATTTGACTTACGCTCAAGGTGCTTCCGCCGAATTAGTAGCGGCGAGTACAATAGGGGTGTCGTCTTACCTGGGACTCCCGGTAAGTACCACGCACGTACTTTCGTCCGGTATTGCGGGCTCGATGGTGGCCAGCAAAGGGGTAAAAAACCTGCAAGGTGGCACGATTCGTAATATCGTGATTGCGTGGGTTTTGACATTGCCTGTAACCATGTTGCTGGCGGGAACGCTGTACGCTTTTTTCCGCTGGATATTGTAAAAGTTCCTATTTTAAAGGTATAAAAAGCCGCCGGGAACGGTCCCGGCGGCTTTTGTTTTAGCGTGGCGGCCGCACTTTCTTTGCTTTTCATTGGTTTAATATCGTAAATTCGGCATGGATTTTAGTATTAAGTAAAAGCCAATTATTCACCATAATGACTACAATTGAAGCGCAGGTTAACCGCTACGGTTATGTGACGGAGGCGATCGCGGAAGATATCGATCTGGTGGCGGAGATCAACCGCCTGAAAAAAGAAAAGAACGCGGTTATTCTCGCGCATTATTATGTGGATGGGGAAATCCAGGACCTGGCCGACTACATCGGCGACAGCCTCGGCCTTTCACAGCAGGCGGCCGCTACAGATGCCGACATGATCGTTTTCTGCGGCGTGCACTTCATGGGCGAAACGGCAAAGATCCTTAGTCCGAATAAAAAGGTAGTAATCCCCGACCTCAATGCAGGCTGCTCGCTGGCGGATTCTGCGCCGGCCGATAAGTTCGCCGCATTCAAAGCGCAATATCCGGATCATATCGTGATTAGCTACATCAACTGCTCCGCGGAGATCAAAGCGCTCACCGATATCGTTTGTACTTCTTCGAATGCATTGCAGATCGTGGAAAGTCTGCCAAAAGATCAGAAGATCATTTTCGCACCGGATGCGAACCTGGGCCGTTACGTAGCCCATAAAACCGGTCGTGATATGGTGCTTTGGGATGGGGCCTGTATTGTACACATTGATATTTCAAGAGAAAAACTCGCGCAGCTTCGCGCCGAGAATCCGGATGCATTGCTGATAGCCCATCCGGAATGCAAGGAAGATATTCTGAAACAGGCGGATTTCGTAAGCTCTACGACCGGCCTTCTGAAATTCGTTAAGGAATCGAGCCACGACAAGTTTATCGTCGCTACCGAGGCAGGCATTTTGCATAAAATGAAGCAATCGGTGCCTGATAAGAAGCTGATTCCGGCTCCCGGCTCAGATAACAACACCTGCGCTTGCTCCGAATGCCCTTATATGAAAATGAATACCCTCGAAAAGGTCTACAATGCGCTCCTGTATGAGCAGCCGGAAATCTTTGTGCCTGAGGATATCCGCCTGAAAGCATATGATTCCGTAGCACGCATGCTGGAATTGAGCAAAGGTATCTGACACCCGATATAAAAACCCTATTCCTGAAATTATGCCCCAATTTGATTTTCTGATTATCGGTTCGGGAATTGCCGGACTTAGCTATGCAGCCAAACTAGCCCGCCATTTCGATGAACTGAAACAGGAAGTGTCCATTGCCGTGATCACCAAGGTTCAGGCCGATGAAACCAATACCAAATATGCCCAGGGAGGCATTGCGGTAGTATGGGCGGAGTCCGATTCGTTTGAAAAGCATATTCAGGACACGATGGATGCCGGGGATGAGGTTAATAAGAGGAATATCGTGGAAATCGTTGTGCGCGAGGCGCCGGAGCGTATCCAGGAGCTCATCGACTATGGAACACGTTTTGATAAGGAAAAGGGAGGTGAATACGACCTCGCAAAAGAAGGCGGGCATTCCGACCACCGCATTCTGCATTTCAAGGACATTACAGGGGCGGAAATCGAGCGCGCATTGCTGGAAGAGGTAAACCGCCATGAAAGCATCCAGATTTTCACGCATTACTACGCGGTAGAACTGATCACCCAGCACCATCTGGGCGAAACGGTATATCGCTACCGTGAAGATATCAAATGCTTCGGCGCTTATGTGCTCAACCGCCAGACGGGAGAAGTGGAGAAGTTTCTGGCTAAAACGACATTGCTCGCTACCGGCGGTATCGGCAATATTTATCAAAGTACTACCAATCCTACCATCGCAACCGGCGACGGCATTGCCATGGCGTATCGCGCAAAGGGCATCTGCGATAATATGGAATTCATCCAGTTTCACCCCACGAGCTTTTACCAGCCCGGCCAGAAGCCGTCTTTTCTGATTTCGGAGGCGGTTCGCGGTTTTGGAGGGATATTGAAAAGAGCGGACGGCAGCACATTCATGGAAAACTATGACAGCCGTCTTTCGCTGGCACCCCGCGACATTGTGGCCCGCGCTATCGACTCCGAAATGAAGAAAAACGGGGTCGACCATGTCTACCTCGATGTCCGGCATTGCGATTACGAGAAGTTTCTCGAGCATTTCCCAAACATCACCGAATATTGCCTGCAACAGGGCGTCGATGTGCGAAAGGATATGATTCCCGTGGTGCCTGCGCAGCACTATATGTGCGGGGGCGTGCGCGTGAACGAATGGGGAAAGACCAATATCGAATTTTTATACGCGGTAGGGGAGTGCGCCTGTACGGGGTTACACGGCTCCAACCGCCTTGCTTCCAACTCTCTGCTGGAAGCCGTCGTTTTCGGGCATCGGGCCTATGAAAGTACGATCGCCAATTTCGAAAATGCGATTATCGCGCAAAATATCCCTGAGTGGGATGATAGTGGCACCACCCATCCCGAAGAGCAGGTGTTGGTAACCGAAATGACCCGGGAGCTCAATAGTATCATGTCCAATTATGTGGGCATTGTACGTACCGATCGTCGTCTCAAACGCGCCTATGACCGCCTCGAACTGCTGCACCAGGAGCACGAACAGCTGTACCGCGAATCAAAAGTATCGGTGGCAATATGCGAGCTGAGGAACATGATCTCGGTTTCTTACCTGATCATTAAAATGGCAATGGCCCGACGCGAGAACATCGGGCTGCATTACAATGCCGATCATGTGCATGCTTAGAGTTCAAAGCTTAAAGTTTAAAGCTCAAATTTAGAGCTTACAGCTTAGAGCCTAAAGCTTACAGCCTAGAACCTTGGGCTAGCATGTTCCGGCTACGGCGGGTTACCGCTCGTTGCCATACGTTTTCTCCTATTTTCTGGCCAAGGTGCGTACCTTCCTCTACGCCATCGCGATAGTGGATACCGCCGTAAACGCGGCTGATGGACGCATCCCAATAAGCTTCTTCAAAGGATTTGAAGGACTTGATACCATGTCCGTATTTCTTTTCGGTGGTGTCGGTGAAAGCTACATTATCTCCGATCAGATGCGTGAGCACCACACCGCAGGCAGCTGAAATGGAGCTGTGGCCGCTTACGTATTCGGGAAATGCGGGCGTTTCGAGGAATGGCCGCCAGTTGGGATCCCAGTTGCTGTTGATCACCGTTTCCGGGCGGATGCGGACCGTGCGGTATTTCTCATCCCAGCAGGCAATGAATGCGTCATAAATGGAGAGCGCTCCCAACGTATAGGCCTCTACCGATTGCATCAGGTCCAGCTTTTTGTCTGTCGCGACGGTCCGCACGATCGCCATCCAGTGGCCGGCCGGGGTCATTTTTTTATTGGCAAACATGGCGTGCCCAACTACATTGGTCACAAACGCATTGTCGTCCCAGAAGTAGGCTGTCGCTTTCTGCTCTTCGGTGAGATTGTTACCGATGTTGTAAACTTCCATTGCCAGTTGCATGAACTTGCTGCTCTTGGCGAGGTCGTATGGTGCCGGCGGCGGGCAGCGGAACTGCGTCACCGAGTCAAGTGCAAAAGTCCTCACGGTATTCCACATAGGTTCGCACGCATCCGCATACGCAGGTGGCGTGGGTACCCACGTGCCGGGTTTATTGGTTACCGTATAGCGGTATCCGCGTATCTCCTTATAATGGTCTTTGGCCGAGTATGCCAGTACATGCTTCGCTACCGTATCACCGTATGCGATGGAGCGTTCATATACGTCTTCTGGAATACCCATTTCCCGGAATTTCTTGAAAAGCCCCTTTTCATAATCATCCCACATATTGCCTGAGAAAGTAAGCGTTCTCCCGACAACCGTAAAGGCCTTGATGCTAGCAAGTGGGAAGCAATAGGTCAGTGTCGTGTCTGGCTTGGGTGGTGTATTGAATTTAACTAGTTGATTTCCAAGTGACTGATACTCTTTGTTTCCAGGAGAAAGTGCTTCATAGGCAGCGAGGAATGAATAGCCATAAATGCGACTTGCGACCGGGGGCTTGAATATGTCGTGAATAATTACGTCAGTAAGATGCGTCGCGGTCTCATGAAAAAGCTGGGGATCGGCTGCCTTGGCATTATACTCGTTGGGGGAAGACTCCTTTTTACACCCATATAAGAAGCAAGCAACCAGGAGGGAGAGTAAATGAAACTTCATTGATATCAGTAGGAAATTTGTAACTGTAAATGTCTACGAATATAGTAAGAAATGAGAATTTGGCGATAATAATGTACAAAAGAGTGATTTATTGTAACTTATATATAACTAATTCATAAAAATTGTTCGATTGATACAGTTATTTATTGTTATTTTTTAAGAATGCATATTCATTAATCGGGAAACCTTTTTTTTGTTAAAAAATTGATATCTTTTTGTACAATCAAACGAGTATATAAGATCTGATGGTACTTCTTTTACAAACAACAGGAGTATGCATATAAGATTGTGTATGATATACACTGTTTGATATCCTGAACTCTGATCGATGAAAGTACTCACCCTTATCACTAAAATTGCTCTATGTAGAAAATTTTCCTGGCTACACTTTTTCTGACTCGCAACGGCAGATTTTCGGAACGAAAATCATGCCTGACGCAACGTTCCGTGCTTATACGGTTAAGCAAACATTCTTACTACAACATTTTTTAATCTAACTATTAATCTATGAGATTTTCTACTGGATGGACGCCTCGTGCGGTATCACGAAGTGTTTTTTCTCTTTGTCTGGCCCTGGTGACGGTCATGGGTGCATTCGCCCAGAATACCATCAAGGGTAAGATCAAAGATGAACAGGGACAGCCGCTGCCTGGTGTGAGCGTTGTCGTGAAGGGAACCACCGCAGGTACAGTAACCGACAATGAAGGGCTT
The DNA here is from genome assembly GCF_057586235.1 of Dyadobacter sp. SRI_021. Taxonomy (NCBI): domain Bacteria; kingdom Pseudomonadati; phylum Bacteroidota; class Cytophagia; order Cytophagales; family Spirosomataceae; genus Dyadobacter; species Dyadobacter sp. SRI_021. The sequence goes on from NZ_JBYCZM010000003.1 coordinate 580,902, forward strand.
TATACCGTGAATGCCGAGAGAAACGGCACGCTCGTGTTCTCATTCATCGGTTACCTCACGCAGGAGATCCCCGTAGGCGGCAAAAGCATTCTCGATGTGATCCTGCTGGCTGATACAAAAGCACTGGAAGAGGTAGTCGTGGTAGGTTATGGTACTGCCAAAAAGGCAACCCTGACCGGCTCGGTTACTGCTGTAAAAGGCGCTGAACTTCAGAAGGCTCCTGCTGCCAACTTATCCAACACGCTGGGCGGTCGTTTGCCTGGTATTTCGGCGGTGCAATCGAGCGGTGAGCCAGGCTATGACGGCTCGGCGATCCGTATCCGTGGTACCAACTCATTGGGTAACAGCAATGCGCTCATCGTTGTGGACGGTGTTCCCAACCGTTCCGGTGGTCTCGACCGTATCAACCCTGCCGACATCGAAAGTATTTCAGTATTGAAAGACGCTGCTGCGGCGATTTACGGTTCACGTGCGGGTAACGGGGTTATCCTTATCACCACCAAACGCGGTAAAACAGGTAAGCCACAACTTTCTTATGATATGAACCTCGGCGTGTCGCAGCCTACGCGTACACCTGAAATGTCGAATGCCGCTGAGTATGCGACTATCCGTAACGAATTGCAGATCTATGACAACCTGCCGGTAGGGCAATGGCAAGGTGCGCTGCAAGGCTTCAACACAAATGGATCCTATACCAGAACCGACAACGGAAACGTAGTCAACGCCGTGTTTACGCCAGATGACATGAAGAAATTCCGTGACGGATCAGATCCTTTCCTGCACCCGAATACAGACTGGTATGGCTCGGTGATCCGCAAATGGGCGCCACAGCAACGTCACAACCTGCAATTGACTGGTGGTAACGAGAACGTGAAATACCTTGCTTCGATTGGCCACATCAATCAGGACGGTTACTATGTAAATTCCGCTACTGGTTACAAGCAATACGATATGCGTATCAACCTCGATACGAAAATCAATAAATATGTTACCGCAAACCTCGGTCTTACACTTCGCGAAGAGTTCCGCCACTTCCCAAGCGGTGGTAACAGCGCAGGTGCCATTTTCCGGATGTTGATGCGCGGTAAGCCGACTGAAATCGCAATCTGGCCGGACGGACGTCCAGGTCCTGATATCGAGAACGGCCAGAACCCTGCGGTTATAACTACCAACACAACTGGTTATAACAACGACAAAAGAGATTACATCCAAACCAATGGTGGCCTGGAAATCCTGATCCCCGGCGTTCCGGGATTGAAAGTCAACGCGATGGCTGCGATCGATAAGCAAATGCGTCGTCAGAAAAACTTTGAAACTCCCTGGACATTGTATTTCTGGGACAAAAAGACTTACGAAGCGGACGGTAAAACGCCATTCCTGACTGGAACCGTTCGTTCGACGTTCAAAGATCCGCGTCTGAGAGAAAGTTCTTCTCAGGAGTTGTCTATCCAGCTGACTGGTCAGGTATCTTACGAGAAATCAATCGACGGGCATAACTTCAACGTAATGGCCGGTATCCAGCGCGAGAAAGTGGATGGTGATGGTTTCTATGCATTCCGCCGTTACTTCATTTCGCCTGTGGTAGATCAGCTGTTCGCGGGTGGTACGCCTGAGCAAGACCTTGGTAACTTCGATCTTTTCAGAAGAGCACGTTTGAGCTACTACGGCCGTGCAGGTTACAACTTCAAGGAAAAATACCTCGCTGAATTCCTTTGGCGTAAAGATTATTCCTACGTGTTCCCTCCAAACGGTCGCTCCGGTTTCTTCCCGGGGGTATCTGCCGGATGGCGTATCTCGGAAGAAGGTTTCTGGAAAAACAACATTTCGCGTTACGTAAACAATGTAAAACTCCGCGCTTCATGGGGACAAATGGGTGCTGAGCCTTACTTCCTTGGAACAGAAACTTTGGCAGAATACCAATACCTGTCGACAATGGGCTTCGGAACCTATATCGTTAATGACCAGGTAGCGAAAACTCTGCTTGAAACCCGTGTTGCTAACCCCAACTTCACCTGGGAGGTTGCAAACAACTCCAACTTCGGTATCGAGGGTACGTTGTTCAATGACAAGCTGGCATTTGAGTTCGATTATTTTGTGAACAATCGTTCGAAGATACTGATTCCGAAAACAGGTTCTACGCCGTCGTCGGCCGGTATCGATGGCAAGCTTCCTCCTCAAAACCTGGGTAAACTGCAAAACAAAGGATGGGAGTTCAAGCTGAGCTATGACGGCAATGCGGGCGACTTCACCTACTCTGTGAGTGTGAATGGTGGTTATGCCAAAAACAAAATTAAATACTGGGATGAAGTTCCGGGAGCACCTTCTTATCAGCGTTCGACCGGAATGCCTTATGGATCATTCCTTGTATACCAATTCGACGGGGTATTCAGGAGCCAGGAAGAAATCGATGCTAAAACACTCGATTATGGCCCGATCACAGGTAACCTGCGTCCAGGTGACATGAAGTTCAAAGATGTGAACGGTGACGGTAAAATCAGCGCCGACGACCGTATCCGCACTGAGAAAGTGGCCCGTCCATGGTTTACAGGCGGTGCCTCGATTAACCTGGGTTACAAGCAGTTCGATTTGGCTATGTTGTTCCAGGGAACATTGGGCGGCTTGCAGCTCATCGGTCTGACCGAGTCGGGTGACATTGGTAACTACCTGAAATACGACTTCGATCACCGGTGGACGATCGACAATCCGACCGACAAATATCCACGTCTGACCAACCGTAACAACCGTTATTACACCAACACAGGCCAGGCAGGTATCAACAACTACTTCCTCAAAAGCAACAACTATCTGCGTTTGAAAAACATCGAGATTGGTTACAACCTGCCCTCAGAAATCGGTTCGAAAATCGGTTTGAGCAACCTGAGAGTCTATTTGAACGGATTGAATCTCCTGACTTTCGATAAAATCAAAGTTTGGGATCCGGAAGCGACTACCGGCAGTGGTCAGTACTATCCGCAATCAAGAGTTGTCAGCGCAGGTGTACGTCTAGCATTTTAACGAATCAGAAATATGAAATTGACATATAAGTTTTTATTGGTTGCTGCACTGATGACGGGAGGCTTGTCATCGTGCGACACTGATTTCCTGGATGTAACGCCGCCAACTGAGATCCCGGGTGATGCCGTATGGGGCGACGGTGCATTGTCAGAAGGTTTTGTGACAGGTATTTATGCTGGTTTGCAGCAGGGTGGTTTCAGTGAGCAAATGCTGGCTTCCCTTACGGACGAAGCAGTATTTACCCACACGGGCCGTAACATTAACACAGTAAACGAAGGCAGTTTGAGCCCTTCCAACCTTGGTTGGGTGGATGCTACCTACGGTTGGAGCCAAATGTACCAGTACATTCGCGCTTCGAACCTGGCCATCTCCAAACTGGCTACTGCGACGTTTACGGACGAAACATTGAAGGCACGCCTCAAAGGGGAAGCGTATTTCATGCGTGCTTACTACTATCAGCAGCTGGTACGTTACTACGGCAGCGTTCCCCTGATCAAGAAAGTATATGCGCTGAACGAGGATTATTCCGTACCTCGCAGCACTTACGACGAGTGCGTGAAGCAGATCGTAAGTGACGCCGACAGCGCTGCGCTGTTGCTGGACGGTAAAAACCCTGCGAAGGGCCGCGCAACCAAGGCTGCCGCGCTTGCCTTGAAAGCCCGTGTGTTATTGTACGCTGCCAGCGACCTGCATGACATTCCGACTGCTAAGACAAAATCGTCGGTGATCGCCGATTTCCCGAACCCTGAATTCCTTGGGTACACTTCAGGGGACCGTAAAGCTCGCTGGGCCGCCGCGCAAGCTGCTGCGAAAGCTGCTTTGGACGCAAGCGGCAATGGTTATAAGCTGAACCTGACTGCACCGGTAACTCCGGAACAAGGCCGCCTCAACTACATCTCTTTGGCGATGGCTGGTGCCAGTGCGGACAAAACCCTGGATGCGTCGGCGAACGATATCGTTTTCGGACGTTACTTCACGCCTAGCCAGAACGAAGGTGCACGCCAGACCGGTTTGAACAACGGTCCTAACGGCTATCACAACTGGGCGGGTAACACGCCGATCGGAACGCTCGTGGATGACTATGAAATGATGGACGGTACCCCGTTCTCATGGACTAACCCTACCCATAAAGCGAATCCGTATGTGAACCGCGACCCACGTTTCTATGCAACGATCATGTACGACGGAGCGAACTGGAAACCACGTCCTTCCGATGCGAAAGACCCTGCTAACCAGATCCAGACGGGCGCATATGACCTCCTGGACGACAAAGGTGCATTGATCAACCGTAAAGGATTGGATACCCGCAGCAGCTCGATCGAAGACTGGAACGGTAGCCGCACCGGTTACTATATGCGTAAGTTCATCGATCCGAACCCGTCGCTGTACGACAACACGGATCGTCAGAACATTCCATGGCCGTTCTTCCGTGTCACTGAAAATGTGTTCAACTACATCGAAGCGAGCATTGAATTAGGAGAGGAAGCAATTGCATTGGAATGGCTGAACAAAATCCGTTTCCGCGCCGGTATGCCTGCATTGAAAGTTTCAGGTGCTGCTTTGAAAGAAGCTTACCGCCACGAAAAACGCATTGAAATGGCCTACGAAGAGCAGCGTTATCACGATGCACGCCGCTGGATGATCGCTCCGACTACTTTGGGACGCTCATTGCAGTACATCAACGTAATCGGTAAGTTCAAGCCGGGTAAATCGATGAAGGAGCCATATCACTACGATCCAACGGTTTACGATTATACTTACACTCCTGTGGAAGAGAAATCACATGAGAACCGTACGTGGGTTGATAAGATGTATTTCCGTCCGTTCAGCCGCGATGAAATTAACCGTAACGCAAAACTGGTACAAAACCCGGGTTACGATAAATAGTTATATTTTATTGACTAATTTTACTGAAACTATGCCTTGGCTTACAAGGCATAGTTTCTTTTTTTACTCCTTCAAAACTCTTCATTCCTGTCATGAAGCAAATATGGCCCTGGAAAGCAGGCAGCATTGTTCTGATCGCTGGACTGGTACTTTCCGGTTGTGACAAATCCTCCGATTCCCAAGAAGAAAAGAAAGCTCCCGCCGGCCCGCAGCTCTTTACGCTCCTGACCCCCGAACAGACAAAAGTAGATTTCTCCAATACACTCACCGAGGGTTTGAATACCAATGTGCTGATGTATGAATACTTCTATAACGGAGGTGGAGTGGCGGTCGGAGACCTCAATGGCGACGGGCTCGACGATATTTATTTCACCGGTAACATGGTGCCCAACAAGCTGTATCTGAACAAGGGCAAGATGGTATTCGAGGACATCACGGCCGTTGCGCAGGTAGGAGGGCGTGAGCGCCCGTGGAAGACAGGGGTGACGATGGCCGATGTAAATGGCGACGGCAAACTGGACATTTACGTTTGCTACTCCGGGGCAGTTTCGCCAGAGAGCCTGAAAGACCAGCTGTTCATCAACAAAGGCAACAATGCACAGGGCATCCCGCAGTTTGAAGAAATGGCGGAGCAATACGGCCTGGGTGTGATGAGCAACAGCACACAAGCTGCATTTTTTGACTTCGACAAAGACGGGGACCTCGATATGTTCCTGCTCAACCATAATCCCAAAGCCTTGCCAATCCTGGACGAGGCCAGCACAGCAGATATTCTTGGAAAGGAAGATCCGGTAACCGGCGTAAGGTTGTTCCGTAACGATCCGCAGAATGGCACCCCGCATTTTACGGATATCACTAAAAAAGCGGGCATTCATAGCTCGCAACTGACCTATGGCCTGGGCATCGGCATTGCCGATATTAACCAGGATGGCTGGCAGGACATGTACATTTCCAACGACTATTCGGTCCCGGATTTTTTATACATCAACAATGGCAACGGCACTTTCACCGACGTGCTTCACGCCAGTATCGGCCACACGTCGCACTCGTCGATGGGGAACGACATTGCCGATTTCAACAACGACGGCTTACCCGACATTTTTACGCTCGATATGCTTCCCGAGGATAACCGCCGTCAGAAGTTGCTGACAGGTCTCGATAATTACGAGTTATTTGATTTTAATGTCAAAATGGGTTTTCATCACCAGTATATGCGCAATATGCTGCAATTGAATGAAGGCCTGGGCAAGGGTACCAAACATCCGATATTCTCCGAAATCGGCCAGCTTTCGGGCGTTTCCAATACCGACTGGAGCTGGGCGTCGCTATTCGCCGATTATGATAACGACGGATGGAAAGACCTTTTCATTACCAACGGTAACCTGCGGGACTTCACCAATATGGATTTTGTAAAATTCATGGGTGACCACTTGAAGCGCATTGAAGGCCAGGTGAAGCGCGAAGACGTCCTCCAACTGGTGTACCAGATGCCGTCTTCGAATATGAAAAACTACCTTTTCCAAAACAGAAAAGACCTGACATTTGCCAACGTGGCCGATAGCTGGGGACTGGGCGAGATATCTAACTCCGGCGGCGCGGCCTATGCTGACCTCGATAACGACGGGGACCTCGACCTGGTCGTGAACAATATCAATAAGCCTGCATTCATTTACCAGAATGACGGGGATAAGCATTTAAAAAACAATTACCTCAAAGTAAAATTGACTGGGGCCGGTCAGAACACGCTGGGGCTCGGTGCGAAAGTGACGATCTACCAGAAAGGTCAACAGCAATACCTCGAACAAATGCCGACCCGCGGTTACCAGTCAAGCGTATCGCCGGTGTTGCATTTCGGATTGGGTAAGGAACCGGCTGTGGATTCGCTGGTGGTAACCTGGCTGAATGGCAAGCAGGAAAAGGTGATCAATCCTAAAACAAATACCACACTGTCGCTTTCAGAGGTGAACGCCAAAGAGAAAGCGAAGGCCGAAAAAGCGGTCGTGCCGTTGTTCGAGCCGGTTGCTTCACCGATTGCGTTCAAGAGCCCGGCGGTAAAAACGAATGACTTCAAACGTCAACCTTTGCTGATCAACCCGATTTCTTTCTCTAACCCGTGCATGCGGAAAGGCGATGTGAATGGGGACGGTCTGGATGATGTGTTTATCGGAGGTACTTCGGGCGAGGCAGCTAAGTTGTACATTCAGCAAAAGGGCGGTGCCTTTATCGCAAAATCTGTTCCCGCTTTTGAAGCCGACAAGCAAAGCGAGGATACCGATGCATTGTTTTTTGATGCGAATGGCGATGGCGCGCGGGATATATTCGTGGCTAGCGGAGGTTATGCGAACTTTATGCCGGATGATCCGTTGTTGCAGAGCCGGTTATATATCAATGACGGCAAAGGTGATTTCACCAAAGCCCCGGGCGCATTGCCCGCTATGCTCACAAGCACGAGCTGCGCGCGCGCGGCGGACATCAACGGCGACGGCAAGCTTGATCTCTTTGTAGGCGGTCGCGTCATTCCGGGTCGGTACCCCGAAATACCCCGCAGCTATATATTGATGAATGATGGCAAAGGTAAATTTACCGACCATACAGCAGCCATATCCAAGGAACTGGAACATATCGGCTTGGTGACCGATGCCGCCTGGACGGATCTGAATGGCGACAAAAAGGCAGACCTGATCGTGGTAGGAGAGTGGATGCCGGTTACTGTTTTGATCAACAGCAATGGCAAGCTCGAAAACAAAACCGCCGATTATTTCGACAAAGCTTACAATGGTTGGTGGAATAAAATCCTCGTGGAAGACCTGAACGGAGACGGCAAGGATGACCTCGTGATCGGTAATATGGGTACCAATACCCAATGCAAGGCCAGCGATAGCGAGCCGGTGGAAATGGTTTATAAAGATTTCGACGACAATGGCTCCGTTGACCCGATTATGAGCTTTTACATCCAGGGAAAGAGCTATCCTTATGTAACCCGCGATGAAATGCTCGATCAGATGAGCATTATGCGTACCCGTTACCAGGATTACAAGAGCTATGCAGACCTGAGCGTAAAGGAAATTTTTACCAAGGAAGAACTGGAAGGAGCAAAGGAACTGAAAGCGACTTATTTGAAAACAGCCTTGTTCGAAAGGACCGCGAATGGCAAGTTCATAGAAAGAGCATTGCCCTTGCAGGTACAGGTATCGCCGGTTTACACCATTACCTCGCTCGATTACAATGGCGATGGGCAGAAGGATCTGTTGCTTTGCGGCAACATCAGCAAGGCGCGGCTCCGTTTCGGGAAGTACGATGCCAATTACGGTATCCTTTTGCGGGGCAATGGTAAAGGGCAATTTGAATACGTCAATCAGGATAAATCGGGTTTTGGCTTGAAAGGCGACGTGCGCAGCGTGCTGCCGCTTGGTAATAAACTGCTATTCGGGATCAATCAACAGGAAATAAAAGCATATCAAATTGGTAAAGTTCAGTAACCTTCTTCTGGGAATGCTGCTGGCTGTCATGTGGGCGGCCTGCAAAAAGAGTGAGTCAAAAAAGGAGATCGATCCGACGGTAATTGGTCAGGTAACGCAGCAAATGACCGACGTAATGGTGCATGACGTTACCAATCCGCCGCTGGGGGCGAGGTTTTATTCCTATGCATGTCTGGCAGGTTACGAAGTGGTAGCGGCAAACAACAAAGCGTATCCCTCCATGTACGGGATACTGAATGACTTTCCGGAAATCGAAAAGCCCAAGGTGGCCGAGTATTCCTATCAGTTGGCAGCAGCGTTGGCGATGCTCGAAACTGCGAAGAAAATGCAGCCTTCGGGAGGCTTACTGCTCAAAAAGTTTCAGCAAAGCCTGGTCGACTCCTGCAAGAAAATCGGGTTTACCGACGAGGTACTGGCCGGATCGCAGGAATATGCGCTGGCGATCAGCAAGCAGATCCTCAAATATGCCAAAGCCGACCGTTACAACAAGATCAGTAACTTTCCGCGTTATGAGCCGCACGGCGGCCCGGGGACCTGGTATCCGACGCCTCCGGGCTATTTCCCGCCGGTAGAGCCTTATTTCAAAACCGTACGGCCATTTACACTGGATTCGGCATCGCAGTTCAAGCCCGCGCCGCCTGTCGCGTTCTCGGAGTCGAAAGATTCGGAGTTTTTCAAGCTGATGAAGCATAATTACGACGACGATCAGAAGGCGGAAGAGCACCGGGTAATCGCCGCGTTCTGGGATTGTAACCCGTTTGCGCTGGAAAACAAGGGGCATTTGCTGGTAGGGATGAAGAAAATATCCCCAGGCGCGCACTGGATGGGTATTACCGACATAGCCTGCCGGAAAGCGAAAACCGATTTCTCTAAAACCATGCTGATCAATACCTCCGTGGCGATCGGTCTGATGGATGGTTTCATGGCCTGCTGGGACGAGAAATACCGCAGTAACCGGATCCGCCCCGAAACTGCCATCCGCAAATACATCGATCCGACTTGGAAGCCATTTCTCCAAACACCGCCGTTCCCTGAGTACCTGAGCGGGCACTCGGTTATATCGACAGCGGCTGCTGTTATTCTTACCCATTATTTCGGCGATAATTTTGCCTATACCGACACGGTGGAGGAGCGTTTCAACCTGAAAGCACGCTCATTCAAATCGTTTCTCCATGCCTCGGAGGAATCGGGTATATCTCGTTTTTACGGTGGTATCCATTTTATGGACGCGATCGAGAATGGTCAGAAGCAAGGGAGGCAGGTAGGAGAATGGGTGATCAGGACGCTAGGCAACAAAGCAGTGGCGGCATCAGGGAAGTAGTGCCTTGCGGTCGTTCAGGAGCGCCTGGGCGAATGTGTATCCGGTTTCAAAAAGCTGGTCCGCTTTCCGGAAATCGAAAATGCTGAAACGGCTCAATGCTGGCGGCTCGATGAGCAGGTCGCATTTCGTGAAACGTGCCTTCGTTTTGGTGTGCATTGCCAGAATGAGGCTTCGGTAGACGATCTCTGTGGTCCGTTTCAAAGGTTTATCCAGGTTAAAAGGATTGCAATGGCTCCCGACAATGTAATCTGCCTCGTCGAGGACCGGCTCGACGGGCAGATTGTTCAAAACGCCGCCATCGACCAGATCGCGTCCATTGTAATGAATTGGGCTGAAAAGCCCGGGAATGCAGCAGGACGCCAGTACCGGTAAAGCCAGCTCCCCGCTCCGGAAACGTACTTCTTCGCCCGAAACAATGTCGGTAGCGGTCACTACCAGTGGTATTTTCAGTGATTCAAAGGTATTTTCAGGAATGAACCTGCGGAAAACGTCTTCCATCTTTCGCATGTGCAGCAAGCCATTCGCGCCGATCCCAAATCTCAGATAAGGATAAAAGCTCGTGTCGCGAATGATTTTCAATATCTCCAGCGGCTCATATCCGTAGCCCAGCAGCGCCCCTGCGAAAGCCCCCGAGCTCGTCGCACTGATCACATCCGGCCGCATACCGCGCTCCCATAGCGCCTGCGCCACGCCTACATGCGCGATCCCGCGCGCGCCCCCGCCTGAGAGGATTAGTGCTGTTTTCATGATTGTTACAGGAGTTGCAGATCTTCGACCCGTTCGAAATGTTTTACATTCAATGTAGCAAGCGGCAGCTGGTAATGCACTGCCGTGGCAGCGATAAAGAGATCTTCCATGCCGATTAATCTGCTTTGCTTTTTGAGTGCCTTATTGATATCGACCGCCGTTCGTGCGATCTCTTTGTCGAATGCCAGTACCTGAGTTCTGAACAAAAAATCCTCCCAGTACGCTGTCTGATTTGGGGTAGTGCCGATGTAAATTTCGAATTCTGTAATCGCCGAAATGCAATAATTAAATTCTTCCTTCACCAATTTCAGCAGCCGTGAATTGGTTTTGTCCGATTTGCGGAAAAAATCGATGAGAATGGAGGTGTCAACAAGCACTAGTTCTTTCGCCATTGGTCAATTGCCTTTCTGGTTTCTTCAATCGTTTTTATTTGATTTTCAGAGAACGTTGGGGCTGACAGCAAAAATTCTTCTAATTGGGCGTTAGGAGGTTGATTTTCCATTCGGTTAATCTCAGCTTTCAATTGGGCGCGTTGAGTGGCCGATAGGCCTCTAATCAGTCTGATCAATTCATCGAATGATATGTTTTCCTGTGTTTGCATATCCAAATATAACGAAATAGCCGCATTTACTCAACCAGGAAATCTCTTAGCAACCCCCGCTCGCGAATCCTGATGCCTTTCTCCGTATTTTCCACCAATGCCGCTTCATACACAGGATCATGCTCGAAAAGTAATATCCATTGCTCGTCGACGGCTTGTTGGAGGACACTTTGTTTTTCCTCCATCGTTTGCAATGGCCGCATGTCGTAGCTCATGATCCAGGGAATAGGAACGTGGAAGGACGATGGAAACAGGTCGGCGCAGTAAATGATCTTCTGGTTTTTGTGTTGGATCACGGGCAGCATCATTTGCTCGGTATGACCGTCGACGTGGATGAGGCCGATGCCGTCAAAGGGCGATTGACCTTTTGGGATAAAACGCAATTGCCCCGATTCCTGCAATGGAAGGATGTTTTCTTTCAAAAAAGAGGCCTTCTCACGCGGATTGGGGTGAGTGGCCCATTGCCAATGCGCTTCGTTCGACCAGTAGGTAGCATTGGGGAAAGTTGGTTCGAGGCGTGAGCCGTCGCGGCTGAATTGCACGGCCCCCCCGACATGGTCGAAATGCAGGTGGGTCAGGAACACATCGGTGATATCGGCCGGGTTGAAACCTTTTTCAGCAAGAGATGAATGCAAAGTAGCATCTCCATGGAGGTCGTAGTGCCCGAAAAACTTGTCGTCTTGCTTATTTCCCATTCCGGTATCGACCAATATCAGTTTCGTACCATCCTCGATGAGCAGGCATCGCATGGCCCAGGAACAGAGGTTCTTTTCATCGGCCGGGTTGTGTTTGTTCCAGAGGACTTTCGGAACCACTCCGAACATGGCTCCGCCATCGAGCTTGAAAAAACCGGTGTCGATGATATGGATTTTCATAGGGTTATTGGGATTTAAATCGTCCTGATCAGTGGAATATCAACATTCTATCGACCTAACATACCATTATTTTTTCGATCTTCCGACCTGAATTAATAACAAGCCTAACCATGCGCGTACCGTTCCTCTCAGTCAGTTTTCTGCTATTGTCGACTCTTTTCGTTGATAGTCAATCCTATGCACAAAAAATGCCTGTCGATTACGTGGCGACAATGATCGGTACTGCGCCATCGGCTACTGAGAGTGCCAAAGCGCACAGCGAGGCAGGCAGCGAGCTGAAAGGGCAAACCATCCCCGCGGTGGGCGTTCCGAATGGTATGACGCAATGGACACCGCAGACGCGTTCCACCGAAACCAAATGCATCGCACCGTTTTACTATAACGATAACAAGTTTCAAGGCTTCCGTGGGACGCATTGGCTGAATGGCTCGTGCGTGCAGGATTACGGTTCCGTGACGGTTATGCCGCTGTCGGGCGAGCTCATTACCAATCCTGAAAAACGGGCCAGCCTGTTCAGCCACGAAAAGGAACAAAGCACGCCCGATTATTACAGCGTATGGCTGCAAGACCATCAGATTAATGCAGAGGTAACCGCCCTGGCGCGGACCGCTCTTATGCGGTTCAAGTTCGAGAGCGGCGAGGAATCTTTTATCATAATCGAACCTAACAGCGACGAAGGGGAAGGTTTCGTGGAGGTACTTCGGGAGCGGGGCGAAATTGTAGGCTACAACCCTGTTCACCGCATTTACCAGGGATCCGGGCAGCCGGCGGGGATCAGCGGATACTTTGTGATCAAGTTCGACAAGAAATTCATGCAGTCGGGCGTGTGGCTGGGTGACACCATTACACCGATGGGGAGGATACTCACCGGCAAGGGAAACCGCGAGAGGCTCGGGGCCTATGTAGGATTTGGGGATGAAAAACAGGTGGTTACCGTGCGGATCGGCACCTCTTTCACGAGCATTGAGGGTGCCAGGGCGAATCTTGAAAAGGAATTGGGCACCAAACCATTAGAGGCGGTCCGGAAATCGGCGCGTGAAGCGTGGAATGAAGCATTGGGTAAGGTAAATGTAGCCGGAAGTGAACATGATAAAACACTCTTTTATAGTGCCTTGTACAGAACCAAGCTTTCGCCAAGGCTCTTCTCCGATGTAGACGGAAACTACCCGTCGTTTGCTGGCGGTACCCCGCTGCAAAAAGCTGAGGGGTTCGATTATTACTGCGATTTCAGTCTGTGGGATACATTCCGCGCCGCAATGCCCCTGGAAATAATGCTAGAACCCAAACGGGCAGGGGATATGGTACAATCGCTGGTCAAAAAAGCGGAACAGGGCGGCTGGATGCCGATTTTCCCCTGCTGGAACCATTACACGGCGGCCATGGTCGGCGACCACGCATTGTCCGTTATTGCGGATGCTTATGCGAAGAATGTACGGAATTTTGATGTGAACAGCGCCTATCAGTTCCTGCGTAAAAACGCATTCGAGGTGAATACCAATGCTAAAAGCTACGAGGCCGGACAGGGGCGCCGGGCGTTGAAATCCTATTTGCAATACGGCTATGTGCCGCTGGAAGATAGTGTATGGCAGGCGTTCCACAAGCGCGAGCAAGTATCGCGCACACTCGAATACGCGTATGACGACTTTTGCCTGTCGACCCTGGCAAGTGGCCTGGGAAAGAAAGAAGATGCCGACCTGCTCCGTAGCCGGGCGCTCAATTACCGGCATGTAATTGATCCGTCGACAGGCTATGCACGCGGACGATATGCCGACGGGCGCTGGATTGCCAATTTTGACCCTTTTGCAAAGCGGGCCAGCTTCATTACCGAGGGGTCGCCGGCGCAATACACCTGGTTTGTGCCGCAGGATATAGCGGGGTTGCAAAAAATCATGGGCGGAAAGGACCGTTTTACAGCCAAACTCGACACCTTGTTCGATCAGGGGCATTACTGGCATGGCAATGAGCCGAATCACCAGATCGCCTACCTCTATGCATTTGCAGGGCAGCCATGGAAGACGCAACAATGGACGAGGACCATTATCCGAAGCGAATATGATACCAGTGTGGGTGGATTGAGCGGTAACGAGGACGGCGGACAGATGTCGGCCTGGCTGGCATTCAGTATGATGGGTTTTTACCCGGTAGCGCCCGGAACGGATCAGTATGTGCTCGGAAGTCCTGTTTTCGAAGAAATTTCCATAGAGACAGGCAAGAAGCGCAGATTTACAGTAAAAGTGAAAGGTGTTTCCGACAATGCCCGGTACATTCAATCGGCGACATTGAACGGCAAACCCTTCACCCGGACCTACATTACCCACGGCGAGCTTTTGAAAGGAGGCTCCCTGGTGCTGCAAATGGGGGACAAGCCCAATAAGGAATGGGGTGTACAGGCAGCTGACATGCCGTTCTCACTGACTAAGAATTGACAGCCCTTAGGAGTGGTTGTTGAATTGCAAAAATTGTATTTGAGGAAAGAAAGTTTTGATATTTTTTAAGACTACCATATAAAATTTGTATTCATAACGGTTGGTAGCTAAATTCCACAATTCCATTACTATTCACTCCCAACCCAATGAACCGCAGAGATTTCTTTGAAAAAGCCATTCCGGCGAGCTTCGCATTAGGCGCAGTGGCATCGTCCTGTGCACCGAGAACCGAGTTGAGATATCCCGACAAGCATTTCCACATCAGCCGGGGTTACCACCAGATTCCCAAACTACGCCTTTCGATGGACCGTATTGTGAAGGAGACGGTCGGTTTACGGCCCTTCCGTGCATCCGGCCCGCGGTTGGATGTGGAGCAATTGGGCAACAAGACGATCGTCCATAACTATGGTCACGGCGGCAGCGGCTGGTCGTTGTCGTGGGGTACGGGCAACATTGCCCGGAAAAATGTACTGGCTACCGGAGAAAAGAAGATCGCGGTATTGGGCTGCGGAACCGTGGGCATTGCAACTTCACGGTTGTTGCAGGAAAGCGGCTGCGAGGTCACTATTTATACTAAGGACGTGCCTCCTAATGTGACGAGCAACCTGGCTACCGGAACCTGGTCGCCAGCGTCACGCGTATGTGATAAGAAGATTGCGAAACCTGAATTTCAGGCCATATGGGAAGACGCGACGCGGTTCTCTTTCCGCAGGTTCCAGTTTCTGCTGGGCATGAACGACATAGCCAGTTGGGCAGAAGAATATGGGGTGTTTAAAGAAGCACCGGTGTATACACCAGGAGCGGGGGGCGAAGATTTTGAAATACATGGGCTGCTACCCGAGCGGGTACGGCTGGAAAAGAAGGAGCATCCTTTCAAAGCCGACCACGTGACGCGGCGGACCAATATCATGTTCAACATCCCCACTTACCTGCGTCATCAGTTACAGGATTTTACGATGTTCGGAGGAAAAGTGAAAATTCAGGAGATCAAAAGACTGGAAGATATCGACGCATTGCCCGAAAAAGTGGTCGTGAACTGTATGGGTCTGGGGGCCAAGCCGGTTTTTAACGATCAGGAGCTTACGCCAATTTCAGGGCAGCTTTCGTGCCTTATTCCGCAGGGGGATGTGAACTACAAGTTATACACGCAGGGAGCTAATTTCATTGCCCGCAAAGACGGCATTTACATCGGAAGCAACGGCATTGTTGGCAATTGGGACACGACGCCGAGCAAAGAGCAGACCGAGAAAACCGTAGGGATACTCATGAAGCTGATGGAAGAAATGCGGGGTTAATCCTCTTTGAGCAGATAGCGCCGGCGGATTTCGTTGATCAGGAATTTCTTATGGGCCGTGAAGCTCTCCGGATGCATGGTTTCAAAAAGACCACTCCATTCCTGGTAGCGCAAAACATCGCCTTTTTTAAAAGCTGCGGCGTCTATTTTTTTTGATTTCAGATATTCTTCGAATTCCATACTGCTTGAATTTGCTTGCAATATACCCGTTTAAACTTAGCAATGCCTGGCCGGAAATCAGCTTTAAGCATTAATTTGGCAGGAAATTGCAGCGAATGCCCCATGAATGTTTTGGAAATAAAAATAGACCTCCGCAGCGACACCATTACCAAACCCACCCGGGAAATGCAGGAAGCCATGTGGAGTGCCACAGTGGGCGACGACGTTTTCGGTGACGACCCGACAGTGAATGCGTTGCAAGACAAGGCCGCCCGCCTTTTCGGGATGGAAGATGCGCTCTTTTGCCCTTCCGGTACTATGACCAACCAACTCGCCATCCGCGTGCATACGCGCCCTGGCAGCGACGTGATCTGCGATAAGCATTCACATATTTACCTGTACGAGGGAGGAGGCATTATGCTCAACGCGTTTTCGTCGGTAAAGCTGCTCGACGGCGATCGGGGAAGGCTTACGGCGCACCAGGTTAGCGAGGCGATCAGCCCCGAAAATGACGTGCATTCGACCGTAACCAGGCTGGTTTCACTCGAAAATACCATGAACAAGGGCGGCGGCTGCTATTATGATTTTAAGGAGATCGAAGCGATCCGCGATGTCTGCCGCGAGCGTCATATCCCATTGCACCTGGATGGCGCCAGGCTTTTCAATGCACTGGTCGAAACCGGTGAAACAACTGCGCAATATGGGCAGGTCTTCGACAGCATCAGCATTTGCCTCTCCAAAGGGCTTGGTTGCCCGGTGGGATCGTTACTGCTTGGTACCCGCGAAATGATACGCGAGGCACGCCGCTTCCGGAAAGTAATGGGCGGTGGCTGGCGGCAGGCAGGTTTCCTGGCCGCGGCAGGCATTTATGCGCTAGATAACCACGTCATCCGGTTGAAGGAAGATCACAACCGTGCCAGGATAATAGGGGAGCTGTTTGCAGCCAGGGCAGAGGTAATCGACGTTTTCCCTGTAGATACCAATATCGTCATTGTCCGACTTGACGACAGTATCTCTGAAAAGGAATATGTAACCCGCCTGGCGAATGCCGGAATCCTGGCTGTGACGTTTGGGAAAGGGCTTGTCAGGTTCGTAACGCACCTCGACTTCACCGACGACTTGCTGGAAATCATGCGGACCAGGCTGCGGACATTCTAAACTTCCGGGATCAGTTCCTCGTATTCATATTCTGAATTGGGACCCTGATAAATCACTTTCATGCCCGTGAGATCGGCTACGTAGGTGTGTATGCCTGCGGCGCCGATCTCGCGGAGGAAAGTCGGGTAGTCGGTAAGGCCGTCTTGATTACGTTTAATGGCTGCCTTTACTTCTTCCAGTTCGAATGTCTCTGCGCATTCAAATTCAGGTAGGTCGCCGGCTATGATCAGCTTGTCGCCATTAATGGACGTATAGGTACGTTTATGGTTTTTTACCTTCACTTCATAGTTGTCGACCCCGATGGCTTTCAGGTTTTTGACAAATAACGGGTAGGGCTGGCCGGCAGACCGTTGCTCGGCTGATTCAATGAGTTCTTCGGTCAGTTCGATCATTTCCATGGTCAGTGCGCTTTAATGAAAAAAATGTTGCTTCACCGGAGGTTAAAGCAACATTGCATCTCAGGTTATCAGTATCAGCAAATCAATGCGCTATATCGTCGTCTTCCGGGTGGACGATCAGGGAGCTGCGCGTGTCCAGTTTTTTAATCATTTCATTGGACATCGCGTCGGCATACACGCCATAGCTGCTCACCAGCGTCCCTTTTAGTCCGTCTTTTGATTCGATCGCGTACAAGATCGACATATCGGAAGGGTTGGTCATTCCTTCGAAACGATAAACCTGCACAATATCGAAATCCTCGGGTGACAACGTCAGGCAGATGCCATCATCCTTATGTACTTCCAGGGCATGGGCCGTAAGGTTAAAATCATAGGTATAGCCTTGCTTCTGCAAATCTTCAAGCGTTTCAATGAGCGTGTCGGGCTCGCTCATGTTTTTGTTGGAAGGATGGGGTTTCTTAACCTTATCCTGGTCTGTTCCTTGCAAGTCCATAGTATTTATTTTTAAAATGGATGATCTTGTTGAATCAACAACTGATAGCGATTTTGAACATCATTCGGGAAAAAAGTATGCCTTGCTGAACAGCCGTTCCCCGTGGTAAAATGCCAATCCGGCGATGTACATATTGAGGTACTTTGACCTCAGTTTGCCAGATTTTGTAGAACCTGAATGGTGCATAAACGGGATTATTGGGGACGATACACCAATTGTCCCGAGTTATACGCTCCAAAACATCCCAGCCCACCTTCGATATTGGTATAGATCAGCGACGGTTCGACAAATGGATTATCCGAGTCGCCACGCGTTTGCACCGAACGATGGTATTTAAAATAATGCTCGTCGGTATTGTACACTTCCATGGTGATGGATATGATTTTGCTTTTGGGATAGGAGATATACACGGTGTCGTTGGAACTGTAACTAAGAGGGTCGGGAAGATTTACGCGTCCGATCGGCGAACTAAATTCGGTGCCGTCCAGATTTACATCGCTACGGAAATCGTTCCGGCCGATAGTGTCGTCCCAGTTGAAATTGAAGCGGTTTCTTATCCTTTTTTCCTTGAACTGGCCGTTACCGGAAAGTTCTTCGGGAATGCTGTATTCCAGATCGAGTGACGCGCGGACCCGGTAGTAGTTGGTTTGTCCGGCGATATCGTTCCAGTTGTATTTTACGGTCAGGGAAGTATCGCGTGCCGACAGGCTGCCGGAATAGGAGGTGTCGATCTTGTATCTCGTCGGAACTACGGTGGTGGCCGGTACAGTACAGGTTGCTTTTACCGATCGAATACCGTTGACGACCGAAAGGAAATAGGTTTTCCCGGGTAGAATGGCGAGTGCTGATTTGTCGACGGAATAAAGTTGGTTGGCAGTATCGAACGGGATGACGGCCTCCTGGGTGCCATTGGATAATTTGACAACCGCATTCGGGATCACGCCACCTTTCAAATCGGGCTCGGCAAAAAGCGGTACCGATTCCGTCACGACCACATTAATGCGCGCGGCCTGCGGCGAAATAAAGCATTGCACTACCAGCTTCGATGCTACTTGTGGAAGATTACCCTTGTCGACTTCGGTGACAAGCGATTCGCATGCCGTCAGGAACAGTGTTAGGAACAGAAAAATGATATATCTAGCGAACATGGCTGCTATCAGAATTTAAAGTTATAGCTGAAATAGGGCAGTATCGGAAACAATGAATAGCGTTTCAGCGTGTATTTCGGCACAGGTGTAGCCGGCATCACATTGGGAAGAATGACTATCTCCTCGTCGATGTTGTAGAAGAACGGGTTTCGGCGGTTGTAAGCATTATAAACACCAAACTCCCATGTGCGCTCATGCCGCTTCTTCTTTTTGTGGAATTGAATGGCGATGTCCATGCGGTGAAACGGCTCGGCGCGATAGCTGTTTTTTTGCCCGTATTCGCTGACGGTCGGGCCAAACCAATTGATAGCAGGCTTACCATCCCCCGTGGTGCGTGTCACAAAGTTATCCGTCGCCGCCCGGTAGCTCGACACCGGGAGCGTCAATGCATTACCGGTACCGTACACCCAGGTCGCCGAAAGTGTAATTCTTTTACTCAATTCATATATCCCTACTATTGAAAGATCATGGCGGCGATCGTAGCGAGGGAAAAATGTTTTACCAAAATTTAGCTCCGGGAATTTCCAGTAGGTCCACGACAATGTGTAGCCAATCCAGCCCGAGAACCTCCCGGTTTTCTTTTGAACGAGAAACTCCCCCCCATACGACCAGCCCTTGCCGGAGGTTACATTATCCTCCCAGCTCAATTCATTGGCATTCTCGCCATTGATGCTCAAAAACGACGAGCCCTCCTTGTAGTTAAGGATGTTGTTCATTTTTTTATAATATCCCTCCAGCGTGACCGTGAGCGCCGGGCGTTCGAAGTCTTTGGCAAGACCTGCGGCTATTTGTTCCGACTGCTGGGGTGCAACTCGTGCGGTGGTAGGTACCCAAAGGTCGGTTGGAAGCCCAAGGCCTGTATTGGAAAGCAAATGGACATATTGGTTCATACGCGCATAGGAGGCTTTGAAAGAAAGGTTTTCAGCGAGGCGCAATGCTGCTGAAATGCGGGGTTCGGGGCGGACATAGGTCTTAACTTCTGTTTGAAACGTACTTAACCGCAAGCCGGCATTCACTTTCAGCGCGTCCAATGCCTGCCAGGTGTCTTCGATATAAAACCCCGCTTCGAGCGAATGAACCGGTTTGACCGACCGTTCGATGGGATTGTCGGTAAATGTGCCCGCGATCGCCAGCGCCGAGGGGACGAACTTGTGAAAAGTAGCCTGTCCTCCGAACTTTACCGCGTGTTTGGAGGAGGGATAAAAGTCAAAATCCGTTTTCACACCAAGGTCACGGATGCGCGAATCGTATTCAAGGCTGAACTCGTCGTCGAGGGAGCCATCATTATTTAATTCTTTGGAATAACTGGAAACCCCGAATTTAAAATTGCTGAAAATGAAGGAAGTATTGACAAACAGTTTCTGGTTCAAAACGTGGTTCCAACGCATGGTCGCCGTCGCATTGCCCCAGTCGAGGCCGGCCCGGGTTTCCGAAGTGCTGCTCTTCTCGTTGGCGTGGAATTTGTCGCGACCGAAATAGCCGCTGACATATAGTTTGTCCTTACTGCCGAGATCGTAGTTCATCTTGGCATTCAAATCATAAAAATAATAACCGGGCTTCACCTGGCTGTCCTCGCCACGCTGCTCCCGGGCGATCAACGGCGCGGCCAGAAAATCGATGTAAGTCCGGCGGCCGGAGATCAGGAAAGAAGATTTACCCTTCGAAATAGGCCCTTCGAGGGTTAACCGCGAGGAAATCAGGCCTATTCCGCCTTCTCCGTGCAGTTTTTCCTTGCTGCCTTCCTTCATATTCATTTCCAGCACCGAGGATAACCGACCGCCATACCGTGCCGGAAATCCGCCTTTGGTGAGTTCCACACTCCTGAGCGCATCCGAATTGAAGATTGAGAAGAAGCCGAAAAGGTGGTTGGCATTGTAAACCACCGCGTCGTCGAGGATAATAAGGTTCTGGTCGGGTCCGCCGCCGCGTACGTAAAGCCCCGTTTGGCCCTCTGTCCCTTTTTGCACGCCCGGCATGAGTTGCAGGACACGCAACACATCCTTTTCGCCAAAGAATGCCGGCACTTTTTTCAGTTGCTGGATCGGGATTTCGATTTTACTCATTTGGACCGTCCGGCTGACATAATCCTCCTGCTTTCGCGCGGACACGACCACTTCTTCGAGTTGTGTAATGGTAGGAAGAAAAATGTTCAGTTCGGTGTCCGTCCGGAGCGCCACTCGTTTCTGCTGTTTTTCATAACCGACAAATGAGAAGGAGACCGTCGCGGAATCTGAGACCGGCACGGTGAGGGAGTAGAATCCATAAGTGTTCGTCACCGCGCCGTAGGGTGTATTGTCGATATACACGTTCACCCCTGGAAGCTGTTCCTGGCTACCTTTCTCCCGCACAAAGCCACTGATTGTAACGCGGTTTTGTGCGACAGTAACAATGTGGAAAAGAAAAAGAAAGGCCGTAAAAATCAGACGCATAGACGAAATTGCGGTTAGTTTGAGTAACGAGTCGGTTGCTGATCTAGTATGGAGTAACTGTATTTGACCATGACGATGTACAGATCCAAACCGTTGCACCCGGAACAAAAAGAATGGCGGAATTCCCCGTTAAACCGGGAAACTCCGCCATCACCCAAGCCGGACCAGCTATTTTACGCCCTTAATCCTCATTTTTAACCCATACACGGCTGTTTCGGCTGTAATAAACAGCATATCACGATTTTTGCCGCCAAAGCATACATTCGCAGTCCATCCTTTGTGTACGGGGAAATGGGCGATTTGCGTACCGGTTTTGTCAAAAACTGTCACGCCGTCGCCGGTAATGTAAAGATTACCTTCTTCGTCGAGGATCATACCATCGGAGCCTTTGGAAACAAACAGCTGCCGGTTAGCCAATGTCCCGTCTTTCTGAATATCGTAAACATAGGTTTTATTGTCACCAATGTCGGCTACGTAAAGCTTCTTGCCATCGGCGGTACCGATGATGCCATTGGGTTTTTTCAGCTTTTCATCCACCCGGATAAATTTTTTGCGATCGGGACTAAGGTAATAGACGTGCTGGCCATCCTGCTGCATAGCGGGATCGCGCTTCCAATAATCCCGCTTGTAGAGCGGGTCGGTGAGGTAAATACCGCCTTTGGGGTCGATCCAGAGATCGTTGGGGCCATTGAGCAGCTTACCTTCGTAATCTTTCACCAGCACCGTCGGATTGCCCTTTTTATCGAAGGACCAAACCTGGTTCTCTTCATCGGAGCACGCAATAAGGTTTCCTTTTTTATCGAAATACATGCCGTTGGCACGGCCCGCTTTATCGGAAAACGTGCTGAATGCGCCGGTTTCGGCATCCCAGCGGATAATTTTGTTGTTGGGCTGATCGGTAAAAAATACGTTACCGTCTTTATCGGCAACGGGACCTTCGGTAAATTTATACCCGTCGCCCAGCTTCTCGACCTGCGCTCCGGGCGCGACGATTGATTTTGAATCCATGATTTGTGCGGACATTAAAATAGGAGTAAACAGCGCGGTCAGGCCGGCCAGCATGGGGATAATGATTCTGGATTTTTGCATATTAAACGCGCCCGGCGTTGTTTCGAACCGGGTCAATTTATTAAAGTCGGGATGGCTGGGGCTTTACTGATTGGTAAGGATCATCGTAACGTGTTAACCAGAAACGTTTCAGGTTACGACAAGTTCAAGCTTCTTTCCCAGTCCAATTTCCAAAAGTCTGTACAATGTAGACAGTTGAATATCGGACTGACCGTTTTCTATCCTTGAAATAAAGCTCTTTTTTGCTCCAATCCGCTCCGCGAGTTGTTCTTGTGTCATGCGCGCGAGCCTTCTTTCCTCACGAATAATTTCACCTATTAAAAATGCTTTCGCCTTTATTTCGAATTCAATCCTTGAAGCACTGCCAGGCTCGCCATAGCGTTCGGTAAAATGCTGCTCCACTGTTGTAATATCTTTGTTCTCAGCCATAATTATATATTATTGAAGTATTCATCCATGAGTTTTATCGCCAGGGAAATTTCACTGGAAGGCGTTTTTTGTGTTTTCTTTTGAAAGGCATTTAATAGCACAACGATCTTGGTCTTGTCAAAGCAGCAGAATACTCTGAATATGTATTTCCTGCTTCAATTCTTGGTTCATAAAGACCTTTGTGACCTTCAATATGTTTGAGGAATTTCTCCGGAATGCGTTCTATGTGAGTTAATAGGAATAGAACATAATCAACTTTGCTCTTCGCAAGCGGAGACAAATCCCGGAAGAAGTTCTTGAAATAGTGCTTGTATAAAATTACTTCCCTAATCTTTTCCATAAGCATAGTGTGGTATGTAAAGTTAACTTAAAATGGAACAAAAGGCAACCGGATCCTACCAGTTGCCTTTTGCTCACGATCACCATTACGTCGCGTTCTTCGTCTTTTCAGGTTTCAAAATGTGTTTCCAGCAGACTATTGATTTTCGTTGTAAGGATTTCGATCAGCTCTTCATCCATAAATTCATAGTCATCCGGAATGTCAAGCACTTGGATGGGCGATAAATCCAGATGGGTGTACAGTTTTCGAATCTTGGATTTGTGATCGCTTTCCATGACCAGTGTGATGTCGGCCCAATTAAGGTCACCTTCAGAGATTTTCCTATTGCTCTGAGGGCTCAATCCGGCTGACCGGATATTGAATCGGGGGTCGTTTTTGAAAATGTATTCGGCCGTACGGCTGCGACGCTTGTTCTTGCCGCAAATGACCAGAATGTTGGGACGATGCATATGTTATTTCCCTGCGAGCATAATTTTAGCCCCGCCTTTGCGGATTGACTCGTATACCGCATCTACCACGATCATATCTTTCAAACCCTCCTCCCCGGTCACATTCGGATCGGGTTTATTGTTGAGGATAATATCGGCGATACCGTCCATTTGAAGTGTCTGGTGCGTAACCACAGGCTGGTTCATCGGGCCAAGGTGGGTACGACCTTTAATAGGGCCGTAACCGAATGCGGGGCTCAGTTCCACAAACCCCTTTTCTCCAACCACATAAAGCCGCTCATAATTATTGAATGCGTACGTCGTGCCACAGCTGGCGACAATGCCGCTCGGAAAGCCCAGCTGGAACATAATCGTTTCGTCGACTTCTTTGAATTTGACAGGATCGGTCTTGGTTTCCTGCGCTGTTACCCAGATCGGCTCTTCGCCGGTCGCGTAACGGGCACCGTTGAGCGCGTAAATGCCTACGTCCATCATCGCGCCCCCGCCTGCGAGGGCTTTTTTCAGCCGCCATTGGTTCGGGTCGCCGGATTTGAAACCCATATAATTGTTTACATGCATGATTTTGCCCAGTTCACCGGCCTCACGCATGCGTATTAGCTCGCGCGTGTGCGGCTCGAAATGCATCCGGTAGCCTATATAGAACTTCACACCTGCCTTTTTGCAGGCTGCGATCATTTCGCGCGTTTGCTTTGCATTGTCGGCAACGGGTTTTTCACAGATAACATGCTTCCCGGCGGCCGCAATTTGCAGGACGTGTTTGTGGTGGAGGGAATTGGGCGTTGTGACGTATACAATGTCGATATCCGGATTGTCCTTTATTTTACTGACCGTTTCGTAGTTATAAGTATTCTTTTCCGGAATGTTATACTTCTGTTTCCAGGTTTCCAGCTTAGAAGGCGTGCCCGAAACGGCCCCGACGAGTGTCGCCATTTTGCAATCTTTCATGGCTTCCGCCACACGGGTTGCGTAGCTGCCCAGCCCCATCAGTGCCACACGCAGTTGCTTGTCTGCTTTCGGCCCGGAATACAGCTCGCGAGCTGATGCAGGGAGGTCGCTCAATGCGGTTGCACCAATGCCTAATGATAGTTTTTGCAGGAAATCTCGACGGGTATCCATATTGATGAGTGATTTTCAGTTGAGTATTCAAAAGGCAAAAAGTGGGCTACGCCGTTGATCTCCTTGTGATTTTGTAACTCATTTATTTGAAAGTGTCAGTTCACCGGCGTGATCTTCCGGCTCAATTTCTTCCCGCAAATCATCCTCATCCCAATTATCCGGCAGTAAACCTTTCGCCACCGGACGATTCGCTAACGTTTCACGCAGCAACTTTGCTTTTGGATTTAAGGAAGAGATTTTATCTATCGCGGTTTCCAACCGGCTCAATGTTTCCTGTGAAGGAATGGTGATAATGAGATCTGTAAGCGGGATTTGGAATAGTAAATGGATCAATTTTAAATCATTGGTCGAAAACGGCCTGATACCGTTCAGCAATTCGGAGGTGTAGGATTTGCTGTGATTTAATAAGAGAGCAAGGTCTTTTTGTTTTAATGAAAGCGCTTGAAGTTTTTCAAGAATTAGCTTGCGTCGTTGTCTGATGAATACATATTCTTTCTCGGCTTGGATTACTGCGGCGTCGCTCTCTTCAACTTGGGCGTCTGTAATAAGTGATCTGTCTGACCAGCACCTGTCTTCAAATTCGATAATCAAATTGCTCAACGCCTGTATGGTCGTGCCAAGATCCGGCAGATTTTCCTCGTGAAGCCTTAAATATCGTTTGGCGAGCGTAACTTGCTCACATTCGAGCTCGGTTTCAATCCGGCCTGCGTCCAATATTTTTTTGATATTAGGTTCGCTTAGTTCCATGTGGTGTTTGCTCTTAGCCATTTCTCGATCGTGTTTGTGTTGTTTTTGAAAACCCTTACATATTCCTCATGTGTCCCAGCCCAGAGGATCTCGGCCTGATCCTTCTCAAATTCTATGAAGACCAAAGTCCTGTGAATGTGCAGGTTGAAGAAATATAGCCCTTTACTATGAACTCGGTCAGCATCGTTCCTGATTTTCAGGAGATCTCCGATATCATCTATCGAATTCGTTTTAAGGTCCTTAACAAGTTGGTCGACAGCCTTTGCCAGCCGCGAGTTTCCTCTATTCTTTCTTATAAGCCTTTCCAAAATCCTTTTACCTTCAATATGCATCTTTCGGCAGTACAATTTAAGAAAAGTTCTACTAAAAAGTGAACTTTTGGTTTTGAACTTTCTATTGATACGCCGGTTTCGAAATAGGTAACAGGAAAATTATTTTGGGGTAAAAAAAGCGGCACCTCCCGCAATGGGAAGGTGCCGCCCGGATACTATGTATTTGAACCTTACTTAACTGTCAGGATACGTTCTACTTTTTGGTCGGCCAGTTCGAAAGTTTTGGTTTGAACTTCATTACCACTGATGATGTCCAGCTTGTATTTGCCTGGTTCCATCGCATCGAGGTTCAGGGTGCGTCCGAATTTCTTGTGATCTCTTGAAATTGTTTCGCGGTATACCACGATTCCCTCTGCGTCTTTAAGCAGTAATGTTGTTTTGGAATCGGTGTTGCCCTTGTCTACAAGGACGTTGATTTTACCGGTTTTGGTAGCATAAATGCCGGTTCCGAAAGTGGATGCTTTTTTGGCTTCTTTGTCTCCTGCCTGAGCGGTGAAAGAAGCGGCTGCAAGCGCAAATGCGCAAATGAAGGTTTTAACGGATGTTTTCATGGCTATTTTATTTTTATGGCTATAAATTTTGTTCTGTTTTAAGAACATGACAAAGGTAAGAGCATGCCCGTGTACGATCTGAATCAAAGTACACGAGCGGAATTTCGGGTGGGACAAGTGGTTGATTCCCAGCATAAGCAATTGAACGGTATCTCATGGCTATTTTTCAAAAATGTAACCAAGAGACGTAGGGTCGGGTAGGAGTGTTGCTTGGGAAAGTGTTAATAACTGTTAAAAAAAACGGCCCTCCATCTGTGGGGGCCGCTTTTAACTAAAACTAAAACCGAAACTATTCTTTTTCTACAAAGTCCATATCCTTTGTAAATGTCTCTTCCAGGAAATATAAGGCCAGCAAAGCCACTGCGGCTGTCGCTATACCTATTACCAGCCCGGCCTGGATCACTCCCAGGTCAGGTTTGAAACTCACAAACAATGACGCCAGCGGAATAGTCGCGCCGCGTACAAAATTGGGAACTGTCGTTGCGACGGTTGCCCGGAGGTTGGTTCCGAACAATTCCGCAGCAATAGTAATGAACAATGTCCAATAACCATTGCAGAATCCGAGCAAGGTACAAATCAAGTAGAAGGAGAACAAGTCCTGCATTGGAATAAGCAAATAGCCTATCACCATTGCAAGCGAAAGCATGATGAACAGCCTGATCACTTTCTTCCTGCTACGCATGTACTGACTAAGTAATCCACTGACGATATCTCCGGCCACCTGCCCCGAAAAAGCGAGCATCACTGCTTTACCTGCATTGATTCCCTCAATGCCTTTCGCAGCCCCGAATTCGGGCGAAAAGGTAATGAGAATCCCGACTACAAACCAAATCGGGAGGCCGACAAGGATTGCCATCAGGTATTTGCCAAGGCGTTTCCCGTTGGTCAGGATCATAAAAATATTGCCGCGATCCACCGAACGCTCCTTGGCATGTTTGAACATACCCGATTCAAAAACATTGAAACGCAATACCAAAAGCAGCAAACCCATTCCACCTCCTACAAAATAGGAGATGCGCCATGCAAATAAATCGGCTACGAAGTAAGCCAAAATTGCTCCCAAAACTCCGAGTGTGGCCACCAATGTGGTACCATAGCCGCGTATTTCTTTGGGTAATACTTCCGTAACCAGTGTAATCCCGGCCCCCAGCTCCCCCGCCAGCCCGACGCCCGCAATAAAGCGAAGAAGTGCATACTGGTCAAGTGATGTGACGAAACCATTGCCAATGTTGGCCAGGGAATACATGATGATAGACCCGAAAAGAACGGAAAGCCGGCCTCTTTTATCCGCAATCACCCCCCACAACACACCACCGATCAGCATTCCAGCCATTTGGTAATTCAATAAACTAATGCCTTCATTCAGCAGCTGATCGTCGGAGACGTTCAGCGCTTTTAAACTCGGCACCCGCACTACACTGAACAAAAACAGGTCGTACATATCGACCAGGTAGCCCAATGCAGCCACTATTACAGGCACTTGCAATAACTGCGAAAGCAGCGATTGTTGAGGATTATTGGTTGTTGTTGACATAGGGTTAGGTTTTACTTCGGCTTTCGGCTTTCGGCCGTCGGCCTGTGTTGTTAAATGTCAATCAATTCTTTTTTAACCGCTGAATTGTCAAGTCAGGTGGTCAGGAGGTGGTCAGGTGTAGTCATTTATTGTCGGGTGTTGTCAGGTATTGTTAAGTGTGGTCATTTGAGAAATACATATTCCTTCTAACAACCCCTGGCAATTTCTTGACAATACTTGACCACATTTGACTATCAGTGACTACGCTTGACAGAACCTGACTACACCCGACAAGGTTTGACCACACCTGACTATACTTGACCGACTTTACAGCCTGTCAATCAGCATTCCACCATCCACACCGATTACCTGGCCGGTGGAGTAGGGGAAGTCACCTCTTGTGAGCGAAGCTACTGCCTTGCCGACGTCCTCGGGTGTGCCCCAGCGGGGCTGCAATGCAATGCCGCTCCGGAACAGGTTGTCGTATTTCTCCTGTACTTTGGAAGTCATGTCGGTGGAGATAATACCCGGCCGGATTTCATAAACCGGAATATTATACTCAGCCATTCTCACAGCGAAAAGCAGGTTGGTCATCGCAAGCCCGGCTTTTGAAATACAATATTCCCCGCGGTTAATGGAAGCCACTGTTGCAGAAATGGACGTTACAAAAATGATAGCCGCTTCAAATGCATGGTTATTCTGTTTCGCCGCCGCCATGCGCTTGCCGATGGCCTGGGTGAAAAAGAACGGTCCTTCGAGGTTGGTCGTCATTACCTCCTGGTAATTCTCGACGGTCGTTTCGAGAATGTCAAGCCTCACACGCGGTGCTATGCCGGCATTGTTGACGAGCAGGTTGATCTGCCCGAAAACAGAATAGGCCTTTTCGATAATCGCCTCGCGATCGGCCGCGTCGGCGACGCTTCCCTGGCAATAGGCCACTTCTGCACCCAGGTCACGCAGTTCGTTAAGCGCATCGGCAGCGGCCGCTTCATCGCGGACGCCGTTGATGGCCAGGTTATATCCTTCTTTGGCAAGGGCTTTGGCAACACCAAAGCCAATGCCCCGACTTCCTCCGGTGATTAATGCAGTTTTTTTCATAGTTCCTGTACATCAACCCATTGGCGTTTCTCCCAGCTTTCGAGACCTTTTTCTGCGAGCTGCACGCCGCGCGCACCTGCTTTCAGATCCCATGGGAAAGGAGTGTCTTTGACAATATGTTTGAGGAAGAGCTCCCACTGCGCCTTGAATGCATTGTCGTAGATCTCCTGCTCAGGCACTTTGGACCAGCCGTCGAAGAACGGGATTGGTTGCGGGATGTCGGGATTCCAAACAGGCTTTGGCGTGTTGCCGTAATGCTGGATGTAGCAGTCGCGCAGACCGGCAACCGCTGAGCCGTGCGTACCATCCACTTGCAAGGTGAGCAGGTCGTCGCGGCGTACGCGTACCGTCCAGGAAGAGTTAAAATGCGCGATCACGTCGCCTTCCAGTTCAAAGGTCGCGTAGCAAGCGTCGTCGGCAGTACATTTATAGGTATTGCCATTCTCGTCCACACGCTCGGGGATGTGCGTCGCACCGAGGCAGGAAACTGCTTTCACATTGCCGAATAGATTGTCCAGCACATAACGCCAGTGGCAAAGCATATCTACGATGATACCGCCGTCGTCTTCCTTGCGGTAGTTCCAGGAAGGACGCTGCGCCGGAATGCTCGTTCCCTCGAAAACCCAGTAGCCGAACTCGCCGCGTACCGAAAGTATTTTTCCGAAGAATCCGGCTTCCATCAGTCTTTTCAGTTTGACCATACCAGGCAGCCAGAGCTTGTCCTGCACCACACCGTTTTTCAAACCTGCTTTGGTGGCCAGTTCATACAGTTCCAATGCCTCTTCGGTGGTAGTACCGGTTGGTTTTTCACAATAAATGTGCTTTCCAGCCTCGATAGCCTTTTTCACAGCCGCCGCACGGCGACCGGTTACCTGCGCATCGAAATAGATCTGGTAATGCGGGTCGGACATGACCGAATCCAGGTCGGTAGTATATTTTTGAACGCCCGACTGCTTGCAAAGCGCTTGTAGTTTCGCTTCATTACGGCCCACAAGAATCGGATCGGGCATAATCACTTCATCAGAAGAGATTTTCACGCCGCCCTGCTCGATAATGGCTTTGATCGAACGCAGTAAATGCTGGTTGGTACCCATACGGCCGGTTACGCCGTTCATGATAATGCCAATGGTATGTGTTGTCATTGTTGTTATGTTTTTTTGATTAATGGCGCGAAGCTCCTGCTTCGTGCCCGCTATGTGGAGGCCTCCGGCCGACTTGATTTACGTTACTTTATATTAATGCCGGCCAGAGGCCTGCGAATAGTTTGCACGAAGCGAAGCTTCGCGCCATTACACTGTTCTGACAAACGCTTCGGTAATCTCGCTGAGGAACAAATGCTGGTCCTTAGCCCAATGGATATTCGAAAAGATCTCTACTTCGCAGAATCCCTTGAAACCCGTCGCTTCCACCCAGCCTCTGATCTTTTTCAGGTCAATACATCCCTCACCCATTAAGCCGCGGTCATTTAAAAGATCGATTGTGTTCACTTTCCAATCGCAGACATGGTAAGCCAGTAGATTGCCATTCGCTCCGCAGCGCGCGATCTCTTTTTCAAGGTCGCTATCCCACCACAGATGGTACACGTCTACTGCCACGCCTACGAAAGACGATTTGAAATATTCGGCCATATCATTGGCCTGCGCCATGGTGTTAATGGCTGAGCGATCGGCGGCGTACATCGGGTGCAGTGGCTCGATCGCCAGCTTTACGCCCAGTTTTTCGGCCAGCGGCAGAATGGCCGCGATGCCTTCCCGGATCTGATCCCGGGAGGTTTCCAGCGACTGGTCCGGTGAAGCGCCGCATACCAGCACGATCATGGGTGCTCCCAAAGCTGCAGCTTCTTCGAGGAGCTTGCGGTTATGGTCGATCGCCTGCGCACGCCCGGCGCTGCTCGTGTGCGGGAAAAAACCTCCACGGACGTACGAGACAATTTTCAGCCCGGCTGCGCGGATGATCTCGCCCGCACGGTGCGGCCCGATCCCTTCTATGGCATTTTGCCATACGCTAATGCCCTTTACGCCGGCAGCAGCGTAGTTTTCTACCGCCTCCGAAAGTCCCCAGGGCTTGGTAGTAATGGTGTGGATACAGCACCGGTCGAGTGTTATGTTTTCCAATTCGGAGAAATGGTTATGGATTTAATACTGATATTTTGTTAGGTGTGAAGTCGTTCTTGTCACCCTGAGCGGAGTTGAAGGGAGACAGTACCGTTACTTCACCGCGCCGAGATACGTGTAATAGGGCAGCCCCTTATTGATACGGTGCAAGTAAAGAGCCACTTCCCTAGCATGATAATCGCCCCACATACTCGACTCGCCATTTGGAATCTTTTGTCCGGCAGGTACATTGTCCCAGCCATTCGGACGGTGGTAAATCGAGTGAAGGATCAGCCCCTGATGCGTTGGGTCGGTAGAGAGGTAAGGTTCAGCAAAAAGTGAATCCACAGCCGTAAGGCCAGCCTGCCAATAGCGGTTTCCAGCTTCTGTTTGTCCTTTCTCGTTCAAGTATCTGCCCAAACGGAGCAATCCTTGGGCACCAATAGCCGCTGCGGAGCTGTCGATCGGTTCAAAGTCGTTGTAAGGATCGGAAGTTCTGGAAGTATAATCGCCCAGTTTATAAAGTTGAGGTGCACCGGTATCCCAGTAAGGAATGCCGTCTGCCGCTGTATTCTCAATGTAAAAATCGCAGGTAGCTTGTGCGGCTTTGAGGTAAATGCGCTCAATTTCGGCACGGCCGCCCATTGGCGCGAGTTCTTCGTCAGAGAAGCTGGCCAGGGATTCGAGCTGCTCAGCGAAGCCGACCATTGCCCACGCAAGGCCGCGCGTCCAGGTGGTGAAGCCCGAGAAGCCCTGCTGCGAGTTAGGACAGCGGTAGTTACCATCGTTGGTATTGAACACGCTTTCATGGGCAGTGCGTCCCCACAGGTCGTAGCTGTCGCGACCTTCGCCGTAGTAAACCGAATAATTAGCCGTAGCAATCGAATGTAGCGTTCCGCGTTCGAGCAGGCTGGTTTTCAAATCATTTTCACCCATGTAACTATGGCCGAGCAAATGCGAAACCATCAGCGCGCGCACCGAACGGATCGTATCCACGAACAACGAATGCGGCCCGTTGAAGGAGTGGATAAAGCCGTGGCCGTTTTTAATTGGCGTCCAGCGGCGTGCCTGTACAGCCCCGGATATTTTCAGCGCGATCTCGTAAAAGTTGCGTTCCCATTCGTTTTCGGGAATCACACCCTCGTTCATCAGGCGGAGCAGGTTGCCATACGTGCTCACATTGTTGAAACCATGATCGTGCACACCGAAATGTCCCACGTGCGAGGCCATGAAGTCTACCGTGTTCTTGCGGGCACTTGCGAGGTAGCTTTCGTCGCGGGTAGCGTCGAATTGCAGCACTTCCGCTCCATACTGGAAGCCTTGCGTCCACTCCGTCCAGCCGCGAAGGGTGTATTTTCCATTCACCGTGAAAACCGGAGTCCCTTTTGAATTGTCGTACTCTTTATTGATGAGCTTGATTTTTTCACCAGAAACTTCCCAGAAACGATCGATTTTGGATTGGAGTGAAGCGGCAGTCAGTTCGTTTTTTATCTGCATAACTTATATCAATAGTATTATTTAGCCATTTTAATTTTGGACAATACAAAGATATTTGTGATAAAAAGCGATAGCAAGGTACAAATCTGCTATTAAATGGTACTTTTCCGAACATGCTTGCGGTACTCATTCGGGGTGAGACCGGTTTTCTTTTTGAAGATGCGGCTGAAATAGGACGGGTCGTCCATGTGGATGTGGTAGGCGATTTCCTTGCTGCTCAAATTAGAGAAAACCAGGAGCCGTTTGGCTTCGAGGAGCAGCTTGTCAAGAATGTATTCCTGGCAGGAAATGCCGAGGTATTTTTTGATGATTTTACTCAGATAGTCGGGTGTAACCGATAACTGGCTGGCATATTGCTGCACCTCATGCATTTGCCTGAAATTCTTCTCCACTAATTCCTGAAACCGGCCTGCGAGCTCGGGTACGGAGAGCGCCGGCGAATCGGCAGGTTGTGCATTGCGCTGGGCGAGAAAAGCGCATTTTTGCAATAATAATCCCAAATACCTTCCGATGAGCGCCTGGTCGGTTTCGGCGCTTAAATGGTCCGTAACCATATTTTCGAGGATGTTGTGGAAGTAATGCTTGTCGCTTCCCGACAATGTGATGATCGGCTGCCTACGTGCCGGCTGGAAGAACGGCAGCTGGGAAAGCGACGGGTTCATGGGATTGTAAAATGTGTAAAAATCCTCCGAAAACGCGACGATGTAACCCTGGAAAGAGCTCGAAAAAGTAAGCAAATGCACCTGCCCCGGTGTCAGAAAATGCAGCCCTGCCCCTTGGATATTATAAGAATGGAAGTCGATCTCGTGAAAGCCTTGCCCTTCTTCGATAAACAGGATTTCGTAATAAGTATGCCGGTGCGGTGCGTCGGTAGGGAGCGGGGTAATGGGCAGCGATACCGGGCCGGACTGGATGGTCCCCGACTGGACAGTCCCTTCCTGCTGAATATGGGTACTGTTTTTAAACCTGAAAATCTTTAATGCGGGTACCTGGCTGGGCGTTTTGGGAAGCGAATGGACCGGGATTGCATCAGACACGAAAACCATGCATCAAGACTTTTTCAAATTCATTAACCGTTTCAAAAGCCACGCAGCCAGCAATACTACCAACACCAGGGCGATTACCGGCAAAAATACCGCCAGGCCCGACAAGCCGAAAGATGCGACATTCTCGGCGGTAGAAACCACCGGGTTGCCAAGGCCAGCCGTTGTTTTGGACGAAAGAAGCCGCAAAATACCCGTACCCGCCTGTACCAATCCGGCTGTGCCGCCTCCGAGGATGAGTCCGAGCCCCCAATGCAGCATCGGGTTGTCGATTTCGATGAAAGAAGTGGTGAGTAATGTGCCGGCAACTACGGCCGCGGGCGTAGCAACGGTGTCGAGCAGGTTATCTACAAAAGGAATATAATAACCCGCTATTTCCAGTATTGTAGCCGTGCCCAGCGCGAAGAAGGCCGTCCAGGTGCTCAGCCAGCCGAATTGTTCTCCCGGTGAAATCCAGCCGTTCATAGCAGCAATATTCGCGACCAGCATGGGCAGGAATATCCTGAAACCGCAGCTTGCGCTCAGCCCTATTCCCAGACATAAACTCAGAAACAGCTCCATTTTGATGAGTTAGAGGCATTAAGACGTTAATGTAGTGTATTTGAAAAAGATATGTGCCGATTGGTAGTTTTTTTATCGCCTCTGTGACATTTTCTACCTTTGTATTGTTGATCCAAGACAACCACTGTATTACCAAATAGCTACCCGGTGAACCAGGAAACCAAAAGCGGCCAGATATTCGATCTTCCTACCCTAAGGCGCCTATACACATTCGTTCGACCTTACCAGAAGCAGTTTTACCTGCTTATAGCCATTATTTTGCTCAATGCGGTCCTCGCGCCGCTGACGCCCCTGCTGATTAAATACACGATCGATACGCCGATCGCAAACGGGGATTATTCGCAACTGACAATGATGCTGATCGTGATGGTGGTCGTAACACTGGCCCAGGGATTGGCACAATTCTGGAATACTTATATGTCGGGCTGGTTGGGGCAATACATTATCCGCGACATCCGCGTGCAGTTGTACCAGAAAATCATCGGTTTAAGACTCAAATTCTTTGACAATACGCCCATCGGCCGGCTGGTGACCCGCACGATCTCCGACGTGGAAACGCTTTCCAACGTGTTCAGCGACGGTATGGCTGCCATTGCCGGGGATATTCTGCAACTGGTGCTCATCATCGCCGTGATGTTCTACACCGACTGGAAGCTTTCGATTATCAGCCTTTCGATGATCCCGCTAATGCTTTTCTGTACCTATGTTTTCAAAGAAAAGATCAAGGATTCTTTCAATGAAGTGCGGGCTGCCGTTTCAAATTTGAATGCATTTGTACAGGAGCATATTACAGGAATGGGTATCGTACAGATTTTCAGCAGCGAGGATATCGAGTACCAGAAATTCAGGGAGATTAACAAAGTGCACCGGAATGCGAACATCCGGTCTATCCTTTATTATTCGGTGTATTATCCCGTGGCGGATGTGATTGCCGCAGCTGGTACCGGTTTGGTGGTATGGTATGGTTCAAAACAAATTTTGAATGCTGAAATTACGTTCGGTACTGTTACGGCATTCGTGATGTTCATCAACCTTTTCTTCCGCCCGATCCGCCAGCTCGCTGATCGTTTCAATACGCTGCAAATGGGGATTGTCAGCACCGACCGCATTCTGAAATTGCTCGACAGCGACGAATACACGGCTAATGAAGGCACATTTGCACCGGAATCCATCAAGGGTAATGTGGAATTCAAGAATGTGTGGTTTGCTTACAACGACGAGGAATACGTTTTAAGAGATATTAATTTTAAAGTAAAAGAAGGAGAGACCATCGCCTTTGTAGGCGCGACCGGGGCCGGGAAATCCTCGATCATCAACCTACTCACCCGGTTTTATGATATCAACAAGGGGAACATCTACGTCGACGGCATCGAAGTGCACGATTACGAATTGAATGCATTGCGTAAACATATCGGGGTAGTACTGCAGGATGTCTTTCTTTTTTCAGATACCATTGAAAACAACATCCGACTCGGTGACGAAAGCATTACCCATGAAAAAATCGTCGAAGCTGCGAAGCTTGTGGGTGTACATGATTTCATCGAGCGCTTGCCGGGCGGCTACACCTATAATGTAATGGAACGCGGCGCGACGCTTTCAGTAGGACAGCGGCAACTCATTTCCTTTGTGCGTGCGATGGTGCACGAGCCGAAGATTATCGTGCTCGATGAGGCCACCTCGTCCGTCGACAGTGAAACGGAAGAATTGATTCAGCACGCCATTGAGAATTTAATGCATGGCCGCACGGCGATAGTAATTGCACACCGGTTATCGACGATCCAGGAAGCGGATAAGATCATTGTGGTGGATAAAGGGCGGATTGTCGAGGAAGGCAACCACGAGCAATTACTGGAAAAAGATGGAGCTTATGCGAATCTTTATCGTATTCAATATAAAGAGGTGCATAAGATTGGGACATTGTAGATGTTTAGGCTGTAAGCTGTAAGCATACAGCGCTTATAGCTTACGGCTTACAGCTTACAGCCTAAATTCAATTCCTCTTACTAGTATCTAAAGGAATCGGCGGAGGGCCGATCAGGAATTCGTCTTCTTCGTTCCGTTTGGCCGGCGTGCTGTCGCCTTCTATCCCCAGCGAGTCACTCACAGCCGGTGCCCATTGCGTAGGACAGTTATACGTTTTAGTGATTTTAAAACTTGGCTTCGGGAACGGCCCGGGCTCAATGGATTTGTCCTTATAAGCCTTTTCCAGGAATGCCCCCACGATCGGTAACGCAGTTTTAGCACCTTCACCGAGGTTGGTCGTCCGGAAGTGAATACTGCGGTCGTCGCCGCCAACCCAGGCACCCACCACGAGGTCACGCGTGACGCACATGAACCA
The DNA here is from genome assembly GCF_057586235.1 of Dyadobacter sp. SRI_021. Classification (NCBI taxonomy): domain Bacteria; kingdom Pseudomonadati; phylum Bacteroidota; class Cytophagia; order Cytophagales; family Spirosomataceae; genus Dyadobacter; species Dyadobacter sp. SRI_021. The sequence continues at coordinate 617,507 of NZ_JBYCZM010000003.1, forward strand.
GCCATCGGAGTTGTTGGAGGTTGTTCCGGTCTTGCCGCCTAGCTGGTTGCCGTTCATGGTCACATTGAACTTCCATCGGATACTTCCCGAAGTACCACCTCCCTCTTCCACACCGGCACGCAGCATTTGCAGCATCAGGAATGCCGATTCCTCGCTGATCGCCTGACGGTGCTCGGGCTGGAATTCTTCAATTACCTTGCCGTTGCTATCTTCTATTTTGGTTACCAGGATAGGCTGGGTGTAAGTCCCATTGTTCGCGAAAACACCATAAGCCGCCACCATATCATAAAGTGAGACGTCGAACGGCCCCAAACCAATCGATGGAACTGCTTTCAACGGTGTTGTAATACCCATTTTTTTAGCGTAACGAACCACATTTGCGGCGCCTACCTGGTCGGTAAGCTCTGCAGTAACCGAGTTAATGGACTGCGCCAATGCCCGGCGGAGCGTCATAGGGGCGTAGGTGTAAGTTCCGGTGGCGTTTCTGGGTTTCCAGACTTTCTCTTCACCGTCTTCTTCGTAAGTTTTTTCAAATGGCTTGTCAACGATTTCGTCACAAGGGTTCATATTAAATGACGAATCGTCGATCGCGGTCGTGTAAACAAATGGCTTGAATGTCGATCCGGGTTGCCTTTTTCCCTGCTTCACTGCATCGTATTTGAAATAATTGTAATCCAGACCACCCACCCAGGCCTTGATCTGGCCAGTTTGCGGGTTCATGGCCATCATGCCGGCGCGGAGAATGCGCTTATAGTAATCGAGAGAGTCCATCGAACTCCAATACTTCTTCATTTCCCCGCTATTTTTCCAGTCATAGACGGTCATAGTGTCCTTTTTATTGAGGTAATAGGTCACGCTATCGGGATTGTTCGGGAATTTGGCAGCCAGTGCACGGTATTTGCTGGTACGTTTCACGACGGTCTGGAGGAAATCGGTAATCTCATTGCCGTCCTCATCGCGCCAGGGGTTCTGGTTGCGCCAGTGGTCCTCAAAAACACGTTGCAGCTGCTTCATTTTCTGGGTCATGGCTTCTTCCGCGTCCTCCTGCATGCGCGAGTCGATGGTGGTGTAGATCTTCAAGCCATCGGTATACAGGTCATAACCATTCTCATCTCCCCATTTTTTAACAAAATCAACCACCGCATTCTTGAAATAATTGGCATTGCCGTCGTAAGGCGTTTCGAATTTAGTTTTCAGCTCGATCGGCAGGGCACTGATCGAGTCGGCTTGTTTGGCACTCAGGTAACCGTATTTGCGCATCTGGTCGATCACCACATTGCGGCGTTCGAGCGAGCGTTTCATGTTGCGGATCGGATTGTAGGTTGTGGTCGCTTTTTGCAAACCTACCAGCACCGCCGATTCCTGCACATTCAAGCTGTCGGGAGATTTGCTGAAATAAGATTTCGCGGCTGTGTTGATACCATACGTATTGTTCCCGTAATCGACCGTGTTGAAATACATGGTCAGGATTTCCTCTTTGGTAAAATTTCTTTCCAGCTTAATGGCCGTGAGCCATTCCTTGGTTTTGTAAATCAATGTGCCCAGGCCGGGAATATAACCAAGTAGTCCGCGAGCGCCCGATTTGCGTGTTTTGAAAAGCTTTTTGGCGAGCTGCTGGGTAATAGTACTACCGCCTCCGCGGTCGGTAGCGCCGGTAGCGATCCCCCAGGCTACGCTGGCCATGGCTTTGTAATCGATACCCGAGTGCCGGTAGAAACGAGCGTCCTCCGTGGCGATCAATGCTTTGACAAGGTTGGGGGAAATTTTTTTGTAAGGAACAGGCGTCCGGTTTTCGGTATAAAATTTGCCGATCATAATGCCGTCGGCGGTGTAAATTTCGGATGATTGAGCCACTTTCGGGTTTTGCAGGTCTTCCACACTCGGCATGCTGCCCATCAGCCAGAGGAAGTTCGTTTCAACGCAGAAAATGTACAACGCAAATGCGACGAACCCATAAACGATGGTTTTCCAGATTGTTACAATGGGGCGGTAATATCTCGAATTGACGTCCACATTATCCTCCCACCAGCCGCGCACCGACTTTTTGTTTTGCCGGTAAGATTGAAAGAGCGCGTCGGCTTTGGATTTGCCGGTTACAAGCGAAGTGATTTTATATGCAATCCTGTTGATGAGTGTGGCCAGGCGCGACCGGAATGTCCGGAACAGCGTTCTGATTGTGGTAAAAAACGATCGGATAACTTCCATCAAACGTTTTGGTTCGTAATGTGTCAAAGATAAGAAAAGCCGGATAGATATGATTCAATCCGGCTTTTTCTAAGATTTATTCTATTCAGCTTTGTGAAATTTCAAGGCGGCTCCGTTCATGCAGTAACGAAGTCCGGTTGGTTTGGGGCCGTCGTTGAAAACGTGTCCGAGGTGTCCGCCGCAAGTTCTGCAAACCACTTCCGTACGGATCATGCCATGGCTTTTATCCACTATTTCTTCCACATTTTCTTTGGCTACCGGCATAAAAAAGCTCGGCCATCCCGAACCTGAATCGTATTTTGCCTCAGAGCTGAAAAGCGGTGTCCCGCATGCTGCGCATACATAAGTACCTTCTTCTTTATTGTCGTTATACGGATGCGAAAAAGGGCGTTCAGTACCTTTATCGAACAGAACGAAGCATTGTTGGCCCGTAAGCTCCTGCTGCCATTCTTCCCTGGTCTTTTGTACTTCTCTCATGGATTTGTGTTTTAGGAATGGTCTTGAAAAATCGTACCATATCCTTTGATAACGTTGAAGGGAAATTTATCGTTTAGAAAAAATACGTCGAAGCCATGAATCCTGTGGTGGCCAGCACTGATTTTGAGATTCGGGCGGTCTGCGGAAAAGGCCTCCCGAAATGCCGAAATACAAGTTGAACGCCCTCGGGTTACCGATGTTTAGCAACCCGGGAAGGTGGTCGGTGCCGAGCCACAGCGGACCAATGCGCCCGGCAAGCCCGATTGCCGGGGAGCGATAGCGGTTCATGAGCGACAGCGGTACCGAAATTTCGTACCATTTGTGCTCGTAGCGGGGCGTAACACCTATGTATGACTCTGCCTTCATGCCAAATGCGCCCTGCGGAACCAGGTTCTGGACCCAGAGACCATTGACATACACATTCGGCTTTATGTTATAATCCACGCTCGCCTGGAATGCCATTGGCAATATCGATTTGAAATTCGGTGCGATGGGTTGCCCGCCGTCCAGCGAAGAGTTGATCGCATTGAAAATGCCTTCGGAGCCTTTCAGCTTCTGGAATGTGTCGTACCTGAATTCCTTGTTTGTCGTATGAGTTTCCTGTTGCAGGATGTAAGCCGGGTTTTTGAAATGGACACGACCGATGTCCGTCAGTGAAACTGCTATTCGGTACAGGTATTTGTTCTTCGACGCGTCGCGTTTCCGCTCACCTCTTTCACGGTAAGTAGCCTTGTGAACGTCGGGCCTGTATTCATAAACAGCCCCGAGATCGAAACCCCAGCCGCTTCCGGGAGGCGCGCCGCCAAGGAGCCAGGCGGGCGATGGTTTTACATTCTGAAACCCTTCGTCGCGCGTGAGCGCATAGCGTACATTGATTTCATTGACATTGATATACTGCCGCTTGTTTTCCCAGGCGGGGTCGGGCTGAATATCGTACGATGAATTTTCGATAATGGCGTGGGCATTGTAAAGGCCGATGAGTCTTTTGACCGTTACGCCTACTTTAAGATAATCCGTTTCATTGTCGAAAACAGTGCCACCTACTGTAAGCGCAATCTCGCCAAGCCCGTTCAAATGCAACTGGCCGGACTGATGCTCGTACACCTGATCCTGCAAATCCTTGAATTGCGTGGTTTTGCTGATTAACCGCGCCAGTGGCTCGGTTACCTGGGTAGTGTTGAGGATGTAACGGGCCCGCGATGAAATTCCCACTCCGACCCGGCCTTTGAACATATTGAACATGATCGACGGCAGGCGAGTATCGCCACCGGCGTTCAGGTACTTCTTGTTGCCATTCAGTTTTTCGCCCAGGTAGGAGCGGGGGAATAGCAACATGCCTCTTTCATTATAGTATTTGGCGGGCACGGTTCCGGTGAGCAGGCTCAGGAAGGAATAGGGGGCTTCGTATTTGACGTGGTTGTTGGCGGTATAAAACTGCGTGCCGACCAGGTTTACATATAAGCTGTAACGACTGTCGGCCACAAATGCCGGATTATGGTACAATGCGTTCGTTCCGGCGAAATTGCTCATGGCGGTACCAGGCAAATGCTGGGCTTGGGCGTTGATGGTTAATCCGCAGACCATTCCTAATATGGATAACCAACTTCTTTGCATAGGGAACGTGATTCGGTGGGGTAGCCGAGATTTAATCAGGTTACAAAGAAAACGCTAACGGCACTGACTTGCAACAATGTTTACTGAATGGGTAAAGAATATTCCATAACGTCGGGCGGCATGATTTTAATACGAAGGAAATGCGCAAACGGTTGCTCTTTGGTAAAATGTCACGGTCAGCGATTTAAGTCACTTTTGACTTTTTCCGGGAAGGCAAAGATGAAGTCAGATGCCGGTGCTTGTTGGTATTTGTTTTGTTAATTCATACATTGACCATATATTGTTCTGTGAACTATCGGTATTGACTTATTCAAATTTTGAATTGTATGAATTTTTCATTTTCTAATTATCAAATAGAAAATTTCTTCGATGAGATGTTTACTCCTGGGGGCGAAATACGTCCGGGCTATGAACATTTAAAGAATAAATTTGAAAACCTGACGCACGAAGATTTGACCAACCGCCAGCTTGCCACTGAACGCGCGCTGCTATCAATGGGCATTACTTTTAATGTATATTCCGAGGGCGAAGGTACCGAGCGCATTATGCCTATCGACATTATTCCGCGAGTGCTGTCGAACGCGGAGTGGGAATGGCTTGAAAAAGGGCTGAAGCAGCGGATCAAGGCATTGAATATGTTTATCGACGATGTTTACAATGAGCAGAATATATTGAATGACGGCGTGGTTCCGCGCGAGTTGATCGAGTCGAGCAAATGTTTTCTCAAACCGTGTATCGGACTGAAACCGCCGAAGGGTATCTGGTGCCACATTACCGGTACCGATCTTATTAAAGGTGACGACGGCACGTTTATGGTATTGGAAGATAACTTGCGTTGTCCATCAGGAGTTTCCTATATGCTGGAAAACAGGGAGTTGTCGAAGCAAATATTCCCGGATGTCCTTGCGCGTACAGGTGTGCGGCCCGTATCCGACTACCCGACGCGCCTGCTGCAAATGCTGCAACATTTGGCCGACCGCCCCAACCCGACCGTGGCTGTGCTTACCCCCGGCATTTATAACTCGGCCTATTTCGAGCATTCTTACCTGGCACAGCAAATGGGCGTGGAGCTCGTGGACGCGCGCGACCTCGTGGTTTCCGACGGCTATGTTAAAATGCGGACAACCAATGGTTTGCAGATCGTCGACGTGATCTATCGTCGGATCGACGACACGTTCATGGACCCGGAATCGTTCCGTGAGGACTCGCTGATCGGTATTCCCGGCATTTTTGAAGTATACAAAAAGGGACGCGTGGCATTGGCCAATGCACCGGGAACGGGGGTGGCCGATGACAAGGTAGTGTATGCCTACGTGCCGCGGATCATCAAATATTATCTCGGAGAAGAAGCGATTATTCCGAATGTGAGGACCTATATCTGCGGCGAAGAGGATGATATGCACTATGTTCTTGAGAATATCTCACAATTGGTTGTAAAAGAAGCCAATGAGGCCGGTGGTTACGGAATGCTCATCGGACCTAAGGCGACGGAAGAAGAGCACGAACTGTTCCGGCAAAAAATAAAGGACAACCCGCGGAATTATATTGCCCAACCAACGATTTCTCTGTCAAGAGTCCCTTGTATGGTCGATGGACATGCGGAAGGGCGGCATGTTGACCTCCGCCCTTACATATTGTATGGCGACGACATTAGTGTAATTCCGGGCGGGCTTACCCGGGTAGCATTGCGTAAAGGATCGCTCGTGGTGAACTCATCGCAGGGAGGCGGAGGAAAGGATACATGGGTATTGTATTAAGTTATCATTAACAGTTACTGGCAGTCTGTTCATGATAACGGTTTATGTATTTGTTTGATAAACCTTGTTTGAACTGCCTGAATTGGAATAGTCAGTAACTTAAATGATTTAGCAATGCAACGCCATATAACCGGATGGTTCAGTCCGGCGCTTAACAAAGAGATGGAAATTGCCGTTTACGGACATTACGGAGTGGCACTCCTGATGATCCCTACCGCGGCCTCCGATTACCTGGAATACGAACAAAATGGATTAATCGACGCTATTGAGCCTTACATCTATTCCGGCAAGGTAAAAGTGTATTGTATCAATAGTATTAATGGAGAAAGCTGGCTGAATCCTTATATGCACGGCTACGATAAGGCGGTGCGGCACCAGGCGTTCAACGATTATGTAATCAAGGAAGTAGTGCCCTTTATTAAGGAAGATTCTAGTCCGACGAATGAGATCATTGCCGCTGGCGCTTCGTTTGGTGCATTGCACGCCGCTAACCTGTTTTTCAAACATCCCGATTACATTCACGGGGTGATTGCAATGAGCGGCTGCTACGACCTGAGCGTGTATACCGACGGCTATTACGACGATAATGTGTATTTTAACTCGCCGGTGCATTACCTGCAAAACCTGAAAGCGGAATGGCACCTGCAAATGTACCGTGACAGTCGCCATATCCATTTCGTCACGGGCTCGGGCGCGTACGAGGTGCCGGATTATTCGAGGCACATTTCGTCCATTCTGGCCTCTAAAAACGTACCGCACGAGCTGGATATCTGGGGAAGCGACATTCCTCATGAATGGTGGGCATGGAAGAAAATGCTTCCTTATTACCTCGAAACGAGATTTTGATATTGCTCGGAAAAGCGAAAGCCCTGGAATGTGATCATTCCAGGGCTTTCGCTTTTTGAATATTGTTGATCAGGCTCCTTCGAACTGGCGGAGGAATCTTACATCGTTCTCGGTAAACAAACGAAGGTCGTTGATGCCGTAGCGCAGCATCGTAATCCGCTCGATACCCATTCCGAATGCGAAACCTGTATATTCTTCGCTGTCGATGCCGCAATTTTCGAGAACGTTCGGATCTACCATCCCTGATCCGGCGATTTCAACCCACCCGGTATGCTTGCAAACATTGCAGCCTTTTCCCCCGCATATAAAGCAGGAAACGTCTATTTCGGCGCTGGGCTCGGTAAAAGGGAAGTAGGATGGTCGGAGGCGGATCTTGGAGTCCTTGCCGAACATCTCCTTCGCGAAGTGGTATAAAGTATCTTTCAGATCTTTGAAGCTCACATTCTTATCCACATAAAGGCCTTCTACCTGGTGGAAGACGCAATGCGCACGGGCAGAAATAGCCTCGTTCCGGAAAACACGGCCCGGCATAATGGAGCGGATCGGCGGCTTCTGACGTTCCATCAGGCGCACCTGTACGTTGGATGTGTGCGTACGCAGAAGGACGTCGTCTTTTACATCGCCTTCGCTTTTGGAAATAAAGAAGGTATCCTGCATTTCACGCGCCGGGTGGTTGTCGGCAAAGTTCAATGCGCTGAAGTTGTACCAATCCTTCTCGATTTCAGGTCCGTACGACACATTGAAACCCATGCGTTCGAAAATCTCGATGATCCTCCGGCGAACGATAGTTAGCGGATGGAGGCTTCCCTGTAAATTGGGTGTTACAGGTAAGGTCAGGTCGATCAGCATTTCTGGATTGCTGTCTGCCGAATTTTCCAGCGCTGTTTGAAAATCCTGGAAACGTGTTTGCGCCAGGTTTTTGAGCGTATTCAATTCCTGCCCGACGGCCCGGCGATCTTCCTGCGGAATATTTTTAAGATTATCAAAAAGCTCGGTTACTGCGCCTTTCTTGCTGATATATTTTAACCTGAAGGCTTCCAGCTGCTCTTTGGTGCTGACGGTTGCCTGTTCGATTTCAGAAACTAACTCCTTTACCCGCTCGGTAATCATAAAAGCTTGTTGTTATTGGTGACTTACGCCGACTCTGTTGCGGCAGGAGGCCCTTTTCGAGAGCCCCGAAATTCCTGCAAAGATAAGGAAAGTTAGCTCGCAGGCGGAAGTGAAATGGCGTAGTTACGTTTATTGGATTGGTTTGTTGGAAAAATCCATGTTTTTGAGACTACGTAAAATTACGCATTTTACTAAGTTTGCTTACGTCATTTTATATGTTACTCAATTGTTAAATAATTGATTTTCAATCTATTGATTCTCGGTGCGTACTTTTACGTATTTTCCGAACGCTACGCGATGTGCTAATTTTGAAACAAGAAATCACAACAATATTAGCGTAGTTACCATGAAAAATTTTCCAAGCTTTACTCGCCCCAATTCGTCAGAGAGATCATACAACGACAGCCGTTCTTACATTTCGGTTCAATCGATGGGAAGAACAATCTTTTTGACACCCGACGTAATCACTTTCCTTGAAGGTGAAGGTAACTACACATTCATATACACGAACAACGGGAAGAAATACCTGGTCTCGAAAACATTGAAATCTCTTGCGGAGCAGTTGAGCGCCAAATTCCTTCGCGTTCACAAATCATATCTTGTAAATGCCGACTACGTCGTAGAGCGTCTCGAAGATGACCGTATGCTGAAACTTTCATGCGGTAAAGAGGTAGTCGTATCGCGCCGGAAAATCAAAGAGGTATCTGGCCTTCTGGATCACACCAACCTCATCCGCATCAGCGCATAAAGACATTTTGGTGAATTAAATTAGTGGGTTATTCATAAAAACAGCAGCCATCGCTCGATCGAAGGCTGCTCGTTTTGTTTATGGGCGGCGAAGCGGAATTTTGAATGATTGAATGAGTGAATGATTAAGTTATCAATGAATAAAAAGTCAAGTATAGTCATAAGGTCAGGTGTTGTTGGCCTGACAATTTCATGACTCAATCACAATTATTCGGTCATTCAGTCATTCAAAACTAAAACAACTTTAGTCCAAGCGTCACCTGCCATGAACTCACTTTCTGCTTCAACGAGGCGCCGCCATTGATAGGCTGGCCGCTTACCTGAAATGAGGCCAGGTTAGTAAAAGAGCCTTCTTTTCTTACGTCGAGACTGAAATTTCCCAAATCCAGGCCAGCTCCAAGTTGGTAGCCGAATGTTGCTTCCGACATGGCATTGTTCAAATCCGAGGTGTAGTATTTAAATGCGTCACGCAAACGCTGGTTGTCGCCGATGCGGAATGACGTAACCGGCCCTGCGAGAATGCGGAACGGGCCGCCTTTTAAACCGATCAGCAAGGGCACATCGATATTGCTGTATTTGACATTGATCGTTTTTTCGACCGGTGTTTCCTGATCATTCTGGATTATTTTGAACGAACCTCCCTTCGTTGAAACGAGTACTTCGGGCTGGATGAATATCGTTTTGCCGAAGCGCATCCAAACGCCGCCTACTGCGCCGGTCCTTGTGTTGAAACTTTCTTTCAGGTTGTCTCTCACCTCTTTGCCATCATATCCGAGATACGGATTTCCATTCTCATCGTAACGCGTCGTGAAAACGTCGCCCATGGTAAGCCGCGACAAGTTCACTCCCCCTTTAATACCAAACGCAAAACCTTTCTTCTGGGCCTGCACATTTGAGAATGCGAAAATGCAGAGCAAACAGGCGCAGGCCACTTTTGTCAGGATGTTCATGGATAATATGATTTTTTAAGTAAAACAGGTTAATAACGCCAAATTGCAAAAAACTATACCCATCCTACATTTTTTTTGATTTTATGGCCAAAACATGCAAAAATTGGATTAATATCGTCGGAATTACGTTAGTCACTAAGGGGATATAAATTAGACTATTCTATTATGGCCAAAGCCAAGACGGCATATTTTTGTCAGGAATGTGGGTATAATTCGCCGAAATGGGTCGGCAGATGTCCGTCATGCGGCGAGTGGAATACTTTCGTGCAGGAAGTTATTGAAAAGGAAGATAAAAAGACGGCGGTTTCGTGGAAATCGGTGAACCTGGCCAACCGTCCGCGGGCGATTGCTGAAATTGTCTACGAAAATGAACCGCGCATCCGCACATTCGACGAGGAACTGAACCGAGTGCTCGGCGGAGGTATCGTGCCAGGCTCTCTGGTGCTGATCGGCGGCGAACCGGGGATCGGAAAATCGACATTAATGCTGCAAATCGCGCTGACGCTCTCGAATAAAAAAGTACTGTATGTTTCCGGCGAAGAATCCGAAGCGCAGATCAAAATGCGGGCTGAGCGCATGGCGGCCAAAAGCGATAATTGCTTCATTCTCACAGATACGCAAACCCAGAATATTTTCAGACAAATAGAGGATTTTCAACCTGAAATCCTGATCGTTGACTCGATACAAACCATGCAGTCGACTTACATCGAGTCGGGGGCGGGCAGCGTGTCGCAGGTGCGCGAGTGCACGGCGGAATTTATGAAATATGCCAAGGAAATGGGCGTTCCGGTGTTCCTGATCGGGCACATTACAAAAGATGGTTCGCTTGCCGGTCCGAAAGTACTGGAACATATGGTGGATACTGTGCTCCAATTCGAGGGTGACCGCCATAATACTTATCGGATCCTGCGAACTATGAAGAACCGTTTTGGTAGTACTTCCGAACTGGGCATTTACGAAATGCAGGGAACCGGTCTCCGGCAGGTGAGTAATCCTTCGGAGATACTTATTTCTCAGCGCGATGAGCCCGTGAGTGGTATCGCGATCGGTTCGATGATGGAGGGGAATCGGCCGTTGCTGGTGGAAATCCAGTCGCTTGTGAGCGTGGCAACCTACGGGACGCCACAGCGCAGCAGTACCGGTTTTGACGCAAAACGATTGCAAATGCTGCTGGCTGTGCTCGAAAAGCGCGGAGGTTTCAGACTAGGCGTCCAGGATGTGTTTCTGAATGTCGCCGGCGGCTTGAAAGTAGAGGATCCCGCGATTGACCTCGCGGTGATTGCGTCGCTCGTTTCATCTTATGAGGATAAATTCATACCTGCGTCTGTTGGATTCGCTGCCGAAGTCGGGCTTGGCGGAGAGGTAAGAGCTGTGAATCGCATCGACAGCCGTGTTTCAGAAGCGGAAAAGCTGGGCTTTAAGAAAATTTATATTTCAAAATACAACAGTAAAGGCCTGGATTTGAAAAGAGGAAAGATTGAAGTGATTCCAGTAGCGCATTTGGATGAACTTTTTATGTCGCTTTTTTTGAATCAATAGCCTGGTTTACAGCTATTAATGGTGGCTAAAATGCATTAACGCATTTTGGAATGCTTCACCAGGTAGGCGAGTAATACGGGGTCGAAGCCTTTGGCAATATCCGCTTCGATGAAGTCGATTTTGTATTGCCCGCATTTCAGTTTCAATTTTTGATAAAAATCGCCGACAAACTGCTGGTACGATTCGCGCACCTGCTCGGGCTGGACTTTGATTTTTTCACCTGTTTCGAGGTCGACAAACTCGTAAGGCCGGTTTTCGAATGCGAAATTCTCCTCGGTTTTGCGGTCGGTGACGTGGAAAAGCAGTACTTCGTGCAGATTGTGTCGTAAATGCTGCAATGCGGAGAAAATCTTATCAGCTTCTTCGATATTATCGAACATATCACTGAAAATAACGACCAGCGAGCGCTTATGGATTTTTTCGGCGATCTGATGCAGCACGTCGGCGACCGAAGTCTTCTGCAGCGGTCGATTGGCCTGAAGTTGCTGTTCCAGTTCGAGCATGATCTTGTGCACATGCGAGGGCGTGGACTTTACAGCGGTTTGCACTTCAATTTGTTCGGAGAAAGTGCACAGGCTCACGGCGTCTTTTTGCCGTTGCAGCAAATAGGTAAGGCTCGCCGCGGCCATGACACTGAACGTCATTTTTCCAAAATTCTCTTCCGGATAATACATGGAAGACGAAGTATCCAGCAGAATATGGCAGCGTAGGTTGGTTTCTTCCTCATAGCGCTTGACATAAAGCCGGTCGGTTTTAGCAAATACCTTCCAATCGATATTCCGGGTGGACTCGCCCGTGTTGTACAGCTGATGTTCGGCAAACTCGACTGAGAAGCCGTGAAAAGGAGATTTATGAAGACCGGTGATGAAACCTTCTACCAACTGTTTTGCAAGAAATTCCAGGTTCCCGAATTCTCTGACTTTGGCCAGATCCAGTTGGCGGACACTCATGTTAGCATCAGGGCTTACTTACTTCTCATCGAAATGACTTTGCCCGATTTCGGGTCGATTTCTTCGTTGGGCGACAAGAGGACCATTCCTTCCATTCCTACAACCCTTATTGAAACATTGGCAACGCCTTTGGCCAAAATGCCCAGCAGACGGGCTGCTTCTTTACTGAGATCGATCACACGGTGCTTTGAAAACGGACCACGGTCGTTGACTCTCACGATCACTTTTTCATCATTATCCAGATTCGTCACTTCAAGCATGGTATTGAGCGGGTAGCTCCGATGGGCGGCCAGCAGTTCACTGCTTTTATGTACTTCCCCGAATGAGGTTTTCCTGCCGTGGAAGCGCGCTGCGTAGTAGGAGGCGGCTCCGGTTTCCGTTTTGCCGAGTTTTACCTGAGCTATGGCTTCCGGTAACAGCGCGACAAACGCTAACATGGTGAGAATCAGAATCCGACGATAAGTCATTTTTCTGGATTTAGGTGAAACATAATAAGGTAAAAGTCCCCTATCTCATATCTTCCTTTGGCGTTTCAGGTCAATTTTAAAACCCACGAATTTCAAAACTAGTAAAAAGATCTAAACAAACCAGCAAAAGTCGCAGTTAATTTCAATGCGACTGGTGAGCGTACTTGTAACTCGCAACCAACAAAATGCTAATATGTTCCGGTTTTTTTGGAAGCAGCAATAAACTTTATATTTTAGCGTTTGGAAACCTATTTAAAACTAAACATAGTGGAAGACAGAGAGCAAATCTACTCCAAAAGGGTCAGGGCGGGAAAAAGGACTTACTTCTTCGATGTTCGCTCAACGCGATCTAACGATTACTATCTTACCATCACAGAAAGCCGTCGCCACCCTCAGGGAGACGGGTTTACGTACGAAAAACACAAGATGTTTTTGTACAAGGAGGACTTCGACAAGTTCGTGGAGGCATTGAAGGAAGCGGTGGATCATGTGAAGACAGAACTGATGCCAGAGGTTGACTTCTCGCAATTCGAATCCAAAGGAGACGAGGTAGACGTAGTAGGGGAGTCGGACCTTAAGTGGGATTAAGAAATTTAGATATTGAATAGAAGCCTTCGCAATCGATTACGAAGGCTTTTGGTTTTTGTACCTGCTAAATAGTAATTTTGCGAAAATTATTATTCAGCAGGCGGGCATGCTTTGCATTACTGATCAGGCATGCGGCCGCCATTCACTGCTTACCATTCATATATGAGTCTTCAATGTGGGATTGTCGGATTGCCGAACGTTGGGAAATCCACCCTTTTTAATGCCATCTCTACCGGCAAAGCCGAAGCTGCTAATTATCCTTTTTGTACCATAGAGCCCAATGTGGGCGTTGTAACCGTTCCTGACGAACGATTGGATACCCTTACCAAGCTGGTGAACCCTCAAAAGGTGATCCCTACGATCATCGAATTCGTGGATATCGCAGGTCTTGTGAAAGGAGCGAGCCAGGGAGCGGGGCTAGGTAACAAGTTTTTGGCCAACATCCGTGAAGTGGATGCGATCGTCCACGTGGTACGCTGCTTCTCCGACGATAACGTTGTGCACGTAGAAGGCCGCGTTGACCCGGTATTCGATAAGGAAATCATCGACGCCGAATTGCAGCTTAAAGACCTGGAATCAATCGAAAAGAAGATCCAGCGAACCGAGAAAGGTGCACGCGCCGGCGATGCCAAAGCGAAAGCCGAGCTGGAATGGCTGAAAAAATATAAAACAACGCTGGAAGAGGGTAAGAATGCGAGAAGCGTTGAAATCGATGCAGAAACGAGAGAATCGGTGATCGGTGACCTGCAATTGCTGACCGCGAAACCGGTGCTTTACGTGGCGAACGTGGATGAAGGTTCGATGCTGACGGGCAATGAGTATTCCGAGAAATTGAGAGAGGCCGTAAAACATGAAGGAGCCGATGTGATCGTTCTTTGTGCGGCTATCGAATCACAGATTGCAGAAATCGAAGATACGGAAGAGCATGAAATGTTCCTGAGCGAATACGGCTTGAAGGAATCTGGTCTCAGCAAGCTGATCAAAGCTTCTTATGCGCTTTTGAACCTCATTACTTATTTCACCGCCGGTGTTAAGGAGGTTCGTGCGTGGACAATCGTAAAAGGCTGGAAGGCGCCGCAAGCAGCCGGTGTGATCCACAGTGATTTTGAAAAAGGGTTCATCCGTGCAGAGGTGATCAAAATCAACGATTTCGAGCATTACAAAACAGAACCAGCGGTGAAAGAAGCCGGTAAAATGGCTGTGGAAGGCAAGGAATATGTCGTAGAAGATGGCGACATTATGCACTTCCGTTTCAATGTCTAGTTTCTGACTAATGCATCAGGTATGAAAAGAGCGGCCATGTGCCGCTCTTTTGCTTTTTGTATCAATCCTCGTAATAATCGGGTGCGTCTTTGTGGATGACGGCACGAAGCGTCTTGGCCATATGCAGGATCGTGTCGACTTTGTAATGCGCTTTCTTAAAGATTTCAGGATTATGTCCTTCGTTGATCAGCTGCATGAACATCTCGCGGAGAAATACCAGATCATCGATATTCTGTGAAAAATCCTCTACGACGTACATTTGAAAGCCGCGGTCGTCCAGTTGCGGGAAATAGAGGACCAGATATAGGTCGGTCTGCACATAAAAACTGATCACATGGCTTGCCTCGAAATTGACCGGCATTTCGTCATGATCAACCAGGCAATCGATAATGTAATTCTCGTCGTTGGTGATCGAGAGATTGGAGGTGAGGTACACGCTGCTTGCTGATGACTTCATAACGTTAAGCAGTTAACGCCGCCGGTTCCATTCTACGGTGCGGTAGCCGACGAGCAGGTCGGCACGGCTGGCAGGCGGACGGTGATAAATCAATATGTCATAATCATTCTCGGTAGCTGCGAAATTTCCTTCAATATAAGATTCGTCGGGCTTCTGATTGCCTTTAACCATGGTGTAATCATAGTTGATCACCCCCTGTTTTACCATCATTTCCACCTGATATGCCTGGGCTGTGGCATCATATGTCATTTTGTTGCGATCGGTCAGCTGCCAGAGGTTGAAAGCACCATTTACATAAAATGTCGCGCCAGGATCTTCCTCTGTTTTTAAGGTAAACACCACCGGCGTGTAATCAGCTTCCACACTTCCGCGTCCTGACTCTCTCTGATCTACAATGTATTGGCCATTGAAATCGTCGATTTGTATATAAGGTACGTGAGCACGGGGTTTATCGGGGAAGAGGAACAGCTTCGTAAACTCATCCGTCCGTTCTATTTCATTCACGCCATAGCCACGACCGGTAAGCGAGCGGCTATCGAAGTACCGGAATTCATTTCCTCCCTGAAAAGTGTTTTCGAGGTCAAAAAAGGTGTACTCCAATAGCTGGTCAAACGGTCGTACGTTGGTCGGTTTATAGTTAGTCTTTGCTTGGTCCCACCGGAAGTTCTTCCGGATCACCACTTTCAGGTCAGTTTGCGGGGCATTGAGCTGGTAACCTTTGTAATCCACCGAAAAGTCAATCTGCTGATCCGAGAATTGCTGCTCGATTCCCTGAGAGAAACGCGCCTTCGCGGTAACATTCACGCGCGGCTGATAATGCATAAACCGCCGGCTGAACATTAGTTTTCTGTCACGGTCGGAAAACACATAGATTACATAATTGCCGGGGAGCTTCAATTTGGGCAATTCGAAGCGGTAATGCGTGTAAGGTACCTTCGTACTGAACGACTGGTCGTAGGTATTTATCGGGTATTCATTGAACTCGTAGGTGAATTCGATGTCGTTCAGATTGGATTTGGTCCAATCGGCATTGCAATGAATGATTTTCGCACGGTAACCTTCCGGCTGGCCGGTCATATCATCGAATTCAAGTACCAGCGGGGCTGGGTTGTTCAGTGGCGTAATGGGCGGTGTGAGCAGGCGGGTAGGATTTTCCGGGTCGTCGAGGGCCGGGTACAGCAGCACAGTTTTGATCTTATCCTGGTAAATAAAGTCTTCCAGGCGAAGCCCTTGCGGCTGTGCATACGCGTGTGTGCAAAAGAGAAAAAAAGCTATCAGCAGTACTAAACGCATCTCGGGATTTTTAAATGAGTAACGATTCTTTTTACGGTAAGGTACATATAGTTTGGAAAAGGTGATTTGAACATTATTAACTATTTTTGATTAGAAACCATGACTGCAGTAGCGATCAAAATGTACACACAGGAAGAATATCTCGAACTGGAACGCGCCGCGGAGTACAAGAGCGAGTACTATCGCGGGGAGATATTTGCGATGTCGGGAGCGAAGTTTAATCATAACCGCATTAAGGAGAATCTTTCCGTCGCGATAGGGCTTTTTTTGAAAGGGAAATCATGTAACAGCTTGTCGAGTGATATGCGTGTGCATATTCCAGAAAATACTTTATATACTTACCCGGATTTGTTGATCGTCTGCGGAAAGCCAATTTTGTTGGACGAGCATATGGACACATTGCTCAATCCCTCGGTCATTATCGAGGTGTTGTCGCCCAGCACCGCAAGTTATGACCAGGGGAAGAAGTTTTACTTTTACCGTAGTATGGAATCCCTGGTCGAGTATATCCTAATCGATTCTCAGGAAGTGGGAGCGGTGGTGCATCGCAAAGGTAGTGACGGTGTCTGGTTTGTATCGTCTGAAGCCTACGACATTAAAGGCAGTGTCGAAATCGGTCACATCGGGCTGACTATAAAGATGTCGGACATCTACGAACAAACAATCGGAATTTTATAGCAAAAAAGGGAGCCACTAAGCTCCCTTTCACATTCGTTCTATTTCCCGGAAAGCTCTTCCACTTCCAGCATCAGATTTTCCCAATCTTCCGTGCTCTGTTCCAGCTTTTGCTTGATATCGGCATAAAAGCGGTTCATTTCAGCTAATGCAACAGAATCATTGTAAATTTTGGGATCGGATAATTTGCCTTCGGTTTCCGCTTTTCTTACTTCGAGATTGTTAATTGTATCTTCCAGTTCCTCGATCTTCTTTCTCGCCTTTTTCAGCTTCTGAGCATCCTCGTTGGATTGAGGTTTGCCATTGTTTTTATTCTGGCTGGCAGCGGCAGGCTGGCTCTTCTGCGGTGGCGCGCTGCTTACCTGCACTTTTTCGCTCACCGCTGATTGTAATCCACGCTCTTCCACCCAAATCTCATACTCTTCGTAAGTACCAGGATATTCCTTAATCTGATGGTCTTCGATGTACCAGATCTTGTTCGCAATATTTTCTACGAAATAACGGTCGTGCGAAACGACAATGTAGCTGCCTTCATATTGCTGTAATGCCTGGATCAGGATATTGACTGATTGCATATCCAGGTGGTTAGTAGGCTCATCCAGCAGCAGGAAGTTCGCCTGTGAAAGCAACACCTTTGCCAACGCAACCCGCGATTTCTCCCCCCCGGAAAGCACCTTGATCTTCTTGAAAACATCGTCCCCTGTAAAAAGGAAGCATCCCAAAACGGTCCGCAGTTCGGTTTCTGTCTTCGTAGGGTTGGCATATTTCAATTCCTCAATGAGGTTGTGTGCCACATTGAGGGATTCGAGCTGGTGCTGTGCGTAAAATGTAAACGATACGTTGTGTCCAAGCCTTCTCTTACCTTCGATAGGCTCCGTACCGGCCACAATGCGGAGGACCGTAGATTTCCCACGGCCGTTTGCACCGATGAGCGCGATCTTGTCGCCGCGCTCCATGCTGATGTTGGTCGCGTCGAGGATCACTTTGTCGCCGTAAGCCTTGGAAGCATCTTCCAGTTGAAAGACGTGGCGGCCTGGTTGGGTTGTAAACTGGAAGCGGAAATGCACTTTGGCATTCTCGTCCATTACCTCGTCCACGATTTCCATTCTGTCCAAAGCTTTCACGCGGCTTTGTACCTGGCGCGATTTGGTAGCTTTGGCTTTAAAACGTTCGATAAAACGCTCGGTCTGGCGGATTTTGGCCTGCTGGTTTTCGTAGGCACCGCGCTGAATATCGTTGCGAAGTGCTTTTTCTTCCAGGTAATAGGAGTAGTTTCCGGCGTAATAATTGAGTTTCCCGCCTGAAACTTCCACAGTCGTATCAATCGTATTGTCGAGGAACTGGCGGTCGTGGGAAACGACGATCACGGCGCCTTCATAATTCTGCGTGTATTTTTCCACCCATTGAATGGACGGAAGGTCCAGGTGGTTGGTCGGCTCATCCAGCATGAGGAGCGACGGCTTTTGCAAAAGCAGCTTCGCAAGCATGACGCGCATACGCCAGCCTCCCGAGAACTGGCGCAATGGCAGGTTCAGGTCGGCGGTCGAAAAGCCGAGGCCTTCCAGGATCGCTTCTGCCTTGGATTGTACCGAATACCCGTCCAATGCCTCGAATTCTTCCTGCACGCGGGCAAGTTTGTCCACGAGGTCGTCGCTATAATTATGCTCCATATCATGCAGGATTTTATCCATCTGCACTTGGAGCACATTTTGTCTTTCAAATGCCTGCATCGCTACCGAAAGGATCGAATCCTCGGTTTGGTACGAAAGCAAATCCTGGTTGAGAAAGCCGATCGTACAATCGCCGGCTTTGGAGATCGAGCCGCCGTCGGGCTGGAATTCTCCGTTGATCATGCGCAGGAGGGTAGACTTGCCGGTACCGTTCAGTCCGATAAGCCCGATCTTTTGTTTTGGCTTTATATGTAGTGAGGCGCCGTCGTACAATGCACGGTCGCCCAGAAAATAGCTGAGGTTCGTAATCGCGATCATAGTGCAAAGGTACGGGGAAAGAAGCAGATAGAAAAAGCACGATGTTGGAATAGTTATAAAGGCATTTGCGATGTCATTATGAATAGGTTATTTATGTAAATTTGGTCAATGAACAATCTATTCCCGATATTTCTTAAACTCGAAAACCTGCACACGCTCATTGTGGGCGGAGGCTACGTAGGTTTGGAAAAAATTACTGCGGTCCTTGATAACGCTCCGCTCGCTCGCGTGACGCTCGTTGCCCCCGAAATCCGTGAGGAAATAAGGGAGATTGCCGCAGCGAATTCCCGAATAAATCTAATTGTGCGGAAGTTTGAGGATGACGACCTGCTGGAAAAAGACCTGGTGATCGTGGCCACAAACGACAAGTCCGAGAACAAGAGGATCTGGGAAACGGCCCGCGCCCGGCATATACTCGCGAACGTAGCCGATACGCCTGACATTTGCGATTTCTACCTCTCTTCGGTCGTCAGAAAAGGCAACCTCAAAGTGGCCATTTCTACAAACGGAATGTCGCCCACATTTGCCAAACGGCTAAAAGAAGTTCTTGGCGAAGCGCTGCCGGACAACCTCGAAACGGCTATGGAGCAGCTCAAAGCGGTCCGCGATATGCTGAAAGGCGATTTTGCCTCGAAGGTCGACGAACTGAATCGGATTACTTCGGTTTTGACGGAAAAGAAGAAAGATATCCGGTAAAAAGCGCTTAAATCGTGTTTCCCGGGCAATAATATGTGATTTTGCAGTGTTTTTAGAGAGATAATTTGTCAAAATAACACTGCGGGCTTCAACGGTATCGGGATTTTGTGCGTATTGAGTATATTCTTTTGCTTTTGCGCAATTAGCATTGCTTTAATTTTTGTCACCGCCGGTGGTGGAATGTTTTCGCTTTTCGTGCGATAATCCGTATTATTGAATCTATTAATTTTTAAACCCGCTTCGGGCGGACGGACAGTTATTTGGGGTTAGACTTATACTTATTTATATGAATCTTTTCTATCGGATCAGTGGCCTGAGTCGGCTTATTGCGTTGCTCCTGGGTATCTTCTTTCTGTCCGTTTTCGCTTCTCCGTTTTCTTCGTTTGCATTTACCGCCGATATCGACGTGAAAGGTGTCGTAAAAAGCAGCACCGGCGAACCGCTGATCGGGTCGACTGTGCGCGTGAAGGGTTTGCAGAAAGGAACCGTAACCAATGAAAAGGGCGAATTCCTGTTGCAAGGCGTTTCTGACAACGCCACGCTTGTGGTTACCATGATCGGCTTCCTGCCCAAAGAGGTGAAAGCAGCCCGAAGCCTGACTATTGAACTTGTAGAGGACGCCGTAGGCTTGCAGGACGTGGTTGTAACCGGGTTTCAACAAATCAATAAAGATAAATTCACCGGTTCGGCGGTAACGCTTAAAACCGACGATGTGAAAATCGATGGTTTGCCCGACGTTAGCAAGATGCTGGAAGGCCGCGCGGCGGGGGTTTCGATTCAGAACGTGTCCGGTACTTTCGGAGCTGCTCCCAAGATCCGTATTCGCGGCGCTACCTCGCTGAATGGCGCCAATAAGCCGCTTTGGGTGATCGACGGCGTTGTGCAGGAAGACATTGTAAATATCTCCAACGACCAGCTTTCCAGCGGAGACCCTACAACATTGCTTGGTTCTGCCGTGGCAGGCCTTAACCCGAACGACATCGAGACTTTCGACATATTGAAAGATGCCGCCGCAGCGGCATTGTATGGCGCGCGTGCAATGAACGGGGTGATTGTAATCACGACGAAAAAGGGTAAGAGCGGTAAGCCAGTGATCACTTATTCAGGCAATTTTAGTACGCAACTCGTGCCTTCTTACCGCAATTTCAATATCATGAACTCGGCACAGCAAATGTCGGTGTTGGGGAATTTGGAGCGGGACGGTTATTTGGGCACGGGTATCCTTTCCAAACCGGACTACGGCGTTTATGGAAAAATGTACAATTTGATTCAGGTGGGCAATGACCAGGGGAACTTTGATCTGATGAATAACCCGGAAAAGAGGCGCCAATTTTTGTTAGGCTATGCGAATGCCAATACAGACTGGTTTGATGTCCTTTTCAAGCAGAATTTTATCCATGAACATTCCCTGAGTGTTTCGTTCGGGACGGAGAAATCCAATTCGTACGCGTCGGTCAGTTACCTGGACGACAATGGCTGGACGATCGCAGATAAGGTAAAAAGGTATACACTCAATTTCAATAATAATTACCAGCTTTCTGACCGCCTGAGTATTGGTTTGACAACGCTGGCGTCGGTTCGGCGGCAACAGGCACCTGGCTCATTAAGTAGAAGAAGCAACCCGGTAGAAGGTAAGTTTGACCGCGATTTCGATATCAATCCATTCAGTTATGCATTGAATACCAGCCGGACGCTCACTGCTTACGACCAGAACGGCAATCTTGAATTCTTCAGAAGAAATTTCGCTCCGTTCAATATCATATCCGAGCTTGCCAATAACAGGCTTAACCTGACATTGGCGGACATTAAATTACAAGGTAATCTGTCCTATAAGATCACGGATAACCTGAGCTACGATTTCCTGGGTGCTTTGCGGTATATTCAGACGGGCCGTGAGCACATTATCACCGAGCACAGCAACATGGCAAACGCTTACCGGGCGGCCGACAACGCCACCATCGCGGCGGCTAATAAGTATCTCTATGTTGACCCGGATGACCCGAATGCGAATCCGGTGGTGGTTCTGCCGAGTGGCGGTTTCTATAACCGCAATGAAGACCAGATGCTTTTTTACAACGTCAGGAACAACCTTCGCTATAACCAGAAATTCGGGGAAAGGCACGAAGTCAATGCATTGATTGGGCAGGAAGTAAAATTTACCAATCGACAGAATTCCAATAACACCGGTTACGGGTTCCAATACGATCAGGGGGGGACGCCGTTTGTCGACTACCGCATTTTGAAACAAACGATTGAAACCAACTTCCAATACTACGGAATGCAAATGGATTATGAGCGTTTCGCGGCATTCTATGGAAGCCTTGGTTACACGCTGGATGGAAAGTATAACGTGACAGGTTATGTTCGTTACGATGGTTCGAACCGCTTCGGGAAGTCAGCGATTGCACGGTGGTTGCCTACGTACACCATTGCCGGTTCCTGGAACTTCGACCGCGAGAATTTTTTCAAAAACCTGAGCTGGCTGAGCATGGGGCGACTGCGGTTGAGCTACGGGCTTTCGGCAGATACGGGTCCGGCGACCAATGCCGCGGTGTTGCTGCAAAGCATCATCACTCGCAGGCCATATGCGGATGAGAAAGAATCGGCGATCCAGCTAGCTGCGCTGCAAAACAAGGAGCTTACGTGGGAGAAGTTGTACAGCGGGAATGTCGGATTGGATGTAGGATTATTTGCTAACCGCATCAATTTTACATTGGACGGCTATATCCGAAATAGCTTTGACCTGATCGACCAGATCAAGACCTCCGGAATTGGTGGGCAAATCTATAAGGTTGCCAACTACGCAGATATGGAATCTTATGGTGCCGATTTTTCTGTGGATGGCGTATTGCTCAAAACCCGCGACTGGGATTTCCGTTCCCGTATTACATTCGGCTACTCGCACACGCTTATTACGAATGTGGACAACAGCCCTGGTATATTCGACCTCGTGAAAGCCGAAGGTGCCAATGTGCAGGGCAAGCCGGTGCGCAGCCTTTACTCGATCGATTATAATGCATTGAACCCCAAAACCGGTGTTCCCATCTTTATCAACGAAAAAGGCGAAGTAAGTTCTGATGTGTATTTGCAGGATCAGAATGTCCAGTACCTCAAATATGAAGGGCCGGTTGATCCGCCATTTACAGGTGGTTTTAACAATACATTGACTTATAAGGGGTTAACGCTAAACGTGTTCTTTACTTATCAGGCGGGTAATAAAATCAGGCTTAATCCCTTGTTCAGGGGTGCATTCAGTGATCTGGATGCGATGCCAAAAGAATTTTACGACCGATGGGTGATTCCCGGTGATGAAAGGTATCCTGCAAAACCTTCGATTTCGGATCAGCTGGAATTGCTGTATCTCCAGGGCACTTATCCGTACAACATCTATAACTATTCAACTGAACGTGTTGCGAAGGGGGATTTTGTGCGGTTGAAGTCGATATCGCTGGCCTATAAGTTACCGTTGCAGGTGATTTCCCGCTATGGATTTAAGGCGGCGAGCATACAGCTATCGTCGATCAACCCGTGGCTGATTTATTCGGATAAAAGACTGAAAGGTCAGGATCCTGAGTTTTTTAACTCGGGTGGAGTGGCGCAGCCGATTCAAAAGCAATTTACCGTTGCGTTGAAACTGACATTGTAAGGTTTGAGGATGATCTATTAGGAAGAATATGACTACCATCAAAAAAATAAAGACAATCGTGCTGATCCTCCCACTTCTGGCGCTGGCCGGTTGTGAGGACTTTCTTTCGAAGGAACCGGACAGCACCCGGGCGATTATCAATACCCCCAAACAGGTGTCCCAGTTGCTTACGACCGCTTATCCGCAGGCTGGCTACATTGTATTCTCGGAAGGAATGAGTGATAATGTGGCCGATAAGGGAGCCGGTCAGGACGATAAAACAAACCGTGCTTCTTTCCTTTTCGAAGTCGTGGAAGCAACCGTAGATGAACAGGATTCGCCTGATCAGTACTGGGCGGAATGTTACCGGGCGATTTCGGTAGCGAATGAAGCGCTGGACATTATCAGTAAAGTTGCAGACCCCGAAAAATACAACGCACAGAAAGGGGAGGCGCTGCTGGCCCGGGCATATGCGCATTTTATGCTGGTAAATTACTATTGCAGGTTTTTTGACCCGCAGCAAGCCAACGATAGCCCGGGTGTTCCTTATGTAACGGTACCTGAGGATGTTGTGATCAAGCAGTATGAGCGGGGAACGGTAGCCGGCGTGTACCAGATGATTGAAAAGGACTTGCTGGAAGGGCTTCCGCTGATTAGTGACGGTTCGTACACCGTGCCTAAATACCATTTCAATATCGCCGCTGCGAATGCATTTGCGAGTCGTTTTTATCTGGTTAAAAAAGACTATCAGAAGGTTTTGCAATACACAAATGCCGCATTTCCGGGCAACAATTTTGCCGAAAATCTCCGTCCATGGAACACAACTTATTCCAGCCTGTCGCCGGAAGAGTTGTTCAGGCTCTATTCCCGTGCAAACCAGAATGCCAATTTGCTGCTCATCGAAACGTCATCGACGTACGGACGGTATGTGGCCAATTACAGGTATGGCATGACCTATCCGAAATGGCAGGAGATTTCGGACAGTGAACGGATTATCACAGGGGGAGCCGGATGGGCGTATCCACTTTACTATCGGGGCGATAACAATTACTTTATTCCAAAGCTGACGGAGTATTTCGTGCGCGAGTCGGTTAATGCCGAGATCGGACTTCCCTACGTGATGTTGCCCGCTTTTACTGTGGAAGAGGTGCTCTTCAACAGGATAGAAGCCAATGCTTATCTCAATAATACAGCCGCCTGCATTACCGATCTGAATACTTACATCAGCAAACGGGTCGATAACTACGACGCGTCACAGCATAAGGTTACTGCGGCCAGTATGCAGAGCTATTTCCGGACAGGTAATCTAAGGAACAACATTATAGAAACCGTGTTGGCATTCAAGCGCGTCGAGTTCGTACAGGAAGGAATGCGCTGGTTTGATCTTCAGCGTTATAATACGACGGTGACACATGAAACCCGCAGTGGATCGGTTATTTCGGTTCCTGCGGGGGACAATCGCAGGGTATTGCAGATTCCGCAGACAGCAGCACTTTCAGGCATAGCACAGAATCCCAGGTAAGAAAGCCATTCAACCATGAAAATGATATTCAGAAGTTTTACCCACTGCATTATTGCTGCCCTGCTGGCGGGCACGACCATGATGTCCTGCAAGGAAGAAAGCCTGGGCAATGTGGACGATATTCCGGGATTGGGCGGCGACGTCTGGGCGGAGGGGCCGATTGACAAGTGGATTCAGGACAGTCTGGTTGTACCTTACAATATTTCCGCAAAATATAAGTGGGACCAGTTCGAGTTCGGGAATTTAACGAAGACCCTCGTGCCGCCGGATGAAGCGCAAGTGATCCCGTTGCTTAGCACCATCAAAAAAGCGTGGACAAATCCCTACGTGGAGGAAGCAGGAAAGGTCTTTTATAACAAATATTCGCCCAAATTTTTCATTCTCTCGGGTAGTAACGAGTATAATACCGAGGGTTCTATTACGCTGGGAACCGCAGAAGGGGGGCGGAAAGTGATTTTGTACGGCGTGAATCTTTTTAAGATTAAAGGAATGGCAGGCTATGATCCCGGAAGAGATTCTTCTTTTGTAAAAGACTGGTTCCTGCACACGATTCACCACGAATTCGGCCATATTCTACATCAGACAGTGTTTTACCCCGTTGAATACAAGAACATTTCAAAAGCATATTATCAAGGTGGGAACTGGATCAACTGGAGTGATGCCGATGCACGTCGCGATGGCTTTATTACGGCTTACAGCTCCTCGGCTTTTGACGAGGATTTTGTGGAGATGATCGCAATGATGCTCACCGAAGGAAAGGCCGGTTTCGACAAGATTGTAAGCTCCATACCGGAAGGGACAAGTCCGAGCGGCGTAACAAAGGCGCAGGCGCAGGCCGCGTTACGGCAAAAAGAGGCTATTATTGTAGCCTATTATAAGAATACGTGGAAAATTGATTTTTACAGTCTGCAAAAAAGAGTGCGGACTTCGATGAATAAACTTTTTTAATGGCAGATGAAGAGATCTTTTTTATACCTATTGTTCCTGACTACCGTTTTCTTCTCCTGCGAAAACAAAGACGATACGGTTTTTGAAGAATCGGCGGACGTGCGGTTGAATGCGGCATTGGCCTCGTACGAAAAGCAACTTGTGGAAGCACCTTATGGCTGGAATGCGGTGATTTATCCGGGGGGAGGAGGTAGTTACGGGTTTTATTTCAAATTCGACGATAAAAACAGGGTAACGATGTACTCCGACTTTTCGGATGCCTCGGCTGCCAAATCAAAGGAAAGCAGCTATCGGCTAAAAGCCATGCAAACGCCTTCATTGATCTTTGATACTTACTCTTACCTGCATGTGCTGGCGGATCCCGACGACGAGGTAAACGGCGGTACACTTGGAGAAGGCCTCAAATCCGATTTCGAATTCAGCATTTATGGTGATTCTCTAACAGCGGACCGTATGGCGTTCGTTGGTCGCAAAAACCAGAGCCGACTGGTACTCACTAAGGCTACCCAGGCACAGGCAACAGCTTATGCGAATGGCGACTTGGCTAAGGCGTTGCTATTCAATAACATTGGTAAATACATTCCCTACTTCAAGCGTGTTACACTGGGAGCGAATACCTACGAAATCACCGTTAATCAAAATTCCAGGACTATTAAACTTACCTGGCTGAACGGAAGCACGCCGAAGACTTTCACAACGAACTACTACCTCACACCCGCGGGCGTTGCATTCGTATCTCCTCTTGTAAATGGCTCGCAGACGATCACAGGTTTCGGGAATATTACCTGGAATGCGAATACGACCCAGCTGGGTTTCTCCGGTGGGGGAGCAACAGGCACCGTCGTAAGTGCGATCAAGCCTATATCGGTGGATCTGGCGGCGTCCAAAAGATGGTGGCAGACCCCCATCGAGTCGGGCGGAGATTGGCGGTCGTGGAAGGGATTCCATGTTAACGGAGTGGATGACGCATTCAAGGTCGCTGACCTGAAATCGGATGAGTCGATATTCGCGTTTTACATCTATCAACCCGGCGTCAGCAGCCGGAATGACTTGTTTGCGCCTATTTTTTATGACGGCGCGAGCATTTTCCTCGATTACGGACATGCACCGGCTCCGCCTACATTTACGGCTGACGGCCGGGCAATATTTGCGCCGGCAGGTACCTATGGCACGATTCCGGCGGGAGGGGCAGCGGCAGAATCAGCCAAGTTGCTTTACGATCCCAGCGGTTTTTACCTGATCCAGACGTCGGATGAAACCTACGATATGGTAAGCGCGAAAGACGCGAAGTCTTGGATTACCTGGGAATAGCGGGTTCCCTACCAGTATTTGCCGTTTTTCCGTGCAAACCAGTATCCCCGCCAGAATATGCGCACGTGATTGAACAGCGTTGGTATCAGACCGAAGTGTTTTCTGAGCACTTTGTACCGGTCGGTGAGCGATCGGCGATGGTTTTTGACCGACAGGCCACCCAAGAGGTACCGACAGAGCGTGAACGGCAGAAATTGTACAGTCTCTGCCCGTTTCAGACATTCTATTTCCCAGTCGATGTCTGCGCTGAGATTGGCATATTCGTAAAACGGCGCGATGTCTTTTCTCGCGATGAATGCCTGGTGGCAGACTTTCATACCCAATGCGAAATCCTTCCAGTGAAGTTTTGTGGGCAAAGTGTGGGGTGTGAAATGGCTGCGTAAGCCGACTTCGGTACCGTCTTCGCTGACCATCATGGCGTCGCTGTAATAGACGTCAGCCCCGGTTTCAAGAGAGGATAAAAGGTTTTGTAAAGTCTGGCTATTAAAAGCCTCATCTCCCGCATTCAAGAACCAGACGTACTTCCCGGAGGCAAGCCGCAGTCCCTTGTTCATGGCGTCATAGAGGCCTTTGTCCTTCTCGGAGATGATTTTCGAGATGAAGTGATACTTCTCCGCAATAGCAAGTGTCCGATCTTGGGAACCGCCGTCTATAATCAAATATTCCAATTGCGTCGAATTCTTCACGGCGGATAGCGCTTTTTCCACGCTGTCGAGCGTGCGTGCGAGGAATTTTTCAGCCTGGAAAGTAACTGTAATAATCGTTAACAGCGGGCTATTATCCATGAAGCAGGGAGTCATAAAGTTGGGAATACTGCCTGGCGACCACTGTCTCCGAATAATGCTCCAGAACCTTCCTGCGTGCATTCGCCGAAATGCGACCATCGCCATTGTGTTTCAACACCCATTCGATACCCTCCGAAAGTGAAGGCGCAGATTTGGGTGCGGCTACGAAGCCATTTTCCAGATGATCTATCATTTCCGGAATGCCACCGGTGTTGAAACCTACGACCGGTGTTCCACATGCCATGGCCTCCATAATCGTGTTCGGGAGGTTGTCTTCCAGCGAAGGGACTATGAGCATGTCGGCTGCACTGTAGGCTTGTACTATTTGACTTGCGCCCGAGATTTTGCCCAGAAAATGCGCCCTTACCGGCATATCCCTGAAATCGTCAGCCTTCCCTTTGCCAAGGATCACCACTTCGGCGCCCGCGAGATTGGGGTGGCGTATTGCTTCCTGAAAGTATGTAAATCCTTTGCGTGGATCCTGTGTGTTGGCTCCGGCGAAAAGGAGCAGTTTCTTATCCGCGGGTAGACCGAATGCTTTTCGCGCTTCGTTGCGGTTACCGGGTTTGAAAAAATCGGTGTCGATGCAATTCGGGATGGCCTGCGAGGGCATACCACTGGTCAAAGCGGCATTTTGAACGAGGCTATCCAGCCACCGGCTGGGAGAAACGAATGTTACAGGCGCTCCTTGAAAAAGACCGTATTTCTTCTCGAATTGGGCAAATGCAATATCGTATCTGCCTGGCTTTTTGAGGTAAGGGCAATAGCAACAATGCGAAAGATAGCGCTCGCAGCCGCGGTTATAATGACAGCCGCCGGTAAATGCCCACATATCATGCAATGTCCATACGATCGGTTTCCCAAGCGCAAACAGTTTTTCGAGCGACTGGAGCGAAAGAAATCCAAAATTGATCCAATGCAAATGAATGACGCTGGCTTGCCTGACGAGCGGGTGATCGGCAATATCGGCTCCGATCACAGCGGGAGAAAAGGCAAAACGGACCGATTTGTCTTTTTCATAGGGAAGGAAACTTAGCCTTTCCATGACGAAATTTGCCCACGCCTTTTTGGATTTCCAGGGGCTATCCGCCCAGGCAGTGGTCTGCGGGCCGGGGCAGGAGATTTCCGAGACCATCAAACGCGAATTGACCTCCGCATTAAGTAACGCCTGGTGCAACCTTGCCGCCGCGACCCCGGCGCCTCCTTCCCAGTGAAAAGTACTTAGTTGAAGCACCATTTGATCGCTATCGATAATTCGTGTTTTGGCCGGATGTTTGTTTCAGGCAGTATTCCATGAAGCATTCCATTCGGGTAAAATTAATAGTTCTGCCTTTAAATACTTTTTTATTCGATGAAACTATCTTTATCGCCAAATCAGTAACCCGTAAAAATGTCAAGCGAAAAACGAAGCCACGAAGCGCATTCGGAATGGTATGAGTTGCAATTCGGAACTCAGGAGGCGAAGAACAAGGTCATCGAATTGTGGGAATACGATAATGCGAATCATACCATTAACCATTGGATTCACAAGCGCATGCTGGACCTAACGGACCCGTTTGTGAGCGAAAAGAAGTCGTGGCTGACGGTCGGGGATGGTTATGGTTTTGATGCCAATCATTTTTTCAAAAAAGGATTGGATGCTACCGCGAGCGACATTGCAGGCACATTTTTGCCGTTATCGAAAGAAAGAGGATTCATTGAAAAATATGCGGTAGAGAATGTAGAGCACCTGACATTTGCCGACAATAGCTTCGACTATGTTTTCTGCAAGGAGGCGTACCATCATTTCCCGCGCCCGTACCTGGGCGTATACGAGATGCTGCGGGTCGCACGCGAGGCTGTGATCCTGGTCGAGCCGCATGATCCGATCTCGAAAATGCCCTTTTTGTTGGCATTAAGAAATATTTTCGATCGCTTCGATACCAAGGCGCTGCAAAAATATTGGAAAAACAGGTATTCTTTCGAAACAGTGGGGAACTACGTTTTCAAGCTGTCGGAGCGGGAAATGGATAAGCTTGCGAATGGGATTGGCTTACCGGCGGTCGCTTTTAAGGGTATCAACAACAATTACTATCATCCGTCCTATGGTCGTGAAAAGGCGGACGATTCTTCGCCGGCGTTCCGTAAGATCAAGCGAAAGCTTGCGTTCCATAACTTTCTTGTAAAGGCTTCACTAATGCCTTCGCAGGTGTTGTGCGCTGTTATCTTCAAGAAACTGCCTTCCGAACAAGTTATGAAGGCTATGCAAAAGGAGGGTTTTCAAGTGCATATTTTCCCGCCGAACCCGTACGCACATTGAGATTGAACCGGTGATCGTGCGTATTTTATTTTGCTGACTTCTGCCTGAAACCGACCTGCCTTCTTTCCTTCTGCGGTGGTTCTAAAAGGTAGCTGAGTGCCTGGTGGATGTCGTTGAATTTTATTTGCATTTCATCTTCCAGCTTGTCGATTCGCGCTCTAAGTTCCTTTGAATCAATATAATGCTGTCGGATGTTTACAAATGCGCGCATGATCGTGATGTTCACTTGTATCGCTTTGTAGCTGTTCAAAACGCTCGATAACATGGCTACTCCCTGTTCGGTAAAGGCGAAAGGCAGATACTTCGCGTGACGCCCTTTACCTTTCTCTAAGGTCACAATTTGTGACCTTAGAGAAAGGTACTCTTCCCGTGTTAGCTCGAACATGAAATCGTCAGGAAACCGCTCGATGTTTCTCCTAACGGCTTGTTTTAAAGCTTTTGTTTCAATTTCATACAATTCTGCGAGATCAAAGTCCAACATGATTTTGCATCCGCGAAGCGTGTGAACTTTGTTTTGAATAACCATTAATTCCATAAAGATTACCAAGAATAGTTATGACCACTTTATTCAAATACGCTCGCATTTCACTTTGGTCACACGTTCGTTGATAATTTTTTGGTAGGCTGAAATATGCCTAGTTTTATGGGCGAACATTCAATAAAGTACCTTCCATGTTACTCGGATCAGATGTGAGAATTGCCGTTATCGGACTTGGTTATGTCGGTTTGCCGCTGGCCGTCGCTTTTAGCAAAAAGTATCCCGTAACCGGCTTCGATATCAAAAAAAGGCGCATTCAGGAGCTGAAAGATGCTTATGACACGACCAAGGAAATATCCCGTCAGGATCTGCGTGAGGCTGTTAACCTGACGTTTTCGTGGGATGATGAGGCATTGAAGGAGTGCAACGTGTTTATCGTGACTGTCCCCACGCCCGTAGATCATTACAAAAAGCCCAACCTCACTCATCTGCTGAGAGCCAGTGCAATGATTGGACAAATGCTAAAAAAAGGCGATGTGGTAATCTATGAATCCACAGTTTATCCTGGCTGTACCGAAGACGATTGCGTGCCAGTGCTGGAACGTGAAAGTGGCTTGAAATTCAATGAAGGTTTTTTCTGTGGCTACTCGCCTGAACGCATCAATCCTGGGGATAAGGTTAACACTTTCACAAAAATCAAAAAAGTAACCTCGGGCTCAACGCCGGAAACGGCTCGTTTCGTGGATAGTCTGTATGCGTCGGTGATTGATGCAGGTACGCACCTGGCGTCCAGTATTAAAGTAGCGGAGGCCTCGAAGGCAATTGAAAATGCGCAGCGGGACGTAAATATCTCGTTTGTAAATGAGTTGGCGCTGATTTTCGACCGGATGAACATCGATACCACGGAGGTGCTTGAAGCCGCTGCTACGAAGTGGAATTTCCTGAAATACAAACCGGGGCTTGTCGGCGGGCACTGCATTGGCGTCGACCCGTATTATCTGGCTTACAAAGCAGAGTCGTTGGGGTATTATCCACAGGTAATCCTTTCCGGCCGTAGAGTAA
This sequence comes from Dyadobacter sp. SRI_021, assembly GCF_057586235.1. Lineage (NCBI taxonomy): Bacteria > Pseudomonadati > Bacteroidota > Cytophagia > Cytophagales > Spirosomataceae > Dyadobacter > Dyadobacter sp. SRI_021. Next base: position 649,159 of record NZ_JBYCZM010000003.1, read on the forward strand.
ATGATATGATGGGTGTATTTGTGGCTAACAAGCTGGTGAAGCTTATGATCCGCAAAGGGCATAAGATCGAAGGCAGCCGTGTGCTGATTCTTGGTATTACATTCAAGGAGAATTGCCCCGACATCCGCAATACGCGGGTTATCGATGTTTACCGCGAGCTTACCGACTTCGGCATGCGGGTGGAAGTGTACGATCCCTGGGCGTCGGGAGAGCAGGTACTGGAAGAGTATAATATTGCATTGCTGGACAAGCCCGCGGGCACGTACGAGGCGGTTGTCCTGGCCGTGGCGCATCAGGAGTTCAAGACAATGGAGTTCGGCGGGTTTACCGTCCCGGATTCGGTCGTATTCGATTTGAAATCAGTATTACCACAAGATATGGTCGATTCAAGACTGTGACCGGTGTTTATTCCCGCCATCCGAAGATGTTCAGCTGCAAATCCATCACGTCGTTACCACGGTAGCGATGGTTCACAAATGGCCGGAGCCGGTGCTGATTGGTATCCACATAATAACGAAAACCGTTCTCTTCAAAAACCTTCACCACATCAGCCAGGCCCTGCGCATTGCCGATGTAGGAGTGGAATTCCACGAAAAGGTTTTGCACATGCGCGAGTGAGTCCCGGCAATCATGCAATACGTCGATCTCAGCCCCTTCAATATCCATTTTCAGAAAATCAATCCGGCTTTCCTTTTCCAGAAAGTCTTTCAGGCGAATGGAATCGATTTTTCGCTTTTGGGCGGTCGAATAAATGGAAGAAGAATCCGCCGATTCGCTGCCGAACCAAATGCCATCGTCATTGATCCACACGGCTTTGTCAATAATCTCGACATTGTTCACGCCATTGCTTCCAAGGTTGTGGCGTAACAGCGAGGCAATTGCGGGCTCAGCCTCGAATGCAAGCAATCTGGCTTTGGGGAACAGTCTTTTGAAATACAGAACGCTCATTCCAATATTCGCACCGCAGTCGAAAATCACCGGTTGGGATTCCGTGGTTTCAAAGTAATAGAACTCGTCTGCGAAGATTTCCTTATGCTGCCAAAGGAACGACATGGTATCCGGGACTTTCAGTTTGAATCCGTCGAATGCGACGTCCGTCAGCTTGTAGCGGGCGCGGTTGCCATATTTGAGCAGCAATGCCATAAATTCCCGGTTCCGGGCCGAGCCGAGGGCATGATAAGGTTCTTTAAGCAGGTAACGGAGCCAATACATATGTATAGTAGGTCAAATGCCGTATTTGACCCGGTTTTTGATTTTTAAAAGGAAAGGTAACCGGTAATATTGCCGGAATGCAGTGATCAAACCAGCGTCAGGTTTCAAATCGGGGGGCATAACCACGTCTCCTTCCGCCATTTCTTCTCCGTATTCCCCGGATTTGAAAGTAAAATTAGTGCCGCTGCCGTCGGTTCCGATATTTTTGATTTTGGAATGAACCGGATAAAGTCCATACGCGTCGTTGGCGAACTGTGAATAAGTCCAGCGGATAGCCCACGAATCGATCACGCCTTTTTGTTGCTTGGCCAGCATCGGCCACAGGTCGTCACCGCCCTGGTTAAACGCATTTTGCCGTTTGTCGTCGTTTTTCAGGCTTTGAAAATCACGCACCTGCCAATCGGCCTTTGCCCATTTGTGTGCCCAGGTTCCCCAGCCCCAGGAGCTTGCCCGCGGTACCAGGTACAGGTCATGCGGGTAACTTTCCGGAACGTCGATAGGTGGAGTGTAACCGGTTACCGAAAAAATATCAGATCGCCCGGCATAGACGTCCAGCGCCTGGTTCATAAATGACAAAAAATCTGTGGTGCTCAGCATATCGTCTTCCAGTACAATCACATTAGTGTGTTTGGAAAGCACATAGCTGACTCCCTCGATCACAGAAACCGCCAGGCCCTTATTTTGCGGAGATTCGAAGATCGTTACACTTTTGAAACCCGTAATGCCCGAAATGTACTCGCGCACCTCATTCACAGCTTCCGCCTCTTGCGTGTACTTTAGCCCGTCGGAATAAATATACAATTCGCTTTCGGAAGCGAGCGCATTCATTTGCAGGCTCTTGACGGTCTGCTGTAAATGCCAGGGGCGGTTATAGCAAAAAAGAACGATCGGGGCATGGGCGCGCATGAGCTCATTTGTCTGTTATCGTTGCAAAAGTAGGCCGAATCGTTTCTAAATCACAACAAATGCGAAAGTAGTAAAAAGTCGGGGCGGCGAGTTTTGGTGGCCAAACTGTACTACCTTTGCAGAAAAACTGTCGTCGAAGTCGTTGAAAATAATATGCGTGATGGGCGCGCGGCCCAATTTTGTGAAGGTAGCGGCCCTGTACAGAGCCTTCTCAAAATATCCGGGATTTTCCGTCAGCCTGGTTCATACAGGTCAGCACCACGACGATGCCATGTACAAGGTATTCCTGACGCAGCTAGGCCTTCCTGAACCGGATTTCTCTTTGTGCATTCACGGCGGTTCCCACACCAGACAGACGGCAGAAATCATGCTGGCTTTCGAAAAGGTGCTTTCGAGCGAAACCCCGGACCTCGTGGTGGTTGTCGGCGACGTCAATTCGAGTTTGGCCTGTGCATTGGTGACGGCGAAAGAAGGCATAAAGCTGGCGCATGTGGAGGCCGGATTGCGGAGCGGCGACAAAAGCATGCCCGAGGAAGTCAACCGCATTTTGATCGACCATATGTCCGACGAGCTTTTTGTTTCAGAGGAAGCGGCTGTGAGCAATCTGCAAAATGAAGGTATAGCACCGGGCAAGATCCATTTCGTGGGTAATGTAATGATCGACTCGCTGGTTTCTTGCCGGGAAAAAATATCGGAGCTCGCATTGCTGAAAGATTTGGGATTGGAAAAAGGTAGTTATGTGGCGTTGACGATGCATCGGCCGTCGAATGTAGACTCGCCTGCAGGCCTGGCATTGCTGGTGGATTTGATACAAAACTTGTGTAAACTCAGGCCGGTCGTTTTTCCGGTTCATCCCAGGACAAAATCGAACCTTATCAGTCATGAATTCTGGAATCAGCTCGAAAATTGCAACGATTTGTATTTGCTGCCACCCCAGGGTTATCTGGAATTTATTAATCTGATTTCCAATGCAGCTCTTGTGATCACCGATTCTGGCGGTGTGCAGGAGGAAACTACATTTCTGGGCGTGCCCTGTGTGACTTTCAGGAAGTCCACGGAACGTCCATCGACAATCCGGGAGGGGACGAACAGACTTGTGGGTGATTTGGACGTGGCTTATGGGATGGGTATTATAAGTGAAGTTATAAACGGAGAGAAGAACCAAACTTCTTTGCCTGCGCTATGGGACGGCCTTGCATCGGACCGTATTGTGCAAATAATCCAAAAGAAGTATTTAAAATAGATTGATGTGGGAATTGTTGTTCGACAAAGCTTAAAGGCGGGGATTGGCTCCTATATCGGGGTTGGGATTGGAATTATTAATCAAATGTATGTTTCTACCAAATTTCTTTCGGTAGAAGAATTGGCGCTGACCCGGCTGCTTTTCGAGAACAGTTTACTTTTTGCTGCTTTTGCACATTTGGGTACGCCGCTTATCGCGGACAAGTTTTTTGCAAACTTCAGGGATGACGATTCCGGGCACAATGGCATATTGCCACTCCTTTTAGGTTTGCCGTTTGTGGGAGGTTTATTATTCACGATCCTTTACCTGCTATGTTCGGGATGGATACAAGAGTATTATTCCGAAAATTCCCCGTTATTGATCAAATACCATATTCTGGTCATTCCTCTGACGATATTCTGGCTATACCTGGCTGTATTGGAATCTTATTGCCGGAATAATTCGCGCATTGCAGTTCCCAATTTTATCCGTGAAGTTTTCCTGCGATTGGCCAACATAATGGTCATTGTGATGTTCGGATTCGGTTGGGTGAGCTTCCAGGTAATGCTCTGGATGCTGATCGCGTCTTATGGGCTGGCCCTGATCTCTCTAATAGTTTATATTCATAGGCTGGGGAAATGGTATTGGTTTAAACCCAATCCGGAAATACTCACCAGGCCATTATTCAGAAGCATGCTCGCCTACGGAAGTTTCTCAATTCTCGGAGGCATAGGCGTAAACCTGATGCTTTTTATCGACCGCTCGATGCTGGCGGGAGAGCGGGGGCTTATTCAGACAGGGATATTTATCATTGCCGCATATATAGCCGGGGTAATTGAAATACCCAAGAAGGCTATTTCACAAATATCGATTCCTTTATTATCTACCTCCCTGGGAAAGGAAGATTATGAATTTGTTCGTCAGATCAACGTCAAATCAGCATTGAACCAATTGATCGCAGGAGGATTATTCTTTTTGCTGATATGGAGCAGTATTGATGATATTTTCCTGCTCATTCCCAAAGGCGAAACCTATCGCGAAGGTAAGCTCGTGGTGCTTTTCCTGGCATTGGTAAAAGTATTCGATACCGGAACAGGGCTCAATACGGAAATAATCCTCTATTCGAGGTTTTATAAATATGCAACGTACCTCATTCTGGGGTCGGCTGTTTTGGGCTTTTTATTGAACGTCTTGTTCATACCCATGTATGGTTTTATCGGGGCTGCGTTAGCTACCATGATCACGACGTTTCTTTATTCAATGTCGAGGTTATTTCTGGTCTGGCGTAAATTTGGCGTTCAGCCTTTCTCGCAGGGAACCGTGAAAGTTGTACTGGTGCTGGCTGTGTTGTATTTATGCACTTTTCTTGAACCGGCATATACTATTTCCAAATTGTCGGCCATGATCGCGATCGTGCTCCGGTCGGCGTTTTTATGCGTGGCTTTCGCAATTTTGATACTTAAACTGGATGTTTCGCCGGAGATAAGGGCGCTTTTTGAGACAGCCAAAAAGCGGCTGCCCTACGTGAATGGTAAATGATCCGAAGCGTGGCATAATTAAATGTCCATTTTCCGGAACCGGATTCTTCGTGCGCTTTTGATGCGTTCCTGTACAAATTCCAGGTCGCGTAAATAAATGGTGTCGTGGGAGCCGGTGGTTTCCAGTTTTTGCAGGATTCTTTTAAATGGATCATAGCTGTGCGGAACAAATCCCAGGTCCAGCAGCTTGTTATGGAGGTAATTTTGTCCAAACTCGTATTGATCTGAGAGGCCATTCGTTTCCATAATGATCACCCTCAAATTGGGATTGGACAAGGTATTGGGCGCGCCGTTGATGACATTGGCCTCAAAGCCCTCTACATCGATCTTCAAAAAGTTCGCCGTTTTGTCTGCCAACAGGTGGTCCAGCGTGTCAACGGGAACTTGTATAGTAGCGCCTGCGGATTCATGACTGTTGGTGATTACGTGGTTGGTGGCGTCTAAATTGTTGGTAAAGACCAGTTTTCCCTCCTTATCACCTACCCCAAGGTTGCGCAGGTCAACCAGGCTTTCCAGCTGATTGTAGGTTACATTTCTTTTTAATTTCGAGAACGTCGACGGGATCGGCTCAAATGCGATTGTGTTGGCCCCCGCTACGCCCGCAGCCAGGATCGTGTATACTCCCACATTGGCGCCTACATCCACGAACGTGTCGCCTGGACGCAGGTAATGCGTAAGGAAGAGCATTTCGTGAAGGTCATACAGCCCTGTATAAATCTGAAGTTCGGCACTGGACATTCCCTTTTCGACTACCAGTGAAGTGTTTTCGAGAAATGGGTACACCATCGGGTGGTGATGCAAGCGAACGACAATCCCTCTTTTGAAGAACGTCATCAAGGCCGGGAGTTTGTTTTTCTGATTTAAAGGGTGACTCAGTATGGTCTTGATCGTCTTTAACTTCATCAGGCTGTTCGAGGTTTTATGCCAGGCCGGGCAGATTTTGGCTGCTAATGTAGCTATTTGCCCCCTGTAAGCAAAACGTTCCTGACACGTCCCTCCGATGGCTGGATCTAGTAAACTATCATGAGGCTACCCTGTTTTACCAGCTTTTCTCCCGAAAAAATGCGGAATGCGTAGCTGCCGGACGGCACCAGTTTGTCCCTGTACTTGCCATCCCATTCGGTGGTGTAACCTTGGGAATAATAAATTACCTCACCCCACCGGTTGAAAATGTAAATGCGCAACGTTTCCACCCCCTCGGCATTGTAAATTTTCCAGGTATCGTTTTTGCCGTCATGGTTAGGTGTAAAAATGTCGGGAACCAGTAATGAGGACGCTTCTTCCGGTGGATCCACACAGTTTTTGACTTGCAGTATTTTGCTTAATTCGAACGGAGCAGGTTGGCTGAAGCACGTCAAATCGAACTCAACAGTCACGTTCACTTTTATTGGATAGTCGAACGTTTTTTTCTCTGTTTTTAGTAATAGCACCGATGACGATTCGGATTGTGCCACATCATCGACTTGCCATTTAAAAAGAGAGCCTGGTTTGTCGGAAACAACTTTCAGCGAAACAGGCTCGCCGCCGCAAATCTGGTTTCTGTCCACGGTTAACTGACCGTTTATGGGATCTGCAGGAATATTGGGACCATTATACAATGCATCTATCTCCGCCTTGTTCAACGGCCGGTTATAGAGGTGGATGTCGTCCAGGCGCCCAAAAAAGGCCTGCCCGTAATTATTGCGTGCGCCAATCATCGCATGCACGGTATTGACTCCATAGAAAGCGTTTTTTCCGTTCGCACTGTTGGAGCAAACCACTTGGCCGTTGACGTAGAAATAGTAATTGTCGTCATCCCTTACCAGCACGAGGTGATACCATCGGTTGGTCGGCTCCACTGATGGTCCTGAACACAGGATATTGTCGGCAACACCCAGGTACGACCCGTGTGAAAAGCCGGTATGCCTGTCATTGGAATAATGGTCGCCGAAGAGGATGTGCTGGTCACCGTAGTCGCTCCCGACCGAGAACAGAAACATGGCAGTTGTGGGTGAGGGAGCGTAATCGGGATAGGCCCATACGGAGTAAGTGAAATTGTTAAGTTGCAAATCGGCGGCGCCGATCTCAATCCTGTCGTCGTAGCCGTCGAACTGATAGGCGGAATTGGAATTACCGAAGCGGTCGGCGGTAAGTTGGGCGCCCGATACGACTCCGTGATTTGCGATCGGACTGTAATCTTCTGCAGTTCCTGAAAACGGGTAACAGCCAACTAGCCCTCGTTCGAGATCGATTTGGGCAAATGCAGCTGAATGAACGTAAATGATAGAGAGAAGGAAGGCAACCCTACGAATAAGGCTCATAGTTTAGGAAATGTACGTGAATGAGGTAGTAAGGTCAGTAATTTTTCTAACTTCCGAAAAGAATCGGAGATTCCCGATCCCGTAAAAATTCAGATCATCGCCTCGTAAATAATTTTGGGACATCCCTGGCCACCAATGCGCCGCTTGAAGCTCGCTAATGATGTCTTTTCATGACCGAGGTGGTCGAGAGAAATGCCAAGGTCCAGGATTTGTATGCCGTTATTTCCGCAATATTGATAGGCGGTTTCAAAAAGCATGAGTGGGGGGCTAATGGTGCGGAATTCCGGAAGAAAACCAGACAGAAAATGGTAAAGCACGTGGCCGGCGACGCGCACCAGTAACGCCGCGGCGACGGTTTGTTCCCCGTTTCTAGCCGTTACTGTAACGTAGCTTTCGGGTGAGGCACTAACGATCCGGTTCAATTCTCCAGGCGCCACCCGTAGTTGTCGGCCGTGCGCACGGTCGCATTCGCGAAGCATGGTTCCTGTTGTTTCGTCACAAAACCCCTGTTTCAGATAAATATGTAATCCCGTGTTTTTGCCTTTGGCTAATCGCCGACGCTCCGCTGGCTCAATAATCTGGTCAAAACGCTGACCAGTAATAGGAATATAATGATTAGAATAGGTATGATTGGGAGAAAAACCGGCGGCGAGGTAGCTGCGATGGCAAATTTCGTGGGTAAGCGGGTGGTAGCATGCCGGCGCTGTTTTCACGGTGAGTGTTTTGCATCCCATTCGGATTGCCCATTTGCGGATGCAGAAAAGCAGGAATGTCAACTGGCGCTCATGGCAGTGTGCTACGGGCATGATGCCGCCGAACGGGGCTAACGGCGGGGAAGTCCATTGCTGAGCGCCTGGCAGGCAGTGAAATACGGCCAAAATATGACCGGATTCTTTGGAAGTAAGAATAAATGAATAAATTAGGTCAGAACTCTGCATGGCAAGTTGTTCCTTCCCAAAAAAAAGCCATGGGACGGTCGTAGGAAAGGGCGCTTCCTGCATTGGAAATACATCCACGACGCTGTCGTTGCTGGTCCAGGAGCAAAGAGAAGTGCGTGTAAAACTATTACTGATCGGGCTCAAAAGTTATAGTATGTGTGTTAAATGTGCTCAGATCAAGGATTTTGATAAATAATTGATATACTAATTTGATATTTTTTATGTTTAATACAATGCTGATTACTATTTTTGTTAATTCATCAAATCAGTTCAACCAGGATGTACAAAATTGTACTGGTTGGTAATCAGGATTTTCAGTTCAAGGGCAATCATCATGCTGGAAATTGATTGTCCGGATTAATTTGACACCAGTAGTTTTTACATCCATTGGACCCAACCCATCCATGAAACACATACTGATCGCCGAAGACCATGCTGTGGTAAGAATCGGTACCAAACACCTCCTCAAATCACTAATTCCGGATTCAACAATTTCGGACGTTGACGATTTTGATAAAATTCTTCAGGAACTCGAGACCAAAGCTTATGACCTCCTGATTCTGGATATCAATATTCCGGGCGGTAACACTACCAAAATGGTGGAAACCATTCGCGCGAAATCGCCAGGCGTCAGAATTCTTATGTTTTCGAGTTATGACGAACAACTCTATGGCTTGATGTACCTTCAAGCAGGTGCTGACGGATACCTGTCGAAAGATGCACCGGAAGAAGAGTTCAAAACCGCTGTTATGAGCGTTCTGAATAATAAGAAGTACATGAGCGAAGATATGCAGCAAATGAATATCAACCGTCTCATCAATCCAAAGGAATATATGCCGGACCCGATCGTGAGCCTTTCGCCGCGCGAGACCGACGTGATGAATCTTTTGAAAGAGGGGTTAGGAACCGCAAAAATCGCCGAAAAACTGAACTTGCAGCTCTCCACTGTCAGTACTTACAAAGCCCGTATTTTCGAAAAACTGGGCGTTAAGAACATTGTAGAGCTGATTACCAAGATTAAGTAAATTATTCTTACCATACCGAAAAAGGTTTCTGTACCAGGTGCAGAAACCTTTTTTTGTGAAATCAATCGAGTGAAATTCATGCGTAAGCTGAGTGTAGATGAAATGGGCCGGATGTCGGTCGATGAGTTTAAGGAATCGGAAAAGTTTCCGTTTGTGATCGTGCTGGATAATATCAGGAGCCTGAACAACATCGGCTCGTTTTTCCGGACTGCGGATGCGCTGCGGGCAGAGAAAATAATCCTCTGCGGCTACACCCAGGCGCCGCCGCATCGCGAGATCACGCGCAGTGCCCTTGGGGCAGAAATGTCGGTAGCGTGGGAGAAATGCCCGAGTGCGGCAGAGGCCGTTAAAATGTTGAAATCGGAGGGGTACAAAGTTTGGTGTGTAGAACAGGCCGAGGGAAGTATGCTGCTGCAGAATTTCGAGCCGGATAGGGGAGTTCCTTATGCCTTTGTATTTGGTAATGAGGTAGAAGGCGTGAGTGATGCCGCGATCGCAGAATCCGACGGTTGTCTGGAAATCCCACAGTTCGGGACGAAGCATTCTTTCAATGTCTCGGTATCGGCAGGAATCGTATTGTGGGATTTTGTAAAGAGAAATATAACATAAAAATAATACGGAAAATTTGCTATTTATAAATTAATAATGGGTATTTGTAGGTTATTGTCTGACGGCAATTTTGACCTGAAACAGCTCCCGTACAGGGCCGGGCTCCATGTATTATTTATGAAATTCTTAATATCAGATTTATGAAATCCGCTACCAAAAAGTTATCGACAGAGATTGCTGAGACACTTACCGGAAAGATTGAAGCAGTCACTGCCGGTTCGAAGAAAATAAAGAAATCGATCGAAAAAGCGGCCGCAAAACTGGCAAAAAAAGTAGCCAAGTTTGAAAAGGAAACTCTAAAGAAGAAAGCCAAAGAGGCCAAGAATGCGGAGAAAAAAGTAAAGGATAAGAAAGAAGGCAAGAAGAGTAAAGCGGAGAAGAAAGAAAAAGTAGCAGCGCTGGTAGCAGCTGCTTCATCCAAAGTGCCTGTGGCTGCCCCTGCGAAGCCCACTGTAGGTAAAGAAGCGAGTGCTCCGAAGCCCGCGACAAAACCAGCTGCTGCTCCGAAAACTGAGGCACCTGCGCCTGCACCTGAGAAAGCATAACAAAAGGTAGATGCCTGAAAAACGACCAGCAAAGAAATTCCGTTGCTGGTCGTTTTGCTTTTAGATTAGCTGGTTCGGCCTATCGTAACGAGCAGGCGGCCGGTCAGGCCCTTCTCGGCACGGTGTGAGAAGTAATCCTGGTTGTGAATCACGGTCGAATAAGGTGAAACTTCTATTTGTTCAGGCTTTATACCACTGCGGGTAAGCTGGTCGCGGTTGGAGGCTTTCAGGTCCACGAAAAATTTACCGGCTCCTTCGTCCCAGCGTTTATAGGCCGGGGTGAAATGCTGCGCAACATCCTCACCCACTTCAAAGCTGCATTCATCAATGCAGGTGCCTACATATCCGAAACAATCTTCGGCTCGCGTGCCGTAATTTTTCTGTATGGTAGCGACGGTCTTTTCTACAATGCCGCCTACTGTACCGCGCCAGCCGGCATGAATGGCCGCCACCGCACCCGTTACGGGGTCGTAAATCAGGATAGGTGTGCAATCGGCGACAGTAACCGCGAGCTGAATGCCTGCTACGTTGGTTACAAGGGCGTCGAATCCCTCGAAACGCGCCGGAGAGGTAACCGTTACAATGTCGGTACCATGCACCTGATGTGCTTTTGCGACATTTTCGAACGGTATACCTAGTGCCCCGAAGAATATCAGGTTGTTCTGCATGATATTTTCGGGGGTATCCTGTGAGCCTCCGAGGTTCAGCGACGCGTAATGGCCGGTACTTACACCGCCGTGGCGTGTACTTTCAGCGGCAACCAATTCAGGGAACTGGTTAAATATCTGTGGTTTACGGAATATCGGTTGCTTGTCGGTCGTGGAGAAAGCTAGCATTCTTCTGGAATTAGTGGAAATCGGTATCAAAATTAAACGATCGCACCGCCGGATTCATTTCGGGCCGAATTTATTTTGAGGCATTGCCGTTATGTGCCCGGGAGTTCCCCGTAAACGAACCGTAAAATAGCGGGGTACAGATTTTGAGTAGAATTCAGCTAAATTTGTGCCGAGCGACTCCGCTTATTCAATGAAACAGTGACTATGATAAAAGTGAGCGTGTGTGTAGTCACCTACAACCATGAAAAATTTGTAGCAAAAATGCTGGACTCGATCCTGATGCAGCAGACTACATTTGATTTCGAGATTATTGTAGGAGATGATTTTTCTAAAGACAACACCCGGGCGATATTAACCGAATACCAGCAGCGTTTCCCCGATAAAATCAGGCTATTGTTGCACCCGAAAAACCTGGGCCTGAACGGGAAATTCAATGCATTGGCGACCTTTGCCGCTGCCAGAGGCGAATATATTGCCCAGTTCGATGGCGACGATTATCTAATCGTATCGGACAAGCTGCAAAAGCAGGTGGAAATGATGGATGCGAATCCGCATTACTCGGCTTGTTTTCATAATGCAAGGGTGATTTATGACGATAACGCAGCCCCACCGCACCTGGTCAATTGGATTAATAAGAAAGAATTTACGGTTGATGACCTTATCGGAGAGGACGAACTTTGCTTTATCGCGACGTCGAGCCTGATGTTCCGGACTGAGGATTTTGCTAAAAATCCGGATCCTGAATGGACGAACCGATCAACTAGCGGTGATATTCCCCGTAACATCATGCTCGCAACGCGCGGGCCGATTGGCTATATTGACGAAGTAATGTCGGTCTACCGGAAGCAGCGCGGAGGCGCGAGCTTTGCGGATAATCATTACGGGAAGGATTTCCTTTTCAACCGTATTGAAATGTATTCCAATATCGATAAGGAATTGAAATACAAATACCACGACCGGCTCACTAAGAATATCGCTACGTACTACTATAAAATGCTGTTTTCGAGAGAATATGGCGACACTTACTGGCCACGCGTCAAATATGCGGTGAAGTACCTTTCAATGGCCGACCCATCGCCGGAGCGGAAGAAGGAGGTGATCCGGGATTTCATCATTCCGCCGTTTTTTATGAAAATATACAGCTTTTTCGCCCTGAATTTCTATAACCTGAAAAGCAAGTTATCGGGGTAAATGATAGCAATAAAAATGGCCGGTTCGAACCGGCCATTTTTGTTTTAGAACAACTTCTCTTTCGGAGGCGTAGCACCCTTCATGCGAATGTAAGGGGTCGTTTGTCCGCGGTGGTGAGTCTGGTGTTCGAAAGCCTTTTCAAATGCAGTTCCGGCCTTCATATCCATACCGAATACTTTTACATCCTTCGCGAGGTCGGCGTCGGTCATTCCTTTCAATGCTGCGATCACGAAGTCGTAGCTCTCCATCACGCCTTTAGTTACAGCTTCTTTCGACTGGTCAGCGCGCTTTTCAAGAGAACCTTCGGGTTTCGCTTTGCCGGTTGCCGCCGAAACAAACAGGTAGTTGGCATCTCCAAGGTGATCCATCTGCGCCGCAAACGACCGGATTTCAGGGGTAGGTTTCAAGGCGTAGCCGTCTTCCGGCATTGCATCCAGGTATTCTTTAGTGTATTCCTTTGCACGCTCCCAATCCTTAATGTACTTGGCCGTCATGGTTTGCGCGGATGCCACTTTGCCCGCCACTAAAAGCATACAGATAATAGCAATTTTTTTCATTCGATTTTTGTGTTTGGTGGTTGATAAATTTCGCGAAAGGTAACGGTAAGGAATGCGATTGTCAACACGGGAATCAAATATTTAAGCAACGGTAATGTGTCGCTGGGTGACATACGGCTGGGCGGGTTTCAAGAAAATCGGACTATAATCGCGGAGGTTAGGCGGGTTATTATTTTATTTACTATCCACACCCATTTATGCAAAGGACCGCTATGCCCGGAACTTCCGAAGAACGTGCGCAGAAATACCTCAATCTCGGCCACAGCGAGGCAGAGAACCATGCCAAAACCCAACTCGAACTATATGAAAAGCGGGTGGAACAGACGTCGTCGGTCACCAATGTCATTTCTGAATTTTTCAAAACCAATCTGATCGGCTTTGCCTGGCATTACCTGCGCAGCCGGTTTGGCGCAAGGCATCCCTACCAGGCGTACCCGCGTAATGGCGACACGGGCGTTTACCCGCTGCAGTCTTCCATTGCTTCGAGAGATGAGATCAGCATTGCATTGCTTTCGGATTGGGCCAGTGATACGGCCGAATCCGATGCGGTGGCGAATCTCGTCGCACGTCATGCACCCGATTACACCGTTCATATGGGTGATATTTACTTCGTAGGAACCCCCAAAGAAGTGGAAGAGAACTTCACAGCCCCATACGCCTCCTGGTATTACGGCGCTTCGGGCAGTCTGGCGTTGTCGGGAAACCACGAAATGTATTCCAATGGCAATGCATTCTTTCAGCATTTGCTTCCCGCGATGTATGCGCAAGTGGGTGATGTGCGCAAAACACAACAGGCCGGTTTTTTTTGTCTGGAGAACGACCATTGGCGCATTATCGGCATTGATACCGGCTATACCTCGGTAGGCAGGCCTTTTCTTGAAATACTCTCTCCGCCGGATTGTCATTTGCGGAAAGAGCAGGTGGCATGGTTGCGCGACGTGGTGAAGATCGGCGATCCGCTCGACACGCGCGGTATTGTAATCCTGAGCCACCATCCGTATATGTCGGCATTCCGGGAAGAATACATCCGGCCCGGCGAGCAGTTGCAAAAGCTTATGGGCGACGCACAGCGACCGGTTGTCTGGATCTGGGGGCACGACCACCGCCTGGTAGCATACCGGTTCGACCGGAATGGTAAGGGGCCGCAGGCTTACGGGCGCTGCATCGGACACGGCGGACTTCCGGTCGAAATCAGGCCACCCGATGCGGGAGAATTATTTAAAATCGACTATTACGACACACGGGTGAGGAAGGAAATCAAAGGCCGTGCGCTGGGGTATAACGGGTTTGCGCGATTGCTGCTGCGGAACGAGAAGCTCGTCGCCGAGTACCGCGACCTGGAAGATACGTGCGTGATGGAAGAAAGCTGGACCGTAAACAAAGCGAACGACCAACTCGAATGGGAGGTGATTAATGTCCTTCCCGAGCTGGCCGTCCGTTGAATATGATCATGCCCTCGCGGGCTGCTTGTCAGTGATGATCGTCGTGGCTTTTGTCTTTGTAAAACGCTGCGAAAGTCACAACCAGACCGATGGTGCCGAGGATGAATACGAACAGGTCACCAAATACTGCCAGGATGATGAAAAGGATAATAAACGCTGCGATGTAAGCGAAGGTTGGCAGCGAAGTAGATTCGGTATGTGATGTTTCAGACATATTCGGAATGTATTAATAGCTTTCGATGCTGCGAAAATAGTAAATCGGGGTTAAGTTTCTCGCATTCACCTGTATTTTTTAGTCCTGTTTCAGAAATCTGTTCTGGTGCGCAGCGGTAATGCAGATTTCGGGATTTGAGTGCAATTTGCTGAGAGTCAGAGATAATTTGTACTATTTAAACAAAGTGCATAGTGCTGGGCAGTTTCGTGGTATCCTCCTAAGAATGGAAATGGCTATTCAAATAACTTTCAAGTGTCTCTGTATTTGGTAGTTGAATTCTATTTTAGTATAAAGTATTTTTGAGGTATTGATTTTCGGAATTATGTTCTGCAAATCGAGGATTTGATGAAATAGAAATATTTTAATAAACCTAGCACCTCACTCCTATGAAAATCTTTTTCACCTTCTTACTCGCTTTTTTATGCAGCGTCTTTGCTGCCCGCGCCCAAACGGTAACAAATGCCGAACCTGACGCCTACTTCGCCGATTTTTACGTGATGCAGGTCAAACCGATGCAATTCGAGCTGAGTTACAAATACCCTAAAACCGACCGTGTGCTGGTGCGGATCAGGGACGAAGAGCAGAACGTTATTTTTGTTGAGAAGACGCTCGTTTATAAGCGTTACCACAAGAATTTCGATTTGTCGGTGATGAAAGATGGTAAATACACCTTCGAATTGACCGACGGCAATGAGAAGTTTGTGCAGACTTTCATCATAGCGACAAGGACGGAGCGTATGGCTACGGCTTTGTAGGGTTGTTCGTTACCCCAAAATCCATACTTTTGTTTTAGTAATCACTGACCGTCTTTCCCGCGTGCGGGAATGCGGGTTTTGCCTCTAAAACAATTGCCAATGCCCTATATTATCGGTTGTGATATCGGCACAACAAACGTCAAATCGGTAGCCTTCGATACCGTTTCGGGTACAATCCTCGCGTCGCATAGTGAAAGTTATGAAATGCAGCATCCGCACCCGGATTGGAGCGAGCAGGATCCGGAGCAAATTTTTCAGGCAGCCTGCAAGACGTTAAAAAAGGTAACGGCTAAATGCAAGGACCATGGCGGACCGGTTGGTATCTGTTTCAGCGCCGCCATGCATGGTGTGTTAGCGCTTGATAAAGACGGAAAGCAACTCACCAACCTGATTATCTGGGCTGATAACCGCAGTGCTGATATTGCTACCCGGTTGCGGGCGTCACAGGTAGGCAAGAAGATTTACTATAACAACGGAACGCCCATTCATGCAATGGCGCCCGTGTGCAAGTTGCTGTGGATGAAGAAAAATGCACCGGATACTTACCGGAAGACAAGCAACTTCGTAGGCGTGAAGGAGTATATCGTGTATAGGCTCACGGGAGAGTTTCTGGTGGATTATTCCATTGCTTCCGCTACCGGAATGTTCAATATCCGCGAATTGCAATGGGATGATTACACATTAAAGAAGTTAGGGCTTAAAGTAGAAAAACTGCCCAAGGCAGTATCACCCTACCATATTGTAAAGTTACGCGGCGATAATCCCGCAAAATTGCCGGAGGGCACTCCGCTGATCATGGGAGCGAGCGATGGTTGCCTGGCCAATCTCGGCAGCGGTGCCATTAGGAACGGCTCTATGGCCGTCACAATCGGTACCAGCGCAGCCGTGCGCATATGTTCCGCAAAGCCATTCTCCGACCCGCTGATGCAGACTTTCTGCTACGTGCTCGATGAGAAGACCTATATCGTAGGTGGGCCATCCAATAACGGAGCTGTCATTTTTGAATGGTTTATGAATACATTCTTCCCCAGGGAGTCGTACGAGGCGGTTTTCAAGGAAGCCGAGGGGATTAAACCAGGCGCGGAAGGATTGCTCTTTTACCCATACCTGTTGGGAGAGCGTGCACCGCTTTGGAGTTCCTCTGTGCGCGGCGGGTTCTCGGGACTCGACATTACGCATACACGCGCGCATTTCGCACGGGCGGTCATGGAAGGTATTTTGCTGAATCTTTACAGTATTGCCAAAATACTGATGGAAATGCAGGAAATCGACACGATCTATGCCAATGGCGGTTTCGCCCGGAGTGCTGCCTGGGTACAGATGCTTTCGGACGTGTTTGGTAAGACGGTGAAACTGAATGAAACAGTCGAAACAGGCGCGGTAGGCGCCGCTATGATGGGGTTGAAGGCGTTGGGTGCTGTGAAAGACTTTTCAGAGCTGACTGCTTTTACACGGGCAGGACAAGCATTTGCATCACACAAAGACATTCATGAACAATATGATGCACTCGCCGGGAAATTCAAAAAGGGAGCTCACCTGATGATGGCCCACGCGGTGTGATTGAGCGGGGAAACAAAAAAGGCCTCCCGACGGGAAGCCTCTTTGCATAAATCTAACTATCCTATTAAAACTTGTAAGTAACGCTCAAACGATAATTCCTCGGAGGATCGGTTTGCCAGTAGTAGGCCTTTAACCAATCGTAATAGCCGCCGCTGTACAGGTATTTGTCCAGAATGTTGAACACGTTCGCTGTCAGGCGGATGTTGTTTTTCTCCCAAAACACACCTCCGTCCAGTTTGAAATAATCAGGCTGGTTGAGGCTGCTATTGGTGGTCGACCAGTTGGTGGTAGCACGTCCTGCCAGATAAGTGAAGCCCGCAGAGATACCCGCGTTTTTCAGCGAGCCGTGTTGTACCTTATAGCTCAACCAGGCATTGGTTGTGTGCTTGGCATACCCAGGAATCAAATCACCTACCTTCATGTCCGTTACACCCTCAGCCACTTTCGTTACTTCTGAAATGGTGTAAGCGTAGTTGGCGGTTAGGTTAAGACCGTTGATGATCGTGCCGCGAAGGTCGAATTCAACGCCTTGGGCTCTTTTTTGGCCCAATACCATGCTCAGGCCTGAGTTCGGATTGGTAGGATCGCCAGTGAGCTCGTTGTTTTTCAAAATTCTGTAGAATGCAAGAGTCGTATTCCAATGGCCTTCCGCCCAGTCGCGTTTTACCCCGAACTCAGTGTTGTTTCCGGTAATGGGTTTCACCGAACCGCCGCCGATCAAACGGCCGGATTGCGGGATGAATGCCTGATCGTACAATGCGTATAATGAGGTATTCCTCGTCAGCGAAACGCTCAGGCCGACACGCGGGGTGAAGTGCTTCGCTTCCTGGTTCGGGCCTCCGTATGCCGATTGCTTCACATAAGTGTAACGACCAGCCAGTGTCAGACGAATGCGGTTATCGAGGAAACCGAGTTCGTCTTGCAGGTAAAGACCTGTATAGTTCTGGTCCTGCAAGCCTCCGCCGGCTGCTGCGCGCGATTCAAGGGGCATGGAGCGATCGAATGTGGGGTAACCCATTACCGGCGTGCCATAGTAGGGGTTTTTAGGGTCGAATTCAGCACCGGCAGAGTCCAGCGCGTACGATTGCGACCAGTCGGCGAAGTAGTGTTTGTTGCCAACATCAATACCACCCAGAATACGGTGCCTTACCGCACCGGTTTTTACGTCGCCATTGATAAACACCTGCCCGAGTGTCATTTCGCTCTTCGCATCCCAGAGACCTACGCCGCGGTACATAAGACCGTTCGATTTGATAGAATCCGGCCACATGCTGCTGCCGGTCTGGTTGTAATTGAAATAGCCCACCTGCGCAGTCAGTTTCCAGTTGGGGTTGAGCTGGTGCTGTAAATTCACAAACACACTCTGGTCGTTGATTCTGGTCGGGGCGATGCCGGGAGCCATTGTCGTGAAATCGCGCGGCAACGTAGCGTAGCCGTCGGGTGAGAATACATAGAACGATCCTACGTTCGACATTTTCGCATATTGCAGTGTATATTCGGCCGTCAACTTAGTCTTCTCGTCGATTTGGTAAGAAATGACCGGAGCAATGCTGTAACGGTTGTTGTATTCATACGGACGGAATGAACCTTTGTTTTGTGCTGCTACATTAAGGCGGTACAGGAATTTGCTATCCTTGCTCAATTTACCATCGAGGTCGAGGGTAGCACGGTAAAGGCCGAAGCTGCCCACATTGAAACCAACTTCGCCTTTGGTCTGACCGGTAGGTTTTTTGGTTACTACATTATACAAACCGCTCGGGTCGCCATTCGCAAGCATAAAGCCGGCAGGGCCTTTTACGAATTCGATGTGATCGACGAAACTCATATCCTCTGTCAACGGCCCCCAGTAGGAATTTACGACATTGAAACCATTGCGGAAAGCCTGGATCTGCGAGCCGCGCATGCTGATATTGGCGTACATATCACCCCAGTGTTCGAGACGGACCGCACCGCTGACATTGCGGATCAGACCATCACTCATGCTGATCACCTGCTGGTCGGCCAGTACTTTTGAGGTGACAACCTGTACATTCTGAGGTGTTTCCAGAATCGGGGTGAGGAGTTTCATACTGGATGAGAACTGATCCGATTTGTAAGTAGTACCGCTTTTGACGATCACTTCCTGCAATTCATTGGCGCTTTCGGCGAGGGTGAAAGAAACGCTCACCGTTTCTCCGGCCGCTACTTCCACATCCTTTTCAACGGTGGCAAGCCCTACGAAGCTTACGAGCAATGTATAGCTTCCGGGTTTAATTCTTTCAATTGTGAATTTTCCTTGATTGTCAGAGACGGCGCCGCGGGCAGATCCTTTTATTCCGACTGAAACTTGCTCGGCCGGCTGTCCATCCGAGCTGAGTATCTGTCCTGATATTCTGCCGTTTTGCGCAAATGCGGAAACGCTTATCAGCAGTAATAGGAAGAAAATATAAAATTTTTTCATTTATCTAAAATTGGACTAAATAGTTAACGAGCCGCAAATATCTGTCGGGAAACCTTATGAGGCAAGGTTTTATTTAGATTTATTTAAAATAGTAGTCAACTGTTTGTTACATAAATATTTTAGCCATAAAAAAGCCGCATCGTCCCAATAGGCGATGCGGCTGCATACGGCATGAAATGTCGCCGCTATTTTTCTTCTGCGGGTTTCACCGCTTCCACCATTTTCACGGTAATCATCTTTTTTTCCGATGAATTGCCCCATGAATTCATGATGTAATTCATCACATCGGCGATTTGTTCGTTGGCAAGGCCCGGCTCCGGCATCATATTATCATAGGACACGCCATTTACCGTCACCTTTCCAATCAGCCCGAACTTGATCGCCTGGATCGCATTCTCGGGCGTTTTCATCAGGTAGTCCGATTTGGCGAGCGGTGGGAAAGTGGCCGTAATGCCCTCGCCGGTGCCCATATGGCAGGAAATGCAGTTTTCGGAGTAAACCATTTTACCACGTTCGATGCTTTGGGCAAGTTCGTCGTCCTGCGTGCGCGGAATCGCGGCGCAGAAAATGGCGGTTGAGAGTAGTGTTAGTAATAGTTTCATGGTGATGTTTGGGTTAAGATGCTGCGAAGCTCCTGCTTTGCACACACTATTCGCAGGCCTCTGGCCGATCTTGCATACCTGACCGGCCGGAGGCCTGCGAATATGCGGCACGAAGCAGGAGCTTCGCGCCATTGTTATTTCGTGAGCGAGAAAGGTGCGGCTTCCGGCTTCGTTCCCCAGCTTTTCGAAGGCTTGCCGCTCAGGTCGAACTGCACGCTTCCGCCTTTCTGAATATCGCCGTGTTCAAGATACGTCTTGTCGTAGGCCTTGCCATTCAGCTTGGCGCCCTGGATGTACAGGTTGCTGTCGCTGCTGGCGGGGGCCTCGATGGTGAATTTCTTGCCGTCTTCCATTGTCAGAGTCGCTTTTTTGAACAACGGCGAGCCGATTACATATTGCGTTGTGCCCGGAGTGACAGGGTAGAAGCCGAGTGATGAGAACACGTACCATGCTGAAGTCTGGCCATTGTCTTCGTCGCCGCAGTAGCCGTCCGGCGTAGCCTGGTAAAGGCGCTTCATTACCTGCCTTGTCCAGTATTGTGCTTTGTCAGGTGCTCCCGCGTAATTATACAGGTAAATCATGTGCTGGATCGGCTGGTTGCCGTGCGCGTAGTTACCCATGTTCATGATCTGCATTTCGCGGATTTCGTGGATCGGGAAGCCGTAGTAACTGTCGTCAAATACCGGAGGTAATGTAAAAACCGTATCCAGTTTCTGTACAAATGCTTCGCGACCGCCTACGAGGTTGATCAGCCCTTTCACGTCCTGGAAAACCGACCAGGTGTAGTGAATACTGTTGCCCTCTGTAAATGCATCGCCCCATTTGAATGGATTAAATGGTGACTGGAACTTGCCGTCCTTGTTCTTACCGCGCATCCATTTCGTTTCAGGATCGAACAGGTTTTTGTAATTCTGGCTTCTTTTCAGATACAGATCAACTTCGGACTGCGGCTTTTTCAACTCTTTCGCCAATTGGGCAATGCAAAAATCAGCATAGGCATATTCCAGTGTACGGGCTGCATTCTCATTGATTTTTACATCATAAGGAACGTACCCCAGCTCATTGTAATATTCATGTCCGAAACGCCCTACCGAGCTTACCGGACCTGCATTCTGTGTGTTTTTCAGAATAGCCTCATACAGTTTATTGATATCATAGCCGCGGATGCCTTTGATATACGAATCGGCGATGAGTGAAGCGGAGTTGGAGCCTATCATACAATCGCGGTGGCCGGGGCTGGCCCATTCAGGCAGGAAGCCGCTTTCGTCATATGCATTGGCCAAGCCCTCCATAATGTGCGAATTTAATGTCGGGTACATTAGCGTGAAGAATGGGAACACTGCACGGAAAGTATCCCAGAAACCATTGTCGGTGAACATATAACCCGGGCGCACTTCGCCATTGTAAGGACTGTAATGCACCACTTTGTTGGCTTTGTCCATTTCATAGAATTTCCGCGGGAACAGCAGTACGCGGTACAAGCATGAATAGAAAGTGCGGATCTGATCAATATTATCGCCTTCTACTTTAATGCGCGACAACTCGGTGTTCCAGGCTTGTTCGCCTTTTGCTTTGGTGGCGTCAAAAGAATCACTGCCCAGCTCACGTTGGAGATTCAGTTCTGCTTGTTCAGGACTGATAAAAGAGGATGCCACTTTAATTCCCACCTGCTCGCCTCTTTTTGTTTTAAAACCAACTACTGCACCTACATGGGCGGCACTGAGTTCCAGCGTGTCTTTCGCCAGAGTTTTGCCGTGAAATGCGGAGGAGAATGTGAATGGTTTATCAAAAACCAGAACGAAGTAGTTTTTGAAATTGGCAGGCACGCCGCCGCTGTTTTTGGTGGTGTAACCAATGATTTTACGCTCTTTGGGGAGGACTTTTACATAAGAACCCCTGTCAAATGCATCCAAAAGTACAAACGAAGTATCGGCCTTCGGGAAGGTTATGCGGAACTGCGCGGCACGCTCGGTCGGCGCGATTTCCGTCGTAACGTCATAATCTGCCAGGTATACCTTATAATAATGCGGCTTTGCCGTTTCGGCTTTGTGCGAGAACCAGCTGGCGCGGCTTTCTTCGTCGATTTTCAGCTTGCCGGTAATCGGCATGATCGCGAACTGGCCGTAGTCGTTGATCCACGGACTGGGCTGGTGGGTTTGCTTGAAACCACGGATTTTCTCGGCGTCGTACATATAAGCCCATCCGTCGCCCATTTTACCGGTTTGGGGCATCCAGAAGTTCATTCCCCAGGGCAGGGCAATCGCCGGATAAGTGTTACCGGCCGATAAGCTGAATTTCGATTGCGTGCCCATCAGAGGGTTTACGTAGTCGACCAGATTGGCGGTTCCTTGCCCGTAGGATAATTGCAATGAGGCAATAATGGTAAAAAGGCAGGACAGGAGTTTTTTCATGTCGGGGATAATTCTTTTTTATATTGGTTTCGGAATTCAAATGCAGGGACAAAAGTAATCGAAGGGCAGAGAACAAAAAGTAATGGAGCCAAAGATTTCCCAACGGCAGGTTTTCTGCCATTTTGTACCGGCATAATTCTTTTTAACGTTGACGGACGGAGGCGACACACCGTCTTTAGGAAATTTTCACAAATAAACTCTGTTTACCGCATCGCGTTCTGAAAGAGGGGGATCCGGCAAAGAGAGTTTCGAATCCATAGCAAACAAAATGACAGAACACCTTAACCGCCTTACACCGCGTCAGATCGTTTTCGAGCTTGACCAATATATTATCGGACAAAATGACGCAAAACGCAATGTCGCCATCGCATTGCGCAACCGGTGGAGGCGCATGAACAGCCCGGAGGACATTCAGAGGGAAATTATCCCGAATAACATATTAATGATAGGCGCGACCGGCGTCGGTAAAACTGAAATCGCCCGCCGGCTGGCCAAGATCGCGGATGCACCTTTTGTGAAAGTGGAGGCTTCCAAGTTTACGGAAGTCGGCTATGTGGGCCGCGATGTCGAAAGCATGGTCCGTGACCTCGTGGAGCAGGCGGTAGGCATGGTGCGGATGCAGAAGAAGGAAGAAGTGAAAATCAAAGCCGAGCAGGCAGTGGAAGACATCATCCTCGATGCCTTGATCCCGCCGGTACATGGTTCAGGGGCGGTTAAGCCGGTTACTGAAAACGGTTCGGAGGATATGCCGCAAAGTGATGCAGAGCTTAATCAGCGCACCCGTGAGCGTTTCCGGGAGAAGATTCGTAATGGTGAGCTCGATAGCCGGAAAATCGAAATTGAAGTTCAGCAAAACCAGGTGCCCAATGTTGGCATGATAGGCGGGGCTGTCGACGATGTTTCGATGATGAATATCCAGGAGATGATCGGCAATATGATGCCACGCCGGGGTAAAAAGCGTAAGGTAACCGTCGAGGAAGCGCGTAAGCTGCTTTTGGACGAAGAGGCATCGAAGCTGATCGATATGGACGAGGTAAAACTCGAAGCCATTAAAAAAGCAGAAAACCTGGGTATCATTTTTATCGATGAGATCGACAAAGTGGCATCCAGCCGCTCCGGCGGAAGCGGCCCCGACGTCAGCCGCGAAGGCGTGCAGCGCGATTTGCTGCCGATCGTGGAAGGAAGCGCGGTGAATACCAAGCACGGCGTAATCCAGACCGATCATATTCTTTTCATTGCGGCCGGTGCATTCCATGTCTCCAAGCCATCCGACCTCATTCCCGAGCTGCAAGGCCGTTTCCCGATCCGGGTGGAGCTCAACAGTCTCACGGAAGGTGATTTCTACCAAATTCTTAAAGCGCCAAAGAATGCACTGACGAAGCAATACGCTGCTATGATGGAATCCGAAGGCGTAGAACTGGAATTCGAAGACGGTGCATTGCGCGAAATTGCCCGGATCGCATTCGAGGTAAACAGCGAGGTCGAAAACATCGGCGCCCGTCGTCTGCAAACCGTCATGAGCTCGCTCCTCAACGATTTCATGTTCGATATTCCGGACGTCATCGGCGACGGATCACAAATTTCCATCACTGCGGAAATGGTGAAGGAAAGGTTGTCGGCGCTGGTGAAGAACAGGGACTTGAGTCAGTATATTCTTTGAAAAAGGAAGAAGGAGGAAGGGGAGATGGAGGAAAGGGAGAATCGGGTTTGATACTTCCCTTTTCTCCATTCCTCCATCCTCCCTGCGCGGGCCGCCCTTTCTTCCTTTTTAATAAAACAACCACTCAAAAGCCTTCGGAAACTCTTTGTTCCATTGCTTTTCGTCGTGTCCGCCTTTGGCGTCTACAGATGATTTGATTTTCACGCGGCTGTAACCGAAGCTTTGCGTTTCGAGCGTTTCCTGGAGCTTGGCAACATTCGGGATCATGTGGGCGCCTTCCTTGCCGCCCGCATAAAGGTAAATGCGTGTTTCGAACGGCTCGAAAAAATGCACGGCGTCGAAATAGATCTTTTCGGAAATCCACAGGGCCGGTGAAAATACCATGAATTTGCTGAAAGTCTGGGGGAACATTAATGCCGCATAAATGCTTAACAAGCCGCCAACCGAACTTCCGCCAATGCCGGTGTTCAACCGGTCTGGTTTGGTGCGGTATTGGGTGTCGATGTGCGTTTTGAGCGGTTCGGCGATGAATTGCAGGAACTTGGCGCCATAACCCTTGCCCAATTTGGCATTGTCATACGGTGAGAGCTCCTGCACGCGATCTTCTTCCCCATGGTCGACAGCGACGATAATAACGCCTGCCTTATGTTCCTTCGCGAGCGCTGCGAGGCTTTTGTCTATTTCCCAGTTACCATATTCCGACCCCTGGCCAAACAGGTTCTGGCCGTCCGTCATGTAAAGGACGGGGTAATGCTGGTCGGGATTTTCGTAATAATCGTGTGGAAGCAGCACGCGTACGCGACGGGTGCGGTTGAACTGCGTGATTTGAAATGCTTCCGAAACCGTTTCGAGAAGGGGGGAAAGATCTGTTTTAGTCGAAATGTCAGATTGCCAGCGGATTACATTGTCTTTGACGAACGTCTCACCGGCTTTGATGAAGCGGTTGCCGTAAGGTCGGCCGGCGCGGTCGAGCTCCACCTGGTTCCAACCCCCGCGGGTATATTTGTATTCGATCGGATCGGGCAACTCTTCATCCTCCGCAAACTGGTAGCGGTAGTGCCCCGGGCTTACCATGGTCATCCGATAAGCTTCAAGGTCGGGGAGCCACTTGCAGAAATTACCCGTGATAAAGACCGGACGATTATCGAAAGGTACTGTGCTTAGTTCAATGGTAAGGGTGTCAACTTCTACTTGCATTCTACTCTGGTACTTTCATTGAGTCACTATGGGTTATGAGGGCACAAAAGTACTTATTTATCAGCTTTTTTAATATAATTAATGAACTCAAACGGAAAAAAATGACGCTCGTCAGGCTTGTGGAAGGCTCTTTCGGTCTCGGTCCAGGCGTCGGGGTTCTCGATTTCGAAAAAAGTATCTCCCTCGATTTTGGTATATACCCTGGTAAGGTAAATGTGGGTAGCAATGGCTTGCGATTGTCGGTAAATCTCGCCGCCGCCTACGATGCACGCCTCCTTTCCGTCAATTTCTTCCGCTTTTTTCAATGCCTCTTCAAGAGAATGTACAACTACTACGCCTTCGAATGCGAAATCGGTACTCCTGGTGATCACAATCGAGGTCCGTCCCGGCAGCGGTTTTCCAATGGACTCGAACGTCTTCCGACCCATGATCATCGGATGTCCTAATGTAAGTTGTTTAAAACGTTTCAGGTCGTCAGGTAACCGCCAGAGGAGCTGATTATCCTTCCCGATCGCTCCGTTTTCGGCGGCAGCTACGATGATTGAAATTTTCATGCAGGTGATTAGTATTTTTTGCAAAGATGGGTCGAAATGGCCATAACCAATGCCGTCAGGCATGTAATATTGGTAGCAAAAGATGGAACCGGCGCCCGGGAAATGCCTTTGGGCATGCAACAACAATGCATAGCATTCTCGCTGTTGTTACATCCCTAGCGGGATTTGACGATCCCACAATATTCTGCTTCTACCAATATTACATCGCTAACGCGATTTGCTGCCGCTATGCCGGCGATTGAAATATATATCGCTCATCATATTCAACTTCAAATTTTTCCAAAAACGACAAATACTCCTGCCGAAACGTCACTTTGCGATGATGTTCTTTTTGTGTCTGGATGTAATGGATCACATTGGGCACCTGCGATTTGGAATAAGAAAACACGCCGCACCCCGCCTGCCACTCAAACCTGCCGTCACAAAACCGATTATCGTTAATCCACTGCGAGGAATCGGCCTTCACATCCTGCATAAAATCGCCGATAGACTGAGTCGTGCGGAAACCAACAAGCATGTGCAAGTGATCGTTCATGCCATTAATCGCGATCATTTTGTGTTGACGGGCTTCCACAATGCCGGCACCTCAGAGCTTATACCCTCTCAAAAAATCCCCAATCGCCATACGCTTCTTCCCTTCAATCTGCAATTCCTCAATAGCCAGCCAGCCATCTCCGGTTTTGAAATGCAGGTAAGACTTGCCGTCGGAGCGGTATTCGCCAGGTTGGGCGTCGTTTTCCGATTCCGCGATTTTTGTTTTAAATACCTTACACGAAAGTCCATTCAGCGTCGTCCAGGCAGCGGGATAAGGCGATAAGCCTCTTACAAAATTGTGGATTTCGACAGCTGGCTTGCTCCAATCGATCTCGCACGTTTCGCGGAAGATCTTTGGGGCGGTTTTAATGTCTGCGGGTTCTGATTGCGGTTCCTGCGGGTAGTTACCCTCTTCAATGGCATGCACCGTTTTTACGACCAGGTTCGCACCCTTCCGCATGAGGCGCTCATACAATGTACCTGCATTATCTTCCGGCGAAATGGGCTCTCTGTCCTGGAAGATAATCTTGCCGGTGTCGATGTCTTTTTCGATGAAGAATGTAGTGACACCGGTTTCTGTTTCGCCGTTGATGACGGCCCAGTTGATGGGCGCCGCGCCCCGGTACTGGGGCAAGAGCGAACTGTGCAGGTTGAACGTGCCTTTCGGAGGCATGTTCCAAACGACTTCCGGCAGCATCCGGAATGCCACTACTACCTGCAAATCGGCATTATAGGATTTCAGCTCTTCCAGGAAGTCAGGGTTCTTCAATTTTTCGGGCTGCAATACGGGGATACCCTGGGATTCTGCGTATATTTTGACAGGCGAAGCCGTTTGCTTTTGCCCCCTGCCCGCTGGCTTATCGGGAACAGTGACGACGGCCACAACGTTAGAATTGCTTTCGACCAGACTTTGTAAACTTGGGACAGCAAATTCGGGCGTCCCCATAAAAATAATTCTCAGCGGATTTGACATATCAGATGGCGCTTTTGGATAAAAATGGTGCTACCATTCACAAATATTGTTAATTTTGTCGTTCTTAACAGAAAATTATGGTGAACACAAAATCATATATCAACCGAAAAGAAAAGGTCTTCTAGCCTTCTACGAGAGTTTCGTTAACTCTGTAGAGCGGTCTTTGAGCCGTTCTTTTTTTTTATGTAGAATTTCAAAAATTAAAAGACTTATAAACAAAATAAAGGTCATGGCTAAAATTTCATACTATACGGAAGAAGGACTTACCAAGCTGAGGAACGAGCTGAATGAGATGAAAACCAAAGGCCGCACGGAGATTGCACGACAAATTGCAGAAGCGCGGGACAAAGGTGATTTAAGTGAAAATGCAGAATACGACGCGGCCAAAGACGCGCAAGGTATGCACGAAATGAAAATCGCCAAACTGGAAGAAATCCTGTCGAATGCGCGCGTGATCGACGAGTCGACGATGGATACGTCTCAGGTTTCGGTACTTTCGAAGGTGAAGATCAAAAACCGTAAGAACGGGATGGAAGTGACCTATACCCTGGTGTCGGAAGAAGAGGCCGACCTGAAAGCAGGCAAAATCTCAGTAGGTTCGCCGATCGGTAAAGGACTTTTGGGTAAAAAAGTGGGAGAAACGACAGAAATCAAGGTTCCGGCCGGCATGATGGAGTTTGAAGTACTCGATATCAGCCGTTTCAGCGGAGAGTAATCTTTAAGGGATATAATAGGTTGGGTTGCGGAACTGGCTGTTTCGCAACCCAACTTTTTTGTAGAGATTTGTGATGACCACCCGACACCACATTCCCACACACCTATGCGTATCAAAGGCTTCCTCCTCAATGTACCATCGCTCCGCGTCGACGGAATGGCGCTGTTTCCATTCATTTTATCGAA
The DNA here is from genome assembly GCF_057586235.1 of Dyadobacter sp. SRI_021. Taxonomy (NCBI): domain Bacteria; kingdom Pseudomonadati; phylum Bacteroidota; class Cytophagia; order Cytophagales; family Spirosomataceae; genus Dyadobacter; species Dyadobacter sp. SRI_021. The sequence goes on from NZ_JBYCZM010000003.1 coordinate 677,280, forward strand.
GCGTAAGGCCCCTTCGGAGGTTTTTCTCAATCATGAACGCATTCATTTGAAGCAACAGCTTGAAATGGGGCTGGTTATCTTTTATGTGTGGTATTTGATAGAATATTTAATCCGATTCGTACAATTCAGAAACCATTATTTAGCCTATCTTCATATTTCGTTTGAAAGGGAAGCCTACACCCACGAGCACGACCTCGGTTATCTGCGGAGGCGGCGTTTCTGTGCATGGTGGAAGTACCTTCGAAAACGTAATTTTTAGTGGTTATTTAAATTAAAAGTATGTCAGATCAGAGCACAGAGTTCCTTTATAAGTACCTGAACAATGCTTCGCCGACCGGCTTCGAATCGACCGGTCAGCAGATATGGCTCGACTATATCAAGCCGTATATCGAAGAACAGATTATCGATGTGTACGGAACGGCGGTGGGCGTTATCGGCCCGGGCCAGGATTACAAAGTGGTGATCGAAGCGCATTCCGACGAGATTTCGTGGTTTGTAAACTACATTTCCGAGGATGGCTACATCCACGTGCGCCGTAACGGCGGTTCCGATGCAGCTATTGCTCCCTCGATGCGTGTAAACCTGCACACCGCCAAGGGTGTTGTAAAAGGTGTTTTCGGCTGGCCGGCGATCCACGTACGTGACGTTGCCAAGGACCAGGTCCCGAAAGTGCACGAGCTTTTCATCGATGTGGGCGCTGCCAAAAAAGACGAGGTGCTTGAAATGGGCATTCACGTGGGTACCGTGGTAACATTCGCTGATGGCCTCGACGAACTCAACGGCAAATATTACCTCGGCCGCGCGCTCGACAACCGCATGGGCGGGTATATGATCGCGGAAGTAGCGCGTATGCTGCACGAGAACAATGTGAAGCTGCCGTTTACATTATATGTGGTGAATGCGGTGCAGGAAGAAATCGGACTCCGCGGGGCGGAAATGATCTCGCGTCGTTTGAAGCCCAATCTGGCGATTTGCACCGACGTTACACACGACACGCAGTCGCCGATGTATAACAAAAAAGAGCAGGGCGACCTGAAATGCGGGAGCGGACCGGTGATTTGCTACGGCCCGGCGGTACAGAATAATGTACGAGACCTTCTGATCCGCGTGGCCGAGGAGAAGAACATTCCATTCCAGCGCCAGGCAGTAAGCCGTTCGACGGGTACAGATACGGATTCATTTGCCTACTCCACAGAAGGCATCGCGTCCGCATTGATTTCATTACCATTGAAATACATGCATACCACGGTGGAAATGGTTTCCAAAGAGGACGTGCAGAATGTAATACAACTGATGTACGACGTACTGCTGTCCCTGAAAGGCGACGAAGACTTCCGGTACATTAAATAGATTGTCTCGCTGAGCGCAGTCGAAGCGCATGCGATATCGCAAGTATCCTTCGGCTTCGCTCAGGATGACATTTCACACACACTTTCGTTAGCATACTTTATAACTTCATCAACTTACTGGAAAGCAATGGATAACAGGGCACGCGGGCGCGGGGCTGCTATCAACACGCCCAACAAATTCTTCAAGCACAAGATCGAGTACACTTCGGAAGACTGGCAGCAGTGGGAAGATCCGGAGGTAAATCCCCAAACACAATTCATCGAAGAGGAATCCAAGACGCTTATGAGCGTGTCGGACAGCCCTGATTTGCCTAATTTCCACTCCATTAATCCCTACCGCGGATGTGAGCACGGGTGCATTTACTGCTATGCACGCAACTCGCACGAGTATTGGGGATTCTCGGCGGGGCTGGATTTTGAGACCAAGATTGTGGTGAAAAAGAACGCGCCGCAATTGCTGGAAAAGCTGTTCAATTCCAAAAAATGGGTACCGTGCAATATTCACATTTCCGGCAATACGGATTGCTACCAGCCCGGAGAGAAAAAATACCGCATTACCCGGCAGCTGCTGGAAATCTGCCTGCGGTACCGCAACCCGGTGAGCATTCTCACCAAGAATGCCTTGATTTTGAGGGATATCGATGTTTTGGAAAAAATGGCTAAGCTGAACCTTGTACACGCGGCACTTTCCATTACTTCGCTCAATGAGGAGCTGCGCAGTGCATTGGAACCGCGTACGGTAACGGGCAAGCGGCGGTTGCAGGTGTTGAAAACATTAAGTGACGCCGGCATTCCTATGGGCGTGATGACAGCGCCGATCATTCCAGGATTGAATGACCAGGAAATACCTTCGCTGATACAGGCAATCGCTGAAAATGGAGCAATATGGTCGCATTACACCGTAGTGCGGCTGAACGGGGCCATTTCAACGCTTTTTGAAGAATGGATCCATCACCACTTTCCCGATAGGGCGGCGAAAGTTTTGAGCCAGATTAAGGAATGCCACGGCGGCGTGGTGAACGATTCGCGGTTTGGAATCAGGATGGTGGGAGAGGGTAACTTCGCGGAGCATATCCGGCAGCTGCACGATCATTCCTGCAGGAAATATCTTGCCGGCCGTGAATTGCCCCCGTTGGATACTTCGCAGTTTATGCGCGCGGGGCAGATGAAGCTTTTCTAGGTTAATGCCACGAAGGCGCCACAGCGGCTGACCGCGAACAAGCACGAAATTCGTGTTACTTCGTGCCTTCGTGGCATAATTAACCTATTTTAGTCGTCCTAATCCCAACCCCATGAAAACAATCGCATTAGCTCTAAGCCTCACAGCCGCGTTAGCCACCAACAGCAACTGCGTCAATTCTACATCCCAGAAAAGCCCTGCCATAGCGGATTCGCTTTCCGCAGCACCCGAAGACCTTACAAAAGCCAAAAGTCCGATCACCGGCGCAGACCAGATTTCACAATATCTGGATTACCTGAAAGGCAAGAAGATTGGTATCGTAGTTAACCAAACTTCTATTATCGGCACGAAGCCCATTGTAGATAGTTTGGTGGCGCTGGGCGTAAACATTGTAACGATTTTCGGCCCGGAGCACGGCTTCCGCGGCACAGCCAGCAATGGCGACAAGGTAAGCGACAGCGTCGATCCAAAAACTGGTATCCCGGCCATTTCCCTCTATGGAAAGCTCAAAAAGCCCACTAAAGAGCAAATGGCGGCCATTGACCTGATGATCTTCGATATCCAGGACGTAGGCGCACGCTTTTACACGTACATCAACACGCTCGGGCACGTGATGGAGGCTTGTGCGGAGAACAACAAGGAAATGCTCATCCTCGACAGACCTAACCCGAATGGCTTTCTGGTCGATGGTCCAGTGCTGGAAGATCATCTGCATTCGGGAATCGGGATGTACAAAATACCCATCTCGCACGGCCTCACGATAGCTGAATTCGCGCAGATGATCAATGGCGAAGGTTGGTTGCCCAACAAAATGCAATGCAAGTTGAAGATCATCAAAGTGGCCAATTACACACATGATACGCCTTACGTGTTGCCGGTAATGCCGTCACCGAACCTCAATACACAGCAATCGGTGATGCTGTACCCGCACATCTGTATGTTTGAAGGTACGATATTGAGCCAGGGGCGCGGCACTTACATGCCGTTTACTGTACTGGGGGCGCCGTTGCTGAAAGGCAAATACGATTTTTCATTCACCCCGCATAGCATCAAAGGCATGAGTGAAACGCCGCTGCATCAGGACAAAGAATGCTACGGCCTCGATTTGCGGAAATATGACCTGAAAGATATCCGCAAAAGTGGGAAGCTCCATCTGAAATGGCTCATTGAACTCTACAAAGCCTATCCCGATAAAGAGAAGTTCTTCGATATGAGCCAAAGCAAGCAAATGGGTAACTTCGATAAGTTAGCAGGGACTGAAAATTTCAAAAAGCAGATTATCGCCGGGACATCGGAGGACAACATACGTAAAAGCTGGGAGCCCGGCCTCGGGCAATACAAGGAAATGCGAAAAAAATACCTGATCTATCCTTGACAATCTCTGACAACTCTTGACCATCCCTCACAATAACGGACGGCCTTTGACTATCAGCGACTGAAAACAAAACATCCCAGGGAAAACTCCCGGGGATGTTCAATTATTCTCAACGATATTTAATTAAAACTGATAGCGATTTAGTTTAGGTTTGGTATGGGTAAATATGGTGTGCGTTTGAGAAGCAAATGTGTGCATATAATGCTCAGTATCATGCCAGCTATGCTCAATCGACCGTAATTACGTTTTTTGGAGTGAAACAGATGCCTGGACCTCAGAAAAATTTCAAAATTTATTGAAGCCCAGGCCTTCCGTCGGGGTAAAATATATATGTAATAATAGAAGAGGGTGTTTACGTGCTATAAAATTAATTCGCATGTAACTCCTCAACAAATCAAAGTGGTGAAGTATAGCTTTTATGGGGTGTAGCTGGGGAAACCGTAAGTAACCGTTTTTTAGCGGATTGCATTGCGTTGTCAGGAAAAAGTTCTGATGCGGCTTAGCAGCTCAGTCCGGTTGTCGTTCGTGATCGGGATTTCGATATCGTTGATCATTACGTGCACGTAATCGATCGCTGTAATAGCGTTCAGATTGATGATAAACGACTTATGTACCCTGAAAAAATAGTTGGTGGGAAGCTGCTGGAGCATGTTTTTCAGCGTCTCGCGAATGGTGTATTTCTTCTTGGTCGTGTGCAGTTCAAGGTAGTTGTCGTCGCTCCGGATGTATAGGATGTCTGTCAGCATGATCTTGGTGAACATGTGTTTTTCCTTGATGAACAGCGCATCTTTGATCACCGTCGTATCCTCTTTCTCTTCCGAAGTAGTTTCACCCGCCAGCCTCGCCAGGCGGTAATTTTTCAATGCCAGCTTGACAGCCGTGTACACCGTGATTTTTTGAAAAGGCTTCTGCAGAAATGCGTGAGGGGCTGCTTGCAATGCAGCATTTACAACGGCGATATCTTCGTGCGCCGACAGAAATAGAAAGGGAATCTTGAAATTCTCCCGTATATAATGCGCGAGGTCGATTCCGGTTTGATAACCGTTGAGGTTAATATCCAGCACGGCCAGGTGGAAAACTTTGCTATGGAGAATTTCTGTGGCAGTTGTATAATCAGTCGCGATATCGTTTGCGTCGTAACCGAAACCATTCAGCAGAAATTGGAGATGTTTCGCTATGATAAAGTCGTCCTCAACGATTAGAATATTCATCTTTGGTATAAGTAGTCAGCCTTTGGTCGTCCTAAAAGAGATTTTTAAAATGGGTTACGTTTGGAATCGCTGCGGCAATGCACAGCGTTATACAAATAATATGATAATATACGAATTAATTGCAAAGTGAGATTTGCGGAGTTTGTCGAATTATCTTTCAGGAGGAACGTTCGCGGCAACCTCGTATTAAAATAACGGCAAAATGCGCTATTGCACAAGCGATTGCAGAACCACCGACAAATACGATGGAGTCGAGAAAATATTGAATGAAGACGCTCGGTAAGGATATTCCAGCAAGCTGACCCGCAACGGCTGACGGTAGTTAGGCGTGACGTTCTTCTTCTTGTAAAACTTCAAGCTTTTTGTGGCGGCCGGTCAGGCTGAAAATCACAGCAACAACGGCCAGCCCGCCGAAGAACCAGAGACTGAGTTTCCAGTTGTAATACACGATCGCGATCAGGCACAGCACGGAAATCGCCAGTGCAATGGCCGGGAAATAGGGGAATGCAGGTACGATAAAAGGTCTTTCGAGGTGCGGTTCTTTGTTTCTTAGTGCAAAAAGTGCTACCATGCTGATAATGTACATTACCACGGCGCCCAATGCGGCGAGGATAATGACCTGATCGGTCGTGCCGAGTGATAGTGCCAGACAACCCGCGATGCCGCCCGCCACCAGCGCCCAATGCGGTGTTTGGAAACGTGCATTGACATTTCCCAGGAATGATGGCAGATAACCTTCCCGGGCGAGGGCAAAAATTTGCCGGGAATAACCAATGACAGTTCCGTGAAAGGACGCGATAAGTCCAAAGAGGCCCAGGCTCGCGAAGAGCTGGGTGAGCCCGCTATCGCGGCCGAGCACAATACCCAATGCTGCGGGCAGGGGATAGTCGATGTCGCTCAGTTGTTGCCACGGAGCGATACCACCGGTAAAAATCATGACCGCTAATGCTAGTACTACCAACGTGAGGATACCATAAATATAGCCGCGCGAGATCGTCCTTTTAGGGTCTTCCACTTCTTCGGCTACCATCGCTACTCCCTCGATGGCAAGGTAGAACCAGATCGCAAACGGCAGCGCGGCAAATACCCCTGCCCATCCGAAAGGCATGGGATCGGAGACAAAGGTTTGGTAAGAGAAATGCGGGGCAACGATCCCGATGTATATCAGCAGTTCCACCACCGCCAGTAGCGTAACCACCAGCGAAAAAGTAGCCGATTCTTTGATCCCGAGTAAATTGATGACAATAAAAATGGCATAGCAGGCAAATGCGACTTCCAGTACTTGCAGGTTGGGGTAAAGGAAATGGGTGTAACTGCCAAGCGCGAAGGCGATGGCAGGCGGCGTCACCAGAAACTCTACCAACGTGGCATAACCCGCCACGAGCCCGCCCCACCAGCCAAATGCACGGTAGGCGTAAGAAAACGGACCGCCTGCTTGCGGAATGGAGGTTGTGAGTTCGGTAAAACTGAAAATGAATGTCACATACATGACCGTCACCACGAGCGTCGCGATCAGAAAGCCGATGGTGCCGGACACGCCCCATCCGTAATTCCAGCCGAAATATTCACCGGAAATGACTAACCCCACGGCGATGGCCCAGAGGTGGATTGGTTTGAGGACTTTTTTGAGCGCAGCGGTTTGTTCAGCAGACATGAAGGATAGGTTTGACTAATTGATGGCAGTACAATATAGTCTATAACTCTTCCAAAGCCATTTGATACTACTGAAAAATTATCCTGAGCCGTATTTTGTTTTGCAAAACTACCGTGGTGCAGTACGGAGATAGTCGCCGAGCTCGCGTACTTTGTCGGTGTTGAGGTAATCGACGCCCAGGGCCATCATGGTTTTCCAGGAATTGATGTTGTCGGGTGTCGCCCAGATCCGTACTTTTTTGCCCAGGTCGTGCACTTCGTTGATCATCTTCTGGATCTTCTTTTTGTCTTTTTCCAGAAGAGGCCCTTCGCCGTTCCATTTTGAATATTGCTGAAATGCCTGGCTGATCAACCCCACATGCGCGAGTTGCGCTGGTGTGTAGACTTTTTCGGGGCGCCCATCGAAATAGATGAAGTTCGGATACTGCTCGAACCGGGAGGGATCGGGTACATTGCCGCTCACGACCACTTTAACGCTGCCCGTAGGTGCCAAAATATGCTTATGCGGTTCCAGCACTTTGATCAACGCTGCCAATGTCGGCTCGCCTTCCGTTTTGAGGTCGATCAGCAGTTGCAGCGGCACATTGTCCTGCGTATAAATGTGTCCGCCGTTTTGTTCTACTTTTTGAAGGATGGGAAGCAGGTATAGTGTGGTAAGAGTCCGGTTGGGCCGAATGTCTTTCAGGTTATGGGCCACAAAAAGGGAGTCGTTGACGAGGAAAATATCGGCTTCGACGGAACCGAATTGCTGCTCGTACGCATCCTCAAAAGGGCGTGCCCTTTCATAATCATTGTGGGAATGCGCCTGGGCGGTGGAATAGGATTTAACGCTTTGGGCTGCAATGAATTGAATGGGCAGGATGAAGCTAATGAAGTATGTAGCGATTTTTTTCATGGGCAAATTGGTGGAACGGAGTAACGGGGATTAGTTCGATAACGCAATCATTACCTGTTTGATTTCCCTTGCAAAGAATTTTCTACGGATTTTTTGGGATAAAAGGAACAAATTTTCAGCCGATGCCAGGATCATTTTAGAATATCATTATTTTTAGCCCTGCTTATTACAAACTGATACCTGATAAATAGCGCCTGCATGAGCCAGAATTCTCCTCTTTTCCGAAAAAAATCCGTTGACCAGATTCTAAGTGATGCCCATTCGGGAGGTGAGGGAGGCTTAGCCAAAGTGCTGGGTGTCCGCGACCTGGTGTCGCTTGGTATCGCGGCCATTGTGGGTGCAGGGATATTCAGTACCATTGGTCTGGCGAGCTACAACGGCGGCCCGGCGGTGTCGCTACTTTTCGTATTCACGGCTATTGCCTGTGTATTCACGGCGCTTTCCTACGCGCAGTTCGCGAGTACGGTACCTGTGTCCGGCAGTGCATACACGTATGCATATGTAGCTTTCGGTGAGCTGTTCGCGTGGATCATCGGCTGGGCGCTTATCCTCGAATATGCTGTTTCCAATATGGTAGTGGCCATTTCGTGGTCGGAGTACTTTGTAAGTATGCTCAAAGGCTTTGGTATTACCCTGCCCGGCTGGCTTACGATCAATAGCGAGTCGGCGCGGGAAGCATTTCAAAAATTGCAGAGCGTAGGCGCGGCACAGTTGTCGGATTACGAGCGTTTTGCGGCATCGGCCTACGAGTCGGCACCTACGGTCGGCGACTTTCATATTCTGCTCAATCTGCCTGCCGGTCTGGTTACCTTGTTCATTACGGCATTGGTTTATATCGGGATACGTGAATCGAGAACGGCCAGTAATATTATGGTGGTGCTCAAAGTGGGAGTCGTATTGTTGGTAATACTCGCGGGCGCATTTTATGTGAAGCCTGAAAACTGGTCTCCATTTGCCCCCAATGGCGTTAAAGGTGTGCTAAGCGGCGTCGCGGCAGTATTCTTCGCATTCATTGGTTTCGACTCGATTTCAACCACCGCCGAGGAGTGCCGCAACCCACAGCAGGACATGCCGAAGGCGATGATTTACTGTCTGGTTATTTGTACCATATTATATGTGCTGATCACACTCGTACTCACTGGAATGGTGAACTATACCGAACTCAAAGTGAGCGATCCGCTGGCATTTGTATTTCAGAAGAATGGCCTGGATTTTATGGCTGGCGTTATTTCGGTAAGCTCGGTGATCGCTATTACAAGTGCATTGCTGGTGTACCAACTGGGCCAGCCGAGGATCTGGATGACAATGAGCCGCGACGGGCTGCTATGGAAACGTTTTGCCAAAATCCATCCCAAATACCAGACGCCGTCCTTTGCGACGATCGTAACCGGTTTTGTAGTGGGTATCCCCGCATTGTTTTTCAAAATGGATTTCTTCGTCGATCTGACAAGCGTGGGGACGTTCTTTGCATTTATCCTCGTGTGCGGCGGCGTGCTTTACCTCGATCATAAAGGCATTTCGGCGCGCTCCAAATTTCGCGTGCCTTACATTAATGGTAAATACCTGGTGGGAATCCTGTTTTGTGTCGCGATCGTGGGCCTGCTTACCTACGGAAAGAGCGTAATTGTCGAATGGAGAATGCTCAGTTTCGCCGAAATCATGGAGCACAAGCTGCTGACCATCATTTTCTGGATCACGTGGTGTGCGCTTTCTATTTTGAGTTACCAGTATAATTTCTCCGTGCTGCCGGTCGCAGGAATTCTCACCAATTTGTATCTTATGACCGAGCTTGGGGCTTCCAACTGGCTGATCTTCGTCATCTGGCTTGTCATTGGTCTGGTGATCTATTTCAGTTACGGGTATAAGCAGAGCAAACTGGCACAAAAATAGGGAAGCTGCCGGGCCTCCCTTTTTGAATATCTCTTGCTGGTAAGTTACTTTTTCTCGATTTTCAACTGTATCGAATATTTTTCCTTGGTTCGGGTAGAGTCACCGAACTTCGGATAGGGGTTTACTGCGGTAAGTACAAATTTGTATTTTTCGCCGGCAAATGTCTTCTCCAAAGAATCTGAGCCCGTCTTGGCATCGCATTCACCCAGGCACATTTTGACGTGCTCTTTAATGCCTCCCTCGGTAGTAACTCCCGATAGCAGCAGATCGACTGCCGCACGGCCGCCCCAAATACACATTACGCCCTCGGGGCACCGGCTGTCTTCCACGTCAAAAAACGTCAAGGTAGCCGTCGGAACGCCATTTAATACGACAGTTTCTTTGTATTTGATGCCCTCATCTCTCTTGTCCACACCAGTGCTTTTGCAGGCTACCGCCATCGCGGCAAAAAGCACGAAAACATACTTTTTCATCGGGTTGTCATTTAGGTTTTCGGGAAGACAACGATAGGTTGAGGAAGGTTGTAACGGCGTTCAAATACCTAAAACACCAATGTGAATACCGTTCCCTTGCCCACCTGGGACTCAACGTTCAGTTGGCCATTATGTTGCTGCAAAATCTGGCGGGAGAGGCTTAATCCGATGCCGGAACCGGTTTTTTTGGTGGTATAGAATGGAATGAAGATATTCTCTAATGCCTCGGGCTCAATGCCGTCGCCATTGTCGGCCACTTCGATCATCACGGTGCCGTCGACCTGGTAAGCCGAGAGCGTAATGAGCCGGTTAGTCTGATGCGAGAATGCTTCGGATGCGTTTTTGATGAGATTAATCAATACCTGCTGGATCTGGCTGGCATCGGCTTTTACGGTGAGTGTTTCCGGTTTTACCGACAGTTTCCAGAGTACGCCGGATTGTGTGAGGTCGGTTTGAAGCAATTGTAGTACCTCCTGCAGAAGCTCTGCCACGCTCAGGCTCGCGAACACCGGCTTGGGCAGCGTAGTGAAATCGCGGTAGGCGTTTACGAACTGCATCATGCCTTTGCTGCGCTTTTCGAGCGTCGATAAGGCTTCTTTCAAGTCATTGACTGCTTCCTGGTCGTTCGTCGATTTCTCGATGTCCTCGTTCACGATCAGTCGCATGGTGCCCACGAGCGACACGATGGGCGTCATGGAGTTCATAATCTCGTGCCGCAGCACGCGGGTCAGGTTTTGCCAGGATTCGATCTCCTGTTGCTGCAACTCGGTCTGAATGTTTTGTAATACCACAATCTTGACCCACATTCCGCGTAACTGAATGGCAGCTGCCTGTAATGCGAGCGGTTGATCGTTGGGCGTTCGGTAAAGGTCGCGGACGCCTGTGTCGAGATCCGAGAGCAGTTCGTAAAGACGCGGGTGTTTTTCTTTAAGTTCGATCAGCTGGTGCAAACGGTAAATACCCAGCATGCGAAGCGCGGCATTGTTGATGAGGTTAACCTGCCCGTTAGCATCAAATGTGATGAGTCCTGTACCGATATGCTGGACAATGGTATTGAGATATTGCAAATTGGCTTCTTTCTCCGCCCGCGCCTGCCTGAATGCGAGCAATACTTCGTTGAACTGCTGGTTGAGTTCTTTAAAAGTCCGGCCCATTTTATTGTCCGAACGGAAGTTGATCGTGAAATCGGAATACCGCACGGATTCGAGGAAGTAGGTCAGTTTGCGGTTGACATTCGTGACATACTGGTACAGCAGCGATCCCTGGATGAATATGAATATGGTACCAAGGATGTACACCAGCGTTTCATTGGTATGCTTGGACGCCAGCCAGGCGAGGGCAATAACGCTCAGGACAATCACTATTATCCTGATCATAATCATAATACTGAAATGCCGGAGTCCGATCATACGGGGTAAGCGGAATAGGGTCGAGGTTTAGTTTTCGATCACACTTTGCGGCACACCCGACATTTCGCGTAAAATATATTTTTCGAGCGAAGGGATCTTATAATGTGCCATGTCAAATTTTTTATCTTCAAAAACTTCCGCCGCAGGTACCGAAATCGTGATCATCCCCGCTGCGTGTGCCGCGCGCAGGCCTGCGTGAGAATCTTCGAAGGCAATGCATTCTTCGGGCAAGACACCGAGTTTCCTAGCGGTGGTAAGATACACCGCCGGGTGGGGCTTGGTGTGTTTTTCCAGCTCGCCAGAATGCCAGGTGTCAAAATAGTTAATAATTTCCAGTCTTTTTAATACCCCTTCAATGAGTTCCATATGCGAAGCCGACGCGACTGCGAGTTTCAGGCCCTGTTTTTTCAATTCCCTGACCAGCGGAATGGCGCCGGGCATGGCTTCGGCATGGGCCAGAATGTCATGATGGGCCTTTTCCAGTATTTCAGTTTCAAGCTCTTCGAATGAAGGCGTATTCCAGGGCTGTATTTGGTGGCAAAAATCAAGAAAGAGCTTGATAGATAGTCCGGTAGTTTGCAGGCGAAGTGCTTCGGTGAGTTCGAAATTGACTTTTTGCATGACAGAACGCGCCGCTTCCGTCCACATCGGTTCGGAGTCGATGAGCAGGCCGTCCATGTCGAAAATTGCTGCTTTGATCATGATCAGGTGAGTGCGGGGATTTTTGATAACCACCCAAAACTACTACATTCGCCCGTGACGTGGAAGAGTATCGTGCCTTTCCTTCTTTCTCCCCTCAAAAAGGTATAAAATCAATCCCAATGGCAACTCAACTAGAAGCAAACCTCGAAAAACTGCGTGCCTCGGCGCCGTTGGTACATAATATTACCAATTTCGTTGTAATGAATTTCACCGCTAATGCATTGCTTGCGGTGGGTGCGTCGCCGGTAATGGCTCATGCTGTGGAAGAGGTAGAGGATATGGTCTCGATCGCGGGGGCGTTGGTGATCAACATCGGTACACTCTCGGCGCATTGGGTGGCAGCGATGAAACTGGCGATGAGAAAGGCAGCTGAACTCGGCAAGCCGATCATTCTCGACCCGGTAGGAGCCGGTGCTACACCGTACCGGAACAAGGTGCTGACCGAGGTGCTCGAAACCGCCCCACCCACAATTATCCGTGGTAACGGCTCCGAAATACTCGCATTGGCGGGCGCGGGCTTCCAGACAAAGGGTGTAGACAGTACCGCCGACTCGATGAACAGCATTGGTGCGGCGCAGGCATTGAGCGCGCGCTTCGGCTCGGTGGTGAGTGTCAGCGGCGCGGTAGATGTGATCGTGCATGGCAGCCGTACCGGCTGGGTTTCCAATGGTGTGCCGTTGATGACCAAAGTGACGGGTATGGGCTGCTCGGCAACCGCTATCGCAGGGGCATTTGCGGCGATTTGCAGTGATCCGTTCGAAGCCGCAGTTTCGGCGGCGGCGGCCATGGGTGTTTGTGGGGAACTGGCTTACCGCGAAGCGAAATTACCCGGCTCGTTCCAGATCGCGTTTTTGGATAAATTGGCGGAGGTTAGTCCGGCACATCTGGCGGAACTGAGCAAGGTGAAATTTGAATAATAATCAATCGCGTAGCGATGTAATATTGGTAGCAACGGTTGCAATCGTATGTTTGAAATCCCGTGAGGGATGTAACGACCGTACAAGTGGCCATCGTTGTTACATGCCCAAGGGCATTTTGGAGATTTGGATGTGACAGAACTTGCTACCAATATTACATGCCTGACGGCATTTAAATAAATCTATAATGTTGAATCTCGAACTATATTTGGTCACCGACGAAGCAGCATGTCTGGGCCGCGATTTTTTCTGGGTCGTGGAAGAGGCTGTAAAAGGTGGTGTTACGATGGTGCAATTGCGGGAAAAATCGCTTTCGACCCGTGCATTTATCGATCGGGCGAAGCGTTTGAAGAACCTTTTGGAATCTTATAATGTCCCTTTGATCATTAATGATCGGGTGGATGTAGCATTAGCTGTGGACGCGGATGGCGTGCATATCGGACAGAGCGATATGCCTTTCCAAACAGCTCATCGGTTGCTCGGCGAGGGTAAAATCATCGGGCTATCGGCTGAAAAGCAATCAGATGTCCTCGAAGCGGAGCATTGGAACCTCTCGTACCTCGCTGTAAGCCCGCTTTTTGCGACACCCACCAAAACCGATACCGAGCAGCCCTGGGAACTTGAAGGGCTGCAATGGGCGCGGCAGCAAAGCAGGCATCCGTTGGTGGTAATCGGCGGGCTTCATACAGGTAATGCGCACGAGGCCATGCTGAATGGTGCGAACGGTATTGCCGTGGTATCAGCCATTTGCAGCGCCCCATCACCTCGTGAAGCGGCAAAAGAGCTCAAAAAAGCCATCCGGAATGCCATTCTGTGGCCAACGACCACAGCATCTGACAATACTTGACCGAACACGACAACACCTGACTACACCTGATCACACCTGACCAACACCACCAACCACATTCCCATGAACCGTTACCCAACCGTACTTACCATCGCCGGATCCGATAGCGGAGGTGGCGCGGGCATCCAGGCCGACCTCAAAACGATAGCAGCGCTGGGGGCTTACGGGACTTCGGCCATTACCGCTCTCACTGCCCAAAACACACAGGGCGTGCGGGCCATCCATCCCGTGCCGCCGGCTTTCTTGCAGGAGCAGTTGGAGGCTGTTTTTGAGGACATTACCGTGGATGCCGTTAAAATCGGGATGGTCAATACCGCGGAGGTAGCGCTGGTAATTGCGCAGGCTTTAGATCGTTTCAAACCATCTTTTGTCGTTTTTGACCCGGTAATGGTGTCTACCAGCGGCTCCAAACTCATTCAGGATGAAACAGTCGCAGTGCTTTGGAAAGAGCTTTTTCCCCGCGCGGATCTCATTACGCCTAATCTGGACGAAGCGGAAATACTGATCGGCGGACAGATCCGGACAGCGGCAACGATGAAAGGCGCAGCGATTCAGATGGTTGACAAAGGCTGCAAAGCTGTGTTGCTGAAAGGCGGGCACTTGGTGGCGCCCACGATTTATGATGTGCTGGCGCAGAGAGGGCAGGAGCCGTTGATCCTCGAATCGGATTACATCGAGAGCCGGAATGTCCACGGTACGGGCTGTACATTGTCGTCGGCCATTGCCGCTTACCTGGCTAAGGGCAACTCGCTGGCCGAGTCGATCATTTTCGCCAAGGAATATATCGCCGGAGCGATCCGGGAGGGCAAGGACGTCGTTACAGGTCATGGTCCCGGCCCGCTGAACCACTCATTTTCACCACTTTCGATGCAGATTTTATCATGAAATTCACCGACCTGCTCTGGGCCGAAGCGCTGCCGATATTTGAGAAAATACGACAACATCCGTTCAACCAGGAACTGAAAGAGGGCACATTGCCGCTCGAAAAGTTCAAATTCTACATTTACCAGGATTCCCTTTATCTGGCGGATTTCGCGCGTGCATTGGCGGTGGCGGGCACCAGGGCCGGTAATAGTCATGAATTGCTCGATTTCCTGCAATTTGCCCAGAACGCCATTCTGGTAGAGCGCGCATTGCATTTAGGGTATTTCAAAGAATACGTTATCGACTACCAATCGGGGAAAGCGCCAGGCTGTTTTGCCTATACTAACTACCTGATGGCTACCAGCGCATTTGAATCGTATGAAGTGACAGTCGCAGCATTGCTGCCGTGTTTCTGGATTTACAAGCAGATCGGCGACTACATTTACGAGAATCAAGCTACGCCAAATCCTTATCAAAACTGGATTAATGCCTACGCAGGCGAAGATTTCGCACATTCCGTACACAAGGCATTGGACATTTGCGACCGGCTGGCAGAGAATGCGTCGGAAGCGACGCGGGGCAAAATGATCGAGGCTTATATGACGGCTTCGAAGCTGGAATATGTGTTCTGGGATAGTGCTTATCGGTTGGAGCACTGGATGGTTTGAGATGGTTGGTTAGTCACGAGTTATTTTTGTAAATTTGGTTAAACACAAATTCTTATGACAGATATACAACTATACCTCACGCTATTGGAACTGTCTGACGAAAACAGAGAGGCGGTTCTGAAATTTATTGAGTCACTTCCCAAAGAACCGCAGCCGCCCAAAAAGCGTGTGGCTGGCCTGGCAAAAGGCATGTTTGAAATTAAGGAGGGGTTTGACGATCCTCTTGAATTCAAATAGGGCTACATGAAATACTTATTGGACACCCACACGGTCCTCTGGTACATCGGAGAGGATCCTCAGCTCCCCGTGTCTTTGCGAAAGCAAATTGATGACCGGTCGAACAGCTGCTTTGTAAGCATTGCGTCTCTTTGGGAAATTGGTATAAAAAGCTGCATCGGTAAACTATCGCTTTATGCCGAGATCGAGGTGCTTTTTGAATCCATTGAAAAATCGGGCTTTATACTTCTACCGGTCACGATGAATCATATCCTATCAAGTGCAAGGTTACCGTTGCACCACAACGACCCATTCGATCGAATGATCATTTCTCAGTGCAAGTTAGAAAAGCTAACAATTATTTCCTGCGACAAACAGTTCCAGCAATATGACCTGCCGGTAATCTGGAACCGCTCCCATAACTGCTGAAAAATTTTTCAATGAATTTTTAGGGGCGCGTCAGGCTGAGTTGTCAGAATTACAAAACAACCAGCCATGAAAAAATTTATCTTGACCTTAATGGCCGGGGCCGTGAGCGCCCTGGCCTTTGCCCAGCCTGCCCAGACCGTCAAAGGACGGGTCGTCGATACGGAATCTCAGCAGCCGGTGATCGGGGCGAATGTGATCGTGACTTCCGTGACGCCAATTATCGGTGGTGTGACTGATACCGACGGGAATTTCCGCATTGAGAAAGTGCCTGTCGGACGTCATTCATTTAAAATTACCAGCATCGGTTATGACGACGCGTTCGTGCAGGAAATCAATGTAGGATCGGGCAAGGAAGTTGAATTGAATATCAAACTGACTGAATCGTTTCGTGCTCTGAATGAAGTAGTTGTGAAAGCACAAAAGGAGAACGGGGCACCTTTGAACGACATGGTGAGCGTAAGTGGCCGCTCATTTACCGTGGATCAGACGAAGCGTTTCGCTGCTTCGGTGAATGACCCGGCACGAATGGCCATGTCGTTTGCCGGCGTGGCTGCGACCGACGACGGTAGTAATCAGCTTATTATCCGCGGAAATAGCCCGAAAGGGATGTTGTGGCGCATGGAAGGTGTCGAAATCCCCAATCCAAACCACTTCGCGCAGGAAGGCGCAAGTGGCGGGGGCATCAGCGCGTTGAGCGCCAACGTACTCGGCAATTCCGATTTCCTGACTGGTGCCTTCCCCGCAGAATATGGTAATGCAACATCCGGTGTCTTTGACCTCAAACTCAGAAAAGGGAACAATGAAAAACGCGAATATGCGATGCAAGCCGGCATTCTCGGGCTCGATTTCGCTGCCGAAGGACCCATTGGCGCGAAGGGCGGCGCTTCTTATCTGGCCAATTACCGCTATTCTACACTGTCCGTTCTTAATAAGATCGGCGTTAACCTTAACGGCGATGCTTCGATTGATTTTCAGGATGGCGCTTTTAAAGTATATATTCCTTACGACGACAAGGTGGTGGTGAGTGTATGGGGGTTAGGGGGTATGAGCACGTCCAAAGTCGACGACGATGACATGAAGGAAACTTTTAAGTCCAACCGCGGGATGGTCGGCGTGAATTACCTCCGCTATATCAACGGCAAATCCTACATGGAAAATATCGTTTCCTATTCGGCCACGAGCCAGACAGGTGATTTTTACGACAAAAATATCGACGCTACCTACCAGCAGAAGTTTGTAAATCAGGCACTTAGGCTCTCCTCTTTATATAATTACAAACTCAACGCACGCAACACGGTGCGGTTGGGCGTGATCATCAACCACCTGGATTTCAACCTGTATGACAAAGACAATGAAGACGGTCCGTATGAAGTCAATGTGGATCGGAAAGGGAATACCCAGTTGTTTCAGGCCTATGCGCAATGGAAGTCGCGTTTAACGCCTACCGTTACACTGAATGCGGGCTTGCACGGCATGTTGCTGGGGCTCAACAACCGTTATTCGATCGAACCTCGCGTAGGTGTGAGATGGGCAGTCGCACCGCGCTCAACCGTGAGTTTCGGTGCTGGGTTGCATAGCAAAACGGAGTCTATTTCTACCTACTTTGCCCAGGTGAAAGTATCGGATGATAAAACCGATTTGCTAAATAAAAACCTGAAACTGACCAAATCGGCCCATTTGGTGGCAGGATATGAGTTTCGGCCGTCGGCGAGCTGGCGAGTGCTTGCGGAAACGTATTACCAGCATCATTATAATATCCCGATCGGTCCGCCGAATACGACCACGCCTTATTTGCTTCATAATTCACAGCTGAACGAGATCAGCGGTTTCGTGAGCGATTCACTGACGAGCGACGGCAAGGGAAGAAGTTACGGTTTGGAATTGACTGTCGAAAAATCGCTCACCGCCGGTATCTACCTTATGAGCACGACTTCATTGTACCAATCCAAATACACCGGCCGTGACGGTATCGAGCGCGACAGCCGCTTCAATGGGAAATATGTGCAGAATTTACTGGTAGGTAAGGAATGGCGGGTCGGCAAGAATAAAACCAACATTTTCGCAGCGAATATCAAGCTTCTCGCGGCAGGCGGCAACCGTACCACGCCGGTTGACCTCGAAAAATCAAGAGAGAAAGGCCGTACAGAGCGGGACTGGTCGCGGAGCTATTCGGAACAACTGCCAGCCTACTTCCGCACTGATCTGCGGGTGAGTTATACCAAAAACAAAAAGCGGACGACTTCGACCATCTCGCTGGATATTCAGAATGTGACCAACCGGTTGAACGCATTTGATCGATACTACAACAAGAAAGAAGATCGGGTGAAGCTGATAACCCAGACAGGCATGCTGCCGATCCTGAACTATCGCCTCGAATTTTAGGCAAATCCTTGGAACGGTTGTTTTACAGATTTGGATTCAAACCAAAATATCAACAGATCTAAAAACAACTGTTATGGAAAAGGACTTTGAGGATAATCAGGCCATTAAAAAACTGAAATCGATTGCCGAAGACATCCGGTTCTGCATGTACACGACCATCGAAGACGGCAAGATCGTGTCGCGGCCGATGACGACGCTCGATATCGACGCCGAGGGGAATGTATGGTTCTTCACTAGCCGTCACACCGGATTAGTGAAGGATGCAAAATATGGGGACACCGTGACATTGATTTACTCAGACCCTAAAAACAATACCTACCTGAGCGTTTCCGGTACGGCGTCCATCGTAGAAAGCGAGCGCCGCAAGGAGGAACTGTGGAACCTGATGTCGAAGGCCTGGTTTCCGGGCGGGAAAGACGATCCTGATTTAGCTGTTCTCAGGGTTACCACACAAGAGGCCGCGTATTGGGATAGTACTTCTTCCAAAATGGTCGTATTCCTCTCGATGCTTAAAGCGGTAATCATGGGCTCCACGCCCGACGGCGGCGATCATGGGAAATTGAATCTGGTGTAGATGTATATATTGAATGCAAAAGAGGCGATCGAGATTCCCGATCGCCTCTCTGCTTTATAAAAGGCAGAAGCCTTTACTCTACACTTGCTTCCTCATTCACATAGGCTTCTGCCAGTTCGGTGAGCTTATGGTCGGTTTCACCTTCCTGGTCAAGCGTTTGTTGCAACAGATCCGCTACGTCGCTGTGGCCCAACGTGCGCGCAATGTTACGCAGCGTGCCGTACGAAGCGATTTCGTAATGTTCCACTTTCTGAGCGGCCATAATCAGCCCGCAGTCGCGTACCATGGTACCTTTGTCGGTGTTTTCAATGATTTCGTTAGCCTCCTCGATGAGCCCTTCCATAGCCGCGCATTTTTTGGCTTGCGCTTTCTCGCCAATTCTTTCGAAAACCTGTTCGAGCCTTGTGGCGTGTTCTTCGGTTTCGGTTGTATGCTGTTCGAATGCAGCCTTCAATTCTTCCGAAGTCGCATTTTTCGACATTTTGGTCAGGGCCTTGGCGAGTTGTTTTTCAGCCCAGTAAATGTCTTTCAGGCCGTCTACAAATAGTTCTTTCAACTTTTCACTGTCCGTCTCGGTGATTTGCTTGGCAGCAGTTTTGCTTTTTGTCGCTTTCATAATACTGGTTTTTAATGGTCGTGGTTTGGATGAAAAGAATGGCACTCACCATTCGATTGCCGCCCTTTCTTTAAAAACCCATACCAAAGTGGAAAACCAGCTTATCTGAAATGTTTCGACCGGGTATGACGAGTTTCCTACACATATACGTGTGGCACGGGCGTGAAAATGACAGGAATGCTTTTTGAACGGGAGCTTCCATTAACTGAACGACACGCATGAACAACGGAAATGTATTTAAATGGATTCTGATCCTGGTATTGATCGCTGCGGTAGCATTTGCAGTCTGGTATTTTTTCAGAAAGAGCGATCCCGACCCGGTTTCTGGTATGAAACCACGCGTGGAAATGAGCATAGCGCATATCGGCGAGATTACTGACAGCACTATTAAGATGGAACTCAAGACACTCGTCCACAATCCGCTTCCGATCGGGATACATTTGAAAGCGATTAATTATGTCGTGAGAATGAATGACCGGACGATTGTGGAGGATCATTACAGCAAACCCCTTGAAGTGAATGCAGCCGACAGCTCCTTGCTGACATTGCCTGCCAAGGTGAAAATCCGAAACCTGCGGGTGGAGGGTGACGAAGAGGCAGGCAAGGGTCGGGATAGCGCCGATTATCATTTCAAAACGATCCTGCATTTCGAAAAACCGCTGCTGGGAAAGGATTCGCTCGTGCTTGAAATGGACAAGCGATTACCGCTTTACCGGCTGCCAGTGGTCAAAATGGCCGGTTATGAATTCAAAAAGTTGGGTTTGAAGGAGTCGGATATTGTGGTGAAATTGGAAGTAAGTAATATGAACCCGTTCTCGCTGGAATTTCAGAATCCGGTTTATGCTATGGATCTGGGTAAACAAAAACGTTTCGCAGAAGGCGCTGTGAAAGGTATTACCAAACTGAAAGCAAAAACTAAAGACATTTATGAAATTCCGCTGGAAGTGAGTTTGGGAAAAGTGATTAAGGCAGGGGCACAAATGATCGGAAAAGGAAAAGAATTGCCGTTTACATTCTATTTTAAAAGTAAAATCAAATCTCAAAGTGAAGTGCTGAACAATAGTAAGATTAACCTGGTAATGGACGGGGAATTAAAGGATGTGGAGGCGTTTCAGAAGAATTTGGAGAGAAAATAATGTTCTGACAGCCGACCGTTGAAAGTGGTCGGCCGTTATTATTGCCTGTCAAACCAGATTGTCATTTCATTTGCGCCGCGGTTGGCCCAGGCGTAGTAGGGGATCAATGTAATGTTTTGCTCTTTGGATTTCAATACATTCATGCCGCCTAGCATTTCGTTCTGGTAAGTAGGTGTAAATTCTTCTGTTCCGGATATCTTGATCGCCAGCGCCTTTCCACCATTGTCGTGCCCTTCGGCACAGTAAAGCACCGGCCCGCGCTCGATCGCGACTTTGCCCTGGTTGCTTTTCAGCTTTTCGCTGGCAATTACCCTGCGTATCGGCATATCGAGCACCAGTTCGATCACATCTCCCTTTTTCCAGGTACGACTCAATTTTAGATAGCCGTTTTCAATGGCAGCTTCCGTTCTTTTACCATTAATGGTCAAGACGACGGGTTTGACCAGCTTGTCTTCATAACTATACAAATCGCCTGGGATGGCCTGCCCATTCGCCCAGCCGGGAATGCGTATGTGCAGCGGGAATGCACCGCTTTTTTCAGGATCGACCTGGATGCGGATATTTCCTTGCCACGGGTATTGCGTCTGCTGGGTAACCTGGACTGAGGTATTTGGAAGCGTAATATTTGCTTTGGTATCGCCAAATAGATTGATCACCAGCGCATTGCCTTGCGTTGCATACATGTACGCGGGCATGGATGGAAGGAAGCGCGAGACATTTGTTGGACAGCACGCGGTACCGAACCACTCGTGCCGCACCGCGCCGGAGCCTTTGTTGAAATCGTTTTTGCCGTCGGACGACATTGGGTTTACGTAAAAGAAAGTATTGCCTTTCACGCCCATTCCACCCAGAAACCCATTGTAAAGCACTCGCTCGAAGACGTCCATATATTTGGCTTCGCCGGTGAGCAGGTACATTTTGTGGTTCCATAGCATATTTGCGATGGCGGCGCAGGTTTCGGCGTAGGCGTTGTCGTTCGGCAAAATATAGGGTTTGTCGAATGCTTCGCCGTCCTCCCGGGCGCCCATTCCGCCGGTAATGTATTGTTTTTTATATGTGGCGTCGTCCCAGATTGCGTGAATAGCTGCGTCATTTTTCGGGTCCGGTTGCAAGGTGAGCAAGTCGGCTACGCCGGTATACAGGTATTGTGCGCGTACGGCGTGCCCGACGGCCTCGCGCTGGCGCACGAAGGGTACCTGGTCCTGGAAATACGCTGGGCCGAGCTTATGTTCGTCGAGGAAGAGCGTGCGTTTGTCGGAGCGGCCGCGCATGTCGATGAAGAATTTCGAAAGTTCGAGGTATTCCTTTTTGCCGGTGACGCGGTAAAGGCGGATTAATGCAAGCTCCGTTTCCTCATGGCCGGGTACCACCACCATTTGCCCGGGTTTAGGGCCTATTGTTTTCACCAAATGATCGGCATTCTTGATGGCCACATTCAACAAGGTTTTTTTGCCCGTGGCTTCATAATGTGCCACTGCGGCCTCATACAAGTGCCCGACATTGTACAATTCGTGGCTTCCATTCTCGAACGAATACCGATAAGGGCCGGCAATCCAGTCGTAGGATCCGGTGGTGTCCTTGTTAATGGTTCGGATCGTGTAAAGATAACCGTCCGGCTCCTGCGCCGCGACGAAAAGCGTGATCAGCGAGTCAAGGTAACGGTCCAGTTTAGGATCGTATTGATTTTGAAGTACATAAGAAGCACCCTCCACTACTTTAAATACATCCGAATCATCAAATCTTGCCCCTTTGAATACCCCTTTTTTCAACCCGCCGGCCACCGCGAAATTGTCGAACCGGCCGCTTTCTTCACATTGGTGCAATGCATGAGGTACCGTTACCGCTCGCGCCAGTTCCACGCGATCGTGCCAGAAGCCTTGCGTAGTTTTAACGTTTTTGAGCGGTACCGGTTTGATGCTGCCGGTTTGGGCAAGTAGGAAATGAGTGCAGAAAACGAGGATGAATATGGGGAGTGATTGGGTCATCGGAAATACAAAATTGGAACGCAGTTGAGTCTTATATTCAATTTAAACCCAAAAAACATGCCAAGTTTGTACTTCCGCGCGGTTTGAAATGGATTACAAACCGTATTTCTCCATCCTCCGGTAAAGTGCTGCGCGGCTGAGTCCCAGCTCACGGGCGGCGTCGGTGATGTTTCCGTTGAAGCGTTTCAGTGCTTTGATGATCATCGTTTTTTCCATGTCTTCGAGGTCGAAACCGGTGGCGGTAGCAGGCTGCCCGGCGGAACTTTTGAGGAAAAGATCATCAGGTTGCAAGGTTTTTTCCTGGGAAAGGATCACCGCTCGCTCTACGGCATGTTGCAGTTCACGGATGTTGCCCGGCCAGTTATACTGCTGCATTTTCTTCACCAATGCATTGCTGATGTCGTTAACGGGGCGGTTATACTTTTTGGCGTATTGTTTGAGATAGTAATCGGCCAATGCGCTGATATCCTCGGGCCTGTCGCGCAAAGGCGGTAGTTCGAGTTCGATGGTATTGATCCGGTAAAGCAAATCCTGCCGGAAAGTTTTGTCAGCCACCATTTTTTCAATATTCATATTCGTCGCGCAAATGAGGCGGACGTCGAGTGCGATGGGCTTGTTCGAGCCGACACGGGTTACTTTGCGTTCCTGGATGACGGTGAGCAGCTTGGCCTGCAACGGTAATGTAAGGTTACCGATCTCGTCGAGGAAAATCGTACCACCTTTAGCTTCCTCGAAACGCCCCGCGCGGTCTTCTTTCGCGTCTGTAAATGCGCCTTTTACGTGGCCGAACAGCTCACTTTCGAAAAGCGTTTCGCTGATCGCCCCCAGATCCACAGCCACGAATGGTTTGTCGGCGCGTTTGGAATGCTGGTGTATGTGCCTGGCAAGCTGCGTTTTACCGGTGCCGTTTTCGCCGAGGATAATCACATTAGCATCGGTCGAGGCTACACGTTCGGCAGTAACAAGGACCTGTCGCATGCTGTCGCTGGTAGCCACAATGGTGTCACCGACGGGTTTGTTATTTTTCTTGTTATCATCTTTCTTTTCTTCCGGCACGGGCATCACTTTGTCCTTGCCGCCTTCCAGCGCCGTGCTGATTGTCGCCAGCAGCTTGTCGTTTTCCCAGGGTTTCAGTACAAAATCGATGGCACCGGCCTTTATCGCCCGGATCGCCATTTCAATGTCGCCGTAAGCGGTGATCATGATCACTTTCGCGGCTGGATTGATGTCGAGGATGCGGTCGAGCCAATGGAAACCTTCGCGCCCGCTGTTCACATCGCGTGTGAAGTTCATATCGAGCAGGATCAGATTATAATCTCCGTTGGTAACGAGGAATGGCAGTTTCTGTGGATTCTTTTCAATGTCGACTGCTTTGGCGTGCCGTTTCAGTAAAAGTTTGGCGGCACTGAGTACATCAACATCATCGTCGATAATCAGGATTTTGGCTTCTGATAGTAGCATGGCTGTTCTTTCTTGTGGTGCGCAGGCGGGTTGACACTGCCGGATAGGGACTTAACGCAATTATTTGTCAAGATAAGGACGCAATTTGAAATATTATTTCCTAACAAGCTAAAATGTCACTATTTTACCTTAAAAAGGCGGCTTGAAAGGCTTGTCCGCGCCCGAACAAATTTGTCCGATAACGAACAATTTTAGTGGTGTTCTGAATTTAAATAGTATTGATTTTCAATAGCTTATATAGCATTGCCTTCTTTGGCATAGTGATTGGATTAGTAAAGCCAAATACAAAAGCGAACTCAATCACTAGCATATAATGGAAGTTAAGACACCTAACTCGACAAGCACCAGTAACGGATTTTCCGGAGGATCATCAATGGACCGAGTCAAACCCAAGAAATTCTGGAATACCAAACGCATCAGCATCATTGGTGGTAGCGTTTTGCTGGCGGCTTTCCTGATATACCAGTTCTTTTTTGCCGACACAAGAAGCAAGTTGAATGTGGAACAGGATAAACTGACGATATCGACGGTTCAAAAAGGTAAATTTGACGAATTTATTGTGGTGACCGGGGTGGTTCAACCGCTTAAAACTATCCAGCTCGATGCGATTGTGGGTGGATATGTGACAGAAAAACTCATTGAAGGCGGTAATATGGTGAAACAGGGCGATGTGTTGCTCCGCCTCGAAAACCAGAATCTCAAACTGAGCTTCCTGCAATCGGAAACGGAAGCCAGCCGGTTGGTAAACGATCTTCAAAATACGCGGCAGAACTTGAAAGTGGCGCGTTTTACACTCCAAAAAACATTAAGCGACCTCGATTTCCAGCTCGACCAGGCAAAAGACGCGCATGAGCGTAATGTGAAGCTTTATAAAGACAAAGTGATCCCCGAGGCCGATTACCTGAAAACGAAACGGGATTACGAGAAACTGGTAAGACAGCGCGAAATTGAGATCGAATCGCAGAAATACCAGGAAGAGAACGCCAAAATGCAGATTACGCAGCTGGAAGGGACCTTGGCCAGTACACAGAAAAACGTAAGCCTGTGGCGCCAGACGCTAGACAACCTCGTAGTAAAAGCGCCGGTATCCGGTCTGCTGTCATCTATGAATATAGAGGTTGGTTCCAACATCAGCCAGGGACAAAATATAGGCCAGATCGACGATTTGAATGGTTTCAAAATGCGTGTCAGCGTGGATGAGCACTATTTATCACGGATTTTTGTCGGGTTGACGGGCTCCATGGAGTTCAACGGAAAAGACTACGGTTTGAAGATCATCAAGATCTATCCTGAAATCCTCAGCGGACGTTTCGAAGTAGACATGAAATTCGACAACGGTGCGCCGGAGATGGTTAAAAGAGGGCAGTCGGCTCCGATCCGTTTGCAACTCGGCCAGCCTTCGCAGGCAACCTTGCTGCCGGTAGGTGGCTTCTTCTCCGAAACAGGCGGAAACTGGGTATACGTAGTAGCCGACGGTGGCAAACGCGCCGCGAAACGCAAGATCACATTAGGCCGTAAAAATCCTGAATATTTCGAAGTTCTTGAAGGCTTGCAGCCAGGTGAGAAGGTAATTACCAGCTCGTATGAGAACTTTGGAGATAATGAAGTACTTGAATTTTAAAAAGACTTCGGCTGTCGGCTATCGGCAGCCGGCTTTTTGAAGGAACCTTTAGTTAATGAATTAACAGTACCAGGGCCCAAGGCCGATCGCCGACAGCCGAAGTTTAAAACCTTTTTTATCATAACCCAGGCCGAAAGCCGAAAGCCGACAGCCGACAGCCAGAAAACAAATGATCAAGATTAGCAACATGCACAAGGTGTTTTCTACCGAAGAAGTAGAAACAACTGCTCTCAACGGTATCGACCTGGAAATTAAGGATGGCGAGTTTGTAGCCATTATGGGCCCTTCCGGTTGCGGGAAATCGACCTTACTGAACATTCTCGGGTTGCTCGATAATCCAAGTGAAGGTTCCTACGAGTTTTACGGGACGGAGGTCGCCAAAATGTCGGAACGCCAGCGCGCGCAGATCCGCAAGGGGAACATCGGTTTCGTGTTCCAGAGTTTTAACCTGATCGACGAGCTGACGGTATATGAAAACGTAGAGCTGCCGTTGCTGTACCTCAAAACACCTCCTGCAGAGCGCAAGGAGAAAGTGGAGGCTGCGCTTACCCGCATGAACATGATGCACCGCCGCAACCACTTCCCGCAGCAGCTATCGGGTGGGCAGCAGCAGCGCACCGCCATTGCCCGTGCCGTAGTTGCGACTCCCAAGACAATCCTGGCCGATGAGCCGACAGGTAACCTCGACTCCAAAAATGGTGAAGAGGTAATGAACCTGCTAAGCCAGTTGAATGCCGCTGGAACCACGATCCTGATGGTTACGCACTCACCATATGATGCCGGTTTCGCGCACCGCGTGGTGAACCTGTTCGACGGCAAGATCGTGACTGAAAAAATACATGTTTAGAATTCCTCCGGCTATTGACGACTAGCGCGGCTTTATAGCAGGAACATTTGATGCGGGGGCGAACGCCTCCTGGAATGCAGTGAGGGGCTCCCTAATGGTGCCAGAGCTAGTTTGAACAATATGCCAAATCTAACCATGAAAAAAATCCTAACCATCCTGTTGGCCGGCGTGAGTACACTGGCCATTGCCCAGAAAAGGGCTTACCTGAGCAGAAGCATCGACGACGATGGTAAAAAGTTGTCCATCAAAATATCCGGGACACTGGACGGGAAAGACGTTGATATCGACAAGACGTTCGATGTGGAGGGGATGAGCCAGGAGGACCGCGAGGCGCTGCGCGACAAGGTATTGTCTTCGATAGCCGAGGGAAATCTGGAATTGCCTGCCCCCAAAGGCGTTTGCAAGGAATCGGTTGCCGTCGCGTCGCATTCGTCTAAACGCAAGCCCAAACCACCAGTACCGCCTGCTGCTCCTGAACCTTCGGCTGGCGAATGGACGGATGATGGTGCCTCCGATGAAAGTCCTGAAACAATGGCATTTTCTTCCAATGAAGTGAATGCCGAAATGGTGTCGTCGGGGAAAGGATTTATGAAAGAATCTGCTTCGAAGTATCCGAAAGACTTCTCCAAACACGTGCGTTACAATTCCGAAACCGGCGAGATGTTCATCAAGTACCGGTTCATGAAGGATGGTGACGAGTATATCTACGAAAAGACGGTGAATGCTGCCGAGAAATCGGAGAAAGAACGGCAGCGGATCATCGAAAATTTTGAAAGTGAAATGGGCCTGCCAGGGAACGGCATGGAAATGTAATAGCTTGAAATAATGCTGAAAAACTATCTGAAAATTGCCTGGCGGAACCTGCGTAAACACAAGTTTTACACGTTTCTGAACATATTCGGTTTGTCGCTTGGGCTGGCAAGTTGCCTGCTCATTACGCTTTATGTGGTGGACGAGCTAAGTTACGACCGCTCATTTGCGAACGCCGACCGTATTTACAGGATCAATGCAGATATCCGTTTCGGCGGTGCCGATATGGCGCTCGCAGTAGCGCCCGATCCTTTGGCATTTACACTAAAAAAAGATTACCCGCAAATCGAACAGGTGGTGCGCATGCGTGAAAACGGCAGCCAGCTCGTGCGACGTGCCGATGCGACTGATAATCTGAAAGAAGATCATGTATTCTACGTTGATTCGACCTTCTTTAAAGTTTTCCCGGTTCCCCTGTTGCAAGGTGATCCGAATACGGCATTGCGCAACCCGCAAACTGTCGTCATCTCGGAAACAGATGCCCGAAAATATTTCGGAGACGCCAACCCGATGGGCAAGGCGTTGACGGTGGACAACAGCGTTACGTATACGGTTACCGGCGTCATGCGTGATATACCCGCACAATCGCACATGCGCAATGTGAATATGTTACTCTCCATGAGCTCGACCGAGGAAAGCAGGCAAAATGCATGGGGTAGCCATAATTTCAATACTTACATTCTTTTCCGTGAAGGCGTTGACGCGAAGCAGTTTGAAGTGAATTTTGAAACTGTTTTGCAGAAATATACTTCCAAGTGGATCAAGAGCTTTCTGGGATCCACGCTGGATGAAGTCCGGAAATCGGGCAATTACCTGGTTTATACATTGATGCCGCTTACAGACATTCATTTGCATTCGGACCGCACGGCGGAGATCAATGCGAATGGCAATATCCAATACGTGTATATTTTCGGGGTAGTAGCGATTTTCCTGCTTTCCATTGCCTGTGTCAACTTCATGAATCTCGCTACGGCTCGTTCGGCCAATCGGGCGAAGGAAGTAGGGGTACGCAAAGCATTAGGTTCGGAGCGGTCGTCGCTGGTGAGCCAGTTCCTGACCGAGTCGATCATGCTGAGCTTTTTTTCGCTCGCACTCGCGATGCTGATTGCTTACCTCGCATTGCCGCTGTTCAATAACCTCGCCAGCAAGCAAATCCAGTTTCCGATTACGAATGTGTGGTTTTGGTCAATACTGCTGCTTACGGGAGGGATAGTTGGGGTGTTGGCCGGCAGTTATCCGGCATTTTTCCTGTCGGCATTTCAGCCATTGAAGGTCCTGAAAAACACGATCGAACTGGAAGGCAAGGGGAATGGTTACCTGCGCAATGCGTTGGTGGTATTTCAATTTGTGATTTCCGTAATGCTGATCGTCGGCACGGGCGTCATTTACCGCCAGCTCAACTACATTCAAACCAAGAAACTGGGTTTCAACAAAGATCAAATGCTGATTGTGAACGATGCCTACGCATTGAATAATCAGGTGAAAGCATTTAAAGAGCAGGTATTGCAGCTTCCGAATGTGGAAAGCGCCACGGTTACCAGCTTCCTCCCAACACCCTCTTCCCGTACCGATCATACTTTTTTCCCGGTTGGGCAAATGCAACAGGATAAAGGTATCAACATGCAGAAATGGGCTGTTGATTACGATTTTGTGAAAACAATGGGGCTTCAAATGGCGAGCGGACGCGCGTTCGACGAAGCTTTTCCATCAGACTCCACGGGCATTATCATCAACGAAGCTGCCGCGAAAGTGCTGGGCGAGGGAAATCCGATTGGCAGGAAGATATTTGGTTACGAAGATGCTGCATTAACGAAACGGGTTGACTATACGATCATCGGAGTAGTGAAAAACTTCCATTTCGAATCGCTACGGAGAAATATCGGTGCATTGAGTCTGATTCTTTATAAAAGCTCGGGATCGGTCGTGTTCCGTATGAAGGGCGGTGATGCTCCGTATACCGTTGCGCAGGTGGAAGCATTGTGGAAGAAAATGGCGCCTGGCCAGCCTTTCAACTACCGGTTTATGGATCAGGATTTCGACAACGTCTACCGGAGCGAGCAGCGGGTTGGGCAGATATTTGTCACCTTTGCTGTGATTTCGATTGTCATCGGCTGTCTTGGACTGTTTGGACTGTCTGCATTTACTGCCGAGCGGCGTACGAAGGAGATTGGCGTTCGAAAAGTATTGGGAGCGAGTGTGGTGAATATTGTTGCCCTGTTATCCAAAGAGTTTATTAAACTGATCGTCATCGCTATCGTTATCGGTAGCCCGATCGCCTGGTTTGGTATGAACCATTGGCTCAGCGATTTCGCCTACCACGTTGACCTGGCCTGGTGGATGTTCGCCGCCGCGGGTTTGCTCGCGATCGTGATCGCATTGCTTACGGTCAGTTTTCAAAGCATCAAAGCCGCGCTGATGAACCCGGTAAAGTCGTTGAAGTCGGAATGAGTTATTGGAATTCGAGGAAGGGGTTAATGATGGTTAATTGATTTTCGACGACCATGTAATGTTGAAAATCTTCTGAATAGAGAACGTTACATCCAGCCTGTAATGCCGAGGAAACGACAATGCTATCAAAAACTTGAAAATCATACTTAACTACCAGTTCACGCGCTCTTGCAATGAGTTGATGATCCATTCCGATCACGGTACAACCCTCGGTAATTGTGAGGCAATGATCAATCACTTGTGTTTTTGGAGCACGAAGCAGCCGGTTCAGCACATTGATATATTCGGAAATAACCTGACTCGACAACACAGGTAAATTCCGAACAACCATTTTTGAAATTTCACTCTTAAACGTTGGAGTGTCTTCGTGGAGATATACAAGAATATTGGTATCAACAGCAATTCTGTCAGTCGTAATTGTTTGCTTCATTCCTATCAAATTTCCAGTTAGTAAGGTCTACTTTCAGGTTGGATAGAGAGTCGTTGATTTTTTTCATTCTGGCGTCAATATCAGTCGGAGCCGTGGGGGCAACTTCGACAGCAGTCACCTCAATTTGCTTTCCTACCATTTCTTTTGGCAGTGTTAGCAGGTATGAGTCAGTCTTGGGGATAATTACTTTTCTGACCAGTTCCATAGCATTTGTATTTACAGACAATCAAATATATCCAATAACATATTGCACATCCTATTTATTCCATCACCAATGAACAAACGGTATGCTTAGAAACTATCTGAAAATCGCCTGGCGGAATTTGCTGAAAAACAAGATGTTCAGTTCGATTAACATCCTTGGACTGGCACTTGGGATGGCTTGCAGCTTGCTGATTATGCTGTGGGTACAAGACGAGATCAAAATGGACCGGTTTCACGAGAACGATGCCCGGCTATACTCGGTGATGGAAAACCAGCATTATTCCGGGGAGATCAACACCTTCGCAGCTACGCCCGGGATTTTGGCGGAGAATATCGTAAAGGATATTCCGGAGATCGAAAAGGCCAGTCAGGTGCTATGGGAACAATCACCGGTTTTGAAGGTCGGCAATGTGTATGACAATGAAAAGGGCCGCTATGTGCAGGGGGACTTCCTGACGATGTTTTCGTTTAAGCTCAAACAAGGCGATGCCCGTACGGCACTGAAGCGTCCCGATGGCATTGTAATTTCCCAAAAATTGGCCGACAAGTATTTCAAAGGCCAGGATCCGATCGGAAAGGCCATGCGCGTCGATAATAAGGATGATGTGGTGGTTACCGGCGTATTGGAAGAGATCCCACGGTATTCGTCCATGAAATTCGATTTCATGATGAGCTACGACAGGTGGCTCAAAGGTGCACCATGGGCAAAAGAATGGGGCAACAACGGCCCACGCTGTGCGGTGCTGCTGGCCAAAAATGCGGACATCGACAAGGTCAACGCGAAGATCAAGGATTATATCAAAACTAAAAACAAGGACAGTAACGTCGACCTGTTCCTGATCAATTACGGGAAATCGTACCTGTATTCGAACTGGGAAGCGGGCAAGCAGAACGGCGGGCGAATCGACTACGTGCGAATGTTTACGGTCGTGGCAATATTTATCCTGATCATCGCCTGCATCAACTTCATGAACCTCGCCACCGCCCGCTCGGTGAAACGTGCGAAAGAAGTTGGTCTTCGGAAAGTAGTGGGCGCTTATAAAACAAGCCTGATCGGGCAGTTTATGGGGGAGTCGATCCTCATTACGCTGCTTGCGCTGGTGGTTGCGATAGCGATTGTGCTGGCGTTGTTGCCAGGCTTCAACGTGCTGACTGAAAAGCAACTCTCCCTAGACTTCCTGGATCCGGCCTTCCTGTTGCTGCTTTTAGCATTGACATTAATCACCGGCCTGGTGGCCGGCAGTTATCCGGCATTGTTCATGTCGTCGCTGAACCCGGTTACGATTTTGAAAGGGGCTTTGAAATTCAAGCCCAATGCTACTTATTTCCGGCAAGGGCTGGTGGTATTTCAGTTTGGATTGTCGATCCTGCTGATCCTCTCGATGATCGTTATTTACCGGCAAATCGATTTTATTCAGCATAAGAACCTCGGTTTCAGTCAGGAAAACCTGCTTTACATTCCCGATATCGAAAATACCATGAGTACCAATTTCGACGCATTCAAGCAAGCACTCGAAGCAGAACCGGGTATCAAGTCGGTGGCGCGGTCGCAGGCGAGTCCGCTGGCGTATGGCAGCTCTACAATGGGGGTTCAATGGCCCGGTAAGGATACTACCAAGCAATTGCTTTTCAATGTAAACCCGGTAGGTTTCAATTTTATTGAAACTATGGGAATCAAGCTTCTGGACGGGCGCGATTTCAGCCCTTCATTCGGGACAGATACTTCCAATTATCTGGTAAATGAGGCCGCAGCGAAGAAGATCGGTTATAAAGATCCGGTGGGCAAGGAATTGACGATGTGGGGTAAAAAGGGCAAGATCATCGGATTGATGAAGGACTTTCATATCGGCTCGCTACACGTGGCGATCGAACCTTTGATCATCAGCCTTCAACCCAAAAAGGAAGCCTGGGGCGTAGGCATGGTACGTGCGGAGGCGGGTAAGACAAAGCAGGCGATAGAAAGCCTGGAAAGAGTTTTCCGGCGGTATAACTCGGGTACGCCTTTCAAATACCATTTTGCAGATGAGGAATTTGGCAATCTTTATAAAGCCGAAATGGTCGTCGGTAAGCTTTCCAACTACTTTGCATTCCTGGCCATTTTTATATCGTGCCTGGGATTGTTCGGTCTGGCCGCATTTACCGCGGAGCAGCGAACGAAGGAAATCGGGGTACGGAAGGTACTGGGTGCCAGTGTTTCCACCCTGGTAGGAATGCTGTCGGCAGACTTCCTGAAACTGGTAGGCATCGCGGCGGTCATCGCATTCCCGGTTGCCTGGTATTTCCTGACGGGCTGGCTTGAAAAGTACGCCTTCCGTATCGAAATGGAATGGTGGTATTTTGCCGTCGCAGGTGTGGCCGCATTAGTGATCGCGCTGTTTACAGTCAGCTTTCAGGCGATCAAAGCAGCGCTGATGAACCCGGTGAAGTCGTTGAAATCTGAATAAAGCCATGTTAAAAAACTATTTCAAAATCGCCATCCGAAATCTCACGAGGAACAAGGTTTTCTCGGTGATCAACATTGCCGGCCTGTCGCTGGGGCTTACCTGCTGCATGCTCATCGTGCTGTACACGAAAGACGAAGTGAGTTTTGACCGGTTTCAGGTGAACAAGAACCGGTTGTACCGGGTGATGGTCACGAGCAAGGACGAGCATGAAACCCGCACATTCGGAAGCACTAATGCTATTCACGGGCCGACTTTCAAACAGGATATCCCTGATATTAAAGAGATAATCCGGGCGCAGACCAATTCTTTTGTGATTAAAAAGGGGAATGAGGTATTGAAAGAGGATGTGCTGTTTGCAGACGCCCCGTTTTTCTCGGTTTTTTCGATGCCGCTGCTTTCCGGCGATCCCAAAACGGTCCTTTCAGACATTCATTCTATCGTTTTGAGCGAAGACCTGGCTGAAAAGTATTTTGGTTCAACAAATGCGGTGGGGCACACAATGCACCTCAAAGTCGGAGATGAGTTTGAGCCCTTCATCGTGTCCGGCGTGGCGAAGCGTTGCCCGCAGAACTCGTCGATCCAGTTCGATGCCGTGCTGCCCTTTGCATACCAGGAAGCAAAAGGCTGGACCGACAGCGAATGGATGGGCTTTTATATGAATACATTCGTTTTGCTACATGAAAAGGCTGATTACCATGCGGTGGTGAGTAAAATGAATCAGGTCTCGAAAAGCAAAGTAACTGCCGAGGCTAGTCAGGGGAGGGAGATCAGAAATTATGTTACTTTCGACCTGATGCCCTTCCTGGATATGCATTTGCAGAGTAATAACGGCGACCTGCGCAACGGCCTCGACCATGGCAGCAGCCCTATTTATTCCTATATTTTGTCGGGTATCGCGATTTTTATCTTATTGATCGCCTGTATCAATTTTGTGAACCTCACGGTAGCGCGTTCGCTTAACCGGGCGAAAGAGATCGGCGTACGGAAAGTGGTGGGCGGTTTACGAAAACAGCTGGTGTACCAATTTCTGGGCGAATCGTTCTTGCTTTCCTTTCTTGCATTTGCGCTGGCTATTGCACTCACACAAATCGCGTTGCCGGTTTTTAATGAATTGGCTAACAAGCAGCTTGCGCTTTCGTATTTGCTGGATACCGGGCTCGTATCGGGTTATGTCGCATTGTTTCTCATGACCGGCCTCGTTGCCGGCATGTACCCTGCACTGGTACTCTCCGGTTTCAGCCCGGTGCAGACGCTTTACAACCGCACGAAGCTTACGCAGAAAAACTACCTGACGAAAGGGCTGGTCATCTTTCAGTTTGCATTGTCGGTATGCCTCGTTATTGGCACCATCGTGATTTATTCTCAATTCAAATATCTGACCAGCAAAGACCTGGGTTATAACGACGAAAACCTGATAAGTTTCAGTCTGGGGCGCGGGGGGCCGGGCAATGAGGTTATGGAGGTTGTTCAAAATGAATTGAAAGGTACATCAGGTATTGCCTCGGTGGCTGCATTTAATGGGAGTTATAACGGAACAGTTGCGAAAATAGACGGCCGTGAGATTGGATTCGGTTACATTGGTGTAAGCGACGAGTTCCTTAGTGCTTTGCAGATTCCCTTGCTGAAAGGCCGGAATTTCTCGAAGAGCTTTTCTACCGATCCGGAGGAAGCGATTGTGGTCAACGAGGCATTTGTGAAGCGCGCGGGGCTTAAAAAACCGATCGGTCAGGAGGTGAATTTCGAATGGAAAAATAAGAAAATGAAAATCATCGGCGTGATTCGCGACTATCATTATGCGTCGTTGAAAGATACCATCGCCCCCTTGGTGATGACCCAGGATCCAAACTATCGCGTCGGCACCATTATCGCGAAATTGGATAGCAAGGACACGCCGGCAACGATCAGGGCGATTGAGAAAATTTTCAGAAACCATATCAAAAATCTGCCTTTTGAGTACAAGTTCGAAGACGAGGCAAACCTGAAACGCTACGAATCCGAGGCTAAATGGAAGCAGATGATCACCCTCGCTGCGGTATTGTCGATTTTTGTTTCCTGCATTGGCTTGTTCGGGCTGGCGACGTTCAATGCCGAGACACGTGTGAAAGAAATCGGGATCCGCAAGGTACTTGGAGCGTCGGTAGCGAGCATTACGGCGCTGCTTTCAATGGATTTTGTGAAACTCGTCGTCATCTCCATCGTTATCGCACTTCCGATTTCCTATTACGGGGCGAATTTGTGGTTGCAGGATTTCCCTTACCGTATTCCCATGTCGTGGACCTATTTTGCCTGGGCGGCGGTGCTGGCAGTTGCGATCGCTGTTCTGACAGTAAGTTATCAGAGCATCCGCGCGGCCATGTTGAACCCTGTTAAGTCTTTAAGAACGGAGTAAGGAGGATGGGTTTTCCCTTTTCTCCCCTTCCTTCTTCCTCTCTTTCCTCCTTTCCCCCCCAAGCTTGAACAGCTACCTCTCATTGAAGTTTACCGATATTTTGCAGGCAAAAGGCGTTTTAACGGAGCTTGAAAGAGAAATGAAGAAAATACCGTCCAAACGCCCGTTCCAGTTTTTCTATATGCAGGAAGAACTCGCACCGGCAGTACAACGACCTCGACGGGATTTGGAAAATGGTCAACTTTGTGACGTTCCTGGCCATTGTCATCGCCCTGTCAACTATTTTTGGCCTCATATCACTCGCCGCGAGCAAACGTACCCAGGAAATCGGTATCCGCAAAGTGCTCGGTGCCAGTGTGGAGGGGATTGCCATGCTTCTTTCCCGTGATTTTATCATTTTGCTGGTCATTGCAATGCTGGTAGGATTGCCTCTGGCGTACATGTTTGTGATCAAATACCTGGCGAGTTTCGAATACCACGTCCGTCTGCCCTGGTATGTTTTTGTACTTGTTGCATTGGGCGCATTGGCACTCACAGTCCTGACGGTCGGATTTCAGGGTATTAAGGCTGCGTTGGCAGATCCTGTGAAGAGTCTAAGGAGTGAGTAAGTGGATAACTACTGGAAATTGATTACATTTAATATTATGTAAACGATATTTAGTCGTGATGTTATTGACTAAAATGTTCCGGAAATGAGCACAAGGACAATAGATTCAGAAATTGTAAGCTATCTGCCGTTGTTAGGAGAAGGCGAAAAAAGGTCGTTGCTCGGCATTATTGAGGCTTTTTTGAAGTTGAAGCAACCTGACCATGGCGAAAGAGTTTCCATTGAGCAATACAATGCAGAGCTGGATGAGGCCTTGGCCAGAATTAAGTCTGGAAGATATCTGACGCAGGAGGAAGCAGAAGCCGAGATTAACGGATGGTAGATAATTACTACCAAATTCGTTGGGATACAAAGGCGTTGATTCAGTTCAAGGAGATTTTTATTTATATCCGCAAAGATTCCTATCAGAATGCATTGAAAGTAAAAAAGAAGATTTCGGAATGCATTGCCAATCTTAAATCGGAACCAAGACGATATACTCCCGATAAGTTTAGGATCGATGGCGACGAAGCGTTTAGATCATTTGAGGTCTACAACATAAGGGTTACCTATGTGATCGACGACGTCAATCGTAAAGTGAATATTATCCGTGTAAGGAGCGTAAGGCAAGAACCACTTTCACATTAAATTCTTTGAGTCCAGTCCAATACTGAACAAAGGTGTCCGATAGTGGACACCTTTGTTGTTTAATATTGGGCGTAATGCCCTGATTATTAATAAATTATTGCGATTGTGATTGTGCTGGCACAATTCTTCATTTCAGATAAACCGGAATGCAATCCAATGACCTAGCCATGATCAAGAACTATCTGAAAATTGCCTGGAGGAATGTCTTGAAAAACAAGATGTTCTCCGTTATCAATGTTTTCGGCCTGTCGGTCGGGATGACTTGTTGCATGCTCCTGCTGCTGTATATTCTGAGCGAGGTTTCGTTCGATAAGCATCAGGAGCATGTTAATGATCTGTACCTGGTCCGCTCCGAAAATGTACAGCCGAACGGGGAGAAAATGGATAACCCCCGCGCGCCGGCACCTTATGCGCACGCGCTCAAAGCCGAATACCCGGAAGTGGTACAGGTGACGCGCCTTTGGCAGAATTTCCTGGAAGATAAGGCATTGCTGACGGTGGAGCAGCCGGGAAAAGGCCCGCTCTCATTTTATGAAACCAAAGGAACACACGTCGATTCGACGTTTTTTGATGTTTTTACCTACCAATTTCTGGAAGGAGATCAGCGCACGGCACTGGTTGATCCGCATTCCATCGTACTTTCCGATGCCCTTGCTCAAAAGCTCTTCGGTAATGAACCCGCATTGAACCGCACGGTAAAAGTGGGCGGCAAGACGGGCCACAACGAGAATTTCAAAGTAACCGGCGTGTTCCGTGACGAAAGCGGCCGTTCTCATATCGATGCGCATTATTTCGTGACGTTCCAAGTGGGCTGGATAGGGGATTACCTGCGGCAGCCTGACCTCAATTTCACCACCAACAACATGTTTTATCATTACCTGCGCCTCCGGCCAGGCACGGATAGAGCAGCATTCGAGGCGAAATTGCCTACATTCATCAATAAATATGCGCGGAAGGATCTTAAAATCGCGGGATATGATAAGAAGCTGGCGTTGCTTCCGGTACGGGATATACACCTTTTCAGCCAGATTGATCGGATTGTATCATCCACTACAAGTTCGACTTATCTGTACGTTCTGGCCAGTATTGCCGTATTTACATTACTGATCGCCTGTATTAATTTCATGAACCTGGCCACCGCGCGCTCCGCAAAACGGGCTGCCGAGGTAGGCATGCGTAAAGTGATGGGGGCGAACAAGGGCAGCCTGGTCGGCCAGTTCCTCGGTGAATCTATGGTACTGACCTTCCTAGGTCTGGTGATTGCCGTGGCCCTTGTGGTGTTGCTGCTACCATTCTTTAACCAGCTTGCAGATAAATCACTGGATTTGCATGAACTCCTGCAACCGAAAATTGTTGGTGGGTTTATATTGCTCGCATTGATTACCGGTTTGCTGGCGGGGAGTTATCCGGCATTCTATTTGTCGGTATTTAATCCGCTGGATGTGATTAAGGGCCGGTTTGTGAACTCGGTATCAGCGATCACGCTGCGCCGGGGGCTGGTGGTGTTCCAATTTGTGATTTCGATCGGGTTGGTAGTGGCAACGATCGTTATTCAAGGCCAGATCCGCTTTATGAAGGATCAGCCGCTCGGTTTTACCAAAGACCAGCAGATAGTGATCCCGTTCAGGAGCCAGGAGGCGAGGCAGGCTTATACGGCGTTAAAAAATGAGCTTTTGCAGGACAGCAGGATAACGGCCGCTTCCGGAACTGCCTATTATCCGGGCATTCTCAATCCCAGTGACATGTCAGTATTCTTGCCGGGGCAAACGGTGAATGATGATAATCTGATCAAAACGAATTGGGTAGCGCCGGATTTCATGGAGACAATGGGTTTCAAGCCGGTTGTGGGTCGTATGTTTTCGAAGGAATTTCCGGCAGATACGAATTATAAAATCGTAGTCAACGAGGCCACGCTCCGCAAATTCAATGTCCCGTTACATAAAGCGGTAGGGCAGAAGTTTCTGTTCAACAACGGAGGAGATACGCCCGGCTCGGTGGAGGTGGTTGGTGTCGTAAAAGATTTCCATTTTCAGGATTTGCACAAGGTCATTGAACCATATGCCTTTTTCCTGAACATGAATCCAAGCTACAATTACCTGATTGCCCATATCGCAGGTAAAGATGCGGCCGCTGCGCTTCCGTTTATAGAAAGCAAATGGAAATCTCTCGTACCCAACGAACCTTTTGCATACACATTCCTTGATGAGGATTTTCAGAAAAATTACGCAGCCGACGCGCGTACTTCCAGGCTGGTCAATGCCTTCACCATCATTTCCATCCTGATTTCCTGCCTGGGGTTGTTCGGTCTGGCCGCATTTGCCGCTCAGCAGCGTATCAAGGAAATAGGCGTGCGAAAAGTACTGGGTGCTTCTGTGCCGAATATTGTTGGATTGCTGTCCGGAGATTTTGTGAAACTCGTCCTTATTTCCATTGTGATAGCCACCCCGCTTACGTGGTACCTCATGAATCGCTGGCTGAATGATTTTGCCTATAAGATCAGCCTGCAATGGTGGATGTTTGCTGGCGCGGGTGCGCTGGCGGTAATCATCGCATTGCTTACTGTGAGTAGTCAGGCCATCAAAGCAGCCTTAACGAATCCGGTGAAATCGTTGAAGACCTAAAAACACCTTCTTATGTTCAAAAACTATATCAAAATCGCATTGCGTAACCTTTGGAAGAGCAAGGGTTATGCTTTTATCAATGTCGCAGGTCTTTCGGTAGCTTTTTGCGTAAGCGTTTTTTTGTTCCTGACGGCCTATTTCGCATTATCATACGATGATTTCCACGCCGATAAAGACCGGATCTTCGAGCCTTATTTCTTTTCCAATGATCCCGAACGTGTGGATCGTACCGCTTCGATGCCGTTCCCTATCACGCCTGCGTTGAAGGCTGAATACCCCGACATCGAGGCTATTGCGAGGGTCGTCAACGGGTCGGATGTGGTAGAATATAAGGGGAAGTTTCTCGACAAAAATATCAAATTCACCGAGCCGGATTTTTTCAGGATTTTCTCATTCCCTTTTAAACAGGGCAGTGCGCAGGCCGCTTTGCAGGACCTGAGCAGCATTGTGATTACCGAACATATGGCCAAGGCTGTTTTCGGTGCCGAAAACCCGATGGGCAAGCGCATTCAGGTGGGATTGGAGGGGGGCAGGAAGGAGTACGTCGTGAGCGGGGTCCTTGCGGACTTTCCGGAAAATTCTTCCCTGCAGTTCGACGCATTTGTGCGCAGTGAGAATATGAGCGGCTATCAGCAGCAGAAGGACCAATGGGATGCGTTTTCTCACAATATTTTCCTGAAACTGAAACCAGGGGTAGATAAGCTGGCATTTGAAAAAAAGCTGAAACCATTTACGGCTAAGTATTTCGCGGAAACGATTACAAAGCTCAAAAAGAAAGGAGCCAAGCCCGACGAGCGGGGTGACCTCTACGCGCTTCGTCTTCAGAAACTGGAAGAT
The DNA here is from genome assembly GCF_057586235.1 of Dyadobacter sp. SRI_021. Lineage (NCBI taxonomy): Bacteria > Pseudomonadati > Bacteroidota > Cytophagia > Cytophagales > Spirosomataceae > Dyadobacter > Dyadobacter sp. SRI_021. Next base: position 717,397 of record NZ_JBYCZM010000003.1, read on the forward strand.
GTTCACTTTAACCGGGAAATTTCCGGGGGCAAGGAGGGATCGCTGATTTACGCGTTGATGGGCATCGGCATCTTTATTCTGCTGATTGCCTGCATCAACTTCATTAACCTGAATGTCGCGCGCTCGTTTATCCGCGCACGTGAGGTAGGCGTGCGCAAGTCGCTGGGCGCATTGAAACAACAGCTTTTCTTCCAAATCTGGGGGGAAGCCGGCGTTGTTTGCTTCCTGGGCTTTCTGATAGGTGTAGTACTCGCCATATCGCTTTTGCCGCTATTTAATGCCACGTTCAGATCCAAACTGACGCTCGGATACATCTTCGAACCCGACAAAATCGCCATGTTGGTCGGACTGTTCTTGTTTGTTACCCTCATAGCCGGTGGGTATCCCGCGCTCCAAATGTCGAAATTCAATGTGGTAGAGGTTTTGAAGGGAAAGGTGTCGCTCAAAAAGCCGGGCATATTGCGCAATTCACTGATCGTCGCGCAGTTCGCGCTTTCCAGCCTGCTGATTTGCTGTACCATCATCGCAGTGCAGCAGGTCGATCACCTGCGGAAGCAGCCCCTGGGCTTTCAGAAAGAGGAGGTAATCAGCATTCCGGTTGGGAATAAGGTCAATGGGCAGACAGCGCTGCGCAGAATGCGTAATCGCTTGGCCAACGACCCTAATATCGTGAGTATTACTGGCTCCGGTGTGAACCTGGGAACTGGACTCGACCGAAGTACCTCCCGCAGCGTGCTTGGCTTCACTTTCAAGGAGCGGGAGGTGACTACCGACTGGCTGCATATCAGCTACGATTACCTCAAAACGCTTAATATTAAACTGATCAACGGACGTGAGTTTAATCCGGCCTACCCGACCGACTCGATGGGCAGGGTTATCATTACCGAAAGTATGGCCAAAGCCATTGGCGAAAAAGACCCTGTCGGCAAGTTCTTTCAGACCGATACCGCCGGTATCAAGCATCAGATCATCGGCGTAGTCCCTGATTTCAACCTGTATTCTTCCAAGTCGGAGAAAAAGCCGATTACGATGTATCTGTCTCACACGGATGGCATCGGGTATATTTTTGTGCGTGTGACACCTCAGGGGCTGGCAACGTCGATGGAAAAACTGAAAAACGTTTGGAAGGAGATTACGCCGGAGTCGGAGTTTATCGGCTCGTTTCTGGATGAAAACACCAACAATTGGTACAAGGAAGAAGAACGGCTTTCACAGATTTTCAGTCTGGCTTCTGCTGTTGCGGTAATATTGTCGTGTCTTGGGCTGTTCGCCGTCGCGCTGATCGTCATGGAGCAGCGTACGAAGGAAATAGGCGTCCGTAAGGTGCTGGGTGCCAGCATCACGAGCCTGGTGTTCGTTTTATCCAAGGACTTTGTAAAACTGGTACTCATTGCCATCCTGATCGCCACGCCGGCAGCCTGGTATTTTATGCAGCTCTGGCTGGATAACTATCCTTACCGCATCGAAATCAGCCCGCTCGTATTCGTAGCCGTCGGTTTCGCCGCCGTGCTAGTTGCAGTGGTCACCGTCAGTTTCCAAAGCATCAAAGCCGCGTTGATGAACCCGGTGAAGTCGCTACGGAGCGAATAAGCGTTCAGTTTAAGAGTACTGGAATAAGTGGTCTGTATCGTTCGAATTTTTCATCCGAAGTAATGACCGGAACTTGCTCGTACAATGCGATCGCAAGTAACATCCGGTCGAATGGATCCCGGTGATCTTCGAAAAGTGGGATAGACTGGTAGGAATAAATTTGACCCAGCCCGATCGGCAGTAATTCGAATCCGTCGTTCAGGAGTTGACGGGTAACTTTCTCGACGCTTACGACAAAATCGGGAAGTTTACCAAGTTTAAACTTGATCGATATTTCGATAAGACTGATCGGGCTGACGAGCAATGTGTTAAGCGGGTTTTCGAGAATTGCTCGTATGGGTGTCGTGAGATTTGGGTGGTCTTCCAGTGACCAGATCGCGATTTGAGTGTCCAGGAGGTATTTCATCAAAGCATATAGTCGTTTAGATCATCCAATGGAGCGTTAAAGTCATCGGGAGTACCGATCTTCCCCTTCAAGCTGCCCAAGCGGCGCTTTGGGTGAATTGGCTCTTCCATTTCTTCCAGGAACGTGACGACAATCTTTGATTTCTTTTTTATCACGGGGGTTTCATCCAATGTAATTTTCCCGTTTTCATAAACTCCGCTAATGGATGTCAACATAGCGATATCATTTTGATTGTATTCAAAAATAGAAAATAAGGTGCCATGATCAAAAACTATCTAACGACCTCATTCAGAAACCTTCGCCGCAACTGGAATTTTACGCTGATCAATATTACTGGTCTCACTTTGAGTTTGGCGTGCTGTCTGCTCATCTTCTTTACGGTGCGGTACGAGCTCAGTTTTGACAGCCATCATAAGAACACCGACAGACTTTACCGCCTGCTCAATCATAGCTTGGAAGATGGAGAAAAGGGTTTCAATGCAGGTATTCAACTTCCGGCACTGGCGGCATTACGCAACGATTATCCCGAGATCCGCAATCAAGTTACGTGTACATACGGCCTGCGGGAGACATTGATTACGGTCATACAGGGCTCGGAGAAAAAGAAGTTTTCGGATCCGGGCTATAATGTCGCGTTTATTGGCCCTGAATATTTCGGGATGTTCGATTACAAGTGGCTGAAAGGCTCGCCTTCACAAGCACTCAAAAATCCCGGTTCGGTTGTGCTGACAGAGGGGCAGGCGTTGCGTTATTTCGGAAAAGTTGACCCGATTGGAAAGAGTATCCGGGTGAGGAACCAGATGGATTTCGTGGTGACAGGCATTGTGGCAGACCCGCCGGCCACGACTAACCTGCCGTTTACTACCATGCTTTCCTTCGCATCCTTGAAGGAATTTGGCGCATTTACCAACTGGGATGATTGGGTTTCAACCTATGGCGGTGGCCAGGTGTACCTGATGTTACCCGAAAATGTGAGCGAAGCGCAGTTTGAACAGCAGCTATTGGCATTCAATAAAAAATACAGAGAACCGAAGGAGGACAAGCGGGTGAAGTTCGTCCTGCAACCGGTTAAGGACATTCATTTCGCGACAAAAACAGGCAATTATACCAACCGTTCGATCAGTAAGGGAATGATCTGGGCCATGTCGCTGGTCGGAGTTTTTATCCTGATTACCGCCTGTGTGAATTTCGTGAATCTCGCCACTGCGCAGGCGCTGCGCCGCTCACGCGAGGTGGGTGTGCGGAAGGTGCTGGGTAGTACCCGTGGACAACTGCTACGCCAATATTTTTCTGAAACGGGCATCATAACCGTGTTTTCGGTGTCCCTGGCATTGGTTTCGGCGCAGTTGCTACTGCCTTATATTGCGGATATCCTCAATATCCAGACCCGCGACGTGATATTTTTTCAGGATCCGTCGATTTTGCTTTGTTGTGTCGCATTGACCATCGCTACCACCTTCCTGGCAGGTTTTTATCCTGCATTGGTCGTGTCGGGATACCAGCCTATTTTAGCATTGAAGGGAAAAATGCGCGCGGCGGGCAGCGGTCAATCCAATCTGCGTAAAGGGCTTATTGTACTTCAATTTTCGATTTCGCAGGTGATCCTGATCGGGACGCTGATCGCTTACAGCCAGATGAGGTATTTCAGCACGCTCGACCTGGGATTTGAAAAGGACGAGATCGTGACCATTGCCATTCCTGATCAGCCGGAAGGCAAGCTGGAAGCATTGCGGGATGAGGTCCGGGCGATACCCGGCGTGAAGTCTGTTGCGTACAGTGCGTTCACTCCGATGTCGAGAAGCAACTGGCAAACCGGGTTCAGATATGAAAATGATGCGGAGGATCTTGATTTTACCGTGGTAATGCGTCCCGCCGATACAGCGTATTTCAATACTTACGGACTTAAAATGGCCGCCGGGAGAATGTATTTGTCAGCGGATACCATCCGTGAGTACGTCGTGAATGAAGCATTTGCCAAAAAAATGGGCTTCAAAGATCCGGAAGGCATTATTGGCAAGCGGCTGACGATCGGCGGGGGAGGTTCGAAACTCCCGGTGGTGGGTGTAGTGAAAAATTTCAATACTTACACACTTCACCAGGAGATTATTCCATGCGTAATGACGACCATGCGCAACAATTATCAGACATTAAGTGTGAAACTGGATAAAAATGCCGGGTTGGGACAGATCAATCGCATCGAAAAGCTTTGGACGGCTGCTTTCCCTGACTATTTATTCAAATACACCTTCTACGATCAGACACTCGATAGTTTTTATGAGAAGGAGGCCAAGTTCTTCTCACTCTTTAAAATACTGAGCTTTATCGCGATTTTCATCGGGTGCCTTGGGTTGTATGGTGTGGTCGCGTTCATGGCCGAATCGCGCACCAAGGAAATGGGCATCCGAAAGGCCATCGGCGCTTCGGCAATGAACATTTTTGGCCTGTTTTCAATCGATTTTATCAAGCTGGTAGTCATTGCGCTGGCGATTGCATCGCCTATCGCCTGGTATTTTATGAATGAATGGTTGCAGGATTTCAGCTATAAAGTGAGCATTAGCTGGTGGCTTTTCGCTGTGGCGGGCGTCGCTGCGGTACTGATTGCGCTGGTAACCATCAGCTTTCAGAGTGTCAAGGCCGCGATGACGAATCCAGTAACGGCATTAAGAAGTGAATAATCAGGAATTTACCGATGCAACCGGCGCACTGGTTTTTACATCTTTCGCGAAATGCGTTCTAAACTCCCATTATACCTATCCTGGCCATGATCAAGAATTATCTGGTAATCGCACTCCGTAACCTGCTTAAAAACAAAGTTTATTCCCTGATCAACATTGTCGGGCTGGCGGTGGGAATCGCGGTCACGATGCTGATCGGGCTTTGGGTATGGGATGAATTGTCCTTCAACAAATACCACAAGAGCTACGACCGTGTCGTGCAGGCGTGGATCAGCCAGACTTTTAATGGCCAGACCGGGACTGGTACAGCGGTTTCGATTCCGTCGGTCACTGAAATGGCAACCAAGTATTCCGCAGACTTTAAACATACTGCGCTGGCTTCCTGGAATTTCGGGCATTTGCTGGCTAATGGAGATAAGAAGATCAATAAAACGGGGATGTGGGCTCAACCGTCGTTTCCGGAAATGCTGGGACTGAAAATGATCCGTGGCGACTATGATGCCTTGAAAAACCCGGGGTCGATCGTGATCTGCGAATCGCTGGCGAAAGCGCTTTTCGGCAACACGGATCCATTGAACAAAGCACTCAAACTCGACATCAAGAAGGATGTGAAAGTGACGGGCGTTTACGAGGATATCCCTTTCAATTCGAGTTTCAATGAGCTGTACCTGATCCTGCCCTGGAACGATTACCTGCAAGCCGAAGGCTGGGTAAAGGATGCACAAACGCAATGGGGTAACCACTCTTTCCAATGGTTCGCGCAAGTGGCCGATCACGCTGATATTGCCACGGTTTCGCGTAAAATCCGGGACGTGGAAATGCCGCACGCATTCTCCAAAACCGACAAGCCGCAATACATGCTCCACCCGATGAGCCGCTGGCACCTTTACTCCGACTTCAAGGATGGGCAGAATGTCGGCGGGCGCATTCAGTTTGTATGGCTGTTCGGCATTATCGGCGCATTTGTATTGCTTCTGGCTTGTATCAATTTCATGAACCTGAGTACAGCGCGGTCGGAGAAACGGGCGAAGGAAGTGGGGATTCGTAAGTCGATCGGTTCGCTGAAAAGTCAGCTGGTATTCCAGTTCCTGAGCGAGTCGTTCCTGGTTGTGATGTTTGCACTGGTGCTCGCGATCCTCATCGTACTCGTTTCGTTACCGGCCTTCAACGACCTCGCGGGCAAGCATGTGAAGTTTCCATTCTTCTATTGGCAGTTCTGGCTGTTGCTGATCTTCTTTGCGCTCTTCACCGGGCTGGTTGCGGGAAGCTATCCAGCATTCTACCTCTCTTCATTCAACCCGCTATCGGTGTTGAAGGGGACCTTCAAGGTGGGGAAATACTCGGCCGTGCCGCGTAAAGTGATGGTGGTGTTGCAATTCACGGTTTCGATCACGCTCATTATCGGGACGATCATCGTGTTCCAGCAGATCCAGCACGCGAAAGACAGGCCGGTTGGCTACGATCGTCAGGGGCTTTTACAGATTAATATCTCTCCCAATTTGTGGGGTAAATATGACCCGTTGCGTAATGACCTCCTGAAAACGGGCAGCGTATTTGAAATGAGTGAATCGTCGAGTCCCACCACCGGTATTTATTCCAACCAGATTGGCTTCGAATGGGAGGGATTGGAGCCGGGCTCTGTGCCATTGTTCGGAACGATCGCCTGTACCCATGATTTTGGTAAAACAATCGGCTGGAAGATCATCGAGGGCCGCGACTTTTCGAGGGAGTTCTCAACCGACAGCGCCGGATTCATTCTCAACGAATCGGCCGTCAAGCTGACCGGTCTCAAAAATATCGTAGGGAAAACGATCCGTTATAATGGCAAGCCGCATCACGTGGTAGGGGTGATCAAGGATATGGTGATGCAATCGCCATACGAGCCGGCGGTACCGACCATCTTTATGCTGAAATACGATTGGGCGAACCTGATCAACGTTAAATTAACCCCGGGAGCACCGGTCGATAAAGCCCTAAAGAAGGTGGAAGCCGTTTTCCGCAAGCACGATCCCGACTCGCCATTTGAATTCAAGTTTGCCGACGAAGAGTACGATGCCAAATTCCGGGCCGAAGAGCGGATAGGGAAACTGTCACGGGTATTTGCGGTGCTGGCCGTGTTTATTTCTTGTCTTGGGTTGTTTGGACTGGCAGCCTATACTGCTGAGCAGCGTACGAAGGAAATCGGTATTCGTAAGGCGTTAGGAGCGAGTGTCGCGCAGATGTGGGCGATGCTTTCCAAGGAATTTGTATACCTGGTGGTCATCTCTTGCGTCATTGCTTCACCTATCGCGCTCTATTTTCTGCACGATTGGCTGGATAAATACCAATACCATATCCAACTGAGCTGGGTCGTATTCGTTGTAGCGGCGCTGCTGGCAGTCGCGATCACGCTGCTCACCGTCAGTTTCCAGGCGATTAAAGCAGCGCTGATGAATCCGGTGAAGTCATTGCGGAGCGAATGAGGTCTTGAGTAAGACGCTATTCGTCGATTGAAAACCCGCTGTCATCTACCAGCAGTGACATTTCGCAGATTGTGTTTCCAGTGCGTTAAACTTGGGAGGGAAATGTGCCTCTAAAAGACATAAACAAACAATTTAAATACTGGAAACCATGAAAAAGATCATTTTCGCCATCGCCGCAATAGTTACTTTCACCGCTGGAAATACTTTCGCTCAGCGATATAACAGACCCAACCCAGCCGTGATCGACGCCCGCGCCGACAATGCTGCCGAAGAGTTTAAGATCAATAAGCTGGACGAGATCGTAAAACTGACCCGCAAGCAGGAGAACCAGGTCAAAAAGATCGAAAACAAATATGATCGCCTGATCGGCAGAAACCAGCGATACCATACCTACCAGGGCATGAAGAGACTGGAAGAAGAGAAACAAAAGGAAATCCTGGACGTACTGACGCCTGCACAACGCCAACGTTTGTTCGCTTATCAGCACCGTTTTGATAACCGTTACAACCGCAGAGGATAACCGATTGAAAAGATAGCCATGAACGAACGGCCGGGTCTTAGGATCTGGCCGTTTTATTTAGCAGTATCCATTTGTTCCTGAGAAAATAATCGAGCAGCATGAGGCACGACAGCCCGATAATCGTAAGTATAACGGGCTGCGGAATGGCGGAAAATTTCTGAGTGAAAACCTGATTCGATACCATCATGCCATTCACCTTGCCCCAGAATTCCGACTGTTCGTTGCCGGAGACGAAAAGCGCGGCAGTGATCAGCGTCGCCCATGCTGCGGCGATCCAGTACCATACCTGCCTGGAAATGACCGGCTTTGGCGTAGCGGTTGGCTGGGCGGCCTGAATTTGCGCGATAATGGCAGAACGGAACGAGGCGGACGGGACTTCCGCAACATTCGTTCGAACCAGGGCACGGAATGCCGCTTCCTCATGCACACGCCGCATGACCGTCCGCGTAAATGCATCCGAAGGTGCGTCGGTGCCAGTTTCGTCGATCAGTTTTTTGAAATGCGCTTCCTGTTTATCGTCTTGCTGCTCCATAATTCCTGCATTATAACAAAAACTGCAATTCTTTGCCCAATACTTTACGGGCCCTGAATAGCTTGATTTTTACATTGCTGCTCGTTAGTTCGGTTATTTGTGCGATCTCTTCAATCGTGCTGTCATTCAAATAGTACAAAGTGATCACCAGTGCTTCGAGTTTCGGCAGCCGGTTGATCGCATCTTTCACAAATTGCTCGCGCTCACGCGCTTGTAATGCCTCGAATGGCGGCGGGCTGTATGCGTAATGGTAATTTTCTTCCAAATCGTCGTCAATACTTTGCAGTGCGAGCCGCGGTTGCTGCAATTTCGATATTGCCGTTCGATAAACGATGGTGTATAACCAGGTTGAGAATTTGGCCTTTCCTTCAAAGCTCCCGATTTGCATATAGGCCTTCACAAAGCTCTCCTGGGCCGCGTCCTCGGCGTCCTGGGCGTTGGGCAGGATTTTCTTCGCTATGGTAAACGCCATGTTCTTATACTTCTCGACCAGATAAGTATAGGAGGTCAGATCGCCCTGCTTTACGTTTTCAATATAGATCCGGTCGTCCTGGTTTTTCATGCATTTCATGGCTCGCGTGCCCATATGACTGTGTTGAAAGCATGCCGGTTACAATTTTCAGCAATTTATTTTGGTGAAAAATTTTTTTGAAAAGCTGTAACCGGTGATACCGGGATGCCGTCCAATGGGTAACATTCGAAATTTAACCATCTTTTAGTCATGAATGCCGTACTTGTTTCTGTTGCAGCTTTTCTGGGTATTTTCGGGATCGTTTATGTGTTCCTGATGACACGGCATCGTGAACGTATAGCGCTGATCGAGAAAGGTGCCGATGCTTCCATCTTTACGGATAAGAACCAGGCATATTATCCTACACTGAAATTCGGGATGCTCTTCGTGGGTATTGCACTCGGTATTTTGCTGGGAAACTGGTTGGACAAAACGTACGATTTCAGTAAAGGCGTAGCCTACCTTGCAATGGTCTTCCTCTTTGGAGGGCTGAGTTTGATCCTCAATTTTCTCATCGAAAGACATTTAAACAACACCAGAGCCCAGGAGTAACTCACAGGCTTCGCCAGTCATCCATGCTATTCAGCCGTTCGTCACTTAATCTGAAAAATCAGGCCTAGTACCTTGCATCGCAAAGTACCTTCCAATACATTTGTGATGTCAAAGTTAGGTTAGCCTGCATCGGTGCGTCAATAGACTGGTATAGCATAATTCGTTGATACACTGATCACTGTCTGAAAGAGCCTAAAATCTCTTATCGGAATTCCTATGCCCGTACAAAATTTATTAGCCATGAAATTTTTCTCCATGAAAACACTATTTCAACTACTTATGTCTATCCTGATTCCGGGATTGGTTTGCTGTCAGGACTCGTTTGCACAAGTTGCGCCTGGCGCAGGGGCGCCTGCCGCAGGATCGCCTGCCGCAGGATCGCCTGCCGCAGGCATATCCGGGGGAGGGAGTATCAAAGGTACTGTGGCCGATTCTGCGACCGGGAAGGTGCTGGATTTCATTACTGTTAATCTGATGAAAGACAAGAATACCGCGGTGAAAGCTGATTTTTCGAAGGCCGACGGTTCATTTGCATTTCAAAACCTGAAACCGATGAAATATGCGCTGGTGCTGGTTGGGGTAGGATATAAAAACAAGATGATCGACGTGGATCTGACCGATAGCACACGCCGGCACGTCGATCTGGGGAATATCACGATCAGCCAGCAAGCCGTCGGACTGAAAGAGGTGACCGTTACTGCATTGAAACCGATTGTCAAACAGGAGGTCGACAGGATCAGCTATGACCTTGAAGCCGATCCCGAAAGCAAGATTTACAGCGTGCTCGAAATGATGCGTAAGGTACCCTACCTGTCTCTCGATGCCGAAGATAATATTTCTCTCAAAGGCAATACCGATTTCAAGATCCTGATCAACGGCAAGCCGTCCAGTATGGTAGAGCGGAGTTACAAGGATGTGCTGCGGAGCATGCCGGCGTCTTCTATCGTACGCATTGAGGTCATTACGACACCGCCTGCGAAATATGATGCGGAAGGCCTCGCCGGGATTATCAACATCATTACCAACAAAAAAATCGATAACGGATATAACGGAACGCTCAATGTCAGTGAACGCTTCCCGACGGGCGGACCGGGAGTCGGTGGCTCGCTCTCGGCCCAGCTCGGGAAGATCGGAATGTCGCTGAATGCAGGTTTGAACCAGTACAAAAACCCGGCTACGCAATCGATCACCAACCGCACGACTACGGGGGCCAACCCCACTGAGCTCGACCAGCGCGGGTGGACCGAGATTAATAACAAGAATGGTTATATCGGCTACGAGATCACTTATGAGGTGGACACGCTTAACTTGTTGAGCGCGCAACTCAACGTCAACGGTGGCCGAAATAGTCAAAATGGTTACCAGTCATCGCTCCTGAATGCGGATAAAGAAATCCTGGAACGCTACAATGTTACCAGCAATAGTTCCGACCGTGGTAATGGCCGAGATGCGGCAGTGAACTATCAGAAAGGTTTCAAAGCTGATAAAAATCGGCTGCTGACTTTCTCTCATCGCTACTATGGCTACGACAACAAACAAAACGGCAACATCGGCATCTCCGATCGTATCAATTACACTCGTCCTGATTACCGGCAGGTCAACGACCAGAGTTTTTCGGAGCAGACATTCCAGGTCGACTTGGTATATCCAGTCAAGAAATTGAATATAGAAGCCGGTTTGAAGGGTATTATGCGTGACAATAAAAGCGATTTCCAATATTTAGTCTTCGATTCGGAAACCAATTCATACACGCTGGACGCGGCGATGAGCAACAAATACAACAATACGCAGAAGGTATTTGGTGCCTACAATACATATTCGTATAATTTCAAAAACTGGGGCGTGAAAGCGGGCGCACGTGTGGAGCAGACGATCATCGACGCGGATTTCATTTCCACCGATTCGAAAGTGAAGCAGAATTACTTCAACCTCATCCCGTCGGTGTCGGTCAATCGGAAGCTTAAAAACAATGCAGGAATTAACTTCGGGTATTCCCAACGCATTCAACGGCCTGGCATCTGGCAACTCAACCCGTTCGTCGACCGGTCGAACCCGAGCTTCGAACGCACCGGTAATCCAGACCTCCGACCTGCCTATGTGAACGATCTTCAATTGAGTTATAATAAGTCAAAAAAAGGGAGTATCAACTTCGGTGTGGGCTACACGCATTTTAAAGACCTGATTTTCCAAATTGCCGTTTATAATCCCGAAACACAGATTACACGCACTTCGTACGGCAATACCGGCCGCGCACGGCTCATTAGCGGTAACCTGAATGCAAATTATCCGATCACGAAAAAGTGGAATTTCAGCACTAATCTCCGCATTGCGCATGGCAAAGTGACCGGTATGGTGAATGGGATCGAGACGACCAACAGTGGGGTGATGTATCAGTTTTCGCTCTCAACGGGTTACAAGTTGCCTAAGGACTGGCGCGTGAATGCCAACCTGAATGCAAATGGTCCGGGCGTGAACCTGCAAGGCACTACCAATTCGATTCAAAGTACCTCTTTCAGTGTGAACAAGGATGTAGTGAAAGATAAACTGTCGTTTTCAGCGGCCGTGAGTAATCCTTTTACGAAGTATAGAAGATATCACAACGTGACCTTCGGTCCGGACTTCGACCAGTTCACCGACCGTTGGAATTACTTCCGGTCTTTTAATTTTAGTCTGAACTACAAATTCGGGAAACTGAAAGACGGTATCAAAAAGAACAAACGAGGCATTCGCAACGACGATGTGCAGAATGGAGGTAACTGATAAACAACGCCGGACTGGAAAGTCCGGCATTTGTCATTCTGCCAGATATTGATGAGCGGGAACGACCTTGGCTTTTAAACCGTCCCGTTCGAACTCGTCTGTCTGATTAAACGTCACAAGTGTCCCTTCCTTTAATCCAAAATGCGTTATGGCTTCAAATAGGCCTTTTAATTCACGGTCCATATTGTCATGACTGAGGTCATAGCAAACCTGTACCACCTGCCGTACTGTGCCTTTTTCCGATATTACGAAGTCGCACTCGCTCTTTTCGGAGAAATAGTAGATTTCCTTATAGTTTCTTCTCAAATGTAGGAAAACCAGGTTTTCAAATACACTACCGAAATCATCCGTAAATGATCCTGAATTGGCATTCACTAGTCCCGTGTCGATCGCGTAGACCTTGCGCGGGTTGATGAGCTGCTTGCGCAGGGAATAGCTGAATTTAGGTACGAAATGGAACAGGTAGGTGTATTCGAAATATGAGAGATAGTCCATCATCGTGCTCGTAGAACCTGCCTCGAATATTGTTTTCAGCCTGTTACCGGTGATCAGCCTGCCCACATTCGAAATGAGGTACAAGGCAAGCCTTTGCAACGTCCGCACATCGCGCACGCCGTAGCGAACGGCAATGTCGCGTATCAGAATGTCCTCGAATAAGTGATGCAAGATCTCTTCCAGCCCGGATTTTACATATTCAGGGAAACCGCCCGCTGCCATGTAGTCACGGGTGGCATCGGCAGAGGGCACGATGTTTCTGTATGCGCAAAATTCGGTATAGGAAAACGGAAAAAGCTCTTTCGTGATCTGCCGACCCGTGAGTTTCGTGCCGAGTTCGCGGCTTAACAGCGAGGCGTTGGAGCCGGTGATCACAATTTTGCAACCTTCATCAAGCTTCTGCCGCACGTATGTTTCCCACCGGTCGACGATCTGGATTTCATCAAAGAACAATACAGTGTGTCCCATTTTCGTGACGAGGCTGTCGAGGCGGACGAAATCGGAGGGCTCGAAATCGTACAGGCGGGTATCTTCGAAGTTGAGGTAAAAAGCATCCGGGTGTTTTTCGCGCAGCAATTGATGAAGCAGCGTGCTTTTACCGCAACGTCTCACGCCCGAAACAATGAGCGCGTGAGAAGTGATGTCGGGCAATTTATCCAATGCGGTTCTCGCCAGTCCCAGTTCAAGGACGGAGAGGTTGGCCTTTTGTGCTTCTGCAACGCTCGCTATGGTGCTTTTTAATATCATCTCTTTCAAATATACAGCATTATATTTTGCTATCAAACAAAACTATCCATTACTAATGGACACTTTTGTTTGATAGTAACGGAGGATATGACAGATGTCCGGTTTTGGACATTGATTTTATGGTAAATGCTTGATAATTAGTATTTTGATTTCCTGGTACGGATTTATTGACTGTTTCGTGGAATAGCAACACATTCGCTTCATCGTTCCCTATGCTTAAAAATTACCTCAAAATCGCCGTCCGAAGCCTTTTTCGGCATAAAACGTACTCTCTGATCAACATCCTCGGGCTTGCTGCCGGGATATGCGTTTCTACACTCATACTAATGTTTGTGGTTCATGAGCATAGTTATGACCGGTTTCATAGCAGGCATCAGGATATTTACCGCGTGTTGGGCGAGGTGAAAATGGGTGATAATGAATTTAAGATGAATAGTTTTGCGGCCAGTTTCGCACCGGCGCTGCTCGAAGGGATACCGAAGGTAGCGGATTACGTTAGGGTTTTACCGACGTATAGTAATGCCGCCATGGCGGACCCGGCGCGGAAAGACGAAGCGATCCTGGAAAAGAATATCATGTTTGCAGATCCGTCTTTTTTCAGTGTGTTTAGCTTTCCGCTTGAAAAGGGAAATGCCAGAGACGCATTACAAAAGCCTTTCTCGATGGTGATATCGGAGCGTACGGCGGTGAAATATTTTGGTAATACCGATGTGATCGGAAAGGCGCTGTTGTATGAAGGCAAGCACCTCATACAGATTACGGCCGTTGCTCAGGACCCGCCGTCCAATTCTTCACTGGATTTTGATTTTGTGATTTCAAGCGGCACATATCCGAAGTTGGGCGAATCCAACCGTAGGAATTGGGAGAATGATGGCGGGATATTTAACGTATACCTGCTTCTGAACGCCGGAGAATCAAAGGAATTGGTAGCGCAGGGTATCAATCGCCTTGAGGCATTGAAGGAGGGGCAAGTCGGGCTTAAACCTCAATACACACTCGAAAGCCTCGATGACATGCACCTTGGCGGTGCATTCAATGACGCCGATAACAGCAAGCTCATCCCGATTTTCGCCGTCGCTGCGATAGCGATTCTCATACTCGCGCTTTTCAACTACATGAGCCTCACCACTGCACGTGCTACGCAGCGCGCACGTGAGGTAGGCGTACGCAAGGTGGTAGGCGCTACGCGTGCCGGCCTGGGCAGCCAGTTTTACATGGAATCGGCCATGGTGTGTGCGGTGGCTTTTGTGCTGGGACTCTTGATGGTATTTTACCTGAGCCAGCCATTTTATACGCTGCTGGGGCTTACAATCGATACTTCCTTTGTTGTATCTCCCTTCTTTTTGTCGTTTCTGGTAGGTTTGCTCGCGCTAACAGCATTGGTGGCCGGGAGTTATCCGGCATTTGTGTTATCGGGTTTTGCGCCGCTGGAAGTGATCAAAGGGCGGTTTACCGGCAGTATCGGCGGGGTAGGAGTGCGGCGCGTTTTTATCGTTTTTCAATTTGCAGTTTCTATGGCACTGATCGTTGCCAGTCTGATTGTGCGGGAGCAGCTGTCTTTTATGCAACGGAAAGAACTGGGACTCAATAAGGAACAAGTGCTGAGCATTCCCGTTGGACCATCCATGGCCGCGAATTACATTCCGTTCCGCAATGCGGTAAGGCAACAGGCGGGTGTATCCAACGCCACATTTGCGAACGCGGGCCTTTTCAAAGGGTACAATATGTTTTTTATTCCTAACAAAATCACCAAAAAGGACATTTCAGTAGTGCAAATGGTGGTGGATGATCAGTTTGTAAAGACCTTAGGCCTTCAATGGAAAACATTACCGACGGTAACTACGGGCCGCAACCTGACTGTGCTGAACGAGATGGCTGTCACCGAACTGGGTATCAAAGGCGATCCGCTGGGGCAGGAGATAAGAGAAGGGCTGACTTTGGATGGTATAGTAAAGGATTTTGACTTTTCGAATGTGCAACACGGCGGTAAAGCAATGATGCTGTCGGTAGCGGGCGACACCACCAATATGCTCCGCATGCAGGGCGCAACGCGAGGGATTATGTATGTACGAATGGATGGACAAGCCGACATTATGGCTAATGTGAAAGCAATAGGACGTCTTTTCAAAAAGTACGACCTGGAAAGGCCCTTCGAATATTACTTCCTCGATGACGCTTTCAATGAGACATTCAAAAACGAAATGCGGCTCTCGGGAATGTTTTCGGTATTTACAGGACTGGCCATTTTCATTGCCTGCATGGGACTATTCGGGTTGATCACGTTTACTACTGAAACGCGGACGAAGGAAATTGGCATACGTAAAATATTGGGTGCGTCGGCTGCGGGCATTGTCGGAATGCTTTCCCGGGAGTTTGTGGTACTGGTACTCATTTCAGGGGTAATAGCCATGCCTGTCGCATGGTACTTCATGTCGCATTGGTTGGAAGATTTTGCCTACCGGATCAGCGTTCCGTTGTGGGTGCATTTGCTCACGATCGCATTGATGTTGCTCATAACACTTCTGACGGTGGGCTTCAAAGCCGTTCATGCAGCGACGGTTAACCCGGCGGCCTCATTAAGGAATGATTAGGTAGATTCCGGGTGTCACACAGGCATCATGCCCGGTTGTTCGTTTTCGGACAGCCGGATTTTGTTTTATAATGGTATGTGTTTGAGTGTCAATTGATTTAATTTCTGGTATGCATTTAATAGTTGTGAACATTGAAAGCTATATTCTTACCTGACAGCCATGTTAAAAAACTATTTCAAAATCGCTTTCCGGAACTTGTGGAAGCATAAGATTTTTTCATTCATCAACATTATGGGCCTGACGGTCGGGATGTCGGCCTGTCTGCTGATCTCCATGTACGTCAATTTCGAGCTGACTTACGACGCATTCCACTCCAAATCCAACCGCATTTACCGGCTTGTGACGGACGTGATCACGCCCTCAGAAACTATCCACGCAGGCATTACCTCCTGGGCCTTCGGACCGACGATCAAACAGGATTTTCCTGAGGTCGAGGCTTATACGCGCATTAATAGCGGCAGTTTCCTGGTACGAAAGGGGGATATCAAATTTCAGGAGGAAGCAACTGTATTCGCGGATTCGTCGCTTTTCCGGGTTTTTGACTTCAAACTAATCCAGGGCGATCCTAAAACAGCGCTCAAAGAGCCGCTGAGCCTGGTTTTTACCGAGAAAGCGGCCAAAAAGTATTTTGGCGATAGCGATCCGGTGGGGCAGACGCTGCTATTGTCGGGCGAGGGTCTCCCGGCGAAGGTTACCGGGGTGATGAAAGATATTCCCGAAAACTCGCTGATCAAGGGCGACATGTTCGTTTCGATGACGACGATGACGCAACGTATCAACCGTGAAATTGATGAACAATGGGGCAATTTCGGGGCGATGACTTACTTGCTTTTGAAACCCGGCACCGACAGTAAGGTTTTGGAAAAGAAACTGCCCGAATACCTCGAGCGTCGCGCGGGGAAGCTCATGCGTGAGTCAAAAATGTCTTACAAGCTCTTCCTCGAACCGCTGCTGGATGTGCATTTGAAATCTGAACGGGATGTGGCGGAGAAAGGCAGCATGAACAACGTATATATATTCTCGATAGTGGCGGCATTCATTCTGCTCATTGCCTGCATCAATTTCGTGAACCTCACTACCGCACGCTCGGCGGAGCGGGCCAAGGAGGTGGGTATACGGAAGGTGGTAGGCGCAGCCAAAGGGCTCCTGGCGAGGCAGTTTGTGAGTGAATCGGTGCTTCTTTGTTTAATCGCATTTGCGTTTTCAATCATACTTTCGGCGGCGCTCATTCCGCTATTTAATAATCTGGCAGGTAAAGTGATCGTTTCCGGCATATTTGCGGATCCTGCGTTCCTTGCATATATGCTGTTGGCAGCGATTCTGATCGGGGTTCTGGCCGGTATTTATCCGGCATTGGTACTGTCCTCGTTCGAGCCGGTGACGGTTTTGAAAGGGCGTTTTACGACCAGTATTAAAGGTATTTTGTTGAGAAAAGGGCTCGTGACCGTTCAATTTGCCATTTCCATCGCGCTCATTATCGCCACAATGGTCGTGTACATCCAGATGAACTACATGCGTAACCGTGATCTCGGGTTCAGTAAGGACCAGATGCTGGTGGTGAGTACCGAGGGTGATCCCAAGCGTGAGACATTCAAAGAGTCGCTGCGCGGATTGACGGGCGTTCAATCCACTGCCGCATCGTCCAGCGTTCCGGGCGGTGGAAACAGGAGTGCCTATTCCGAAATCGAAAACAAAAGCGGCGAATTGCAGATTGCCAACCTCGACCTTTATTTTGTTGATTTTGACTATATCCCGCAATTTGGCCTGAAAATGGCTGCCGGTCGACCGTTTTCCCGGGAATTCGGGACGGATACAACCCAGGCGATGGTCATCAATGAAGCTGCGGTGAAATTGCTGGGTTATGCCAAACCGGAAGACGCGCTCGGAAGGCGGTTTAAGCAATGGGGACGTGAAGGCAAGATCATCGGGGTGATCAAGGATTTTCATTTCCGGTCTTTGCAGGAAACGATCAAGCCGCTTACAATGCGCATCGAGCCGGGAGGAACGGAGCTTGTTTCGGTGAAAATTGAAGGGAACCGCTTGAAGGAAACCGTAGCGGCAGTGGAGGAGAAATGGAGGGAAATTATTCCAGGAAGGCCGTTCAATTATTATTTTATGGATGAATTTTTTGACCGCCAGTACCGGAGCGAAGAGCGTTTTGAAAAGCTGTTTTTCAACTTTGCAATCCTGGCGATATTCATTTCATGTCTCGGTTTGCTCGGGCTGGCGTCGTACAGCACCACGCAACGTACCAAGGAAATAGGCGTCAGGAAAGTGATGGGTGCGTCTGTCGCCAGCATCGTGGGACTGCTTTCGATGGATTTTCTAAAACTGGTACTCTTCGCGTTTGTGGTAGCGTCACCGATTGCCTATTTAGGAATGGACCGCTGGCTCGAGAACTTTGCCTACCGGACCGACATTTACTGGTGGGTTTTCGTGATCGCAGCAGTGTTATCTACGGTTATCGCTTTCGCGACAGTCAGTTTCCAGAGCATCAGGGCTGCTGTCATGAACCCGGTGAAGAGTTTGCGCAGCGAATAGACTTATAATCACGTCCCGTTCCAAATCGAACGGGACGTGTCCGATACCGAACACCACGGATTTGTTTTATTAATATGTAAAAAATTGATTTTCAGATAATTGTGATATTATAATTGACTGGTGCATAATTTGACTATCGAATTGAAGAATCCATCCGTCAATCCTCGTAACCTGCGCAGTTATGATATCCAGTTATCTGAAAATCGCTCTCCGGAGCCTTTGGAATAAGAAGGCTTTCGCCTCCATTAATATCTTCGGACTGGCAATCGGGTTAGCGACTTGCATGCTGATCCTCCTTTTCGTGCAGCACGAACTGAGCTACGACCGCTTCAACCGAAATGCAGACCGTATATTCAGGGTTACATTACATGGCCGGATTGGCGGGAACGATATCAACATCGCGGGTGCGTCCGCTCCCGCAGGGCCCGCCCTCCTGCGCGATTACCCGGGCGTGGAGGCGTACACGAGACTCAGCAACCATGGTACTTTCCTCGTCAAAAATGGCGAAAAGCGCTTTTTGGAAGAGCGTGTCATTTTTACCGATTCCAACTTCTTCAATTTCTTTTCCATACCCCTTTTGAAGGGTGATGCCAACAGTGTGCTGAAAGAGCCGAAGACGGTCGTTCTGACCCAATCCATGGCATTGAAATACTTCGGAAATCAGGACCCGATCGGGAAAAGCCTCGATATGGGCAATAGCGGTGCGTTCCGTGTCACGGGCGTTTGTGAGGATGTGCCATCCAATTCGCATTTCCACTATAATTTCTTCGGATCGATGAAATCGGTCACGCTGGGGGACAAGTGGCTGTCGAGTGGCGCCCATACCTACATTCTGCTGCGTAACGGTTATCCGGTTGAAAAACTTTCGGCTCAGATGCCGCAGATGGTGCGGAAGTACATCGGGCCGGAAATCCAGGAGTTCCTGGGTATGAGTTACGACGAGTACCTGCGCAAAGGCGACAAGTTTGGTTTCGGTTTGCAGCCATTGACCGACATTCACCTTACTTCCAATCTCGAAAATGAGCTGGAAGGCAATAGTAACATCAAATACATATACATATTCACCGCCATCGCGGCATTCATTCTCCTGATCGCCTGCATCAACTTTATGAACCTGTCGACAGCGGGTTCGGCCGGGCGGGCGAAGGAAGTCGGCGTCCGGAAGGTAATGGGCTCGGTGCGGCAGCAACTCATGGCGCAATTCCTGATCGAATCCGTTTTGGTGACGTTTTTTGCGCTTCTGCTAGCATTGTTGCTGGTGGTATTGCTTCTACCCGGTTTCAATGACCTGGCCGGCAAACAATTCGATCTCCAATCCATCCTGAATGCGCGGATGATCGGCTATGCCCTGGCCGGATGTCTGATCGTGGGGCTGCTCGCAGGCAGCTATCCGGCATTTTTCCTGTCTGCCTTCAGGCCGGTGGCTGTGCTGAAAGGAAGTATTCAGGCGGGCGTAAAAAGCGGATGGCTGCGGAATACGCTGGTTACCATTCAATTTGTAGTCTCCATTGTGATGATTATCGGCACGATGGTCGTCTACCAGCAGCTCCGTTTTATCCAGAACAAGAATCTGGGTTTTGATAAAGAACAGGTGTTGATCCTGCATGATACCTATCTGCTGGGAGATAAGGCTAAAACCTTCAAGGAGCAGCTGAGAGGCCTCTCGGCGGTGAGCAGCGTGACCCTGGCAGGTTACCTGCCTGCGGGAAATTCCAATAACGGTACGGACGGCTTTCTGCCTGAAAATGGTGATAATAATATTACGCCATATCGTTTCACGACTTACCAGGTGGACGAAGACTACCTGAAAACGCTGGGAATCGGCCTGGTTGCTGGCCGGAACTTTTCGAAAGCCTTTGGTGGCGACAGCGCTTCCGTACTGATCAACGAGGCGGCGGTAAAGCAATTCGGCTGGAAAGACCCGATCGGAAAGCGTATCAGAACCATCGGTAACGGCACGCCCGAAAGCAAGCGGTTTTATACCGTGGTAGGTGTCACCAAAGACTTCCACTTCCGCTCCATGCACGAGCGTATTGCCCCGCTGGTGATGTTTTATGGAGGCGACCAGTATCAAATAGCTGTCAAAATTAAAACGAACGATATTCCGGGTGTGCTCAAAACTCTGGAAAAGACCTGGAAGGCAACAACGGATAACCCGTTTGGGTATTCGTTTCTGAATGAGCGTTTTAATAACATGTACGAGTCGGAGCAGCGGGTAGGAAGGCTGTTCGGGATTTTTGCCGCGCTCGCGGTCGTGATCGCGTGCCTGGGGCTGTTTGGCCTGGCGGCGTTTACGACGATCCAGCGGACCAAGGAAATAGGGGTGCGCAAAGTGCTGGGTGCTTCGGTATGGAGTATTGTCTCATTGCTTTCCAAAGATTTTGTCAAACTGGTGGGCGTTGCCATCGTCATAGCCTCGCCGCTGGCGTGGTATGGGATGAGCCATTGGCTGTCGGACTTTGCCTATAAAGTGAGCATTGAATGGTGGGTATTCCTCGTTGCGGGTGTGCTGGCTGTAAGCGTGGCTCTGCTGACGGTTAGTTTCCAGAGTATCAAGGCGGCGTTGGTCAACCCAGTGAAAAGTTTAAGAAGCGAGTAATATGGTTGGAAGCTATTTGAAATTTACCCTTCGAAGCCTGGCAAAACATAAGGTATATGCCGGTATCAACCTCATTGGCCTGGCCGTGGGAATGGCTGGCGCAATTGTGTTGTTCCAGCTCGTAAAGTACCATCTCAGTGTAGACAGCTACCATGCCAACGCCGGCAGGACCTATCGCGTGGTGGTGGATCTGCACCTCGAAGATGGCTCCGTGGAGCAGGAGCGGGGCTCGGCTTACGTTTTGCATGAAACATTGAAAAAGGAGTTCAGCTACGTCCGGGACGCCGCTTACCTGGCGCGTAAGGAGCTCACGATCAGGGTCGATCATGAAGGGACTTCACGCAAGTTTATTGAAAGGGACCATCTGGCTTTTACGAACCCGGACTTCTTTAAAATATTCGACTATAAGTGGATTAGCGGCAGCCCTTCGGCGATGGCTGCGCCCAACCAGGCCGTCGTAACGGAACGTTATGCCCGGAAGTACTTCGGGAATGGGAATGCCATTGGTAGAGTAATCCGCGCGAATAACCGGGAAAATATTGTGATCGCAGGCATCGTGGCCGATTATCCCGATCAAACCGATTTTAAGCAGGATATTTTCATTTCGCTGCCCACGTTAAAAAAGATCGTTCCCGAATATGGTTATGAGGATTGGGGCTGGATCGACGGCGGTCGTGAAACTTTCATAACGCTTCGTTCGCCGGAGGATAAGGCTGCATTTGAAGCGCAAATGCCCGCATTCGCCAACAAATACTATGGTGTCGACGGCAAGGTTTTTCATTACCATTTGCAGGATTTGTCGGACGTGCATTTCAATGTGGCTTATGGCGGGAAAATCAAGTACAACACGATCATCGTGTTGGCGACGGTGGGCTTATTGCTCGTGCTCATTGCCTGTTTCAACTTCATTAATCTCTCGACGGCACAGGCTTTCAAGCGCAGCAAGGAAGTGGGGGTAAGAAAAGTACTAGGCGTCTCCCAGATGCAGGTTTTCTGGCTTTTTATTCGAGAAACAGTATTGTTGGCTTTTGCTGCGGGTACTATTTCCCTGGCACTTGCTTGGCTTTTTGCACCGATGCTTAGCCAGTGGCTGGGCTTGAATGTGCGCATAGACATTCTCAAAGATCCTCCGCTACTGGCTTTCTTTACGGCATTGTTGCTGTTTGTGATCGTGCTGGCCGGCGTTTATCCTGCATTCGTGATTGCCAGGTTCAATCCCGTGAAAGCCATTAAAGGGTTATTGAAGGAAAATAACCGAAGTTTTTTTTCGGTCAGAAAAGGGCTGGTTGTGACACAATTCAGCATTTCATTCGTCTTGATAGCCGTAGCGACGCTGATCATCCTGCAATCCGAATTCCTGAAAAATAAGGATCTCGGAATGGATAAAGGCCTGATCCTGCACATGAATTTGCCTGAAACTGAAACCGGCAAGCTGACGGCCCTACGTAACGAACTGTCGGCATTGCCCGAGGTTACGGACCTTTCGTTTTTCAGAAGCGCCCCGTCGGTTCAGACCAGCGGCGGCGGAACGATCAAATTCGAAAACCGCGACTGGGAGAAATTCGTAGCCCGGTCGAGAGCCGCGGATGACCATTTTGTAAAAACCTATGGATTGAAACTCGTTGCAGGCCGTGTTCCGGTGCATTCGGATACGCTCCATGAGCTACTGATCAACCGGAAACTGGTACGGGCATTAGGATTGAAATCACTCGAAGCCGCATTGAACCGCCGCCTACATGTTGGCGACGCGGGCAAAACCGGTACCATTGTAGGGGTATTGTCTGATTTCAACAATGGCGACCTGTACACGGGTATCGAACCGACGATCATATTCGCCGATCAGTCGCGCTACCGCTGGGCCGGGGTGAAGCTGAGCCACGTGAATGCATCGACCATCAGTCGTATTAGCGCCGTTTGGCAGAAACAGTTTCCTGAAAATGTATTTGAATACAGTTTCTATGACGAAGAGATTGCGAAGTTCTACCAACGCGAAGAACTCGCGACGCGCCTGACGACCACTTTTGCATTGCTGTCCGTTTGCCTGTCGTGCCTCGGATTGTTCGGACTGGCCATTTTTGCCATCGAGCAGCGAACCAAGGAAATAGGTGTGCGGAAGGTACTCGGTGCCTCCGTAGCAGGTATTACAGCTATGCTGTCGATGGATTTCCTGAAACTGGTGCTTGTCGCGATCGTGATCGCCAGCCCGGTCGCGTGGTATTTCATGCATCGCTGGTTGCAGGATTTCGCCTATCGGATCGACATCCATTGGGGCATTTTCGTCTGGGCAGGCTTTCTGGCCGCCGGGATTGCCTTGCTGACGGTCGGTTTTCAGAGTGTTAAGGCGGCGTTGGTGAATCCCGTGACGATTTTGAAAAGGGAATAAAGGAGAAAGGGAGGATGGAGGAAAGGGACCACGAATCCTTCCTCCCTTTCCTCCTTACTCCCCATTAAAAAAGATAAATTATTATGCTTAGAAGTTACCTGAAAATCGCATGGCGTAGCCTGATCAAGGATCGGCAGTTTACGCTGCTCAACCTGATGGGCCTTTCCACCGGGCTGGCCTGTACATTGCTGATCTACCTCTGGGTGACCGACGAGCTGCGAGTGGACAAGCATAACGACAAGGACGCGCATCTGTTCCAGATCATGGTGAACCAGCCGCAGGAGGATGGCATCAAGACAGGAGAGCATACGCCGGGCCTGCTGGCCGATGCATTGAAAGCGGAGATGCCGGAGGTGGAGTTGGCTACGACGGTGGTCCCCGCAGAATGGTTTTCGAACAAAGGCGTGGTGTCGGTCGGAGAAACTCAATTGAAAGCCGGGGGGCAGTTCGTCAGCCACGACTATTTCGATGTTTTCACCTGCCCCTTCAAGCAGGGGGATGCGAGCGCAGTGACGGGCGACAAGAATACCCTGGCGCTGTCGGAGGAAATGGCCGAAAAGCTTTTTGGTACCGGACAGGATGTGGTTGGAAAGACTGTGAAATGGGACGAGGGGCAGTTCAGCGGGCTTTACCGCGTGGGAGGTGTGTTCAAAAGCAATCCGCGTAATGCGAGCAATCAGTTCGATATTCTCTTCAATTTCGAGCAGTTCAAGGTGCGGCGGCCGGGTATCGAGAACTGGAATAACAGCGATCCGAATACATTTGTAATTCTCAAAAGCGGCGCAGACCTGGCGTCGTTCAATGAGAAGATCCGGCATTTTCTGAAAACCAAAAGCAAGGACAACGATTTCCAGCTTTTCGCGATTCGGTATTCTGATAAGTACCTCCACGGACAATTCGACAATGGCGTACAGACCGGCGGGCGTATTACGTACGTGAGGTTGTTTTCGGTGATTGCGGTGTTCATACTGGTAATCGCGTGCATTAATTTCATGAACCTCTCCACGGCCAAAGCTTCGGGCCGGATGAAGGAAGTAGGGATCAAAAAAGTGGTGGGGGCATTGCGGAGCTCGCTGGTCGTGCAGCATTTGAGCGAATCTCTGATGCTCACCTTTGTTTCATTGCTTGTGGCGATGGGTATGGTCATACTCCTGTTGCCGGAATTCAACAGCATTACCGGCAAGCAGATCACCCTTTCCGCCGATCCGACGCTGATTTTAGCCGCATTGTCCATCACGCTGATTACCGGTCTGCTGGCAGGGAGCTATCCGGCATTGTATTTATCCGGTTTCGATCCGGTTTCTGTTTTGAAAGGCAGACTGAAAAACACCGCGGGGGAATTGCTTGTACGGCGCGGGTTGGTTGTGTTCCAGTTTGCGGTGTCGGTGATTTTTATCGTTTCGGTGATCGTCGTTTACCGGCAAATCCAGTTTATTCAGAACCGGAACCTGGGCTACAACCGTGACCATATTATTCATTTTGAAATACCACTCGAAATGGATTCGCTGAAATTGAAAGCGGCAGAGGGGTTTCTGGGCGAAGTGAAAAATACGCCGGGCGTAGTGAATGCTTCGAGCTATTACCATAACCTCACCGGGCAACATGGCGCAATCTCCGGTTTCGAATGGCCGGGTAAGCCTGCCGGGACGGATATCGAGTTCTCGAACCTGGAAGTAGGTTACAATTTCATGGAAACAGTAGGTATGACGCTGCGCGAGGGCCGGTTTTTCTCCCAAAACCAGAATGCGCGGAACGAAATCATATTCAACGAGTCGGCTATTAAAAGTATGGGGCTTAAAGACCCCGTCGGTAAGACGGTTAAATTCTGGGGTATGGAACGGCAGATCGTCGGCGTGGTGAAGGATTTCAATTTCGAATCATTGTATGAACCCGTGAAACCCTGCTTCTTCCAGATGTACCCCATTATGCCGAATGTAATGGTGAAAATTCAGAACGGCGCTGAGGAGCAAACGATTGCCCGTCTGCGGAAACTCTTTCAGGATCGTCATAAGGGCCTGGTATTCGATTACCAGTTTCTGGACGAGAATTACAAGGCGCTATATGCCTCGGAGCGGCGGGTAGGGGTGCTTTCGCGTTATTTTGCCGGGCTGGCGATTGTGATTTCCTGTCTCGGGCTTTTCGGATTGGCTGCATTTACGGCCCAACGCAGGCAGAAAGAGATCGGTATTCGCAAGGTGGTTGGCGCCTCGGTGAGCAATGTGGTGCTGATGCTTTCCATGGATTTCATCAAACTCCTGGTAATTGCATTGCTCATTGCATTTCCGCTGGTAGGCTGGGCAATGTACCAATGGCTGGCCAATTTCGCGTTCCGTATTGACCTTGATGCCGGAATTTTCCTGTTCGCTGCCGCCGGCCTCGCGCTCATCACGCTCGCGACGGTAGGTTTCCAGGCGGTGAAGGCGGCGCTGGTGAATCCTGTAACGAGTTTGAAAAGGGAATAAAGGAGGAAAGGGAGGAAAGGGAGGAAGGGGTTTGTAAACTTTCTCTCTTCCATCCTCCCCTTCCTCCCCAAAAAATATGATCATGTTTAAAAACTATCTAAAAATCGCATTCCGTAACCTTGTCAAAAGCAAGGGCTACTCGGCTATTAATATCGGTGGGTTGGCTGTGGGAATGGCCGTGGCCATACTGATAGGCCTTTGGGTTTATGACGAATTCGCGTTTAACCGCTATCACGCCAACTACGATCGCATTGCGAAGGTGGTGGAGCGGGGTGTTTTCGAAGGAAAGACCTACGACGGCGGAGAGCATACTTCATATCCGCTGGGCCAATATCTCCAGCAGCACCACATGGACGATTTCGAATATGTGGTCCAATCGTCATGGACGGACGAGCATATTCTGGCCTACAAGGACAATAAGTTTACCAAAAAAGGCGCGTATATGAGTACGGGTGCGCCACACTTGTTCACACTGCACATGCTCAGGGGATCGCGTGACGGTCTCAAAGAACGCAATTCGATCCTGCTCTCGGAATCGGTGGCGGAAGCATTATTCGGTAAGGAAAACCCGATGGACAAGATCGTGAAGCTCGATAACCAGTTCGATATGAAGGTGACGGGTGTTTATCAGGACCTTCCTTACAATACGGAGTTCAGGGAATTGACGTTCGTCGCGCCCTGGGACTTGTATGTCGCGACGCAGAATTGGGTGCGTGACGCCCGGGATAAGGAGCAATGGAACAACAACTCATGGCAGTTGCTGACGCAAATCCGTCCCAACTCGACTTTCGAAGGCGTTACTGAGAAAATCAGAAATATTAAAATGGAACACACGCCGGAGGCACGGTTCCTGAAACCGCAAAACTACCTGCTGCCGATGTCGAAATGGCACCTGTACGGTACCTGGGACGATGCCGGTCAGGCTGACGGGCGTATTCGTTACGTGTGGCTTTTTACGATCATCGGGGCGTTTGTATTACTGCTGGCGTCGATCAATTTTATGAATCTCAGCACGGCGCGTTCCGAAAAACGCGCGAAAGAGGTCGGTATCCGAAAGGCGATCGGTTCGATAAGAGGACAGCTGATCAACCAGTTTTTCAGCGAATCGTTCATGGTGGTCTTTCTGGCATTTGTGCTCGCGATCCTGATCGTCGTGCTTGTGCTGCCGTCGTTCAATGAAATTGCCGACAAGCGGATCAGCTTTCCGTGGGGAAACGGCTACTTCTGGCTGGCAGGATTTGCATTCTGTTTCCTGACAGGGCTTATGTCGGGCAGTTACCCGGCATTGTACCTCTCGTCGTTTCAGCCGGTGAAAGTTTTGAAAGGGACATTCAATGCAGGCCGGTTTGCTTCAATGCCTCGTAAAGTGTTGGTAGTGTTGCAGTTCACGGTGTCTGTGACGCTGATCATCGGTACGGCTATCGTTTACAAACAGATCCAGTACGCCAAGGACCGGCCAGTTGGTTACGACCGGAACGGACTCATCACCGTCGAAATGAATACGCCCGAGCTGTATAGTCAGTACAACCGGCTTCGCGGAGAATTGCGGGAAACCGGGGCGGTGGAGGAAATGGCCACATCCTCGTCGCCATCAACATTCCTCGGTTCCAACAATGGCGGTTTCAGCTGGCCGGGAAAGGACCCGAACCTGCACGATAACTTTGGTACCATCGGTGTCTCCCATGATTTTGGCAAAGCCGTCGGCTGGCAATTCATCGGCGGTCGTGATTTCTCACGCCAGTTTTCCACCGATTCTTTGGGGATGGTAATGAATGAATCTGCGATGAAGTATATGGGTTTCCGGCAACCGTCGGATATCGTGGGCCAAACGGTAAAATGGGGTGATACCCCTTACAAAGTAGTCGGGGTGATCCGTGATATGGTGATGGGCTCACCGTTCAGCCCGGTACGTCCGACATTATTTATGGTTAACTACGGATGGGCGAATTTTATCAGCATCAAACTCAAACCGGGGCTTCCTTTAAGGCAATCGCTGGTAAAGGTGGCGGCGGTTTTTCGTGAAGTGAATCCCGGTGCGCCATTCGATTACAAATTCACGGACGAAGAATATGCACGGAAATTCGCGGCCGAAGAACGCATTGCCACGCTGGCAACGGTGTTTGCCGGGTTGGCGATATTTATCAGTTGCCTCGGATTGTTCGGGCTTGCATCTTTTACCGCCGAGCAGCGGACAAAAGAAATCGGCGTCCGGAAAGTGCTGGGTGCTTCCGTATCCAGCCTATGGGCACTGCTGTCGCGAGAGTTTATATTGCTGGTCATCATATCCTTTCTGATTTCGGCGCCTACCGCATGGTATTTCCTGAACGGATGGCTTCAAAAATATGAGTACCGAACTGAAATTCCGTGGTGGATTTTCGCCGCCGCCGGGGGCGGCGCGCTGTTCGTAACGCTTGCAACGGTAAGTTACCAGGCAATCAGGGCCGCGCTGCTGGATCCAGTTAAATCGTTAAGGTCGGAATGAGGAAAATGGGAGGATGGAGGAAGTTTCTTTTACCTTTCCTTCCTCCCTTTTCTCCATCCTCCTTCCTCCCAAATAAAAAAACAATGCTAAAAAACTACCTCAAAATCGCTTTCCGCAATCTCTTGAACAACAAGGGGTATACTGCTATTAATGTTTTCGGACTGGGGCTGGGGCTGGCGACTTGCCTGCTGATTGTGCTGTATATTTCCGACGAGTTGAGTTTCGATAAACATCATCGGTCGGCCGACCGGCTTTTCCGCGTTGCGATGGAGGCGCGGAATGAGAAATGGGCGGGGACGCCGGGGCCGCTGGCAGCTGGTCTCCAATCCGATTTCCCGGAAGTGGAATCGGTGGCGCGGGTCCTGAAATTTTCGGGCATGGACCGTATGCTGCTCGAAAACCGTAACGGCCGGCAAACCACACGATTCTATGAAAACAATGGCTATTATGCCGATTCGACGCTGTTCGATGTATTGACTTACGACTTCAAATATGGAAATGCCCGTCAGGCACTCAGCCGGCCCAATACCCTGATACTTTCCGAACAAGTGGCCGAAAAGTTGTTCGGGAGCGTAGATCCGGTGGGTAAGGTGATCCGTGTCGGGCTGACGTTCGGTGATTTTGACTATACGGTCACTGGTGTTTATCGGAACAATAAAAAGTCGCACATCAATGCCCGCTTCTTTTTATCCATGCAGAATAGCGATATGGGCGGCTGGGTGGCGAGCCAGAATAACTGGGCGATGAATAACATTTTTCATACCTACGTCAAACTCCGGGAAGGTACCGATCCAGCCACATTTGAATCCAAACTGACCCCATTCCTCAACCGGCATGGTGCAGCGGACCTGAAAGCACTGGGCATTTCCAAGGAGCTGTTCATTCAACCGGTAACCGACATTTACCTGAAATCCAATATCGGGAACGAGATCGCTCCGAACGGCAGCATGACCTATCTGTATATTTTCGGGTCAATTGCGGTATTCCTGCTCTTCATTGCCTGCATTAATTTCATGAACCTCAGCACCGCGCGCTCCGAAAAACGGGCAAAAGAAGTAGGTGTGCGGAAAGTGCTGGGGGCAGTCAGGAATGCCCTGGTGTACCAATTCCTGGGTGAGTCGATGATCCTGGCCATCCTGGCACCTGCCATTGCCGTGCTCGTGGTACAGCTGCTTTTACCGTATTTCAATAACCTGACGGGCAAAGACCTGGATATGTTTGTGCATCCGGCCTTCCTGTATTGGATGGCGGGCATTACCCTGTTTACCGGGCTCATAGCGGGACTTTATCCAGCCTTCTATCTCTCTTCTTTCAGGCCGGTGAGCGTCCTCAAAGGCCGGCTGGTGAATATTGCTTCGGCGGTGCTGCTGCGAAAAGGACTGGTTGTGTTCCAATTCACAGTATCCATTATCCTCATTCTCGGAGCGATTGTGATCGGTCAGCAATTGTCATTTCTTCAAAATCAGAACCTGGGCTTTGACAAGGAACAGAAACTGGTAGTACCGTTCAGAAACGAAAAGACGACGGCTAATTTCAATGCGTTCCGGGAGGAAGTGCTGCGCATTCCCGGCGTGGAGACCGCAACCAGCGGATCGGTGTATCCGGGCATTGAGAATATTGAAGACCTGCTTTTTTATGCAGAGAATAAGACTGTTCATGACGCCGTCGACATTCATTTTGCAACCGTCGGCGACGATTATGTTGAAACCCTGGGACTCAAAATGGCCGCTGGCCGTTCCTTTTCAAAAGCATTCAGCGGGGATTCCAGCAGTATTATCCTGAACGAAACGGCCGTTCGGGAGCTGGGTTACGACGTAACCTCGGTAGTCGGTAAAAACGTGTTTTTCGAGCTGGCCGGCAAGCGCCGGAGTTTGCAGGTGGTAGGTGTAGTAAAGGATTTCAACTTCCGCAGCCTGCATGAAGGCATCAAACCTTATGCGCTTACAACCAGCATTACCGACAAATACCAGTATTTCATTGCGAATGTTAAAACCAAAGACTACGCCGGCGTATTGACATCGGTAGGGACAGTTTGGAAGAAGCTGAATCCTGACATTCCATTCACCTATTCATTCCTCGATCAGGATTTTCAGAAGAATTACGAAAAGGAACGGCGGACGGGCAGTATCGTACTGTATTTCACTTGCGTTGCGGTAGTCATAGCTTGCCTGGGCTTGTTTGGGCTGGCGGCATTTTCCGCAGAACGGCGGACAAAGGAAATCGGCGTCCGAAAAGTACTGGGTGCGTCGGTGGGCAGCATTGCAGGGATGCTCTCGGGGGAGTTCCTCTCGCTCGTATGTATTGCGCTCGTGATCGCCACCCCTGTGGCGTGGTGGGGCATGCGAGAGTGGTTGCAAGGGTTTGCCTACCAGGTAGGCATTCAATGGTGGATTTTCCCGGTTACGGGGCTTTTCGCAATACTTGTGGCATTGTTAACGGTCGGTTTCCAGAGTGTGAAGGCGGCTTTGATGGACCCGGTGAAATCGTTGAAAAGGGAATGAGATATATCCTGACGCTTCTTTGTTTTTTATGCTCTTTTCAGAGATCCTGGTCGCAGGCCAGAGGCAGTTTTGAGAAGGATGTCGAGCATTACGCGCACATGATAGGTTTGCCCGCGTACGCGCTGGGCGTGGCCGAGGGCGACAGGCTGGTGTTTTTCAAAAGCGCAGGTTATGCAGATTCGGCAGGTAAAGAGCCAATTACCCAAGACCATATTTTTGAAATAGCTTCTGTTACAAAATCGCTTACCTCCATTGCATTACAACAACTGGAAGAAGCCGGGAAGCTTTCGTTGAACGACCCGGTCGATGAGTTTCCGAACCGCTTTTTTACGAAAGAGCGCTGGAATGCTCAGACTACCTTGGCACACCTCGTGAGCCATACTTCGGAAAGTACGCCGGCGGGATCAGCATTTGTGTACAACGGGAGCAGATACAACATTGTTTTCAATGCATTTGCAGCCATCAACCCGATGGATTCTACCGAAGAAATGACGCGTCCGTTTACGATACAGATCGAGAAAGGTATTCTGAATCCGCTTCAAATGACCCACACACTTACGCGCTTCACAGAGCGGGAGCACGGGAGTTTGAGAAAATGGATAGCTGTAAAATACAGCTGGGATGATGCGATGAAACGATACGTTCCGCGGCCTGTTAACCCGGTGGGGATGCAGAGTGGGCCGGGCTTCGGGATGATGAGCAGCTTGCGCGATCTGGTACGCTATTCGGCGGCGATCGGTGAGGAGCGCATTCTGTCCGACGAACGGTATCGAAGGATCACGACTCCATTTTACCCCGGTAGCCCGCAAGGAATGGGCTGGTTTACCTATCCTGTGGCGGGTGTAGACCTGCATTGGTCGTATGGCTACGGCGATAACAGCTCCGCATTGCTGCTTCGCGTGCCGCAGCGGAACTTGTCGTTGATATTGCTGTCGCCTGCCAGTGCGCATTCCGCGGCGGCGCTCCTGGGCTTCGGGAATCCGCTAATGTCGCCTGTTGTGGCTTCGTTTGTGCGGAATTGTCTTTTAAATGCGCCTGAATCCATCGACTTCGGGGGAGCTGTGGGGCGTATTGAAGCGAGCCTGGATAAGCGGAGGGCAACGGACGTGGCCGATGTATTTGGTGCACGAAGCGTTTGGAGTGGTGATGAGTCTCTCGTATTCGGGCAAAACCATCCCGGGTAATACGGCGAAAAGTCTTGACCTGCTGAAAATGTTGATCCGAAAATACCCGGCTCATTCGCTTTGGCAGGCTACCGCCCCGTTCGAGATCGTAGCGGAATCGGACGACAGAGCAGTACGGGATTTCGGTACGAAAATGGTTGCCGCTTTTGCCCGGACAGGCAAAGTACATCCCGCGAAATCCTTTTACGCCGGGTTGATAATGGAAAAGAATGGCGAAACCGAAAAGGCAATGGTATTTTACAATGCATTGGCCGCTGGTGACGATTTCAAAGAGCAGTCCTACAAGCTGGACGCGATGATGAAAGTCGCAAAGTACCAAATGGCCCGGAATCCCGCTAAGGCCAAGGCGATGCTCGAACGGCTCGTACGCTACAAGGAATATGTGACGGCGAAGGACAGGTTATATAACGATGCGAAAGAGATGTTGATCAAATTACAATGAAGGAGGAAAGGGAGGATGGAAGAAAGGGATAACAGCTCCTTCCCCCTGTCTCCCCTTCCTCCCTTTCCTTCTAAAACAAATAAAACAATGCTAAAAAACTATCTCAAAATCGCGTTCCGCAACCTTGTGAAAAACAAGGGTTATGCTTCGATCAATATCCTGGGATTGGCGATGGGAATGGCGGTAGCGCTGCTGATTGGCCTTTGGGTGCGGTACGAATGGAGTTTTGATAATTTTCATAAAAATCGGGCAAACATTGCCAGGGTTATGAAAAAGACCCATTTCAATGGTGAGAAGGGTATAGGAACCGGTATCATGCTTCCATTGGCGACCGAGCTGCGTACGAATTTCTCCGAAGCAAAGTATGTCACGCGGCTCGATTGGGGCGATAAGCATAGCCTGGTAGCCGGTGACCAAAAATTGAGCAGGCCAGGCCATTATGCCGATCCCGACTTTCTGAAAATGTTCACTTTCCCACTCGTCAAAGGCGACGCGGAGCAGGTTTTGAAGAACCCTTATTCCATCGTACTCACGGAATCACTCGCACTTGCGCTGTTTGGTAATGCGGAGCCGGTCGGCAAGGTGATCAGAGTCGACAACCAGTTTGAAGTGATGGTGACGGGTGTGTTGAAGGATATTCCGAAGAATTCGTCGTTGCAGTTCGACTACCTGATGCCCTACGAACTGAATATCGCTACCTCTGACTTCGTACGCGGAGCACAGGATCAGTGGGGGAATAATTTTCTGCAAACCTTTGTGCAGCTGAACGATGGCGTTACGCCTGAGGCGTTTTCGGCCCGCATTGCCAACCTGGTACGGACGAAGATGAACGATAAAGACGAAAGCCTGCTCTTTGTACACCCTATGCCCAAATGGCATTTGTTTGGTGAGTTCAAGGATTGGGTGAATACCGGCGGGGCGATCGAATATGTGCGGCTTTTTTCGGTGATTGGCATGCTGGTCCTGCTCATTGCCTGCATCAACTTTATGAATCTCAGTACCGCGCGGTCGGAGAAACGGGCGCGGGAAGTGGGCATTCGTAAGGCAGTCGGTTCGCAGCGGCAGCAACTCGTCGCGCAGTTCCTCACGGAATCGTTGCTCACGGCACTGCTGGGTTTCGTGATCGCGCTGGTGATTGTCAAGGTCACATTACCTTACCTTAGAAATGTCGGTTTTGAGCATGTTACGTTTAGTTTGGACGATATTCCATTGATGGCCGTCGCATTAGCGGGCTGCATTGTCACGGGCTTGCTGGCGGGAAGCTATCCGGCATTATACCTGTCGGGATTTGTACCTGTAAAAGTGCTGAAGGGTACTTTCCAGGTAGGCAGGGCAGCCAATTTGCCGCGAAAGATATTAGTCGTTACTCAGTTCACGTTCTCGATCGCCCTGATCATCGGGACAGTAATTGTTTTTCAGCAGATCGAGCATGCGAAGAGCCGACCCATGGGCTACAATCCCGACAAGCTGATCTGGATGAGCCTTTCCAGCGACCTTCAAAAGAATTTCATTCCGATGAAGTACGAGTTGCTGGAAAGCGGATATGTGGAAGCCGTGAGTAAAACATCGAGTCCGATGACGGGTGTCTACAATCAATGGGAAGGGTTTTCGTGGCCTGGGAAGGATCCGCAGAGTCAGCCTTTGTTTTCGGCATTGATGGTTGATCCTGCTTATTTCAAAGCGGCCGGTCTCAAACTCAAAGAAGGCAGGTTTTTCGAGGAAAAAATGCTATCCGACAGTAATGCGATCGTTTTGAATGAAGCATCGGTGAAATTAATGGGTTTCAAGAACCCGGTTGGCAGCCATGTGAAGTTCGGTGATGAGGATATGACGGTAATAGGGGTGACCAAAAACGTGATTCAGCAAAATCCGTACGAAGAAGTGCAACCCGCAGTGATGCTCATGCGCCCCTATTTCACATTCCAAAGCCTGATCCGTTTCAAAAGCGGGGCCGATTTAAAGAAAGCGCTCGCCGCCATTCAGCCGGTGATCGAAAAATATAACCCGTCTTACCCGTTCGAATATCGTTTTGTAGATGACGAATACGATCAGAAATTCCGCAGCGAAGATCAGATTGGCCAACTGGCAGGGATTTTCGCCGCGCTGGCCATCCTGATCAGTTGCCTCGGACTTTTCGGACTGGCTTCGTTTATGGCCGAGCGTCGGACGAAGGAAATCGGCGTGCGTAAGGTGCTAGGGGCCTCGATATCGCAGCTCTGGCTTCTGCTTTCGCGGGATTTTGTGTTTCTCGTACTAATCAGTTGCGCAATCGCGTCGCCTTTGGCCTACTATTTCCTCCAAAACTGGCTTGCTAAATACAATTACCATATCAGCATCAGTCCGCTTGTGTTCCTGGGCGCAGGGGTGGCCGCAGTGCTCGTTACACTCGCTACGATCAGTTTTCAAAGTATCAAGGCGGCATTGATGAATCCGGTTAAATCGCTGAGGACGGAGTAGGGAGGAAAGGGAGGATGGAGGAAAGGGAGTCAAGGATAACAAGTATCCCTTCCCTTCTTCCCCTTCCTCCATTTCCTCCCCTTCCTCCTTTCTTCCATTTTCTCCTTCTTCCCATTCCCAACAAACATGATACGCAACTACTTCAAAATCGCATTCAGGAACTTGCTCAAAAGCAAGGGGTATTCTGCCATTAACATTGGCGGGCTTTCGGTAGGGATGGCTGTGGCTGTGCTGATCGGGCTCTGGATCTACGACGAGGTGTCATTCGACCATTACCACCGCAATCATGGACGGATCGGCCAGGTTTGGCAGTTTGTACAATTCGGTCCGGAGAAATCATCTTATAATGTGGTACCGTTACCACTGGCGGCCGATATGCGGGAGAAGTATCCCGATTTTGAGGAGATCAGTAAATCGGTTTACCGCAACATCATCATTTCCAATGGAGATAAGATGTTTTCGAAATCGGGGCAGTACGTGGAGCCTTCATTCACAAAAATGATGTCGATACGGATTGTTGCCGGCAGCGATAACCTGAGGGATGTGAATTCGGTCTTGCTTTCAGAATCCTTTGCCCGCTCGCTTTTCGGAAATGCGAATCCGGTGAACCGCATTGTAAAGCTTAATAGCAACCGCGATGTGAGAGTAGTAGGGGTTTTCGAAGAAATACCCAATAACAGCACATTCAGGGATACGCAGGTACTGGCGCCGTGGGACCTTTACGTTGCTACCGACCCATCGGTGAGGGGAGCGGAAAAGAATTGGGACGAAAACTCCTATCAGATATTTGTGCAGCTTCGCGAAGGAGCTGATTTTAAAGCGGTTTCGGCAAAAATCAAAGACTCGCGCATGAAACGGGAAAACCCGCCGGGGTATAAGCCGGAATTTTTCTTGCACCCAATGGATAAATGGCACTTGTATTCGGATTTTCAAAATGGCGTGAATACCGGCGGGCTGATCACGTTTGTGTGGCTGTTCGGGACCATCGGCGTTTTTGTGCTCTTGCTGGCGTGTATCAATTTTATGAACCTGAGCACCGCCCGGTCCGAAAAACGTGCCAAAGAAGTGGGTATCCGCAAAGCGATAGGCTCGGTACGGATACAGCTGGTGAGCCAGTTTTTCAGTGAATCGGTGCTGGTGGTGATCGTCGCATTTGTGCTGTCGCTGGTTCTGGCAGGACTTGCGTTGCCCGCATTTAATGACGTGGCGGAGAAAAAGATCACATTACCCCTGACTAACCCGCTGTTTTGGGTCGTCGGGATTGTTTTTAGTTTACTCACCGCATTCATTGCCGGAAGCTATCCTGCGCTGTACCTTTCTTCCTTCCAACCCTTAAAAGTGCTGAAAGGGACATTCAAGGCAGGCAAGTTCGCCGCATTGCCGCGGAAAGTGCTGGTGGTGATGCAGTTTACGGTATCGGTAACTTTGATCATCGGTACAGTGGTTGTTTTCAGACAAATACAGCATGCTAAAAACCGTCCGGTTGGCTACGACCGGCAGGGGTTGATAGAAGTAGCTATGACCACCCCTGCGCTCTACGGACATTATGATGCATTGAAGAACGACCTGATGAATACCGGCGTGGTGAGCGGCTATTCACAATCGTCGGGTTCGATGACGACACAAGCTGGCGGGATCACCAATCTGACCTGGCCGGGTAAGGCCCCCAATGCGGTGCCCTTGCTGATGTCCAATAACATTTCGCATGATTATGGCAAGACGGCCGGATGGCAGTTAGTCCAGGGACGGGACTTCTCCCGCGCGTACCCGACCGATTCAACGGCTATGATTATCAACGAATCGGCATTGAAGCTGATGGGGCTTAAAAAGCCGCTTGAATCGATTCTGAACTGGGGCGGAAAGGAATTCAGGGTGATCGGCGTCGTGAAGGACATGGTGCGCGAGTCGCCGTTTAGCCAGAATAGCCCGGCATTTTTTGTGGTTAATTACGGGAATACGAATGTGATCAACATCCGGCTCTCACCTTCGGCCGGGTTAAGCGATGCATTGGAAAAAGTAGGAGCTGTTTTTCGTAAATATGATCCCAACAGCCCGTTTACCTATCAGTTTGTCGACGAGCGGTTTTCGAAAAAGTTTGCCGATGAGGAGCGGATCGGGAAGCTGGCTTCCTTCTTTACGGTGCTGGCCATATTTATTTCCTGCCTGGGGCTTTTTGGACTGGCATCTTTTGTGGCTGAGCAGCGCACGAAGGAAATAGGGATCAGAAAGGTCCTCGGTGCCTCCATTGCCAACCTGTGGCAACTGCTTTCCACCGATTTCATCATGCTGGTAGCGCTAGCGTGCGTCATTTCGGGGCCTATCGCCTGGTATTTTATGAGCAGGTGGCTGCAAAATTACTACTATCGCACCGAGCTATCCTGGTGGATTTTCGCAGGTACAGGCGTGGGAGCGCTGTTGATCACATTGTTGACGGTCAGCTTCCAGGCCATCCGGGCTGCGCTGATCAACCCGGTCAGGAGTCTCAGGGCGGAGTAGACCCCGTCGAGACCTTCTTGTCGCTCCATCTTCCCTTCCTCCATCCTCCTGCCACATGATTAACGTTAAGTTAAAACGCTGCCATCGGTAATAAATATTCCTTTGCACGTTCCTATCTTGCAGAAGGAAACTTTTATCGATCCGAGTCACTTGCGCAGAACCTTTACTTTCAGTGCCTTTGCGGTTTTTGCAGTCATTTCGGGGCAGCTATTTGCCCAGAAAAACAGGGTTGTGTCCAATCTCGAAGTGAATGCAGAGGCTGGGGTTTACTTGTCTTCCAATGGAGAAACGCCGTTCTGGCTTCGGACTAACCAGTTCGGAGCGGTTCCCGACCGCGCTACGGCAGGCGTGTTACAGGCGATTGCACGACGGAGTTACGTTTTCTACGACAGTTTAGCCAATAGGCCACGAAAATTCGATTGGAGTGCCGGCGTGAGCCCGGTAGGGATATATAATAAAGCAAACAAGTTTGAACTGTTGCTTCCCGAGGCCCACGCGAGCGTGCGGTTCAAGCGTGTGGAGCTGTGGATAGGGCGCAGGCGCGAGGTAATGGGGCTGGGCGATACTACGTTGTCGTCGGGCTTTTATGCGGTGTCCGGGAATTCATTACCGATACCCAAAGTGCAGATCGGGACGGTGGGGTTCTCGCCGCTGAAATTTACCGGGAACTTCGTGGCCGTGCATGCGGGGTTTGCGCATGGGTGGTTTCATACTGACTACATCCAGGGTGTTCGCTTGCATCAGAAGTTCCTGTATGTGAGGCTGGGTAAACATAAAGGCAAGTTTTACGTCGGTCTCAATCACAATGTGATGTGGGCGGGTCATTCGGACTACCTGAAACTTCATCCTGAACTGGCGGTGAATGGCGAACTGCCATCGTCGTGGTCTATTTACCCGAATGTGGTGCTGGCGTTCACTTCCAAAAACTGGTTCGAAAAAAATGGATATGGGGCGTTTGACAGCTACCGGGTTGGGAACCATCTGGGGAGTTATGATATTGCTTTCGAGACGAAATTCGATCGGTACCGGCTTTTTTTATA
This sequence comes from Dyadobacter sp. SRI_021, assembly GCF_057586235.1. Taxonomy (NCBI): domain Bacteria; kingdom Pseudomonadati; phylum Bacteroidota; class Cytophagia; order Cytophagales; family Spirosomataceae; genus Dyadobacter; species Dyadobacter sp. SRI_021. The sequence continues at coordinate 755,825 of NZ_JBYCZM010000003.1, forward strand.
CCACCAGCATCCTTTCGAGGATGTTTCGAGCATGCTTTTCAAGAACATTCCTGACGGGCTTTATGGCGTAAATCTGAGACTGCTACCTGGTCCGGAAAATAGCGTAGCGCTCACGCATCTCACGTTGGAATTCCTTAGTACCAAAGACCAATCCGGCTCCGAGTTCTATATTCCCGGAAGCAAATACCAGGGGGCCGACAATTATTTCAACCATACCCAGTATTCGGAAGGGTGGTCGTACCAGGGCCGGACGGTGGGGACTCCGTTTATTATTCCCGGCAAGGATATGGACCAGTCGAAACTCGGGAATTACAGGTACTTTCCCAATAACCGGGTGGCCGTATATTACCTGGGGGCACAGGGAAGAGTCGGTCATTCGCTGGCGCTTACTCTGAGGTTGTCTTACAGCAAAAATTTCGGGACACCGGGCGCCGATTTTGATCCACCGAGGGGGCAGTTTTCATCGGTCTTGGGAGCGCAATATGCGGTTCCCGGTTTGAAAAGCACCAGCATTATCGCTCGCGTGGCTGCGGATCGGGGCGATGTTTTTACGAGAAGGACCGGTGGGTATATCGGCATTCGTAAGAACTGGTAACGGCTTCTGTAAGTTATTTTTCCGTATTGTCCATCGGTGAACAAGATTGTCCGGAATCGGACAGTGTTTTGCTGTTTTAGGGGGTTAAAATATTGAATATTAAACTGTTGCTTGATCTGGCATAAATTTGTTGCCGGGTGTTTTTAACCCTATTCAGAACAGCGGCATGCTCAAAAACTACCTCAAAATCGCCCTCCGGAACATCTGGAAGAACAAGGTTTTTTCGGCTATTAATATCGTGGGTTTGGCCGTGAGTATGGCCGCCTGTATCGTGATCATGCTGTTCGTATTTTACGAGCGCAGCTTCGACGGAATGCATTCCAAAAACATTTACCGCCTCGACGAGGTACAGAAGTTCGAAGGAATGGTAGCACCTCAAAAAGTGGCGCTTTCGATGTTTCCGATGGGGCCCACGTTGCAGGAAGAGTTTCCCGAAGTCAGGCAGTTTGTCAGAATAAATACCGGAGCAAAGCTTCCAATGAAATACCAGGATAGAACGATCGACCTGTCGCAGGTCTTTCTGACCGACTCCAATTTTTTCCAGCTCTTCGATTTTGTACTGCTTGAAGGCGAGAGGGAGCGTGTATTGAAAGAACCCAACAGCATAGTCCTGACGCAGAAAGCAGCGAAAAATATCTTTGGCAACGCCGATCCGATCGGTAAATACATTAACCACTATGGCAGCGACACGGTCACACTGAAAGTGACTGGTATCGTGCAGGATGCACCTGCAAACTCGCATTTGCAATTTGAAGCGCTTGTTTCTTTTAGCACCATTGCCAAGCCCGATTTTATGAAGAACTGGGGCGGGAACTGGCTTGTGACTTACCTCGAACTGGCACCCGGAACCGATATCGCCAAAACTGAAAAGAAATTCCCGGCTTTTCTCAAAAAACATATGGAGGAAGGCCGCTGGAAGTTTTACGGGCTCTTTTTACAGCCGTTGGACGAGGTGCACGCGCAATCGGTGGATATCACGCACGACTACGTGAATTACCAGAAGTTCGATAGACGGTATACCTATGTTTTCTCGATCATAGCGGCCATTGTGTTGATTATCGCCTGTGTAAACTTTATGAACCTGTCGACGGCACGCTCGACGGGACGGGCGAAGGAGGTCGGAATACGCAAGTCGATCGGCGCGCAGCGCTTTCAGCTGGCGGGGCAGTTCATTGGCGAATCGGTATTGCTTGCGCTGTTTGCGCTGATGCTGGCAGTAGCTATTGTGAAACTGGTAATGCCTTTGGTGGCCGATTTTAGCCAGCGGTGGCTCGAATTTTCGATATTTCAGAATCCCGGTTTGTTGCTGCCCGTTTTGCTGGGAACAGTGCTTGTAGGGCTGTTTTCGGGATTATATCCAGCTGCATTCCTATCGGCTTTTGAACCCGTGAAGGTATTGAAAGGAACGGTCCGTGCAGGGAAGAGTAGTTTCCGTAATGCATTGGTAATTGCACAGTTTACGAGCGCGGTATTCCTGATCATCGCAACGGGTTTTGCGGTGAAGCAATTGCGGTATATGGTGAACAAAGATCCTGGTTTTGACCGGGAACAGGTAGTGATCATGCCTTTGAACACGGAGTCCAATACAAAATATGAGGCACTGAAACAGGAATTGCTTACAAGCTCGTTCATTGAGGCCGTAACAGCCTCGCAGCAGCGCCTCGGTAACAACCTGCACCAGACGGGCGTGGCGTTCCAGGGAGCGGGTGCGCGGCGGGAGCTTACTTCTTCTCAGGTGGTTGTCGACCCGGATTATTTGTCTCTGTACAAAATCAAACTGATTGCGGGCCGGAACTTCACGCACAACGCCGGGGACAATGCCAAAGCCTACATCATCAACGAATCGCTGGCAAAAGAGCTTTTGAAAGATGAGCCTACACTTACCATGGAGACGTTGATCGGTAAGCGGTTCGGCTTCTCGGGGATGGATTCGCTGTCGACGATTGTGGGTGTGTCAGAGGATTTTAACTTCAATTCGCTGCACCACAAAATTGAAACACTTTGCATGTTCAACCAGAAGGATTGGTCCTATTCCGAGATGTCGGTGCGTATTAAAGGCAAAAATGCGCGACAGGCATTGGCAACCATTCAATCGGCGTGGAACAAGTTTGTTCCGGGCCAGCCATTTACCTACTCATTCCTCGATGAGCATTTCAACGAAATGTACCGCGCGGATAGCCAGGTCAGCGAAATCGTGGGCATCCTGGCGGGGCTGGCGATTTTTATATCCTGCCTCGGGCTGTTCGGGCTAGCCTCCTATTCAGCGGAAAGGCGGATCAAGGAAATAGGCGTCCGGAAAGTAATGGGTGCATCGGTAGCGGGCATCGTAGCATTGCTGTCAAGGGACTTTCTTAAACTCGTGCTCGTAGCCTTCCTGATCGCTACGCCGATCGCCTGGTGGGCTGTGCGGAGCTGGCTGAACGATTTTGCCTACCGCATCGACATCGAATGGTGGATGTTTCTCCTGGCCGGCGCGCTGGCGGTGCTCGTAGCATTGTTCACGATCAGCTTTCAGAGTATCAAGGCGGCATTGATGAACCCTGTTAAGAGTCTTCGAGCGGAATAGGGGAGAATGTGAGGGTGGAGGAAAGGGAGGACGGAGTCAGGCCGTTCCCTTTCTCCTTCCTCCATTCTCCCTTTCCTCCCAACAAAAAACAGCACCAATGATTTGAATTTTAACCAGATAATCCCATGAGCCACATTGCAATCCCTATCCCGCCGCTTCAAGGTAAGCAGGAGATCAAAGTTGAGGTAACGATCAACGGAATCAAGCAAAACCTGTTTTACAGGGTCGAGCTGTTTTACTGGGAAGATTGTACCAATCCGGTTGCGCACCGTGCCGACTGTATCAGCGAAATGCTGGCGCATCACGATCCGGAATGGACCGTGTATTATATCGGCGCACCTAACGACGAGTTTGTACCCATCACATTTGTGAAAAAGGAGAGCCGGAGCCTGTTACGAGAGGCAATAGCCTGATGGGATTTAAAGGCTCTTTAATTCTTTTTTAATCTTTATATGCAACATTGTTGCATTTGTGGTTTTTCTGAAACTACATTTGCATCATTGTTGCATGTAAAGATTTTTTTATGAAAAAGCATTTATTCAAAGTAGTACTATCGATGGCATTCGGCGCATTGCTGCTGGCTTGCGACGACAAGGAGAAAGACGATGTAACACCGGTGGAGGAAACCGAGTACAAATTCATCCGGGTGATTGTGAACGACGAAGTTTCAAAGGAGCTCTCGCTGGTGGATCCGGTGAAACTTACCGTTGAGAAATTTGAAGCCCAATATGCAAAATCGAGTTTGTACGGCACGCAGGGTGGGCGTTTTGGCGCTATTTTGAATGGGGCCAACAATTTCGTACAACTTTTCGATACCGGTTTTGAAGGCCACGGCGACCATGTGGATGTAAAAGGAACGCCGAAGTTCGGAGCGTTGACGGGCGATGGGAACAAGCCCACGCATTTTAAAAGCAAGGGGGACGAGATCATCACTTTCAACGATGGCGACGGTACCCTGAGCATTGCGAAAGAGGCCGATTTCCACACCGCCGGCAAGAAAATGACACATATCAATGCCGGGAATGTGGCGCACCACGGGGCGATGACGAAATTCGACAATGGCACCTATGCAATTACCGAAAAAGACGGATCAGCGGCAGGAACATTGCCGGAGCGCGTGAAGATCATCGATGCTTCAGGTAAAACGCTTTTCGCTTCTACCATTCAAACCAAAGGTATTCACGGCAATGCGACGAATGGCAGCGTTTCGCTGTTCGGCTCTTCCAGCGGCATTCTAGTTGTGGAACCTACCGGCCATCAGCAGCTTATTCCACATCCGGCGGATTTTGGCGAAGCATGGTTCGGGTCGATCCTGGAAGCGAAAGGCGCAGGCAAATTCCTGGGTTACACAGCTGCAAAAGGCGTTTATATCATTGATGTTGCCGCCAAATCGGTGACGCCGGTGCTGGCCAGCACTGATATTATGCAGGCGAAGGTGGATTACGCCGGGAACAACGTGGTGATATTGCTGCACAGCGGTGAAGTCCGAATCTACGATTTGAAAACCAATACGTTGAAAATAAGCGGCGCGGTGACAGGTGTTACTGCCAAAGACGAAACGCAGAAGCCGCAACTGGAGGCGACCTCCCGTTATATCTATATTACCCAACCCAAGACGGGTGAACTGCTCGTGGTAAATGCGGCGAATTTGTCCAAAACCAATAAGGTGAAAGTCTCCGCCACGCCTTACCGGCTCGCTATCCTGGGTTTCGAGTCCAGCGAAGGGCATTGATAAAATCCCGGCAAGTTTGGTGTTTGCCGGGATCTTTCAGAACCAGAATTTTTCAGAGCCGTCGACTGGTTTCCATTCACTTTTCGGCTCAAAATGTTTCCAGATGATCGCCGAGACCTTGCGGATCAATGCATAGCCCTCGTTGTCTTTCTGCCACCGCTGATCCTCCTGATTTTTGGTTGCAATGCAAAAAATATAGTCGCCGTGCGGCGCATGCACTACGAGTACCTCCGACTTTGCCTGATTCACGGCTCCGCTTTTGGCAGCTACTTTTACACTCGGCGGTAGCTGGGAAATAGCCTCGCCATCCCAGAACTGCATTCCGAGGTAGCGGTACATCCTGTCGCTTGCCGCAGGGCCTACGGCCTTCCCATTTCGGATCATTGCTACCAGCTCGGCCATTTCGCGTGGTGTGGTGACGCCCCAGCCGTAACGTGCCTGAAATTCCTTGCGTCCGGGTGTACGGGAGTTCACGCGCGTGTTCGGGAACCCGTTTCGGTCGAGCCATTCGTTGATTGCGGCTCCGCCGCCAGCCATCGCTTGCAGCCACAAGCTGCCGGTGTTGTCGCTTTGGGAGATCATCAGGTGGATCACCTTGGGCAGGGCGATTTTCGTACTGTCGCGGAAAGAGCCCACGATGCCGTCGTCGTATTTCAACGAATCGCGATAAACGAGCTCCTGACCGAATGTGATTTCCCCTTTTTCAATTTTGTCAAAAATGCCGCACATGATAGGCACCTTTACCATACTGGCCGTAGGATAGAGTGAATCCGCATGGACGGCGGCAATGCGGTTGGTTTTCAGGTTACGCACATATACGCCTGCCTGTCCGCGAAAGCCCGCGAGCGCCGCTTCGAGTTGGGCTGTCAGTTTTTTATCGACCACCGTTTTACCGGTTGCCTGGGGTTGTGCGGACAATGTCGCCGTCAACAACGTGAGGAAAAGTAAAATAGCGGGCCTTGTCATGTCTTATCAGTTTTGAGGGTGGTTTCTTCCTTGATTTCCCCGGCCTTCGTTCCGCTGAAAACCAGTTTTCCCCAGTATTCAGGGTAATGCATATTGATAATGCCTTGCGGCGACCATACCCAATTGTATTCGGGAATGATCTTTCCGGTTTCTGCATGACGCTTGCGTTTGTAGCGGCCATCCTCGCCGATCTCGTGCTGCCAGTTCACCCGCGAGAAGTTGATGCGCCACTCGGAGCCGTCGGCAGGGATTACCGGTTTTACATTTTCAGTAGACAATGATTCGAATGGAATGGCGATTTCCAGGGTCCAGCGCTTGTCCTTATCCTTTGCATTATTGACAGTGCCAATCACCGACACTGCCGATTTTAGCCCCTTGATATCCCATTTGAGTTGAGCCCTGCCGCCTTTACGATAAGGTTTGGGCAAAAAGAGGTCGAATGTGTTGTTGATGGCATTGATTTCGAGTTCATAGTAGTTCTCGGTATCGCCGTCGGGATCGATGAACACCTCGAAATCGTTTTCCAGGTACACAATCTGGTCTTTTTTGTCCTGGTATGCCCATATATGCTCTTCCTCAATTTGCGCGGCAATGAAGAGGTACTGATCGTCCCAAAGCATTTTCACGCGGGTCTCTTGGAGCGGCAGGGGCTTTTTGTCCCCTTCAATGTCCACGAACGACGAAGTCCAGGCGGCTTTCTTCCATGAATGCTCGTCCAAATGGCCGTCGATCGCAATGCGCTTTTCGGCGCGGTAGCAAGTGTAGGTTTTGGGAGAAGGCGGTGTTTGCGCCCGTGCGCCGACGGTGATTATGGCGGCCAGTGCCAGCACGGCACCGGTTTGTAAAATGTTAGGAATGTTCTTTTTAGTGAGTAAATTAAAATTTTTCAAGATAGGTAAAAGGGAGTAGTTCAAAATGCGGAATATAGGTCATTTTTCCTGCATTTTGAAGCAAAATCGTGGGTTTTGACGACCCGGTTTCGTCATAACTTAGCCTTTCAATCCAGTGTTTTTTCACGGGGCGAGCAGGTCGCTGGCTTTGTTTTCATTGCTCAATAATGTTTCAAAGAGCTTCCATCGCTTATCGGGAGCAACAGCCGTGCCTCCCTGTGCTTCGATGTACTTCCGGATCAGGTCCTGCCCGTAATTGTAGTTGATGACGTAGCTCCGGTACTTGCGAATGAAGCGCAGATAATCCAATGCGCCTTTTTCAGGCAGCAGACAATAATCGGTAAGCCAGCGCTTGGCCTCCTGCTCGCTCATGCCGCGGTCGAGAAGGCCGCGGGCAACTTCGTTGCGGGCGTAATTCAATGCCGAGCGGACCGCCAGGGCTTCAAAGTAGGTATTGGCCATCGTGGTATCGAGGCCCGCCAGCGGGATCAGTACATTTTTGCAGAACTCCCGCTGTTCGTTGCCCGGGAAAGCCATGGAAATGCCGTAATTGGCGCTTCCTTCTGCGATCAGCGATTGCGGACTGAATAACGGGTAGAGGGAGATTTCGGGCCAGCCTCTATCGCGGTAAAGGTTCTTTTCGAGCAATGCATTGTACACGTGATGTCCGGGATATCCCTCGTGGCAGGCCAGATCGATGGCCCGTTCGATGTAAATCGGCTGACTCACGTTGATCTGGATCACACTTTTGTAATCGCCTTTGTACCAGTTGTATCCTGACCACGGCTTATCCCGTACATATTCGAGTTTGAAATCCTCGCCCGGCGGCAGCGTGTAATGCGCCAGTGTGCGTTTACGTGCCTCCGCGATGGCTGTCCTGAATACAGTATCGATCTTACCCGCCGGGATCAGGAACTGATTAGCAAGCTTCTGGTAGCGGGCTGGGATAGGTCCCTGGCCGGGTAGCAGCCGGTCGAGCTTCGCAATAAGGTCCTGGAAATGCTGCTCGTCATACACCGGTGCCACGGCGTCGAACAGGTCTTTGGATTCGGCGTCGAATGGTACGAATGTGCCTGAAACCAGGTGTATGCGCCTTTCAAATGCTGTTAATTGGGCGGTCAGCCAGGCAGCGCGGTGTATGAGGGTGTCGTTTTGAGTACTCGTTACTGATGCTGCCAGCGCTTTTTTCAGGGATATGGTCCTCTGCAGGAAGGCATCTTTCGGGAACTGGGAGGTATCTGTTTTAGCCGGTCGCAGTGAATCCGGGCGGTAATAAGCGTCGACAAAATCGCCGTCGAACTGGCCTATCGAGAGCCCGAGCCGCACATATTCCCTGGCGATGCTGTCGATGCGATTGCCATGATGATCGGCTGTTTCGCGCGTACCGCACGAGCCAGCCAACATTCCAAACGTGAGTATAGTAAGGTATCTTTTAAGCATGATATCATCGGTTGAGTCTTATGGGACTAAAATACACAGGTTATTCGGAAACCCGTTGTGAACGCTGGAAATAGAGGCATCCGGCGCTCCTAATGAAGTTATCCGGTATGTTTTGGGCTTTATAATGCATAAAAAGCGGCTTGGAATCCTATTTCAAGATCGATTTACTTTGTAAAAATAAATCGAGGGATATTTGGTTGTCGGGCTGGTTCTATCAACGTTTGTTTTGCCATGGAATTAGTCAGGCAGTATTTTCTATCGTACAACTGACATTGGGCTTCTATTTATTTGGATGTTGTTATAGTTGAAACCGAATAGAATGTAGCTAAATCGCTGTGATACAGTGATGAAATGATGACATTCTGTTCGTAACCGGTAGAAATCTTGTAGAACCCGGGGGGCTGTCAGAAAAAAGTTTTGTCGAAATTCTTCAGTGAAAACTCATTGTTCTCCACATATCCGGTCGTTTTTCAGGGATGCCGTTAATTGATTGAAACGGGCATTTTGCTTTCAAAAACGACTCAGATCTCATTTTAAGGTGTAGAAGTTTTACTGACGAGGCCGTCACCATTGTGACTATCTGATGATTTCGGGCTGAGCGAAGATGATATCGGAAGCCGTGGGCAAAGGCCTTTGTGACCGGCTAGTTGACAAAATATTCTTCTGTTTTAATGTAACCGGTCGATGATGCCATTGTGTGGAAGGTTATTGGGTATTATTGGAAAAGTACTATTATTAATTTTAAGTGGATATGTAACCAGTTTGCGATATTACTAGAATTCTTTTTACTTAAAAATGCTCCCTGATGGCAAATAAATCTGTATTTTTTTGTAGAAATATTTCCTAAAATTAATTTAGAAATAATTGAAAATTTGGTATAAACGTAATTTCTTCGCATTTGTCATATAAAAAAAGTGCTATTTTGAGACAATCTAATCTTTACCTTTGTGACGTACATTTTGTTGGCAAGCCGATGAGGCTAATCAATTACAAATCAAATACGTTATGAAAAATTTTACGTTTCTCTTTACCCTTTTACTATTGAGCCTGGGCTTCGCCTCCCAGGCCAATGCCACAACCAGTTGCGGTTGTGACAACAACGTCCTGACCAACGCCAGCTTCGAGAGCGGCACTACCGGCTGGTCGAAATCCAGCGGTACTGCCTTCGGTACCGATGGTGCATACAACATGTGTGGCAACTACAATGGTTTAATCACTGGTGCGGGGTCTGTTTGGCAAGACGTTAGCAACGTTGCCCCCGGAAGCACAATCAACCTGAGCGTATATGGTGGAACGCACGATACCGGTAAGACGCACGAGTTCAAACTGATTTTCCTGACATCGGGCGGGAGCCAGATCGGTGATGCCGTTGTGAAACCGATGAACTACAACGTGGGAAGTGGGAATCAGTTACAACTTTACACGATGTCGGCAACGGCTCCTGCGAATACTGCAAAAGTTCGTTTTCTGCTGTATTCAAGCGGTAACTACTTTAAAGTGGATGCCGCATGTATGAAGGTCACACCTCCTGCTACCCCGGTTGACTGCGACTGCGTGAACTCCAACCCATATATTAAAAATGCAAGTTTCGAAAATGGAACAGCCGACTGGTCGAAATCGAGCGGTACAAACTTCGGTATCGATGGATCCTATAAAATGTGCGGCAACTACAATGGTTTGATTACCGGTGCAGGTTCTATCTGGCAGGACATTAATGTCGTAGCAGGTGCGAAAGTGGATGTGACTGCATACGGTGGCACGCATAATACAGGCGCAACCCACCAGTTTAAACTTACATTCTACGATGGCGCAGGAAACAAGATCAACGCCGGTGAAGCGGTGGTGAATATGAACTATCAGGTGGTTGACAGCAAACTGAAACAGTTCTCGATTTCAGCTACTGCACCGGCAGGAGCCACGAAAGTTCGCTTCTCACTTGTTTCATCGGGTGATTATTTCAAAGTAGACGCGATCTGTACGAACATTACCCAGCCTGCCACCTGCCAGGAATGTAATGGTAACACATTGCAAAACCCAAGTTTCGAAAACGGTACGAACAACTGGAACGTAACCGGTACACTGACAGTTGAATCAACGTATGCGGTGTGCGGAGTAAATGGAGCAAAATTGAGCGGAGCGGGTAAGTTCTGGCAGGATGTGGAGTTGCAGACTACTACCGGAAACCAGGTTACCCTGAATATCTACGCAGCATTTGGCACTTCCAATAGCCAGAAAATCCAGCTGGTATTCCTCAACGAAGCTCAGGTAGAACTCGGCCAGATTACGAAGGACGTTACCAAAGCGCTTACTGACGGCACCTGGGGCCTCGAGAAATATACATTGGCAGGAACAGTCCCATCGGGCAGCAAATATGTACGGGTGTTGCTCTCGTCTAATGGAAACGATTTACTCGTGGACAACGCATGTCTTACTTTCTCAGGTCCTCCATTGCCTGTGACATTGTCTGCATTTTCTGCGAAAAAGGAAGGTTCGCTTGCACAGCTGGCCTGGGCTACGACGTCTGAAACCAACTCGGCTTATTTTGAAGTACAACACAGCCAGGATGGTAAAAACTGGACGGTGCTCGCACAAGTGGAGGCAAAAGGTGAAAGCAAGGAACTCGAAACATACACCTATACCCACACTAATCCATTTGCCGTGAACCTTTACCGGTTGAAAATGGTGGATCTGGACGAGACATTCGCTTACAGTGCAATCAAGAGCCTGAACTTCGACGGCCAGGAGCAACTGAATGTTTATCCAAACCCGACTGCGGACCGTATCAAAGTGAGCAGCAACCAGCAGATCACGAACGTGAAGGTATACGCCCAGACAGGTGCATTGGTACTGAGCACAGCACCGGATTCGGCCAACGAAGTAGACCTTACGAAACTGGCGCAGGGAACCTACTACGTAAAAATCAACAATGGTCCGTTGATGCGCAAAATCCTTGTAGTAAGGTAAGTTCCGGATCGGTATTCCTGAAAGCCCTTCGCCCGCAAACTGCGGACGAGGGGCTTTTGTTTACATATTAGTTTTAACTTTCGTACCAGAAAGTAACCGTACACGGACTTGGCAACAGTTATTAATCAACATACAAAGCAATCGGGGTACAGGCCATCGACGGCAAGCCCACTTTCGCGGGCGGATTTTGGAAGTGATTTCAAATGGGGGGTGGCGACAGCGGCATATCAGATTGAGGGAGCTGTGGATCATGATGGCAGGAGCGATTGCGTCTGGGATGTTTTTGCAAGGAAGAAAGGCAAGATCCGGAATGGTGATCATGCACGGCATGCCTGTGATTTCTATCACCGTTACGAACAGGACCTCGAACTGGTGAAGGAGCTGGGTTTTGAGCAGTTCCGGTTTTCGATTTCCTGGTCGCGCATATTGCCTGACGGGCACGGGCGCGTGAATCAGGCGGGAATTGACTATTACAACAGGCTGATCGACCAGTGCATTGCACTGGGCATAGAGCCGTGGATCACGCTGTACCATTGGGATTTGCCGCAGGTATTGGAGAAATCCGGCGGCTGGAAGAACAGGCGCATTGTGGAATGGTTTGCGGAATATACCGCTGTATGCGCCCATGCATTTGGTGACCGCGTGCGGCATTGGATTGTGCTCAACGAGCCCATGGCCGTGGCTGGGCTTGGTTATACCACGGGCGAGCATGCTCCCGGAAATAAGGGGATCCATAATTTTCTGCCTGTGGTGCATCACCTGGCTCTCAGTCAGGCGGAAGGTGGGCGGGTGTTGCGGCGACTGTTGCCAGAGGCCCGCATTGGCAACGCGATTTCTTGCTCTTATGTGATTCCAAACAGTCAGAGTGCGGCGGATATTCGTGCGGCGCGTAGGGCGGATGCGCTTATGAACCGGCTTTTTATCGAGCCTGCATTGGGACTGGGTTATCCCAAAGACGCATTTCCTTTTTTGTCCAATATCAAACGGTTCATGCGCGAGGGGGACCGTGAAAGGTTGAAATTCGATTTTGACTTCTGGGGGCTGCAGAACTACTTCAGTGTAGTGGTGCAGCATTCGTACCTGGCGCCGGTTATGTGGCTCAAAGAAGTACCGGCCACGCTCAGGAACGTCCCTACGACCGGTCTGGGGTGGGAAATCAGTCCGGCGGGAATGTACGAGATATTAAAGCAGTTTCATCGCTACCAGGGGGTTCGTGAATTGGTGATTACTGAAAACGGGGCCGCATTCAAAGACAAGCCGCAGGACGGGAAGGTGGATGACCAGGGACGAATGGCTTACTACCAGGATTACCTCGATGCCGTCAGGAAAGCGAAAAACGAGGGCGTCAATATTACCGGTTATTTCGCATGGACGCTGCTGGATAATTTTGAGTGGGCGCACGGTTATTCTGCCCGCTTTGGCCTGGTATTTGTAGATTTTAAAACCCAGGAACGCACCGTGAAAGAATCGGGGAAGTGGTTTGCCCGATTTCTTAAAAAGGCAGAAAAGTAATTTCGCTTCCAACTAATTCGGGAAAGGGTGTGTCTAACCGTCATATTTAAACCCCTTTATCCATGAAAGTCCTGATTGTTTTATTCGGTTTGCTGGCCTGGATAGGCTGCCATGATGAAAGTGGCGACATTAATGCGCAGGTTTATGAAGCAGATGCGACCTGGACAAACATGCTGGCCACTGACGGTTGCTCATGGCATTTCTCTATTACCTCCAAGGATTCGACCTATTCGGTGCTGCCAAGCGAAGCGTCCCGCGCTAAAATAGAGAAGGAACTGGGTAAGATCGAAGACTATTACAGCTTTACGCCGGTTCACTTGAAATACAGCTTGACAGGCTCAAAAAGTACCGTCCAATGCGGTTGGGGCCGCACCGGGACTTATGATGAAATCAACGTCATCGAAATTCACAAAAAATAGTCCCTACAAATGGAGGATTTTCTTGGCCTCCTGTTCGGAATAATAAGGTATCAACTCCGCTTCATCAATAATTTCCTGCACCTGCTCCTCTGTGGCAGGTGTAGTTGCTTTAGGCCTTGGTTCAATGGGCTCTTCTTCGAACACAATGGTGCCTTTTAGTTGCAAGTTCTGGAGGATTTCGAGCACCGATTGTTCCTCAGACTCAAGGATGGTCTTTACGCGGTATGTTTTCATAGTTTTCGCTCGTATTTGATTCTAAAATAGCAAAAATTGTACCGGGTTGTAAGTTTTAAAGACACTGTATGCAACCTGGGTGCCGGCTTTTACATCATTGAACAAACAAATCACAGATCCCATGAAAATTAAACAATTACTAACTTTCGTCTTGTCCGTGCTGTGTTATGTAAGCGCGTATGCACAAGGCGATGATGACAAACCTTACGTTACAAAAAACTTCAACGGTTCATCCCTGAAAGAATTGCAGGTAGAAACGTCCGGTGGCTCGATTTCGGTTTTGGGTGGGCAATCCGACGGTTTCAAAGTAGAGATGTACATACGCAGCAATGGCTGGAACGGCAATAAGGAATTGAGTAAAGAGGAGATTGAAGACCGTCTCGAAGACTACGATATCCTGATCGGCACCGAAGGCAGCAAAGTGATCGCCACCGCAAAAAGAAAAAGCAACCTGAAATGGAATGAGAAACGGAATATTTCCATTGCATTCAACGTGACAGCCCCACGCAACGTGGCGACCAATCTTAAAACAAGCGGCGGAAGTATCAAAATTGCTTCCCTGACCGGCCCGCAGAATTTTCAGACAAGCGGCGGCAGCCTGAAAATCGACGATCTTGATGGAGTAATCCACGGTCGTACTTCCGGAGGCAGCATCGATGTGGCGCATTGCAGCAAGGAAATTAACCTGCATACCAGTGGCGGAAGTATTAAAGCTAATGAGTTGAAAGGAAAAATCGAACTGAAAACCTCCGGCGGAAGCATTGAGTTGAACAAACTGAATGGTGATATCCTGGCGCATACCAGCGGCGGAAGCATTCGCGGTGAGGGTGTAGACGGTTCGCTCGACGCCGGAACTTCGGGCGGTTCGGTGCGGTTGGCCGATGTTTCGGGCAGCGTGCGCGCTAATACCAGTGCCGGCAGCATCGAGCTGGAACTGAAATCGCTGGGTAAATATGTAGACCTTTCCACATCGGCAGGTAGTGTGCGCGTGACGATGCCGCTGGATAAAGGCGTCGACCTGAACCTGAGGGGCAACAGAGTGGCCATTCCGCTTAAAAACTTTGATGGCTCGGCGGAAAAAGACCGCGTTCAGGGTAAAATGAATGGAGGAGGTATTCCGGTAACATTGTCGGCCAGCGCGGGTGGTGTTTACGTAAATCAATAATTACATACACGATTAAGGTTCAAAATGGGCAGGCGGCTTACCGTCTGCTCATTTGTGTTTTAAAACCTGTTACCAAAACGCCGGTGCAGCGTCAAAAGGAGAAAACAATCCCGACGACGTATGTATCAAAGAATTTTAAATGGTTTACAAGATTTTTTCGGAATATCCCGGAAAGAAGCGCGCGGTGCCCTGGCAATGATGGTATGCTGCGCTATGATTATCTGGACGCCTTTCATTTTCCGGCGCTGGGTCCTGCCTTTCGTGCCTGCCGGAAGCCCGCCTCCCGAACGGCGGGTATTGGACAGTATTGCATCGCTTTTGGAACAACAGCAGGTAACAAAAAACAAGCCTCGAAAGCGATCTTTTGCTAAGAACGAGCCAGCTGCATTGCCGCCCGAACAAATAAAACTCGTCATGTTTGACCCCAATATAGCCTCGGAGCGTGAGCTGATGGGAGTTGGCATTTCCGGGTTTCTGGCAGGACGCATTGAAAGGTTCAGAAGCAAGGGAGGAAAGTTTCGGCGGAAGGAGGATTTGATGAAGATTTACGATTTTCCACCGGATCTGTATGCGCGGTTGGAGAAGTATATTTTAATTCAGAATCAGAAACCGGGTTTTGAAGCAATCCAGCAAAGTTCTTCAAAACCTTATTCGGGCACAATGCGTAGGTACGAGGTTAAAAGCAGTATTCAGATGTTCGACATTAACCAATGCGATACGACTGAGCTGATCCGTCTGAAAGGGATCGGCAGCAAGCTGGCCCTGCGGATTGTGAAGTTCCGCGACGGGCTGGGAGGGTTTCATTCTCTCGAGCAGTTCAATGAAGTTTACGGACTGGATTCCGTCGCCTTATCCGAGCTGAGGCGCTTCGCGAAAGTGGGTAGCGGGGTTAAAAAGATCAACATCAACAATACGACTGCGGAAGAACTTAGCAGGCATCCGTATCTGCGGAATCGAAAGCAGTTGCAGGTCCTGGTCAATTACCGCGCACAGCACGGGCCATTTCGTTCCCTGGAAGAATTGCGTAATGTAAAAGTGCTGGATGAGGTGATGATACAAAAAGCCGGGCCATACCTGTCGTTCTGACGGTATGGCCCCGTTTGGAGAACCCGGCTGGGAGAATATTGGTCGTTAGAAGTTGGGTTTCAGGAGGTATTTCGAATAAAACGTATCGATCACTTTCACGGCCTCGTCGGGAGTATCTACCAGACTGATCAGTTTCAGGTCTTCCGGATTGATATTATGCTCGGTCAGCATAGTTCCTTTGATCCAGTCGATCAATCCCGACCAGTAGGCGGTGCCCACGAGAACGATCGGAAAACGGCCGATTTTTTTAGTCTGGATCAATGTCATCGCTTCGAAAAGTTCGTCGAGTGTACCAAAGCCGCCGGGCATCACGATGAACCCCTGCGAGTATTTGACGAACATTACTTTCCGTACGAAGAAGAAATCGAAGTTAATGCTCTTGTCGTGATCAATGTACAGATTGCTGTGCTGCTCGAATGGCAGTTTGATGTTTAATCCGACAGACTTTCCGCCCTGTTGGAATGCCCCTTTGTTACCGGCCTCCATAATACCGGGCCCGCCGCCGGTGATCACACCGTAGCCGTGACGAACAAGCTTTGCCGCGATCTCTTCCGCGGTTTTATAGTGAGGGTTGTCGGGCAGCGTACGGGCGGAACCGAAAATGGAGACGCACGGGCCGATTTTGGCCAGCTTGTCAAATCCTTCTACGAATTCGGCCATTACTTTGAACACAACCCATGAATCGGCACTCTTGATTTCGTTCCAGTTGCGGTCTTCAAACGCCTCCTTGATCCTTTTCTCGTCTTCGGGGACCGCCGGGTTGAGGAGAGAAACGTCCACTAATTCTCCGTTGGTAGGTTTTACTTCTTCACTCATATTTAGCATTCAATTGAGTTGTTGACCAGTATAATGGTAACTTTGCACCATTAACCCAATAATAAAAAACTTTTCACTCTGTCCGCTGTCGTTAACGAACGGTGGACTGTAATTAACAAAAAAGTAATGAGAAAAATTGCTATCGGCTCCGATCACGCAGGTTTCCCCTACAAGCAACCGGTTATCGACTGGCTTACCACCAATGGATTCGAAGTAAAAGATTTCGGAACATACAGTGCCGACTCGGCGGACTACGCGGATTTCGCTCATCCGGTGGCTAGCGGTGTGGAAAGCAGGGAGTTCGAAAAGGGCGTGTTGCTTTGCGGAAGCGGACAGGGAGTATGCATTACCGCGAACAAGCACCAGGGCGTGCGTGCTGCGCTCGTGTGGGATTTGCCGCTTGCGCCTTTGGCCCGCCAGCATAACGATGCGAACGTGATCTGTTTTCCGGTGCGGTTTATCGAGCTGGAAACTGCTCTGGCCAGCCTGGAAGCATTTTTAAGCACCGAATTCGAAGGAGGCCGCCACCAGACGCGCGTCGACAAGATTTCGTGCTAATAAGCCCTTTGATAAATACCTTTCCAGGGGCTTAGGATATATTGCTTTTTCAATGCCGGAACCCGGTTCAGGAGTTTCGGCATGATATTCACCTTGTCGATCACATATTCGGGCGGATCTTTGCGGAAGTTATCGTAGACATGGATCACGCTGTCGAAATTATCAAGGTTCTGCAAATCGTAGCTCGCCAGTTCCCAGTTGAGGTAGGGAGTGGCAGTGAAATTATTAATGTACTCTCCTGAGTTTTGTCCTAGAACCAGAATGCGTTTGTTCTGGATCTGCTCGGGCAAACTGGCCGGTTTGGCCCGCAGGTTTTCCAGCTTACCCATGGAGACACCGGGTAACACTCCTCTTAATCCCTGGTATTGTATCAAAACAATCATCGCGCCCATGAGCGTGAACTGCAACTCGTCTGCCCAGCTGTTCTTCTTGAAGCTCTGGAAGTAATGCGTGGCGAAGAATGCCGCCGGTGGAATGAATATCACGAATTGCATGGGTGCCAGGAACTGCATCAACGGGATCGTAAATACCGCGGCGATAAACCACAGCGCCATTACCTGCTGAATGCGCGTTTGATAGTTCACGAACCGGAGCGTCGTGAAAATCCGCATAAAACCCATGATCCCGAAACCCAGCGGCAGCAATAGTGACGCAAGCAGGGACGAAAAGTCGTTGAGGTTGTATTGTTTTACCTGGAATACCGAGGTGAGCAGGTTCCGGTTCAGGCTTTCCATGCCGTTGTTGAGGTAGAAAAACAGCACCACCATCAGCAATGGGAATATCGACCCGAAGAGACCCAGCAGGTGATGGCGGAAAGTGGAGCCCGTATAGAACAGCAATGCGAGAAATGCCCACACCATGAACAGTGACGCCGGCAGGTAGAACAACGTAGCGATACCGATGTAAAGTCCCAGCTCGAAAACCTGTGTAGTTACCTCCCTTCTGACCAGCATTTTAACAATAGAACCGAATGCAAACAGTAGGAAGGTATTGGCCAGCAACATAGGCGACAATGTGCCCATATCGAAGGAAATATTCAGAAACAGCGCATACAATGCGCCAGGCAGGAATGTGCGCTCGGGGAAAACGTCACGGGAATGGATAACGTAGTTGAAATACAATATCTGCACGAGCGAAACGCCCATGGCCGCAAGCTGATAAACCCATTGTGCACGGCCGAAGAGGCTGTCGATGAGCCAGTAGGTGAGGCCTGAGAACGGGCTGACATTGTCCCATACATCGCGGTAGAGCATAAAGCCGCGGCCCATTTGCTCGCCGACGAGCATCCAGCTCAGCTCAGGTATCAGCAACGGCGCGCCACCCAGGAAAAAGGGGAGACGGAGCAGCAGAAAGAATACTACTAAACTGATGGTCTGGTACCGTGCATTGACGCGAAAAAAACTAAGCAAGCGGCTGGTGGATTAGGTATCTTATGGGAATAAGTTTCACGAAATTACAATGCCGCGTTCTACAAAAACAAAATAAGTATGGATATTTGTACTTATTGAAAGGAGAGAGGGAATGATTTAGGAGATGTTAGTTTACATCATCCTAACTGGTGAACCAGGATGTGCGGTCAGGACCGGCTAAACCCCTCCGTTTAACATTCAAGACATGGAATCGAAAAGACAACAGAAAGTAGGCAGGCAAATACAGAAAGACCTGGGAGAGATTTTTCAAAAAGATGCGCAGCACCTTACCCACGGCTCGTTTGTGACAATCACCGCCGTGCGCGTAACGCCCGACCTGAGCATTGCCCGGGCATATCTCAGCTTCCTGCCCGATAAAAACAAAACCATGCTGCTGGAAACGATCCGGGAAAATACCCGCTTCATCCGCCAGAAGCTCGCCGAACGCGTCCGTCACCAGTTGAGGATCGTTCCGCATCTGCAATTCTATATCGACGACACTGCCGAATACGCGGCTAAAATGGATCAGTTGTTCGCGGATCTGGTGATCCCGCCAGCACAGCCCGACGAGGAGGAAGATAGCTACTGATTTCAAGTTCGAGCCCATGGACATTTCCTACCGGATTGCCGTTCGCTACTTTTTTTCGCGTAACAAAAGGAGTTTTATCAGTCTGATCGCACGCATTGCCATGGCCGGCGTGGCGGTCGGGACGATGGCTATGGTGGTGGTATTGTCGGTGTTCAACGGCATGGAGGATCTCAACCGGAAGATTTTCAAGACGTTCGATTCGGATGTACGCATTGTACCGTCGGAAGGCAAGCGGTTCAAAATGACGCCGGCGCTGATGAACGAACTGAAAGCGGTTAAAGGGGTGAAGCTCGTCACGAAGGTGATTGAAGACAATGCGTTGGCCCGTTATGGAAGCCAGCAAACCATTATCCGTTTGAAAGGTGTCGACAGCACATTTGAACAGCAAAAACAGCTCGATACCGCCATCATCGAGGGTTCAGTAAAGCTCCTCGGGGACAATGGGACGCCCTACGCAATCATTGCGGAAGGTATCCGGAATGCATTATCCATATCCCTCGAAGACATATTCACGCCGCTTGAACTCCTGTATCCCCGTACCGGCACGAAGACGCTGAACCTGGCATCCCCCGAGGCGTTCAACCAATTGAACCTGCGCCCCGGCGGTGTGTTCTCCATCGAGTCGCGCTACGACGATTACATCATTGCCCCGTTGAAACAGGTCGAAAGCCTGATGGGCTACAATGGAGAGCTTACAGCGCTGGAGGTTTACATTGCACCAGGCTATACCGAGAACGACGTGAGCGAGGAGATCGGCGCGAAGCTGGGCAAGGCTTTTGTAGTGAAAGACCGGGATTTGCTGAATGCGGACCTTCTTCGGGCAATAAAAATGGAAAAGCTTTTTGTGGCAGTCACTCTTTCGCTGATTATTTTAGTAGCTGCAATCAATATCTTTTTCTCGCTCAGTATGTTAGCGATCGAGAAGAAGAAGGATGTTTCGATGCTGTTCGCGATGGGTGCAACGCAGTCGCTGGTACGGAGGATCTTTATAGCCGAAGGAGCGATTGTGGCATTTTCGGGCGCCATTGCGGGACTTTTGGGTGGTATTGTGATTTGCTGGCTGCAAATGCAGTACGGCTTTGTTTCCATGGGGATGACGACCTCGCTGGTAGATGCCTATCCCGTTAAATTAATTTGGGAAGACATACTCTATACGGGCGTAATTGTCGTTATGATAACTATGGTTGTTTCATACATTCCGGCCAGAAGGGCCGCGGAGGCCGGTGCGCTGTTGCGGGTGTAGCAATGGTCCGAAGACACCAGAAAATCGTTATTAACTTATTTACATTGACTTACTTCCTAGCAATCAATCAGAAAGCGGATATGACCGGTGATATTAAAAGGCCTTCTTTGAACCGATTGATCTTTACAGTTTTTGGCATACTTTCTCTTTCATTCAGTGTTCCGGCCCTGGCTGGTGTAGATGCTGACACACTTTACAGAAGAAATCCAGGTACTGTAACCAAGCAGGGACCTTACCGGCCCGAAAGAGTCCGCAAAAACGATATTTTGTATACCCGGCTGGATGTGCAGCTGGATTGGGTCAAACAGCAGGTGCCAGCATCCGCGATTTTGAAGTTCAAGCCCCATTTTTATCCGCAGAGTACGCTCGAACTCGATGCAAAAGGGTTTGAAATAAAAGGTATTTCTATGCTGGATGCCGGTGGCGAGTATGGCGACCTGACCGGTGAAGAAATTGCTGGAAAAGTCAAAAAGAAGCTTGAATTCACTTACGACAAACGTAAGCTCACCATTAAACTCGGGCAGGAATATACCCGGAAAGACACGCTTTTTGTAAAAATCGATTACATCGCCAAGCCAAACGATGTGCCGAGAGGAAAGGAAGATGACAGCGCATCCGATAAGGGATTGTACTTTATCAATGCCGACGGCCTCGACGAAGGCAAACCGCGTCAGGTATGGACGCAGGGAGAGACCGAGGGAAGTTCCTGCTGGTTCCCGACGATCGACGCGCCGAACCAGAAGTTTACCCAGGATATCTACATTACGGTAGACAGTACCTATAAAACCCTTTCCAACGGCTTGCTCGTAGGGCAGGAGGAAGGTAAAAAAGGCTTGCGCACCGATCACTGGAAACAAACCCGGCCACATGCTCCTTACCTCGCCATGATCGCCGTCGGAGATTTCGCGGTGGCCAAGGATATGATGCCTAATGGGTTGGAACTGAGCTATTACGTTGAGCCCAAATACGGTGCCGACGCGCATGCGATCTTCGGGCGGACGCCGGAAATGATGGGCTTCTTTACCAATATTTTCGGCGTGGAATACCCATGGGAGAAGTATGCGCAGATTGCCGTACGGGATTTTGTGGCAGGTGCCATGGAGAATACTACCGCGACTGTCCATGAGGAAGGTGTACAAAATGACGCCCGCTCACTTGTTGACGGCAATTCCGACGCTGTGATCGCGCACGAACTGGCGCACCACTGGTTCGGCGATTATGTAACTGCGGAAGAATGGGGACAATTGCCCCTGAACGAGTCGTTTGCCAACTATGCCGAATATCTTTGGAGTGAATATAACGATGGACGTTTCGAAGCTGATTGGGGGAATTTGCAGGAAACGAAAGAATACCTGGCGGAATCGGAAACCAAGCAGGTGCCGATGATCCGCTATTTTTATAAGGATCGTGAGAACATGTTCGACGCGCATTCCTATGCCAAGGGTGGCCGCATTTTGCATATGCTGCGGTCGCTGGTAGGGGATGATGCATTCTTCGCGGCATTGCAGCTGTATCTCAAATCGCACGCATTTGGCACGGCCGAAATCGATGAACTGCGTATTGCTTTCGAAAAAGTAGCCGGCCAGGACCTGAACTGGTTCTTCGACCAGTGGTTCCATCGTCCCGGACATCCCGTGTTGAAGATCGACCAGCAATATGTGCCTGCACAATCCAAAGTGGTTTTGAAAATAAAACAAACTCAGGACACGCTGGCTACGACGGTCTACCGCCTACCGACAAAAGTGGATGTGTGGGTTTCCGGCAAAAAGAGCCGTTACGATGTGGTGGTGGATAAAGTGAACCAGACCCTGGAGTTCCCGGCCGCGAAAAAGCCAGACCTTGTGATATTCGATGCCGACGCGAACCTGCTGGCGGTTATCGAGCATGAGAAGAACAGGCCGGAAATGGAGTTTCAATACGTCAATTCCGACCGGTTCCTGCATAAGTATGAGGCATTATCCTCCCTGGAAGGTGCTTTGGCCGATACCACGGCCCGCAAAATCCTGGTGAAAGCGATGGACGATCCGTTTTGGAAGCTGCGTCAGATGGCGATCAGTAATTTCGCGGAATATGCCGGCGAAGGTTTTGCGGATATTGAAAAAGTGATCCAGAACCGTGCACAAAAGGACCCTCACCCGCAGGTGCGCTCGGAGGCGATCATTACGCTCGCTTCATTCGGTGACAATAACAGCGACCCGATTTTCAAAGCGGCATTGTCCGACAGTTCCTACCTCGTAGCATCGGTAGCCATTGAGAAATACCTTATGAGTCAGCCCAACGATGCGGCGGAAGTAGCAGCGCAATTCGAGAATTCGCCTAATGACGCCATTATCACCTCGGTAGGCAATTATTACGCCGGCCTTGCCCAGCCCGAACGCTTCGATTGGTTCCTCGCGAAAATGAATGCGATGAAACCGACGGAGAAATACAACTTCCTGCAAGTTTTTGGTAAATACCTCATCAAATCGAAGCAGGATATCCAGCGCAAAAGCATTCCGATCCTTGAAGGCCTCGCACGCGACAATTCTTCTTATTTCGTACGCTTCGGCGCATTCCAGGCACTGGGGCTACTCACCGACATTCAGGGTGTAACAGCGCTCCGCAAAGACATCCGGGCGAAAGAAACCGAACCGAAGCTGAAAGAAATGTACAGCCAGTTTGGGGATTTGTAACGCCGCTTGGTATCACTACCTGGAGGAGAACTTGTCAGGTGTAGTCATTGATTGTCATTTGTAGTAAGGTGTGGTCAAGAAGCAGTTATTGTATTTCAATGACTATTCCTGACAATACCTGACTTTTTCATGACAATGCATGACTATTCCTGACCACAAATGACTTCTCCTGATAATACCTGACCACAAATGACAACACCTGACATTTCAGCACCGTGTCATTGTGGATCAAGATAATAATCGAGGTTTTCCTTCGTGATGATATCGAGCGGCAGGAATTTGATCGCGGGGATCTCTTTTTTGAAAATCAAATGGTTTGCGAGCTGGTGAATGCCCCAGTAACCTTGGCCTAATGGGTTCTGGTTGATCAGAAAGTCGATAATGCCTTTGTTGAGGTAATGCTGATTACGGCCAATAAGGTCATAGCCGATCAGCTTGATATCCTTCAATGCATTTTTTTCAAGATAGGCTGCTACTTCAAATGCTTTTGAATTGGTGACGTATATCGCACTTAGATCGGTGTATTGCTTACGTAATTCGTGGAGTTGCTTATCGGGCCCTTCTTCATCCGGGAAGTTAATCTCCTTACTGATCACCCTGAACGTATCTTCGAGTTGCTCGCTTTTGAAATAATCGCGGAATCCTTCCTCCTTGGTGATCAAATGCGCAGAGTTAGAAATGTCCTCATTCACGTGCGCAACCAGCACGGTCCCCGGTGAATGCAGCCCGAAACGCAGGATTTTAGCAGCCAGCGAACCGCTCCTGTACGAATCTTGTCCGATGTAACATAATGGCTTTACATGTTCGATCTGCGTGTTAAAAAGCACGTAGGGGATGCCCATTTCGGCCCACTCCTTAAAGAACGGCAATGCTTCTTTATAAAAGATCGGCGCAATGAGCAGTCCGTCGGGATGCTCGCGGCCTACTTCCTTTGCTTTGGCTATAAAAGAAGTGTCGGAATGTGAGTTGAAAATGAACCTGGTAATGCGCACCCCGTATTGCCGGAGTTCTTTCTCGGCCTTTTCAAGACCGTTGTGCGGTGCTTCCCAGTAGGAGTCGAGGTTGGGGTCGGGGATAAGCGCTGCGAGGTTGAACGCGCGTTGCGATTTCAGCGATTGGGCAATCAGGTTAGGCTCGTAATTCAACTCTTTAATGATGGCAAGGATTCGCTCACGCACATCGTCGGCCACTCTGCCCCGGTTGTGCAATACGCGGTCAACCGTGCCCTTGGAAGTTTGTGCCCTTTCCGCTATATCTTTTATTCTGACAATTTTCTTTTTCACACTCGACTATTATTCAGGGATTTCTCAGTTCCGTTCAGCAAATCTAACAAGTAATTATGAAGATGGGTTAAATAGCGTGTTTCTAGTGAAAGGCAACTATGCTGAACAAAATTTTTCAAATTTTTTCTATAATAAATTTGAGATTATAGGTGCTGCCGATTAGTTTTACCTGACTAAAAACTACTATTTGTGGTAACTATTGTGCACGAGCACAGGGTGTGTTTTTTAATGCGTGCTCGAACACTTTTTTAAATTTTGTTAGGAAAAACCAATTTGACAAGTAATTTTGTAAATAAGATAAGAAAGAAAATTTTATTCTTTAATATTCCTAACACTTAACCTTTTCAGGAATTCATTCATTGGATTTCCTCTAATCCTAAACCTAAATGAAGCGTACGGCATCGTCTGTGCGCTTCTTTGTTTTTATTCCTGTCTGAATTCGATGGCCACATCGTCGCTGTCGACGTAGGAGGAACAAGTTAATATCCAGCCTTCTGCAAGATCGCGATCGGTAAGGACCTCGTTTACACTCATATGTATTTTCCCGCTCGTGCACACGGCCGCGCATGAGGAGCAGCGCCCGCCTTTGCAGCTGTATGGAAGCTGTATGCCTTCGGCCAATGCCGCATCCAATATGGTCGAGTGGGCAGGAACGAGCAGGTCATACATCGAGCCGCGGAAATCGAGCATAATGCGGTGTGGGTTCGAGACGGGCGGCGGCGGAGGCGGGGATGGGATCACGAAGTTTTCTTTTCGGATTTGCTCGCTGCGGAAACCCATGAAATGCAGGGTAATGCCGGCAGAACGCATCAGTTCAAACGGCCCGCAGATAAAGAAGCGGGCATCTTCTGGTTTGAAACGAATGGATTTGTTTATAAGCTGTTCCAGGCGCGTGTTGTTAATGCGCCCCTGAATGCCCGTCCAATCTTCCGCGGGTTGGCTGTGGATGTGGATTACGCGCAGCCGTTCGGGAAAGTGCTCTTGCCATTCGATAATGTCGGTCCAGAAAAGCGTATTGCGCACATTTCTGCTGGCGTAAATCAGTGTTACCTGACTTTCCGGATCCTGTGTGAGTGTTTGTTTTAAAATGGAGAAAAGCGGGGTAATGCCGCTGCCGGCTCCTATGAGCACGATGTCACGGGCACCCGTATCTTCTTTTTCCAACACAAACCTGCCCGATGGCGCCAGCACGATAAATGTGTCGCCCGTCTTCACCGTATCGATCCAGAACCGTGAAATCTCCCCGTTAGGCACTCTTTTGACGGTGATAGCCGGGAATGCATCGACATCCGGCGCGGAGCTCATCGAGTAGGAGCGGCGCACCTCGTGGCCGTGCATATCAACGAGGAAGGTCAGAAACTGGCCAGCTTTGTAATGCAGTGTGCTGCCGTCGAGCGTTTCGAAAATGAAAGTTTTAGCGTCGTCGGTTTCACGGATGATTTCGCGGAGCTTTAATGATATTGTGTGATCTGCCATTTGCCGGTTCAGGTTGGGTAATTATAAAGCGCCGCGGGGCTGTTGCGGGTTCCAAAGTGCCTCATATTCGGCCAAAAGCGTCCAGCAATGGGCCTCACACGTCCAATGCATATGCACGAGCGGATTGACAGATAGTCTGTAAAGCACCGGATTTTCGTAAGCGGTGAGCAGTCCGGCTATAAAAAAGTAAAAACCGTTGAAATCCTCTTTGGAAAAATCTTCGACCGGAATTCGCTCCGTGGCACGCCCGAGCCGCATGAGCGAAGTGGCCAGCAAAACCCGGTCCATGCGGTGGCGGGTAGTCTTCAAAAGGTTCTCGGTATCGTTCGCCAACTGTTCCCAAACGGGCAGCAATGCGGCCGGTTTGAATGCGGCGATGAGCCTCGACACGTGGTAAATGATCAGCGGTGTTCGCGGGTACTGGTGCGCGCATCGAAAAGGAGCGGTAATGTACCGGCGCGTTTCAATGACCGAACGGATATATTCGAAACTGGCTTCGTCATGCACATTTAGTGGTAAATTATAATGCTGAATGCAATACAGCATGTTACTAAGCACACTCACATCAAACTCCACGTACATATTCTTGCCAAACCAGGTAGAGTAGGCGCGCAGCAACCGGTATTCGGAATAAGTGTTTTTGATCCAGAGCTTGGTTCCATTGGCGTGGAGCGCCAGTTTTTCCTTTAACCAAAACAATTCTTCCTCCGAAGGATTGGTCGTCAGATAAGCAAATGCGGTATCGTCGATGTCGTCAGGAATGCGGAAATGCTCGAAACGGTGAAACCAGCGGCCATTCGGGAAATGACGGGAAGGTTTGGTTTTCCAGAAATTATAGGTTTTTAACCCGTCCTTATTCTGAAAGTCGGGATAATTGGCGGTTACCAATGCGATGATCGAGTCGATCTGCGCCTGGCTTTCTGCGTTGCAATATTTCCGGATGGATTGCAGCGTGAATGCGGTAATAGCCGAGAAGAACATCGTTGTGTCCGGCCGCCGGTAACCGATTATGGAATTGGAGCGCTGCGCCGGAAAGATGCCTTTGGGGAACAATGCATTACCGGTCGATTGTAATGCCTCAATGCGGTCGATAAACTTTTCCAGCGTTGACTTCATTCGCCGAAACTAACAAAACGCCTCAAAAAAAGAAACCCTGCCGGGCTGCGACAGGCTTTCCAATGCATATGTTTGAAGCATTAAACGCCTTCTGCTACTACTTCTTTCACATCGGGTACCATGCGTGTGAGCAGGTTTTCGATACCCGCTTTCAATGTGAGCGTCGACGACGGACAGCCGCTGCAAGAACCTTGCAAAAGCACTTTCACCACGCCCGATCCTTCGTCGAACGAATGGAAGTTGATCGCACCACCGTCTGATTCAACCGCCGGACGCACGTATTGATCCAATGCAGCCTTAATCTTCTGCACCGTATCCGAATCCCGCGCATCGACGATCAGCGTGTTACTATCGATCGTTTTTTGCTCGAATACCGGGTGATTTTCTTCGAAATAGATCTTGATGAACTGTTTCGTATCGCGCAATACTTCTTCCCAGGCGATATCGTCGCCCTTGGTAATGGTAATGAAGTTGCTTGCGATGAACACACGCTTCACATGCGGGAACTGGAAAAGGTCGGCCGCCAGCGGCGATGACTTACCTTCTTCCAGCGCGGCTTCCAGTGAAGGGTAATCGAACGAAAGGCCGTCGGGTACCAGCTCGAAATTCAGGACGAACTTCATCGAGTTGGGGTTGGGGCTCAATTCGGTATATACAAAAATAGGTCGTGACAACATGGGGATGGTCGATATTGATAGGGTAAAACTACTTTCCGGTTTAGAGAACACTGAATGCGGCCTTTTGGTTTGGCGAGGGGCGCATTAGCCAATAAAAAACCCGTCAAACGAATGCCTGACGGGTTTTTTAGCTTCTTTGGGAAGTACTAACGGTGCGTTGATTACGCTTCCGCGGCAGCTTCAACCGCGATCGGTTCGATGTGAACGTAAGATCTGTTTTCACGGGTCTTACGGAACACTACGTTACCATCAACCAATGCGAACAATGTGTGGTCGCGGCCGATACCTACGTTCTTACCTGGATTGTGCTTGGTTCCACGCTGACGAACCAGGATATTACCTGCTTTTGCCAACTGGCCACCGAATAATTTTACGCCAAGACGTTTACTTTCCGATTCACGTCCGTTTTTCGAGCTACCTACACCTTTCTTATGTGCCATGATATCTTATACTTAAATTCTAGTTTCCTGTTTTGAACTGTTTCAGGCTTCCGCCCAATGATTAGGCAACGATTTCGTCGATGCTGATTTTAGTCAGATACTGACGGTGACCGTTTTTAACACGGTATCCTTTGCGGCGTTTCTTTTTGAAAACGATCACTTTCTCACCTTTCAGGTGTTCGAGAACAGTTGCTTTTACAGAAGCACCCGCTACTGTCGGAAGACCTACCTGTACTGTGCCTCCGTTGTCAACGAGAAGGACTTTGTCAAATACAAGTGCAGCGTTCACATCACCTTCAAGCCTATGCGTGAAGATTTCGCGACCCTTTTCAACTTTAAATTGCTGACCTGCGATTTCTACGATTGCGTACATGTTAATAATTATATTAAACTGGATTCAAAATTTGAGGTGCAAAGATAAAAAGAGAGTGACAGAATTACAATGTATTAAGCGGAATATTCCGGTTTTTTTAATATCTCGCAGGAACCTGCCCCGGGATTCAGGGTAAGGCGTTATTCGGTTGTCATTACCAGGGCTTACATGCGGTTGAATTATAAATGGCCCATGTGGTTAAAAATGCGCAAAAAGTTACCTTTATATAGTTCAGGTGAGCTCCCGCGTTTAGACATGGAGTGTAAAGAGGTACCTTAACAAAATTTAACAGGTCGCGCTTTTACTTTTACCTATTATTGGGGTCATAGAGACAATAGATTTAGAAAACATGAAGATAAAATTCAGTGGGTGGGTTTTGATGGTCGTGTTCCTTGCTGTATTTGCACGGCTGTCTGACGCGCAGGCGCAGGCAGGATACCAGGTGGGTGATGCCGTATCGAGCTTCCGTTTAAAAAATACCGACGGAAATATGGTATCGCTTACGGATTTTGCCAGTTCGAAAGGTGTGATCGTGGTCTTTACGAGCAATCACTGTCCATTCGCAAAGGCTTATGAGGACCGTATCATCGCACTCAATAGCAAGTTCGCGGGACAGGGGTACCCGGTTATCGCCATCAACCCAAGCGACCCTGGAACGCACCAGGACGATACTTTCGAAAAAATGAAGGAGCGTGCTGTCGCCAAGAACTACGGTTATCCTTATCTTGTCGACGATATGCAGCAGGTAGCCCGCAAATTCGGGGCCGGCCGTACGCCACAGGCATTTGTATTGCAGAAAAACGGCGCACAGTTCGCGGTACGCTATATGGGGATGATCGACGACAACCCGCAGGACGCAACCGGTGTGACGAAACTGTATGTGGACGAAGCGGTGACCAACCTCGTGGGAGGTAAACCCGTGGTAATCACCGTTACAAAGCCGGTTGGCTGCGCCATCAAGTGGAAGAATCAGTGATTTTGACGACATTACCTTTATGACCCGAATCTTAGCAATCCTCCTCACCGTCACGCTGTTGTCGCGGGGAATCAGTGTGGCTCAGACAAAAAGTAAAAAGTTCTCCAATGAAGGGGAATTTACCACCAATTGTGAAGGCCCCGCGGTGGATGAAGACGGAAATGTCTACGCCGTGAACTTTGCCCGCGACGGTACGATCGCGCAGCTCAGCAAGAAGGGCAATGCGAGCTTTTTCGTGACCTTGCCGAAAGGCAGCACGGGCAATGGAATCCGGTTTGTGAACAAAAACACTTTTTATGTGGCTGATTTTACGGGGCACAACATCCTGAAAGTGGATATGATTACCAAGGACGTTTCCGTTTTCGCGAACGAACCGAAAATGAACCAGCCCAATGACCTTGCCGTAACCGCCTCGGGACACGTTTTTGCTTCCGACCCCAATTGGAAAGACGGAACCGGGCAAATCTGGCACATCACGCCCGAAGGAAAAGTGAATCTTGCCTTTGGAAATATGGGAACCACCAACGGCATCGACGTCAGCCCTGACGAAAAGAAGCTGTACGTCAACGAAAGCGTTCAGCGGAATGTGTGGATGTTCGATCTGGCGGCAGATGGTACATTATCCAATAAAAAACTGCTGCACCATTTCGAAGACGGCGGCATGGACGGAATGCGCTGCGATGTGCATGGTAACCTCTATATTACCAGGCACGGAAAGGGAGAAGTAGCGGTGCTCTCCCCTGAAGGAAAAGTTATCCATACCATTCATACCATCGGAAAGAAGGTTTCGAACATCTGTTTCGGGGGTAAAAACGGGAAAACCTGCTACATTACCTTGCAAGACCGCGGCTGTCTGGAAACTTTCAGGGCTAAAACCGCCGGTCGCGAATGGGCGATGATGAAAGCTTTCGCCGAAAATAATAAAAAGTAACCCATCTTTTATTTAAATACACTTCCTGCTATTGCGGTTTCCAATCGTTTTATATTAACTTTGTAATTCAAAGTACTTTAAAATAAACTTAAACGATGCTGAGAAACCTGGTTAATTATCTGGAGGGCAATTTGAAAGTGGCACTCCTCGCATTTGTTTCCGCCGCTGCGATGGCATTATTGACTGTCAGGATTGCCCTGCAAAACTGGGACTTCGTCTTTTTGACCTGGAACCTGTTTCTGGCGTGGATACCGTTGCTTTTTATTAAGTGGGTGTGGGAGATGGAGAAACGCCGGTCGGCACCATTCGGAGTTTTAATGATCTACCTGGCAGTTTGGCTCCTGTTTTTCCCTAATGCCCCCTACATTATTACCGATTTGAAACACCTTCGTGGCGTGCCCGAAAACATGCTTTGGTATGATGCATTGATGATTTTCACATTCTCCCTGGCAGGTTTCCTGACGGGCCTTTACAGTATTCGCATTGTTCACCGGATTATTTCGCACCGCTGGAACGAGCGTTTGGCATGGTTTGCGATCCTGAACTCGATGGTACTGAGTGGTTTCGGAATCTTCCTGGGGCGTTATGGCCGTTGGAACAGCTGGGACATCGTCACGCAGCCGGGCGCACTCGCGAAGGGTATCTACCATAGTTTGAGGGATCCGCTGGCGATCAAACACACCATTACGTTTTCGTTCGTGCTCATGTTGTTGTACTTTGCGTTCCATATTTTTGCCGAAATGAAACAACATGAACGGACCCATCGATATTCTTAAAGCTGTCCGAAGCTTCCGTTACGCAGGTGCCGGAATTTATAGCCTGTTCCGCTACGAAAACAATGCGCGCATTCATCTGATCGCCTGCGTGGTGGTGGCCATAGCGGGTGTGTTTTTCAATATATCGGCCGCCGAATGGTGTCTGATCGTGATCCAGATCGCGCTCGTGTGGGCGGCGGAAGCATTCAATACCGCTATTGAGAAACTGGCCGACCTCGTTTCGGCAGATTACCATCCGGTAATCAAAGTAGTGAAGGACACGGCGGCCGCCGGCGTATTGCTGTTGGCGATTTCGGCGGTGATAGTAGGAGGAATTGTGTTTATCCCAAAAATTCTGCTGCTCTTTTAGCGCCACGCCTAACCACACTTGACAACACCTGACTATTTCTGACAATCACTGACCGTTACTTTTACATTTTGACACGCTTATGAACCCGAATCAGGATTCTTTGCATACTTTGAACGAGATCCGCGACCTGATGGAGCGCTCGTCCAAGTTTTTATCCCTCAGTGGTTTGAGCGGGGTTTTTGCCGGCATATTCGCGCTGATCGGCGCAGGGACGGCATACGTTCGTTTTAAAACCGACTGGTTGACCGATATTTTAGCTCCATTGGGTACCTATCAGGGGCATTCGCGCCAGGATGTGATCGAGTTTTTGTTTGTCGATGGACTCTGCGTGCTTGTATCGTCGCTTGCGGTGGGAATCATTCTTACGGTCCGCCGGGGTCGGAAAAAAGGCCTTACGGTTTGGAACGGCAGTTCAAAGCGGTTGCTGATCGCGATGCTGATCCCGCTTGGGACAGGCGGTATATTCTCTCTGGCGATGCTGCATTACGGCTTTATCTGGCTGGTTTTTCCGGTGACATTGCTATTCTACGGACTGGCACTGGTAAACGCGAGCCGGTTTACTTACCCGGAAGTGTTTTACATGGGTATTTCGGAAATCGGTATCGGTTGTATCGCATTGTTCCTGACGGGCTACTCGCTGATATTCTGGGCAATAGGCTTTGGAATTCTGCATATTGTCTACGGCCTTACCATGTATAACCGGTACGAAAGAGAGAAATTGCCTGGCGAAGAGTTATCAGGCGGCCGGCGGTCCGGCGGGAAATCGGGCCTTACAGTGGTGCTGTTAATACTCACTTTGGGCTCGGTTTGCTCGGCACAGGTACGGATGCCATCGGACAGTACAGCGTCAAAAGCGAGAAAATGGTACGATAAGGAGACCATTTATTTGAGAAATGGGAATAGTTTTGTCAAAAACAATGTCATTCACGTCGGACAAAAGGCATTGAGGAACGAATTTATGGTTTCGCCGGAAGGCCTCGGTCTCTATCTGAAATCCAGGAGAACGCGCAGCATCGGACTGGTTATTTCGCTGGCCGGATCGGCAGGTTCCGTTATATCGCTGCTTTCGGGCAACCGCGATAATTTGAAGACTTTTTTCTGGATATCGGTCGCAACGGGCCTGGTAGGTTCCGGATTTACGATGGCCGCCAATAATCAACGTGACCAGGCAGTTTGGATCCGTAACCGGGATGCCATGCTGTTTCTGGAAGCCAATCAATAACGCGCCCGACGGTCAGGCGTCCGCGTAACAGGGAATTTGTAATGGAGTGGTTAGAAAAGTTTAACAAGGTATTTGAAAGCAAGATCAGGCTTGGGCTTATGTCCGTGCTCGTGGTCAACGATTCCCTGAGTTTTAATGAGTTGAAAGAATTGTTGCAGCTCACCGACGGCAACCTGGCCTCGCATTTAAAGGCGTTGGAAGAAATCAAATACATCGAATTTCAGAAGCAATTCAACGGCCGCAAACCGCTCACGACCTATAAAGCTACCGAACACGGGCATAAGGCATTCACGGAGCATTTGCAGGTGTTGGAGAATATGATTAAGCAGAATTTGTAATTGGGGAAGAAAGGGAGTAGGGAACAAAGAAAAAGAAGAAGCGCAGATCTGGTCAAGAACTAGATCTGCGTTTCTTGCTTTCAGACCATTCGATTTTTAATACGGGCAGATCGGACATCGTTTTTGGTGTTCTTACGGGCTGACATTTCATTGCGGTGTTGCTAACAATTAATCCTGATCGTTATGAAAAATATGCTTTTCATTTTCCTGACAATTGTTTGGTCTGCATTCCTGGTGAGTTGTAACGAAGATGTCACAGACGTACCCGCGAAACCTTCCGAAAATTTTGATGACGTCGATGCGATGCCGTTTGCATCAGATTCCGTAGATGTGCTGATAGCCGGTGCTGTTAATACGGGCGGCGATCAATGGAAGGCATGTTACTGGAAAAATGATTCGATCCGGATATTGGATGATCACTATTCGGTCGCCCACGATATTGTTATGGTGAATAAGGAAATAGTCGCCGCGGGAAAATATCAGGGAAAGCCCTGTTTGTGGAAAGGCGGAAAACGAATCATACTGGATTCAGAAAAAGACGGTGAGGTGAAGGCAATCGGTGTGCATAATGGTGTGCTATATCTGGTTGGCCAGCTTTACGAAACGCACACAAACTTCCGCGCGTTTCTCTGGACGGAAGGGAAAATGACTTTCCTGAATGAAAGCAAAGGATACGCCAGTGATATTGATTTTGAAGACGAGAACATTTACATATCAGGCATGGATGCCGAAAAGCCCTGTTTCTGGAAAAACGGCAAAAAGACGGTATTGTCCGAAAGTTTCGGTCATGGCTATGGAATTGAAGTTGTTGGGAATGACGTGTTTGTTGGGGGAGAGTATCGCCCGGCAAATGGGGGATATTTTCAGAGTGGCTATTGGAAAAACGGACTGTTTCAGCCGTCTGGCGGAAACGATTGTTATGTATGGAATATCGGTGTCGATCGCGGGGAGGTTTTCCTTGTGGGAAATGCCGCTCTGACTCAGCAGCTGGATGTTGCGATGCTTGTCGCCGGCGAAGGGAAAGTGGTACTAAGTACTCCGGAAAATAGTTTGTCAGGCGCAACCGATATCGCTTTTAGCCTGAATAACCGATACATTTTAGGTACATGCACCGACCTCAGTTCGAATCAGCAAAAACAATGGGTCTGTTACTGGTTGAATAACAAACGGCATCAGGTCACCCAGGATAAGTCCATCGGGATGGGAATTTATCTGTCCCCCCGAAGGTAGACATTGTTGATAAACGCAAAAAGACTGGTGTAAACCAGTCTTTTTGCGTTTATATGAGTATCAGAATTTCACAGGCACCGAAAACCCAACCTTATCCCATTGAAAATCCAGGGAAGTGTCTTTTACGGTGAAAGTCAGTTTTTCTTCCGATGTAGGATAGTTCTTGTTCGGAACGGTAATATGCGCTACGTCTTTGCTTTTGTGCTTGTCGTATTCGTAGGCGCCCCATTGTCCGAGCTGGCTATTTAGGATAATGGTCCATTCTTTTTCGTTGGGAGTCGCGAACAACGTGTAAGTGCCCGCCTTGATAGGTTTTCCGCCAAATGTAGCGTCTTTTTTGAAGGTGATCGTGGTCGCACTGTCAGCGCCGATCCGCCATGGCTTGCCGTATGGTTCGAGGCTGCCGCTTCCTGCTTTTCCAAACAATACGCGGCCTTTTTTAGAGGGTTGGCCATACCTTACGCTCAAATTCTTGCCGTTGGCGGTTACATGCGGGCTTTGTGCGGATGCCCAGGTGAATGCGATCAGGGTGAGGAAAAGCGATAACAAAATGGTTTTCATAAGTTGTGTAGATTTTGGTAAATGATTGGTGGTTAAGATATACGAAGCAGCAAGTAAAGCATTCGTAAGTTGCGAATCAAGCGGGTTGTAGCCGAAATCGCAGGAATAGCTACCCCATTAACAGAGATTAACATTTGAGACTTCCAAACCGTGTTTTTTATGATTTCGGTTTATATTTGAATAATGACTTCTGAAACAAACCCATCTGTTAGAACCCGCTTTTTCGATACCAAGATCGAATTCCTGAAAGGCGTAGGCCCGCAAAAAGCCGCATTGCTCAATCAGGAGCTGAATATTTTTACCTTCGGCGACCTTATACAGCATTATCCTTTCCGCCACGAAGACCGCAGCGTTTTTCATAGGCTCAGCGAATTGAACGAGCAAATGTCGGCCACGCAGGTAAAGGGGCGTCTGCGCGAATTTACGGTGATCGGTGAGGGCAGTAAAAAGCGGCTCGTTGGCCAGTTTCAGGACGGAACGGGGGATTTGGATCTCGTATGGTTCCAGAGCATTTCCTGGTATGAGAAGTGGCTGAAACGCGGAGGCGAATATATTGTTTACGGAACTCCGGTGCGGTATGGCGGCAAATGGAGCATTACCCACCCGGAAATAGAAGTGCTGACGCAGGAAAACGCGTCGGCAGGCTATTGGCAACCGATTTATCCGCTCACCGAAAAGCTTCGGAAGAAATTTCTCGATAGCAAAGCTTTGAGCAAAATGATGCGGAGCCTGCTCGAAATCGCGCATCCGCATATACGTGAGACACTGCCCGCTCCATTGGTTGAGAAATACCGACTCGTTTCCAAAGCGCAGGCCCTCTGGCATTTCCACTTGCCGCAGGACGCCCGCACATTGCACCAGGCACAGCGGCGGCTGAAGTTCGAAGAACTATTTTACAACCAGTTCAGGCTCATCAAGAACAAGCTGCTGCATAAGACGGAATACCCGGGGTTGATTTTTGATAAAACAATGCTGGTGAAAGAGTTCTATGAACAACATTTGCCTTTCAAACTTACGGGCGCGCAGATACGCGTACTGCACGAGATCCATGAAGACCTCAAAACCGGCAAGCAAATGAACCGCCTGCTACAAGGCGATGTAGGCTCCGGGAAGACGATCGTGGCATTCATCACCATGCTTTTTGCATTGGATAACGACGCGCAGGCTTGCCTCATGGCGCCCACGGAAATCCTTACCGACCAGCACTACCAGGGTCTCAAAAAATTTGCCGACCTGCTAGGTGTCAACATTGCGAAACTGACGGGTTCGACAAAGAAAAAGGAGCGGGATGTCATTCATCGCGAACTGCTGAATGGTACGCTGCATATTATTGTCGGCACCCACGCATTGATAGAGGATGCAGTGCAATTCAAAAACCTCGGCCTTTGCATTATCGATGAACAGCATCGCTTTGGGGTTGCGCAGCGGGCCAAACTTTGGGCCAAGAACTCGCGCATTAACCCGCATATGCTAGTGATGACGGCCACGCCGATTCCGCGCACACTCGCGATGACATTGTACGGCGACCTGGATATTTCGGCCATTAACGAGCTCCCAGCCGGCCGGAAACCCATTAAAACGGTCCATCGGTTCGATAAGCACCGCCTTTCGGTTTTCGGGTTTTTGAAAGATGAAATTGCGAAAGGACGGCAGGTTTATATGGTGTATCCGCTGATCGAAGAGTCCGAAAAAATGGATTTGAAGGACTTGATGGATGGTTACGAAAGCGTGGCACGGGCTTTTCCGGGCGTTCCGCTGAGCATTGTGCACGGTAAAATGCGTTCGCAGGACAAGGATTTTGAAATGGCACGTTTCGTGCGTGGCGAGACAAAGATCATGGTCGCGACGACGGTGATTGAAGTGGGCGTGAATGTGCCGAATGCCTCGGTAATGGTAATCGAGAATGCGGAGCGTTTCGGACTTTCGCAACTGCACCAGCTGCGGGGCAGGGTAGGGCGCGGTGCGGAGCAGTCATATTGTATACTAATGACCGACTACAAGCTCAGCAAAGACACCAAGTTGCGTATAGAAACAATGTGCAACACCAACGACGGTTTCGAAATAGCAGAAGTGGATCTGCAACTCCGTGGCCCAGGCGACATTTCGGGTACGCAACAAAGCGGATTGGTGGATTTATTGGTGGCGAATCTGGCCCAGGACGGGGAGATATTGAAGGCCGCGCGAGCGTCTGCGGAGGAAATTCTGACGGCCGATCCCGATCTGCTCCAGCCGGTTCATTATCCCATACGCAACCATCTTGAAAATCTGCGCAAGGAAGAAACCAACTGGAGCCGGATCAGCTGATCAAGGTTTTATTTCGCGTATTTCGTTGGCAAACTCGTACGTCTGCGGGCGCGTCACATGCAACGCAGCCCCCAGGGACGTCGCGTACGGGAGATCCGATACGTAAACTTTGTGGTTCGGATAATGCCGCGCTAGTAGCCTTGTGAATATTTCGTTCCGGGCAAATCCACCGTCTACATAGATAGCATGTACATCGTTGATATTCACGAGGTCGAGCGACACGTAAAGCAGCTCGCAAAGCCCTTTAATCAAATGATGATATGCGGCCTCAGCCGAAGCAAATGCGCTGATCTGCCATTCTTGGGTGTTTGGTTCGGGGAACGGCCCGTTGCCAGTCATGCAGGCGGTATAGAATTTCGGAGTGTCCTGTTTTAATATATCTTCATCAAACACCACCTTTTTATAAAAATCAGGAGCTACTTTGAAATACTCCGCAATGCGTGCCACCTGGTAATCGTGTTCGCGCCCCATGAACAGGCGTGAAGCGGTAACGCCGCTGCCTTCCGGTGTGAGGTAATTCATACAGTCGCGTTCGAGCTGGTAAGAAGTCAGCGGTTTCGATGCGAAAGAGTTGAAGTTGATACACCAGGTTCCGGTCGATAGAAGTACAAACGGCTTTTTAACGGCCATCCGGTAAGGTATCAGCGCCGAGGAGCTGTCGTGCAGCCCGAAGCCCGACTGAATGCCCTTGTCGCCATGGCGGTAAATGAACGACGACGACGCGAGTACCGGCGCGAGTTTCTTATGAATACCTTCCTGCTTCACCCATTCGTGGTAATCCCACATTTCAAAGCTCCACAATGCGGTATGGCAGCCTAGCGAGGTGTAATCGCTCACTTTGCGGCCTGTCAGCAGATACAGGATATACTGAGGTAAATGTAAAGTCGTAGCGATCTGGCTGTAAATCTCCGGTTTGGTATGTTTGAGCCAATACAGCTGCATCCCCGAGTTGAGCATCCCCATTGCCGGAGAGCCTGTTTGCAACGAAATGCGGGTAGGGTCTCCATAGGTGCTGTAAAACTGCTTTAACAGATCTTCCGGGAACGGTTTGAGGTAAGAATACAGCGGCGTAAGCGGACGGTTCGCGGCGTCGAGATGCACCAGGCTGGCACCATAGCCAGCCACGTTTACCGCTTTGATGTCAAATTCCGGATTAGCCAGCAATTCGGCCCAGCGGTCCTGCACCCATTTGGTTAACAATTCACAATCTTCGGTAGGAAAGCCGTCTTCGTCAACTGTTTCTGGGAGGGATTCTGAAAACTCATGAACGATATCATACTTCTCGTTGAAAAGTACATACTTCTTATTGGTCCTGCCAATATCAAAAACCGCTGTTACTTTCATTACTGGAATATCACTTTTTTACCCGGAAATGTATTTTTTCGGTCAATATAGTGACTTTACGTTAAAACCAATACCCTTATGTATTCTTTTAAAATCTTTGTAAAAAACCGTAAAGTGCAGGATACTTTCAGACTGATTTTTCCAGTATCGGGCGGAACACTTTCGTCCACCTTTTGTAACCTTCCTCATTCATATGCAGGCTGTCGCTCACGAAGATAGCGCCGTCCGGGCGGCCGTTTTTGAGCATCACCGGCCACACGTCGATATAATGGTGGTTCTTATCCTTTTTAATGTAATCCTGGATCAGCTTGTTGGCCTTGATCACATCCTCCCGCTTCGCCCAGCGTGAAGGCGAAGGTTTCAGCGACACCCCGTAAAGCTGCACATCGGGCTGTTTCTCGCGAAGCTTCTTCACCAGCGTCACATACGCATCGCGCACCTGTTCGGGCGACTTCGGTTTTTTGCCGAACATATCGTTCTCGCAATAGATTACGACCGTCTTCGGCTTGTATTTGGTAATCGTGCGATCGGAGTAATGGATTACTTCCGGTAAGGTAGAGCCTCCGAAGCCTCGGTTGATGATCGGCAGGGGCGCAAGGTCCTTTGCGGCATCCTGCCATTTGGTAAATGAAGAGCTGCCTGTG
Source organism: Dyadobacter sp. SRI_021 (assembly GCF_057586235.1). Lineage (NCBI taxonomy): Bacteria > Pseudomonadati > Bacteroidota > Cytophagia > Cytophagales > Spirosomataceae > Dyadobacter > Dyadobacter sp. SRI_021. The sequence continues at coordinate 794,721 of NZ_JBYCZM010000003.1, forward strand.
AAAACTATTCCGCCTGGTGCCGGCATGTGTTCCGCGTCTTTTCTCTCGAATTCCTTGATAGCGCTTTCCGAGCGGGTCACGTCGTAATCGGGTTCCCACGGCCCGGCGAGGTTGGTAGTTTGTGGTTTATGGCAAGCGCTGAACGCAGCGAAAAGGACAATTAGAAAGTGTTTTTTCATTACTAAAAAAATGGATATGGCCTTAAAAGCCATATCCAAGGGGTTTTTAATGATTTTTGAGCGATTATCTTCGAATTTTGGCTCAGTAGAAGTATCGGAAACCGAGTCCGATTGAACCGGACGACAGATCCGGTGCAAAGCGGTAGCTGAATCCCCGCAAGTTGTTTTGGGGATATTGTCCGTCTGGACGCGGGTTGGCTACATCACGCCTCCGACCAAATGAATAGGAGACATCGAGCGGATTTGAGAATGCGACACCTCCATAAATGGCCCATTTCGGGGCAATGCGCCATGCAATGCCAGCACCTATGTTGGCCACCAGCGAAATGGAATTAAGGCGGGTTTCTGTCGTGATATTGCCATTGGCGTTATCAAAGGTATTTGCCAGATTATATCCCAAGCCAATTCTAGGCCGAGCATACAATGAAAACTTGTCATTCAGAGGTTTGTAAAATTCCCAGAAGCGCGAAATGCTGAAACCGAGATTCTGAAGTGGTTTCGGCTCGAAAGTCAAGCTTTTGACTTTTTGGATAGCGAGATTATTGCTCAACGACCACCCGACAGCTTTTGTACCACTCCGGAACTTGCCCAGCGACACATCGATGTTGTGTCCATAGAGCCTGTATTGGGAGTCTGTGTCCTTAGCCTTGGAATCAAAAAGATTTACCTGGAAAGCCCCGTCTATGAATGACTCTCCTTCCTTGAACTGGGCGTTGGCGAGTGCATGCACCAATACAAGCATGACAATTAGGATGCTGGTTTTAATATTTTTCATGGCTGATCAGTTTTCAGGTTGGATGTACCGGGCAATGCGGAGAGAGAAATAGGACGGAAAACTGGTGGTCAGGCCCGTTCCGAATTTGAATTGCCGGTCAGCACCGTCATAAGAAGGCTGATAGTTGAAATTGAGGGCGAGAAAATTGGTATACGCCTCTATCGACCACTTCTTGTTAGGAAATGTGTAAACCACACCGGGTTTTACACTCAACCCATATTGCCAGTAATCGCTTTTGCTGGTGGACGGTATTAGCCCTCCGTTTTTGGTTTTCGACCAGGAATAGGTCGGTCCTAATTCCCCATGGACAAAGATGGCCCACCGGTCGTTCAGAGTGTAGTATTGTCGGATGAATGGAAGTAATTGCAGAGATTGACCGAAAGACCTGACCTCGTAGTCAAGTGGGCTTTGGTCATCCTTTTGGTAGCTCAGACTGTATCTTAATCCGACTCCTAGCATGGTTTTACCGGAAACAAACCAGCCTATCTGTGCTTCGGGCATAACGGAAGGATTGCTGGTTTTGCGGTTATGAACATTACTGCCATCTTCCATATCATGGAAAAATTCACCGCGGAAATTAATCGTCGCGCCCCAATATTTCACGCCTTTCTGCAACTGCGCCTCCGCACTTCCTGCCAGTAGCAGCATCCCCGGCAGTAACAATAGAAAAAGTTTTTTCATGGTCCATAAATTTAGTTTGCACCTAATTTACGCACCATAATGTAACCACCTAATAATTTAGGTTTATTTAACAAAAAGAGGCAGCCAATGCGCCTGGCTGCCTCTAAGAATTACCGATACCAAATTTAACCTAACAGTCTTTGGGGCTTTAAGCTGTAAGCCTTAGGCTATAAGCTGATCTCCCTTTTATGTCTTACTGCTTACAGCTTAGAGCCTAAAGCTTACAGCCTACCACCTAAAACACCCCTTGCCAGTTGCCCTGACGGTAGTATTGCAATAATCTCTGTTGCATCAGGTAATCATATTTTGCCTGAATAGCGATGCCTTGGGCCTGTGCGAGTTTCGCTTTCGAAAGGGTGTATTCGAAAATACTGGCTACACCCGCATTGAATTTGCTCTCCACTACCGCGAATGCGGCTCCGAGTGATTCTACCTGGCCTTCTGCGGCTGCATGTTTGTCGGCCATGGCGTTCAGGTTTAGCACAGCGGTTTCAATCGCCTGCCGAAGCTGCTGGTTGGTGATGTCGAGGGTATTTTGCGCCTGGCGCTCCTGCACTTTCGCCAGCTCCACGCGTGGCCGGGTAACCCAACGGCCCATGATCGGAATGTTCAGACCCAGGTTAATATAGCCGTTGCGTGTCGCATTCAGCTGTTTGAAATAATCGAGGTTGTCGTTTGTCGACGCGTAGAATGCCCGCACATTCGTACTAAGGTTCAACGAAGGATAGTTCAATGCCTTAATCGACTTCACCAGGTACTTGTAGCTCTGGCGGTTCAACTCAGCGCTGCGGATTTCCGGGAAAGACTTGGATGCATTCTCGTACAGTTCCGTAGCATTGGCAGCCGCGGGCGTAACGCTTTCCTTGGGTAATAGCGGCTCGAATTCCACATTGTCATCCGGCGTGATATTCATCCGCTGAAACAATGCAAGCCGCGCCGTATGGTAATTGCTAAGTGCCGTTACCTGCAAATACTTGTCGTTCGAAAGCTGGGCCTTGATCTCGGCAAGAAGGTTGTTCCCGGCTGTTCCAGCGTTTACCTGCTTCTGTACCTTATCTACCTGTTGCTGCGAAGAAGCTACCTGCTCATTGGCAGCTTCGAGCAATGCCTTGGTTGCGAGCACATTCACGTAGCCTTGCATGAGCAGGATGGTTTGCGCATTCAGCACGGCTGTGCGGTTTTCCATCGCCGACTCTTTCAGCAATGTCCCCTGGCGGGTCTGGTTCTGCAACTTTCCGGCCTGGAAAACGGGCATTTGGAACCCCGTACTGATCGCATTGTAGCTGTAAAGCTGGTCTATATACGTATTGGTGTACTGGTCGATACTGCGGCCCAGGTTAAGGCTTTGGTCAGCCGAAATGTAGATCTGAGGGAAGATCTGTGATTTTGTCTGCCGTAGCTGTGCCTGCGCCGCTTCCGCCTGCAATGTACCCTGCTGGTAAATGAGGTTGTTTTTGGCCAGCAGGTCCACGCAATCGGCGAGGCTCAACTTGGATTGCGCCTGACCGAGTAATGGCAACAGGCAGAAAAGTAAAATAAAACGTTTCATGGCTAATAGATTGAGTTAGGTTACGCCAGCCATCCGTCCTTCAACCGGACAATCCGGTTGCCGTAACCTGCATTGGTTTCCGAGTGGGTTACCTGAACGATGGTGACTTTATCTTCTTGGTTAAGCTTTTGAAATAATTCCATGATCTCGATCGCCTGTTCCGAATGCAGGTTGCCGGTCGGTTCGTCGGCGAAAATCACTTTCGGGTTGTGTACGATCGCCCGGGCAACGCCTACCAGTTGCTGTTGGCCGCCCGAAAGCTGGTGCGGGAACAGGTCTTTCTTCGCAACCATATTGAAGCGGTCGAGCAGTTCCGCCACCCGGCTCTTGCGCTCCGACGACGACGTGCCTTTGTACAAAAGCGGGGTCTCGATGTTTTCATAAACCGTCAGTTCGTCGATCAGGTGATAGGCCTGGAACACAAAACCGATGTGGTGGCGGTGCAATTCGGTACGCTTCTTCTCGGAGAGTTTCTGAACCGGCTCGTCGAGGAAGAGGTATTCACCTTCGGACGGCTCTTCCAACAAGCCCAGTATATGTAACAAAGTGGATTTGCCGGAGCCCGACGGACCCATAATCGACACAAATTCACCTTCTTTAATGTTCAAATCAATGTGGCGCAACACGTATGTTTTGCCAAAACCTGCCGGGTAATATTTGGATATCTTTTCTAACTGGATCATAAAAATTGGATGTTTGAGATTTGGTATGTAATTACGGACAACCTGTTTTAAAAACAAATGCTTACATCCTCGTCTCTTATGCCAGTCCTATTTTAAAAAGCCTTGCCAAAAGTGTAAATAATTGATTTTCATGTTGTTTTAAAATGATGCTAACGGGCGTGCGTCCGATACCGTACAAAATGTGTACGCAATCGGACGCGTTCGGAACCTGGGACTTGCCATTGTGAAATGGACGTTATTCGGACCTTAAAACCTTCACCGGATCCGCGGCGGCGGCACTCAAAGCCTGGGCAAATACAGTAAACAATGCCAGTCCCATTGCCACGGCTCCCGGGCAGACATACATCCACCATTGCAGGCCGGCATGGTAGGTAAACTGACCAAGCCATGATTGCATCAGGTAGTGGCCCGAGATGGAAGCGATGAAAAAGGCAATAAAGATGATGTGGATGAAGTTTCTGGAAAAAACCAGCGCAATATCATAACCCGTCGCACCCAGCACGACCCGTATGCCCGTTTCGCGCCGGCGTTGCGTGATGGCAAGATGCGTGAGACCGAAGAGTCCCAGGCTACAAATGACCACGGCCACTATGGTCGCCACCGTGATGATCTGCTGCCAGCGAAGTTCGGTTGCGTAGGCACGTGCGTTAGCGTCGTGCAGGAAGGTGTAGTCAAAAACAGCGTCGGGTAAAATCTTCTTAAACGTCGTTTTAAGCTTACTAATGGCATATAACTCCCTGTTTTGGGCGATTTTAATCCATAGTTCCCCGCCTCCGTAATGTGTGCTCATAGGCATAATCATAGGTCCGATGCGCTCTTTGAGCGAGCTGAAATGAAAGTCACCGATAACGCCGAGGATGGTCAGGCCCTGCTTTCCAAAATAATCGTCGGGCATTAACGTCTTTCCGACCGGGTCGGTAATGCCTGCTTTTTTGATAAACGCTTCATTGACCAATACCCCGAAAGTTTCGTCGGAAGCGAAAGCGAGGGAGAAGTTGCGGCCTTGAAGCAGCTTCATTTCAAGCATCGGAAGATAATCGGCATCGATCGTACGCACATTTGCAAGAATTTTTTGCCCCTTCACCACTACATCACGATTGCCAAACTCACCCGCAAGCGAGATCGCCCCGAATGCAGGGTCGCCCGCCAGCTCGTTCCGGAAGCGCTTGTGCACCCGCTGAACATCCCGCTCACCGTGAATGGCTATTTTGACGATCTGATCAGGATTATAACCTAGGTTTTTGGACCTGATGAAGTGCATTTGCCTGTAAAATACCATACTCGCGATGCCCAGCAGCATCGCTATCGCAAACTGGAAAACCATGAGCACATTCCCGGTCGGATTTTTACCGGCAAGCGAGGCTTTGGAATAGAGCGTTTCAACCGGATTTAGCCTGGAAATTAGCCAGGCGGGATAGAGTGCGGCGCAAGCGATGTTTATCACGAAAATAAATGCCAGCCAACCTGCCGTTTCCGGGCTCCATAGCCGATTCAGTGCGATTTGCTTTTGAGATAAGTGATTAAATGCCGGCAGCAGTAACATCACGAGTATAAATGCAAGAACGATTGAAATCCCTACCAGAATAGCCGATTCGCCGAGAAACTGCACGACGATCGCTCCGCTGCCACTTCCGGTGGCCTTACGTATCCCGACTTCCTTTGCGCGCTTCATCGAAGAAGCCATGTGAATGTTAATAAAGTTGATGCTGGCCATGATCAGAATAAAACCGGCCATGCCGATGAAAATGTAGGAATAAACAGGCCTGCTCGCGTTCACAATGCCGGATTCACCGTTTTGGTTGGGAATTTCCTGCGTATTCAGGTGAATGTCGGTCATTTTTTGTAAGCCATAGGTAATGGTGAATGCTTCGGGATGGTCTTTTCGTTGGGTTTGGGATAATGCGCCGGCTATGCGGTTAAATTTCCGGATAACCTGATCTGGCTGGGCATCGGGGCGCAGCACGACAAACGTTCCCAGATAGGCATTCAGCCAGCTCGCGTCGTTGAACGATACTTTCATAAACGCAAATGGAAAGAGGATGTCGAACTGAACCGAGGAATTGGCAGGCGGATCTTCTGCCACGCCCGTAATGACCAGCGGTTTCCCGATCCGCATCGCCGACGGGTCGGCGTCCATTTGCAGCAGCTCGCCCAGCACATCGGTGCGGTTAAAGAATTTCATCGCCGTACGTTTGGTAACGACCACCGAATTGACGTTTTGCAACGCGGTACGGCCATTGCCATGCAGTAACGGAAAGGTGAACACGTCAAAAAAAGAAGCATCTACAAAAAGCAGCTGTAATTTGAATGCATTGTGCCCGTGCCGCACATCTCCGTGGATGTCCCCGCCCATGACGCGCGCATAACGTGTGACCTCGGGTATCCGCGCCTGAAATGCCGGGCCCTGTACCTGGCCGGTACCACCCGAAGAAATGAGCTCGCCGCGCTCCCGGTAGGAACTGGTAATGCGGTAGAGATGGGGATTATGGTGATGAAAGCCGTCGAAACTGCGTTCATCGGTGATGTAAATGGCCGCGAAGAGCATACTGGCGGTGCCAATTGCCAGACCGATGACGTTGATCACCGCATACAGCCGTCCCTGCCAGAGCTGACGCACTGCTATTTTCAGAAAGGTTTTGAACATGGATTTTCAGGAATGGACTTCCATTTTGTAGCCTACGCCGTGAATGGCGGTGATTTTAACTTGCGGATCGGCGGCCAGCATTTTGCGGAGGCGCGATACGAATACGTCGACGCTCCTTCCCACGGTAACACCTTCATCTTCCCAAACCGATTTTAAAATCGCATCGCGTTCCAGGACCTGGTTGATGTTTCGGGCGAACAAGCTAAGCAGCTTTGCTTCGCGGAACGTCAATGTCAGGGTGGATTGGCTGTTGAAGAGTGATTGGTTGGTGGTGTCCAGCCAGGAGTTACCGAATGCAATGCGCGAATGTGAAGCCGGCGTATTTTGCGGTACATTTTCCGGTGTTTTTTTGTGCCGCGACCTGTTCCAGGCGATAAAACCCAGCCCGGCCAGCGTACCGCCCACTGTGATCAGCAGCCAGGTATTGCCGGTAGCCTGGGGTTTGGCGGCTTCCGGCGTGAAGCGGACTTGCAGCATGTAGCAGCCCGCCTCGCGCGAGCGCCCTCTACACGGCACCCCGCCGGGTTGGTTCAGGTCGAAGAACTGGTATCCGAGACTTACTTCGCCGGTTTTGCAATTCAATACGGCGACACTGTACGGCCGGTCGATATGATAGGAATCGAATGAACGTTGCAATGTTTCGGGTAGTTTGTCATAGTCGAACATATGGTCCATTTGCACCGAAAACGTGTTGGCATCCGTTTGCTTCACCGGCGGGATCTGTGAGAGGGAATCTCCATTGGCTCGCAGCAGTAGATCGACCGTCCGCCGGAGCGACAGGTTGACATTTTCAGAAAAGCGAACGGCGTCGCTGTTGGCCATGAGCGGACGTCCCGCACATATGCATGTTACGAGCAGGAACCCTGTGAAAACCGCTTTGAAATACCGCATCATAAAGCCTCGGACCAATCATCAAATTTAACGAATTTCAGCAATTGTCCTTTTTCTGTTTCGAAACATAAAACCACTGGAATCGCGGGATGATTTGCGTCTTTTTGATAATTATAACTTTTCTCGCAGAGGTATTTTGAGGTTTGACGGGATCGATAATGAGCTGGTCACCGGCCTCGGCGAATTCCAGAATATCGCGAATTTCGGAGCTCCATACTGCAAAGTTGTGTGCATGGGATTCGGGATTGACGATCATGCCGCCGCGTTTCAGGTAAATCAGGAAGGGTACGTTTGCTTGCTGGCCGGAAGCCGAATTACTTTTTACGAGCGTCAGCGTACCCCGGGTGACGTGTGCAAACTGCTCTGGCGAGATTACGCGACCGTTTACGAGCAGGGTATTTTCGTCAGACGAACCGGCAGACTTCGGCAGCGCCACCGTGGCTTGCAGCGAGTATAACAGGACCGTTGCCGGGAAGATGATTTTGATTGCTTTGAAGTTCATATCCAAATGTGTTTTGATGATTTTGACTGCTGGCCAAAAGTACCGATGACCGTGGAGCACGCGAACAAATGCTTGTAAAACAATGTAAACGAAATGTAAAACATTGATTTTGGCACTTTAACAGCCTTTTATAGGATTGGGTCAGTAAAAGGCATTAATTTTCAGTTAAAGCAGAACATTCTTTTACGGCACCGATGTTACTTTTTTACACCACCCAAACACTCACTTGAAAACAGTAGCATCCAACGATCCTTACGCAGCGCTCCGCTATTCTGATTTCCGGTTTTTTGTATCGAATTCCTTCCTTTTCTCTGCCACCATCCGCGTTCAGGAAGTGATCGTGGGTTATGAACTGTACAAAACCACGCACGATCCGCTCGCATTGGGCCTCGTGGGACTGGCAGAGGCGATTCCGTTCATTGTTACTTCGTTGTTTGGGGGCTATGTGGCCGATCAGAAGAACAAGATCAGCATCATGCATATTAGTCTGGTGGTGATCTTGCTAGGGTCCGGGATCTTGTACACCGCTTTTCAGCCGGGTATTTACAACAAGCTGGCGGAGTGGCAGCATCTGGCGGTCATTTATGCTGTTTTTGGATTAATAGGTTTTGCAAAAGGCTTCTACTCGCCTGCTGCAAGCTCACTCAAACCCTTCCTTGTACCGAGAACGATCTACCATAACTCATCTACCTGGAGCAGTTCTTTTTCGCAGGCAGGCGCCATTATCGGCCCGGCTGCTGCGGGTTTTATGTACGCTTACCTTGGGCTTACCCAAACATTGCTGATCGTCATCGTCAACTTCGTGGTTTGCTGGGTTTTGCTGGGCATGATCAAAACGCGCCCGGAGTTTCCGAAGATTGTCACGCCGATCATGGAAAGCCTGAAAGAAGGTTTCAAGTTTGTCTTTAAAACGCGCATTGTGTTCTATGCCATGACACTCGATTTGTTCTCGGTGCTTTTCGGCGGCGTAATTGCTTTGCTGCCCATTTTCGCCGAGGATATTCTGAAAGTCGGGCCGGAAGGGCTTGGTCTGCTGCGAGCGGCACCTTCCATCGGCTCCATGCTGACCATGTTCGCAATGGCTTATTTCCCGCCTACGCATAATGCATGGCGCAATATGCTCGTAGCAGTGGCCGGTTTTGGCATATTCACGCTGGTTTTTGCGGCTTCTACCAACTTTATGCTCTCCTGCGGTGCGCTTTTCGCGACCGGCGTATTCGACAGCGTAAGCGTCATCATCCGTCAGACGATCCTGCAAATCTATCCTCCCGATGAAATGCGCGGCCGGGTAGCGGCCGTCAACGGTATATTCGTCAGCTCCTCCAACGAGCTTGGCGCCTTCGAATCCGGCGTCATGGCCAAGGCATTCGGTACTGTTTCCTCCGTCATGATGGGAGGCGTGCTGACGCTCATTGTCGTCTCCTGGGTGTACTTGCGTTCGAAGGATTTGTTTTCGGTTAAATTGAGTTAGTGAGTACTTTGGTTTATGCTGTGGTAAATCGTTATTTTTGTTAAGCATCAGACAGACTACTCAGTATGTATATCTACAAAAATATCATAACGCTGGAACCTGGGAAAAGGAGTGGTAAGCCCTGTATCAGAGGTATGCGTATCACAGTCGAAGATATTTTGCGCTGGCTGGCCTCGGGGATGTCATTTGATGATATTTTAGAGGATTTCCCTGAGTTGACCAGAGAAGATATTACTGTTGCCTTGGAATTCTCCGCGGACCAACTGAAGAGGACGCTTTATGACGTTGCTGCATGAAGGTTCTGATTGATCAGAATATCTCACAACGGATTTTGCCATTGCTGGCACATCAGTTTGATACTTTGAACCATGTACGGCAGTTGGGTCTTACAGACGCAGATGATTACGAGATTTTTATGTTTGCCCGCGACAACGGTTATCAGGCGGTGATTACAGCGGATGAAGACTTCATCAAACTTATCAATCAGTTTTCACAACCTCCTAAAATTGTCTGGATCAGAGCAGGAAATTGTTCCACAAAAGTACTTTCAGATCTGCTCCGTGAGAAAGCGCAAGCGATCAAAGACTTCGTACAAAGTGCAGATTTTGATATTTACGAAGTCTTTAAATTCTAACTAGTCATTCTTCAAACTCTCAACAGGATTCATTACCGCAGCCTTGTACGTCTGCACACAGACGAGCACGGTTATCATCATTCCAAATACCATTGTGATCCCCGCAAATACTTCCCATCCGATTTCTGTGCGGTAAGCGTAAGTTTTCAGCCATCGGTTTCCCAATAGCATTGCCAACGGAAATGCGATTAATAAGGCTCCGGCCAGGATTGCCAGAAATTCTTTGAGAAAAAGCATTACCACGTGCGCGCTGGTTGCTCCCAGTACTTTGCGTATCCCTACCTCGCGGGTGCGGCGGGCGACATTGAGTGAAACCATTCCGAGGATGCCGAGCAATACGATAACCGCCGAGAGAAACGTCGCAACGCGGGAGGCCTTTTTAAGTTGGATTTCAGATCGATATAATTTCTGCAGGGTTTCATCCATAAATACGTATTCGAACGGGGCATCCGGCATGAGTTCGCGCCATTTTTGCTGGATTGTGGCCATAGCGTTGCCAATATTACCAGGGTTGAGGCGTATGCTCAGGTAGCGGTAGGTATTGGTGCCCCGGACGTCGGCGAACACCAGTGGCTTAATGGCCTGGTGCATGGATTCGAAGTGGAAATCCTGCGCCACGCCTACAATGGTTAGTGGTTTTGGATAAAAATGTACCCGTACCTGCTTCCCGAGCGCCTCGTGCGCGCTTGCATACCCGAGGGATTTGACACCCGTTTCATTCATGACGATGCGGTCGGGTTGGTAAGCGGTGTTCGCCGATTGTAAGAACTCACCGGCTATCAGTTTTATATCATATGTTTTGGCATAGGCGACATCCGTGCGTAGTACGGTGGTCAGAACAGCTTCTGTGGAATCCTGACCGGGTTTGTAGAAGCCAAAATAGCCGCCATTGCCGTTTGGAATTTCGTAGGAAAGTGAAATGTGCTTGATCTCTTTCAGGCGGGAGAGTCCGTCGCGCACCCGTTCCATTTTAGCCTGCCCTGTCGGCGTCCAGTCGCGCGGGACACCGAGGGTTACCATTGATTCTTTGTTATACCCGAGATTTTTATTGAAAAAGTAATCGACCTGCCGTGTCACAATGCCAGCCCCGGCAAAGACAAACAATGCGATCACGAACTGTAATGAGATAAGCGAGCGACGAAAAAGGATATTGTCCCGGACGGATTTCAGTTTTCCCTTCATCGATTCCACCGACGGAATCCGCGAGAGCACCAGTGCCGGGAACAAACCGGCCAGCAGTCCCACCAGTATGGAAATAAATATCGGGGCTATCAACAAATAAGGTGGCAGTGACCAGAGCGACGCTATTTCCTTGCCCAAAATACCACTGAAAAATGGTCGCAATAGCACATATAACGCCAGCGAAATAAGCATCGCCAAAAGTGCGAGGAGGACAGATTCGGCCAGAAACTGCCCGATAAGCTGCTGTTGGAGGCTGCCCAATACTTTTCGTACACCTATCTCTTTCAAACGGGATGATGAGCTGCCGATGGAGATGTTTACGAAATTGACAATTGCCATCAGTAAAATGAACAGTGTAATACCCGAAAGCGTCAGGAGCATTTTGTTGACGATTCCATTGTTTGCTTCGCGGTAGTACTCGCCGAGTGGGGTCAGGTGTATTTTCAGTTTGGTCCGGATGGCCTCCGGTGCATTTGTCGCGAGCTCGCGGGCGATGGGTTTGGCGAGGTCGGCGGGTGAAACGCCATCTTTTAGTTCGATATAATTAACCATAAATGCAAAGCCCCAGTTATCCTCCGAGCCCTTGCGCCCTTCAAGGCTGCTGAATGGAAAGAAAATTTCCGCCCCGGTATTCAACAAATGGGTTACGGAATTGAAGGGAGGGTTTTTCATCACCGCAGTAATCTGATACTCCTGCTTGCCGCCTGAGAAATTGTGCAGCGTAAGCGACTCGCCTACGACGTCTGTCCGGCCGAAGTATTTCATTGCCTTGTTTTCGGTGACTACGATCGAATTGGGCGCATTCAATGCAGTTTCTGCCTGCCCGTACCGGAGCGGGAAACCGTACATAGCCAAGAGGGTCGAGTCTCCCGTCTGCACATCCTCCCTGAAATGCTTGTCGCCATGCGATACGGCCACAGTAATGGCGTCGTAGCGGTAGTAGTTTGCAACCAGATTGGGGTAATCGGTTTTCAATGCTTTTCCAAGCGGCCCCAGGGTGGTGAGATCCAGTCCCATATTCGGGTCGGTCCACTGGCTGCGGATGATGTACTGGTTCTTTGCATTCCGGAGATCGGCATTCACGCGAAGCTCGCCCCAGATGTAGCTCATCATCAGGAACGAGAACGTCATCCCGACGGTAAGACCGAGGATCGTTATCAACGCATAAAAGCGGCGTTTCAGCAAATTACGCCAAGCGATTTTGAAGTAGTTTTTCAGCATGTTTCAAAACTAGTAGTTTATCAACTGGCTGACTGTCAGTGGTAGTTTGTTTAACGTTTTTTAACAGTGGTGTTCTCCATCCTCCCTTTCCTCCCCTTTAATCATTCCGTAAAGTCTCCGCCGGATTCGTAACGGCCGCTTTGTATGTCTGGATACCGATGGTGAGCAAGCCAATGAGCCCGAGGCTACCCATGCAAGTGAGAAATACGCCTGGGCCCAGGCTTGGGTGGTAGGTGAAAATATTGAGAAACAGCGCCCCAAGCCCATAGCCGATCGGCATCGCGATGATCGCTGCGACCAGGATCAGCTTCACAAATGCGCCGGATAGTAGTTGCATGATCTGGGCTGTACTGGCGCCCATTACTTTTCGCACGCCCACTTCTTTTACACGCTTGGCGGTGGAATAGGTGACCATTCCCAGCAAACCCATTGCCGCGATCGTGAATACGACGAATACCAGCAAATCGGTGATCTTCTGATCTTCATTTTCCAGATAATCCTCGTAAAGCTGGTCTTCATACCAGGAATACACAAACGACTCGTGCGGATGATACCGTTTCCAGATCTTGCCCAATGCGGCAGCGAGGCGTTCACGATCGGTCCCCGCGGCTACTTCCAAAGAAAGTACTTTGATTTCACGCGGATCGAAAGCGAGCACGAGTGGTGCCACCGGCAACTCATAACGCATAAAACAGAAATTTTTCACAATCCCCGATACAATCACCTGCGTCTCATTCAGCAGGATCGTTTGTCCAACCGCCTCCTTTGGGTTTTTCCATCCGAGCGACTGCGCCGCTCTTTGGTTCAGGACCACGAAATGGATGGTGGTGTCAGTAGAGGCGGGGACATTTTCACCGGCGATGAATTGCAGCCGCATATTCTCGATAAAATTCCGGTCGGATGCATAAATGAAGCTTTCTACCGGATTAACCTGGCCTTTCTGAGATAACGGTGAAAGTTTAGCTTTTCCCGCGCCTTCATTCAAGGTGGCGGAGGTAAGGCCTACGCGTTTGACACCCGCTTCTCTGCCCATCTCATTGGCCAGAAGTTTGAAATCGCTGTCGGGTGCCAGCGAAACGTTCAGGATGTTTTTCCGGTTGAAATTCTCGTTGTCGGTAGCCATGTATTCAAACTGGCTGTTCATAATGCCGGTGCCGGTCATGAAGACCAATGCCACCACGAACTGGATAACGGTGAGTGTTTTCCGGAAACCGAATTTGCCCAGCCCGGTGGGCGCCATTTCGCCTTTCAGGATCTGGACCGGTTGGTAGGATGATAGAATCCTCGCAGGCAGAATGCCCGCCAGGAAGCCGGTAAACAATGTGAAGCCGATGAAGATCGCCCAAAGCATGCGCGTGTCGCCCACCTCCCATGTGAGCCAGCCCACATGGATGTATTCCTGCAAAAATAACAGCCCGAGATAACCAAGCCCGAACGCGAGCAAGGCAATCACGACCGTTTCGACTAAGAACTGGCTGACCAGCTGAAATTTTTTTGCGCCCGCGACCTTGCGTACACCCACCTCTCGTGCTCGGCTGAGCGATCGCGTGAGCGTGAGGTTAATATAGTTGAAACCTGCCAATACGATAATCACCAGCGGAATAAGCAGGCTTACACCCATTTTCCACATCGGCTCCACGCCAGGATTGTCCAGCAGCCCCTCCCAGTCCGGAGAAATTTCTGATAACGCCTGGCTGCGGAATGAATGCATTTTAATATCCTTGAAACGGACCGTCTTCTGGTTCTCTGCGGAAACGCGGGCCAGCGCCTGATCGAGGTCTGTGCGGGAAGAGCCTTTGGTAAGAAATACAAAAGTGTAGGTGTTATAGCTAAGCCAGTCCTCGGCTTTGAAGTCCTTTTGCATGAGCGGCAGCGTAGCCATTGATATCACCATGTCGGTATCCAAATGCGTCCGGAATCTTTTGAGCGGCTTGAAAACACCGGTAATGGTGAATGTCCCTACCTCGCTGTTTGTAAGTGTTTTGCCTATCGGATCGGCGTCGCCGAAGTAGCGTTCCGCCATCTCGTGCGTGAGCACAGCCGTCCAGGGTTCGGTGGCCGGTTTCCCTTTTTCCAATGGGAATCCAAAGATTTCAAAGTACGCGGGCTCTACATAAATTCCGTATGTGCGGAGTGTTTTGATGCCGTTGCTCAGATTTGTGCCGAACGACCGGTTAATGCGCACCGTCTTTTCGATTACACTCTGCCCGTTCGCCAGCATTTGGCCGAGGGGGAACGGCGTTGAAGCAAGTGAATGCTTTTCGCCGACATTGTCGGTAGCGTCGGTAAGGATGCGGAACGTACGCTCCGGATAGGGATGGAAAGAATCCTTTTCAAAACTGCTTTGCACCTGTATGAGCTGCATAAAGCAAAACGCCATAGCGAGGCCAAGACCGACGATGTTGATGAAAGAGAACAGCTTGTGCTTCCACAGGTTGCGGATGGCGATTTTAAGGTAGCTTTTGAGCATAGGTTTTGGGGTTTGGAAGGAAAGGAGGAACGGGAGAAAGGGAAGGAAAGGGAAGAAGCAGCATGGAGAATAGGAAACTTTTCCATCTTCCCCTTCCTCCATCCTCCCTCTCCTTCCCCTTCATTCCGCTCTTAAAGCTTTAACAGGGTTTGTCAACGCCGATTTCAATGCCTGCGAACTCACGGTTGCCAGTGCGATGACGATCGCGATGACGCCCGCCACGGCGAATATCCACCAGGATAATGTTTCCCGGTATTCAAAGTTTTGCAGCCATTCGCTCATCGCGTAAACGGCTATCGGCGTACCGATGGCAATGGCTACGAGCACAAGTTTGACAAAATCCTTCGAAAGCATCAGTACCACGTCCTGGACACTCGCACCGAGCACCTTACGGACGCCGATCTCCTTCGTACGGGCTTCGGCAGCAAATGCGGCGAGCCCGAACAAACCCAGACAGGCGATGACAATGGCCAGTATCGCGAATGCCAGCAATACATTTCCCTGGCGTTGTTCTGCCTGGTATTGCCTGGCGAAATTCTCGTCGAGGAAATGGAACTCCGGGCGGGCATTGGCGTCGAAAGTCTTGTAAACTTCGCGGATGTGTACAAGTGCTTCGGGCGTTTTGGCGGCATTAATGCGTACATACATGTTATCCTGCTCCTGGGGCGGGGCGAACTGAATCACCAGCGGTTCAATTTTGTGTTGCAGCGAATAGATATGGAAGTCGTTGGTAACGCCCACGACGGCCAATTCCTTCATGCTGCCGTCCTTGTCCGCAGGGTAGCGTAATTTCTTTCCGACAGCATTAGACCAACCCTGCTTCTTGGCCAATGCCTCATTCACGAGAACTGAACCCGCCAGGTCGGTAGGGGAGTTTTTGATGAAATCGCGGCCTTGGAGCAATTTGATCTCCATCGTACGCAGGTAATCGGCGTCGGCCATGAAACGCTGCGTCATTTGGGTACTGGAAGGTATTTCCCCATGGTTGGTTTCAATAAAAAAAGCAGCCGATCCGATGGTGTTGTTGCCGATGGGGTTACTGGCTGCGGCAGCGCCTTCGATGACCGGATTCTGTTCCAGTTTTTCTTTCAATGCGCCCACCTGCGTCCGGACCTCGTTTTTATCGATATGAAAGGTCAGGACCTGTTCTTTGTTAAAACCCAGATCCTTATGATTAACATAGCGAATCTGACGGTACACAATGCCTGAGCAGGCGATCATCACCACGGTGGCTGCAAATTGGAACACCACCAGCCATTGCCGGAAACCCGCACCTCCCGCATGGCTGCCGAGCTGGCCTTTCAATGCAATAACGGGTCGGTAGCCCGAGAGCATGAGCGCAGGGTATAGCCCGCTAAGAAGGCCGATCAGCAGCAGAAAAGCACCCGCGATACCGATTGTCAGCATATCATTGTTTTGAAAATCAAGACTTAGTGACTTTTCGGCCAACTGGTTGAAAAACGGTAATGCGGCTTTTGCTAATAAAAAACCTACAAAACCGGCGAGGATGGTCATCATGAACGACTCCGTCAGAAACTGACCGATGAGCTGGAAACGCTGTGACCCGATGGCCTTTCGCACGCCCACCTCGCGCACGCGTTTGAGCGAGCGGGCCGTATAGAGGTTCATATAGTTAATGCAAGCGATCACGAGGATCAGGAATGCGATAGCCGAGAAGATGTAAACTGTTTTAATATTTCCATTGGTACCGATCTCGTAATCCAGGTGCGAATGCAGGTGAATGGAGGTCAGCGGTTGTAAGTTTAGGTGGTAATCGGCATTACCCATTTGTTTTTGCAGGTATTTGGCATAAAAAGCGGGGAACTTGGCTTCCAACTTCTTCGCATCGGTACCGTCTTTTAAAAGTAGGTAAGTATAAATGTCCCCGTCCTGCCATCCGCCGGTATAGTCTGCGGGAAGCGACCGCAATGCGCTGAAATTCAAGTGGGAGTTTGCAGGGACGTCCTCCATGACGCCGGTAATGACGTTGGGATAATTATTGGAGAAAAACACAGTTTGCCCCATCGCTTTCGAAGCATCGCCGAATATGCGTGTTGCAAGGGTTTTTGTCAGGACGATTTTCTGGGGCTCGCGCAGGGCAGTTGCCGGGTTACCATACAGGAATGAGTAAGAGAATATGTCGAAAACCGATCCATCGGCAAAAAAGATATCAGGTGCATCTACCTGCTTCTCTCCGAACCGGATTTTACCGCCGCCCTCGGCGCTGATCCGAACGGTTTTCTCGATTTCAGGATATTCATTTTGCAATGCCGGCGCGAATGGTGCCGAAGTAGGAGCGAGCTTGAAACTCCCGGTTTCCCACCCGGCCTCTTGAGTCACACGAAAAATGCGGTCGGCCTTGGCGTGGAAGCGGTCGTAGCTCAGTTCATCGGCCACATAAAGCACCATCAGCCACACGGCCGCGATGCCGATCCCGAGTCCCAGGATATTCAGCCCGCTGAACAACCGCTGCTTACGGAAGTTCCTGATCGATATTTTGAGGTAGTTGAATAGCATAAGTCAAGGTTTGTTAGTCAGCGATTCTAAACAAATAAATTATATGCCAATGATGTTTTTGTTTGATTATTAGTGATTTATGGTGAAATGTGGCGCGCTGGATGTTCGCTAACGGACAATCCTGTTCAGCGGCGTACGCGCAATTGCGAAAAATTAACGCGGGATTTCCGTCAGGCGAAGAATGCGCAATGCCGCCAAAATCCCTAATTTTGCCAAATTCATGATTTTGATGGATTTACTAGTCTTTTTTCTTATTGATTTTAAACGAATAGAATGAGCCAGGCACCTGCTACCTCTCTGCAAGACATTGTTGGGCACGCGAAGGAATACGGTTTTGTATTCCCGTCTTCCGAAATATATGATGGATTACAAGCCGTTTACGATTATGGTCAGAACGGTGTTGAACTAAAAAACAACCTGAAAGCGGCCTGGTGGAAGGCTATGACGCAGCTTCACGACAATATCGTGGGTATCGACGCCGCGATTTTCATGCACCCGCTTACCTGGAAAGCATCCGGGCACGTCGATGGGTTCAACGACCCGATGATCGACAATAAGGATTCAAAAAAGCGTTACCGCGCCGACCAGCTGCTGGAAGGTAAAGCTGAACAATATGAAAAAGACGGCGAGCCCGAAAAAGCCAAAGCATTGCTGGCTGAAATGGGCCGTCTGCTCAGTGCCGAAGACCTCAATGGCGTTCGCGACCTGATCATCGCGGAGGGCATCAAATGCCAGGTATCGGGGACCAGCAACTGGACGGAAGTTCGGCAGTTCAACCTGATGTTCAGCACGCAGGTGGGATCGGTGGCTGAGGATGCGAATATGATTTACCTCCGCCCGGAAACGGCGCAGGGAATTTTCGTAAACTTCCTGAATGTGCAGAAAAGCGGCCGTATGAAGGTCCCTTTCGGGATCGCACAGATCGGTAAGGCATTCCGTAACGAAATCGTGGCGCGCCAGTTCATCTTCCGTATGCGCGAGTTCGAACAAATGGAAATGCAATTCTTCGTGCGTCCCGGCACGGAAGAAGAATGGTATAACAAATGGAAAGAAGCGCGGTTGAAGTTTCACAAGGCGATCGGACTGCCTGCTGAAAAATTGAAATACCACGACCACGAAAAGCTGGCGCATTACGCGAAAGCGGCTGTTGATATCGAATTCGAATTCCCATTCGGTTTCCGCGAAATCGAAGGTATCCACTCGCGTTCGGATTTCGATTTGCGCAACCACCAGGAACTTTCGAAGAAAAAACAACAATACTTCGACGCAGATCTGGATGAAAACGGCAAGCCGTACGGTAACTACATTCCTTACGTTGTGGAAACTTCCGTTGGCGCCGACCGTCTTTTCCTTGCGACGTTCTGTAATGCCTATACCGTCGAATCGGTAGGCGAGGGCGACAGCGCTAAGGAACGTACCTTTCTGAAACTGCACCCGGCATTGGCGCCATTCAAAGCGGCGGTGTTGCCATTGGTGAAGAAAGATGGTTTGGCAGAAAAAGCGCAGGTGCTGGCTAACTCATTGAAATCGTCATTCCGTACAGTTTACGACGACAATGCGGCGATCGGCAAGCGTTATACTCGCCAGGACCTGATCGGTACGCCGTTCTGTATCGTGGTGGATTACCAGACGATGGAGGACGAAACCGTTACCATCCGTCACCGCGATTCGATGGAGCAGGAACGTGTGCATATCAGCGAATTGAAGGAAAAAATCGGTTATCAGGTAGCGATCGAGCGTATTCTCGAAGCAATCTGATCAGTTTGAATAGGATTATTGAGCGGGGTTGCTACCATGGCAGCTCCGCTTTTTTATTTTAACAGTTACCCCATTTACCTTTTGGTCGATAGCCGGGCAGGTAAATCAGTTTTGGTAGTTATAATGCCGATTATTTAGTAACTAGGCGGTTTTAAGACACCAATCCCTAGTGAAATGATCAACCAGCTTTACGATACTTCGATGAGCCTTCTGACAGACCTGTACCAGCTCACCATGGCTTACGGCTACTGGAAGTCGGGCAAAGCCGAGCAAGAGGCTGTTTTTAATCTCTATTTCAGAAAACATCCATTTCAGGGCGGATTTACCGTCGCGTGCGGGCTTAGCAGCGTGGTTGAGTACTTGCAGGAATACCGTTTCAATGAACAGGACCTGGCGTATATCGCATCGCTCACCGGCGGGGACGGGAACAGGCTTTTCGATGACGGGTTCATCGATTACCTCCGCAAAATGGAGCTGCAATGTAGCATCGACGCCATTCCGGAAGGCACGGTAGTGTTTCCGAATGAGCCGTTGCTGCGCATTCAGGGGCCGATTCTGCAATGCCAGCTCCTTGAAACGCCCTTGTTGAACCTGATTAACTTTCAGTCGCTGGTGGCTACCAAAGCAGCCCGGATGCGACTGGTCGCTAAGGACGATGTATTGCTTGAATTCGGCCTGCGCCGTGCACAGGGACCCGATGGAGGTGTAACAGCAAGTCGTGCCGCATATATTGGCGGGTTCGATGCTACTTCCAACGTGCTTGCGGGGAAATTGTACGATATTCCCGTGAAAGGCACCCACGCGCACAGCTGGGTGATGTCGTTCGACAGTGAACTGGAAGCATTCGAAACTTATGCGAAGTACATGGCCAACAATGTGACTTTGCTCGTGGATACTTACGATTCATTAAATGGTGTCCGGCATGCGGTAGAAGTGGGGAAGCAGTTGCGCACCCAAGGGCACGATCTCGCTGGCATCCGTCTTGATTCGGGCGACCTTGCGTATCTGAGTATCGAAGCGAGGAAAATTCTGGACGAAGCGGGCTTTGAAAAAACCAGCATTGTGGCGAGTAACGACCTTGACGAATATATTATGGACAGCCTGAAAATCCAGGGAGCGAAAATCAATGTATGGGGGATCGGTACAAAACTCGTCACGGCATTTGATCAACCTGCATTGGGTGGTGTTTTCAAGCTCGCGGCGATCCGGACCGACTCGGGCGAATGGGACTACAAACTGAAATTATCAGAGCAGGCGATCAAAGTATCGACGCCGGGAATTCAGCAGGTAAGGCGGTTCAAGGATGCGAGCGGCTTTGTTTCGGATATGATATTCGATATCGAAACTCCGCTGATCGGCAAGGCTACAATGGTGGACCCGTATGATTTTACAAAAAATAGGTCATTCGACGAGTCAGTGCATTACGAGGATTTGCTCGTCCCCGTTTTCGCAAAGGGTCAGCTGATCTACAAATTGCCGTCTGTACACGATACCCGGAAGCGTTTGCAGCAGCAGCTGGCACATTTTTATAAGGGAATTAAACGCTTTGTAAACCCGCACACATACCCGGTAGGGCTTGAAAAGGAATTATTTGATTTAAAAACGAACCTGATTTTTAAACTTCGCGCAGGTAATCAGGCGTGAAAACACGAGTATGCAAGAGTTAACACATCCGAACAGCGAGATCCTCAAAGATCTGATTAGCTACAAAATGCCTTTTGGTAAATACAAGGATCAGGTGATCGCCGATCTCCCGGTATCCTACCTCGAATGGTTCTACCGGGAGGGTTTTCCATCCGGCAAGCTGGGCATGTTGCTGGGAACAATGCTGGAAATCAAGATGAACGGATTAGAGTCTCTGATCCAGGGGTTGCGAAAAGTCGCATAAACAAATGGCCCGGTTCCAAATGCGGAACCGGGCCATTTGTTTACATTAATCAGTTACTTCTTCTCCGGCATGAGCACCACTTTGATGAAATTGTCATCATTGAAATACTTCCGCGCGGCAGCTTTGGTACTGGCCACGGTTACTGATTTCAGCAACCGGTCTTGCTCGAAAATTTCATTCAGATCGTCGCCGAGGAATGTATTATCGTCGAGGTAATCGAGCCAGAAGCCGTTCGTCTTCAGTGCCGTCTCTGTTTTGCGCTGGGTTTCTGCGACGAATTTCTCGATATCCTTCTGATCTGCACCGTTTGTTTTGATCTTGTCGATTTCTTCCTGCGCCCTTTTTACCAGTTTATCCACATTCTCGGGCGCGCAGCCGAAGCCAATGGAGAAGCGGTAATGGCCGGTGGGGAATTTATCGGTACCTTCCGAAACACTTACACCGTAGACGCCGCTTTCTTCTTCCCGAAGTGATTCGATCAGTTTAATCTGCAAAATCTCCTGCAATGCCTCAATCTGTACATTGTTTTCGGGATTATAGTCATATTCCCCGCTCGAAACGAGTGTTACCCTGCTTTTGGGTTCCAAACCTTTATAAATCACCTTCTCGATGCGTCCTTTCGGTGGAAAAATATCGGGGTGGTTGAACGTATCGTCCCGATCGCTCGACGGCAGGCTACCCAGGTATTTCTCGATCAATGGCTTGATCGTCTCCGGCTTGAATGCCCCCACAATCGTAAACACAAAGTCGGATGCGTCGGCGAAGCGGTTTTTGTAGATTTCAAATGCCCGGTCGAGATTCACTTTGTCGATGCTCTCCGGTTTCAGCGGCTGCCTTTTGGGATTGTGGCTTGTCAATACCGCATTTAACGAATCGGAATAGACTTTTTCAGGAGTTAAAGTCTTTTGCATATTTTCCAGGTAGGCCTTCTGGTTAGCCAATATACCCGTCACGACATCCGCATCCTTGCGGGGCTCTGTGAAATAGGCATATATCAGCTGAAATGTCGTTTCGAGGTCTTTCGGATTTGTATTACCGCCGATGCCTTCGGTAAGTTCGCTCAGGTAGGGGCCTGCGCTGGCGGTTTTGCCCGCGAGGAACTTTTGCAGCTGCGTCTGGTTATAAGGCCCCACGCCGCCGGATTGGACGAGGTAGCTCGTGAAAATGCCTGTCTCGCGCTCACCCGGGAAGAGCGAATATCCGCCCTTGGCAGTCGCTTTGATCAGGATTTCGTCATTTTTGAAGTCGGTAGGCTTCAATAGCACCTTCACGCCATTCGAAAGCGTAAGCTCGGTAACGCCTAGTTTGTCGAGCGTCTTTTCACCTGCGATTTTGCCGGCAACAGGTTCCGATTTCAATAATGGCGCATCTACAACGTCGTCTACATACGCCGTCACATCTTTGCCGGCTTCATTCAGCAATGTGCGGATTTCCGCTTCTGTGGGGAGAGCATCCTTGCTTTTTTCAGGTCCCATGATCACCACCGCCCTGTTTTTGTCGGTAACGTATTTTTTAGCCAGTCCGTTGATTTCGGCCAGCGTCACCCCATCCAGGTGCTTTTTAACAAATTCGAAATAGGCATCGGCGCCCATAAACGCCTTGTCGTGAAGGAAGTGGTTGAGATATTCCTGCACGTGGTTGGCGGATTTCGTTTTGTCCCGCTCCTTGTAATCTTCTTCGACGGCATTGTAAAAGTCTTTCTTTGCACGATCGAGTTCAGGTTGCGTAAAACCGAACTTCTGTACCCGTGCGTTTTCTTCCAGGAGCGTCGTCAATGCGGTCTTCATCGAAGCCGCGTCCTTAGCAAGCGCGATAGAAGTGTAGGAATCCAGATTTCCGAGGAAATCGCCATACTGGCTCGCACCGTAGAGGAACGGCGGATTGGCTTTTTGGGTAAGTTCCTGCATCCGCTGGCCCATCATCGCATTGTACAGCTCCTGCGCGAAGTTGTTCCGCACATCCTGCAACGATTTTTCTTTCGTATTAGGCTGTTTGTAAATTAATTGAATGAGGTTCTGAGGATATTCCGGGTCAGTTACGATGGCTACTTTAGTAGAACCATCGAGTGGAATATCATAGCGAATGCGTTTTTTGGGATTGACCGGCGGTTTCATGGAGCCGAATTTCTGGGAAATGAGAGCTTCCACTTTGGCTACATCAAAGTCACCGACTGCAATCACAGCCATAAGATCGGGGCGATACCAATCCTGGTAAAACGCCTTGATGGTCTCGGGCTTGAAGCTTTTCAAAATGCTGTCCTTTCCGATTGGTAATCGCTCGGCGTAACGTGAGTTGTTCAGGATCACTTTCAGGAACTTATCGCGCATGCGTTGTTGCGCGCCACGTCCCATGCGCGACTCTTCGAGCACCACGCCGCGTTCTTTTTCTATTTCGGAGGGATCGAGCAATGCGCCGTGGGCCCAGTCTTCGAGCACCTGAATCCCTTTTTCGAGCAATCCCGCGGAGTCTGTCGGGATGGGCAGCATATAGACGGTTTCATCAAAACCGGTATAGGCATTCAGGTCGGCTCCAAAGCGCACCCCCGTTTTTTGGAGGAAATTGACCAGCTCGTTTTTAGGAAAGTGCGTGGTACCGTTAAAATTCATGTGTTCCATGAAGTGCGCCAGCCCCTGTTGCGCGTCGGTTTCGAGTACCGATCCCGCTTTAACCGCCAGGCGGAGTTCTGCCCGGTTCCTGGGCTCTGCGTTCTTCTTAATGTAGTAGGTGATTCCGTTTTTAAGTTTTCCGGTCTTTACACTGGGATCGAGAGGGATTTTTTGAGTGTTCAGGTCCTGTGCGTGCACCGTTGCGACAGAAACCACACCCCATCCGGCCAAGCATAATGCTATGAACGCCTTTTTCATTTTTCTACTTTTAATTTTGATGAAATTCAGGAGGGGCGAAAGATATTGAAATAATCTATTTAACCGGTTCGCGCAGAATGGTTTTTAATTTGTCGGGTGGCGTCTTGCGGAAATCAGACAGATAAATCTCATGATGCAGACCATTACGCCCCAAATTACGGGCTGTCATAAATTCCATTAGCTTGGCCAAAGACTCCGGTTCGCTGTCAAACGGCCCGGTATGCAGCATTTGTACCACTTTTCCTTCTTCCAGTTCAAAGAAGGTTACGTCTTTAATGTCCACGATGCCTTTTGCTGTATAACATTCATTTACAGCTGATTCGACGTCCTTTCGGGTAACGAAATCCGGAATGCGGATCAGCAATCTGTATTCCCATTCGCTACGGGGAATGGTTTGGGGTGCATTGTGGATGGTCGCGTGCCGGTAACGGCTCTCATCGTACCACCAGAGGCCTTCCAGTTTGGCAACTACAAAATCCTTATCTCGTGCTTTGAATGCAAATTTGAGCGCATAAGCCACGGGATAAAGCGTCTGGATTTTCTGCGCAAAACCTTTATCCGACGGGTCCCCTTTTCCCTGAATGGACAGGTATTGAGCCTTCGTGAGATGAACGATTTCCGGTTCGCTTTTCGCCGAATAGTAAGTTTTGAATTCTTTGGTAAGATCAATTTTTTCCATGACCGGGCTGTTTTCAGGTTATTAATGCTGCAATTAATGCTTGCCAGTTGACAACAGTATGGCAGCAGTCGTAGGAAATCGCAGCCATCCTGGAAAAAAATCATTACAATGGCGGCTTGGGAGGGCATTCGGCAGTTTGAAATACATAGCAGTCGTGAGCCGGACGCCCGGAGGCAATGCGCCCTGAGGAACGGTGTCAACGACGAGGCTATCTTCGGAAAGTCCGAGACTACCGCGCCGCCGACTCCATTCGCGTAATTTCCGCTACTTCTACGGTGAGAAAGCCGAATTCTTCCGTCACAACGCCGCGAATTTTGTAAACGCCTTTAACTGATCCATTCACTTTGGCAGCCGCCGTGGGAAAATGGACAGTATCGATAAATTGCCCTTCGTAATCGAGGAAAGTTCCGAACTGCATCGACTCACCCCGGTTCGTTCGCGTGTTTTTCAGGGCTACCAGATAGCCGTATTGCACCACTTCCTGGTTTACATACTTGTGCAGATCGCGCGACATGACACTCTTGGGCAACGGGTTTTTCAGCAGGTTGAAAGGGCTGCAAAGCGGAAAGCCGAGCAATTCAATCTGGTCATAGGCATCATCCAGGATAGAGGAATGAAATTCCGGCAGGTTAAAATCCTTGATTTCGGTATGGAACAATTGCTTTTGAGGCACTTTGACAGGCGTGGTGCTCAGCCGGAAATGCGCCTTCCAAAGCAGTGTTTTCTTCCCGATACCTGTAAACCGGAATGCATCGATCCGGATCAGGATCGTCAATTGTTCTATCGAAATGGGAACGCGGTCGAGGAAATCGTTGAGGGATGCGAACGGGCCGTCTTGCCTCCGGGCGCTGAGAATCCTTTCGATCGTTTTTTCTTCCAATGCATTCAGGAATTGCATGCCGAGATAAATTTCATGCCCTTCGATGGTCGCCTGGGCTTCGCTGTGGTTCACGCATGGCGCATGTACGAGTGCGCCGAGCATGCGTGCCTCGTGTATGTACAACTCGGGCGCGTAAAAGCCGCCGCCATTATTGAGGACAGCTACCATAAATTCCAGCGGGAAATAAGCTTTCAGAAACAATGTCTGATAGCTTTCGACGGCATAGGATGCGGAATGCCCTTTGGCGAAGGCAAATCCGGCGAAGCTGGCAATCTGGTTCCAGATCTCCATGGTCATGTCCTCGTCGTAGCCCTTGCTCCGGCAGTTCTTGAAATATTTCTTTTTAACCCGTTCAAATTCTTCACGTCCGCGAAACTTCCCGCTCATGCCACGGCGGATCACATCGGCCTCGCCGAGCGTGAGCCCGGCAAAATAATGTGCAACCTTGATTACGTCTTCCTGGTATACCATAATGCCGTAAGTCTCCTCCATCAGTTCCAAAAGGCGCGGATGAGCTTCGTTACGCTTTTCGGGATGGCGGTGACGCAGAATGTACTCGCGCATCATGCCGCTTTTGGCGACACCGGGCCTGATAATGGAGCTGGCCGCCACGAGTCCGAGGTAGTTGTCCACTTCGAGTTTTTTCAGCAGCATCCGCATTGCCGGTGATTCCACATAAAAACAGCCGATGCATTGCGCCTCCCTGATCAGATCGTTAATCTTCGGGTCGATTTTGAACTTCCGCACGTCGTTGATGTCAAAATCAGCGGCATCTGGACGGTTGTACCGGATGATTTCAAGTGTTTCCTTGATCTTCGCGAGTCCGCGCTGGCCCAGAATATCATATTTATTTAGCCCCACATCCTCGGCAATCACCATGTCGAATTGTGTGGTAGGAAAGCCCTTAGGCGGGACGTCCGTGGCCGTGAAGTAATGCATAGGGCGCTCCGAAATGAGGATACCACCGGCATGGATGCTCAAATGATTCGGTTGGTTGTTGGTTTGCAGGTAGTCGGCATACCTGATGACCAGCCCCGAAAGCTGATCGAGTTTCTTCGGGTCATATTTACCATTGCTTAATGCATCGATTTCATAAGCGGGTAAACCGAATACTTTCCCTAACTCACGCACGGCCGAGCTGTGTTGAAAAGTGCTGTAAGTTGCCAGGAGCGCCGCCTGGCCGTTTTTGCCGTATGTATCAAAAATATAGCGCGTCACATCCTCACGGTCGCGCCAGGAGAAATCGATGTCGAAATCGGGCGGATTTTTGCGGTGAAGGTTGATAAACCGCTCGAAATACAAATCCAGCTCAATAGGATCGACATTGGTAATATTGAGCAAATAGGCGATGATGCTGTTCGCCCCACTGCCCCGGCCGACATAATAATAGCCCTTTCGGCGGGCATAATTCACAATGTCGTGATTGACCAGGAAAAACGGTACGAAATTCTGCTGCCGGATCATTTCTAGTTCCTTGGCGATGCGGTCGAAAATTTCATCAGTGATATTGTCGCCATAGCGGTAGCCAAGTGCCTGATAGCTCATCGATCTCAGCCGTTTGAAATCCTCCTCCTCACTTTGGCTGAAAACTTTCAGGTTCTGGTGTTCACGTTCGCTCCCGAAACTGAAATGGATATTGCATTCGTCCATCAGCTTACGCGTGTTTTCGAGGATAGTCCGAAAGTCCTTTTGTTTGAAATGATATTCCAAGACCTTCGCTTGCACGATCTGTTCATTCTCTTTGCCCGTTTCACCGACCGTGAGCTTGCTCAGCAGTGTGTTGCCGTCGATGGCCCGCAGCAACCGATGCGCATTGAAGTCCTTTTTGTTTCGGAAAGTCAGCGGCTGTTGAATAACCAGCCTGTCCATGAACCGATGCAGCGGCGAGTAGTGCAGTTTATCCAGGTCCTGCATCGAAATACCGATGTATTCGTTGGGGCGGAACTGCTCGCGGCGTTCTTTGTTCAGTTTTTCAAAAGGGTAAATAAACGCCACATGTTCCATTTCCGGCGCGCTGTCAGGAAATGGAGTGCCCGCCAGTTTCTGAGCCGACAAATAAGCATTCAAGGCCTGAAAGCCGTTATTATCCTTCGCCAATGCCACAAATTGCTGCGTCACTCCATTGCGGAAGTCGATTCCGACGATGGGTTTGATATCGAACCTGGGTGCCATGCGAATGAAATTCAGGCAACCCGAGGTGTTATTAATGTCCGTCAGCGCAATGCAGTCGTATCCATTCTCACGACAAAGCGCAAGAAGTTCATCCTCGGGAATCGTCCCGAAGCGAAGGCTGAAATAAGAATGGCAGTTGAGTAACATGAGTATTTGAAAATCGGAACGTCGCTAGGCATTTCGATGCGCCGGAATAAAGGGCGGCTCGCCGTTGAACGGGTTTCCCATCGCGCCGATGTCCGAGATACCCATTGTGCTGGCCCAGCTCAGTATCTGGTCGCCGTCTTTGTTATAAGCGTATTTGGTTTTAATGTAATCCATGGCCTGGTAAAGGTTCAGCCGCTCTTCGGTGTCGTCGAAGAGGTTAATCTGATAATTCCCCGTCACCAGGTCGCTGAAACTGACCCCCACCAACCTTACCATCATCCGGCGATTATAAAGCTGGTCGAAAAGCCGTTCGATATGCGGGATCAGCACATGGTCCGCGGACGTGTAGGCGATTTTCAATTGCCTGGAAAATGTGTTGAAATCGGAATAACGGATCTTGACCGAAACACAGGACGTAAGCTTTTCGCCAGTTCGCAGCTGAAAAGCCAGCGTTTCTGCCATCGCGCGCACCATTTCACGCATTTTCTTCACATCGCCGGTATCCCTACCGAAAGTCCGCTCGCTGGAAATCGATTTGCGCTCGTGGAATGGCACGATAGGGGAGTTATCGAGCCCGTTGGCACGGTTCCAGAGCGAGATGCCATTTTTGCCTAAAACCTGCCCCATGATCTCCATAGGCATTTCCTGGATTGTTTTTACATACCGGATCCCGAGGTTGTGGAGTGTCTGGTTCATTTTTTCACCTACCATCGGAATTTTCTGTACTTCCATCGGCGCCAAGAACGGCTTTTCCTGGCCGGCATCCACTTTAAGCTGATTGTTCGGCTTGGCTTCCCCGGTCGCAACCTTTGATACCAGTTTATTGGTAGCCAGCCCAAACGAAATAGGCAGGCCGGTTTCGCGGATAATGCGCTGCCGGAGCTCGCTGGCCATTCCATAGCAACTGTGGTATTTGTCCATGCCCGACAGATCCGCATAAAACTCGTCGATACTGGCCTTCTCAAACACGGGGACGCTCTGGCTGATGATCTCGCTCACTTCCTTCGACTGTTTGGAATACGCTTCTCCGTTTCCACGGATGACGGTCGCTTCGGGACAAAGCATGCGGGCCATTTTCATAGGCATGCCGGAATGTACGCCAAATTGCCTCGTTTCATAGCTGCAAGCCGCCACTACGCCCCGATCGCCGGTGCCGCCCACAAGTAGAGGTTTGTTTTTAAGCCGGCTATCCTGCTTGCGCTCTACGGATACGAAAAAGGTATCCAGGTCAAAATGTAATATCGCACGGTTCACTGTCGTTTGGAGTTTTTACAAAATTATGGATTTATTCCAAATATATGGATCAAATCCATTTCTTAAAAGGAAATATTCCAAAATATTTGTAAGTTTGAAGGGTCAAGACATTGTCAATCGGTAACATTACCATGCTTATGGCTATTGATGAAGAATTCAGGCGTTTCAAGCAGATCAGAGAAGAGCTCAGTCTGACCCAGGCGGCATTTGCCGAGGAGTTGGGTATCAGTGCCACCACTGCCGACATCGAGCGGGGGCGTACGCGCATACCCGGGCAGGTAGTGAAGGAGCTGCTCAAAAAGTACCACATTAATCCACTCTGGCTGTTTGGAGACAGTCCGCAGAAGTACCTATATACGGACAGAGTATTCGTCAATCCGAAAGTAGTGACGGTCGATCAGGCGGGGAACGACAATATTGTGCTCGTTAGCGCGAAAGCGGCGGCCGGCTATCCCAACAATATCGGTGATGCGCAATGGTTTGAAGCTTTGCCTGCCTTTACAATACCGCTGCCGGAATACCGTAATGCGACGTTCAGAGGGTTTCAGGTCGATGGCGATAGTATGACACCGGCGTTGCAGTCAGGTGAATGGATTTGGGCTCGCGCGGTGGATGACTGGGATGCGATAAATGATAAGGATATGTATGTCGTTATCACAATCGACAGTGTCCTGGTTAAAAAGGTCCGGAAAGAAAAAGATTCCGCCTTTGTGAACCTGATATCGCTCAATCCTGACTATGCGCCGATCCGCGTGGACCGCAACGAGATCCGAGAAGTATGGCAGGTAAACAGTAAATTGTCTTTCAACCTGGAAGAGGACAAGACAGAAATAAGTTTGCAAGGCCTGTACCAGGAAATGAGGGAGTTGCGGCAGGAGGTGAAGAAACTGGCTAAATAAGGGTTTTGATTATAGTGTCTGACTATTTCTGGCTAAATGGATTAAGCATACGAAGGTTTTCAATCCCGGCAAAATCTTTTGTGTTGTTGGTGATTAAAGTTAAGTTATAAACTATCGCTGTTGCTGCAATTACGGCGTCTGGAAGCTTGATCCTACGCTGTCTTCTCAGGTCTGCGGCTTTGAACCTGATTTCCTCTTCAAGGCCGAAAGAACGGGAAAGATCGACAAAAAGGCGAACTATATCGAAGTCGACTTGGGCTCCTGATTTCCAACTGTACAGTTCTATTTCGGTGATTGCAGAAATGCAAATTCGTGTGGTATCAGCAATATCATTCATCACTTGGGCCGGAGCAGGCGCAAATTCCTGTTGCAGATAATAGATAGCGATATTGGTGTCCCAAAGATAGGCTAACTCCACGACCCCCGCAGTTCCTTGAATTGACGTTCGATTTCTTCGGGGGATTGCTTGGTCATCTTGCCTCTCAGGAGACGTATTGCGCTGGTGTCTTTTATTGGTATTGTTGCCTGGTGCAGACGGATCAGGTTCAGACTTTCGAGATTTTTTAGAAGATCCAGTGCCTTTTCGTCGACAATGTCGATTGTTATGGTTTGTTGCATAGTGTGATGAATTAGCTTTTATGATTTTTAAAGTTAATCAATCACTATTGCATTTCAATCGTAGGTTGTATTTTACACCTCTTCGGAAATCAATTGCTTCTCATACAGTTCCTTATAAGCACCATTCAGCGCCATGAGCTCCGTGTGGGTGCCTTGCTCTACAATGCGGCCTTCGTCGAGGACTACGATCTTGTCGGCGAGCTTGGCAGAAGATACGCGGTGGGAAATGATCAGGGAGGTCCGCTGGTCCATGATCCGCTTCATATTGTTAAGGATAATGTTTTCGGTGTTGGTATCTACCGCCGAGAGGCAGTCGTCGAGTACGAGGATTTTCGGGTCGCGGGCAATGGCGCGTGCGATCGAAAGACGCTGTTTCTGACCGCCCGATAGCGTAATGCCTCTTTCACCGAGCATAGTTTCGTAGCCTTGCGGAAAGTCTTTGATATTATTGTAAAGATCGGCGTCTTTCACGGCCTGTTCGATTCTTTCAAATGGCATGTCTTCGGTGCCGAATCGTACATTATTCTCAATGCTATCCGAGAAAAGGAACACATCCTGCGGCACGTAGCCGATCTGCCGACGGTAGCCGTGGACATCGTAATCTTTCATCGGAATGCCGTCGATCAGGATCTGTCCTTCGGTTGGGTCGTAGAGGCGGCATAATAAGTGGGCAAGGGTGCTTTTACCCGAGCCTGTGGTGCCGAGAATCGCCACGCTTTCGCCGGCTTCGACCGTCAGATCAAAATCATGCAATGCTTTAATGCCAGAATCCGGATAGACAAATCCGACGTGGCGGAAGGTAATCTTGCCGTCCAGCGGTTTGGTGATGTTTTCCTCGGATACCAACGTCGTTTTTTCGTTCAAAAACTCATTAATCCGGAGTTGTGACGATGCAGCGCGCTGGATCTGGCTTGTAGTCCATCCCAATGCCATCACAGGCCAGGTAAGCATATTGACATACAATATGAACTCGGTGATATTGCCCGGAGTAAGGCGGCCATTGATAATTTCCTGACCGCCTACATAAATGACCAGGATGTTGCTTAGTCCTATCAAAAGGACAATCATAGGGTAGAAGAACGCATCGACTTTCGTAAGACCCAGTGATTTGGTTTTAAAAACTTCTGCCTCCTTTTGAAAATTGGCATAAGACCGGCCCTCCTGAACGAAAGATTTGATCACGCGTATTCCGGAAAATGCTTCCTGTACGTAAGTTGAGAGCGCCGAAAGCTGCTTCTGAATCTCCTGTGAGCGTTTCATGATCATGCTGTTGACCACATATACGCTTACCGAAAGCACCGGTAATGGTAATAACACGTAAAGCGTGAGCTTCGGGCTGACAGAAATCATGTAGGAGATCACCAGGAAGAATAGCACAATGAGGTTAATGCCGTACATAAGTGCCGGGCCGACGTAAATGCGGACGTTGCTCACGTCTTCCGAAATACGGGCCATAAGGTCGCCGGTGCTGTGGCGACGGAAAAACGCAGCCGGAAGCGTTTGGTAATGCTGGTAAATATCGTTTTTGAGTTCGAACTCGATATGGCGCGACATGACGATGATCGTTTGTCGGACCAGAAAGAGGAATATTCCTTTGAGCAGCGCCATGAGCAGGATTAGGAAACCGTAGAGCAGGATACTGAACGCAAAAATGTCATACATACCGCTTTGCAGCGATACGCCATTGTAGAGGTAATAAATGTCCAGCGTTTCGATCACCAGGTCGAGCGCGTAACGGACGAGCTGCGCCGGAATAATGCCGAAAAGATTGGATACGATTGTAAAAATGATACCGAGGATGAGGTACCACTTATATTTCCACAAATATTTGTTGAGAGATTTTAATGCTTTCACCGGTTCAGATTTTGATCAGCCGTGCTGGACGCTTTCTAGCCAACATCCTATTTTACCAAAACGTTGCAAAATTAAAACGACGCGTCCCAATTTTCCGATTGTGAA
Source organism: Dyadobacter sp. SRI_021 (assembly GCF_057586235.1). Classification (NCBI taxonomy): domain Bacteria; kingdom Pseudomonadati; phylum Bacteroidota; class Cytophagia; order Cytophagales; family Spirosomataceae; genus Dyadobacter; species Dyadobacter sp. SRI_021. The sequence goes on from NZ_JBYCZM010000003.1 coordinate 827,238, forward strand.
CAAAATAGTCTAATTTTGCGGTCGATTTTAAAAACAATTCATGCAGGGTACCAGGTAGAATGGCCCTGCGATACATGCAGACACGTTCTTTGATTTACTGTACCTTTTATCCAAATAGTATTCCGGCATATGCTGAATAGAAGATTACTAAGAACCAAAGCGGTTCAGGCACTTTATGCACGGCAGCTTACAGCCGATGCGAACCGTTTACTGGCACTCGATCAGATTGAAGAAGCATTTGCTCCTGACCTTAACTCGATGGAGTTTCAGGACAAGAAAAAGCTTTCGGGTATGAAAAGACTGGCGAACATGACGCTCGACGAATTTATCAAGAACGGCAAGCCCAACGGTGACGAAGAACTTCCCGAGCGCGTGCTGAGGGTTGCCCAGACGGCCTATGAAGCATATAACCGGCAGACTAATACGGATGGAGAAAAACTCGTTAGAAGGGTTTTGAATGAAACGGAGACGATTTACGCCGATTTTATCCGAATCCTGTCGATGCTGATCGAACTTTCACACCAGGCAAAAATCGACCGCGAGCGCAGGTACGACGATCCGGAGGCACCATTTCCCAAGGATTCTGGGCTGGATACCAACCGGGTGATCAAGGTTTTGCAGGAAGATAAGGCGCTGGAAGAGGAGATTATCCGCAGCGGCATCAACTGGACCAACGAAATGAACCTGATCCGGAAGATTTACCGGGAGGGGTTGCGGAGGGACGAAACCTACGAAACATATTGCAAGTCGGCGACACACACGCCGGAGGAAGACCAGGAGATTATTCAGCACGTCCTGCGTCAGATTATCCTTAAACACGAGGTGTCGCTCGAATACCTCGAACAGCGCGATCTTTACTGGGCAGATCACAGCGAACTGATCCGCAGCCTTGCGATCAAAACTTTGCGTACTGCCGATTTTGCCGAGACATTCCAGCTTGCGCCGCTTACCAAAGATTGGGAAGAGGACCGGGCATTCGTGGAAGAACTTTGCAAGATCGTGGTGAAAGAAAGCGACCAGTACGATATTTATCTGGAAGACCAGTTGAAAAACTGGGAACTGGAAAGAATTGCATTGGTGGATCTCATTATCCTCAAAACAGCCCTCGCGGAGCTCATCCATTTTCCGGGTATCCCTGTGAAAGTGACCATCAATGAGTTTATTGAGATCGCCAAAAGGTACAGTACCCCAAAAAGTGGTAAGTTTGTGAATGGCGTTCTGGACGTGCTTTCAGTGAAACTTGCCAAAGAAGGCGTGATCAGAAAAAGCGGGCGCGGATTGATTGATAATAAGTAAAAGCTGCCGAAATTGTGACCGGGTATAATGGAACAATTTTTGGAGGCCATTATAAATACATGAGCTGACACCCGTTTGCAGCACAAAACAGCAAAAACCATGAGTAAAACCAGTAATACTTTAATCGCATTTCTGACAGGCGCTGCCACCGGTGCAGCGTTGGGTATCCTTTATGCGCCTGACAAAGGAGAGGTGCTCCGTACCCAGCTGACATACAGGCTGTCCAAATACCGTGAAAAACTGCAAGAAGTGATTCAGGACCTGGTGGATAAGAAAGACTTGCCAGACAATTTTTCCCGGACGGAGGGCGAGCGCGTTGTGAATGATGCGCGCGAAAAAGCCGAAAAGCTTCTGGAAGACGTAGACCGCCTGATGGCACAGATCAAGGGCCAGGCCAGCGAATGACCTATGAAAAAAATAGCCCTTTTCGCGTTTCTGGGATTAGCGATGGCTATTTCCGGGTGCTCCAAAAATGAAAAGAGTGATGAAGGAAAACAGGCAAATTCAAAACTGCCTGTTTTTGCTTTGATCGATAGTGCGGAATACGATTTCGGCACTATCCAGGAAGGCGCCATTGTAGAACACGAATTCAAGTTCCGCAATGATGGCGAATATCCGCTGATTCTCAATAATATCAGCTCATCATGCGGGTGCACTACACCCGAGTGGCCGAAGGATCCGATCGGACCAAAGGAAACTTCGAGTATCAAGGTCCGTTTCGATAGTAAGCATAAAGCAGGTCCGCAAGTGAAAACGATCACTGTTTATGCCAATACAGAACCGGCTAATACCGAGTTGAGGCTGAAAGGTATTGTCAATGCGGCACCTAAGCCGGCCACAGCGGATTCGGTAACGACGAAGAAGTAATATTTTATACAACCCAACTACTACAATGAATTATTCTATTTTAGCACAAGCAGCCGGCGGTTCCCAAGGCATGATTTACCAGGTCGTAATGTGGGTTGGTATCATCGGGGTATTTTATTTTTTCATGATCCGCCCGCAGCAGAAAAAGCAAAAGGAACAAAAGGAATTGCTTAACAACCTGAAAAAAGGAGACCAGGTGGTAACGATCGGCGGCATCCATGCCAGAGTTTACACAGTGGAAGAGGCGACGGTTACGCTTGAATTGGATAAAGGAGTGAAACTGACGGTCGAGAAATCGGCGATTTCGCGTACCATTGCCGGGTAAAACTAATCATGAACGGCATGCATTCGCACTAATGCATGCATTTTCAAAATTGTTGTGAGTCAAGTCCCACCCAACCAGAACAAGATCAAAACGTTTATAGGATGCTTGCTTGCAGCATCCTTTTTTTGGTTAATGAATGTCCTCAATAAGGACAATTACTCCCTTAAACTGAATTATCCGCTGTCGATCGAGTACGATAATGCAGCCTATGTACCGATGCAGCCGCTGCCCAAGCGGATTTCGGTGAATGTGACGGGAGATGGCTGGACTTTGCTTCAAAAATCCTGGCTGAATTTCAATGCGAATCCCGTGGTTTATCGCGTTCAGAACCCGACGGTATCCAGTTTTATCAACTCTACGACGCTTACCGACCAGATCACGGAAATGTTCCCGAACCTGCACGTCAATTATGTGGTAGCCGATACTTTTGAGCTTAATTTCGAGCCCAAAATCAGGAAGATTATCCCGATTCGGGTTGATAGCGCGGGTATTGATGTACGTGAAGGCTATGTGATTTCCAGCTTTATCAACGTCTCGCCTTCGCTTATTTCGGTAGATGGGCCGGTTTCAATCATCAAAACTTTCCCGGATACGATCAAGGTTCGCGTGCCTACGCCTAAGATCCAGAATAATTACGACGAGAGCTTGCCTATCCCGCTGCCGGTTTCCCCGTTGGTGGAAGTGAGCCATCGTGACGTTTATGTGAGTTTCGAAGTCGCACAATTTCTGACTGCGCCAGCACAGCAATAGTCTTATTCTTTTACTTGACCAACAACCACATGGATCGTCCGCTTCTGATAGGTATTACCGGGGGTATTGGTTCTGGTAAAAGTATGGTTTGCAGGCTGTTCGAATGTCTGGATATTCCCATTTATTATGCCGATAGTCGCGCCAAATGGCTTACCAACCATGATCACGAGATTCGTAAGAAGGTAATTGCATTGCTTGGAAACGAGGCTTACGACAGCAATGGGATGTATAATACCCGGTTTGTCGCTTCCAAAGTTTTCAAAAATGAGCCATTGTTGAAAGAACTGAATGCGATCATTCACCCTGTTGTACTTCGCGACACTCAAAATTGGGTCGTTCAACATGCGGGCGCACCGTATGTAGTGAAGGAGGCTGCAATTATGGCCAGGGCCGGGCAGGCCAATGCAGTGGATGTTGTGGTCGTGGTGGAAGCGCCGGTAGCGCTACGCATTCAACGGATATTGGAAAGGGACAAACGACCTGAGCAGGAAATCAGGGCGATCATTGAACGGCAGGTTTCCGATGAATCGAGGCGCGAAATAGCCGATTATATTGTGAATAACGACGACGCTTCTGAGTTGATCCCGCAAGTACTGCATTTGCACGAACTTTTCTTGAAAAGGAAATCCTCCCAAAGCTAGAAGTCCACATCCAGTCCCAGTGCTTGCTTCAATTCGAGCAAGTAGGGGTTTTTTTCGGCCAAGAAGTTAAATTTCTCGGCAGGTGTGTAAGGCAATCTGTTTACTTCCTGTGGCGCAACACGAGGGTTAATATCCAGTTTCGGGGCATCGAGCCTCGCTTTTAGGAAGCCCAGCAACTCATATCGCATATTCATGACCGCATCCTGTTGGTGGTCGTTATCGAGCGCGATTTCGATTGTAGAACCATTGAGCTGAATTTCACGGTTCAATGTGATTTGCTCCGTGGTTGAATTTCCGGCTTGAAGGCGCTTTTGAGAGAATTCGTACCAAAAACGTTGCAGGTTCGCCAATGTTAGTTCTTCCCTTTTTGCACCATTTGGAACAGCGGCATATTCAATTGCCGACGGGGCAGTCGGCTCTTTGGCTGCCGGTCCAGGCGGTGTCAGTGACGGAGTTAGTGAGATCGTATTTTTGAGCCGCGAAGTAGCGGGCTGCTGCGGAGGCGTCTGCTGGGGCGCTGCTTGTGTAGATTGCACTTTCGGCATTGCCGGCTGCGCATAGCTGGCTCCGTTTGACGGCTGTCCACTAGTGGGTGCAACAGGCTGCGGCGTAGTTCCGGCTCCTGATGTCGCCGCCGAATTATTCAGGGATTGTTGAGGCTCAACTTTTTTTTTTGCCGTTTCATCAACGGCTGCAAGAGAGTGAAGTTGAAGAACCTGGGGCAAATTGGCGAGTTTCATGAGACAAATCTCCACATGCAGCCGCTGGTTTTTTGCCGATTTATAATTGATATCGCATTGCCCGGTAATGCTCAGCGCCGAGAGCAGGAAACTGAGATCGGCCATTAAGGACTGTTCAAGATATTTTCGCTCAGCCGATTCGGAAACTTGCAACAGTGTTACTGTCGCCGGGTCCTTACACACAAGCAGGTTTCGGAAGTGTTCGAGAAGCCCTATCACAAACAGATGGCCATCGAATCCCTTCCTTAAAATCTCGTCAAACAGCACCAGCGAACGGGCAATACTGCCCGCCGTAAGCGCGTCCGTGATTTTGAAATAGTAGTCGTAGTCGAGGATGTGCAGGTTTTCCAGCACCGCCGCATAAGTGAGGTGATTGTTGGTAGAAAACGTGACATTAAGGTCAAACATCGAAAGCGCGTCCCGCAAACCGCCGTCGGCTTTCTGGCCGATCAGTTCCAGGGCTTCATGTTCGGCATTGATACCCTCCTTTTTCGCGATATCGGCAAGGTGGTGCGTGATATCTTTCGATTGAATGCGGTTGAAGTCGAAGATCTGACAACGCGAAAGAATCGTTGGCAGGATCTTATGTTTCTCCGTCGTAGCAAGAATGAAAATGGCGTACGAAGGTGGCTCTTCCAGTGTTTTCAGAAATGCATTGAAAGCAGCCTGCGAAAGCATGTGGACCTCATCGATAATGTAGATCTTGTACTTCCCGGTCTGAGGCGGGTATCGCACCTGATCGATCAGGTTACGGATATCTTCCACCGAGTTGTTGGAAGCTGCATCGAGCTCGTGGATATTAAAGGAAGCGTTGTTCTGGAAGCTCACGCAAGACTCGCATTCGCCGCAGGCCTCCACATCGTCGCCGAGGTTCTGGCAGTTGATGGTTTTGGCCAAAATACGTGCACAGGTGGTTTTTCCTACACCGCGCGGACCGCAGAAAAGGAAAGCTTGTGCAAGGTGATTGGTGCGAATGGCATTCTTTAATGTGGTAGTGATGTGTGATTGACCCACCACCGAATCAAAGGTGACGGGACGATACTTCCTGGCCGAAACAACAAAATGATCCATGGTGCAAGATACTTCCGTACACTGGATTTTCAAAGTCGTTACTTCGTTACGAGCGGGTACACACGCACGTAATCGACTTCCATTTTTTGCGGGAAAATGCTGTCATCCACGCCCTTTTGTCCACCCCAGTTGCCACCGACGGCGACGTTTAAAATTAAATGAAAAGGCTTGTCGAACGGCCATTCAGGCCATTGGTAGGAAGCCTCCTTTTTGAATGTGAAATAGGCATTGCCGTCCACGAGAATTGTCACGGTTTCCGGCGTCCATTCGCAGGTGTACACATGAAAATCCTCCGAAAGACCTGCTACTATTACATTGTTACCCTTATTGGTTTTAATGGCGTGGTTAAATGCTTTTGTATGAATATTGCCGTGCACCCGGTCCTGGTCGAACCCGACGTGCTCCATAATGTCGATCTCGCCATTATCCGGCCAGCCTTTGTTGCCATAATCCTTCCCACTCGCCAGCATCCAGATCGCCGGCCAGGTCCCGCGTCCTTTCGGCAGCTTCGCCCTGATCTCGAATTTGCCATACGTAAAATCCGCTTTTCCCTTTGAAACCAGCCGAGCAGAGCTGTACTGCTGCTTGCCCGACGGTTCTTTAATGGCAGTGATCACGAGGTTGCCATTTTCGACTTTGGCGTTCTCGATTTTATCGGTATAGTTTTCCAGCTCATTATTCCCCCAACCATGGTCACCCAGGTCGTAGGACCATTTGGTCGCGTCGGGCTTGCCGGGCGTATTGAATTCATCCTGCCAGGATGGAGTGGAGGCGAATTCGTATTGTGGTGCGGCCGCTCTAGGCTTTTCTGACGGCTGGGCGCAGCTAGCAACTGTGGAAATCGCGATGATAACAATCGCTAATGTAAGTCGGCGAAGAGGTATGATGGTTTCTGGCATAGTTGTGAGTTACCCCTTTATGCTCTTTCGGTATGTTTTGGACCATTTGTTGACTTGGAAGTCTCCGGATCGCTTTCACGTTTTGGGAGATTATTCAAGTCGACGTTTCTTACAGCTCTTGCGAGGTCCCTTACTTTTTCGTCAACTATTTTCTGCTGCTCCGGGGTCAATTTGAAGTTTTGTCGCTTGTCCATAGCCTTGATTTTCTAATAAGATAGTGGTCGTAATCTACATTTGGTTCAAAGACAACCACAGCCAGACTTGCTGTGATGCCGTATACTTCATATTTCCCAGCTACATTCGCTAGTTCACGTGTAATGGCAATTCTGTATAGCCTGTGCCTGCGGGCATCACTTCCACGAAAACCGACCGCGGAATCGGGAAACTGGTTTAAGAAATCACAGACTATTTGAAAAACGGTGGCTAGTACTAGCTGAAGATCGCCGTTTCTGCTTTCTACCTGATCACTTAATTCGCCATTTTCTACGGGATCGAGCAACGCAACGTTGAAGATATTGGTGTTGCCAATCCGCTCAAACGAAACAGTTTTTAGAATTTTTTTATTCTCACTAACACTCTCAAATTTATAAATGAGCCCATCAACGTCGATTTCGAACGGGTAGCCCCTTTTATCCATAGATTAACGATTTATAGTGTGTTCTGAAATGCGGTCAAACATATTAAATTTTTCTATAACCCAAATTATAAATTGCTAAACCCCAGCATTTAGTGAAATCCTGTGGTTTTCATGCTTAATTTTGTAGCCCGCTTGTCGTTTTTATGTAATGAAGGAAATAAAGTTGAGTACGGAAGTTGCCCTGGATGTCCCGGATTGGAAGATTGATCATCAAACTAAAATACTAACCATCGGCTCTTGCTTTGCCGAGGTGTTGGGGGGGCAATTGGCTGATTTTAAATTCGATGTGCTCAATAATCCGATGGGTACGGTTTTCAATCCGCTGACGATTTGTAAGATCCTTGACAGCGCGGTGGAAGAAAAAAGACCTAATCCCGCATTGTTTCTTCAAAATCCGGATCAGATCTGGCTACACCACGATTTTCATTCTTCGCAATGGGCGAATGGTCAGGCGGCGCTGGATGCACAACTTTCAGATAAGCTGGACGAAATCCGTGAATTCCTCGCAGAGGCGGATTTACTGGTGATTACGCTGGGCACGGCGTACGCCTATCGCCACAGGAAGACGAATCTGATCGTTGGTAACTGCCATAAAGTGCCGGCCGATCGTTTTATCAAGGAACTTCTCCATTTCGATCAGATAGCGATTGCATTTGAACAGTTAATCCAAAAATTGATACCCTATAACCGCAAGCTGCGGATATTGCTCACGGTAAGCCCCGTGCGTCACACGCGCGACACGCTTCCGCTCAACCAGGTGAGTAAGTCGACGTTGCGTCTGGTAGCCCACCGGCTTTCGGAGAAATACAAGCATGTGGAGTACTTTCCGTCATACGAGATCATGATCGACGAATTGCGCGATTATCGGTTTTATAAGGAAGACATGATCCATCCGAGCAGTATTGCGGAAGAATACATTTTCAATGCATTTGCAAACAACTATATCGAAGCGGACTCATTGAAATTCATGAGCGAATGGGCATCCGTCCGGGACACGCTAGCGCACAGGCCGCAGCACGGCCTCACACCGGGGCATTTAAAAATGCTGAAATCGCTGTGGAGCAAGCTGAATGCGCTTTCAAGAAATCTGGACGTTTCGGCCGAAATGGAGGAAGTGGAACGCAGGATCGGAGAATTTCCGGGAATGTAACAAACTCATTAGCGGTATTTCGTGTTGCATAATATTAAGTCAAAGTACCAACCATAATAATGGGAGAATTTACAATCAATAAGGAAAAAGTATTGCAGGCATTGAGTACTGTGGAAGAGCCCGATCTGAAAAAGGATCTGGTGACGCTCGGTATGATCCAGGATATAGAAATCGGGGTGAACCAGGTGCGGTTTACCGTAGTGCTTACTACCCCGGCATGCCCCCTCAAAGAACTGATCAGAAAGAATTGCGAAAATGCGATCCACGAGCATCTGAGCCCGGAAGTGGAGGTGATCATCAAACTGACGGCGAATGTGACGACTACCCGGCACACAGGGCCATTGATTCCCGGCGTGAAAAACGTGATCGCGATCTCATCCGGCAAAGGTGGGGTAGGTAAATCGACGGTGACGGCCAACCTCGCGATGGCATTACACCGCTCGGGCGCGAAAGTGGGTATTATTGATGCAGACATTTCAGGTCCATCGATCCCGGTGATGTTTGGCGCGGAGAATATGCAGCCCACGATTACACCGAAAGACGGCAAAAACTATATTAACCCGATCCGCCAGTATGGTATTAAGATGATGTCGATCGGCTTCCTGACGCCGCCGGACAGCGCGGTAGTGTGGAGAGGTCCGATGGCGAGCCAGGCATTGCGGCAGTTTTTTGGGGATACTGACTGGGGCGATCTGGATTACTTGTTAATCGACCTGCCTCCGGGTACCAGCGATATTCACCTGACATTGGTACAAACCGTTCCGGTAACCGGCGCGGTGGTGGTAACAACTCCCCAAAAAGTGGCCCTGGCCGATGCAATCAAAGGTCTGTCGATGTTCAAACAGCCGCAAATCAATGTCCCCGTTTTAGGTGTGATTGAAAATATGGCCTGGTTTACGCCGGAAGAGCTGCCGGATCACAAATACCATATTTTTGGCAAAGGCGGCGGGCAATCATTGGCAGATAAATTCGATGTGCCGCTGATCGGTCAGATTCCATTGGTACAAGGCATCCGCGAGGCAGGCGACGACGGCCGTCCGGCGGTAATGGACACCAATCCAATCGTGAATGAGGCATTTAGGGATGCCGCTGAGGCATTGGCACAGCAGATTGCGATCCGCAATGCATCACGTGAGAAGACAAAAGCTGTTGAAATCCAGGTTTAGCAGTTAGTAACTGAATGATTTGATTTTTTGGATATAATCTTGCATCTTAGCAGACAGACTTTTTAAAAATGGATTCAAAAGAAAAAACCATAGAATTGATCGAGCAGGCGCTCGAAACTGTGCGTCCTTACCTGCATGCAGACGGAGGTGATGTGAAATTGGTGGAGCTGACGGACGACATGACTGTGAAGCTGGAATTGCAAGGCTCCTGCCAAAGCTGCCCGATGAGCGCAATGACATTCCGCGCAGGCCTGGAAGAATCGATCCGGAAGGCGGTGCCTAACATTAACAAGGTAGTATCCTCGAATGTGCCGGAGCTGGCATAACAGCGGAAAATTGATATCAAATATTGATCAAAAGCAGTTTCCTGAACGGGAAGCTGCTTTTTGCGTTTTAATCTGCGCGCTAAATAGGCAGAAATTGATTCCTCGCGATTAGTCGCTTATATTGCGGGCATCATTGGGATGCATTAATCAGGAATATCAACATGCGTATCGGAATTTTTTTTGGAGGTCCTTCCCGCGAACGGGAGATATCATTTGCAGGTGGTAAAACAGCATTTGAATACCTCGATAAGTCACTTTTTGAGCCGGTACCGGTTTTTGTGGACAGCTTCGGCAGGTTCATTCTGTTGCAAAAGGAATTGATGTATTCGTCTGAGATCCGGGAGTTCTATCCCGCGCCGGGCATTCAAAAAGATGGTTTCAAAACCTATATTGAATCTTTCCCCGAACTGGCCGCGGCCAGTGTTTCTGCTGAAATCGGTAAATTGATTTCACCTGCCGAATTCAAGGAGCATTTCGACTTCGCGTTCCTGGCCATGCACGGCCCCGACTGCGAAGACGGCGCGATCCAGGGTTTGCTGGAATGGTATAAAATCCCGTACAGTGGTCCCGGTCTGATGGGGTCGGCTGTCGGAATTGATAAAATATTACAAAATGAAATGATTGCCCTCGTGAACGGGCAGGAGAAAAAGAGCTGGACACTCAAGTACAGCCAGTGGGTTCCCAAGGATTATCCATTGCTTTTCCAGGTTTTGAAAAAACATTTGGGACTGCCGCTGGTCATTAAGGCCCCGCACCAGGGCTCGTCGATCGGCGTTGCGATTGTGAAGGAGGATTCTTTGGAAGAATTCGTGTCTGCTGTAAATCAATGCTTTTTCCAGATTGAGCTCGATGCGGAGACGTGGAAGGAGCTGGATGAAGCCGAAAAACTGGCCTGGGGGCAAAAAATCGCTAACCTGGACGAAGGTATCGGTTTCCCGGTGATCCTGGACGGAAAGACGATCTACCATCCTACGACCTTGATCAGCGAGCTGGAAATTTACTTCTCTGAAGGCAATGACCATGCGTTACTGAGCAGTTCCAATGCGGAAGACCAGGTATTGGTGGAAGAATTTGTGAACGGCCAGGAATTTTCCTGCGGCTGCATCCAGTTTGACGACGGTTCGCCGCTGGCATTGCCGCCGAGCGAGGTGATTAAAATGGTGCAGGTTTTTGATTTCAATACAAAATATAAGCCTGGCGCAAGCCGCAAGCGAACTCCGGTGGATACTACGCTCGAAAAGAACCAGGAAATCCAGCAGATGATCGCCTCGACCTTCCAGCAACTGGGTATCAATGCCTGTGTCCGGATCGATGGCTTCCTGACAGAAAATGGTACCATCCTGCTCCATGATCCAAATACGATCCCAGGTATGTCGCCTACCTCCTTCATCTTCAAGCAAATGGCGGAGATCGGTTTGAACGTAACCCAGGCATTGACCTACCTCGTCCGCCAGTCCCTGCGCGAGCGCATACGTACGGGCAAGCACACATGGGCGCTACGCGCGCTGCTCGCGAAGCTCGACGAACGTATTAATGCCGGTGTTGCAGCCCAAAAACCGGTTGAACACATTGTTTTCGACGCTACCGATGAAGCCTACGTAGAGGCGCGCCGTCGTTATGGCCTGCTGAATGCCGGAGGAAAAGTGAAGCCGGTACCTGTACTGAAAGCTTCCGACGGCCTGTTTTATCAATTACCCAATCCATTGATGTTCAAGGAGTATATTTCGGATGTGGAGGAATTGCTGCACGCCGAACGCGACCCGCTGTTGGTTGAAACCTCGAAAAAAGCGGCTGCGCTCACTCGTTTCTACGCGGGCGAAGTTTCCTACGACATTACGCAGACTGCTGACCCTGTAATTTAGTAGTAAGTATTCGATGGTAACTTATTACGACTCATTATGAGCCGTTTATGCGCCATTTTGTAGCCGCTCGAAACCGTCTCCTGGATTGTTAAATTTTTTCAATTTTCTTCCGGTTTCTGGTGTTTTTGAAAGCCGGTTTTCTAAATTGGGTAATTATTGAAATTCATTCCTTTCGAAAAATTGACGGATTAATGGCACAAGGAGCTGAAAAAGTTAGGTTAAGTCTTCAAACAGAAAATAAGGGATGGAAGAAATGGGGACCTTACTTATCGGAGCGCCAATGGGGCACGGTACGGGAAGATTATAGCGGTAATGGCGATGCCTGGAACTATATTACCCATGAAATGGCCCTTTCCAAAGCATACCGCTGGGGTGAGGACGGGATCGGCGGTTTTTCTGATAACAAGCAACATATATGTCTGTCTTTCGGGTTCTGGAACCATAAGGACAAAATACTGAAAGAGCGCATTTTTGGTCTGACTAACCGCGAGTCGAATCACGGGGAAGATGTGAAGGAGATGTATTATTATCTCGATAGCACACCTACACATTCGTACACCAAAATGCTGTATAAATATCCGCAGCAGCCGTTTCCTTACGACAAACTGCGCCAGGAGAATGGTCGGCGGGGCAAACAAGATCCCGAATACGAGATCATGGACACAGGTGTGTTTGATAACGATGAATATTTCGATATTTTCATCGAGCACGCCAAGGCCGACGAAGAGGATATTCTGATGAAGGTGACGGTTTTTAACCGGGGTAAGGAAGATGCGCCGATTACCGTGCTACCGCAGATTATGTTCCGGAACACCTGGTCGTGGGGTTACGAAGCTTTCAATTACAAACCGATCATGAATGGCATTTCAAACCGCCTGATCGAAGTAACACACCGGAAGCACGGGAAATATAACCTTTACCTCGACGGCGCGGATGAATTGCTCTTCTGCGAGAATGAGACGAACTTCAAAAAGCTTTACGGTACGGCGAACAATACCGCTTATCCGAAGGATGGTATCAACGACTACATTGTAAGCGGTCAGAAATCGAATACGGTTAACCCGAACAACATTGGGACAAAAGCAGCTGCCCGTTTTACCCGGACAATTAAGGGCGGCGAAAGCGCTACTTTTCGCTTGCGATTTGTAAACCACTCCATTTCAGAGCCTTTCGGTGGTTTTGAAGATTTTTTTAACAAAAGAATCCGCGAGGCTGATGAATTTTACGATGACTTACAGCGCGACGTAACCGACGCCGACCTCCGCTCGATTCAGCGGCAGTCTTATGCCGGGATGCTTTGGAGCAAGCAATTCTATTATTACAACGTATACGAATGGCTGAAGGGCGACCCAGCACAGCCAGGGCCGAACCAGGGCCGTAAGTGGGGCCGTAACTCGGGTTGGAAGCATTTATATGCGGCCAATATTATTTCAATGCCTGACAAATGGGAATACCCGTGGTTTGCAGCCTGGGATTTGGCCTTCCATTGTGTGCCGCTGGCAAGGGTGGACGCCGATTTTGCTAAAAGACAACTCGAAATCCTTCTGCGGGAGTACTACATGCATCCGAACGGGCAGATACCCGCATATGAATGGAATTTTTCCGATGTAAACCCGCCGGTGCACGGATGGGCGACCTGGAAAGTCTACGAGATCGACCGGGAGCAGAATAATGGCGTAGGGGATATTGAATTTTTGGAAAAGATATTCCACAAACTGCTGCTGAACTTCACCTGGTGGGTCAATCAGAAGGACGATACCGGTAACAATATTTTCAGCGGCGGCTTCCTGGGACTCGATAACATCGGCGTATTCGACCGTTCGACGCCTATGCCGTTCGGTGGTAAGCTCCAACAGGCGGACGCGACGGGCTGGATGGCGATGTATACATTGAATATGCTGCGCATTTCTGTGGAAGTGGCGCTGGTACACGGTGTTTACCAGGATATGGCTTCCAAATTCTTCGAGCACTTCCTGCACATTGCAGGTGCGATGGAGTCGATAGGAGGTAAAAACTCGTCGATCAGCCTTTGGGATGAGGAAGACCAGTTTTACTATGACGTGATCCATATTCCGAATGGGCAAAGCATTCTACTGAAAGTCCGCTCGATCGTAGGGTTGATACCGCTATTTGCGGTGGAAATCCTTGACCCGCAGAATCTGGACAAGCTTCCGATCTTCAAAAGACGCGTAGAATGGGTATTGGCCAACCGGCCGGACCTGGCACGTTTGATTTCCCGCTGGTTTGAATCAGGTAAGGGAGAAAACAGATTGCTGTCGATCCTGCGCGGCCACCGGATGAAAATGATCATGAAACGGATGCTCGATGAGAGCGAGTTCCTGTCCGATTACGGTGTGCGTGCATTGTCCAAATACCACGAGGAAAATCCCTACAAGTTTTACATCAACGGGGAGGTATTGCAGGTTGATTACACGCCTGCGGAAGCTTTGACCGACATTATGGGTGGCAACTCCAACTGGCGCGGGCCGATCTGGTTCCCGCTCAATTACCTCATTTTTGACTCACTGATGAAATTTCATACCTATTATGGTGAGGATTTCATGATCGAATACCCGACGAATTCCGGCAACCTTACAACGATCAAAGACGCGGCATTGGCCATTGCCTGTCGCCTGATTGATATTTTCAAGAAGGATTCGGAAGGGAAGCGCGCGGTGTATGGTCATGATGAGAAAATGCAGAAAGACCCTAACTTTAACGATCACGTTCTGTTTTACGAATATTTCCACGGTGACAATGGGCGCGGATGCGGGGCGAGCCACCAGACCGGTTGGACGGGCCTTGTTGCAGAATTGATCCATAAAACCGCGAAGGAGCAGTTCTCGGCAATTGAGAAGGAACCGATGGAGATTAGCAAATAGGAACGGTACATACATTTTAAATTCTCTTAATTAATTCTATTTAACTCGATTATGACTGCAAAATTGGAACCGAATGTGATGACCAAAGTGAGCAGCTGGCTCAACGGTGATTATGATATCGATACGAAACAATCCATTCAACAATTGATCGATGAAGGCAACGATACTGAATTAACGGATGCGTTTTATAAAGACCTCGAATTCGGCACAGGCGGATTAAGGGGCCTCATAGGCATTGGTTCCAACCGCATGAACCGCTACACCGTGGGTACGGCTACCCAGGGATTGGCTAATTATCTCAACAAGGCATTCCCGAACGAGGCAAAAAGTGTGGCCGTAGCTTACGACAGCCGTATCAAATCAGATGAGTTTGCGAAAATTATCGCGGATATTTTCTCGGCAAATGGCATTTCGGTTTACCTTTTCGAAGGCTTGCGCCCGACACCGGAGCTTTCTTTCGCAATCCGCCTGCTGGGCTGTAAAAGTGGGGTAGTGGTGACAGCATCGCACAACCCGAAAGAATATAATGGTTACAAAGCGTACTGGACCGACGGTTCGCAGGTGGTGGCGCCGCACGATACCAATATTATTAACGAAGTAAATGCGATCACGTCGATCGACCAGGTGAAATTTGATGGCGATGCCTCGAAAATTACTAAAATTGGTGCCGAGGTGGACGAAAAATACATCAATCATATTCTTTCCCTTTCCATTTCGAAGGGTGCATTGGAACGCCAGAAAGATCTGAAAATCGTTTATACGCCATTGCACGGAACCGGAGTGACGCTGGTGCCGCAATTGCTGGCCAAAATGGGTTTCGAAGCAGTGACGGTGATTGAAGAACAGGCGGAACCGAAAGGTAACGGCCAGTTCCCGACGGTCGTTTATCCAAATCCGGAAGAAAGCGAAGCCATGTCCAAAGCGGTGGAAAAAGCGAAGGAAATTGATGCGGATCTGGTAATGGGTACCGACCCTGACTCCGACCGTGTGGGTATCGCGGTGAAAAACCACCACGGAGAAATCCAGCTCCTGAACGGAAACCAGACTGCCAGTGTGCTTATTTATTATCTCCTGAATGCGTGGAAAGACGCGGGCAAGCTCACGGGAACGCAGTTTGTGTGTAAAACCATCGTTACCACCGACCTGATCGACAAAATGGCGGCCGCTTACGACGTGAAATGCTACAATACACTTACCGGCTTTAAATACATCGCACAGGTAATCCGCGAAAAAGAAGGACAGGAGCAATTTATCGGCGGCGGCGAGGAAAGCTACGGTTACCTCATCGGCGACGCGGTGCGCGATAAGGACGCAATCGCTTCCTGCGCGATGATCGCGGAGCTTACTGCTTATGCGAAAGACAAAGGGCTGAGCCTCTTCGATATGCTGATGGAAATCTACAAACAGTTTGGTTTCTATTACGAAGGGCTGATCTCACTGACCAAAAAGGGTAAGTCAGGCGCCGACGAAATCCAGCAGATGATGGCCGATTTCCGTGCTAACCCGCCAAAAACCATCGCAGGATCGCCGGTTGTGAGAATGGACGATTACAAAGCATTGACCACAACGGATTTCAAATCGGGTAATACGGTTGCTATTCCGTCAGGTGAAATGGGTATCGAATCTTCGAATGTATTGCAGTTCTTCACCGAAGACGGCACGAAATTCACTTGCCGTCCATCCGGTACGGAGCCGAAGATCAAATTTTATGTAGGAGTGCGTGCTGCGCTGGAAAAGAACGAGGATTTCGACAGTGTTTATGCTTCCTTGAAAGAGAAGGTGAAGGCGATAGGCGAGGAGCTGAATTTGAAATAATGCCTTATTGATAGTTTAATAAATGCGAAGGCGGCTCGTTTGGGCCGCCTTCGCATTTTATTGGGCGTAAACCACAATGTATTTTCGCCTGGCGTTATCTTCCAGTAAGGTTATCCGTTCGACTCTGGAAAATGGGATGTTATTCAGCTCGGTAAATGTGGAAGGGTTTGTGTTCAGGTAAAAAGTGGCATTTTTATGGTATTCCGATACGTGTAAAGTATTGTCGGCTGATTTGCCGAAACCGTTTTTGTTATAAAAATTCTCCGCGGATGCCCCGGTCAGAACTTGCCGTGTAAATGTGTTTGCCGTGTGCGTTCCAAGGCTTTGCCCGAGCTTGTATTCGAAATAGGCTACTTCATTTTTCTTTGCGATAGCGAGGGCTTGTTGGTAATCTTGTTCCATTTCCTTGCCGAGGGGGTCGGGAGGGAGTTGTCCCATGCCGCTTCCCTGTTCGGAGATATATCCCGAGTAGCCTTTCATAGGCTCAAACTCGCTGTTGGCGTGTTCTTCTCCTGTTCCAAATCCATTTTTGGTGTTAATGCGGACTGATACGGCGGTAATGTATTTTTGTAATGGATCGAATTGCAGTTGATTGATCTGGAACTCCTGCCCGAACTTTTGAACCTCCGCTTTGATTTCATTGATATCATCCCAGGTCATCATCGGCGTGATAGCCCAATACAAAGTTTGACCCACGATCTGTACACCCTTCACTTTGGGCTGTTTCGCACTCTGAACCGTGTCAAGCACTTGATCGGCAAGCGTTGCGTGTAACGGAAGCGGACTAGCTTCTTCGTTTTTCACCGAGTTCGAAACGGAATCTTGCGTTACAACGGGTGGTAAGATCACTTCTCCGACCAGCGGCTTCACTAACGGCTTGATCACCTCAGGCGCTAGCTCAACAATTTGTTCCCGATATGGGGCCACGAAAGCCGACGAAAGATAGACTAATGCTACCACAGCTGCATATTTGCCCCAAACCAGGTAATGCGAAGGCTTCCGGTTCATCATTTGAATGCGTTTTTTGAGCAGCGACCGGGCAAATGAGTTGGTCAGCGGCAGTTCCCGCGCTTGCAAGACTGCATTCAATAAATTGTATTGGTATTGCTTTTTCTCAAAACCACTATCCAGCACAGCGCGGTCGGCGAGGTATTCGAGGTTTTCCTGTACTAATCTTTGATGAACCCATGCAAACGGGTTGAACCACAGACAAATCTTCTGGATCTCGGCCAGCAGCAAATCGGCGCTGTGCCATTGCCGCGCGTGTTCAGCCTCGTGCGCGATGATATTGCGCAGCTCGCGACCGGAATGCTTCGAAAGGTCGAGCACTATCCATTTGAAAAACGAGAAAGGTGAAACGCCAGCCACATGCACGACGGAAGGGCCGTCGGGGTGCTCTTCGTTCCGGCCGCGGGCAACCAACAGGAACAAGCGGCAAATCTGAAAAAGGAAATACCCTGCCATTACGAGCATGCCCGAAAAGTAAATGGCACTAATCCAATCTGCGGCGTTCATTGCCGGTAACGTTGCTTCTGTAGATGCCGCGAAAGGCTGTGATTGAATGGTCGCAATCGGTGCACTGAGCATCGGCAGCTTCCCCACTACTTTCGGAATGCTGTGGTGGAAGTCGGTTTGTACCCCCACAGGACCCCAGCTGGGCAGGCTGATCAATGGTAATGTCCATGAGGCGGCTACATTGAGCCAGAGCAGCACACGATTAAGCTTCGAAAACGTTTCAAACTGGATCAGCCAGCGATAGGCCAACGTGAGCACGGCCAGCACGAGGCTGACTTTCATGAGGTAAGGGATCAGCATAAGTCGGCGGATGAATGTGATACATCAATACTCTATTCTCCTTCTTCGATCATCCGGATGATCTCGCGCAGATCGTCCGGCGTCACTTTTTCCTGCTTCGCGAAATAGGCAACCAGGTCCTTGTAAGAATCGTTGAAATACCCGCCAACGACCTTGCCCAAGACAAAATGATTCTGGTAATCCTCCTGCTTCACGACCGGAAAGTATTCATAGGTATTCCCGAATTGCCTATGCGATACATAACCCTTTTCTTCCAAATTCCGGATAATGGTCGAAACGGTGTTGTAATGTAGCTTCGGCTCGGTGAAAAGCGGAAGCATATCTTTAACAAATGCGGTGCCCAGCTTCCATAGCACCTGCATGACTTCCTCTTCTTTGTTGGTGAGCTTTTCAAGTTCCATGTCGTAAATATTAAAACTATTTTTATAGTTAACAAACTATTTTTCTAGTAATGGTATTTCCCGACGAAAACTTGAAAAGAAATACATGCACAGGGTAAGGCCAGATACACCGCTGGGTAATCAATATGTTACCTTTTGTTGTCTTATGATGACTCTAAGTGATACTTTTTAAAGAACGAATTGTAAATTACATGTATCATATAACGACACCTAGCTAACGCATGATGAAAAAACTACTTCACAACAACGCAATGTTGCTGTACCTGACGATGGCTTTCTGCTGGAATGCCGTTCGGGCACAAAACGGTCCGGTGACGGGGATAGTCACGGACAAAGACGGTACCGAGATTCCGGGCGTCAGTGTAAGCGTCAAAGGGACTTCGCAAGGCACTTCCACCAACGAAAAGGGGGCGTATTCGGTGCAGGCCGGACCAGGGGCTGTATTGGTATTCAGTTTTATTGGTTTTAAAAAGCAGGAAGTCGTTTTGGGTAATCAGCGTTCCAATGTGAATGTGCAATTGGAAGCCGATGTGTCGATACTCGACGAGGTCGTGGTTACTGCACTCGGGCAGACGCAGGAAAAGCGGGCGATCGGCTATTCGGTGCAGTCGATCCGGTCGGATGAAATCAAAGAGTCGGGCAATCCGAATATGGTGGGCGCATTGCAGGGGAAGATTGCCGGCGCGGTAATCACCGGCTCTGGCGGTGCGCCGGGGGCAGGGGTGAACATCATTCTGAGAGGCATTACTTCGCTCAGCGGGAGCGCCGATAACCAGCCGCTGTTTGTGATCGACGGCATAATCATCAGCAATGCTACTACGGCCGGCAACCCGCTGCCCAGCGCTGGTTCGGCCTCTCCCGGAGCTGCCGAGCAGTTTGCCAACACCAACCGAGCTGCCGATATCAACCCCGACGACGTCGAAAGCATTTCGGTACTGAAAGGCCCCGCGGCAACGGCACTTTACGGTTTGCGGGCTTCCAACGGCGCCATTATCATCACCACCAAGCGCGGAAAGTCGGGGAAACTCAACGTCTCGTTGTCGTTGTCAGGTGGGGTGGATGTGCTGGGCAAATCACCGGATATCCAGACGCGCTTCCTGCAAGGCCGTTTCGGAGAGTTTATCTCGCCAACCGAAGTACGCCAGCGGACGCCTTATCAGTCGTTCGGTCCGTCAATCATCGGTAACACTACCGACCGCATTTATGACAACTTCCGAGGGTTTTACCAAACGGGCTTTCGAACCAACAATAATATTACACTCGCCAAGGGAAGCGAAAAGGGCAACATTTATGTTTCAGCGGGACATAATTACCAGCAAGGCATTGTGCCGGCTACCTATTTTGAAAGGACTTCCGCCAAAATCGCCGGTACCTACAATTTTACGAAGCGCTTTTCGGCGTCGGGCTCGTTCAATTACATTCGCTCGGGTGGAAAGCGTCCGCCTGCCGGCGATAAATCGGTTTTCAGCGCATTGTCCTACTGGCCGAACACCTATGATGTGAACGACTATCTGAATCCCGACGGATCTTACAAGAACCTGTTGCCCGGTTTCACGGATAACCCCGTTTACCTCGTCAGAAAGAGCCCGCGGATAGATGCCGTCAACCGTTACATCGCCGACGTCACCTTGAACTACAACATTACCGACTGGCTGAGCGCCAAATACCAGATCACGATGGATGCGTTCAACGAGAGCCGCAAGCGGCAGGTCGATAGTACTTTCGATGTAGGCACGGCCGTTAAGGGCTTTTTAATTAAGGAAAATATCAATTACCGCGAAATCAACTCTAATTTATATGTGACGGCCACCAAGCAGCTCAACGAAAGTTGGAATGGCTCGCTGATGGTGGGAAATTCGGTGGTAGGCAGCAAGCGGCCCGACAGCTATTACGAGCGCGGTGAAGGTTGGAAGGCACCTTTTACCGACGAGATCAGCAGCTACCGTAACCAGCAAAAACGTTTTTACTCACCGCTGCAATACCGGATCGTGAGCTTCTTCGCAGATGCCAAACTGAGCTACAAGGACATTCTCTACCTGAATGCGACGGGGCGTAACGATATCGTATCGACGCTTCCCAAGGCCAATAACTCGTTCTTTTATCCTTCATTCAGCGCCGGGTACATTTTTACCGAAAATCTTCCTAAAAATAGTATCCTCAGCTACGGGAAGCTCCGCGCATCGTGGGCGCAGGTGGGTAAAGGTACGGACCCGTACGTGATAGGCGTGTATTACGAGCTGGCCGACAACTTTCCGTTCGGCAACACGGTACCCGGCTATGTCCGCCGGTCTACCACGGCGGCGGACAACCTCAAACCCGAGCGTACCACCTCCATTGAGTTCGGTACCGAGCTGCGTTTTTTCAGGAACCGGCTCATGCTCGATGCGACTTATTTTACAATGGATAGTAAGGATCAGATCGTTCGCGCGCCGGTTTCGAACGTGTCGGGGTATTCATTTTATTACACCAATATCGGCCTGATCCGAAACAAGGGCATTGAGTTGCTGGCCACTTTCAAGCCGGTGACAACTGGCCGTTTCACCTGGGACATGTCATTGAATTTTACAAAAATGTCGGGTAAAGTGATCGAGATGCCGGATGAGCTGGAAGAAATATCCTATTTCGATAATGGCAGCCGTGGCGTGCTGAAAGTGCGGGAAGGCAGCAAGCTCGGCGAGCTCTGGGGCCTCGATTACCTGCGTGCGCCGGATGGCCAGTTGCTTATTCAGCCGAACGGTTTCCCGCTTACCAGCCAGGTGACTGTTCCCTGGGGCAATGCGTTACCCGATTGGACAGCCGGACTTACCAACACCTTCAACTACCGCGGATTGGGTCTTTCGTTCCTACTGGAATGGCGGCAGGGCGGTGATGTGGTCGATCTGGGCGAGCGCAACGCATTTCGCGCAGGGTCGATCGAGATTACAGGCCGGCGCTATGAACGGGTAGTATTTAAAGGCGTTGTCGAACAAAAAGGGGCGGACAACTCGGTAACATACGTTCCCAACACCAAGTCGGTGGTGCTCGATGATGCGTTCTACAACCCGTCGACAGCGCGTTATATGGGCAACTCGGCGCAGTTTAATATTCAGGACGGTTCGTGGTTCCGTTTGCGGACGGTGAGCCTTTCCTATGCGATACCGAAAGCGGCATTGGCCCAATCGATTTTCAAGGGAGGTGTTCGATTCAATTTTACTGGTACAAACCTCTTTTTAAATACACCATTCCGCGGGTATGATCCGGAAGCCCTCACGTTTGGCTCGGGGACCAACATTATTGGCTTTGTGGGACGGAACAATCCGGCTACACGCAGTTTTCAGTTGGGTATCAATGTCAACTTTTAGGAAAACATGAAAAATATCAGATACATATTCAAAATACTGCCTCTGCTGCTTCTGTTGCTGACAGCCTGTGATAAATTCCTGGACGTCAATACGGACGGAACCCTAAAAGGCGACGCGACTATGCAGGAGCTGTTGCCTACCGCCCAGTTCTACACCGCCGAAGCCAGTTTTCAGCAGGCTTATGTGGCTTGTCAGTATGCGCAGCAACTGGGCAGTGCGCTGGGTGCTAACGGCATTGATACGTATGCCGAAACGGATAATACACTGGGCTGGTCAAACCTTTATCTCTATGCATTGCCGCAACTGAATGCTATTATCAAAAAAGGGCAGGAGGAAGCCTCGCCGGCCTATGTAGGTATTGCAAAAGTGCTTACGGCCTATAATCTCGGCCTGGCGACCGTCAATTGGGAGAACGTGCCATACAGCCAGGCCGATCAGAAGAATTTCTCTCCCGCGTACGACACGCAGGAACAGATATATGCGACCATTAACAAACTCCTCGACGAGGCGGTGACCGAGCTCAGTGGTAGCACCGGTGCCAAACCTGGCCAGGATGACCTTATTTACCAGGGGGATCTGGGCAAATGGACCCGGTTGGCCTATTCGCTGCGCGCCCGTTACCTTTGGCATGGTTCATTGCGGAATCCCCAACAGGCCGCACAGGGGGCGCTTGCGGCATTGGAAAAGGGTATGAAGGGAAATGAAGATGATTTTCAATTGCAGTATAATTCCAAAAACCTCAGCCCCTGGTATAGTAAAGTGGCTATTCCGAATACGACGGGTAACCTCTCGGTCACGTTTTCCAATACGATTGTGGATCTTTTTAATGGCACCACTCAGGGCGTTGCCGACCCGCGCCTATCGAAAGTGATTGGGTTGAAAAACAACCAGACGGTCTATTCCGGCGTGATACCGGGCTCCGGCAGCGGCTCCACGGTCGATCTGAATAACAAAGCCTGGCATTCGAATATTAATTCACCGCTGGTTATGATGACTTATTCCGAGCTGAAAGGGATCGAAGCGGAAGCGAGGTTGACCGGCAATGCAGGCGGAGGTACCTCGGCGGCCGGATATGCGGCTTATCAGGAGATGATTTCTGCTAATATGAAAAAAGTAGGTGTTGAGCAGGCTGATATTGACAAATTCCTGAAAGACGCCAAGATCGATGTAGGTGCTTCCAGGCTGACTGCGAAGCAAATCGTTACCGAAAAGTTCAAATCCATGCTGCTTATCGGTGATATCTGGACGGATATCCGAAAATATGACTACCTGGATTTCCCGATGCCGACCAATCCGAACCCCGATTTGCAGGGCAAACGCATTCAACGGATGAAATACCCCGATTCGGAAATTACCCGGAACTCCAAAACTGTGCTTGCTAACCAAAAAGATCCCGAAGTGCAGATGTGGCTGATCAACAAATAGACTTTTAAAACAGAAATAATATGAAACTGATCTTGAAATATATTCTTGCCTGCCTGGTTTCCATGGTGATACTTACCAGCTGCTATAAAGAGCCGGATTTGTTCGAGGAGTTGTTGGTCAGTAACGGGAAGGTCGCCCAGATCGCCGTTGTCTGGCTTGGCGATGCGAAAGTCTATAATGCGGCCGGCGTGCTCCAAACGACTATCACGGTGGATTCGCTCAGTACCGTGAATGTGAATATTGAATATACGTCGGAAGTAGCTGTTAAGGAATTCAAAATCTATTCCGCGCCGACGGCCTCGGGTTCGCAGACACTTATTGCGACCGTTCCCGCTGGTGCTCAGAAGTATGATGCAGAGCTGCGCAATTATGTTATGAAAGTGCCCATTACGGCGCCAAAGGGCAAAAACGTGACTTCGATCATTTTTGCTGAGATTGTTGCTGAAAATTCATATGCCTCGTCCCAAAAGACAGCCACATTAAAAACAAAGCCTTAGCTGAAAGTGAAAGGGATATGCAACGTTTGGAGGGTATTTGGGGTATCGGTTCAAAGTTTACAAACTCCTCATTTATCTTTGAGGTTTAAAGCTCTGAATATCCGATGCACCCCTTTTTGAACCGCATATCCCTTACCCGTTATTTATTGCTATTGGTCGTGATTGTTCTCGCGAGCGCAACTACGTACGCGCAACAGAATGGTACAGTTACGCTTACCGGAAAGGTTACCGACGAGAAAACCGGTAAACCGCTGCCTTTCGCCAATGTTTTCATTAATAATTCGACCATAGGGACCAATTCCGACGAAAACGGCAATTATCGTTTGCCTGGCCTCGCGGTGGGTAACCTCGAACTGGTGGTATCGTTCCTGGGCTACGAAACCATGAAGCAAACGCTCCGCTTTGAACAGCCGGGGACCAAGACAGTTATTTTCAAATTACGCGAAGGGCAGGAGTTGAAAGGGGTGACTATTGTGGCAAAAAAGAATAAGAAACGCGAGAGGCATTTGAAAATCATTATTCGTGAGCTGTTGGGAAGGGGTAAATTCAGCAAGTTGTGTAAAGTGCTGAACCCGGAGGTATTGCGGATATCGGAAGACGACGATGGGCATCTTGGAGCGCAGACAACGAAGCCGCTGATTATAGAGAACTACGCATTGGGTTACCGCATTCACCAGGATCTGGATGATTTCGATTATTTCAATGGAAAGGTTTACTATGGCGGTGCCACGCGTTTCGAGCTTTTGACCCCGAAAGATGACGCGCAGCGCAAGCAATGGCGCGCCAATCAGAAAGAAGCTTATAAAGGTTCCCTCAAACATTTGCTGACGAGCATGGTGTCCGATAGTTTGCAGGAGCAGGGTTTCAAGGTTTTTCAGGTAATTCCGGATTCTCTCCGCATTTTTAAATCGGTCAGAAGCGTCAACGGATATAACACCATTAATAATCATATCCACAATCGGATCGAGCCTGTGCGCGGTATGCGCCTGGTGCGCCCGGGAGAGCTGCCCACCGAGCGATTGGTGGTGTCGCGGACGCAGCTGGAAGTATTTAACATGAACAAGCACGGCAAGTCGCCCTATTCGGATATGTCCTATGCTTATACACAGATAACATTTCCGCAAGGTTACATGGTTACAACACCGCAAGGATGGGTTGTAATGCCCATGGGTTTTGAAATTGCCGGCGACCTTGGCAACGACCGTTTCTCGAACCTTCTTCCCGCTGACTGGAAGCGTGACGAATAATCATCCTTCTTTTTACGTATAGCAATCTCCGTAGCTAATGATTGGGTTACTCACCTTTTTGTGAGTGAACATAGCATTGTGCTTAAAACGCATATGTCCCCTGCGTATTTGTCACTCATCTTCTATTAAAGTGTGCTAATATCGTATAGTATAAGGCTCCTTAAACGATTAAGTGGTGTTTTCGTGTTAAAAAACATATGTAACCGATAGTGATATAATGTAGCGCTCTTTTATCAATTTATGGTACTATTCTATAAAAAAATAAAATAGTGTCTTTTTGACGTATAAATATTTGCTTAAATAATTATAAATTTGATGTGCCTAATAATTTATTAACCTAACTAAGGAATATGAAAATAATCTACAAAAGTCCCGGTCGGGATTTATTCACTTTCCTCCTCCTTTTTCTGACTGTTTTTTCAGCTATTGCTCAGGATCGGAGAGTGACTGGCGTTGTGTCAGATCCCGCGGGCACAGGAATTCCCGGAGCTACCATTCTGATAAAAGGTACGCAGCTCGGGTCGAACACAGATGCGGAAGGACGTTTTGCAGTAAATGTCAGATCAGACAAAGATGTGCTCGTCATCAGCTTTGTCGGCTACAAAACGAAAGAGATCATCGTAGGGAACCAGACGGTGATCGATGTGAAAATGGAAGACGATGTAGCGGCGTTGGAAGAAGTGGTGGTGACCGGTTATACGACCGACAAACGCCGCGAAACTTCCGGGGCGGTATCACTCGTAAAAGCGAAAGACCTTACGGCGGTACCTTCAGGAAACGTTGAACAGCAGTTGCAGGGACGCGTGGCGGGGGTGACGGTCATTACTAACGGTCAGCCTGGTACCAATAGCCAGATCCGCGTACGCGGTTTCGGTTCTTTTGAAAATAATGAACCATTGTATGTCGTGGACGGATTGCAAGTGACTTCGACGGATTTCCTTAACCCGGATGATATCGACCAGACCACTGTATTGAAGGATGCAACCACGGCTTCTATCTATGGAGCGCGGGCAGCTGGGGGCGTGGTGGTTTATACAACCAAGAAAGGTACCCGCAACAGAAAGCTGAGCGTTACCTACGACGGGTTGGTCGGTTTTACAACCCCGGGCAGCGGTCAGAAAATGATGAATCCTACGGATTTTGCGGACTGGACCTGGAATGCATTCCGCAACTCGGGATGGAAGCCGGGCGATAAAAACTGGACGCACCCGCAATTCGGTACAGGCGCAACGCCTGTGATACCCGATTACCTGATGGTGGGGGGAACGTATGGCGTTACCGGTAACGTCGATCTGGCTGCGGAGCGTAAAAAATACAATGTAGATCCTACGGCAGGAACGGTCTATCAGGTGGTAAGGGCAAACCGCGCAGGTACCGACTGGTATGACGCGATCACCCGCACAGCACCTGTTACTCGTCACTCGCTGGGCTTCTCAGGAGGCGGTGAAAATGGACGTTACTTTGTAGGATTGGGTTTGCAGGATCAGAAAGGTATTCTTTTGAACAACAGCTTCAAACGGTACACTTTCCGCGTGAATACCGAATTCAATATCCTTAAGAACCTGAGATTCGGAGAGAACATTCAGGGAACCTACCGTCAGGTGCTCGGTATTGGCGGAGCGAATAACGGCCAGGGGGTAGCGAACGACGAGAACGACATCCTAAGTGCATTCCGTATGCCTTCGATCATTCCCGTTTATGACGAGTTCGGCGGTTATGCGGGAACGGCGGCGAAGGGTTTCAACAACCCGAGAAACCCCGTGGCGACCAGGGATGGTATGAAAAACAACAACGCTTTCAACGCGAACGGAGCTGGTAACATCTACTTGGAATTCGATCCGATCGAAAACCTGACGTTGCGATCCAGCCTGGGTGCCCAGTATAACAACTATACTTACTGGAACTATTCGCGCCGTCAATACGAAAACTCCGAAAATAACTCAGCAGTAGGCTATGGCGAAGGTTCGGGATACCGCTTTTCGTGGACATTTACGAACACCGCGCAATATCGCAAGACATTCGGTTTGCATAATGTGGACTTTTTGGTAGGTCAGGAATCATTAACTCTAGACAAAAGTCGCGATTTGCAGGCATCAGGCTTGAACCCGTTTTCGAATGACATAAATTATGTGAATATGTCGAACGTGTCTTCGAAAGTCGTGAACAGCCAACTCGCTAATGGCGTAACGATGTATTCACTGTTCGGGCGTTTGAATTACATATTCAACGACCGGTATATTGTGTCCGGGGTATTACGCCGAGATGGTGCGTCACGCTTTGGCTTTGACACCCGTTATGGGACATTTCCAGCGGTGTCGGTGGCATGGCGCGTCACTTCCGAAAACTTCATGAAGAGCCTTACATTCCTAAGCGATTTGAAAATCCGCGGAGGTTATGGTCACATGGGTAATTCCAATCCGGTGCGTCCCGACAACCAATTCAGCCTCTACTCGGCGGGTATCGGAACATCGGCATATGATATTACCGGCTCCAACACCAGTGCCGTCGAAGGCTATTACCGCAGCAAACTAGGCAATGCTTCAGCGAAATGGGAAACCAGTGTGACCAAAAATATCGGTTTTGATGCGACATTGTTTAATGGCAAACTCGATGTGATCCTTGACTTCTGGCAGAAAGATTCCAAAGATCTGCTGTTTCAGAAAGGGGTGCCGGCCGTTGTAGGCTCGGGTGCGACGCCTCCGTACGTGAATGCAGGCACCATTACCAACAAGGGTATCGATTTTCAGGTCATTACAAAAGGCAAGGCGGGCGGCAAGCTGGGCTATGAGCTGAATGTGACTGGTAGCATTCTGAAAAACGAAATCGGCGATCTTGGCGGTGATAAATACCTGACAAGTATCAACCCGGGGTACCGCGGTCTGCAGCCAATCCGTAACCAATTGGGTCATTCGCTTTCGGCATTCTATGGCTATAATGTACTCGGCCTCTTCCAGACTGAGGAAGAAGTGAAGCAAGCACCCGCACAGGACGGAAAGGGTGTCGGCCGTTTCCGCTATCAAGATATCAATGGCGATAACATGATCAATGCCGACGACCGCATGTATCTTGGTAGCCCTGTTCCGAAATTCACCGGCGGTTTGAATCTGAAATTGACTTACCTGAATTTCGAGGTCGAAACTTATATGTATACTTCGATTGGTAACAAGATTTTCAATGCTTCCAAATGGTTTACTGATTTCTATCCTTCGTTTGCCGGTGCAGCCATCAGTGAAAGGGTGAAAGACTCCTGGTCACCATCGAACACCGGCGCTACTATTCCTATTTTTGAAAGCGCTTCTAACTTCAGTACCAATACACAAGCCAATTCCTTCTATGTGGAAAATGGCAACTATGTGAGAATGCAGAACATTTCGCTGGGCTATAACCTGCCGAAAACGCTGCTGGCTAAGCTAAAAATGCAGAAACTGAGATTGTATGCCTCAGCGAACAACATTTTCACAATCTCCAAATACCAGGGACTCGATCCTGGTGTAGGTGGTAACGCGGACACGCAATTCGGGATCGATGTGGGGAACTATCCTGTAACAAGAAGCTGGGTTTTTGGTGTGAACCTTGGTTTCTAATCTTTAAGCAGGCTGTTTCTACATTGAATGAATCATTAATATTCTGAATCGATGAAAAAGATATTAACAAATAGTATGGTGATTATCGCCGGCGTTATGACGGTGTTTTTCTCCTGTAAAGAAAGCTTTCTGGATAAGCCAGCCACAGGCGCGGTGAGTGAAGAACTTCTTACCTCTACAAAAGGGCTCGAAGGGGTGCTGATCGGGGTCTATGGCCAGATCAACGGCAAGGGCGCGGGCGGCAGGATGGCCAGCCCGAGCAACTGGGTTTGGGGAAGCATCCGCGGAGGCGATGCCAACAAAGGTACCGACCCCGGTGATTTTAGCGACATCAACCCGATCCAGCGCTATGAATACCTGAGTACTCAGGGGGTTATCTCTGATAAATGGGTAGGTAATTATGAAGGTATTTCACGCGCGAACGCCGTACTGCGCCTCGTAGCCAAGGCTGATCCGGATGTCACGGATGCGACTAAGACGCGCATTAGCGCAGAGGCCCGCTTCCTGCGCGGACATTATTATTTCGAATTGAAAAAGGCATTTGGCAATACACCTTATGTGGACGAGTCGGTTGACTATGGAACCGGTATCGAAAAGGTGAAGAACGATGCTGACCTTTGGCCTAAAATCGAGGCGGATTTCAAATTTGCGTTTGATAACCTGCCGGTAACACAGGATGCCGTGGGCCGTGCCAACAAATGGGCAGCAGCCTCGTACCTGGCCAAGGCGTATCTCTATCAGAAAAAATTTCCTGAGGCTAAAACGCTTTTTGATCAGATCATTGCAAACGGGCAGACTACCAATGGCAAGAAATATGCTTTGGTACCTAAATATGCCGATGTATTCCGCGCTTCGAATGATAATAACTCCGAATCCGTTTTCGCGATACAGGCAGCAGCCAACACAGGTAGCGTAAACAATGCGAACCCTGAGTTTGACCTCAACTGGCCTTACAACACGGGTGCGAATGGCCCCGGTAACTGCTGCGGTTTCTTCCAGCCAAGCTTCGAAATGGTGAATTCGCACCGTACCGATGCCAATGGTTTGCCACTGCTGGATGGTTCGTACAATTCAGACAAAAATGCGGTGGTATCGGATATGGGTTTACTTTCGAAAGATAAATTCACCCCTGACGCTGGCAACCTCGATCCACGGCTCGACCACTCGGTAGGCCGTCGCGGAATTCCATTCCTTGACTGGATCGATCACCCAGGCGCCGACTGGATTCGTAACCAGGCCAATGGCGGTCCGTACAGTCCTAAAAAGTATGCTTATTACAAAACCGACGTAGGCTCGTTGCAGGACAACAGTTCCTGGACACCGGGTTATACGGCGATCAACTACACCGTAATCCGCTTCGCCGACGTACTCCTGATGGCCGCAGAGGCAGAAATAGAAGCTGGTACGCTTGAAAAAGCACGGGAATATGTAAATATGGTGCGCGCCCGCGCGGCGAATCCCGACGGGTTCGTAAAGAAGGGAGGGGCTCCGGCAGCGAAATATGTGATCGGAACTTATAAAACTGCATGGACTGACAAGGAAGCAGCCCGTACCGCTGTGCGTTTTGAAAGAAAACTGGAACTGAACCTCGAAGGCCACCGGTTTTTCGATCTGGTACGCTGGGGTGTTGCCGAAAAGGAACTCAATGCCTACCTGACGTTCGAATCGAAGCAACTTACCGGTGCATTAGGTGGTGCCAAATTCGCTGCCAAATACGAATTGTTACCGATACCACAGAGCCAAATCGACCTTCAGGGCGCCGATGTTCTGAAACAGAACCCTGGTTTCTAAGCATTTCAAACCTGACTAATTTACAGGAGATGGTATGTATTTACCATCTCCTTTTGTTAATTTCGAGATATCCTGATTCTGTCAACTTTATCGCACCCTGCAAATGCTTTTTAAGCGCTTACTCCCTGTCTTGGTGGGCTCAGTCCTGCTTGCATCCTGTAAAAAAGAACTCAAAACGTTTACCGAACTGCCCGCTGATGAAACGGGTATCCGGTTTGCGAACCGCATTGCCGAAAACGATACTATGAATATTCTGGCATTCGAGTACGTCTACAATGGAGGGGGAGTAGCATTGGGTGACTTTAACAACGACAGCCTGCCCGATGTATATTTTACCGGCAACACTGCTCCTAATAAGTTGTATTTAAATAAGGGTGACTTCAAATTCGAAGACGTTACCGAAAAAGCAGGGGTAGCGCCGGAGAACAAATGGTCGACGGGTGTGGCTTTAGTGGATATCAACAATGATAACTTGCTGGACATCTATGTGTGCGCATCCGTACGCGAGGTGGCGCAGCAGCGTGAGAACCTGCTGTATGTAAACCAGGGATTGGGGAAAGACAAAGTGCCGGTTTTCAAGGAAATGGGAAAGGAGTATGGGATCGCAGATACGACGCACACGACAAATGCGGCATTTTTCGACTATGACAATGATGGTGATCTGGATTTGTTCCTGATTGTCAATGAAATGGATGATAACAACTTTCCCAACAAGTATCATAAAAAGATCGTTGATGGCTCGTCGCGCCGCACCGATCGGCTATATCGTAACGACTGGGACACCAAATTGAATCATCCGGTTTTTACTAATGTATCCAAAGAGGCTGGTATCCTGATCGAAGGTTACAGCCTGGGTCTCAATGTGACTGACGTCAACCAGGATGGCTGGAAGGATGTGTACATTACAAACGATTACCTCACGAACGACCTCCTCTACATCAACAATGGTAATGGTACATTCACCGACCAGGCCGCAAATTATTTCAAACATACCTCGCACTCGGCGATGGGCAACGATGTGGCTGATTTGAATAATGATGGTCTTGTGGATGTGTTGGCAGTGGATATGATGCCGGCAACCAATCGCCGTAAAAAGATGATGACGCCTGCAAATAGCTACGTTACCTACCAGAACAACGATTTATTCGGTTACCAGTATCAGGTCGCCAGAAATACGTTGCAACTCAATATGGGAAGTGCTTCGGGGAAAGGTAAGTCTCCGGTTTTCAGTGAAATAGGGCTGCTTAGCGGCGTTGCCGAGACGGATTGGAGCTGGACGCCGATGGTTACTGACTTTGATAATGACGGTCTTCGCGATATAATCATTACAAATGGCTTTCCCAGGGACATTACCGATCTCGACTTCATCGCTTACCGCAACGAGGTATCGAGCATTATGGCTCCGATGATGATGCTTGATTACATTCCGAGCGTCAGGATCAGGAATTTTGCATTCAAAAACAAAGGTAATCTCGGTTTCGAAGATGTCAGTAACGACTGGGGAATCGAAACCCCTGGATTCTCGAACGGAGCAGCCTACGCTGACCTGGACAATGACGGAGATCTGGATTACATCGTCAATAATATTAACGATTCGGCGATGGTTTATCGCAATAACAGTATTCAGCTAAAACCGGAAGAAAGCAATTATCTGCGCGTTGCGTTTAAGGGGGATCGTTATAATGGCGCGGGAATCGGTGCCATTGCGGAAGTCACTTATGGAGGCGGAAAAAAACAGATAGCAGAGAATTCACCCTACCGCGGCTACTTGTCGACAGTTGAGCCCGTTTTGCATTTCGGATTGGGGAAAGAGAAAGTTTTACAAGAAGTGAAAATCACCTGGCCGGGCGGAAAAAGCCAGGTTTTGAAGAATATCAAAGCTAACCAGTTGTTAGTTGTCCGGGAGGAAGATGCGGTGCTGGCTCCGGCGCCTGCCGAAACGACCGTTACGCCACTTTTTACCGATGTTACCGGCGATCTAAATGTGCCTTATCGCCATGAGGAAACGGATATTATCGATTTTAATGTTCAAAAACTGCTGCCGCATAAAATGTCACAATTCGGGCCTGCACTGGCGGTGGGGGATGTGAATGGAGACGGATTGGAGGACGTATTTGTTGGTGGCGCATACTTGCATAAAGGCCGTTTTTTACTTCAAAAACCCGACGGTAAATTCACGGTTGCGGACTTGCTGCCCGGGTCGGAAGGCTTTGAGAAAACCTCGGAGGATATGGGGGTGCTGCTTTTTGATGCCGACCAGGACCAGGACCTGGATTTGTATATCGTCAGCGGTAGCTATGAAATTCAGGAAGGCTCGGATGCATTGAAGAACGCACTGTATGTCAATGACGGCAAAGGTCATTTTACACGCGACACAGCCGCATTACCCCCGTTTTTGGTGAATGGTTCATGTGTAAAAGCCGTTGATTTCGATCGCGATGGCGATCTGGATTTGTTTGTTGGAGGACGGGTAGAGTCCGGAAAGTATCCGAAGCCAGTTTCAAGCTACATTCTACGGAATGACTCTCGTGGAACTATGGTGCGCTTTTCAAATGCCACGGCAGCGGTGGCGCCGGAGCTGGCCGGTGTTGGGCTGGTATGCGACGCGCTTTGGACTGATTATGATAACGATGGCTGGGCCGACCTGTTACTGGCAGGTGAATGGATGCCGTTGACTTTCCTCAAAAATGAAAAAGGCAAATTCAGGAAGGTTACCACCGGATTGGAAGCCCAAAAAGGGTGGTGGGGCAGTCTTGTAGCGGGTGACTTTGACAACGACGGCGACATGGACTACATTGGCGGGAATCTGGGCACAAATACCCTCAGCAGGGCTTCGGAAAGCCGCCCCGTGAGCGTATATGCGAAGGATTTTAACAACGACGGCTATTTCGACGCGATACCGACGGTGTTTTACAAGGCCCAAGACGATACATACAAGGAGTTTCCTTACAACACGCGTGACGACATGGGTAAGCAGGTGATCCAGGTACGCCAGCGCTTTCAGGAGTACGGGAAGTTTGCGGAGTCGGGCTTACCGGATATTCTGAAACCGGAAGAGCTGAAAGACGCATTGCATTTGACGGCTACGTGGATGAAAAGCAGCTATATAGAGAACCATGGAGGAGGAAAGTTCTCTCTGCGAGAGCTGCCTGTTCAGGCGCAGTTTGCCCCGCTTTTCGGAATGATGGCAGAGGATTTCGATCAGGACGGCAACCTCGATCTGATGCTTTCCGGGAACGATTATGGCTCCGAGGTGTCGATAGGACGGTATGATGCAATGTATGGGCTTGTTCTCAAAGGAGATGGCAAGGGTGGTTTTCGTCCGCTCAGTATTTCGGAGAGCGGCTATATGGTGGGTGGAAACATGAAGGCTCTCGTGCGGGTAGCTTCATCGAACGGCAATTGGCTTTCGGTTACTTCTCAGAACCGTGACTTGTTGCGGTTCCACCGCGCGGCGAAGCCTACCCGAAGAATTGGCCTGGAGACTGGC
Organism: Dyadobacter sp. SRI_021; assembly: GCF_057586235.1. Taxonomy (NCBI): domain Bacteria; kingdom Pseudomonadati; phylum Bacteroidota; class Cytophagia; order Cytophagales; family Spirosomataceae; genus Dyadobacter; species Dyadobacter sp. SRI_021. The sequence continues at coordinate 861,256 of NZ_JBYCZM010000003.1, forward strand.
GAGACGTCCGTACTGCTGCATCTAAAAAACGGAAAGTCAAGGCGGGAAGAGCCGGGGTACGGATCTTCGTTCCTCTCGCAGTCCGGTCATGCATTGTTTCTGCCCGATTATGTTTCATCCGTAACCGTAACTGACTCAAAAGGAGTTAAGAGGGTATTGAAATAGGTGATAAACGTCGGAATATCAGATAATTCGGATTATAGTATTTTTTGCCGCTGTGAGCTTACAGCGGCTTTTTTATTGAAATATAAATTTTCTCATTTGAGGTTAATTTTGGGTAATTGAAAATGTAAATATTTAAGTTAATTATATAAAGTTATTCCAGATTTGTATCCAAATATGTCGATGAGCCATTTCTGGATATTTTATCTTTTTGAATCCTTCACTGATTTGGCCGTTTGTAACCCGATTTTTACTATAAATCGTTGATTTTGTGTTATTTGTAAACCTGACACTTATTTATTTCAACATTAAAATTAGATTAAAATCGGGCTCGTTTACTTGTCTATTCTTGGAAAATGTCAATTCTCATCTGTTTATGTGAATGGAATAGTACAATTCAATATTTGATTGAATATATTTTGCGGATATTAGATTATTTAATGATTCTAAATGAATATTTTTGAATAGCATAAGAATATTAACCTAACTAAATACGATGAAACAAAACTACCTTCACCTGGGAAGCAGGCTGGTTTTTTGCGTGCTTCTTTTTCTCATCTCCCTAACCGCTTTTTCACAGGATATCACTGTCACCGGCAAAGTGGTGGATGAACAGTCCGGTTCAAGTTTGCCGGGAGCTTCTGTCACACTAAAAGGTTCGACAACTATTGGCGTTACCACTGACGCAGACGGGAAGTATTCCATTAAAGTCCCTTCCAGCGCTCAGGTCCTCGTTTTTTCATTTATTGGCTACACGGCCAAAGAGGTAGCGATAGGCAATCGGACGGTTATCGACGTATCGATGACCAGTGACGTAAGTGCCCTGGAAGAAGTGATTGTGACGGGTTACGGCTCACAGTCACGTCGGGATATTACCGGTTCGGTAACAACCGTCAATGCGAAAGATCTGCAATCTGTTCCGGCAACTACATTCGCGCAGCAATTACAAGGCCGGGCGTCGGGTTTGAACATTGTGAACGATGCTACACCGGGCGGGAACGCAACCGTGCGGATACGGGGGTTCGGTACAATTGGTAACAACGATCCGCTCTTCATTATCGATGGCGTACCGACTGAAAACCAGGGTAACCTTAATCCCAACGACATCGAGACGATCCAGATCCTGAAAGACGCGTCTTCTGCCTCCATTTATGGTTCGCGTGCGGCAAACGGGGTGGTGATCATCACGACAAAGCGCGGTAAAATCGGGAAGCCGGTGATTTCCTTCAATGCTTACTACGGAACGCAGAAAGCTTACAAGGATGTAGAAGCATTAAATGCCAAAGAGCTGGGGCAGTACCTGTATCTGGCTGACAAATACGCGGGCAAAACCCCTTCGCACGGTCAGTATACTTTCGGCCCGAATGGCGAAGTTACCGTTCCGGATTACGTATTTCCAAGCAAAGGCAAGGAGGGGACGCCGGAGGTAGATCCAGCGAAATACTCGCTCGTCCCTGGAAATATTTACGCCATCACCAAGGCGGCAGATACCAATTGGTGGAAAGAATTGACTGCCTCAGCACCCATTCAAAATTATCAGTTGTCCGCAACCGGCGGTACCGAAAACAGCCGGTATGCATTGTCAGTAGGCTATTTCAGCCAGGATGGTGTCGTGAAATTCATCGGTTATGATCGTTACACTGTCCGGGCTAACACTGAGTTTTCCACTGCTAACAAACGGTTCCGTGTAGGCGAGAACCTGGCGGTTTCGTTCGATAACAGAAAGGGAGGTTTTGGTAATAACCAGGAACAAAACGCGGTATCGGGTAGTTACAAGCACCATCCGTTGCTGCCCATCTACGATATCAAAGGTAATTTTGCCGGTTCACGCGGTGCTAACCTTGGTAACAACTCGAACCCGTACGCGACGTTGTACCGCGAGAAAGATAACCGTACCTACCGTTTGCGCGCATTCGGGAATGTTTATGGCGAGTTTGATATCATCCCTAATCTGACTGTTAAGACAAGTTTGGGAATTGATGGTGTAAGCCAAAGGGGCCGCTACATTGGTCGGGCTAACCCTGAATATGTCGAGGGTAGCTTTAATAACGGATCGACTTCGACCGATTACTACTCGTATCAATGGGTTTGGACGAATACTTTGAGCTATTCCCACAATTTCGGCACCAATCACAAAGTAGATGCATATGTGGGGATTGAAGCAATTCGTGAATTTGCCGAAGAATTCGGTGCCTCCCGTTCCGGTTATGCATTTGAAATTCCTTCCATTATCAACTACCTGAACCTCGGTGACGCTACAAAGGCGACCAACTACGGTGGTGTAAACAGGGATTACAGCCTTTATTCACAATTCGGGAAAGTTAACTACGCTTTCGCAGACAAATACCTGTTTCAATTCATTTTGCGTAACGATGCTTCTTCCCGTTTTCAGCAGGCTTCGAGAAGCGCGGTGTTCCCTGCATTCAGCTTGGGATGGCGGTTGTCGGATGAAGGCTTCATGAAATCAGTGAGCTTTATTAACGACATGAAACTTCGCTACGGTTGGGGTAAAACCGGAAATCAGAAAATCGGGGACTACAATGCCTACACTACTTACCGGGCCGACATTTTCCACGCAGGTTATCCGATCGACGGCTCGGGAAGTCAGCCTACTATCGGTTATGACGCCTCCTCATTCGGTAATCCAAATGCGAAATGGGAAACGACAACTTCCAATAACATCGGTCTCGACGCGACATTCCTGAACGACGCGCTGACCCTTGAATTGGACTTCTGGAACCGCAAAACGACCGATATGCTTTTCTCGACGCCGATTACATTTACGGCTGGTGACGCGAACGCGCCTTCATTCAACGTAGGCCAGATGACGAACAAAGGGATCGACCTCGGGCTATCCTACCGCAACACCGCCATGAAAGGCGATTTGCGTTATGGTGCGTCGTTCAACTACTCGATGTATCGCAACACGGTCGATAAACTGGATGAAAGCGAGAATACCAAATACTTTGGCGCAGGCTCGCGTGTGCCCGCGGTGACGCTCACACAGGCAGGATTGCCGATTTCGTCTTACTACGGATATAAAGTGCTGGGAATATTCCAGTCTGACGAAGAAGCGAAAGCCTGGGCACCTTACGGTTCTTACAATAAAGCAGGTAAATTCAAAATAGCGGACATTAACAACGACGGTAAGATCACGGATGACGACCGGACCGTTATCGGTAACCCGCACCCCGATTTTGTTTATGGTGTAAACGTGAATATCGGCTACAAAGCCTTTGACCTGACCGTTTTTGGTAATGGTGTGGTGGGTAATGAAATTTTCAGCTATCTGCGCTACTTTACCGACTTCAATACGTTCCAAGGTAACCGTGCGAAACGTGCATTATACGATGCATGGCAGCCGGATCACAAAGAAGGCACTGTGCCTATTATGGATGCGGATGACCAGATCAGTAGCCGTCCGTCGAGCTATTTCGTTGAAAAAGGCACCTATTTCCGTCTGAAAAATGTGCAACTCACTTACACGTTGCCCAAGCCGCTTGCTGCGAAGATCGGTTTCAGCAACGCGCAGATCTATGTGCAGGGACAGAATTTGTTCACGGTCAGCAAATACACGGGTCTGAACCCCGAGATTCAGACCGGTGAGGACCGTACGCTTGGTTTCGACGGCGGTTACATGCCTGTGTCGCGGACGTTCCTGCTCGGCCTTAACGTGTCATTCTGATAACCGGTTTTTCTTCTGATCTTAAAAATTCGATATATATGAATTCAAGACTTGTAAAATACATGCTATCGGTGGGTCTCGCAATCGGGATTGTTTCGGCTTGCAAAGACTCATTCCTCAGCCGTGACCCGCAGGGACAATACAGCCCGACGGCCCTCAAGACACCTGCGGGCGTAGAAGGCTTGCTCGTTGGGGCCTATGCGATGATCGACGGACAGGGCCTCGACGGACAAGATCCGTGGAACAACGACATTCAGAGCTGGGTTTTCGGCGGGATTGCTTCCGACGATTCCTATAAGGGTACCGATGCCGGTGACCAGCCTGAGGAATCGTTTATTGAGAAGTGGGATTTCCAGCCTACTAACAACCACATCAAAAACAAATGGCGAGGATTGTATAAAGGCATTGCCCGGACCAATGATGTAATCAACACGTTGGCCGAGGTGCCGGAGGTAAGCGATGCACGGAGAAAGCAGATCATCGCCGAGGCGCGCTTCCTGCGCGGGTTGTTCCACTTTGAAGCAAAGAAAATGTGGAAGATGATCCCTTATATCGACGAGACGATTTACAAACTCGATGATCTCGAAAGTACTAAAGTTCCGAACGACAAGGACGTATGGCCGATGATCGAAGCCGACTTCAAAGCGGCATCAGAAGGGCTTCCGGAAGCACAATCGCAAGTGGGACGCCCGACTAAATGGGCGGCGCTGGCTTTTCTGGCCAAAGCCTACATGTACCAGGGCTGGAATATCTCCACCGGTGCAGCTAATGTGGCTGTTTTGCAAAAAGCGAAGCCTATTCTGGAACAAATTATCGCATCGGGCAAGTTTTCGCTGGCACCCAAGTTTGAAGATAACTTTCTGATTGCGACCCGTAATAACGTCGAATCGATCTTCGAAATACAGTATGCTGTTTCCAGTGCCTCGGGTGACGCTGCGGATGCAGGCGTAGGTTTGGCGCACCCTTACATTGACCCATGGGGCTGCTGCGGATTTTATCAGCCTTCGCAAAACCTCGTGAATGCATTTAAAACCACTGCCGCCGGCCTGCCCATGCTGGATAATTTCAATGACAGCGACGTGAAAAACGATCAGGGTTTGAAATACACTGACCCCTTTGAGCCTTATACCGGAACACTGGACCCCCGTCTGGATCAGACAGTAGGTCGTCGTGGTATTCTTTTCAAGGATTTCAAGATTCACGGTAGCGACTTTATCCGCGACCAGACTTATGCGGGACCCTATTCGCCGAAGAAGCACATTTCCGAAAAGGCTGGATTTGGTATCAATGGCTGGGGTAACCTTTCAAGCAACAACTATCGCATTATGCGTTATGGCATGATCCTGCTCTGGCTTGCTGAGTGCGAAGTGGAACTGGGTAACCTTGAAAATGCCCGGAAGCTGGTAAACCAGATCCGTACACGCGCCGCAAACCCGGCTGGTTTTGTAAAAAAAGCGGTTCAAGGTCCCAAATCGAGGGATGATTATTCTGTTCTGAATGAGCCGGCAGCAAACTATGTGATCAAAACATACGACCAAGCCTGGACCGATGCCGCTACCGCGCGTAAGGCAGTGCGTTTCGAAACCCGCCTCGAATTCGCGATGGAAGGTCACCGTTTCTTCGATTTGACCCGCTGGGGAATTGCGGCTGAGGTATTGAATGCCTACGTGGCCGTAGAAGCCAATAAAAGAGTTTACAAAAAGGGTGCAGTATTTACCAAAGGCAAGAACGAGTTTTTCCCGATTCCACAGGAAGCGATCGACCGGTCGTACAAGGCGGGAGCAGCTACGCTCATACAAGACCCTGCGTATAAATGACTTTGGTTAGTTAAAACCAGTATTTGTTAAGCGTTTGTAATCAGAAAAGCCCCTGCGGATATGCAGGGGCTTTCTTAGTTGATGAAGGTTTTTTTTAATCACTTAGTTGACATTGATTTCCTGCGCAGGCTTCTCCGGGCCGGGTACGATCGGCAGCGTCAGTTGGAGGATGCCATTGGTGTATTGGGCGCTGATATTTTCGGTATCGACGGTGTTGTCGATCATGAATGTCCGCTGAAACGAGCTTTTGCTGAACTCCTGCCTGATCCAGTTGCGCTTTTCGCCCAGATTGTCTTTCAGTTCATAGGAAATAGTCAATTCCAGTCCCTGCACATTGATTTTGAAATCTTCCTTATTACGGTCGGGTGCGAAGATGAGCATTTCGTAGCTGTCGTCGTTTCTGACGATGTTCACGGGTACGCGGAACTCGCGCTGCGGGCCGAAATGCCTGCCATAATGGTCGTGGCGCATTCCAAAGCCGCGACGTCCGAATCTGTTATCACACATGGTATTTGATTGTTTGTTGGATGAACGATTGTTTTAAACTTTTTGGGGCATCGGGCCAAAGGGATCGGCGAGGTACTCCCGCTGCGGCCCACCGAGGCCGGCCTCAGGATAACCGTAATAACCCGAATGATAGTGCCGCCATCTGCGATAGCGCCTTCTTCCCGCAAACAGTCTGAAAATCAGTCCTACAAAAAGGAAGAAAAATATGGCTTTGAATATCAGGAATGGGAGTGCGAACAGAAATAAACCTGCCAGGACTGCTGCCCCAATGGATTTTAGAATGACGATGAACATGATCTTGTCTGGTTTTGATGAATGTTGGCGCCTCGTTTGCACCTACAATAATGCAGACGTGCAGTTCGAAAAAATACTTTAACCAAATGCAAAAAATAAACCCGGCTGTCGGGCCGGGCTTGATATAAATTACATATTCTCAGGTGGTTTTCGCCACCGGTTACGCATTTCCTGGCGGAAGCGCCGGCGTTCTTCGTCGGTCATTTGCATCCATTTATTTCTCCACGCCAACATCCCCTCGCGTCCTTCCCGACCGAAATGTCGGTTGAATTTCTGCCATTTGTGATGATGCCGGTGCTGGCCAGCCCCTCCACGGAAGCCGCCGAAGAGTATTTTGCACAAAACAAACAAACCTACCGCCTGCCAATAACTGATTGGATTAAAATTGGCGGCGCCAGGCAGTATGGCATTCCAGAGCCACTGTACGACTGCTCCAAGTCCGAGCGCTGCGATCAGGATAAAAACCGGTAGCGCAAACCGAAATCTCCTACCTCTGTTGTGCGGGTTCATCATGGTCAACAAATTTAATAATTTACAAACTCCCTGTACACGCATTCGAGCCGTTCACGAAGGTGACGGACTGCATAGCGCTTACGGGATATTAAGGTTTTGATATTTTCTCCGGTACGGTCAGCGATTTCCTGGAACGTCTGGTCTTCAAGCTCATTCCAGATGAATACTTGCCGCTGATTTTCGGGAAGTTCGTCCAGAGCAATGTTCAATTGCTCCCAAAAGAGGTCTTTCAAATAGGCAGTTTCGGGCGTATTGTCGTCGGCCAGCAGGATGTCCTTGAAGTGGAACTCGCCGTCTTCGTCTTCGTAGCCGAAATCTTCGAGCGATTCGGGCTTTTGTTTGCGGTACTTATCAATGATCCGGTTGCGGGCCACGCGGTACAGCCAGCTGCTCATCTGTTCGATCGCCTCAATCTCCGGCACGGTGCTCAGCTGGTACCAAACATCCTGTAAAATATCCTCCGCATCCTCATCGGTATTCACACGCTGCCGGATGAACCCGAGCAATTGCTTACCATAGGATGCGACGGTTTGGATGATATTTGGCTTTTTCTGCGTCAAACGGACTTTTAATGCTATTACAGATGGGTAGACGGCTGGCTATTGAAAATACTTTAACTGGCTTGGAGTTTTTTGCCGCTGCGGTGCCTTCGTGGCAATTCTACTAACTAAGTATACTATTCAAATATATAAAAATAGTACAATGATAGGTGATTTGTACTATTCTAATAGAACTGGCAAATTTCAAACGACTTGCTGTATTTTTCCTATAATCATAGTATTATTCCAATATTAATACACCATTCAAAAAAGAACTTTTGCAGGTGTGAAATGCTCTTATTGACTTTTAATCACAGTGTTGGATACCTTTGTAATGTCCAAAGAGCAAAAAGCGGAAACGTAAAGCTGCTCAGAGAACTTGATCAGGGGAATGCCTGAAAAGTACAAATTGGTAACATTGAATCAGACATTAAACATTAAGCATAAAATGAAAAGGACTATCTTGGCAATCGCAGTATTGGTGGGAGTATCAACTGCAAATCTTTCAATCGCTGCTGACAAAGTAAAAGAAAACAACGCTTCTATCGAGCTGGTTTCAGGTGCAGAATTGAAATTCAAATTGTCTCTTGAAAACGTAAAAGAAAGATCTTCACTGGTGATCAAAGACTACACAGGAACAATCGTTTACAGCACGTCGATCCCGAAGTCTGAAAACTACACTAAGATCTTCGACCTGTCGAACCTGGCAGACGGAAATTACAGCTTCATTATCAACAATGGCAGCGAAATCTCTACAAAGCCATTCGCGATCTCGACTGAAACAAAACGTCAGGTAACAGCAGTTATCAAATAATATAAGCCAATCAGGTAAAAAAAAGGCAGTCCGGGATTTTCGGGCTGCCTTTTGCTTTTATTGCGGCGGTTAGTAAGCCAAAACTTTCTTCTCGTTGCTGCTTTGGAATGCCAGGTCGATCACGCGGCAGGTACGCAATACCTCTTCCGGTTTCACTGCCAGCTCGGCGCCATTGACGATCGCATCGTATACGTTCTGGTAAAAAGGCATGTAATCACCTGCTTCGCTTTTCACAATTCCGGTAAATGCTGCGCTATACAGCTTACCCCAGCGGTCTTCCGGTTCCACGCCCCAGGGCTTTTCGCTGGGTAGTACATTTTTGCGCAGCGTTTCTTCCTGCGGGTCGAGGCCGCCTTTGATGAACGAGCCTTTGGTACCATGCAATACATAGCGCAAATGGTTCTCATACACCATCAGGCTCGATTTTACAATCACCGATTTATCGGCATAGCCCAGGCGAATGTCGAAATAATCGTCGATCTCGCTGTTCGGACGGACGATGCGTATATCGGCCGTCACCGTTTGTGGCTCGCCGAAGAGCACCAACGCCTGGTCGATCAGATGCGGGCCGAGGTTATATACATTACCGCCGACCGGCACGGCACGTTCTTTCCATGAGCCGGCCACAGCCTCACGGTAGCGATCGTATCGGCATTCGTATTCGATAATATCGCCCAGTTTCCCTTCACCAAGCAGTTTCTGAATGGTCAGGAAGTCGGAATCCCAGCGGCGGTTTTGATAGGCTGTCAATATCAGGCCTTTTTCCTTGGCCACTTTCACGAGCTCGCGGGCTTCTTCTTCGGTGGCTGAAAACGGCTTTTCGATCACGACGTGCTTGCCATTCTGGAGCGCATCCATCGCATACTCGTAATGCGTATCATTCGGCGTGCAAATGAAAACCAGGTCGATTTCCTCGTCGGCGAGCAGCTCTTCCACCGATCGCGCATTGCCGATGGTAGGGTCAAATTCCTGCGCCTCGTTTTTGGTCCTTTCGACCACCGTTTTGATCTTGAAATTCGGGTTGGTACTCAGGAACGGCGAATGAAAATACCGCCCCGACAAACCGAAACCTATTAAACCGACATTGAGAATTTTTGAAGGCATAGTTTTAAATTGAAAAGGTAATGAGCTTATTCTAATGCTCGCAAAGTTAGTCTTACATTTAAATTGGCGAAGTAAAAAAATACACTATGGCAATGCAAACGCCACATACTTATCCCCGGACTTGGTATTCAACTTCCCGCCACCACAGGCTATGACGACATATTGTTTGCCATTCACTGAATAGGTACTTGCCGAGGCGTAGCCGGCCGCCGGCAGGGCAGTTTGCCACAAAATTTCACCTGTTTCTTTGTCAAATGCCCGGAATTGCTCGTCACGGCTGCCGGCGATGAAAATCAAGCCACTGGCGGTTACCAGCGGGCCTCCGTAATTATCGGTGCCGGTGGGCGGAATACCCTTGGCGGTGAGTTCCTTGTATTCGCCGAGTGGTACCTGCCATTTTCTTTGACCGGTGTTGAGGTCGATGGCCGTTAATGTGCCCCAGGGCGGCTGACTTACCGGGTAACCGTTGCGGTCGTACCAGCGATTGTAGCCGGTGTGCTGGTAGGGAACTTGCGTTTTGGAGTCGATTTTAATGTTTTCCTTACTTTCCTGATTGATCAGATATGAGATAATGGCTTTTCGCTCAATGTCCGGGATATGCGTAAATGATGGCATCATACCGCGGCCATTTTGCAGTATGGTTTCTATTTGGGCGGGTTTCAAACGTTTTTCGAGGTTGGCGAGGGAAGGGTAGGAGCCATCGTGATTGCCCATCTTGTCGGCTCCGTGACAAGCTGCGCAGTTCATCTGGTACAGCTGGGCACCGGTTACGCTCGTGGCGTTTTTGGGTATTTCTTTTTTGATAAGAGAAGTATAAACAGGTATTTCTTTGGCCGGGACGTACATTATGCCACCTGGGTCGGTCGCCGCACCACCCCATTGTGCACCGCCGTCGGTACCCGGATAGAAGATGGTCATGCTGGAAGTGATGGGAATATAGGCGCTTCCGGTTTTCGCTTTAGAAAGCAAATCGACGAGCGAATCCCGGTCGGCAACGAATGCGTTGAAGTCCTTTGCCGTGAACGTCTGGCGGGTAAATGGGAGCGGTAATGTAGGTATAGGCTGCGTGGCGGCCACTTTTTCGCCTTTGATGGCCGGGAAATTGAATGCGGTTTCCTTGATAGGGAACAGCGGCTTTCCCGTAACGCGATCGAGCACGAAGACATAACCTTGCTTGGTCACCTGCACGACCGCATCCACACGCTTGCCCTTGTGCGTGACGGTAACGAGGTTCGGTGGGCAGGGCGGGTCGCGGTCCCATATGTCATGGTGCACGAGCTGGTAATGCCAGAGGCGTTTACCGGTCGCGGCGTCGAGGGCGATGAGGCAGTTGGCAAAAAGGTTGTTGCCGGGCCTGTTGCCGCCGTAGAAATCATAAGCGGCCGAGCCTGTCGGGATGTAAACGATTCCCCGCCCACGGTCGATGGCCATACCGGCCCACGCATTGGCACCTCCGAAATGCTCGCGCGCATTAGCGGGCCATGTTTCGGCGCCCAATTCACCTTTGGCAGGAATGGTACGGAACGTCCATACCAGTTTTCCCGTACGCACATCATACGCGCGCACGTCTCCGAGTAGCGCGGTTTCGTTTTCATTAACCCGCATTCCGGTAATCAGCAGGTTTTTGTAAATCGTATTGGGTGTATTAGACGTCACGTAATCATCTGCGCCGGGGCGCTCGATGCCGGTTTTCAGGTTAATGCGCCCGTTTTCTCCAAAGGTTGATATGAGAGATCCATCGGTCGCATTCAATGCATAAATGTATTTCCCCGCCCCGAAAAAGATGCATTTCTCCTTGCCGTCGGACCAGTAGGTGACCCCGCGGCTTGTGGTACCACCATTGTCGGTGATATTAGTTTTCCAGATAGGCTGTCCCGTGGCCGCATTCACTGCAAATGCCTGTGTTCCTGCCGACACGCCGTACAGAATGCCGTTGATCACGATCGGGTTGCATTGCATTTGTGTACGGTTACGCGTCGTGTCCGCGCCGCCCGATGCATACGTCCAGGCGACTTTGAGCTGCGCTACATTATCCTTTGTGATCTGATTCAATAGAGAATAATGGCTGCGCGCGCCATTGCCGTTATATTCAGGCCAGTTCTGGTCGGTGGAATGTGTGCTGATCACAAAACCGCATAGCACGGCAAAGGACGCCGATAAGAGGACGGGCGTTAATTTCATCGAATGCGACGGTGGTTAAGCGGCTGCCCAGAGTTCTTTCAGTTTTTGTAAATCCCGTTTCATCGCATCGAAAACTACTTTTTTATCCACGGTAATCTGAAATGCCCCCTGATCGGCGCCCCCCAGCGGATATTCCAGGTGCAGGCAGATCGGTACTTCCACTTTCAGGTCTTTCAGTAGTTTGAAATAGGTTTTGAAATCTACCATTCCTTCACCCAGCGGCACGCTTTTCACGGCCCATTTGCCGCTGCTGTTTTTCTCCCAGTAAAAATCTTTGATCACGATGGTTTTAATATAGGGACGGATCAGGTTGAAACCGGTTTGCCACGAGAGGCCGCCCTCGACAGTAGCGTGGCGGATGTCATATTGGGCTCCCATGGTTTTGGGGTTGGCCTTTTGGAGGATTTGCCAGATCTCGAACATCGACGCACCGACCATTCTTCCTGAATGGTTCTGGTAGCAGCCATAAATGCCCAGTTTATCATTCAACTGACTCAAACCAGCCATTTTGGTACTGAATTCACCGAGTTGTTCTGGGATCGCTTTTTGCTCATCGTAGCGGTACCAGTTCATGCGGTAGTATTTGAAACCGAGCTTGGCAGCCGTTTCAAGTAGCTTTTTATCGACCGGATTCCCGGCATCTTCCACGGCCGTGCAGAACATTTGCGGCGCAAGGCCCACTTTCTTCATTGCTTCCACAGCTAATGGAAGATCTGTTTCTACTTTTTCGGGTAATACGTGTCCTTTGGGGCGAACCGTGAGATCGATGCCGTCGAAACCCAGTTCTTTGGCCACTTCGGCCATGTCCTGGTAGTTCAGGAATTGCAGGTGTTTGGAAAAAATGTTGACTTTCAGGTTGTCAGCCGCCCTGTTGGCCGGGCTTGCAAACGATTCTTGCGCCAGCGACGGGATGATGCTGCCTGCGAGAGCGCTATTGATGAGAAAATCTCTGCGGGATAGGTTCATGACGAATAATCAGGATTTAGTGATAATAAAACTGTGTTTGCCTTTGGGTTTCAATACCTTGCTGGTGAGTATAATGCGCGTAACCGGTGCACCGTCCCATTTGGTTTTGAAACTGTTATATTCCATTCCTTCGGTCGAGGGAAGTTCTGTGGAAACCGTCCAGCTCCTTGGATCATAAGTGAGCGAGACGGCTTTTTTACCGGATGTGGTGAGGATGATTTTGCCCGGCGTACTGATATCGACATCACAGACTGTCATGAATATTTGCTGCAACGAGTCGGGCTTTTGTTTCAGGGTATAATTATCGGAAACTTCCACCGTGTTTTTACTGCGGTTCAGCTTTACCAGCCGGTTCCAGTTTTGAATGCCGGCTTCCTGCGGATATGCGGGCGCGATGTCCATCGCGAGCGAAACTTCGTTTTCGGAGACATTGCTTTTGACATTCCTCGCATTGAAATGTTTTCCGGCCGGCTGTCCGAGGCCATTGATAATAGGCAGGTTATGGTATTGAGATTGCGTGAACCATAGCTCATACCTTTTGGAAGAAAATGTCCTTGCAGTATAGTTACCACGACCGGCATCGACGATCACAGGTTCGCCGTCGGCGTATACGATGAAATCGCCAACGTCGTTATGGTTGTGGCTTTCCGCATTGTGGCCGGCGTGGGTGGCGAGGTACAGGCCATTGTCGGAGCGGGCGGTGAGTACTTCAATGTCTGAAAGCCACGATTGTGGCACCGGTTTATAAGTTTTGGATTGATCTTGCTTCAATTCAGCAGTCGTGAGCAGGTTCCAGACCTTTCTGGGGCGCTGGAAGCCATTACCGCCGGTAACCGCGCCAAATTGCCCGTAAGCCCATTTGCCAAGCGCAACCAGTTCCGGGTCCTGAACAGCCTTTCCAAAGCGGTAAAGCATTAATCCATCCGGTTTTAGTTTCGGATCGGCGTCGGCGAAGTTCACGAAATAGTCGTTGGCAATGTGGACTTTATACACGTAGGCGGCCATTTTGCGGATCAGATCATTGTCATAAATATTGATTTTTCCGTTGGTGACGCTTTCGAGGATCGCCAGGGCGTCGTAGGCACTGGCACCTGCGGCGAACCAGTAGCTCGGGCCTTCGTCGCAGCCGCCGTCGTCGCCCAGGCTATTGAAATACCGGTCGAGGTACACCATATACTGATAGGCATTATCGCCACGCTTTTGTGCATCTTTTTCAAGTAAAAGATCGGCTATAAGCAGGTTCGACACGATCCACGGGTTCCAGTTGTTGACCGGATTGGTCGTGCTCAGCCAGCTGTATCGTTTAGGATCGTTCAGCGGTTCGAATATCTTTTTATTGGTTTCAAGGTAAATACGAGGGCGGATCAATGGCGATATTTTATCCAGTTTCGCTCCCAGGAAGTAATCAGTAAGTGCCAGTACTCCCGCAGTTTCGGCTCCGAAGAGGTCGACGGTCGGATCTTGTACGTCGGGCAGGCCGTTTTGGGCTTTTTGTACACTCAAATGCGCAGGCACTCCCCAGTAAGTTTCTTCACAAATGGCCCATACCGAATTGAGAATGGCTTCCATGAACCGGTCTTTGCCTTCGACGGCTTCGGCGAGGACAAGGTTCATCAACTGGTTTCTCCTTCCGAATGACGCTGCCGCGTGCCGCTCACGGTCGCCGCTACGGGTGAAATCAAGCAAAAGGCTCGCCGTGACCATCGGGACAGGCTTTTCTAATGCCTCTTCACCAGCTCTGATAATCTTCGCGAGTTCGGCAGGGTCGGTTTTACTGCGCCATTCTTCTGGTGTTTTGGGATAGGGCGCCCATTGACCGAGCGGGATGAGGGCTTCTTTGAATGCGCTTTCTGTGTACTTCTGCGCGAGGATGTTGCGTAGGGTGACCTGCGCGCCCCCGGACTGCGCGCCCCCGGCCAACACGATTGCCAGGGCAATTGCCAATAGTAGTCTGATCATAACGGCTGTGGTTTAGGAAGTTGAATGTAACCGAATATAAGACTTCATTATCCAGTAGAATCACTTACTTCGGCCTTTAATTTATTCAATTGGAACTAATGCCTGAAAAAATATGAATGTCGATCGTCTGAACCGCCGCGATTTCCTGAAAGCCGGTGCCGTTGTCTCTTCCTTTATGATCGTGCCCCGGCACGTGCTCGGGCGAGGGTACAAAGCGCCAAGTGATATGATTGCACTGGGTTTCATCGGTTGCGGGCGGCAGAGCGGAGGCCTACGCAATCGCTTCCTCGATACCCAGGAAACACGCATTATCGCGGCTTCGGATGTGTACGCGGTCAAGCAGGATACATTCGTGAATGCTACTAATACATGGTACTCCGAAAAACTCGAACAAGGTACTTACAAGGCTGCGGCCGGCATGAAGGACTTTCGGGAATTATTATTAAGAAAAGATATCGACGCCGTGGTGATCGCCGCGCCGGATCACTGGCACGCTGCCATGGCTGTACGTGCCGCCGAGGGGGGTAAGGATATTTATTGCGAAAAACCGCTTTCACTGACGGTGAAGGAAGGCCGGGCGATGGTGAATGCTGTCAGACATCATAACCGGGTGTTCCAAACG
The DNA here is from genome assembly GCF_057586235.1 of Dyadobacter sp. SRI_021. NCBI lineage: Bacteria > Pseudomonadati > Bacteroidota > Cytophagia > Cytophagales > Spirosomataceae > Dyadobacter > Dyadobacter sp. SRI_021. The sequence continues at coordinate 876,419 of NZ_JBYCZM010000003.1, forward strand.
GGTAGTATGCAGCGCTCGGCGCCGGAATTTACGAAAGCCGTGCAACTGGTAAGAAGCGGGGCCATTGGGACGATAAAAAAGGTGTATGTCAATGTAGGCGGCCCTCCGAAAGTGTGGGATTTGCAAAGTGAAACCAAGCCCGAAGGCCTCGATTGGGACTTCTGGATGGGCCCGAATACGATCGAAAGGCCGTATAACAACGAACTTGCGCCTGCTATGGACGCTAAGTTCTGGCCAAAATGGCGTGATTACGTTGAATTTGGCGGCGGTGGTATGACCGACTGGGGTGCACACATGTTTGACATTGCGCAATGGGGACTGAATATGGACGCCAGCGGGCCGGAAGAACTGGTATATTCCGAGCCGGGTAAGGGTTTGGTTTACAAATATGCCAATGGTGTTGAAGTTGTTCATCGTCCCATGGAAGGCAAACAGCATTGTCATTTTGTGGGTACCGACGGCGAAGTATTCGTAGCCCGTGGCGAGTTAAAGACCACTCCTGAGCCATTGAAGGACAAGGTTTTCAATGCAGGCGACGCAGGTGTTTACGTGAGCACCAACCATTATAAAGATTTCCTGAATGCGATCCGGACGAGGAAGCCGCCCATTTGCGATGTGGAGATTGGCCACCGCACGGCGTCGGTTTGCAACATCGGGAATATCGCGTACGGTTTGGGGCGTTCGCTGAAATGGGATCCGGTGAACGAGGATTTTGAAGGGGATAAAAAAGCCAGTCAACTGCTGGGCAGGCCGATGCGGAAAGAATGGAAAGTCTGATGTTGTCGGACACATAAAATTGTCATGGGTTTTTCCAAATTGTGTATTTTTGTAACATGATTGAACAGCCCACGGTTATTCGTTTTAAGGAACTCGACGAGCTCGGAAATGTATCCGAAGCACTTCTGAGGCTCGGTGCAGATACGCCCGTCTGGCTCTTCGAAGGCCAGATGGGAGCCGGTAAAACGACGCTTATCAAGGCATTATGCAGCCATCTCGGGGTTACAACCCATGTACAGAGCCCCACTTTCTCGCTGGTGAATGAGTACGATGCGGAGGGCAGAACAATCTATCATTTTGATTTTTACAGGATTAACGACGAAACAGAAGCCCTGGACATGGGTGTGGAGGAGTATTTCGATTCAGGAGATCTTTGTTTTGTCGAGTGGCCACAGAAGATTGAAAACCTTTGGCCGCTGAACTATATGCAGCTGCATCTGGAAGCGGATGAAACTGGCATGAGAATATTGGAAGTCACCAAGGTATAAGAGGTCACATTTAGTCAGTTACAGTTTCACTTTCATTTTGCTAGTCAATGGCACAACCTCAGATTACCGGTTTTGAAGAGCTCGCCAAGCAGTCGGTGCTGTATCCCCAGGAATCATTAATGGCTGTCCGGAAGGATCAGAATTCGCTGCATATCGGCTTGCCGAAAGAGGTTTCGTTACAGGAAAACCGGATCGCGCTCACGCCCGACGCAGTGGCTATCCTGGTCAGGAACGGGCACGAAGTATGGGTAGAGAAAGATGCCGGCAAAGGAGCCAATCTGTCGGACCATGAATACAGCGAGGCCGGGGCGAAGATTGTCCACAGTCCCGAGGAAGTGTATCAGGCCAATGTGATTCTGAAAGTGGAGCCGCTGGTAGAAGAGGAGTTCCGTTACGTGAAAGCCGGGACAACGCTCATCTCGGCACTCAACCTTCCAGCGTTGGAAAAACAATATTTTGAAAAGCTGAATGAACTGAAAGTAACCGGCATAGGCTACGAACTGATTGAAGACAAGGTAGGAGGGAAGCCGATTATCCGTGCTATGGGCGAGATCGCCGGCAGCACGGTGCTACTGATCGCTGCCGAGTACCTTTCAACACCGAATGGCGGCCGGGGCATTATCCTGGGCGGTATTACGGGCGTACCACCGACCAAAATCGTGATCCTCGGTGCGGGTACCGTTTCCGAATATGCCACACGCGCAGCCCTTAGCGTGGGCGCGGACGTGAAGGTTTTCGATAAGCACATTTACCGCCTGCAAAGGCTCAAATATTCAATCGGGCAAAATCTGTACACATCCATTATTGAATCCGAAACGCTGGCCGAAGCCATTGGCCGGGCGGATGTCGTGATCGGTACCATGCGTGCCGAGAATGGTCTGAGTCCGATGGTCGTAACGCGTGAAATGGTGTCGAAAATGAAGCCAGGTTCGGTGATCATCGACGTCAGCATCGATCAGGGCGGGTCGTTTGAGACTTCGCGGATGACGACCCATAAAAACCCGACATTCAAATACAACGAAGTGATCCATTACTGCGTGCCCAACATCCCCTCGCGCGTGGCGCACACGGCGAGTACGGCGCTTAGCAATGTATTTTTGCCCTTTTTGCTCCAAACCGGTACAATAGGAGGCATTGAGGAAATGATTTATGCCAATCGTTGGTTTATGAAAGGAGTGTATTGCCACAAAGGCACGCTCACCAACTCCCACATCGCCCGGAGCTTTAACATGAGGTATAAGGATCTGACGTTGCTTTTGGCGGCGAGGATGTAGGGGGCTATAAGCTTTAAGCCTTAGGCTGTAAGCTTTTTATATTTTTGACAATTAAACTACGTGTGCTAGCGCGCAATCAGCTTTAGCCTATGGCTTATAGCTTAAAGCATATTACAAAAATGATCAACAACAGCAATGAAAACACCCTGATGGACGATGCAAATTCTCCGGATTTGAATCAGAAATTGATGGGTTATATATCGCAGGATTTTATCAAGGTCGCCGACCAGCTGAAAGAAGCCTCGTACCAGATTCGTAAACGCGGTTTTTCGGAATATCCGATTTTCGCGGTTACCAACAATGAGATCGATCTGGGTGTGTTGCTTATCGATGCAACGGAACTGACAAATCGTTATATTTACAAGGCGTCGTACATGCAGGAATTTGTCGATCGCAAGCTGATCGGTCCGGAATCGGTGCTGCTTTTCACGGAAAACTATAAAAACCCGGAAGAATTCTGCTGCCTGTTCGCGTTGATTGGCGAGTTTTCGGGTTTTGTATATGTGCCATATCCCGAAGATTAGCGGCAGAATGCCGTGTGGAAAGTTGCGTAAGGCCGCTTAATAAACAGTTGGAACGCTTACTAGGTCGTGGGGATCGGGTTCCTGAATTTTATTTTAGTTTTAGAAATTAATTGTTTGAAATTCAGCTAAAAAATCCCCAGTCTATGGAATCTAAACTACTTCTCGAAAAGGAACTCGAACCCATTTTCCTCCAAAAATTCCCGCCATTCTCCGAAAGCGTCAAAGAATTTCTCGTGCAGTATGGTCCTTACATTATCCTGATACTCTCGATTCTCGGAGTGTTGGGCTTGCTAACGGCGTTGGGTGTAGGTGGTGCGGTTTTGGGTGCCGGGGGACTTACGGCAGGTATTGGATTCAATGCTTACATTGGGATTGCGCTCGGGATCGTTACGCTGGTGATGTACCTGATGGCGTTTTCTCCGCTTAAAGCGCGCAAACGTGCCGGCTGGAACTTGCTCTACTATGCATTGCTGATCGGCCTGGTTAGCAATCTGATTCAGTTGAGCATTTTGGGCTTCATCATCGGCGGAATTATCGGCTTCTGGGTTCTTTTCCAGATCCGCGAGAAATACGCTTAAATATTAAACCGGCCTGTGCCGTGTAAAGCGGGCGGATTATTCCGTCCGCTTTTTATTTTTGCCATTGGTCAGTCAAATGAGGCTTTTGTACTTGTGGTTACTGCGACCAGGAAAATTAGTTCGCATATTTGCGGTAACACCGTTTTGAAATTTATGAATATCATAGAGGTAAGGAATGTAACGAAGGAATATTCCAGCCACACCGCCCTGGACAATGTCAGCATTTCTATTCCCAAGGGCTGCATTTTCGGGCTGCTGGGGCCGAATGGGGCGGGGAAGACGTCGCTGATCCGGATCATCAATCAGATTACTGGTCCGGATAGCGGAGAAGTACTGTTTGATGGCGTTCCTCTCAATCCTGATCATATTTCGCGGATTGGCTATTTGCCGGAAGAGCGCGGGCTTTACAAGAAGATGAAGGTGGGGGAACAGCTGCTTTACCTGGCGCAGCTCAAAGGGCTTTCGCAGAAGGAGGCGATGGAAAAGCTCAAAACCTGGTTTATTAAGTTTGATATTAAAACCTGGTGGGATAAAACGATCGGCGACCTCTCGAAAGGAATGCAGCAAAAGGTGCAATTCGTTTCGACCGTTTTGCACGAGCCCGACCTGATCATTCTCGACGAGCCCTTCTCCGGTTTTGACCCGATTAATGCCAACCTGATCCGGGATGAAATCCTTGAATTGAAGCAAAAAGGCAGCACGATCATCTTCTCGACCCACCGGATGGAAACCGTGGAGGAACTTTGCGATCATATTGCTTTGATTCACAAATCACGCAAAGTGCTCGACGGTGCGAAACGAGAGATCAAAGAGCAATTCAAAACACATACCTATTTTGTCGAATACAAAGGCCACCTCGACGAGCTGGATCCGATATACCAAATCCTCGATCAGAAGATCCTGGAAGACGGCTATCTGCGCTCCAATGTCCACCTGGATGGCGATGCGAATGCCAATGCATTGTTGCTCAATCTCGTGTCGAAAGTGGAGATCCGTGCGTTTGGAGAGAATATCCCGACGATGAGCGATATTTTTATGAAGGCGGTCAATGAAGTGCCCGAGGCATGACCGGGGCGCATTCCATTCATAGTTATTAATCCGATTCCCATGCGAAATATATTTCTGGTTATTAGAAGAGAATACCTGGTAAGGGTCAAAAAGAAGTCGTTCCTGGTGATGACCGTGCTGGGCCCGCTGCTTTTTGTGGCTTTCTATGGGACGGTATTCTGGGCCGCCGTGAGCTCAGTGGATATCAAAACAGTGCAGGTACTGGATGAAAGCGGTTTGTTCCGGAACAAATTCAAGGATTCGGAAACCTTAAAATTCGAGCTGACCGACAAGAGTATTGATTCCGCCAAGGCTGCATTTCGAAACAGCGATGCCAATGCGTTGGTTTATATTCCGGCCAATGTGATCCAATCACCCAAAAGCGTCCGCATTTACGCAGCCAAAAATGTGAGTTTAGAACTGAAGTCGGAGATCGAAAAGGTGATCGAGAAGGAAATCGAAGACATCAAACTCGCGGAGGCGGGTATTACACATAAGATCCTGGAAGATTCACGCGTCAATGTCAATTCTGAAACGATCAGCCTGAGTGAAGAAGGAGAGAAGACGAGCAGCTCGGGCGCGGCCACTGTGATCGGAGGGATTTGTGCATTCCTGATTTACATGTCCGTATTCATCTATGGAACTCAGGTAATGCGCGGGATCACCGAGGAGAAAACCAGCCGAATTGTGGAAGTGATTATTTCCTCCGTGAAGCCATTCCAGCTCATGCTCGGCAAGATTATCGGGGTAGCGCTGGTCGGGCTCACCCAGTTTGTGCTCTGGATTTTACTGACTACCGCTTTGACAAGCGCCACATCGGCCGTGATTGCCAGCAAAATGTCTAAAGAGTCGGCACAGATGGCGGAGGAAATGAAGAAAGCGCAAATGCCGAACCAAGGCCTACCCGGTGGCAATGTCGATAATCCGGTAGCGGAAGTACTTGGAGCAGTGTCCAGCCTGAACCTCCCGCTGATTATTGGTTGTTTCCTGTTCTACTACCTGGGGGGCTATTTGCTGTACAGCGCGCTATTCGGCGCAGTTGGAGCGGCCGTCGACAACGACGCGGATACACAGCAATTCATGCTGCCCATTACATTGCCCATTATTTTCTCCTTTGTATTTGCCCAATTCGTCCTCCGCGATCCCGACGGTACGCTGGCGTTCTGGACATCCATTATTCCATTTACCTCGCCAATCATCATGATGGTCCGCATTCCGTTCGGTGTGCCGGCCTGGGAAATTGCATTGTCGATGGTGCTTCTGGTGCTAGGATTCATGGGCACCACCTGGGTCGCCGCCCGCATTTACCGCGTGGGTATCCTCATGTACGGTAAAAAAGTCAGTTATAAGGAGTTGGTGAAGTGGATATTTTATAAGTGACATCGGCAGTCGGCTTTCGGCAATCGGCTTTAGTAAGGAAAAAGTCTGGAGCCCAAGTATGATAGCCGAAAGCCGACGGCCGACGGCCTTGTTAACTTTTTTTAAGATTCACAAACCGTTGCCATTGTGGTTATTTTGCTAATTTTGGCCGATCATTGATAGAACTGCTCAAAAAGAGTCGCCATCTTTGCGCATTGTGCATATAACTTTTTCAAATTTACCGTCTTTCAGATGACCCGTTTCAACCGTACCAACAACCTTACGGGTTGGATTGTCTTTGCTATTGCATTCATCACCTACGCCCTTACTGTCGAACGTACTGCCAGCTTCTGGGATTGCGGGGAATTCATAGCCTGTGCATTTAAATTGCAGGTTCCTCACCCTCCGGGCGCCCCTTTCTTTCTGCTGATAGGTCGCCTTTTCTCCCTTTTTGCATTTGGTGATTTGCAAAACGTGGCATACTGGATCAATATGGTATCGGTGCTGAGCAGTGCATTTACCATCCTGTTCCTTTTCTGGACCATTACTCTGCTGGTTCGTAAACTGGTTGCCAAAAATGACGAAGAGCTGACACAGGCCGACACTCTTCTGGTAATGGGAGCCGGTATCGTTGGCGCGCTGGCCTACACCTGGTCCGACTCCTTCTGGTTTTCGGCGGTGGAGGCAGAAGTTTACGGTTTGTCGTCCTTCTTTACGGCCATTGTCATCTGGGCAGTATTCAAATGGGAGCGTATTCAGGACCCTGCTACGGAGAACCGCTGGCTGATCCTCATCGCTTATCTGGTAGGATTATCTATCGGTGTTCACTTGTTGAACCTTGTTACGATTCCCGCGCTCGCATTGGTGTATTATTTCAAGAAGTATCAGAAAGTCAGTGTTTTCGGAGGCATTATGGCTTTCGTGGGTGGTCTGGTGGTTTTGGGGATTATCAACTCCGGTATCATCCCGGGCTTGCCGAGCATTGCAGGTAAATTTGAGATATTCTTTGTAAATACTTTGGGATTGCCTTACAAATCAGGGGTGATCTTCTTCATCATATTGTTCATCGGCGCGCTGATATGGGGAATCCGTTTTTCCCAGAAGAAAGGCAATGTGCTGTTGAATACCAGCTTGCTTTCATTGGCATTTGTATTGATCGGATACGCCAGCTACCTGATGGTGCTCGTCCGTGCTGAGTATAATCCGCCGATCAACGAAAACAACCCGAATGACGTTTTGAGCTTCGTTTCTTACCTGAAACGCGAGCAATATGGCAGCCGTCCGTTGTTGTACGGGCCGTCGTTCGTATCACGTCCGGTAAGCCAGAAACGCGGAGCGCCGATGTACCGTAAGCAGGATGGTAAATATGTCATTTACGACTATCGTCCGGAGTATGAGTATGAGCCAGGCGCTAATATGCTGCTGCCTCGTATGTACAGCACGCAGCCAGGTCACCCGCAATTGTATATGCAAATGACCGGGCTGGCGGAAGGCCAGAAACCCACTATGGCGCATAACCTCTCTTTCATGCTCTCGTATCAGATCGGGCATATGTATTGGCGTTATTTCCTGTGGAACTTCGTAGGTCGTGAGAGTGACGAAGAAGGGGCCGGTAATATGACGCCCTGGGATGTCTCCACCAAATACCCTGAGCCGATCGCCAATAATAAGGCTCACGATAACTATTATATGCTACCGTTCCTCCTTGGATTGTTTGGTATTGTGATTTGCTACTTCCGTCAGAAGCGTGACCTTCTCGTATTAGGTCTGTTGTTCATTCTGACAGGTGTTGCGTTGGTGGTTTATCTCAATTCTCCACCTACCGAGCCGCGCGAGCGTGACTATATTTATGTGGGTTCATTCTATATTTTCTGTATTTGGATTGGCTATGGTGTTATTGCCATTGCGGATGCGATCAGCAAGTTTGTGAAAAGCGGCACTGCGCGCGCTGGTGTTGCGACTGCATTAGGACTGGTGGCGCCGGTCATTATGGGTACCAAAGGTTGGGATAACCACAACCGCGACCACCGTTACCACTCGGTTGATTTCGCTAAAAACCTCCTGAACTCCTGCGCCCCGAATGCGATCCTTTTTACAGGTGGTGATAACGATACATTCCCATTGTGGTACGTGCAGGAAGTGGAAGGCTTCCGTACGGATGTGCGTGTATGTAACCTGAGCCTCCTCGGTACCGATTGGTACATTGATCAGATGAAGCGCCGCACCTACAAATCAGAAGCGCTGCCGATCTCGCTAGACAAGAACAACTACGCATTCGGTAAGAACGATATCGTGCCTTTCTATGAAATCCCGAGCGTGAAATCGGGTATCAACCTGAAAGAATACCTTGGACTGGTAAAACAGGAAAACAAGGCTATTCAGGTACCGTTGACAAGCGGCGACATGACGTCCATCCTGCCGTCGTCGGTATTGTTCCTGCCCGTGGACGCGGAGGCTGTGAAGAAGATGAATATCATCAAAAGCGACCTCGTTCCATTCGTGAGCGATTCGATCAGCTGGACAATCGGTAAAGGTGATTTGTACAAATCAGACCTGATCATGCTCGATATCATAGCCTCCAACGATTGGAAACGCCCTATTTACTTCTCGTCGACCCTGGGCGGATCGAGCTACCTGAACCTGAAAGAATACATGCAGCTCGAAGGCTACGCCTATCGCTTGTTGCCAGTGAAGGTACCAGGTGCCAGCGACGGCTACGTGAATGCGGATGTGATGTACAATAATATGATGAACAAGATGTTCTGGCGCGAACTCGACAATCCGAACACCTATTATGACAATACTTACCTTGGCTCACCCGTAGCGACGGCACGCATCGCATTCCTGCGCCTCACCGGCCAGCTGATCGCTGACGGCCGCAAGGAAGAAGCGAAGAAGGCTATCGAGCGTTCGCTAACCACCATGCCGGATAAGAGTATTCCGTACGATCAGTTCTCGGCTAACTTTATAGGTCCATTGTTCGATCTGGGCGAAACGAAGAAAGCGCTGGAAATAGCCGAAACAATGGCTACCCGCGCAGATGAGGTACTGACATGGGCGAAGAATAATTCGACCACACGCCGCCGCGACAGCAACGTGTACCTGTACATCATGCAAGTGATCGTCCAGGAATGCCGCGACGCGAAGCAGGAGGCGGCCGCGAAGAAATATGAAGCGATTTTCCAGAAGCATCTGGCTGCGTTTAACATGTATGGTGGAGGGCAGTAGTATTTGAATAAGAAATACGAAGGGCGGCATTTGCGAAAGCAGATGCCGCCCTTTCTTTTTTGTGTCTTTTGGATGTCGATTAACTTCTTCTATATGTAGTGAGACAAGTAATTATCAAATAACAAAATAAGTTAGTTGCCGGTGGTTGTTGTTAATTAATTGAAAGACAGCTAATTAAAATGCTAGTTTCCGTTAGATAATTCTTTACATAGCTGGACTTTTCGAGAACTTGCGTCTGCGAACTGAATGGCGCTTGTATATCTCCCTTCGAATTCCCAACATTCACGAAAATCAAAACCCCGCCGTAAGCTTGGTACCTGACGGGCGGGGTCGCGGTTTGAGTCAAGTTGTTAACTAAAACCTTTCAAATTTATGAAAAAACGCTCTATCCGGCGCGTAGCGCTGGTGATTGCTTTTGCCTTTGTGTTTGGATGCAAAGACACGGGTGAAAAAGCAAATGTGTTACCCTCCGACGACTTCACGGTCGGACAAGCTCAGAAATGGTATTCCGATCTCCTCAAATCGGCCCGCATTGTCGGGCAGCCTGATGATAAAGTCATTTGGGCGGCTGCGAGTCAGCGGAAGATGGCGGCCGACGATGAAATCGTGGTAGCGCCTGTGTTATCAGGCAATTTTCTAGGCTGCCGCATCAAAGACGGCCGGAAGGATAAGCGGAAGCCCGACGAAGAAAATGTGGCTGGAAGGATACAGCGAAGTCTCATTGTACGCAAGGTGCGTGGTAAGATCGAAGCGCTGGAAATGCGGACGGTATTCGATGCGGATTACGAGCCAAAAGTAAAGAATGGCCAGGTCGATCCCGCCAATTTTGGAGGGAAAGTTTACTTCTTCGACATGGACGGCAAGCTCGTCAACGGATTGATTTATGAAGAAGGAAAGCAGGTAGCCGCATTCGGCCCTAACAAAGGCGGCCGGACTTCTGATATGGTAGAAGTCTGCACGGATTGGTACCATCAGGGCTGTGTGGATGGCTATGGTTGTTCGGGCTGGGTTTATCAGGAGACTACTTGTGAGATGGTGTACGTAAGCGCGGGTTCTAGCGGAACCGGGACTGTATGGTCGAATTCTCTGGACGTAGCATTGAATGGCGGCAGCAATGTCGTCTTAGACGAATTGCTGCAGTTACCTTATATATCTAGTTTTTGGGGCCAAATTAATGACACAGAGAAAGATTATTTTCTATATAGAATGTGGATGATTCCCCAAGCTGCCGCCGCAACTGCGGCAGCAATGTCCTTCGCAGATTGGTTCTATTGTAATCTTTCGGATGATGGTAACTGGAATGCATTCAAGCACGCGGTATGGTCGGCAATCTTGTGCATGGAATTTGGGGTTTCAACTGCACTTCAAATCACCAATAATCATGAGTTGGAATCACCGCCGAATCAGCAGGAAATGGATTTGTTCAACAATGATTTGGGTGTTAAAGTATACAAGAGCGTTAGTGCTTCATTGGCTGGGATGCCTACGCATGTCCCTGGCCTAAAACTAGGTCTAATAGCTGATACTGTCTTGAAAAAAATTGCGGTTGGACAAGGGAAGAGGCTTAGTCCTGAGAATGTAAGCCCGGGAACACCCCAAACTTTTTTTTGGACAAACGGGGCGAATCGATGTCACTGAGTGAGAATGGGGGCACTAGGAGCTGTAAAGAAAGCCGTTGAGCATCAGGCTATTGGTGAGCTTGCTGCTCAGCGGGATAGCCACAGCGTGTTCAATGGAGCAAGGCGGGTTTTACATCGCAGACGTATCGAAAGAGCACATATTTACCGATTCAGCATCGTTCCATCTCGATTGTTGCGTTATCACTTCCGTGACCGGCACGTTGGATGCACCAGCCTTAATAATCGTTGAAGGTTATTTAATCGGAGGATTTATCGATAGCCTGCATTTGCCGAAGGGTAAGGTCATATCGAGAACTCACACGGAGATTTCTATTGGTATCGAAAAATCGCAATCAAATATTACCCCTGTGAAGCGAAAAAGGGTAGTCTGAAAATTAGGACGTTGATCTTTTAAAATGGCGTAAATGAAGACGGAAAGTAAGAGATATGTAGATAGCAGGTTATTTATAATCCTGCTGTTCATCCATATAGCCGTAGGTTGCTCATTCGAAAAGGGCGAGTTTCACATAACGGATGTATCTAAAAAGCACTACTTCACAGACTCGGCTTCCTTTCACCCCAGCTGCTGTGTCGCAACGACCGTGACCGGAACACTGGACGCACCTGCGGTGATAGTAGTTCAGAGTTATTTGATCGGGGGACTTAACGATAGTATTCATTTGCCAAAGGGCAAGGTAAACGTCAAGTCGCATCAGGATCTCTATGTGTATAGAAAGATAGCCATCAAATATTTCCCGGGGGAGGCGAAAAAAGGGAATCTCACAATCAAGACTTCAATCTTTTAAAATGAAATGGCAAAACACATTGAATGCTCATAACATAGCCAAAGCGATTATCCTGTTCTTCGTTGGCTTGGCATTCTTCCTGTTAATGTGGCCGTACTGGATGGAAGACGAGCGCGTATTCGAAGTGGCCAATCCTTCTCAGGCGTATATGTTCGAGGATTCTTCCCGCTCACGCCATGCAGACGTCGTGGAAGCGTCCATCACTGGAAATTTAGACGGGACAGCCAGGGTAGAGATATACTATCCCGATACGATACACCGGGTGTGGACTTTTGAGCTTCCACCCGGGCGGATCGATTCATCAGGCCGCTGGGATTTCTATGATAGGAAAATCCGGATTGACTATATACCCGGAACGGCTAAAAAGGGTCATTTGAAAATCGTTACAAAGGTCTTTTAAACACACAAGCGGCTCGGGTTGTCCGGGCCGCTTGTGTTCATGTAATGTCTTAACAAGTATTTGGGCCGAAGGCAAAGTGCATTACTCAACCTTCAACTTAATCCAAACCAACCGGTGATCGGAGCTGGACTCCCGCTTCTCGACTAACTCAGCCATCGGTTCACCTTTCGCAGGCCAGAAAACGCCGCTATCGACGATTTGGAAACCCTTGCGCGAGGGCAACGCATAATCCGCGCGCATGCGCCAGAATGCGGTGTGGTTCTTGGCAAATGCATTGGTGGGCGAATGCTCGGCGCCGCCTTTACTGGCCGGGGCGATGCTGCCGTTTACAGCCGGATTTGCAATGAGCTGGCGGATGCCGTCCGCGATCGCATTGCCTTCGTCGGGAGAGGCATTCTGGTCGCCGAGGATTACGAACGAGGCATTTGAGGAGAGACCGCCTTTTTTGCCTTTGTCGTCGTAGATGTAGTTGCCTTTGCCACCAGTGATGTAATCGTTCCAGAAGCGGATTTCGTCATGGTTACGCTTGCCGTTACGGTCTTCCTTGCCGTCGAAGGAAGGCGGGGTAGGGTGGCTGGCGAGGACGTGGATGGTTTTGTTACCGACTTTGATCGGTATATCCCAATGCGACTTGGAAGAAAGGGGAAATTGCGCCCAGGCTTCGGGGGCGTACCAATCGGAGCCGTCTTCGGTAGTGGTTTTTAATGCATTAGGCATGTCCTTCCATTTGAAATGCTGGAATGTACGTACTGCCTTGGTATCGATCGGAAAGCGCGATAACAGTACCATGCCGTATTGCCCCGGGTAGTTGCCGAATCCCCAGGCGTCGGAGCCGTATTGTTCCGTTTTGCCGTTTCTGTCCAGGTCATAGGGCGTTGGCTGGCCGGTATTGACGGTTGAGTAATAATAGTAAGGATAATCGATGCCTTTCGCGCCATTCGAATCCTCTTTTAAATACCCTTTGATAAATTGCTCAACGCCTTCCACCGGGTTTTTGACATAGTCGAACTCGTTCAGCAAAATCACATCGGGTCGTATGGTCTTGATGATTTGGGCGATGTTTTTGATCTGCTGGTTCGAACCAGAAGCCAGTTCTTTGATCAGTACCTTCTCGGAATTACCTGGTGTGCCACGCGGGATGTAGTTTTCGGCCTCCATACTCACGTTGTAAGTAGCAAATGTGATTTCTGACGCCGGTCCGGCGGCCGGCGATCCGGCGGCCGCCGGCGTGGTTTGTGCTGAAAGAGGCCCGGGGTTGAGGAACCCCGTGCAAAATAGTGCAACGGAAAGCAATAGAGATTTCATTTCGTAATGTTTCTGGTTAGTAATGAACGATGATGAATGGCGGTATACCGCGACTGATGTCAAGCAAAAAGAGCCGCTCCGGTCAGGAAGCAGCTCTTTTGGAATATGGTTTATTAAACAGGCATGATCAATGGAAGAAATCTTTCATTTTATCAAAGAAACCTTTCTCATTCTTGCCTGGTTTCGGCTGGAAGTTCGGCGAGTGACGGAGCGATTCGAGGGTCGAACGCTCGTCGGAGGTCAATTGCTGAGGAGTCCATACATTAATATGCACAAGCTGGTCACCCTTTCCGTAGCCGTTCAGGTCTTTGATACCTTTTCCTTTGAGACGCAATATTTTGCCTGCCTGAGTGCCTGATTCAATGTTAATGCGCGCTTTACCGTCGATGGTCGGTATTTCGACCGAAGTACCGAGTGCGGCATCAATAAAGCTCAGATGCATATCGAATACGACGTTGTTACCATCTCTTTTGAGCAATGCGTCCTCTTCTTCCTCGATAACGATCAGCAGGTCGCCGGCAACACCTCCGCGTGCAGGAACGTTTCCTTTGCCCGACATCGAAAGTTGCATTCCTTCGGCCACACCGCCCGGGATATTGAGGGTGATCAGGTCGTCTTGCAGCAAGCGGCCTTCACCTGCGCAAGAGTCGCAACGTTCGCTGATGATCTTGCCATCACCGTTGCAAGTAGGACAAGTAGTGGTTGAAACCATCTGTCCGAGCATCGTGCTCACCACCTTGCGCACCTGGCCGGTTCCGTTACAGGTGTTACAGTTAGTCAGCGACGTGCCATTTTTGGCACCATTGCCGCCGCAGGTGTTACAAGTAACGTGTCTTTTTACCTTAATTTTCTTCTCAACCCCGTTTGCGACTTCTTCGAGGTTCAGTTTCAACTTGATCCGCAGGTCGGAGCCTTTGCGTACCCTGCGGCCGTTTCCGCCCTGACGGCCGAAAATATCACCAAACGGGCTGCTATCCCCGAAAATATCGCCGAATTGGGAGAAAATATCGTCCATGGAGAAACCGCCTCCGAAGCCGGCTCCGCCACCCGAAGCCCCGCCTACACCGGCGTGTCCGAACTGGTCGTAACGCTGACGCTTGCTATCGTCGCTCAGAATGCTGTATGCTTCTGCCGCTTCTTTAAACTTGTCTTCCGCAGTAGGATCGTCAGGGTTCTTGTCGGGGTGGAATTTGATCGCGAGCTTGCGGTAAGCCTTTTTAATTTCATCCGCGGAGGCGCCACGATCCACGCCAAGGACTTCGTAATAATCTCTTTTCTTTGCCATTTTTAATTACTGATGTATCCTGTAAGGAAGGTTGAGAGCATTAGGCGCCTACGATTACTTTGGCGTAACGAATGACCTTGTCGTTCAGGTAATATCCTTTTTCAATTTCATCGATCACCTTTCCTTTCTGGTCTTCCGACGCTGCAGGGAACTGCGCGATGGATTCGTGGATTTCAGCGTCGAAGTCGGTGCCTTTTGATTCCATGGCTTTCAGGCCTTTGGATTCCAGGGCTTTATAAAGTTTGTTGTAAATCAGGTCTACACCTTCTTTCAATGCTTCGATATCTGTGGAAGAATCAAAAGAAACCTTGGCGCGTTCGAAATCGTCGACAATCGGGAGGATAAGCTTTACCATATCGGCACTTGCTCCGGAGATCATTTCCAGTTTTTCCTTGGCTGTACGGCGGCGGAAATTCTCAAAATCTGCGTAAAGACGCAGGTATTTATCTTTCAGCTCAGCGATTTCAGCCTTTGCGGCGGTCAGAGGGTCACCGGCAGGTGCCTCTCCCGAGGGCGCCTCACCGGTAATCTCCTGGCCTGCATTATCTAACGGCACATTGTTGGAAATTTCGGAATTTTCTTCGTTTACCAGATTGTCAGTTTCCAATGACGCTTTATCCTCGTTCATTTCGTAATTTTTGTCTTGATCTATGTTGAATTCTGTATTTTCCGGCATAATTCTTCGCGGTTACGTGACTTTTGCAACAGCCATTCTTCTTCTAAATTACTTTGCCACGGCTAAATTACTGACAAGATGGCATTTTACAATCAATTTGTAACTTTGCAACATGACGGCAGCAGATATCGTAAGGCAGGAGAGGAGTCGGTTTATCAAGGCGAAAGCCCTTGAAAGCGGTTTTGATTTTTGTGGTATATCGAAAGCGGAATTCCTCGAAAGCGAAGCCCCTCGCCTCGAAAAATGGCTGTCCCTTAACCATCACGGCGCCATGGCCTATATGGCCAACCACTTTGACAAGCGCCTCGATCCTACCATGCTGGTGGAGGGTGCGAAGAGCGTCATTTCCGTATTATTAAATTATTATCCCGAAGAGCGTCTCCCGGAAGGGGAGGACGATCTCAAACTTTCCAAGTACGCCTACGGTACCGATTACCATTATGTATTAAAGGAAAAGCTCGGCGCATTGCTAACGGCCATTCAGGAAGAAGTTGGTGAAGTCAATGGCCGCATTTTCGTTGATTCTGCACCTGTTATGGACAAGGTGTGGGCTGCCAAAAGCGGTTTGGGCTGGATAGGTAAGCATTCCAATCTGCTTAATCGCGAAATGGGCAGTTTTTTCTTCATCGGGGAAATTATATGCGACCTCGACCTTGCGCCCGACAACGCCACCGGCGATTATTGCGGCACTTGTACTAAATGCATCGACGCCTGTCCGACTGACGCCATTACCGGCCCATTCGTGGTCGATGGCAGCAAATGCATCAGCTACTATACCATCGAATTAAAGGATGCTATACCCGAAGACGTGAAAGGGAAGTTCAATAACTGGATATTTGGTTGTGATATATGCCAGGATGTGTGTCCGTGGAATCGGTTCGCTCGGCCGCACACAACCCCGCAGTTCAATTTACCACAGGAGCTTGCCGGTTTTTCAAACGGCGATTGGGTGGAAATTACGGAAGAGATATTTCGTGAAATATTCCGCCGATCGCCTGTAAAAAGGGCCAAATATGCCGGTTTAAAGCGAAATATCGAATTTGTCATATCCGATGGGTAAAAAGCACAATTATATCTGAAACATCTTATATTTGGGCCGGGGAGTTCCTTTCGATGACTGAATAAAACACTCAATACAATGAGAAAACAATCTGTCAATCTTTGGGCCGTGCTAGTATGCGTAGTGATAGGTCAGATAGTACCAGCGTTGTGGTACAGCACATTTTCAGAACAATGGATGGCTTTGAATGGCTTCACGATGGAGCAGATTAAGTCAGCCACCAGCCCGATCCCTTATCTTGCCAGCATTGTTTCTACTTCCTTCATGGCCTACACTATGGCCTGGATATTCACCAAAGTCCCCGTCAAATCCCTCATAATGGGCTTTCTCATAGGCTTACTATTCGGTACCGTCTTCGTTTTGTTCGAAACGATCGTCAAGGACATGTTTTCCATGCGTGCGCTGGCACTCTCTCTGATCAACGGGGGCGTGAGCGTGATCGTGTACGCACTTACGGGCGCGATCCTGGGCGCGTGGCGGAAATACGAGTAGGGGCACGAATGGTTTAATAATGGTAGGGCCGGATCTTTTAATGAAATGGCTGAGTTTGCACTAGGGGTTCAAAGAGTAATTTTTATGTTGGAAAACTCAAAAAAGCGGGTGTCAAAGCGGCAATCTGACAATTTCTGAATGGCCGGAAGCTGAATATGCCCCGAAAATAGTAGTTTTGAGTTCTTAAAACTCGCGCGTTCCGCAGATAATGATCAGATCTTTTGTCGCTTTCTTACTGATTTTGGGTATGCTCAGCCATAGCGCCAGCGCTCAGGAAGCTTCCATTACTGAATGGAAGAAGGACCGCGAAGAGGCGTTTGATCAACCTTCAGCATCCGTACTGCGTGAAAAAAAAGCGAATGAGCCCAGCCTTCCGCGTTGGAGCATTGGCTTAAATGGGGGATATGCTTACCGGTTATACCGCGTGGGTAGAGTGAATAGCCACGACGAGCAGGAGTATATCAAAGACCTCAAATCCGGTATCGCGTTTGGAGGTGATATCGCGTATTTTCCCTGGAAGCATGTCGGCTTTGGCCTGCGTTATGAAATGTATAAAGCGAAGGCTAACCTGGACAGCCTGCAAAGTGAAAAAGTGATGATCCAACACTTGAGCGGCGCATTAATCCATCGTTCCTTTTTAAAAAATGGCAAGACCGCCATTCTCACTTCCTTGTTGCTCGGCTATCAGCCCTACGAAAATAAAAGTGCCGTAGGCGTACAGCAATTCACGTTTTTGGGCAAAACGATGAACTGGGGCGTCAGCGTGGGTATCGAACAGCCTATAAGCCCCAAATTCGCACTCAACATCACCGGCACTGCTATGATGGGCGCCATCTACCGGCTTCAGCGCAAAACCGAATTCAGTACGGAGACATTACATTTATCGAAGGATGATAGTGTGGATCTGTCGAGATTTTCGCTAACGCTGGGATTCCGGTTTTTGTGATGCGCCTGGTAATCCAGCCTTTACATTAGTTCATTTCTTCCACGAATTGCCGCGTTCGTCAAGTAATTTCCGTTTCAGGCAATGCATATTCTTTTGGGACGAGTTTCGGTCAATTCACTT
The DNA here is from genome assembly GCF_057586235.1 of Dyadobacter sp. SRI_021. Taxonomy (NCBI): domain Bacteria; kingdom Pseudomonadati; phylum Bacteroidota; class Cytophagia; order Cytophagales; family Spirosomataceae; genus Dyadobacter; species Dyadobacter sp. SRI_021. The sequence continues at coordinate 894,403 of NZ_JBYCZM010000003.1, forward strand.
TTGTCAGGATGTTGAAATGGATATTATTGTTGATTCTGGCTTTCCAAAATTCTAGTTCTGTGAGCGTAGCAAAATGGGAGGTTGAAATTTATCTGCTAGATAGCTCGATACTTGAGGCTGAGCGATCTCAGAGCCGTATCGATCATTGAGCCCTTCCATTTATTACAAATAGCGAAATCTTGGGGTATCAGATGGTACAATCCTATCCAAACCGTGAACCTGTCTACTCAATTGTGTTCAATGATATCGCAAGGGATAGGTTGAGGGAGCTTGATATTCCTGTTTGCTGCGGAAGGCATTTCGTGATCGCCGTCGACAAAAAGCCGGTTCTAGATGGTTATTTTTGGAGTACTTATTCATCGTACAGTTGTGACTTTCTGGTTATCGAAGTCTCATCTTTAAATATTTTCGAAATTCGGAATGGCTATCCAAAGGAACATTCCTTCGGTAATTTACCAGATCCTCGTCGCAATCGCAGACTTCTTCAAGCATTTCAAAAAACTAAGCGTTTGTTAAGAATTTGATCAATAGAAACATGGGACATGGTTTTGGAATCAAGCTAAATGACGAGCAGCCAATCC
>NZ_JBYCZM010000004.1:0-767219 GCF_057586235.1 Dyadobacter sp. SRI_021
ATACTCATTACGACTTATAAGGAATGACTAAGTTCCTGGGCGAAGAGCCCAGACGATCAGACAACTTGCCGGGAACATCGGCAACAAGTAAATTGTGATGAAAATCGGAGATAAATTATTAAAAGAGCTTTCCAAGCGTTACGAGCCGGAAAGCACGGTCGACAAAAAGTTTGGAAAGTACGATCTTACCTTTCGCACGGACAAGGAAGGTAATCCTGTAATGCTTTTTATCGGCCACCGCAATGAAAATGGCCGCATTACAGGCGACCGATTCACCAGGGTCATCGCCCGCGATCCGGCGGGCAAAGTGATCAAAGATCATTGGGACGCGAAAGGCCGCGCATGACGGGTATCATTTTTGTTCATAAGGCCTATCAACAAACAAAAGATCCTTATGAATCGACTAAAAGTTAACATGACAATGCTGAGCCTTGCCGCCTCGATAATGCTGGCATCGTGCGATACTACTAATAACCGTAAAACGACCATTGAAGGCTCGGGAAGCCGATCGGAAACGACGCCTAATGACAGTAGTGGCGCCATGAGCAGAAAAGATATCGGTGTTGGCGCCGACAATCAGGATGATTCGCTCGGCTATCCCAGCAACCAGTCTAATCTGAATGCCGATTCCACGCGAAAGAAACATGATGATACGGTTAGACAACCGAAACGTAAAAATTAAAAGAGAGGCCGGCGATTTGCCGGCCTCTCTCGTTTGCTGATAAACTGTAATCTGATTTTTAATGATAAGCGTTTTCTGCATCGCGAAGTCGCTTGATCGTATCGTGGCCGCTTTTCAGCGTCGCTTTCTGACGGGTAATCAGCGCACGGAGCTCGGGTGTCAGTTCGTCGGATTCAAGTGCCGAATTATACGCTTTCTGCGCCGCATCTTCCCCGAATTCCGAATTTTCCAGTGAGGTTTTGCGGCCATCGCTGCTGAATGCAGCCCGGACATCCATCCAAACCCTGTACAATTTACCTGATACCATTGTTCCAGTGGCGGGCTCACCGCCCAGTGCGGTAACCTCGCTGCTCAGTTCGGCTACATTGTCACGGCTGTGGTTTGCGAGACTGTTATAAACCGAACGAAGGTCAGTGTCGGCTGCATCCGTTTCATCATAAGCTTTTTCGTAGCCTGCGATACGGTCGTTGTTGATCAGGATCAGATCATTCAGTGTTTCTATGATTGCTGCATTTGCCATGATTATTCATGATTAGTGATGCAGCATTAATAAAAATTATTGTTCCAAACCGCTTACATGCGGCCTGACGTGGTCAAGTCTGTGATTTGTGGATGTTTTTGCGCCGTATATGCAGGCAATCAGCCGCTTGCTAACTCAGGTAGGCTATTTTTCGCTCAGTTTTCTTCGCACCTTGCTTAAAAATTCAGGAGAAAAACCGAGGTACGAGGCGATGTAATGCTGCGGAACGCGCTGCGGAATGGCAGGATACCGGGCGAGAAAATCAAGATACTTCTCAACGGCACTGGTAGAAATGGTTCTAAACAATCGCTCTTGCGTTTGCGCGAGATTGCGCTGTACCATGAGCCGGAACATCCGTTCGAAACCGGGGACAGTCGCCAGTAGCTTCTCCTTAGTTTCAGGTGTGAGAATGAGCACTTCGCAGTCTTCGAGCGTTTCGATATAAACATGGCTCGGGGTCTGGTTATGGAAACTGGTAATATCACTTACCCACCAGTCCTCAATGGCGAATTGCAGCGTCACCTCGGCTCCTGCACTATCGATAAAATAGGTACGGATACAGCCTTTGAGAATATAGGCCTCAAACTGACAAACTTCCCCTTGCTGTAAGAGGAAGGTCTTTTTGGAGTATTTTTTGAATTGGAGGAGCGAATCGAAAAATTCTAGATCTTGTGGCGTAAATGGCAAACACCTCAGAGCGTAGCTGTTAATTTTTTCAAACATATTTGGTTAATCGGTTAGCCACGAGCGGTTAGACACGGGCCGTTAGCCTCCGCCCAACGCATGCCGTATCTCAGAATACAATAGCCCGCTGCCGCCGCCGAAGTGGCGCAGGCAGACTATCCTCGGGTCGATGGATTGACAAAGCGAAGTGATTCTCTCGCCCGTTTCCTCATCCACACCGACCCCCAAAAGTACTAAATCGACCGAATTTAAGCGCAGTAATTCCTCAGCTTCTTCCAAAGAACCGGCAGGTATTCCATGCCAAAGTTCGTTCTGATTGATCAACCGGATAATTGTTTCCAGGATTTCGGGATGGTTGGCTACTGCCAGAATATTGATTTGCGACATATTACCAATCAATTCAAGTTCATATTCTACCACTTTTCAGGAACCTCGATCACGAGCAGAGAACTTTTCTCCAGCACTTTCACCGACACCGCAGACTCGGGCCAGAAACCGTAACCGTCACGTGTCGAAAGCAACTGCCCATTCAACTCCGCTTTCCCGTCAATCACAAACATATACACGCCGTTCCCCTCCTTTTTTAACTGATATTGGGCTTCAAAACCCGCATCAAATTCTGCCAGGTGGAACCATGCATCCTGGTTGATCCACACTCCGTCATCGTTAGGGTCGGGCGACAAGATTTGCTGAAAACGGTTATGCCGGTCACCGGAAGCGTATTCCATCTGGTCGTAGCGTGGCGCCACATTCAGTTTTTTGGGATACAACCATATTTGTAAAAATGTAACGGGTTCGTCCGGGTCCTTGTTAAATTCGGTATGGTAAACACCGGTGCCAGCGCTCATGACCTGAATTTCTCCCCGACGGATGACCGCCACATTACCCATGCTATCCTGGTGTTCCAGGGTGCCTTCCAGCGGAATCGAAATGATTTCCATGTTGTCGTGCGGGTGCCGCCCGAAACCTTTGCCGCCGTTGACGGTATCGTCGTTTAAAACCCTCAACGCTCCAAACTGGATGCGTTGAGGATCGTAATTTCCGTGAAAACTGAAAGTCTGTGCACTTTGGAGCCATCCATGGTCGGCGTAAAAGCGCGACGCTGCCGGGTGTAATACGGAATTTTTCATGATTACTTCAAAATCGTGTTGTTCACCAAGTGGATTTCCTCCCCTGAAATCGTGTGCGGCCGGCCGGGGTAAATCACTTGGTTGACCGTCGCATTCATATCTTCCAGGATCGTCACGCTCTCCTGCACCCGCGATACTGGCACGTGGGGGTCTGGGTTACCGGTCGAAATAAACACCGGCGTCTGTTTAAAATCTCCGTTGTAATTGTCGATCTCCAACTCCTTGCCTACCAGCCCGCCTGTAAAAGCGATGATTCCCCCGTACCTACGGGCATTGCGCGAAGTATATTCCAACGTAAGGCAAGCTCCTTGAGAAAAACCGGCGAAATAAATCTGATCGGCAGGAATTCCTGCTGCCTCTATTTCAGCCACCACATTCCCTACCAATGTCAGTGCCGAATCCAATGCAGGCTGGTTTTGCGCGACCGGCGCCATGAAACTGTAAGGATACCAGCTATTATTCGTAGCCTGGGGTGCATAAATCGCAAAATCGCTCAGATTCAAAACCCTTTGGAGGGAGATAATATCAGCGGCAGTCCCACCCCGGCCATGCAGCATAATGATCGCCCTTTTGGCCTGTTGAATGGGTAACCCGCTCGTAATGAATTGCTTGCTATGGGTGTACATGATGGATTTTAATTTTGAATGATTGAATGACTGAATGACTGAATAGTAGTATTCGGTCATTCAATCATTCAGTCATTCGACATTAATTAAGTACCGGCAACACTTTCACGATCTGCTCTCTGCGAGGTTCGTATTGAGGAGGCAGCATTAAACCTGAGCCCAATTGCTCCACAGTCTCGTCGGTTGCAAAGCCTGGATTGTCACTTGCGATTTCGAACAAAACGCCTCCTGGTTCGCGGAAGTAGAGCGAGTAGAAGTAGTTTCTGTCAATTTTATCGGTGATCTGCAAACCTGCGTCCAGTACTTTTTTGCGGAACTCCATCAGAATATCGTCATTCGCAACGCGGAATGCGATGTGGTGCACCGAACCTTTGGCCACATGACCCGCCCTTTCACCGGGAGCTTCCACGAGGTCGACGATATTGGCATTCTCTACCGCGTCGGTCACAAACCGGAAGCGGTTCACATGCTGTTCAGCCAGGCGGTAACCGAAAATGTCGGTCAATACTTTGGCAGTCTCTTCGATATTGTTCGTCGTGATAGTCACATTATGAAAACCACGGGTCGCATATTCCGCCGCTACTTCTGAAGTTGTCCATGGAATACGGTTATCGGTAATTTTGGGGACCGTCAGTTCAAATTTCAAACCATCGGGATCCAGGAAGGTCAGATACTGTTCCCCGAATTTCTCGGCAGGTTTGTTGTAAGTGATTTTATTGGCCTCCAATCTTTTCAACCAGAAATCCAGGCTGCCTTCGGGCACCGAGTAACCGATCTCGGTAGCCTGACGGGTTCCCCGGCGTCCGGCAGGGATCTGGTTGCCCCATGGGAAGAAAGTCAGGATCGAACCGGGCGTCCCGTTTTCGTCGCCGTAATAAAAGTGGTAAGTATTAGGATCGTCAAAATTGACGGTTTTTTTCACCATTCTAAGGCCTAATACCCTTGTATAAAAATCGTAGTTGGTTTTAGCGTCACCAGCGATAGCTGTAATGTGGTGGATGCCGTTGATTGTATTTTCCATTGTCTTGTTCAGTTAAGATGTTTCTTTGTTTTTGATGATACAAAGGTATATCCCCGGGCAGGGGCAGGGCATTGAACTAGGACAAGAAAAACGGAATTTGGAAAATTATTCGAGCGGGCTCAGCAAACTCAACACCGCATCCTCTTCCACTACCCTGCCGGCCGCTTTGGCCGCTTTCAGGTACACGCTCATCGGATATTTCCCATCGAATGCAGGGTCCGTTTCTACCATCGGTACTTTCAGGCGCGCGTGTTTAAGGCTTGCAAGATCCGACAGCGACACGTAACTCAGCTCCGGATTGCCCTGCCCTAGGTCGCAAAGCCCGAAAGCGATATTATTAACAGGATCGAGCTCAGAAAGCAGCCAAATGGCCTTACCATATTTGGAATGCAACTTCACAACGGGTGCATGATCCTTCGCAAGCTGGTTTTGTACCTCTTGCGCATTGTGGACCATTATTTCAATCAGGTTTTGTGGAATCATTTTTGACATGAGGCAAATTTAAAGGTTTTGCCCGGGGACGGAGTGCCAGGGCGCCATAAAATAAATGGAACCAGCCGCGGCTGTGTTTCGGATCACTTATTTGCCTAAATTTCGATGAGAATAGTCCTTCAATAACTTATCGGAAACTGATTATGCGCTCCTGATAGGAATGTAGAGGCAGCCTTTGGCATTTTAAAACGTGTTTCAAACAAACTAACTCGGTCCATTCATTTAAAAAGTAACGTATGAAAAAAAAACTACCACTCCTTATTTTATCACTAATATTAGTCACATCACACCAGATCTTATCCCAGGTTGTAATATCTTTTCCAACCGAAAGGGCCGTTTTTCAGCGCAACAACGCAAATGAAGCAGACGTATATATAGGTGGGTATATCACGCAGCCCTACCAGAAGATCGAGGTGCGGCTGACGCCCCGCGTGCCCGGCGAGGGGGAGCCTTTTCCCGCAGGCGGAGGTTGGGCAACGCTCGATGACCAGATTTCGGCAGGGCAGTTCCTCGGGTCTGTGCATCTGAAAGGCGGCTGGTACCAGTTGGAGGCGCGGGGTGTGGCAAATGGCGGAGGTACTTCGGCAATCGCTACGCTCTCCCGGGTAGGCGTAGGCGAGGTATTCGTTGTAGCAGGCCAATCCAATGCGACAGGTGGCGACTCCAATCCGAACGGTCCCGGCGCAGCTCATGATCAGGTAAACAGTGTCAATTTCCAGAATGTAGATCCGGTAACGTCATCCATTACTCCCTATTCAAACGTCCAGCTCCCCTGCCCCGAGTTTGTACACCTTGATGCCAACGTCAAAACGGCTCCGTTTGGTAACTATGCGTGGTGTTGGGGTTCTTTTGGAGACAAGATTTATGAGAAACTACACGTGCCGGTGATGATATTCAACAGCGGCTGGTCGAGCACCGGGGTCGACAACTGGAAACAAACCATTGATCCCAACGGCGTAACTACCAGCGCATTCGGCTACACTTTCCCGGCGGGGCTTCCATTCGGGCATTTACGGCTTGCATTGAACTATTATATTGCCCAATTAGGCGTGAGAGCGGTTTTATGGCACCAGGGAGAATCAGACAACTACCTTGAACAGCCGGGCGATAATACTTACAACCGGTACCTGTCGGCGCTTTGGGATGTGGTCAACGCAAGCCGCAGCGTCACTGGCAAACCGAATCTCGCCTGGGTTGTCGCGCGTGCTTCGCGATTTACCGTCAACGGTGCCACCCGCGTTTCGGCCAATGTGGTAAATGCGCAAAACGAACTGATCAACAACGACGGTCTCTACCCGCACGTGTTCCAGGGGCCAGATACTGACCCCTATTACACCATTGAATACCGCCACGACGAGGTACACTTCCGCGGCGACGGCGTCACTCCCTCTCCTGACGGACAGATCTATTCAGGACTCATTTCTCTTGCCGGCTTTTGGGCGGACAAAATCACGCCCGATTTCCTCAGCCAGTCCAACCCCTATGCCGCGACGCCCCCACCGGCTGTCGACGCAGCAAACGTACCGGGCGGTTCGCAGGTTACATTTACTGGCCCTTCGTTGCCGGGTGGCTACCAATACAATTGGCTCAACTTCGGCGATTGCAACCAGGTACAAAACACTGCTCAGCAATGGACGGTCGGAGCTGGTTTGTATAAACTCAAAGTGATTGATTCCAACCGCAACACCGTTTTCTCGCCTGCATTGAATGTATTGTCAACCCCGCTGCCGGTTACCTGGCAATCGTTCAGCGCGCGTATGGGCAATAACGGGCGCGTAACGCTCGACTGGGCGACGGCTTCGGAGATAAATGCCTCACACTTCGAGGTGCAGCGGAGTAACGACTCCCGGACATTTGTGACCATTAAGACCGTCAATGCCATGGGTAATTCCCGAAACACCTCTTTTTACCAATATGAAGACGAATTTCTCCCCAAAGGCACCTATTACTACCGCTTGAAGGAAGTTGATGCAGATGGCCGGACTGACCTGACGCGCATTGTAAGCATTCGCGTCGATGGGAATGAAACAGTACGTGTTTTCCCTAATCCCGCCTCGGATTTGATCACGGTAGAATCCGGTCAGGCATTGAACGGCATTGCTATTTTTAACAGCGCGGGGAAACTGGTGCAGAGTGCCCAAACCGGAGAAAAAGTTATTCGCCTGAACATTGCCGACCTTCCAAAAGGTCTCTATGTGATATCGGTAGACGGTCGCGAGCTGAAAATCGTGAAATAGAACTCCCCTAAATCACCGCAAAAGCCCCGCGCCGGTATTCGAGCGGGCTCATACCACGGTGCTTTCTAAAAGTCTTAATGAGATGGCTGTCGTCTGTAAAACCCAGTTCGGCAGCTATTTCATTAATACGCATATCACTGTGTTTCAAGCGGATCTCCACCAATGCGATTTTATAGTTGATAATATATTGCTGCAACGTCTCGTGCGTATGCTTTTTGAAATACTCGCTGAGGTAATTGAGCGAAATATTGAAATGGGAAGCGATACGCTCGGCCCGCAGCATTTCGGGGTTGTAAATATTTTGGTGAATGTAATGGATAATGTCCAGGGAAGTGTTCTGCGCAAGCTGCGTCTTCTCAGGAATATGGGTGGTAATATTCCTTGCAACCACCGTAAGCAGGGTATTGAGCAATTGCTGGACAAGCTCTTTATGCAGCGTCTGCCGGTTGGCATACTCCTGCCTGATCGCTTCCATCAATGCCCTTACGAGCGGCTTGTCGTGCTGGTTCCTGAGAATGCAGCCTTGCAAGTGATTATTGTTATGGAAGATATATTCCAATTTATGGATCCAGTCGCCCAGGTTACTATACTCATCGCGCGCCTTTTGAGCATTCAGATAGATATTATTGAAGCGGATAAACATAAATGCCGTCGTCTCTTTCACCTCGGTATAATGCAAATCCATCGGCATCGCTAAAAACAGGTTTTCCTTTTGATACCGGAACTCGTTCTGGTTAATATGGTATATCCCCGTTCCATCGAACATATACACCAGTTCGATAAAAGTATTCTTATGCTCCTTGATCGGGCATTCGTCGACCGTCACGAGCAGGACATCGAAAGGCTGATGGATATGATGAATACGCATACCCGCAAAGGTACCGATTTAACCCAAATTTTTACAACTCACAAAAGCACCCTGCCGGCGAAATTTGCAGACATCAAATCAAAACAATGCAAATTATGAAAGCCATCAAATTAGCGAAAAACGGAGGGACTGAAAACCTGATATTCACTGAAATACCGACACCTGAAATCAAGGAAAACGAAGTACTGGTACGCGTCAAAGCCATAGGCATCAATCCGGTCGACGCCTTTGTAAGGACCCATCCATTCGCCCTGGAAATGTTCCTCCAACCTCAGCCCGGCGAAACGGTCATTCTTGGGTGGGACATTTCGGGGGTGATCGAAGCCGTCGGCAAGGAGGTCACGCAATGGAAAACCGGCGACGAGGTATTCGGGATGGTCAATTTCCGGGGACATGGTAAGGCATACGCCGAATACGTGGCGGCTCCCGCAGACCAGCTCGCATTGAAGCCGGGCAACATTACGCATGAAGAGGCTGCCGCCGCCTCGTTGGCCGCACTCACGGCCTGGCAGGCGTTGGTTACTTATGGAAAAGTAAAAGCGGGGGAAAAAGTATTGATCCACGGGGCTGGCGGGGGCGTCGGACATTACGCCGTGCAAATTGCCAAGCATTTCGGCGCTTACGTCATCGGCACCGGCTCCGACGCCAAAAAAGACTTCATTCTGGGCCTGGGCGCCGACGAATTCATCGACTATTCGGCTATCAAATTCGAAGATGTCGTTCATGACGCCGATATTGTGATCGATTCGCTCTTCGGTGATCATATATTCCGTTCCCTGGAAGCCGTGAAGGAAGGCGGCCGGCTCATCGCGCTCCTGGTGCCTTTCACGGACGAAAAACTGATCCGGAAAGTGCAGGAGAAGAAAGTATATGCCCACACGCTCAATGTTGCTTCAAACGGTGAGGACATGCAGCAACTCGCCACGCTCCTCAAATCCGGAGAAATACGATCCCACGTTTCTGCTATCTACGCATTTGGAGACATTGCGAAGGCGCATGACGAAATAGAGGCCGGCAAGACCCTTGGCAAGATTGTGCTGACTTTACCTTAATGCGTATCATGCCCTTTTGGCGTGCTACATTTCCGTAGTACGCCAGTTTGGCATTTACAATCGGCTGGATAACTTTTTGAACGGGCTTTATCAAAACGATATCCAGCAGCTATGGACACCTTTTCAAGTATGATCATCGGCGCGGTTGATCAGATCAAAAATGCCGTTGTAAAAATCGATATATTCAAGACAATCAATGGGAAAATACGACCCGCAGGGTCCGGCTCGGGGTTCATATTCTCTTCCGATGGGCTCATTTTCACCAACAGCCACGTAGTCGACGGCGCGGAGAAAATTATGGTAAGCCTTTTGAATGAGAACGAGATAGAAGCAACACTCGTAGGCAAAGACCCGGACACCGACCTGGCTATCCTCAAAATATACGCCCAGGGTTATTCGGTAGCCAAGCTTGGCGATTCGGGGGCATTGCAGATCGGGCAGTTTGTGATCGCGATCGGCAATCCTTACGGCTATCAACATACGGTCACAACAGGCGTAGTAAGCGCGCTCGGCAGGACTCTGCAAACACAATCGGGGAGGTTCGTCGACAATGTAATACAGTCGGACGCGGCATTGAACCCGGGAAACTCCGGCGGTCCGATGATCAACACCGATGGTGAAGTAATCGGCGTAAATACGGCTGTCATTCAGGGCGCCCAAGGGTTGAGCTTTTCCGTGGATATTAATACGGCGAAGGAAATTGCACGACAACTTATCCGTGACGGTAAGGTATTCAAGGCATATCTGGGCCTCCAATTGCAGGATGTCCCCCTGAATGAACGCGTTCGCCAACACCACAAGCTTCCCAACCACGAGGGAATTTTCATCACGCATATTGAACCGAACACTCCGGCATCGCGGTCGCAGCTTATGGAGGGCGACATTATCGTCTCATTCAACGGCAAGCTAGTCCGCAATTCCAATGAACTGTTCAAGGCGCTCACAACGCGCGACATCCTCCGTGTTACCGACATTTCAGTGATCCGGCACACGGAGCTGCTCAACTTTATTGTGGTTCCGGTTGAGAAGAAGGTTTAGTATCGCGCAAATGGCTATAAGGTGTTTCAATCAGTTTGATTTGAAGCACCTTTTCCATTTTACAAATGGTTTGCAACGTAAAGTTTTCTGAGCCTTTCAGGATTTTGCCGATGTATTGCGGCGAGCAGCCCATGAGCTCGGCGAATTCACTTTTTGTCATGCCTCTGTCACGCAAAGTGCATACAACCTCCAAGGCAATGTCAAACGACACATTCAGCCAATATGCATTCTCCTGCCGGAATGTAGCGTCCTTTTTCCAGGTCACATCCGGCACTGCCATGAGTTTTAATTTAGTTAATGCGTCCATCTCCTTCGCTCTAAAATAGTTCAAATAATCCAAAATCATCTTTTTGGTCACCCGTCAAAAACCGGCAAACTTCTTCCAGTTTTATTAATTCTTCGTAAAGGTGCTCGCGCTCGTTCATGGTTCGGGTCAATTTAATCGCACCCGGTCACAATGAAATGGTTCACTCCCAATCTGATAGCATATATCCTTAGCCAACTCTTCCTTCGCATTCCCCGGGCTTTACTCTTTTCGATTTTGTCCACGCGCCACGTAGCTGGACTTAGCGGTTTAAATATCATCGACAAATTCTCGGAACCTCCTAGAGCACCGGAATTTGCAATGTCCATTATTTCATTGTCAAGGCTGGCGGCGTCCCTCTTAGTAATCCTTACTGCCTCCTTAACCGACATATACTCCCAAAAGGCCAGCAAATCGCTATAATGCGTGTCAAAAAACGATTGCAAATAATCTGCATCGTTCCACAGCCTGAATATCTTCGAAAATTCATGATTGTCTTCACCTGCAAACTGAACCGAGTAAAGGCTTTCCGGCACCACTTCAAATATACCGTTTATCTCCATAAAAAATAAACTTATAGGTTTACACTTCGGCCCCTCATTTATTCTTGATACGGTAAGATCCAGTTTTGGTAACAGACTTCTACAAACCCAAAAATCAAACGGTCCCAAACAATGTCTTTCAATTCACGCGATGAAGCAGAACGTCTGATTTACGCTTTGAGACACCTTGAAACCACTTTTTCAATTTTAATGGAATGAAAACCGACACTTTGCGTGTTGTGTAACCTGTTGCAAATAGTTTGACGAAATTTTTAACAGGTTATGAACTGGATTACTATTAATAGTGAAGAAGAAGTAGATAACATTTATCAATCGGCCGATTACTCTATTATTTATAAACATAGCCCCCGTTGCGCAACCAGCCTCATGGCTTACCGGCAACTTAAATCAGAAGTAAATGCCGCTGCCGACATTCAGATACCCATTTACATTGTGGACGTCATCCAGAACCGCAAAGAATCCCAGGCGATTGCAAGTAGCTTTGGTGTTGTGCACGAATCTCCACAAATTCTGGTCGTGAAGGGTGGACAGTGCATTTACGACGCGTCGCATGAGGACATTTCCCTGCGGGATTCGCTGGCATCTTTGAACTGAAAACCAAAAAATAGCTCGTAAAGAGTGCTGTTCCAGCGCGTGTTGAAAATATTTTTATGGATTATATCCATTAGTTAGGAATAATTCCATTATATTTGTTCCATCAACAAACAGGAACTACGACGACCTGCACAATTCAACCATCAAAATGGTATGGATTTTGTACCAGGCAGATACGTCGAAACTTATTAGCACTTCATCACAAACAGACGCAAAAGAGCAGCCCAGAGCTGCTCTTCTTGTTTTACCAGATTTTTTAAATCGTCAGGCATTATATATTACCGGACGCACGCGGTTCCAGGCGGGCAGCCCATTTTTGGAGCAGCAGTACCAAATCGTCCAGAATAACCGGCTTGCTAAGGTAGTCGTCCATTCCCGCTTCGAAACACTTGTCTTTGTCCTGCTGCAATGCGTTGGCCGTCATGGCGATGATAAATGGATGTGCAATATTCCGCGCCCTGATCTGCCGTGTCGCTTCCAGCCCGTCCATTTTCGGCATTTGCATATCCATCAAAATAACGTCATAATCGATTTTCTGTATCTGATCGAGCACTTCTAAGCCATTTTGCGCCAAATCGGCTTGGTAACCAAGTTTGCTGAGCGTATTCATGATTACGATCTGGTTCACTTTATTGTCCTCAGCCACCAGGATTGCCATCGGGTGCCGGCTGGCAAAATCGGCATGAAGTTTCTTTTCCGCATTGTCAATTCCGGGCGTAGTTTCTTCCGGCTCGGGCACATCCGGAGCAACTTTTGCGGTAATCCAAAACCGGAAGCTGCTGCCCTTGTGCAACTCGCTTCTCACTTCAATACCGCCCCCCATCAGCGCGGTCAGTTTTTCACAAATCGCCAGGCCCAGGCCGGTGCCCCCGTACTGCCGCGTTGTGGATGAATCGACCTGTGAAAAAGGCTTAAACAATTTGTCCAGCTTATCTTCCGCGATTCCAATGCCGGTGTCTGTGATCTCAAATCCCAGTTTGGCCTCCCTGTCCTCGCGCCCGATCACATACACGTGTACCCGAACCTCGCCTTTAGGCGTAAACTTAACCGCGTTGCCTACGAGGTTTGTCATAATCTGGCCAAGCCTCAAACGGTCACCCACGATACGTGTCGGCACGTTTTCCTCAATTTTCAACGTCAACTTCAGCGGCTGGGTGGCGGTTTTAGCACGGAAAAGATCCATTACTTCACCAATGCAGATCTTCAAATCAAACTCCTTTTCTTCGAGCTCCATGTTACCCGATTCAATTTTGGAAACATCGAGAATGTCGTTGATCACATTTAGCAAATCCCTACCGGACGTCTGTATGGATTTGGTGAAATTACGCTGCTCCTCGGTCAGCTCGGTTTCGGCAAGCAGCGAAGCAAGGCCAATCACCCCATTCATCGGCGTCCTGATTTCATGGCTCATCGTCGCCAGGAATGCACTCTTGGCCCTATTGGCCAATTCCGCCTTCTCTACTGCCATTTGCTGTTCGCCGATCGCCCGTTCGAGCTGCTTTGTCCGCTCCTGTATCTGTTGCTCAAGGACTCGTTTTTGTTTACGGATCGTATAAGTCCGGATCTGATAAAGGGCCAGAATCAGCGCGACAATCACTGCGACGGTCAGCAACCGGAACCACCAGGTGAGCCAGAAGGGTGGCGTGATGATCAGCTCTATGGCGACACCCTTTTCATTCCATAACCCATCGTTGTTTGAGCCTTTCACCCTGAATACGTAAGTACCGGGATCGAGGTTGGTGTAAGTAGCCGTGCGCTTGTTGCCGCTATAATTCCAGTCGTCGTCGAAACCTTCCAGCATATATGCGTACTGGTTCTTTTCCGCGACGGTGTAACTCAATGCCGCGAATTCGAAGGTGATCACCGACTGGTCGTGCCGAATCGTAATGGATTTGGCTTCACTGATCTGTTGATCAAGAATATGGTCGATGGCTCCCGTAACGACCGATCGGTTAAATATCTGAAAGTCAGTAATATACACAGGCGGCACAAAATCGTTGTAGCGGAGACTGTCGGGGTAAAAACTGATAAAACCATTGATACCGCCAAAGAACATCTCTCCGTCGGCTGTCTGAAAGCGGGAGTTGTCCCGAAACTCATTGCCCGGAAGCCCATCAGCAATGCCGTAGTTGCGAAAACTGCTGGTCATGAGGTTAAATTTAGAAATGCCCTTATTGGTGCTCAGCCAGAGATTATTTTTATTGTCCTTCTGAATCCCAAACACCACATTACTCGCAAGCCCGTCCTTTTCGCTGAACGACTTGAATGTTTGTTTTTTCTGATTAAAATAGCAAAATCCACCTCCTACGGTTCCTACCCAGAGATCTCCGTTTTCAACTTCCAGAATCGATTGTACTTTGTTGTGGGAAATACTAGCGGGGTCATTCGGCCTGTTGCGGAAATGTTTGAAACCACTGCGATCGGGCAGCAGCAAATCGAGGCCATTGAACGTCCCTACCCAGATGTTCCCCTTTTTATCCTGAAAAATAGTGGTAATAATATCGCCGCTGATACTCGCCGGATCGGTGATGTCGTGCCGGTAGTGCGTATATTCTTTTGTTTTGACATTGTAAAAATTAAGGCCACCCTTCCAGGTACCGATCCAGAGATTACCATCGCGGTCGCGCATCATATTGTTGACGTCCGCGATCGACAGGCTATTGGGATTCCCTTCTTCGGGTAAATGGTGCTCGATCGCACCGGTTTTGACATTCAGAAAATCAAATCCGCCATTGTGGAATCCCAGGGCAAGCACGTCCCTGGCGAGCCAGACCACGGAAATGACATAGTCATTTGAAATAGAACGCGGGTCGCCCACCCGGTGCCGGTAAAATGTAAAATTCTTTGTTTTACGGTTGAACCTGTTGAGCCCCCCTCCATCGGTCCCGATCCAGATATCGTCGCCGGTACTGTCGCCGCAAATGGCCAGAACCGCATTGTTGCTAAGACTGTTGGGGTTACTAATCATCCGTCGATAAGAATCAAACTTTGGTCCGAACTTCGGCAAGTAAGATACCCCACCCGAATAGGTACCGACCCACATGTTCTCCGCATTGTCGTGGTAAATCGTGTATACCGAATTGTTGCTAAGCGAAAAGCGGTCATCAGGATTGTTTCTCACGGAGAAAAAGCGGTCCATAGCAGGGTCATAAATGCTGATACCTCCATTCTCAGTACCAATCCAGAGCTTACCGGTGCCATCCTGGGCCATAGAGAGGACATCATTGTGCCCCAGGCTCCACGGATCGGCGGGCTTGTGTTCAAAACGTTTTACAATGTTGTCAGACGAATCAATAATCGAAACGCCTCCGCCATGCATTCCCACCCATAAATTTCCTCTCCGGTCATAACGCAGCACTTTGATCCAGTCGGATTTCAATGCGTTGCCCGTACTACCCACATGAGTACCTCCTCCGCTTGCGCGCGCACCGTGCTCGTACGCCGCGAGCACGCCCGATTGCACATCGAGTTTAAACAGCCCGTTCTCCGTACCAACCCATAACACGTATCCCTTTCCTTCCGCAATACTGGTCACAAATTCACTTCCCTGCCCGACATCCCTTCCAGGATACCTAAACAGCTGGTAGGTTCCGCGGCGCCGATCAAACAGGTAAAGCCCCTGGTCCGTCCCCAGCCAGAAACGATTACGGCTATCCCGAAAAATAGTATTGATCGCCAGATTGCGCCTCGGATGCGGAAAATGAACGAAGTTGTCCGTTTCCCGATCATACTGGTCCAGGCCAGTGGAGGTTCCCACCCACAATTTGCCCTCCTCGTCTTCCAGCAGTGACAATACAAAACTGTCATGAATAGAAGCCGGATTGCCGGGATCGTGCTTATAATGCGTGTATTTATAGCCATCAAACCGGTTGAGACCGTCTTCCGTTGCGAACCACATAAAGCCCCTCCGATCTTTCAGGATCGCGCTCACATGGCTCTGGGAAAGCCCCTGGTCCGTAGTAAGCCGCCTGAACCTGGGCCTCAACTCCTGTGCTAAAACCTGCTGAAAGCATAGGATGTAAAGCAGCACAACCTTGCAAAATATGGCCTTCATGGCACTTCATCAATTCTGGATAAGAAACGTCGATTATCGGTTTAAATGTAGAAAAATTATGACCCAATGCAACATAGAAACCAATTCTTACTCTTTGGGCTATACGGATATTAGCCATTTATGAAAAGAACACTACTCAGCCTGCTAATTCATGGACTTTCCTTTGCCGGCTTCGCCCAGACCTTCACGGTAAGCGGCCTTGTTAAAAATCAACAAAATGAGGCTGTCGGGTTTGCCGCAGTTTCCATCAATCAATTCAAAGATTCCACCCTGGTAAAAGCCGATGTCGCCGACGAACAGGGCTCTTTCAAGATAGGCGGTATCCCCGATGGTAAATATTTCGTACGCATTTCGGCGGTAGGCCTACAAATGTACCACTCGGCGGTGTTCGAGGTGGCCGGCCAGGACGTAAAATTGCCTGCAATCTCCATGTCACCGGAGTCTAAGCAACTGAATGAGGTAAAAGTAACCGGCACCAAACCACTCATCGAAGTCAAGAACGACCGGATGGTTTTCAACGTCGAAGCAAGTATTAATGCTACCGGTTCCAATGCGCTCGATCTTTTGCAACGCTCGCCGGGCGTACAGGTCGACAGGGATGAGAATATCCTGGTACGGGGCAAAACGGGCGTCCGCATTTACATCGACGGCCGTCCCTCCCCTTTGGCAGGAAAAGACCTTGCCTCCACATTAAAAAGCATGAATTCGGCTGACATAGAAGCCATTGAAATCATCACGAACCCTTCCGCCAAATTCGACGCCGCGGGCGATCTCGGTATTATCAATATCCGTCTTAAGAAAAACGCCAAGCTGGGCACCAACGGAAATGTCAGCCTTGGAGGCATGTTTGGCATAACACCTAAATACAATGCGTCGCTGAACCTGAACCATCGCGACAAGAAGCTCAACCTATTCGGCAATTACGGTTTCAACCAGGGCGCATGGCACAACACGACCTACGACGACCAGATCCTCAACCAGGTAGCTTACAACAAATTGTGGCATGGCATCTGGCGCGACACGACGCATAGTGCCAAAATCGGGGCCGATTATTTTATCAACTCCAGAAACACCATCGGTTTCAGTGCCAACGGTCGTATCAGCAACCACAACGGCGGCGGAGAGAGTGAAACTTTCATCAGCAAACGCAACAATCTGACTGCCGATTCGCTCATCCTGTCGTCGCGGACCTCGAACCCAGAGAAAAACAAAAACCTGAATGTGAACGTGAATTATCGCTATGCCGATACCACCGGGCATGAACTGAACATCGATGCCGATTACGGCCGGTTCTCTTCGCGGGGGATCAGTTACCAACCCAACCAATACCACTTTCAAACAACCAGTGACGAACCTATCGAACGGAATTACGTTTCGAAAACACCTGTGGATATTACCATTAAATCCTTCAAAATCGACTATGAACAGCCATTCAAAAAGGGAAAACTCGGGTACGGTGTGAAGTTGTCGGACGTAAAATCGGACAACACATTCAATTTTTTCAATGTTTTTCAAAATGTTGAAGTGATCGACACCAATCGCAGCAACCGCTTCAAATACCTCGAACGCGTATACGCAGCTTACGTCAATTACAATGTTTCCATTGGTAAAAAATGGGACTTGCAAGCCGGGCTCCGCGCCGAGCACACCAAATCATTGGGCGACCTGACCAGCTACAAACATAACGACCTCGATAAAGTCGATACGACTTATCTGAGCTTCTTCCCAAGTGGGGCCATCTCGTTCCGCGCGTCCAAAAACCACACCTGGAACCTCAATTACAGCCGGCGCGTTAACCGCCCGAGTTATCAGAACCTCAACCCTTTCGAATACCGCATTGACGAGCTGGTGTATTCAAAAGGGAACCCGTTCCTGAAACCCGAATACGCCAATAGTTTCAAACTCTCGCACGTGTACAAGGGCATACTTACTACCTCGTTCGGGTACCGGCGCACCAGGTTTCCGGTCGTGGGTCTGCGCATTCCTTACGATAGCAGCCGCACTTACTTCATCACCGAAAACCTCGATTATTCACAGGGTTTCAGTCTGGATGTAAGTATTACCACGCCGATTACGAAATGGTGGGAGCTCAATTTCAATATCAGCGGGTACCACAACCTCTGGAAAGCCGCGCTGGACAATGGCGTGGTGGTCAACAACCGGACAACCGCATTCAACCTCAACGGTCAGAATACCTTCAAGCTCAAGAACAGCTGGACGATAGAGCTATCCGGCTGGTACAATTCGCCCTACCGCCGTATCGATTACAACTGGCAAATGGGGATGGTGGACATTGGCGTTCAGAAGAAATTCTGGAAGGATAACGCTAGTTTGAAAGCAACATTCAGCGACATTTTCCATACAGCGCGCGGCGGATACACGTCGGCCTATGCGGGTATCGAAACGCGCCTCCGGTTCCGTTTTGAGGGCCAGATGCTACGAATCAACTTCAATTACCGATTTGGAAGCAAGGAGATCAAGGCCGCGCGCAGCCGAAGATCCGGGTCCGAAGATGAGTTGAACCGCATCAAGGGCTAAATAGATCTCCACACGCCAATTAATATTAATTCTACTTGCGTTTAATGAAAATGCGTACGTTATATTTGTAGGAAAGAAACCCTACACATCTTGCCTCTCAAAGATTCAATCTATCGAACATGGATCAATTTATCCGGCGACCCGTCAGTGTTTCCGATGAATGCACGTATATTCCATTCGGTATGCCTGATATCAACGTTCGCACTGTTATATAATGTACCATTCAACTATGCGATAGGGCTGCCCAAAATAGCATTGGCCAGCCTTATCGTGTTACTGATCACGATGGGGCTGTATTATGCCTCCCGCTTTAAAAACATGGTCAGTTTCAGTACATTGATCGCCAACATTGTCGGATTATCACTGTTCCTGGTCAACTATTTCCTCAACTCCGGCCTGCGCGGGCCTACCGACCTGTTCTTCCTGCTTTTTCTGCTGCTCAGCATCGCCATCAGCCCTGTCGATCAGTATAAAGTATGGATACCGATCAATGTCACAGTGCTGATTATCCTCAATCTCATCGAATTCTATTATCCTCACCTGGTGCCGGACACGTACACTACACGGGCCAACCGGTTTGTCGACCATATGTCGGCCTACGCAGTGGTTGCAGCGATCACTTATTTCTGCATTCACTATATCAGGGGGAGTTATGAAAGCGAAAAGCTATCCACACTCGAAAAATCGAAGGCGATCGAGTTGCAGAACGTCCGGATTGTCAAGCAAAATGAAGAGCTCGAAAAACTGAATGCGGAGAAAAACAAGCTGATGTCCATTGTCGCGCACGACCTGCGTTCGCCATTGGCCAGCATCCAGAATTTCCTGGAACTGCTTACCCAACACGAGTTGGAAGAAGAACAAAAGCTCGACATCGAAAACGAACTCCTCAACTCGACCAAAAATACGTTGGCAATGCTCTCAAAGCTGCTCGACTGGTCGAAATCACAGTTGCACGGGGTTTCAGCGCATATGGAATACCTGAATGTGCAGTCGCTTTTCGAGCCTACCCTTAACCTGGAACGTAACATTGCAGCCCGGAAGAACATCACCCTGGAATACTATTTCGACCCTTCGGCCAGTATTTACGCCGACAGCGACATGATGCAACTGATCCTACGGAACATCGTCGGAAATGCCATCAAGTTCACGGGCACAGGCGGCCACATTATGGTGAGAGCCGAAACGCAGGGCCACTACTGCCTGATTTCTGTACAGGACGATGGCATTGGAATGTCGTGGGAAAAACAGCAGTCCGTCTTTTCGCTCAATGTCGAGTCGACTTTCGGTACCGATAACGAGAAAGGGGTTGGTCTGGGCCTGATGCTCTGTATGGAATTTATCAAGGCCCAGAAAGGAAAAATCTGGTTGGAAAGCACGCCGGGAGCCGGAACTTGTTTCTACATCTCGGTGCCGATGTACGACAAAAACAAAACACGCCAACCCAATTTGCTCTGATTACCCGCAACCAGGCACGTCGGCGAGGTTATAGTAAATCTGCAACCCGCGCTCACGTCCGATTCTTATATCTTCGTCAGCGCCTTTTGACTCCCCTTCCAGTCTGAGGATCGCATCGCATTTTTGCAAAAGGCGCCCGGCCACCGGATACAAAATCTCTTCATAAGGCTCGTCGCCCGGCACTTTGGAACCGGCGAGTTTGAGTAACGGCAACGCCACCCATTCCCCGATCACCGGCAAATGCCCGGCGCGGAACAACTGCAACGTCACCGATTCGAGCTTATCGAGGTTTTTACGCATTAAAGCGGGGTCGTCATTCGTCCCCGACCGGTACGGCCCGGCCACCAGGATCATTAATCCACTCATGGCTGATGTGATTTAAAGTAAAATGGTTTTATTAAAAATGATCAGATATACTACTTTTGGCGAGCATAAACAGCATTCAAGGCTAATAGATTTGATTATTTTTAAGCAATTTTGATCATTTTTGATCAAAAGTAAGCATTTGCAATGAACTTTCAAGAACGTAAGAAAAAAATTCTCGCTGCGCTGGACAACGCCGAGAGCCTCACCGTGTTCGAACTGGCCGAAATACTGGAAGCTTCACCGGCAACGATCCGCCGCGACCTGGGCGACATTGCGGAAGAAGGATTGCTGATACGCACGCACGGGGGCGCAATGAAAATAGAAAACCCTGTGCTGACAGGGTTTTCTGAAAAGTCGGGCGTGAATAATCCGGCCAAGGAGCAGATTGCAGAAAAAGCGGCCTCTTATGTGCAGGATGGCGACATAGTCTTTCTCGATTGCGGCAGCACAGTCTTTCAAATGTGCCGCTTTTTGAAGAAGAAAAGTATTCGCGTGATAACCAACTCCCTGCCTATTCTGGCTGAGCTTATTGATGTCCCCTCCATCCAGATTAACCTGATCGGCGGGGAGCTGAACAAGGCACGGAAAGCCATTCACGGCGACAAGGCTGTCCAGCATATCAACGGCTACCATGCGCACAAGGCGTTTATTGGTGTGGACGGCTTGTCCGCAGAAAACGGCCTCACCGCGCACAGCGAGCACGAATCAACCATCACCACCGCATTTATTCGCAATGCGGGCCAGGTAATGCTGCTTTGCGACGGCTCCAAAATCGGCAGGGATAGCTATGTAAAGTTCGCCGAACTTTCGGCCGTTCACACACTTATTACAGACGCTGGCGCCGACGCCGAAAAGGTGGCCGCATTGCAGCAAAGCGGGTTGAATGTAGCCATCGCGAGCTTAATGTGAGATTTCAGGCTAGTCAGACGAGTACCGCGCCACCGTCGGTAACGAGGATTTGTCCGGTAACGAAAGGCTGTTTCATAAGGTAAATATAAGTTTGCGCCACCTCTCCGGCCTCGCCCACGCGGCGCACGGGTAATCCAGCCGCGGTCTGTCCGTAGAATGCATCCCGCTCTGCATCATCCATTGACGACCACAAATTTGTACGGATTACGCCGGGCGAAACCAGGTTCACGCGTACCGGCGCCAGCTCTATGGCCATAGCCCGCGTAAAACCGTCCATCGCGGCGCAAATGCTCGCGCCTATGGACCAGCCCGCGTTCGGGCGCGCACTCACAATCCCGCCCGTCAGCACGATCGATCCACCCGCATTGATCCCCGGTGCAGCATATTTAACCGCCATGAACGCGCCCCAGTATCGGAGATCGAAAAACGCGCGTGCCGTGGCAAGTTCCGTATCGGCTATATTGCTTAGCAAAAGGCTTTCGCCAGCCGTGAATACGAGGTGGTCCAACGTGCCGATTTCTTCAAAAAGCTGCTTTACAGATGCTTCGTCGGAGAGATTGCATTGCATTCCGAAACCATTACCCGGCAAGTCTGCCACTGCATTTTGTACCCGCGCCGCATTGCTTGATACGATGATCACATTTGCGCCTTCTGCCGCTGCCGCTTTGGCCGTAGCCAGGCCCAGTCCCGAGCTACCGCCCAGGATCACTACTTTTTTCCCATTGAGAGAGAATGCTGCATTCAAAGTTTCCATTTGTACCGATTGTTTTTGACCATACAAATCTCCCTTACCGGGCTGCCAAAGCACTTAACAAATGGTAAAAACGATTTTCAGCGCAGGTTTCTCCGAATACGGCTAAGCGACTGTGGCGTAATGCCAAGGTAAGAGGCAACATCGGCAAGCGGCACGCGTGTGGCGATATCGGCCTGGCGCGCGAGAAATTGCTGGTACCGCGCAGCCGAATCCTGACCGAGATACGCATTACGGATCTGGATTTTTTCGAGCAGCGTCCGGTTGGTAATCGTGTCGATCACCGATTTCAGGTAAGGTAAGCGAGTGTAAAGCGCCCACAAACCGGCTTTGGTAATACTCAGTACCTGCACGTTGCAGGCGGCGCAAATGCTCTCGTGCGCCGTCACGTGGTTATTGAAGCTATTCAGGATCGTGCAAAACTGATTTTCCTTCAAAAAGTAATGCGTTACCTCGTTGCCTTTCTCATTGGTAACCATAATCCGCAGCACGCCATTCAATACAAAAAACATTTCCTGGCAAATTTTCCCGCCCTTGAACAGCACATCGCCCTCGCAGAACTGCTGCATGGTAAATGCACTCAGGATCGCTTCCTGATCTGCTGGCGGAATCGCGTGGGTGAGTTGGAGGATCGAAATCAGGCGCTGCGGCATGGTGCTTTTTTAGAATATCATTTCAAATATAATACGCGCCAAAACAAAAAGCCCTGCGCTTAGGAGGCGCAGGGCGATGTAATAGTCCGGTTCAGGTTTTAGTAACCTTCGTTCTGGTACATTTTCTCCGGGTTCAGCTTGGTTTCGTCAAACGGAATGGGATAGTAACGGTCTTTTTTGCCAAAGTTGCTGAGTTTCGCGATACCGAAATTCTCCTGCTTTTTGCTTTTGAAATAGGCCACGAGTTCGTCGGTCGTGAAGAAGCGCAGCAAGTCGAACCAGCGATGATTTTCGAATGCAAGCTCCACGCGGCGTTCATGCAGGATAGCGAGTTTCAATGTCGGGTATTTGGCTGCATAATCTGCATTGGCTTTCGAAGCCGCATACTTCGGCAGGCCGGCACGCTCGCGGACCTGATCGAGGAAACTGATAGCGGTCGGTTCGTCGCCCAGTTGCATATGCACTTCGGCGAGCATCAGGATCACATCGGCGTAGCGGATCAGGATCCAGTCATTGCCGCCGTAACCGTTGGTCGTTGCTGCCGGGCTGGCGTCGCGGTATTTGGTGATAAAATAGTCCTTTACGATCGGGTCGTTGGCAAATTTGATCGAAAAGTCTTTTCTCAGATCACCTTCCTCATAATCCTGCACGAGGTCAGGCGTAACATTACCGCCCGAACCCGACGACGCGAACAATGAGTTGATCGTCTCTCCTTTGGCCTGGTTGTTACGGGCGATCGAAGACGAGAAGTTGATATCCCCTTGCTTGTTCACCACCTGGAAGATCGTTTCCGCATTCGTCGACTTCTTGGCCACGTCAAATACATCCACATAAGGCACTTCCTTCAACTCCCCGAAAGTGCGCAGGTTATACGACGCCATCAGGTATTTTTTGGCCTCATTCAGATTGGCGGTGCGGTTGGCAGCATCCAGGGTGGTCGCCATAGTGAGGTACACTTGGCCTAGCAATGCATTAACGGCAGCTTTCGTTACCTTACCCTTCGTGTTGGCAGTCTGCTTATCCGGCAAAGTCGAAGCTGCGGCGTCTTTCAGGTCCTGCGCGATCTGGTTGTAAACTACATCCTGTTTCTCACGAAATGTTTCGGCCGTTACCTCATCGGTGCTGAGCAATTCTTTGGTAACCAAAGGCACGTCGCCCCATTTGCGCACGAGGTGGAAGTAGGTCAGCGCCCGGATGAATTTCGCCTCGGCCTTATATTGCTCTTTCAGATTGGCATCTGTAAACGTCACGCGCTCAATGCCGGCCAGCACCTGGTTGCAGCGCGTTACCATCTGAAACAACGTCAGCCAGTGATTTTTCAAATAGGTATTGCTGGGTAACAGCGAAAAATCGTTGAACTGGAACGGCTCGCCCGCATTCGACTGGTTATCGTTACGGCCGGTGTTGTCCGACCGTTCCTCGCTGAACAGTCCGCTGTTTTCCCCGATGCCGTTGCCATCGCGCAGCGAGTTATAGATACCATTCACGGCCAAAGCCACGTCGTCGGGTGTCCGGTAAAAAGTGGGCGCCGACACTGCATTCGGGTTTTCCTGATCGAGGAAATCGTTGGAACACCCCGCGAGGGCTGCCAGTCCGAATGCTGAAAACAATGTATTGAAAATGTATTTACGCTTGATCATCTCTTCTGCTGCTTAAAATGTAATACGGGCACCGATGTTGTAGGCACGCACGAGCGGATATTTTCCATAGTCGACGCCCGGAGTCAGGTTAGCCCCGTTGTTGTAATCCACCTCGGGGTTATAGCCCAGGTATTTGGTCAGAGTGAATGCATTATCCACGCCTACGTACACCCGCAATGCGCTGATGGCATTGTTGGTCAGGCTGCCGATGCTGTTCATGTTGTAGCCCAACGTCAGGTTGGTACATCTTAGGAATGAGCCGTCCTGCAAATAGAAGGTCGACAAACGCGTGCTGTTGCTTTGCGTCCCCCCGCGTGAGGCGCGGTACACGTGCCCGTCACCCGGCTGCGACTCCGAACGGTAGCGGTTAGCCACTTTGGCATACTGGTTACCCGAGCCTTCCATATTATAGAGATAATAATCCTGTCCGTCGAGCACCTTGTTGCCGTAGGTTCCGTTGAACGACGAGCTGAAATCGAAGCTCTTGTAACTTGCCGTGATCGCAAAGCCATAAGTGAATTTCGCATGCGGCGAACCGATCACCCGCTTGTCGGCATCGTTTACAACACCATCGTTGTTTACGTCTTCGAAATATAAGTCGCCCGGACGAAGCGGGTTGGTGGAAGCCGTAGAGCGCGCAGGTCCTTTGAGCTGGTAACCAGCCGGGAACGACTGCGTAGAAGCATTGTACGCCGCATTATCAGCAGCAATATTCTCCATATCCTTCTCGCGCACCATTCCTTTCACCTTAAAACCGTAGAACATACCGATCGGCTGGCCTTCCTGCGTGATGTGCGTCAGGTAGGAACGCTCGGCGCCGTTGGTAATGATCGTGCTCGCACCACCCATATCGAGTACTTTATTCCGGTTCACGGAAATGTTACCGGCGATGTTCAGGTCAAAATCCTTGGTCGAAATCACGCGGGCATCCACTTGCAGGTCTATACCCTTGTTCTGTACTTTCGAGTTTCTGAGGTTGGTCAAAATTGTCGAGGCACCGGAAATCGCCGACAGCGGCTGGTTGAACAACAGGTTGAACGAGCGACTGATGTAGTAGTTCGCCATGATCGACAAACGGTCGTTGAACAACCCCAGGTCAGCCCCGAAGTTATACTGCGAGGTCGATTCCCAGCCCAGGTTCAGATCTTTGATACCCGTAGCCCACAATGCGGTATTGACCGAACCGTTTCCATACACCACACCGCCGGGGGCTGCCATGGTTTGAAGGAAGTTGTAATTACCGATGTTGTTATTACCACTCAATCCCCAGCTTGCACGCAGTTTAAGTGTAGAAGTATTGCCTAATGCATTTTTGTAAAAGTCCTCGTTGGAAATGTTCCAGCCGGCAGACACCGACGGGAAGTTACCCCACCGGTTATTCGGGCCGAAACGTGAGGAACCATCGGTACGGAAAGTGGCTGTCAGATAATATTTGCCATCGTAGTTATACGCTGCCCGCGCCAGGTATGAAAGCAGTGTCCAGTTCACTTTACCGGTTTGGTCGGCCCCGGTATTCAGTGCGAAAAAGGTAGCATCTGCTCCTTTTCCGGTTATTTCTTCGATGCGGTCATTAGAAAATCCGCGAGCAGTTACAGAAACGATGTCACGGTTGTTTTCCTGGGCCGTATAACCCACCAAACCATCTATACTGTGCTTGCCGAGTTGTTTTTTGTAATTCAAAGTAAACTCCGCCAGTTTGTCCATTTGCGTGGTCATCTGCGATACTGCATTCGCGGCAGCAATCGCCTGCGGTGATCCCGGAGGATTCGCTCCGCTGCTCAGGCTGGTAGGAGCATAGAACTCGTACTTCTCATTATAGGTCTGCAAACCGAGGTTAACCTTGAAATTCAGGTCGGGAATAATCTCGTACGTAGCAAAACCACTGAAAGTACCACGCTGCCCCCTGCGGTTGATATGCGTTTCGGTCGCCAATGCCACCGGGTTTTCGATCGACTGGTAACCATATGCCGAACTCAGCGAAGCGGCCTCGTTTTTCGCCAGGCTGCCATCTTCATTATAGGCCTTGAATATCGGCATGTAAATCAATGCACCAAGGATAGGACCTTTATCGAACCGGCCTTCCTGCACCTCGCGATTAGTATTATAGGTAAATGCGAGGTTCGCCCCTACTTTCAGCTTTTTGTTAACATCCGCATCCAGGTTCGTCCGGAAATTGGTCCGGTGCTGGCCGGTGCTTAGAATAATACCCTGCTGGTTGAGCTGACCGCCGCTGATCGCGTACCGCAGGCCATTCTTTCCACCCGAAAACGAAATGT
Organism: Dyadobacter sp. SRI_021; assembly: GCF_057586235.1. Lineage (NCBI taxonomy): Bacteria > Pseudomonadati > Bacteroidota > Cytophagia > Cytophagales > Spirosomataceae > Dyadobacter > Dyadobacter sp. SRI_021. The sequence continues at coordinate 26,454 of NZ_JBYCZM010000004.1, forward strand.
TATGACGATGTACCGGCGCATTTCGGTAAAGTTCGTTCTGCCAGTCGGTATTGTATTTCGGAGTAATCAGCTTCTGATTCGCGAAATCATACAAATCGGTAGGGATGCTTACAGAACCCGCATTGCCCACGTTTTTGATACGGGTTGCGTTGTCGTCGGAGTACATGCCATCGTTCCAGGCCTTGCCGGCATTCACCATCAAATCGCGATAGCTCGCATTGCGGCCGTCGATCATCAGCTGGCCAAATTCGGAGGCATTCAAAAGATCGACCTTCTTGCTCAGCTGGTTCACGCCAAACTGGTATTCATATTCGAGCCGGCCTTTGCCTTCCTTACCTCTCTTGGTGGTGATCAGCACGACCCCACCCGCAGCACGTGAGCCGTAAATGGCAGCCGAAGCAGCGTCTTTGAGGATGTCGATCGACTCGATATCGTTCGGGTTAATGAAAACGTCGTTACCAGCCGGATAGCCGTCAATCACGTACAATGGATCCGAACTCGCATTCACCGAACCCACGCCACGCACACGGATCTTCGTGCCCACGTAAGGCGCGCCGCTTACCTGCGAGATCTGCACGCCGGCCACTTTACCTACCAATGCCTGCCCGATAGTGGGCGTACTGAGGTTCAGCTCTTTTGCTTTAACGCTCGAAATAGCGCCGGTAAGGTCGCTTTTGCGCATTGTCGAATAACCTACCGCTACAAACTCGTTCAGCATCATCGCATTCTCTTTCAAAGTGATGGCCAACGGCCCGTTGCCCGAAACCACCACTTCCTGCGCGATGAAGCCCACAAATGAAAAGACCAACGTAGCGCCCGAGCCTACTTCAAGCGAGAACGTACCCGCAGCATCGGTTACGGTACCTTTGTTGGTTCCTTTTTCCAAAACCGTCACACCGAACAAAGGTTGTCCGTTCTCGTCTACCACCTTACCCGTCACGGTCAATGCGCGGGTCGGCCTTTCAAACATCATCCGGCCCTTACCGGAAGCCACTGCATGCCTGCCCGGACTGAAAACCAGGATACCTGTCATTACCAACGGAACAATTGGCAGTATCAGTTTCTTCATAATAATTTTAAAAAATTTAACAAAAACAAGAAAACACGCTGCAATTCACTTTAAAGCCCATCTATTTCGTGCTCAAAAATCGAGCGTAAAAGTATTTTTGGACTATTAAGCGAATCGAACGTGTTTATTATGAAAATGTAAAGTTTTCAAGAATCAGAAGTAACCGATTACCATACTACACGCACCTGATGGACATTGCTCTTGCGGGACGACGTCACCGCGATGCCCTTCGAAGAACCACCTGAGAATATGAAGCCTTCCAGCTCATCGGCTTTGTCGATATCCACCGAGTTAAGTACCCGCCGGGTGATTGATTACATCCATGGCATCGACCGTCAGCCGGATTTCCTTTCCTGTGTAATATAAAGAATCCCCTTCCTGACTGAACTCGCGCACCATTCCTACCTCGCGGTCTCCGTACAAATACACTTTCCCATCCAGATAGGACGCGCCCTGGCAAGCGCCGAGAGAATCGATGGTGTCGGAGGAAACAAGTGACACATCCGGTTTGTCTGGTACAGTAAATGCGAGAAGGGTTACAGCAGTCATCGACGCTGCGGCCAGGAATTTCAGTAGTTTCATTTTGATGTAGATATTAAAAAAATTGCGGGTGCCGAGCAACGCCCCGCACCCGCTTGAAAAATCCGGGTTATTACCAAAGTGGCTGTTTCAGCTTCACGAAATAGATCGTGTTGCGATCTACTGCGCCGGTAGCGGGCAGGATTTTCTGCGCGTACACGCCGCCTGCACCTACTACACCGAAATCGTCGTCGTTTGAAATGGCAATGGTAGTGGAATTGATAATCGCTATTCCCTCCGCTTTGTCATGCGGGTAAAGGGTCGGCATGTCGGTCATCAAATCCGCCACGAGCGTCTTGGTCACGGGTTTGATGCCATTCGCAGCCAGGTTGGAAGCGGTTTTCAACTGCTCTACGGTAAGTCCGCCGTACAACTTGCCGTTCACCCCATTAGCTGGGTCCGAAATATCGGTAGCATTACCCAGGTCGATTTTATACACTTTTTTGATTACCGTTGCGCGGTTGGCATTGGTAGCGTATTCACCATCGCGTTCGAGGACGAGGAATGTCGTATTGTCTATCGCCACGATTTCGCTGTTCGCCTGCAAATTGGCGCGGTCGATGAGGTATACGTATTCCTTGCTGACGCCGGTAGTAATGTCAAAGCTCAGGATGCGCGTCACGAGAGAACCCGACACATCTGACGCCGACGGATTGTACAACGGGAATTGCATGATACCGACGAGTGTTTTGCCGTCAGGCGTAATTGTAAGTCCCTCCATTCCGCGGTTCGGACGTCTTTTTGCGAAAACCAGCGGGATTTTACGGCCGCCCAGGCCATTCCCGAATGGATTGATACGCTCAATTGTCTTACCGCTCGCATCGAAATGCACGATATGCGGGCCATATTCGTCGCTCACCCAAAAGGTGCCATCCTTCGCAAGTGCGAGGCCTTCCGAATCCAGCCCGTCGATGCTGTTGGGCAGCGCATTATTGTTCACATCCAGCGCCAGTTCTCCCGTGTACCCGAATCCGGGAGGGTTAGGGAGGCCATTCAACTTCGTACCATTCTCGTTTTTCAGCTCAATAGTCTTTTCCAGCACCAGCTGGTTACCTATCAGCCGGAACTTGCCGATTTGCGGCGCAAAGCCCGGATCTGCGAATACTTTGGAATCGGCAACCGTTCCATCGATATTGGAACCGCGGTCGGTGAGCAGGTAAAATGCCATGTGGTCGTTCGGGTCCTGCACCACCGCGGATCCGAAGCCACCGTTATAAACCTTTACATTATCGACCTGTGTAACAACCGTCGGATTTTGCGCTTCTGCCTTGTCCGGGTAGTTTTCGGTGGGGAGACCGTGGTCTGTGCAGCTGTTCAATATCGCGACGGAGGCGGCTGTCGAAATAAGAGAAAGTAAAAAGGGTTTCATCTGTGCCCAGGTTAGTTTGCGTAAAACTACACCGGCCGATTTTACCCAAAAGTTAATTCACAATGCTTCAAATCAACATATTGTTAAGGCCTATTTCCGCGCTTTACCCCTGAAACTGGGCGGCTGAACATAGAATTCGACCGTGGCTGCCAACCCGGAAGTGCGTACGGGAACGGCATCTTGTACCATCTTATTGGATATATTCTTGCGGTAACCGCCAAAAACCTCTACACCGGCAAAATTCCCGAATTTACGGTTATAAGACATACCCATATCGACGTCAATCCGGCGGCATACGTCGGGGGTACCTTCGGCTACACGGTTAAGGTAATACGTCCGAGTAACGGCTTCGGCTTTGAAATAGAGCCGGTCGTTAGGCGAGAGGTTATGCCGCCAGGCCATTTTCTTGGGCAGCATAATTTCGACGCCCTCTTTCTCCGAGAGATTGTAGTTAAAAACAAAAACAGGCAGGAATGTCAACTTATAGCTTTTGTTGAAAATGATCCCTGCACCGATTTCCTTGTTGGGAGAGGTTCTTTTCAAATAGGAAGCTGAAACCGTGTAGTTCAGCGGAATTTCCTTTGCGGAAAGCATCGCGAAATTACCCGTCTTGTTAATATGCGAGGTCAATAAAATCCAGGATGTGCTATCCAGCCTGATAAACGAGTTCACATCCAATGCAAACGTGCGGAGGTTCCACCCTTCGAACTTTTTGGCCGGATTTTCGCCACTGCTCTTGAATTCAAGCTGTTCCGTGCGGTAATTGGGACCGAGAACAACCGCGAAGTTCTTTTTATTGACCATAGGCAACCACGCTCGGACATACATTTCTTCGTTTGTAAAAGTCTTGGTACCTCCGTTCGCGAACCGATAAACCTTTCCCGGCGCATGCGTCATGCGGAAGGTAATCCATTTGGACGGAGCCATACCCGGCAAACCGGGCTTCTGGGCACAACAAACCATGCTTATGCCCCACAAGGATAAGAAAAACGCAAATGCCTCCGGCTTCCGAAATTGCATACTTCGCCTGTAAATGGTTGTAATAGTTCTAAGTTGCACTAAATTACTCGCTATGAGCCGGTAACGAAGCAATGTATAAATTAAGTTCCGCACCTGAATCCGGGCGGGAACGCATCACTTATATACGTCTGGCCGACATGAATTAATAAACGACCAGGAAACCATTTCAGATATACGAATCTGTTTATTTTAATGGAGGCGAATGCATCAGTACACACTCCCAAAAAAGAAAGTAAGCGAAAACGGGGCCACAAAAGGCATTGTTTGAAAACTATAAGCATCGATTTGAAAGTATTAATCCCGATAGCAAGCTGCCTGCTAATTTTGTGATCGAATTAAACCCCTTTTTCTGACATGATACAAGCAAAAGCATACGCAGCCCAAACCCCCGAGACCGATCTGGCTCCGTGGGAATTTGAAAGAAGGGATGTCGGCCCGCACGACGTTCAGATCGAAATCCACTATTGCGGCGTCTGCCACTCCGATCTTCACCAGATCAAGAACGAATGGTTTCCGGGCGTATTCCCGATGGTACCGGGCCATGAAATTGTCGGAAAGGTCACGCAGGTAGGCGCACACGTGAAGAAGTTCAAAGCAGGTGATCTAGCCGGCGTTGGCTGTATGGTGGATTCTTGCCAGGTTTGCGAAAATTGCAAGGACGGCCTGGAACAATACTGCCTCGAAGGCAATACGCAGACCTACAACAACCTCGACCGCAGCGGTGTACCCACATATGGTGGTTATTCCAATACCATTGTAGTGCGCGAGGAGTTCGTCCTTTCCGTTTCCGACAAATTGCCGTTGGCAGCCACAGCTCCATTGCTGTGCGCGGGTATCACTACTTATTCCCCGCTGCGCCACTGGAAAGTAGGCAAAGGTCACAAGCTGGCGGTACTTGGCCTCGGCGGCCTTGGCCACATGGGTGTAAAATTCGGTGTTGCATTTGGTGCCGAGGTAACCGTGCTTAGCACCTCTGCTTCGAAGGAGCAGGCCGCAAAAGACCTTGGTGCACATCATTTCGTGGTTACCTCCGATCCCGAACAGGTAAATGCTGTTAAGGGCAGCTTCGATTTTATCCTCGATACGGTTTCCGCGGTGCACGATATGGATCTCTATCTGTCGCTGCTTCGCACGAACGGAACGTTGATCAATGTCGGTGTCCCGACCGAGCCATATTCCGTTCAGCCATTTTCACTGCTGACCGGCCGTCGGAGCATGGCAGGTTCAGGTATCGGAGGCATAGCCGAAACACAGGAAATGCTGGACTTCTGTGCCGAGCACAACATCGTATCCGACATCGAGCTGATTGACATCAAGGATATCACCGCTTCCTACGCACGCATGCTCAAAGGCGACGTTCGATACCGGTTCGTGATTGATATGGCTACTTTGTAAGATTCTCCCCCGGCGTCGAAACGGTGCCGGGGTTGTAAAAACTCATCATATTCCTTCCAGCACAATCATTCTCCGCTCATGAATGGCATTCCTGTAATTCTTGATTCTCAATTCGATCTCCCGAACATCCTCACGACATAATCCCGGTTTCACTTTCTCTATTTCCAGCTCAACGATGTGTTTTTTGGCTTCATATTCGTAATAAGCCAGACGCCCATGCGCACTCAATAATTTCCACGCAATAAATGTAAGATACCCGAAAACGGGCGCACAAACAGAGATAAGTCCTTTCAGCTCAAATTCTGGAAGTTGAAGAAATAGTGTGGAATAGAACGAGGCAACCGCAGTAACGGTACTGTTAGCTTTACTAACCGGGCTCCTTTTCCTGCTCTTCTGTAAATGCATTTATTTCCAAAAATCTAACATTTCTTTGTCAAAATCTTTCGGGGGATGTTTTCTGAATGTGATCGTCTTGCCATTCTCAGGGTTATAGAATGTAACTTCATCCTTGAAAAAAATAGAGAAGGCCTTGACGACTGAATATATCCCCCAGCTACCTGTTCCTATCAGCACGGCCCAGGAAAAATAATTGGTCAACTCTTCATAATTTATCGGGCTCATAAAAATGTCGTTTAGTTGATTAATTACCTTTGTTTCAAGCAAATGTATAATATGCCTTATGCCATTCAAAGCAAATAAAATACCGTTTATCCTACGGTGACCTAAGTAGCTGTTTATAAGCAAAAGTGCCGCCCGGAAAATGTCCGAACGGCATACTACTTCGAAAGTGATGTAACAGTTTTACTCTCCCAGAAAATCAATCGCTTCATGCACGAACCGATCGGCGTACTGGCAGAATGCGGCATGGCCCGCGTCGGGGTATACCACCAGGTTGGCGTTCGGAATACTCTGCGAAGCATTGATGGCATTGATCACCGGAACCGGTACATCATTTTTCCCTTGCACATACAACACCGGCTGTTGGATCGCTTTCAGCTCATTCAACGCGTCGGGAGAAGGCTTTGCCCAGGCGAGTACCGCCGTCAGCTGCGCACCGCCCGCCTGTTGGCTAAGAGGTTGGTCGCGATCGATTTTACGTTGTTGAATGCGCTGGTACGACGCTTTTCCGGCATTCAAGCTTGCTTCGGACTTGGTGAAGCCGAATGTCAGGAAGGTTTCTTCGGGGGTAAGATTGGCCGTCGATGCGATGATATTCGGCAGATTCGCAAGCCCTTCGCTTCCCTTCGGCCCTGTACCGGTGAGAATGGCTTTGTGAACTAACGATGGTTCGGTGAGGAGGATTTGCTGGGTAATGAAGCCACCCATCGAGAAACCCATCAGGTCTACTTTCGTAAAACCCATTGCCTTAATAAACGCCACGGCGTCGGTGGCCATTTCTCCAATGGTGGCAGGTACCTGGCCCGTAGAACTTCCCACGCCGCGATTGTCGAACAAAATCACTTTATGTTTCTGCGCCAGCCCATTGGTAATTGCAGGATCCCAATCGTCCATCGAGCTGCCAAGTGACGCCAGCAGCACCAGCGGAATGCCGGGCTGATCGCCGAGGATGCGGTAGGCATATTTCACACCACCTGCTTCGACAAATTGTGTTTTAGCCGTCTGATGGTAGTCTACTGCTACCGGTGTTGGTTGATTGCCCGAGGCCTCATCATTGTTGCAGGAGAGAAGCCCGAATGCGAGCAAAGCGGAAAAGAATACAGATTTTAAAGAAACACCCGTGTTGATTTTCATCATTTTAATTGTTTGGTATGTGAATGATTGACGGGTCAAAAGTAGGTTCACATACCAGCACGGGAAATCGGGATAACGCCCAAATCGGCGAAACAGCCTTTGAAATGGACAAGGCGCTGTCTTAAATGGCAAACGTCGGAAACTCCGACGCTTTCGTTTTAACGGGAAGTGTAAGGCCCGTGAATGGATTTAATTTTCAGCTGCTCGTCACGGTCATCCAGTACAAAGACCCGGTAACTATCTCCCCCATTGGCCACCCGCACGACCACGTGGCCGCTATCGCTTTTCAAACGGTTGAGCAGCTCGCCGATGACGAGTTTGTTGGCTTCCAGCATATCCGTTGCAAACACATCCCGCTCACCCGGATAGATGCGCTGCGAAAAAATACGGTCTAGCACATCGTGTCCGGGATGATCCGACGACCAGACAGGGATTATCGCCACGCGCGGCCGCAATGCGCTCAGCAGGAAGTCATTTTGGGAATCCCGGTTGCCATGGTGGTCCAGGATATGAACATCCACAGGGCCCACTGCCTTCGCCACGGGCGTTTCTACATCATGCCAGGCCGGAACACCCGGCTGCAAAACGCCCGGAGTATCTCCGCCGGTAAAGTAATTAAACTTCCCGTAGCTGATCCTGGTGGCAATGCTGCACATATTTTCACTCGGATATTGCTCGGGTTTCAGGTCTTTCAATTCAGGAAAATGCCTGCGCGTCGTTGTCCCCACGCCTGTCCAGATTTCGCCGTTAGCTGAAATATTCCGCACTTCGAACAGATTTTTGTACTTCTGAGGATCATGCAGCAACACGATCTGGTCATTCCTCCCCGGAACGCTTACCTCTACACGCAACCCTTTGTTCTTTACCTGCCAATCCAGGAACGTCCGGTAATTCTGCATCATAGCGTCCTCTGATGGTCGCGGATAGGAATAATCGGGCCAGCCGCGGTCGATGATCTTTTTCACCGGCACAAACTCCGCCACCTCCGTAATACCTGCCAGCGCATATTTACCCGGTTCCGACCGCTTGGAAACGGATGTCGGTGTTCCCATATGATCGTCGTGAAAATGCGTAATCAGTGCATAATCCACTACCGGTGCTTTGGAAACCTTGCGAATATACCGCGCTATCCACTCGCCGGGCTGGCGTTCGGCGCCGGGTTTTGCCTTCGTGTTACGCGGGCTTTGCGTGCGCGCCTCCGTGGGATCGAGCGCACCCGCATCCACGAGAAACGTTGTCCCATCCGGCAGGATCATGAATGTTGCATTACCCATACCGGTGTTGATATGATGAATATCCATTTCTCCCTCCTGCCAGGCAGGTAGGGACTGGCCGACAGTTTGCGAGGAAACGACCGGCGCATTGAAGCCCAGCCAAAGAATGGCCAGGCCTGCTTTTACAATAGTGGTGTATCTCATTTAGCTTACTGAAAAGGGGTTAATCTTGTACCTCCAAAGCATGCAATTTGTCAAACTCCCGGATGGTTTTCCTGATTTGCTTACGGTGTACGCCGCTGTACTGAATTTGCAACGCACTGGCTTTCTCAGGTTCGAGGTTCTTCAATTTCCAGTACTTCGGGTGCGTCAGGCCAATGGGCGGCCTGAACTCCTCTTCTTTCGGATCTTTAATCAAAACATCGACCTGGATACTTACTTTCGAGAGGTCGTCGGCTAATACGCCCTCTACTTTTACTTTCACGGCTCTTCCGGTTTCTAAAACAAATATTTTTTCGTGCGTCATCTCACATCCAAACTTAATTCGGCGCCAAAGGTAAGGAGCCGAATCAAGATAGAGGATGCTTTAACAAAATCTTAATTTTCACTGGACGTCCCACCAGTTCTTCACCGCCTGAGTATCACCCCCTATCCGCTTGGCAGCACTTTCACTGTTTTGTGCATTGCTGGCGCGTGTGTTGCTGGGGTATTTCAACCGTTTGGGCACATCGGTAACATCCGGATCGAGGCTACCCGACGCCGGAGGGATAAACAGCGCGGTGCCATCCGGCTTCTTCGGATCGAGCCGCAGGCGTTCCAGCCACGATTGCAACCCTTGCATATACATGGCGATCCACTTCTGGGTACCGATCACGTTTTTCCAGGTCCCCGCTGTGTAGGGCACGGCTTTCAGGTAAGCTTCCACAGCTTTCGCGTCGGTAATGCCCCATTGCGCCATCGACGCCTTCACGGCCTCGTTGTACAGCGTTTCAGGTGTGTCGCTCCCCACATTCATTCCGCGTGCGGCAGCTTCCGCTTTGATAAATGCAACCTCCGCAAAAGTGATCATATAACCCTTTGCCGAACCACTGTAAGCAATTACGCCCGGCTTCGAGAGGCCGATCATCGTCGGTGAATTGGCTTCGGTACCATACACTTTACCGATGTATTTGCCATTGGTTTCGTCAGGGCGTGCAAAAATTGGCAAACGTGGATCATTAACCGATTGCAGGTATTCCACCAGCGTGGATGTAACCGCAAACTCCACCAGCGGGCGTTCCACATCATTGTAAGGGAATCTGTTGGTCGTAGTAGCCACATTGTAAGGAAAATACACATCCTGGGCAGTGCCGGTCAGCGTATTCTTGGCAGCATCTTCAATCACCGTCTTCGCTTCCGCGGGCGCTGCGTCGGCCATACGCATCGCAATGCGCATACGTAATGCATTCGCGATCCGGATCCATTGCTGTACGTCTCCTTTGGCGATGATATCCCCGCGTATCACGCCGGAAGACGTACCCGAAAGCACATCGATCTGCGTTTTCAGGGAGCTGAGTAATGCAGTATAGACATCCTTTCCCTGGTCGAACACGGGCTGCGGAATATCCTCGCCCTGCAATGCCTGTGTGTAAGGAATATCGATGTAAACGTCGGTAAGCACGTGAAAAATCCAGGATTTCAGGATTTCGGCCACGGCCAGGGTATGCGCGCTTTTTTCTGCCGGATGGCGGTCGTAATAGTTGCTGATCTCTTTCAAATCCATCAGCGGACCGGCGTAAAGTCCTGCCCAGAGGCCGTCATTGGTGAACAGGAAACGCCCGTCGGAGGTCTTGTCGGTGCCCATCCAGTATTGCGAAAGCTCCATCCCGATCCGCCCGTTGAAATAGGAATCGTACATCAGGTCGCTCGCACGCTTTTCGGCATTGGAAAGCAGGAATTCCGGCTGTGTTTCACTCGACCGCGCCGGGTCGGTATTCAGCGATTCGAAGTTGTCGCATCCTGTGAAGCCCAGCAGGATGGCAAGCAGTAGTAATATCTTGTTTTTCATATCATTCGATTTAAAATCGGATCAGAAAGTAACATTCAAGTTCACACCATAGCTGCGCACGGCCGGCAATGCACCGCCTTCAAAGCCGATCTGGTTACTGATGGAATTAGTAATATTGGCCGGGTCGACATTCGGCGCATTGCTTTTGATCAGCCAGAGGTTCCTTCCCGTAAGTGTCAAACGCAATGCCTGCATACGGATCTTTTGTGCCCAGCTGTCGGGCAGGTACCAGCCCAGCCGCACCTCGCGGAGGTAAATGTAGCTGCCGTCATAAAGATTAGCCCTGCTGATGCGATTACCACCATCAGCATTAAAGTGGGTCCGGGCGGGCACCACAATGTCATTAGGCGATCCATCGGCTTTCACGCCCGGATTCACCACGCCGTTTTCGCGGATACCATTCTCCGCTGTTTCTTTCAGCATCCCCGATTTGTTTCCGTACAAATTGGTATACGAAAAAAAGTCACCCCCCTTTTGAAAATCTACCAATGCCGACAGATAAAAATTCTTGTAGCTCAGCATATTCGACAAGCCTCCGATAAAATCCGGATTGGCATCCCCGATGATCACCGGCGTGGGTGTCACATTGTAAGTCCCGTTGTCGGCCACGGTTTTGTTGCCTTTCGAGTCGTATACGTAATCCGTGCCCAGCATAGTGCCGAGAGACATTCCTTTCTGGGCCACCATCGATACCTTGTTCGTACGGCGCTCGGTACCGATAATGAACCGTTCGATGCCTGCAATGTTATCGCCGGTACTGTTCAGGTCGAGGACAATGTTCTTGTTTTTGGAAAAATTAAGCCCTACCCGCCAGCTGAAATTAGTAGTCTGTACAGGTGTAGCAGACAATGTGAGCTCGATACCTTTATTCTGCACCGTTCCGCCATTCACAACTTTGGTAGTAAACCCGCTCTCGGAAGGGATCTGCACATTCCAGATCTGGTTCTTGGTCTTGCGGTTATAATAGGTAAAATTCGCGCCGAGGCGGTCATTGAAGAATTTGAAATCTACGCCTGCTTCCGTTTCCGACGACAGTTCGGGTTTAAGTCTGCTATTAAAAAGCTTGTCCGAAGTGCTTTGCAAAGGATAAGTATCAAATGGCGCTACATAATCATAATACCTTGACACCGAGTACGGATCGGCATCGTTCCCCACGCGTGCATATGACAAGCGCGCCTTCCCGAGCGTGAGCCATTTGGCGCCGGTAACAAGGTCGGAGAATATAAACGAACCGGCCACCGACGGATAGAAATACGAGTAATTACCGGTCTGCTTCAAGGTCGAAGCCCAGTCGTTACGACCGGTGGCAGTGAGATAAAGGAATTTATTATAGCCCAATGTCACTGAGCCGAAAACGGAATTAATTTGCTTATTTCCATAAGAATTGGAAACCGTAGCAGGCGTCACCGAGTTTTGCAACACATATACCATCGGATTTTGCAACCCGCCATTTGTAGTTCCGGCGTCGGTACTCGATTTGATCCTCAATATATTCCCCCCGGCCACTGCCTCCAATGTGAACTTCGAGTCGGCAAAGCTTTTGTTCACGTTCAGTGTTCCCTGGTAATTGTTTTCATTATTAACCACCACCCGTTTGGCATAGGACCCTACAAAAAAGCCTTTCGCGCTCCTGACCTCGTCGAGGTGGTTGAGGTAGTCGGAGAAAACGCGTACATCGGCAGAGAGCCAGTCAGTGAGCTTGTAGGTAAGCCCCGCATTCCCGAAATACCGGTTATTCTGGTCGGTATTGTAGTTTTCGTACTGGTTCCAGTAGGGATTTTGGGTAAATGCAGGTTTCTGGATATTCCAGGCCGTGCGGTTCCAGGACTGCTCCGTACCGTCGGCATATTTGTAATTGCGCAGGTAAGCATCGTCGATCTGCCGCTGCCCGAACATCACATAAAACAGCATTGGGTTGTTGCCAAAGAAACCCGTCCCCGGCCGGCCTTTGGAATGGTCATTCACATAGTTGATCCCCCCGCTGAATGTGAACTTGTCGGTGAATTTGTAGACTGTATTCAGACTGATGAAAAAACGGTTCAGGTTACTGCCCGGATAGATGAAATTCTGCCTGGTCTGCCCTGCCGAAAAACGGATCGATCCGTTGTCGCCGCTACTGGCGACCGAGAGGTTGTTCGAGAATGTGACGCCGGTTTTGAAAAAATCCTTCGCATTATCGGGATGCGGGCTCCACGGGGCTGTTTTACCAAAATTCGGGTTGTTACGGTCCTGGTCCCACGACCAGTAATGCCGCACCAGCTGCCCTTCCATCTTCGGCCCCCACGATTCGTCGGTACCGTAGTCGGGAATGAGGTCGTAACGGCCCTTGCCATCGCCGTCATCGTAAGTGCCACCACCCGGCAGGAAGCCCGACGGGTTCTGATTGACATATAATTTTGTAAAACTCGAACTTCCCCCGCCCCCGTAGAGGTTCTGAAATTTGGGCAACAGCGATACCTGATCAGCCTGAATGTTCAAGTCATAATTCAAAGAAAGCTTGCCTGAGCCCTTGCCGGTTTTGGTGGTAATATAAATGACCCCGTTCTGTCCACGACTACCGTAAAGTGCCGTTGCCGCCGCGCCTTTCAATACCGAAATATTCTCGACATCGTTGGGATTGATGAGCTGTGCCGGGTTACCATAATCATAACCGCCACCGCCAGTCCCCTGCCCGCCCGTAACGCCGTACGAGTTCAGGTTCATGTTGGCCATCGGCACGCCATCGACAATAAACAGCGCATTGTTATTCCCCGAGATAGATTTCAAACCCCGGATCGTCACCCGCGACGAGCCGCCCATAGAGCCGCTGTTGCCGCCGATCTGCACGCCGGCCAGTTTTCCCTGCAAGGAATTGATATAATTCACTTCCCGCGCCTCCTGAATACCCCCGCCCTCGATCTGCTGCACAGCATAGCCGACATTTCGCGTGCTGCGCTGGACCCCGAGTGCCGTTACCACCACTTCCCCGAGGCTTTTTACGTCCGCTTTCAGCTTGACTATCACTTCGGTCATACCAGCGGGTACGTTAACGTCCTGGGGCACATGACCGATCGATGATACGGTCAACACCTGATTACCGGCAGGCAATGCAATGCTGAAATTCCCGTCCGCATCGGTATTGGTACCGTTGTTGGTACCCTTCACGAGCACGCTCACGCCAGGTATACCCGCACTGGATTCATCTGTAACCTTTCCCTTCACACGCCTATCCTGCCCGGCTGCTTCGTACGCACAAAACAACACGGCCAGTAAGACCGATAAACAACTTCGTATCGATTGCGTCATATTTGCAAAATTTAAAGATTAAATATTCTTTAAAGGCGAAATCAAAATACGTATACTGATAGGCACTTGGAGAAGATGATGGAAATCGACGACTGGGGTCAAAGTGTCGACGAATCAGCAAAACAAGACTGGTTTTCAGGTATTAAAATATGGAAAGTGAGCCCGTGGCCCTCCGTCGAAGTGGCGTAAATATGTCCGTGGTGGTTTTGAAGGATCTTTTTGCACATAGCCAGCCCGATACCCGTCCCTTCAAAATCCTTCTTGCCATGCAGGCGCTGGAAAAATTTCAAAAATCTGCTCGGCATAAACCTGCTCGAAGCCCATGCCATTGTCGCTGACCTGCAAATAGTGGTAGGCGCGAAACAGGGATGCTCACTTAGAAAGGCAGGCTCACCGTTCGTTTTAACCCCTTCCAATAAAGTCCCAGATTTCGGGCATACTTCCTTCCCTTTCGTTCCAGGCGCGGATGTTTACCTTCGGCGCCCAGGCTCGGGCGGAATGCATCATTATAAAAGCAGGAGGTGGACAGAATCACGATCGGAATTTCGCGGAGTTTTCATCCCTTTTAATTTCCGTCAAAAATTGCTGCCTGTTCATAAGGGGCATGTTGAGATCTAGGAAAATAAGATCGGCATTGAGTTCACCACCGTGAATCCGTTTAAAGCCTCCCTGGCGCTGTCCAGGACAGTGCAGCGAACCGGTTTTCGGGTACTTTCAAGCGCGCCAGAAAGATTTCCTGATCATCTTCGTCATCATCGATGAGAAGAATATTCTGATAGAGCATTTAATAGGGAGCGTGAAAATCCCTGCATATTAAACTACAACAATACCTAAACCAAACAAACCTTTGCTGTGAATCAATATACCGTATATTTTGTGCTTATAATTGCTAAAACCAACCGAAAACCATATGTCATTCCAGGGATACCTCAAAACCATTCTCGCCAAAACCGGCAAAGGCCCCGATGATTTCCGGAAACTTGCTGAGGAAAAAGGCTTCACCGCCAACGGACAAATAAAAGCCAGCACGAAGGCTGGCGACATTGTTCAATGGCTCAAAATGGATTATGACCTCGGCCAGGGACACGCGATGGCCATTTATGCATTGTTGAAAGGTATTAAGGACGAAAATAGTGACTAACAGCTCATGTTTACCGGATGTCCTGGAAACGCCCCTGAGCGAGGTCGCCGGTTTCGAAGCCTTTCTTGAACCAATACATCCGTTGCTGCGAGGTACCGTGCGTGAAGGCGTCCGGCACCACGTAGCCCTGCGATTCTTTTTGAAGCTTGTCGTCGCCGATAGCGTTCGCGGCGGTGAGCGCGGATTCCAAATCACCAGGTTCGAGGATTTTATCCATCTGATTGGCGTGGTTAGCCCACACACCCGCGAGGAAATCGGCCTGTAATTCCAATTTAACGGACAGCTTATTGTAATCGGCCTCGCTCAGCCTTCTCCGCTGCTCCTGCACTTGCTGCGAAATGCCCATCAGGTTCTGCACATGATGCCCTACCTCATGCGCCACCACGTACGCCACCGCGAATTCGCCGGGCGCGTTGAACCGGTCGCGCAGCTCATCGCAAAAAGTAAGATCAATGTAAACCTTATGATCAGCCGGGCAATAGAATGGTCCCATGGCCGATGATGCCCCGCCGCAGGCACTTTGCGTAGCATTTGAGAACATCTGCAACACCGGTTTTTCATATTCGGCATTGTTCTGTGCGTAAATCTGCGTCCATACATCTTCGGTACTTCCCAACACAGCCGATACAAAATCCGCCGTCTTGTCGTCCGGGCGTGGCCCTGGCTGCCGGGTTTCGGCTTGTTCGGTTTGTGCGCCTTGAATGTTTGAAAGTATTTCCTGCGGGTCCTGACCGGTAAGCAGCCCGATAGCGACCACGATGATTACCCCTATGCCACCCAATGCAACTTTGCCCCCGCCGGACATTCCACGGCGGTCTTCCACGTTGCTGCTTCTGCGTAAATCCTGCCAACGCATGTTGTTGATGTATTTTAGGTTAAAAATTGAATTTAATACGGACCCGGTTTCCGAACCCTGAGCACCCAAATATAGAAATAATGCCAGCCATGAAAAGAGCTGTGCCGCGATAATTTTACAATGGCCCCTCCGCTGTACAAGTATTGCTGTGAAAGTCTACAATATGCATATTCCGTAAAGGCTTTTCTCCATACAATAACTTGTAGAGCCGTTAAATAAGTAATTCCGAAACATTGCTCAATAAATTCTTCGACCGATAGGCGATGTATTTAAATTTAGGCAACCAGAAGTTAATTAAATCGGCCTATGTCTTACACTAAACCTTACTTTGCAGGATTCGAATATCACTCCACGGAGGTCTGCAAGTTTCTGCAGGCGTACAGCACGTTCACATTGATGCTGACCAACGGGGCGATCATCCACCACCAGCCCGAACACGCACTGGACTTCCGGCGCTGGCTTAATCACCACCAGATCGAGGACATTCGCGTGTCCATCCGAAACAGCGACCCGGCGGCGATTACAGAGCAATAGCCCGTTGACTCCCCAACACTCAACCCCCGACGTTCCTCTTCTTTCCTCTTCTCTCTTTCCTCGCAGCCATCCCGGCCAAATCATCCAGACCTGCCTCACAGGCTATGCAAACGGAGTATCATTTTACATCAATCCGCGATCATATTTTTGAACTTACCCATTGTATTTTTACACAAAATCAATAACTCTTCACGCTAGCAAGGCGGCTTTTCAGTACCGCAAAGCCTGCGCGGCTCCATCACTGAACAAAACATCGACAAAAAAGCGTATAACGGTACAGCCGGCGGCTTTTGCTATCTTTTAACCAGGAAGCCGGGAAGAGTTTTAAAGGGTATCATTTGATATGAGGCATATTAAGTTTTTCACTCTGTGGATGTTGCTAA
This sequence comes from Dyadobacter sp. SRI_021, assembly GCF_057586235.1. Classification (NCBI taxonomy): domain Bacteria; kingdom Pseudomonadati; phylum Bacteroidota; class Cytophagia; order Cytophagales; family Spirosomataceae; genus Dyadobacter; species Dyadobacter sp. SRI_021. The sequence continues at coordinate 43,098 of NZ_JBYCZM010000004.1, forward strand.
CCGGGCATTTCTTTTCGTGTACCCCCGAACTGCCCGAGGATGTAGAGGTTGCGATGAAAGCGCTGCCCGATAAGCTGGATTACAACCAACATGTAAAGCCCGTACTTTCCGACAAATGTTTTGCCTGCCACGGACCTGATAAGGCGAAGCAGAAAGGCGGGCTACGGCTCGACATGCCCGAATCCGCATTTCATAAAGTCTCCAAAAACTCCGGACTTACCGCCATCGATCCCGGCGATCTGGCCGATAGCGAATTTTTCCATCGCATCATGTCCTCCGATCCGGATTACGTCATGCCCACGCCCGAGTCGCACCTGAGCCTCTCTGCACGTGAGAAGGCCATTTTGATCCGGTGGATAGACGAAGGTGCCGGATACAAGCCGCATTGGGCATTCGTAAAGCCCGAAAAGCCGGATGTGCCCGAAACACGGCATGATAACCGGGCAGTTAACCCGATCGACCACTTTGTGTTCCAAAAACTGGAAGAGGAAAAATTGCAACCTTCGGCGCAGGCTGAAAAAGAAATATTGCTCCGCCGCGTTTCGCTGGACCTCACCGGCCTTCCGCCGACGCTGGCAGAAACGGATGCGTTTTTAAAAGACAATTCGGCGAATGCCTACGAAAAACAAGTCGACCGGCTGCTGGCCTCGCCGCATTATGGCGAAAAAATGGCCGTTGACTGGCTCGATCTCGCCCGTTTCGCCGATTCGCATGGTTATACAGTTGACAGGCTAAGGGATATGTCGCCGTACCGCGACTGGGTGATCAGTGCATTCAACAAAAACATGCATTACGACCAATTCATCCACTGGCAACTCGCCGGCGATCTCATGCCCAACCCGACGAAGGACATGCGCATCGCCACCGCTTTCAACCGCAATCACCAGCAGAACATGGAAGGCGGCATTATCGAGGAAGAATTCCAGACGGAATACGTGGTGGACCGTACCAACACTTTCGGTGATGCGTTCCTCGGCCTGTCGATAGGCTGCGCCAAATGCCACGATCATAAATACGACCCCATTTCCCAGAAAAACTATTACGAGCTGTTCAGCTTCTTTAATAATGTAAAAGAAGCCGGACAAATCTCCTGGGACGATGCATTACCCACCCCTACCATGCTGTTGCCGACCGCAGCACAAGAGCGAATGCTCCGGTTTATCCAAACCAGGATCAACACCGAAGAGCAGCAGCTTGCAGCCGCCCAGCGTAATGCAGAAACCGGTTTTAAACAATGGATGAATGACGGTAAATACCGGAACCTGACCAAAGAGCCACTGCCAAAGGCCGGTTTACAGGCTTACTATACCTTTGAGAACGGCTCACTTCGCAACGCGGTGAACACCAGAGAAACAGGCGTGATGAAACGGGAGGCAGGCTCTCCGGGCGGCGATCCGGAATTTGTAGCGAAGTCCGATGGCAAGTCACTCCGGCTCGATGGCGATGTGTACCTCGACCTTGGCCAGAACGGCGTGTTCCGTAAATCGGAGCCATTCAGCGTGGGGATCTGGGTAAACATCCCCAAAGAACTGCATGAAGGCGTGATTCTGCACAAAAGTCAGGCGGAACGACTCTACAATTTTCGGGGCTATCATTTATATCTTAAAAACGACCACCTCGAACTGAATATGGCGCATACGGCCCCGTCGGACGCGCTCACGAGGGTCAGCAAGCAGCCCATTCCGAAACAACAATGGGTACAGCTCACAGTCACCTACGATGGCTCCTCCAAAGCCGCCGGATTCAAGTTGTATCTAAACGGGCAGGAAGCCGCAATGGAGACTACGATGGACCAGCTGACCAAGGATATCCTGTTTAAATCTTCCGTTCAGCCCGGTTTGCAGATCGGCGCGTGGTGGCGGGGTTTTGGGTTAAAAAATGCCCAGGTGGATGACATTACCGTCTATAACCGCGAATTAACGCCATTTGAAACGGCCATACTCGCCCGTAAATCATCCTGGTCAACCGTGGGCGCCAAAAGTGCCGCACAACTAACCTCGGCAGAATCCGGTGCATTGAAAAGCTATTACATTTCCGCGGTCGATCCTACGACGGCGGTGGCGCGCACAGCCTTGCGCGATGCCCGCACGCAGCTCTCGGACTCTACCGAACAGATCCGTGAACTGATGGTCATGCAGGAAATGCCCAAACCCAAACAAGCGCACATCCTGCTCCGCGGGAATTATGACGCATTGGGCGAAAAAGTGTTCCCATCGACACCGGCTTCGATTTTGGAATTCCCAAAAAACCTGCCCAAAAACCGCTACGGGCTTGCGCAATGGCTCACGCACCCGGATAACCCGCTGACCGCACGCGTGGCCGTGAACCGCTATTGGCAGAATTTCTTCGGTACCGGGCTGGTCAAAACGACCGAGGACTTCGGTAACCAGGGCGAGCTTCCTACCCATCCGGAACTGCTCGACTGGCTGGCGGTGACCTTCCGCGAATCGGGTTGGGATGTAAAGAAACTGAATAAATTGATCGTCATGTCGGCGACCTACCGCCAGGACTCCCGCACGAGCAGGGATATACGCGAGCGTGACCCTGAAAACCGCTTGTACGCACGGGGGCCCGCCAATCGAATGTCAGCTGAAATGATCCGCGACAATGCATTGATGGCAAGCGGACTGATGAATACTAAAATTGGCGGCGCGAGTGTAAAACCCTACCAACCAGAAGGGTTATGGTCGATCAACAACACTACTTACACGCCCGATTCGGGCAATGCGGTGTACCGCCGGAGCCTGTACGTGATCGTGAAGCGCTCGGTACCAAACCCAACGCTGGCAACGTTTGACGCTACTTCGCGAAGCTTCTGCGTCGTGCGCAGGCAAAAAACAAATACGCCACTGCAAGCCCTGGTAACGCTCAACGACCCGACGTTCGTGGAAGCCATGCGTGTAATGGGTGAGCAAATGACCCGCATTCCCGACGCGCGGCAGTCTATTACCGCCGCCTACCGCAAGCTCACTGGCCGCAAACCGCCTGTGAAGGAGGTAGACCTCCTGCTGGCATTGCGGAAAGTGGAGGAAGACAAGTTCCGGAAAGATCCCAAAAAGGCTGAGGGCTGGCTGCATACCGGCCAGTATACGGCCGATCAAACGCTCGATCCCGCATTGCTTGCCGCCAACAGCGTGGTAGCGAGCACCATACTCAATTCAGACGCCGCCTTAACCAAACGATAACCATGCAGCACCATCACGAAGAAGAGTTCCGCCTGCATACGCCCGAGTTCAACGAGCTGCACCGGAAACTGGACCGCCGCCGCTTCCTCACCCAGACGTCCCTCGGATTGGGTGCCATGGCCGTGGGGTCACTTTTCGGGCTCGACAGGCTGTATGGTTCCGCATCGCGGCAAGCAGCGGCACCTTCGGGCGACCTGGAATCCGAAATACTCAAAGCATTACCCCACATCGCCCCGAAAGCTAAGCGGGTGGTGTATTTGTTCATGGCCGGCGGACCATCCCAGTTCGAAACATTTGATTATAAACCCAAACTGATCCAGATGGCAGGCCAAAACCTGCCCGATTCTGTCCGGAAAGGCCAGCGGCTTACGGGAATGAGCGCCAGCCAGAGCGTATTGCCCATGGCTCCGTCTATTTACGGTTTCAACCAGCATGGCAAAACCAAAACCTGGGTAAGCGAGCTGCTGCCTTATACAGCCAAGGTGGTCGATGACCTCTGCATTGTGAAATCCATTTATTCGGAGGCCATCAACCACGACCCGGCCATTACCTTTTTTCAGACGGGCAACCAGCTTCCGGGCAGGCCTTCGATCGGCTCTTGGGTGAGTTACGGGCTCGGTACCGACAACAACAACCTGCCCACTTTCATTGTACTGGTTTCCAAGAATGCCCCGAAAGACCAGCCGCTTTACGCACGCTTGTGGGGAAATGGCTTTCTCGAATCGCGGCACCAGGGCGTGCAGTTCCGTTCGGGCAAGGATCCGGTACTTTTCCTGAACAACCCGGAAGGTTACGACGGCCATGACCGGAAGGAAATGCTCGATTACCTTTCCAAACTGAATCAGCTTCAAAACGACGCATACGGCGACCCGGAGATCAATAACCGCATTGCGCAGTATGAAATGGCCTTCCGCATGCAAACTTCCGTGCCCGATGTAATGGATACTTCCGCCGAGCCCGATGATGTTTTTGAACTCTACGGCCCCGACAGCCGCGACCCGGGCACCTACGCGGCCAACTGCCTGCTGGCCCGCAAGTTGCTCGAAAAAGACGTCAAATTCGTGCAGCTGTACCACCAGGGCTGGGACCAGCATGGCGGCCTGCCGAAGGCTATTGCCCAGCAATGCCAAGCCACCGACCAGGCCACCGGCGCATTGATCATGGATTTGAAACGCCGCGGCCTGCTCGACGACACCCTTGTGATCTGGGGCGGGGAATTCGGCAGGACCGTTTATTCGCAAGGCAAGCTCAGCGCCACGGATTATGGCCGTGATCATCACCCGCGCTGCTTCACGATGTGGATGGCCGGTGCCGGCGTCAAATCCGGGATCAGTTACGGAGAAACTGACGATTTCAGCTACAATATCATCAAAGATCCTGTACACGTCCACGACTTCCACGCTACCCTACTGCATTTAATGGGCGTCGATCACGAACGGCTCACCTACAAATTCCAGGGCAGGCGGTTCCGGTTGACCGATGTTCACGGGAAACTGGTGAAGGATATTCTGGCGTGAGGCATTGTTTTCAAATTACGCCGACTGCCATACCGAGGTAGCCTTGCTGGTTTTCCGGTGGTCTGACTAAGAGGTTATTTGGGTTTGATTAATGTGAATGAGGTTTTTACAAAAAATCCTTTGCCGAAAAAGCCGGTTTTAATTGGATGGCCAACTTGATTGTAGGTTCCTGGATTGCGTATCATAGATCTGCCTAGGCTAGTCATTCCGCCAATGCTCAACATCAACCGATCGATTTTTACGCCTAATGAAAGTGAAACTCCGGGAATAAAGCGTTTGTAACCAAACGCATTCCAATTCATGTACGTCCGGGTCAAATCCTCGTCCATAAAATATCTTTTTGTCCGCGCGGCAATCAGCCAATCTATTTCAGCCCTACCGTCCACGAAAAACAATAATTTGGAAACGGACTTAATGTAATATCTCAATCCAGCGTCGACCGTAGTCCAAAGATGCTTTTCATCCGTGCCCTGGACTTCCAAAACAGTATTGCATTGACAAAGCATATTTTCGGGCACGTCTTCCTCCGTGAACCGAAACCCAGTTAGAGCCGAGAAATGTGGGCTTAGATAGCTCCCCGCCCACACTCCTGCGACCATAAATAGTTCGTCTTGAAATTTGTCTCCCACCCCGGTGCTAACTGCAGTTGATCATAGTATTTTTGTCGTAGAAATTCCTGCCGGTAGATGCAAATATGCCTAAATCCATGCCTCGCTTATGCTGATCGCCCGCAGGCGAACACAAACAACATGGGACAAAAATCGCTATCGGAAGTACTAATCAAATTTCATCTTTCGGTTTGTTAGCGTAATCTAAATGCCGTAATGGCGACTTTTCCAAAGAAACCTTTGGACATTATGCCGGTTTTCATTGCGTAGTGCACCCGGTTATGAACACCTGGATTCCGAACCATAGTACGGGTCACATTGCTGTATACTCCGAAACTTAGGGCCAACCGTTTCCATTTGGAACCAAAAGCGAACGACAGACTCGGCGCCAAATGTGAATATCCCATTGCGTTCCAATGATGGTACGTTTTATCATTGATTTTTTCTTTCGCGAGGATCAGCCAGTCGGCATCTGCCTTTGTATCGAAGAAAAAAGAGACCGGCGACTTTGGATTTAAATAATATCTCAGCCCCACTCCCACAGAGCCCCAATAATGTTTCTCGTCCTGCAAAATTACAGCTCCCGTGTAGCTGCACTCGCAGAGCATGTTATTGGGGACATCTACTTCAGTATAGCGAAGTTCTCCAATTGCGGCGACGTGACGGTTCAAATATTTTTCTGCCCATATAGTTCCTCCCCATAAATAATTGGATTTTAGTTGCGCTATTCTTCCCGGTGGAACCTCTGGCTGATCGTAGTATTTTCTATTGTAAAAGCTTCTCCCCGTCGATCCGGAAACACCAAGATTCCAGTTCTTGACAACCTGTGCTTTGCCCACAACCGGCAGCAAAAGTGAGGAAATTGACAGCGTCGAAAGTAATAGTGTTAGTTTCACAGCCATTCGTCGGTTATTCAAGGATTAATTTCGACTTCATTACCTTCTCATTTAAGTTTTCCGATTTCGTCGCATGTAAATAATAGGTACCGCGAGGCAGGTCTGATACGTTAAGGTCAAGTTTGTTTCCTTCTCGAAAACCTCGCTTATCATAGATTTCCTTGATCACAACTGAGCGGACAGGCGCGATAGACTTCTCTGAAAACAGTTCAACTTTAGACGGCATGGCGGCCGGCAATGCCGTATTAGCAAACTCCACAGTCACATTATCTTTTGACCAACACCTTAGTCCTGCTGTACCAGATCGGATACTCCTGACCATTCAGGATCCGCCGCTCATCTTGCGCCAATACATTAAACCAGTTCACCAACAGAGAGAGAAATAAAAACTTTTTCATGAGTATTAAGTTTGGAGGATGAATAAACCTATTTCTAAGGCATATTAAACCCAACTCAACCGTTCCTCTCTATACGATTCTCAACTGGTGCCTTTGGATATACAATCGGCAAATCACTTCCTCCAGAGTAGAGTATCCAACCCATTTCCTCGTCTTTCTTTCGAAATGCAACTCCAGATGAAACCCTTGAAGCAATACCTCATTATTTCTTCCCTGCTGACGGCTCCGCTGCTTGCAACAGCCCAGCAAGCGAACGTCAACCTCGACTGGGCGCCGCAGAAAAACACCGAGCAGCTGGTGCCTTACGGCGGAAATGTCATTTCCCCGGAGGTGAAAGATAATCATACTGTAACATTCCGGCTTAAAGCGCCCGATGCGCAGAAAGTAGAACTGACGGGCGGGCCGATTCTTCTGGCCTTGAAAAGCAAAGCCAATATCCCTTTCACAAAAGACAACGAGGGGCTGTGGACGCTGACCGTGGGCCCGGTAACCCCGAATATCTACGTGTACCGCTTCCTGATCGACGGCGTGGCAGTGGCCGATCCTAACAATACGCTTACGGGCGCTTCGAACCAGCCCGGGTACAGCAACCTCGTCGTACACGGGAGCGGGCCCGCTTATTACGACGCACGCCCGGTGCCGCACGGCAGCACTACCAGGCACATTTATCATTCCGACGTCCTGAACGGTGAACGGGAAATGTTTGTGTACACCCCGCCTGGCTATGATTCTAAGAAAAAATACCCGGTTCTGTACCTGCTGGGTGGCAGTGGCGAGCTGGCTTCCGGCTGGATGCTCGACGGGCGGGCCAATCTGATTGCGGATAACTTGCTGGCGGAGGGAAAAATCGTGCCGATGATCATCGCGATGCCCAACAACCAGGTCATTCACCGCAACGATCCCAAACACCTCGAAAAGACCTACAAGTTGTTTGAAGAAGAACTGCGCAAACAGATTGTACCTTTCGTAGATACGCATTACAGCACTGTGAAACACCGGAAACGGCGTGCTATTTCCGGACTTTCGATGGGTGGCAGACATACCGAAGCCGTGGGTTTCAATGCGATAGATTTGTTCAGTTCTTTCGGGATATTGAGCGCGGGCGACCTGGAACCTGAGCAGTTGAATCCCGCATTTTTCAGCGATCCTAAAATCAAAGACAAGGTTGACTACCTGCTGGTGGGGCTCGGGAGCGGAGAACTGGACTTTGTAGGGAAAAGATCGGCAGCCACGCATGCAGCTTTGGATAAAGTGGGTGTCAAACACGATTATTTCATCGGCGGCGAAGGCGCGCACGACTGGGGCACCTGGCGATTGCTGCTGCACAATAAATTACTTCCGGGGCTGTTTCGGAATGGAATGAGCGAATAGTTAGGTGTGGTCAAGAGTTGTCATTTGTAGTCAGGTATGGTCAGGTGTAGTCAAGAATAGTCATTTGTGGTCAGGTGTAGCCATTTATTGTTCAGAATAGGGGTTTGTAGTCAGGTGTAGTCATTAATAGCAATACCAATTAAAAACAATACCTGACAACACCTGACTATAAATGACTCTTCCAAGCCATTCGCTCATCGCTCCGGCGACCCGGTCAGTCATTCAGTCATTCAGTCATTAAAATATGAGCTATTTCAATATCGACGCCGCAAAGGCGCAAACTTTCGATGCGATTGTTGTGGGAACCGGGATCAGCGGCGGCTGGGCGGCGAAAGAATTAACCGAAAAAGGATTGAAAACCCTCGTGCTTGAGCGCGGACGCGACGTGAAGCATATTGTAGATTATCCTACTACGAATATGATGCCCTGGGAGTTCGAGCACCGCGGATTGCCGCCATTGGCAGTCAGGGAGGCAAGCCCGATGGCCAGCAAACATTACATTTTCCGGGAAGATGCGATGCATTTCGTTGTGAAGGATTATGAGCACCCGTATGTGCAGGACCAGCCGTTCAGCTGGATGCGCGGCTACCAGGTAGGCGGCCGCTCGCTGCTGTGGGCCCGGCAAACGCAGCGATGGTCGGACTATGACTTCGAAGGCCCGGCGCGCGACGGCTTTGCGACCGACTGGCCGATCCGTTACAAGGATATCGCGCCGTGGTACAGCTATGTGGAGAAATTTGCGGGTATTTCGGGCAACAAGGATGGCCTGCCGCAACTTCCTGACGGCGAGTTTCTGCCGCCGCACGAAATGAGCTGCGTGGAAAAGCATTTCAGCGACAAAACCGCGAAAAACTACAAAGGCACGCGGCCCGTGATCATCGGCCGCGCCGCTCATATCACCGATCCGCAGCCGATCCATACCCAGCAAGGCCGCGCCAAATGCCAGCACCGCAATATGTGCCAGCGGGGCTGCCCGTTCGGCGGGTATTTCAGTACCAATGCAGCCACATTACCCTGGGCCGAGAAAACGGGCAATCTTACATTAAGACCGCACTCGGTGGTACATTCGGTGATTTACGACGAAAAGAAAAAACGCGCCACAGGCGTGCGTGTGGTGGATGCGCAGACAAAGGAAATGACCGAGTTTTATGCCAAAATCATTTTCGTAAATGCCTCAGCCATTAACTCAAACCTGATTTTACTCAATTCCAAATCGAGCCGTTTCCCTAACGGGCTGGGCAACGACAGCGGGATGCTGGGCAAATTCATCGGTTTTCACAATTACCGCGGCCGCATTACAGCCGATTTCGACGGCTTCCACGACCGCACCACCGACGGACGTCGGCCAAATGGCGCCTATATTCCGCGTTTCCGCAACGTTTTCAAGCAGGAAACCGATTTCCTCCGCGGATATGCCGCCTCGTTTTCAGCTTCCAAAATCGGGAATGCGAATGAAGGCCTCGGCGAATCGCTGAAAGCCAGCCTGTTCGCTCCGGATGAAAGCGGCTGGTCGCTCGGTGCCCAAATGATGGGTGAGGTGGTTACCAAAGAATCCAACTTCGTGACGCTGCACGACAGCCTGAAAGACGACTGGGGTATTCCTCAGCTGCGCATGAATGTGTCGTTTGACGACAACGACATGAAAATGGTCAAAGATTTTTACACCGAACTCAGCGAAATGCTCGATAAGGCCGGTTTCAAAAACATCAAAACCTCCGATACCCACCGTAACCCCGGTAGCGAAAACCACGAAATGGGCGGCGCCAGAATGGGTAAGGACGCCAAAACCTCGCTGCTCAACAAATGGAACCAGATGCATCACGTCCCCAACGTGTTCGTCACCGACGGCGCTTGCATGACTTCCACCGCCACACAAAACCCATCGCTGACCTACATGGCGCTCACCGCACGGGCGGCGGATTATGCCGTGGCCGAAATGCGGAAAGGGAACATATGATTCTAATTTTGAATGAGTGAATGATTGAATGAGTGAATGAGTGAATGGATTAATTTCTTGTCTGAGGCAATTATTCAACCTTACTCAACTATTTAAAGAATCCATTTCGGCAGGTGCCCCAAAACCGCATGACTATGAATGATTTTTCAAGAGTATAATGACTTCCCATAACAATTCCTTACTATTCATTCAGTCATTCAGTCATTCAGTCATTCAACATTAAAAGCAACCGTAACGTACCACATTCCCCCAACTGACGGTCCGCCGAGGAACGAGACATAGTATTTATTCAGCAAATTGCTCGCGCCCACTTTGACCTGGCTTTTCAGCCTGGGAACGCGGTAGGTCACCTGCGCGTCGAGGCTGCTGTATGACGGGACGTTGCCGGTTACGAGGAAAGTCTGCGAATAGTAACCTGACTGCCATTTGTACGAAACCGTGGCGTCGAGGCGATCGAGTAAATTGGTACGGGAAACAGAGCCGTTCCATATCCATCTCGGTGTGTTAAAGCCGTCTTCGAGGCCGTCCTGGTTTTCAGCATTTTTCAGTTTGGCGAACGTAGTGTTAAGCCCGAAAACCCATTTCTTTTCCAATTGGTAATTCATCCCTACACTGAAACCGTAGTTGTTGATGATCGAGCGCGAATTAGTGTACATGCGGTATTGCGACTGACGGGCCTTGTCATACAGATCGTGCGGGATAGCGGCCGCATCGGTCGATACCGGTACATTCATGTTGGTCTGTGCTATAAAATTGCTGTACCGGTTGAAGTACAAATCTGCATTCACAAACAATGCCCGATCGAAGAAAAGCCCTTTGTAACCCGCTTCCCACGTTTTGGTGTGTTCGGGTTTCACGTAGGTGTAGGGGTTCTTTTTAAGCAAACCCTTATTCTTCTCAATCGCGGCATCCTGCGTGAGGCCATTCTGATTGATTTCATTCAAAACAGCCTGCTGGAAGCTGGCAATGGAATTGGCGAGCCAGGCATTCTCAAAAATGCCCTGCGACATCACCGGCAACCCTCCTACCCGCTTCACACCACCGCTGTTGACATTACTATATGCCTCGAAAATGCTCGGAAAGCGATAGCCCGTCTGGAATGAAACACGGATATTGTGGTCGTGCGCCGGGCTGTAAACGGCCGATAAGCGCGGATTGAATGTTGTTTTGAAATAGTCGTTCTTGTCCATCCTCAGGATCACACCGAGGCGTATTTGTTTCTGAAATAATTCCTTATTCAAAGAAACAAATCCACCTGTTTTGCCATAAGTAATGTTCTTGCCATCCTTTCCCGGCTCTGGGTTGACGAAATAATTGCCGTCCGGCACAATGATATAAGTCCGGTGGTCGGCACCGAGGAGAATATCGAGCCCGTATTGGTCCTTCCAGGCTTTGAGGTACTTTTCGGTGAGGCTTACCTGCGCTTCGGCGTGCACAAAATCCGCCTTCACGCGCAATGCGGCGCCAAGATCCCAGTTGTTGATGTCCTGTAACTTGCGCAGCTGCGCATTGAAGGCATCCGTGCCTGGCGTATATCGGCCCGCATCTGCGATAACGCGGGCTTGCCGCATTGCATCGGGTACCGCTACTCCGCCGGTGACGGCACTGTTGAACCCCTTGCTAAAATCGGCATACCATTCGTTGTCGGATTTGTAGCTGCGATCCATATTCTCGGCCATTGAACGCAGGTTGTAAGAGCGGCCGGTATTCTCCGAATTGACATACAACCTGGCCTGCACCGAAGCCGACTGGTATTGAATTCCATGTTGCTGCACGAGGTAGTTTTCGAGCCGGAACCGGTTGGCGCGCTGGTATACATTATCAAGCAGGCCAAAATGATAGGTGTAGGTCAGCATCGCGCCGGGCGCCACTTTATAATAGAGGCCCAGGTCGCCTTTGATATTGTGCAAATGATAATCCACCACTTCGGATTCCTGGTAACCTGTACGGCTCACTACGTAGCGCTTGCCGTCGAGTGTAACGGTCTTGCGGTTGGAGCTTTCATTACCATATTTGTTCACGGGATCACTCGCCGGGTTGTCTGCGCCGAACAGCTGCGTACTGTTGTTGGCATTGCCGTTCAGCTCGGTCTCGTCAGAGGCAATCCAGTCGTAGCCCTTTGTGAAGGCTCCGTTGATTTTAAATGCCAGTTTGGGAGTAATGACTTTGGCAAAACGAAGGGTTGTTTCGGTAAACGGCCTGGCCTTGCTATGGCTGTCGTTCAGGTGATTGACGGCCGTTTTCTGCTGGATCGACAGCCCCTCGGAATTGAATGGGTTTTTGGTAAAAAAATTGGCCAGGCCGTTTACGGTGTTCATCCCATACAATGCGGAAGCTGTACCAGGCAGTATCTCAATGCTTGCAATATCCAGGTCCGTAGGCCCGAGTGCATTGCCGATCGCGCCACCGATATGCGGTGATTGCACGTCCATTCCATCGGTCAGCTGCGCGAAACGCACGTTGGTCGTATTCGAAAACCCTCTCGCATTCAACACCTTGAAACCCATCGAAGGCGTGATCATATGCATGCCCTGCACATTTTCCAATGCATCGAAAAACGACAATGCAGGCGCCAGAGCAGTAGCTTTGGCACTCACTTTCTGCACGCTCACCGGCGACACAAGAATGCTTTCGATCACCCGAGAAGCCGTCACCACGACCTCATCGAGCGAACGCGCTTTCAGGGAGTCAGACTGACTTTGAGCCCTAAGTTTGAATGGCAGTATTAAAACTAACGCGGTAAAAAGTCTTTTCATGAGCGCGATGCGAGCGATATATCCAACTGGAAATATCACAAAGTAAAGGAAAATGATTAAATGATTAAATAGTCATACGTAGTCATTGATGGTCAGGAATAGTCATTGCGGTGTTTAAAAACAATACCTGACAACTCTTGACAATACCTGACTATTCACTCAATCACTTATCGCTACGGCGGCCCGGTCACTCATTCCTCATTCCACCTTCTCAAACTCAAAATTCCCCTTAATATGCTTATTAAAAAACGTCCCCTTCGAGCCCGAGGCTTTCATGGCCTGGTACACTTCCCAGGGGACGTTTTTGTAATCATACACCATCCCCGAGACATATACGATGCGTAAAGTCTGCTTCTCCTCGTTGTAGATCATCTGTGCAACGACTGTGGATGGCATAACGGCATTTAGTTGAAATCATCCAGCTTTTCGCGTAGATCGTCGATTGCCTTGGATGAAATGTTTGACTCCGTAAAGATAGATTTGACAGTGGCTTTACTTCCATAAAGGCCTGTATTAGCCCTGACATCGACATCGAGCATAGCGCCGTTGACGGTCACGCCGGCGAAGAGCCCTTTGGCACGTGAATAGGAATATACTTCCGCTTCCAGCTTGTAATCGGTCGTAGCAGAGGCATTTTTGCTGACTGGCCCGGCGGCTACCGATACATCACCACCGAGCGTATAGTCGCCTTTTTCGATATTCATCAGCGTTTTATCGCTTTTAAAAACCAATACCAGGTCCACCGCCTGCACGCCGATCTGCGCGCCTACGCTACCGCCTGTAATGGTCACAAACACGGGATCGCTCCACTCGCCGTCTTCGCGTTTTACCATCGCGAGGCCCTTGCCATGCTTTCCGCCGACGATGAGTCCGCCATTGATCATCCTGGGAATAATGATAATGCCTTTGGAGGCTTCAATCAGCTGCGGCGGGATTTGTATGCCGTTGAAATCACTTAATACTGCCGTGGCGGCGTTTATTCTATCTTCCTCTTTGTTCTGTGCGAAAGAAGGGGCCGAAAACGCCAGTGCGAGAATAAGGATGGCCTGCGTTTTCATGGATTTTAACTTGTTGAGAAACATAAATGGATGGGATTAATGGGTATAAAAAAGTACTTCAAGGATCGTGCCTGCCGGCCCCTGGGGACAGTATTTCGACAACAGAAACCTGTATCCGGGCGCCGACAAGCCATCATCCGCAACTTTTAACGCAACAATGCGCCATTTCTGATCCGTTGGTATGATTTTGATGACAGGATTACCGGAAACAATGTCAATCTCAACCCTATTTACTATGGATGCCAAAGCAATCAGTCTGAGCGAAACTGACGTAAAACCCGTTGTGGATCTGTTGAATGACTACCTCGCCAACTACCATATCCATTACCAGAAACTGAGAGGCTGCCACTGGAATATCAAAGGGCAAAACTTTTTTACCTTGCACGTGAAATTCGAAGAGTTGTATACCAACGCGCAGGAAACGATCGACGAAATCGCGGAGCGGGTATTGACCCTGGGCAAGCCGCCGCACAGCCGTTTTATAGATTACATCAACGAATCTGAAATCAAGGAAATCAATACGATCGGCATGAAGGACCTCGACATGGTGGACGCCATACTTGACGATTTCGGGAAGCTCATCAGCCTCGAACGCGAGCTGCTTTCCGCCACCGAAGAAGCCGGCGACGATGGTACCAACGATATGGTCAACCGTTTCATGCAGTTCAAAGAAAAGAACACCTGGATGCTGCGCTCGTTCGCCGGGAAGAAATAAACGATACCTATGCACACCCTGGGCCGCGTTCTGGAATAGAGCGCGGCTTTTTTGCGCATTGCATTTTGCATCGGATTGGTTTATTTGCGGTAATTCTCAATACTTCCTGTCCTATGCGTCCCATTCCCGAATTCAAGATCGGCCCGTTTCCGTTGTTCTCCGCGATCCGCTTTGCGCGCGATCCGCTGCGTTTTTTACGACAAGGCTTCGACGAATGCGGGGATACTTTCAAGATCCGGTTGTTCAGGGAATTCATTGTTACCCGCGACCCTGCCTTTTTCCGGCACGTACTGCAACAGCACCATAAAAATTTCAGAAAGGGAAATTCGGTCAAAATGCTCAGGCCTGTACTCGGGAACGGCCTGGTGATCAGCGATGGGGACTTCTGGTTAAGGCAAAGGAGGCTCGTGCAGCCCGCATTCCACCGCGAGCGCTTGCAGGAACTGTTTCTCACCATGGGTGAACTGGCGGCTGCATTCATCGAAGAACTGGAACAATTCCGGGATAAAGAGGCCGTCGATATCGATGCCAAAATGATGGGCATTACCTCCGATATCGCGCTCAAAACCTTGTTCGGGAATATGAATACCGAAGACAAGGAGCAGATTTACAGGCAGGTAAGCCGCACGCAGACGTACCTGGTCACGCGTGTGCGCAAGCCTTACCGCCTGCCGTTGATGGCCATTAACGGTGAGGACCGGCGCTTCAAATCCGACCTGGCGTATTTCAACAGCCTGGTTTACGACTTTATCCGGAAACGACGCCTGTCCGGCGAGACGCCCAACGACCTGCTCCAACTGCTGCTCGACAGCACCGACGAAGAAACCGGCGAGCAAATGAACGACGAACAAATCCGCGACGAAGCTATTACCATGTTTGCAGCCGGCCACGAAACCTCGGCGACGGGACTCAGCTGGCTGCTTTGGGAGCTCTCGGCCCAGCCGGAGATTGTGGCGAGGATCCGGAAGGAAAGCGAAATTTTCGACAAGGTTCCCGGCTTCGAGCAGCTCATTCAAATGCCCTACACCCGACAAGTTGTAGAGGAAGGGCTTCGCCTATACCCGCCCGCGTGGACCATGACGCGCGAGAGCACGGTCGATCAGGAAATCGAAGGTTATGGTATTCCAAAGGGAAGTTCCGTATTCATGTCGATCTTCGAGCTGCACCGCAATCCTGATCTCTGGGAAAATCCAACTGCATTCAACCCGGAAAACTTTCAGGCCGAAACCGTCAAAAACCGGGCAAAATTCAACTACCTGCCATTTGGCGCCGGGCCACGGATTTGCATCGGACAGCAGTTTGCCCTGATGGAAATGCAGCTGGTACTGGCGGCCCTTATAAAACGCTTTGATTTTGTGCGCGAGCCGGGTTTCAGTGTAGGAATGCATCCGCAGATTGTTTTAAAATCGACCAACGGTATTAAATTGTACATCCGATAAGCCGACTCTGAACGAATTTTATGCACGAATCCATTATTCTCTACCTTTCGCTGGTGGTAGTGATCATGTTCCTGGTCATGCTGGCGCAAAGGATCAAAATCGCTTACCCGATTGTGCTCGTTCTCGGCGGGCTTGTGCTGAGCGTCATCCCTGGCCTGCCGTCGGTAGAGATCGATCCCCAACTGATATTTCTTATTTTCCTGCCACCGCTGCTCTACGAAGCAGCCTGGCAGACGTCCTGGAAGGATTTCTGGAAATGGCGGCGCGTGATCGGCTCGTTTGCTTTTATTATTGTGATACTCACCTCGTGCGTGATCGCGTACGTATCGCAGGCGGTCATACCCGGGTTCACGCTCGCGCTGGGCTTCCTGCTCGGCGGCATCATTTCGCCGCCCGACGCAGTAGCTACCACCTCTATTCTGCAGAACGTGAAAGTCCCCAAGCGCCTCATTACCATTGCCGAAGGCGAAAGTCTGCTGAATGACGCCTCTTCCCTGATCGTCTTCCGGTTCGCATTGGTAGCGGTCGCTTCGGGCAGTTTCGTCCTTACCGAAGCGATAGGCAGCTTTTTCCTGGTCATCGGAATGGGTTTTGCGATCGGTCTCGGCATTGCGCTCATCTTCTATGCCATCCTCCGCTGGCTCCCCACCACGCCGAGTATCGACACAATCCTGACATTCGTAGCACCTTATGCCATGTATATCGCTGCGGAGGAATTCCATTTTTCAGGCGTCATTGCCGTCGTCACCGGGGGGCTGTTTCTGTCCCGCAACCAGCACAGCATTCTGAGCCATTTGAGCCGCATTCAGGGCATAAATGTATGGTCGACCGTCGGCTTTGTGCTGAACGGCATCGTCTTCATGCTCATCGGGCTGGAACTGCCCGTGATTATCCAGGGCTTTGGCGAAGCGTCACTCGGCGAGGCGATCAAGTATGGGCTGATCATTTCCGCAGTTGTAATAGTTACCCGCATTGCGAGCACGCTGGGCGCATCCATTTTCACGGTGTTCATCAGTCGATTTATCAAAACCGCTGACAGTAGCCCGGGGTACAGGATGCCTATAATTTTTGGTTGGGCCGGTATGCGCGGGGTAGTTTCACTTGCTTCGGCATTGTCGATTCCACTACTGCTCGACAACGGTCAGCCATTTCCTCAACGGAACATGATTCTCTTTATCACTTTTGTGGTGATTTTGGTAACGCTGGTTTTTCAGGGGCTTACCTTACCGGCCGTAGCCCGGTGGATGCAGGCAGAAGACCGCGATTACGAAATCCCAGCGCAAGAACAGGATGTGATCATCCGCCGCAAACTCGCGAAAGCCTCGCTGGATTTGATCAACGAGAAATACGCCGATGAAATCGACAGCCACGAACTCCTGCGGGGACTAAAATTCAAACTGGAAAGCGACCTCGGTTTTTTAGATCACGTAAGGGAATTTGAAGAAGGAGAAGCCGGCCATGCGTATATCACACGCTACCAGGATATTAACAAGGAATTACTGGCATACAAAAGACAAATCCTGCACGAGTTCAACAAAAAAGAGACTTACGAAGAAGAAATCATCCGCCAGCACCTCGCCCAAATCGATTTGGAAGAAGAGAAGGTACGGCAGCAGTTTTTGCATATTGAATGAGTTGCGTTGGAAAGGGGAATGTTTGTCATTGATGGTCAGGAATAGTCAGGTGTGGTCAGGAATAGCCATGCGTGGTCAGGAATAGTCAGGTGTTGTTTTACCTATTGCAATTATGAGTGACTACGCGTGATAATACCTGACCATTAATGACTACTCCTGACGATACCCGCCAACACCTGACCATTCCTGACCATACATTACCCCAACACAAACTCGTGTACCGGCAGCACCCCCGATACCATCTTCTGCTCACCGCGTTCGCGATCAAAGAAATAATCCAGCCGCCCGAGGTTAATACCCGCAAAACCGACCTGATTGATGGTTGTTACCTTACCGTCCAGGTTAAGGATATTCTCTGGCTCTTTCATAAACGTATGCGTGTGGCCACCGATGATAAGATCGATATTACGTGTGGATTTGGCCAAAACCTGGTCTGATACTTTATTTTCTTTGTATTTGTATCCCAAGTGCGAGAGGCAGATCACGAAATCGCAACGCTGTTCATTTTTAAGCAGCAAAGCCATTTCGTTAGCCTTCGCGATCGGGTCGAGATAAATGGTTTCCAGGTAGTTCTTCTTGTTTACCAACCCTTCCAGCTCAATGCAAACCCCGAAAACGCCGATTTTCAGCCCCTGCTTTTTAAATACCTTGTAAGGCTGCGTCTTGCCTTTCAACTCAGTGTTATTGAAATCATAATTACTGACCAGGAAGGGAAAGTTCGCGTGTGGGAGCTGCTTTGCGAAGCCGGCAATGCTGTTGTCAAAATCGTGGTTACCCATTGTTGCAGCGTCGTAACCCATCTGGCTCATGATCGTCAGTTCCAGCTCTCCGCCATACAAATTGAAATACGGCGTTCCCTGAAAAACATCTCCTGCGTCCAGCAAAAGCACATTGGACTGTTCAGCACGGATTTGCTTCACCAGTGCAGCCCGCCTTGCCACGCCACCGAGTCCCTGGTTGCGCGAACCATCCATCGGGAACGGATCGATGCGGCTGTGTACATCGTTGGTATGGAGAATGGTAAGCTGCACGACCGAATCGCGCCTGGCGAAAGCCGGCACGGAACCCAAACCCAATGCAGCGGCAGCCAGGCCGCCCTTTTTGAGGAAATCCCTCCTATTTATCTGATACAATTCTTCCATCGAGTTGAGTGGTTATTTTCTTACCCTGACGCGTCAGGTCACTGATATTTTCAAACAATGCTTCTCTTACCTTCTGATTGATCTCCCGGCGTTCGAGCGGGTTGCGGAGGCATTCCAGGTCGTCGCCACCGTCAGCGAGGTAATCGTAGGTGAGCAGGTTGTAGGTCTTGTTAATGTCAAACGGTTCACCGCCGATGGTGACGTCATAGGCTTGGTTGTCCCTGATTTTCATCCGGATACCGGCCACGGGCTCACCATCTTTTTTAGCAATAAAATCAATCACCTGCTGTACATTCGGCCCTGACAGTTTGAGTACTACCATTTCATTTTCAAACGGCATCAGTTCGAAAACATGGGAAACGGTGATATTACCTTTCGGAAATGTGGTGCGCAGGCCGCCTTTGGTTGCGAGCGTGAACTGGATGGTGGGATCTTTCTTCAAACCTTCTTTAAGCATAGCGTCGGCGAAGAAATTGCCCATGAGCGTTTCGGGGTCCGAAGGTTTGGTGAGCGCCACGTCGGTCTGTCCGACGACCCGGTTCATTTCGGCCTGCATTTTGGCCTTATAGGGCTGATAGTACCGGATTATAGCAGAATCGGCACCGACCTGCTGGTCGATGCCGTACTGTTTGTATTCGGTTTTGGAAACGGAGAGACGCTTCTGGCAGGAAGCCATCAGGCAGAGGCCAGCGAGCAATACTACACCCTGTTTGAAAGGAGTTTTCATAGTGTAATTTAAAAACCTGAAATTACATCTGAAACTCCGTATTTCCTTCTACCAGCCGTCGTTCTGCCGCAGATTCGGGTTAGCGTCGATCTGCGATTGTGGTATAGGATAAAGTTCGAGGCGCGGCGAATAAGGTACGAGCACATTGTCGACGATCTGGTCGTCGGTCATCGCTGCGATCTCGTCCTTCAATGTTCCCCAGCGCCGGATATCGAACACGGTATTAAACTCGCCGCTTAGTTCCAGCCTGCGTTCGGTGCGGATCGCGGCACGCAATGCTGGTACGCCGGCCGCCTTGGAAGGTGCCGCCTTCGCACGGGCACGGACGCGGTTGAGCAGGGGAAGCGCTTCGGCGGGTTTGCCCGTTTCCACCAACGCTTCGGCGAGCATCAGCAGCACATCCGAAAACCGCATTTCGATCAGGTCCGCGCTATACCCCTGCACAGGAGCCCCCGCCGGGCGAGCTTCCCGCGCAAGTTTGCCGAAGGCTATACCGTATTTGAAATCATCGTGTGAAAACGGCTCTTTGGTCCGCTGGTTCAGGTAATGCGAGGTCGTCGGGTCGTAGATGATGCTGTCGCCGGGCTCGGCCCCCGCACGCGCGCCGCCTGTGAACGCATAACGTGAAACGAGCGTGTAGTCACGGCGCGTGTCGGTTTTATCGAACAGTTTGTAATAATCATAAGTCAAACCGTAGTTGGTTTGCTCATCTCCGTTCACCAGACCTGACGGGAACAGGTGGAATGGCAATATATTCCCGTTCTGGTTCGAAGGATTGACAAAATAACCGAACGACAGCACGATTTCACGGTTGCGCTCGTTGGCCAGCGCAAATACATCGGCGAAGTTGGGCAGCAGTTCCATATCGTATTTTTCCTCGTTTACAGGCCCCACCAACTCACTCAGTTTTTCAATAGCCTTCTGATAGTTTTCCGTCCTGTTCAAAGGCTTACCTGCCATGGTCAGGTACACTTTACCCATCAACGCTTTCACTGTACCTGCTGAAACGCGCCCCAGCTCCGCTCCGCCGCGCGAATCCGGAAGGATGGTTTCGGCAAATGCGAGATCGGCCAGGATAGCTTCATATACTTCTGCGTCGGTCGCACGGGGTGCGAAAATGAGGTCCTTTTCTTCAAATGACCCGATCTCCTTCAATATCAGCGGCACGCCTCCAAACAGCCTTACCAGGTTGAAGTAGGCGTAAGCTCTCAGCACGCGTGCCTCGGCAATGTAAGGGTCCGCTTCCTCTTCTTCACCGGGAACGGCCAGCTTCGCATTGTCGATCACGGTATTGGCACGGTAAATAATCTTGTAAAACCGCGCCCAAACCGATTCGAATGCACCCGATACCGGAGTATGTGCAAAACGGTAGTAAGGATCGGAACCTGGACCGAGAATGCCCGCCGTCGCATACCGGTGGCCGGATTCGGTCAGAACAAAGCGATTGAAAATGTCGGAATGATCGGTCGTAGTCCAGGCCTGGTATACGCCGATCGTCGCCTGATTCAGACCGTCCTCGTCCTTGAATGCCACATCCTTGCCCAGCGACGAATAGGGCGACTCTTCGAGGTTATCTTTACAGGCCGCAATGCCCAGCAGAGCCAGCAGCATCACGGATATCTTGATATGTATTTTCATTTTTTCAGATACATTGGTCAACACTAGAAATTGCACGAGAAGCCTATGGTGTATGAGCGCTGCGCAGGGTATGCACCGTAGTCAATTCCCTGTTGCAGCAGTGACTGCGCGTAGGAGCTCACTTCAGGATCGAAGCCGGAATAATTGGTCAGGGTCCATAGGTTGGTGCCTGTCACAAAAAGCCGTGGGTTCTGGATCGGGCCGAGTCTCGGGAATGTGTAGGAAACCGTGAGCATTTTCAGTCGGGCAAAACTGCCGTCTTCCAGCATTACCGAGTTGATATCCCCTGAGGCGATCCCGCGCTGCACACCTGGATATTTCGGGTTGTTATGCGGCTTGGCTTCCGTGTAGCGGTGCTGGAACCATTCTTCCGACTGGTTGAACCCTACCCCGCCGTAATCGACTACCCCATTGCTGATGTAGAACCGTGTGAGGTTGAGCACGTCATTTCCAACGGAACCCGTAAACAATGCATTCACCGCGAAGTTCTTCCAGGTGAAGTCGTGGCTCCATCCGAATGTGAAATCCGGCGTCGATTTGCCTAGCACCACGCGGTCGTCGGCGGTAATGATGCCGTCGCCATTGATATCCGAGTATTTCCATGCACCGTAAAGCGGGCTGCCTTTTGATCCGGCAGGCGCGGGCCCTTCGAACGTCGCAAATTTCGGGTTACCGTTAGCGTCGAAATCGTCTTTTTGACTCAGCCCGTCGACCCGGTATCCAAAAAACTGCCCTACTTCCTGCCCTGGAATCAGGATGCCCGAAACACCACCCAGCAGGTTACCGTTGATATTCACGTAATCGGGCTGGGTGCGGTCGCCCAAGTCGACCAGCGTATTTACGTTTCTTGAGATGTTGACGCGCGTCGAATAGGTCACATTTTTCTTCTGAATAATATTTCCCTGGACACTCAGCTCCACACCGCGGTTGCGCATGGTTCCGTAGTTGTCGATGATGGTTCCCACGCCCGCTTGAGTTGGCACTTTGCGCGGTTGCAGCAGATCGGAAGTGACTTTGTTGTAATAATCGAAACTTAGAACGATCCGGTCCTTGACCGCATTGAAATCCACCCCGACGTTGAACTGCTTCGTCCTTTCCCATGAAAGATTCGGATTGGCGATCGTATTCGGAAACACGCCGGTATTAATTACAGCGCCATCGCCTCCGGGCCCCATTTCATAGAAACCGGCACTGTACAATGACAGCGACGAGTAGGGCGAAATGGCCTGGCTGCCAGTTTCACCATAAGACGCGCGGAATTTGGTATTCGCGACAAAGGTAACGCCCTTCATAAACTCCTCCTGGTCGAGATTCCAGGCCACCGCTACTGCCGGGAATATACCGTACTTTTTGTTCTCCGCGAAGGCGGAAGCACCATCCGCACGGACCGAGGCATTGAGCACGTATCTTCCTTTGAAAGTATAGTTGGCCCGCAGGAACCCTGATTGCAAAATGCGTTTCTCCTTGTACGAGGCGATCACCTGCGAGGATGCGGTACCGATATTATCGACACCGAAAAACGGCACATCGAAGCCCGACGAGTTGGTGTTGAGGAATTCAACAGTCTGGTCGTTATATTCCACACCCAGGGTAGTATTGAGGTAGTGGTTCTTCCGGAAGGTCTTTTCGTATTGGAGGTACGAATTGAAGTTGTAGCTATATGTATTGGCCGTATTATTGCTCCCTTTCCCCTTTACTTGATTTCCTTCGGCCGTTGATGGCGGCAGGAATACCTTGCGGCGTGTGAGGTTCTGGTTACCCGCTAGGCTCACGACCAGTTGCAGCCCGTTAGCGATCTTGAAATAATTCTCGATGTTCAGGATGGAATAATCACTCTGCGTCACATCGGTTTTCGCCATCAGCTCATTATAAGGATTGGAGAAATAGTAACCCTGATAGTTAGGGATACCCAAACTATTGTTGCCCAGGTAGTCCAGTTCCAGCGTGGGTGCCGCCCGCAAGCCGTCCATGAGCCCGCCCGAAGTCGGCCACGCACGTGAGGCAGTCACGGCGCGGTTATTTTTTTGCCGGGAGAATGAAAGCTGGCCTTTGACGGTGTACCAGTCATTGATCTCATTGTTCACATTGACCCGCAAACTTGCCCGGTCGTTATTCGAATTGATAATGGTACCCTTGTCTTTGAGATAGTTACCAGAAATATAATACGACGACTTAGGGCTGCCGCCTGAAAGACTCAGCGTAATATCCTGCCGGAAACTCGGCTGTGTGATGGCATCCACCCAATCCGTATTCGTCATGCTGCTGTCCAGGTTTTCGAATGGCGGATTGCGATTAGTAACGCGGAAACTTTCGTTGATCACTTCGGCATACTGCCGCGAGTTCATCATCCGGATCGGATTGGCAACCTGGCCGAACGAAGTCTTGTTGACGAGCTCCACGCGGCCCTCGCCCCGCTTACCCGATTTCGTCGTGATCAGGATCACCCCATTTGCTCCGCGGGAGCCATAAATAGCTGTGGCAGAAGCATCTTTCAGGATCTCCATACTTTCAATATCGTTCGGGTTGATGCCGTACAAACCGTTTTGCGTGTAGGATCCATAGAAATTAGTCCCCGCCTCCCGATAAGGGGGCATCGGGAAGCCATCGATGACATACAGCGGCTCATTATTCCCGCTCAGCGAGTTATTACCGCGTATCCTCACTACCGCCGAAGCACCCGGCTCACCTGAACTTTCCACGACTTGAACACCCGTAGCCCGGCCTTGAATCGCCTGGTCGATGGTATTGATCACCGCCGATTTATATTCCTGAGAAGCCACCCGCGAGGTCGAACTCGCCAGGTCGCGCTTGCTCTGGGCTCCATACCCTACCACCACCACTTCCTTCAATGCCTTGGCTTCGGGAACGAGTTGCGCATCGTAGGTACTAAGGCCGGTGATCGGCACTTCCTTCGTGGTAAAACCGACGAAACTGTACACCAATATGCCGCCCTTGGCAGGAACTTTCATCTGGAAAGAACCATCCGGCTCAGTAATGGCCTGGATCTGGGTCCCTTTCACCAAAACCGCCACACCGGGCATTCCTGCACCCTTTTCATCTTTTACCACACCTTTGATCTCGCGTGCATTGGGACCTGGGTCGGTAGCTCCCGCGGGTCTCTGTGCCGCGGCGGAGTCGGGCACCACATTCTGTGCCGGTCGGGTCGCGTTTGCATTGCCGGTCTGGGCGGGCTTGGCAGTGCTGTCGGGTTTATTCAGTGAATCTTTCTGAGGGGCTGGTTTGGTCAGCGGATCGAAGTTCTGCGAGGGTTTCACCAGCGGTGAAGAGGAGGATTTGGATGCAGAATCGGTGGTATTTCGAGGCTTGGGGAGGGTATCGGAGGCCGGTCGGGTTGATGCAGGATCGGGTTTCGGGACCGGGGTGGTGAGCGTATCGGGCTTGGCCTTTCGGGTTGAATCCGGCCCTACCTGCTGTGCGCTACTTCGGGATATCGGGCCGGAAAACAGTAACAGGAAGAAACCGATCCTCAGGAAAATGAGCGGGACCGAACATGGTACAGGCTCATTGGCTCGTTGAGTTTTTCTCATATCAATCTTGGCTAAGTGACGGGCCAGTGCCCGGAAAATTATGTTGAATAGCCAGTGCCCGACAAAAACCATACCGCTATGTTCCCCCGGGTGATAAAACGGTCACTCCTGAGCTCCAAAAAACTTCTATAACATAATTAAGAATTACATCTACACAACTAACCTATGCAACTATATGAAAGTCGCCCTTCCAACAGCTTACTCCACTGCAAATCTCCACTTGGTGGTAATTTTTCAAATATCTATGAAACGCGTCCTATTATTTTTGGAAACATCCTGCTTACGATTACATTTGTCAAAACGCCCACAAGGGGCGGGTTTGAATTTTGCCTAGTTTAAAGGAGTGTAAAAACCAACTTCGACCATGCGCCAGGAACAACTGCTAACTGCCGACTATATTGAGTCTCAGATCGGAAACGTAATCGAATACTACATCCGTTGGGAATTTGAAGAAGATCCTTTTTACGGCAAAGCCCGGATTAAAGGTCTGGTAGACGACGAGGCAGGCGGGTTGAAGATCATCTGTGATGTGATCGAGGGAAGCGACCTCGAATTAGCTTACGAACAGGAGGAAGTGTTCATGTACTCCGACCATCACCCGATCTACACCGGCCAGCTCCCGGAGATTTATTCGGCCAACTGGGTAAACACCGACGGCAAGAAGAAAAAGCAGATTTTTATCGCACCACCCAATGAGAACGCCAAAGAGTTTGCCATTTCGCAAACGAATAGCAAGGTGGTGGTCAAGCGAATATATTAATGACTGAATGATTGAATGACTGAATGACCGAATATTCGAATTATTCGAATTATTCAGTCATTCGGTCATTCAAAATTCCTTCTCTTAATTCTTCACAATCTTCTTCGTCAGCACACGGTCTTCAAACTCTGCTTTGACAACATACAGCCCTGATGGGTAGGTGGTCAGATCGAAATTGTAAACATTGGAAGCCACTTCTCCGGTAATGACGGTCTCCCTTATTTTCTGCCCCGCAACGTTGTAAATCGAGACGGATTTCAGCTTCTCAGGATGCGGGTAGAACTGCACCGACACCTGTCCGCTCGTCGGGTTGGGCGTCACCAGGAAGCCTGCTTCTTTCAGGTTCGGATTCACCGTCACAGTCCGGATATTGATGTCGTCGAGGTAAATATCATTTTCGTTGCCGTTGGTATTCAGGAATGCGACGAGGATTTCTCCCTGACCGATGAAGCTGCCGATATTGATCTCTTCTCGCCGCCATTCGTTCACGCCCGGCGTAAATGCGGTACGCGTGGCCGCACTGCGGGTAATGAGGCTCGATCCCCATTTTTTGTAGATACTTGTGTAAGTCTGTCCGCAATCTGTACTGATAAGTACTTGCAAGGTATCCCACACATTACCCTGAGCTGACGCATTCGTGTAGGTCGCGGCTGCTACCTGAAACGACACAAATGCAGAGTCGACCCCGGCGATCCGTACCGTCGGCGAGCGCAGGTAATCGCGCTGTCCTACTACCTGGTTGTCAAAGTTCCCTATTTTCACCGAAGCGCTGCCGGTTTTGGATGCGGAGGTCGTCTTTTCCCAGGTTGAGCCGCCGTCTTCATTCACAATATCCCAACCCTGTGGCGCAAAGAGCCCCTCAAAGCCTTCTTTCACCGGAGCGGCAAACGGCTCGTAATAGACGAAATCGAGACTCAAAGCATCATTGGAAGTATCCTCATCGGCCGCGCCGTTTGGATTGGACGTAGTAATACTCAGCACATGGTTACCTTCCACTGTGGTAAGAGCAGGTAAAGTCACGTTTGTTTGGGCGTAAGTGACCAGCGAACCGGTCCAGTTGTAGCTCTGCGCGGTTCCATTATCGATTGCCACGTGGATCTTCACCGACGTAAGCGTTTCACTTCCCTTGTTCACCAGCGTGATTTGCGGCGTGAGCGAGTTGCTGCAAATGCGCTGCGCAGGCTGGCGGATCGCTTTCAGGGAGGCGTCTTTTTTCTTGACGTCCACCGGCGTACAGCCGTTGGAAAGCGCCAGCAGTGAACGATAAGTACTGAACGCCGTTTCCATTCTCGCCACCTGCATTTTAGTAAACATAAACAAACAGGCATCGGGCGTGTAATCCATGTAATTCTGGTACATGATGCCCGGTGAAGTGGTCGTGCAACGGTCGGTGACGATGCCCGTTTGGCAGGTGGTCGTGCTGTTGCTTTGGTTGGGGGTATCATCTACCTCGTCGGTACCCGTACAAGCGCCATTATCGTCACCCCAAATGTGGTACAGATTAAAATAATGGCCGATTTCATGGGTCAATGTTTTTCCCTGGTTGAAACCCGCAGCACTTCCACCCGGCAGTGACGCGTAGTCGATGGCCACACCCTGTTCGTCTTTTACACCGTCATCCGGAAAAGTGGCATAGCCCAGCGTGGAACCTGACAGGTCGCAAATCCAGATATTGAGGTATTTATCGGTATCCCAGGCATCGGCGCCCCCCGATTCGGCGTGCTTTACCTGATTGGTGGTATAGTCAAATGAATTGCGTGAGGTCGTGTAACGCACAATCCCGGTCGAGGGCGCGTCGTTGGGCGTACGCTGCGCGAGGCAGAACTGAATGCCCGACTGCCCGAAAAGCGATTTGAAATAGGAAGGAACCTTGGCGGCCCCTGCATTCGTCCCGGCGTAATCCTTATTGATCGTATCAAGCTGGGCCATGATCTGCGCGTCGGTCACCATCGACTGGCGGCTAAGCACTACATGGAACACGACGGGAATCGTGACCAGGCCGGTTGTCCGCATCGACCTCCCGGAAGCAACCCTTTCCCTGATGAGCTGTTTTAAACGTAGCTCCCGCTGGTCGAACATCAGTTTGAGCGCGGGTTTGTCGGTAAACCGTTTTTGGAGGAGCTCCATCGACGCGCAACGGTCTTGCGCTTGCACAGCGCCGGCATTCACGCGGAGAAGAAAGAGGAGCACAAAAAGGGATTTGAACAGGAGTATAGTATGTCGCATTGAATTTCCGGGGAACTGAGTAAATGAATCGGCCCGCTAGTTACAGACTGACTGCGGATTTATTCACCTACTACGAAAAAAAAGTCCCTCCTGATGCGAATGCAATATTATTTAATTTGTTTTTAATAGGAGGATACACTTATAACCTGAAAAATTGCCATTTCCTATGCAGGAGGTGCCAGCCAGAAAACCCATTCGCAAGATCATTCATATCGACATGGATGCATTCTACGCATCGGTGGAGCAGCGCGATTTCCCTGAATACCGAGGCAAGCCGCTGGCCGTCGGCGGCTCTCCTACCGGCCGCGGCGTGGTGGCCACGGCGAGCTACGAGGCCCGTAAGTTCGGGGTGCGGTCGGCGATGCCGTCGCGGCAGGCCATTCAATTATGCCCTCACATTATCTTCGTGCACCCGAGATTTGAGGTATATAAATCCGTTTCCAGAAGTATTCGTGAGATTTTCTCCCGCTATACAGACCTGATCGAGCCGCTTTCGCTGGACGAGGCTTACCTGGACGTAACCGAGGACAAAATGGGCATCGGATCAGCGGTGGAAATCGCAAAGCAGATCAAGAAATCTATTAAAGAAGAGCTGAATCTCACCGCGTCCGCAGGTGTGTCGATCAATAAATTCGTAGCTAAAATCGCGTCCGATATCAACAAACCTGATGGATTAAAATTCATTGGCCCGTCTAAAATTGAGAGCTTCATGGACCAGCTGCCGGTAGAGAAGTTTCATGGTGTAGGAAAGGTTACGGCCGACAAAATGAAGGGAATGCATTTATATACCGGTGCGGATCTCAAAAAGCTGTCGGAGGATGAACTCGTCAATCATTTTGGAAAGACAGGCCATTTCTTCTACAAAATCGTGCGCGGGATCGACGACCGTCAGGTACAAACGCACCGCGAAACCAAATCGCTCGGCGCCGAAGATACCTTTACCTACGACCTCACTACGTTGGATGAAATGAACAGGGAGCTCGACCGCATCGGCATTACCGTCACTAACCGACTCGAAAAAAACCAGTTGAAAGGCCGGACGGTAACGTTGAAGGTCAAATTCAGTGATTTTACCCAAATAACCCGCAACCATTCCTTCGCCCACCCCGTCGGTGACCTCGATACCATTACCGACACCGCAAAGCAATTGCTCGAAAAGCTAGACCTGGAAGAAAAAGCCGTGCGGCTGCTCGGGATCTCGCTATCCAACTTTCATGAACCTGAGATCAAGTCGCGGAAATACAAAGATCCCGAGCAGCTGGAACTCTTCCCGTTTGGGTCATAGCAGCAGTGCATCGACCCGGTGCGCCTGTACCATGTTCTCGCATTTCGACCAGGAGAATATGGTGAAGCGGCCATCTTGTGAGGCCACGAGTGCGATCGAATCGCGCTGGTCGTACACAAACTGCGCCGCCGACAAATGCCGCGTGCCTCCGTTCTGCACCGGATGCACCACCATGGCCGTATTACCAATAATCGGTTCGGTAATCAGGATTTCCTCCACCGGCTTTGCATCCTGCGCCCGGCCGATTTTGGCACCAAATGCGAGTAGTTCGTATCGGTCGTTGATGATCGTAGCACCATCCACTGCCGTAAGCCCGGCCATATTATGCACTGCCGAACTGAACTGGTTCTGCCAGGTAATGGGGTTAGGATCTTCGACGTATTTGCGGTGCAGGTCGGCCAGCTCGGAGAATGGCGGCTGCACGTCATAGGTAATCGGGTGGATGATCGATTCACGCCAGCGGTCCTTGCCTTTGGGAACCACCAGCAGTATACCGCCGCGCTCATGGCTGCGCATGGATGCGGCCAATTGCACGAGCAGGTTAGGATAGTCACTCCATAATGTCGTTGACGAAAATCCCATCAGCGAATTGATCAGCGAAGGGCAATCTTTCACTTTACGGCTCTCCTCATTGACAATCTTCACCTGGTCGCCTTTGAGCACCGCCACGTTCACGAATTTACCAAAGCCCTCTACCCTGCGGTGTTTCACCACCAGCATCCCCGGCTCGATCACTTCCAGCACGAAGCACAATCCGGGAATCACGCGTGTGGTACC
The DNA here is from genome assembly GCF_057586235.1 of Dyadobacter sp. SRI_021. Lineage (NCBI taxonomy): Bacteria > Pseudomonadati > Bacteroidota > Cytophagia > Cytophagales > Spirosomataceae > Dyadobacter > Dyadobacter sp. SRI_021. The sequence continues at coordinate 72,735 of NZ_JBYCZM010000004.1, forward strand.
CCAAATGCGCAGCTCGCCGTCTTCGAGCCACACGCCCAGGTGTATGCCAGAGCGCTCGACGGCGGGCGCGAGCTTGGTGAGCACGTTGGCGGTCAGCGCGAGTTTTTCCGCGAAAACCAGCGGGTGTTCGGCGGCTTGTGGCGGCAGGTAGGCGATAGACACTTTCGGCGAACGCCCTTCCTCGCGGCGCAGGCTCGCCCAGAATGTCGTATCGATAATTGTTTCAATAATGCGGGCATCGGGACGGGGCGCAAGCTCCTGTTCGTAGTATTTGGATACCGCCTCGTGATGCCGCTCGAAATGGCTCGCAACAAGCCCGGCAACCGAGCGGGCTGCCTTATAGGTAGTTACAGGTACGCGATCACCTGCTTCAATCGAAAATATATCGGAATTCGTAATCATTGTCTGGCGGTTTACTTTTGAACAACGACTTGTTTTAAAAAGTTGGGTCAGGCGTCGATTGTCGGCTTTTTTCCTGCGGTTTCCAACCTTTCCCCTAACCGTGGCATCGTATTAACCGGCGGTCTGCCGGGAATTAATTGAAGTTACGGACAGTTGTTTCGCCAGATAAGCGTTAATTTGCGCGTTAATCCGAAAAACCCGGTTTCGGTTTTTTTTACTTCCGGCGTACGGCGAGTATGCCATTATCTAAGAATGAAAACGTACCTCAGATTATTATCTTTTGCACAACCGATTGCCCGTTTTGCTGTCCCTTATATTATTTGTACCCTGCTGGGAGTAGTATTCAATACATTGAACCTGGCCCTGCTGGCGCCGCTCCTGAATACACTTTTTCTTAACCAGGGCGGGCAAGCGGATCCCAGACCGGAAAACGGCTGGCTCGACCCCACGGGCATGCTCAACTATTATGCGCAGCAGGCCAATCTGACTTTCGGGCCGCACGGCGCGTTACAGGTCGTATGTGCGGTAATCGTCGGCTCTGTGCTGCTTTCGAATATCTTCAAATACTTCTCACAGCGGATCATGGAAAACCTCCGGATCCACACCCTGCTGAACTTGCGCAAACAAGTATTTGACAATGTAATGGACCTGCATGTGGGCTATTTCAGCAACCAGCGCAAAGGGGATATTATCTCAAAAATCGCATCCGACGTGGGAGTCGTACAATTTTCGGTTACAAGTACTTTACAGGTAGTGTTTAAGGAACCGATGCAGTTGCTTGCATATGTGTTTATGCTTTTCGCTACGTCGGCCAAACTGACGTTTTTTGCCATCCTGGTGATCCCTGTTTCCGCTTTCCTCATTTCAAAAATCGTGAAAAGGCTGAAACAGCAGGCCGCACTGGCCCAACATTACTTCGGGCTCATGATTAGCTACCTCGACGAAGCGCTCACCGGGATCAAGATCATCAAGGCGTTCAATGCGACCGAGGCTATCAAAGACAAATTCAACAAGGAGAACATCCGCTATTCCGACCTCGGGCGCAAAATGGCCAAACGCCAGCAGCTCAGCTCGCCGGTGTCCGAATTTTTGGGTGTTACCATGGTCGCGATTATCGTACTGTACGGCGGCTCGCTTATCATTGACAATAATTCTGACCTCGACGTGTCCAAATTCGTCGCTTACATCGGCATTTTCTCGCAGGTAATGCGCCCTGCGAAAGCATTGACCGATTCTTTCAGCACTATTCACGCAGGGATCGCCGCCGGCGAGCGCGTACTCGAACTGATCGACGAGAAGCCGGAGATCCGTGACGCGCCGGATGCGGTGGATATGCGGGATTTTAAAGAGTCCATCCGGCTGGAAAACGTTTCGTTCTCCTACCCTTCGCGGCCGGTCCTTCAATCCATTAATGTGACCATTCCAAAAGGCAAGACGGTTGCATTGGTAGGGCCTTCCGGCGGCGGAAAATCGACCCTGATGGACCTGCTTCCCCGGTTTATCGATACCGATGAAGGCCATGTGCTGATAGACGGCGTCGATGTGCGACAAATTAAACAGGAATCGCTGTGGTCGATGTTCGGGCTGGTGAACCAGGAGTCGATGCTGTTCAACGATACGATCTTTCAGAATATCGCCTTCGGAAGCCCGGACGCTACCATGGAGCAAGTGGAGGCAGCAGCCCGGATTGCCAATGCACATGAATTTATAATGGGAACCGAGGACGGCTATTACAGCAATATTGGAGACCGGGGGATGAAGCTTTCGGGCGGACAGAAACAGCGCATCTGCATCGCCCGGGCCGTATTGAAGAACCCGCCGATCATGCTTCTCGATGAGGCGACCTCGGCCCTGGATACCGAGTCGGAAAAACTGGTGCAGGAAGCATTGAACAACCTGATGAAAAACCGGACTTCTCTTGTAATCGCACACCGCCTGAGTACCATCCAGAGCGCGGATACGATCCTGGTGCTGGAAGAAGGCAAGATCATCGAACAAGGCAGCCACGCCGAGCTCATTGCGAAAGACGGGCTGTACAAGCGCCTGATCGATATGCAGCAATTCACCGATGTGTAAATGGAAAACCTGCCGCTGATATCCATTGCCTTGTGTACCTACAATGGCAGCGCATTTCTCCGCGAGCAGCTGGATTCGGTAATTGCACAACGATACACCCGCTGGGAGCTGCTGGTAGTGGATGATTGCTCTACCGACGCCACGCCTTCCATTTTGGAAGAATATGCGGAAAAGGATGCACGCATCAGGCTGCATTACAACGAGCAAAACCTCGGTTACAATAAGAACTTCGAAAAGGCACTGGGCCTCTGCCAGAGCGAGCTGATCGCGATTTGCGACCAGGACGACATCTGGCATCAGGAAAAACTGGAAAAGCAGGTACGCCTCATCGGCGACCATACCCTGGTTTACCACGATTCGGAGTTTATAGACGCCGGGGGCCGGTCCATGGACCGGCGCATTTCAGATAAGCTGAACTTCTACCGCGGCAATGCGCCCGAAGTGTTCCTGTTTTTGAACTGCGTCTCGGGCCATAGTATTTTGATGAAAAAACAGGTATTGCGAAAATCATTGCCATTTCCGGAGCGCTTTCATTACGACCAATGGCTGGCATTCAATGCAGCCTGCCTGGGCAGCATCGATTTTGCAGAGGAGGCACTCGTGCAATACCGCCAGCATTCGGGCAACAACACCGATATACTCGCATTGAAAACGGTAGCCCGGAGTACCGATCAAAAGGTGCTGGAACTGGAAAGGGAAAGTCAGTGGCTCCGGCTTTGCGCACGGCAGTGTACGGGCAAGGCACACGAGCTGATCAATGCATTGTACAATCAGAGTCTCAGGCGTAACGATGGCTTTTTCAATGCAAAATTTGGAATGCTCGTCTGGAAACACCGCGACACACTGCTCCGGATTTTGAAGAAACCGGACACCAGCAAGTTTTTTTATGCGCTCAGAAAAGCATGGGGCGTAAAGGCAAAAAAATAACAGTAAAGTGAACAACCAACCCGATTTCGATATTCCCGGCACACCCTACCCACTCGTTTCGATTGCATTGTGTGTTTACAACGGCGAAAAGTACCTCGAAGAGCAGCTCGATTCGCTCGTAAACCAGACCTATCCGAACATCGAGATAGTTGTCGTGGACGACGGCAGCAAGGATCGCTCCCGCGAGATCGTGCGTGCCTACGCGGAGCGATACCCGGTTTTCAGGATCTTCGATAACGAGATGAACCTGGGTTATGTAAAAAATTTCGAAAAAGCGATTAGCCTGTGTGAAGGCGAATACATTGCGTTATGCGACCAGGATGATATCTGGGACCTGGAAAAAATCAGCAAACAGGTAGCGGGTATCGGAGAGCATTTGCTGATTTACCACGATTCTGCCTTTATGGACGAGCAAGGCCGGCAAATGACCTGGAAACGGAAAATGTCGGACATTATCCACCTCTATCGGGGTGATGATCCCAAGGTTTTTCTGTATTTCAACTGCGTGTCGGGACACAGCATTCTCTTCAAACGTGACCTGCGCGATGAGTTTTTGCCATTCAATCCGGACCATTTTCACGACCACTGGATTGCCTATGTGGCCGCTAACCTGGGCAGCATTGAGGTGATCCCGGAAACGCTGGTCAGATACCGTCAGCATACCACCACTTCCACCGACATTCTCAACAAGCGGAAGAAGATCCGGAAGAATTACCACGAAAACCGCGACATCAAAAAGTTACGTCGGGACCTGAAATGGGTGCAGCAATGCGCTACGTTCAAAAAGAACCGCGACCAGCCGTTCCTCGACCGGCTTCGTACTTTGTTCGAGGAACGGCTTGAATCGTTCTTTTCGTTTGAATACGCCGGCATTATCCGCGATAATTACGAGCAACTGTATTACATTCCGGTTTATAAAAAATCGAAGAAAGCTGCTTTCGTATACCGACAGATCTGGGGTTTGCGTGCTAAACTGCTGTGGGCCCGCTTTTTTGCCCGTCCGGAAGTGGAAGAATATGTAGATGTAACTTCAAAAGGTGACGAAAAGCTTTGAAAACCACGCGGCGGGGCATCTGCTTCGTTTTGGTGCTGTGCCAGAGCATCGTCTGAATTTGACAGTAGCTGTACTTCCAACGTATCATTTGCTCTATGAGCTTCTCGAATGACCTTTTTTCGATATCATACATTTCATTGCCCCGCATGACGGACGTCGTCAGCGGCAAGGCATAACTCCATTTTTTGTGCAGTTTCAGGATGTGGTCCAACCATTGCCGGTTAAAATTCCCTTCTGAGGCATGCTTCATCAACACTTCATAGGTCACCATGACCTTGTAATGCGGAAATACGCTCAGGCAGAAATCGAGGTCATACCCATGAAAGCCGGTAAGCACTTTGCCGTCAAATGGAAATCGAAGGGCTATATCGCGTCGGGTACAAAACCAAAGGCCATCCACGCAGACCACCCGGCTAAGCCGCTCATTGCGCGGGTTATGATAGGCATGAATTTCCTGCTTGTCATCAAACTTGTAGCCTTGAAGAACATTCTGATACGACCTTTCTTCCGAATGGAATTCCAGTTGATACCAGCCTGCCGGCGCGAGGGACTTGTAACCACCGCCAGCTACACCCACAATGCCGATTTCCGGATCGCGCTTAAAGATTTGCTCAACGACGCTTCCCCAATTTTCAGTCCTGATTTCAATATCCTCGTGCATGAAACACACCAGATCGAACCTGGCTTTCTTTGCTCCTTCATTGTAAACGTCGCAAATCCCACGCCTTGCTTCGCGGTTGTCGATGGCGATTATTTCGTGAGTAATGCCAACGGTATCGCGGATATTTTCAGAAACTTTGGACAACTCGGTCTGATCGGCCGAGCAAATAACGATGGAGATCATGGCTTATACTTGAATTGCAGCCAAAAATAAGGCCAAATTCAATAATCCGGACGTAGCGACCCATTATTCCAGTAGAATATGACCACTTCCGGCATTTATAGGTAATCAAAAATCAACTTTGCCTTTCAATGAAACGAATACTTATAGTGCTGCTCCTCGCCTGCGCGACATCGTCGTTTGCCCAGGTCAAGTTTGCCCGCCTCTTTTCCGATCACGTAGTTCTTCAGCGCCAAAAGCCGATTCCCGTGTGGGGATGGGCCAAACCCGGCGAAAAAGTGAAAGTGACATTGGCGGGACAATCTATGGATACAAAAGCGGATGCATCCGGCAAGTGGCGGGTGAATTTCAAAGCCCTGGAAGCCGGCGGGCCGCATTCGTTGCAGGTAAGCGCCAAATCGGGTAATGCCACCGTGAACGACGTCCTGATCGGAGAGGTCTGGCTTTGCTCGGGGCAATCGAATATGGAGTGGCCGGTTTCGGCGGCCAAAAATTATGAGGAGGAGCGCAAAAACGCCGAGTTTCCGCAGATCCGCCATTTCCGCGTCGACCACCTGGTGACGCTTCAACCCGAACAGGACCTTTCAGCCGGGGAATGGAAGGTAGCTAGTGCGGAGACCGTCGGCGGCTTCACTGCCGTGGGCTTCTTTTTTGCCCGCGAGCTCTATCAAAAACTGCACGTACCGATCGGCCTCCTGCATTCGTCGTGGGGAGGCTCTCAAATAGAGGGCTGGATCAGCAAGGAAGCCATGCTGAGCAATGAAGAACTGCGCTCTTATGCTCAAAACCTGCCCAAAACGTGGCAGGAAGCGGATGCAATTATGGATAAGAAGCTAAAAAAGCAGCTTTTCAAGAATGCATCTTACGAGCCGACCTGGGAGGATGAAAAGAAATACATTTCGCCGGACGTAGATTTTACCAGCTGGCAAAAAACCGCCGACGGTGTGGGGCAATGGGATTGGAAAGGCCTTATGGGTTTCCGCGGCAAAGGTTACATGGCCAAAGAGGTATCAATCCCTTCCGACTGGGCGGGGAAACAAACGACCCTTTCGCTGGCAGAAAACGACGGACCTGTTGAAGTGTATATTAACGGCAAACCCGTCCATGAAAGCGCTGCGAAAGGCGCGCGGAAAATACAGCTACCCGCCGGCACATGGAAGGAAGGTAGAAATATCCTGACCCTCAAAACCGGCAATATGGTAGGTGCCTCGTGGTTTGGTCCCGGGCTGATGGGTTCGGCTAATGACCTCTACGTGGAAGACGGAAGCCGCAAAACGAGCCTCGCCAAAGACTGGTACCTGATGCCCGCGTTCGCCGAAAAGCACGAGTACGCCCACCTGATGAACAATGTGGGTACCACTATTTACAATGCCATGATCGTGCCGTTGCTCCCGTTTGGAATACGCGGTGCGCTTTGGTACCAGGGTGAAAGTAATGCAGGTCGCGCTTACCAGTACCGCCAATCGTTTCCGCTCATGATCAACGACTGGCGCAAGCTTTGGAACGATGATTTCTCGTTTTACTGGGTACAATTATCCAGCTTCGGTACCGATCGCGACAGCAACAAGGGAAGCAACTGGGCTGAGCTCCGCGAGGCTCAAAACATGACGTTGAGCCTCCCTAAAACCGGTATGGCCGTCACTACCGACGTAGGTAATCCCTTCGACATTCACCCGACCAACAAACAAGACGTAGCCCACCGCCTGGCAACCCACGCTTTGAAACAGGATTACGGCCAGAACATCCCTTACGCTTCCCCGCTTTACGATCAAATGCAGGTGGACGGAAATAAGGCCATTGTTTCATTTAAAAATGCGGAAAACGGTCTCACGATCAAGGACCGTTACGGATATTTGAAAGGCTTTGAAATAGCAGGTGACGATAAGGTTTTTCACTACGCGAAAGCGGAGATCCAGGGTAACAAGGTGATCGTTTCGAGCCCGAAAGTGGGCAAGCCCGTCGCCGTCCGCTACGCATGGTCGGATGCACCGGAAGATGCCAACCTGTACAATACCGATGGCTTCCCGGCCAGCGCATTCCGTACCGACTCCTGGCCGGGTATTACCGTGAACGCCCGCTTTGAGTAACCTTCTTTCTATATCTGACTCTTGAAGTTTGTATGTTAAAACCCTTATCGTGGTGTATCGGCGGCCTTGCCTTGATACTCGCCGGCGCACGGACAGTTTCTGACCAAAAAGACGACAAACGCGAGTGGCGTGAGTACCTCGGCGGCCCCGACCGCAATCATTTCTCTTCATTGACGCAGATCAATAAGGATAATGTCAAAAACCTGAAAGTGGCCTGGACCTGGTCCATGCCTGACTCGGGACAAACCCAGGTAAACCCGATCGTGGTAAACGGCGTGCTATACGGGGTTACGGCCACCGTGCAGGCTTTCGCCCTCGATGCGGCCACAGGCAAACAGCTCTGGCTATTCGGTGATAAATCCAAAAACGGCTCCAATACCAGCCGTGGTCTGACTTATTGGGAAGATGGGGACGATAAACGCATCCTGCATGCAATGGGCTCCTATCTGTACGCCCTCGACGCGCGCACGGGGAAATTAATCGAGCGCTTTGGCGACAAGGGGCGCATTGACCTCCACACCGGGCTTCCCGAAAGCGCTAAAAACAAATACATGGTTTCCAACACGCCGGGGACAATCTTCGAGGATCTGATCATCATGCCGTTGAGGCTTTCGGAAGAGTCAGACGCGGCTCCGGGCGACCTGAGGGCATTCAATGTGCGTACAGGTAAGCTCGCCTGGACGTTTCATACCATCCCATATCCCGGCGAGTTTGGCTACGAAACGTTTCCGCCCGACGCGTACAAAAACACATTCACCGGTGCCGCCAATAACTGGGCGGGCACGGCCATCGATCGCGAGCGCGGCATTCTGTATGTACCCACCGGATCGGCGGGTTATGATTTTTACGGTAGCAAACGCAAGGGGGCCAACTTGTTTGCCAACTGTCTGCTCGCGCTCGACGCGCGCACCGGCAAGCGCCTCTGGCACTACCAGACCATGCACCACGACCTCTGGGACCGCGACCTTCCCGCTCCGCCTAACCTGATTACCATCACGCAAACCGGAGCTGACGGTAAACCCCGCAAGATCGACGCGGTGGCGCAGGTCAGCAAGCAGGGTTACGTATTCCTGTTCGATAGGCTGACAGGTAAGCCGTTGTTTCCGATCAAGGAAGTTGCCGCGCCAAAAGACGCTTTGCCCGGTGAATATCCCTGGCCGACCCAGCCCGTACCAACGAAACCAGCCCCCTACGCACGGCAGGCTTATACCCTGACCGAGAATGACATCAGCGTCCACGCGCCCGACCGCGATTCGTTGAAAATCAAATTCAAAGGCTACAAAAAAGCCCTTTTTGCAGCGCCAAGCAAAGAAGGTACGGTAATCCTGCCCGGCTTCGACGGCGGCGCTGAATGGGGTGGCGCAGCTGCTGATCCGGACGAGGGAATCCTGTATGTGAACAGCAATGAAATGGCGTGGATCCTGACGATGAAAGACACGCCGAAAGAAAGCGAGCTATCCAATCTGAGCCCCGGCGAGAAGGTTTACACCACCTATTGCGTAACATGCCATGGGCCTCAGAGGAAAGGTAATGCCAAAAGCGGCTATCCATCTCTTGTCGACATTGGCACACGCCGCGATAAGGCGTTTGTAAACCAGCTGGTAAGCTCAGGGAAAGGCATGATGCCCGGCTTCACGATGCTGACGACCGATGAAAAGCAGGCATTGGTGTCATTCCTGTTTGGAGATGAAAAAGTGGAGGCTGTTTCTGAAACGCCTGTTTCGAAGAAGATCTATCTGCCCTATCAAAGTACCGGTTACAACAAATTCCTCGACGCCAACGGCCTGCCTGCGATTTCGCCGCCGTGGGGCACACTCAGCGCGATCGACTTGAACACCGGCAAGTTCCTTTGGAAAATACCATTTGGTGAGGTGGAATCGCTTAAAGCGAAAGGCGTCCCGACCACCGGTACCGAAAACTATGGCGGACCGGTGGTAACGGCCAGCGGGTTGCTTTTTATCGCTGCCACGAAAGACGGAAAGTTCAGGGCGTTTGATAAAAAAACCGGCGAATTGCTTTGGGAAACACAATTGCCGGCTGCGGGGTTTGCTACACCCGCCACGTATGAAGTCAATGGAAAGCAATATGTGGTGATAGCCTGCGGCGGTACAAAGCTCGGTACTAAAAAGGGGAACCAATATGTAGCATTCGCATTGGAATAGTCAAATTCCGGCCATCCACTCGCGCATTTTCTTCCTGCCCGCTTCGTCGGGCAACCGTCCTTCTCCGGCGCCGAGATTGTCTACCAGGTGCTTCACATCAGAAGTACCTGGTATCACGCAAGTGACCGCATCATTGCTGATGATATATTTCAGAAAAAATTGCGCCCAACTTCTGATATCGTAATCGCCGGCCCAGGCGGGCAGCTCCTTTCCTTTCACCGCCCGGAACAAAGCGCCCTGCTCGAATGGCTCGTTGATGATCACCGCCACGCCTTTGTCTTTGGCAGCTTTCAGCAGGCTTTTTTCCGCATTCCGCGAACGTATCGAATAGTTGAACTGTACAAAATCGATGTTTTCCGATTTTACAATCTGTTCCAGGCGCGTGTGAGAAGCATCGGTATAGTGGGTAATCCCAATGTAACGGACCTTCCCGGCGGCTTTCCAATCCCTAAGTGTTTTCAGGTGGGTCTCCCAGTCCTGTAAGTTGTGCACTTGTATCAGGTCAATCTTTTTCCGCCGCATTTTCCGCAACGACGCATTCATCTGATCGATCCCCTCCTGCTTGCCGGTCGTCCATACTTTTGTGGCAAAGAAAAACTGTTCGTTCAGCTTCAAATCCGTAGTCAGGTCGCCGATTACCTGCTCCGCTCGCCCGTACATGGGTGAAGCATCGACGACTTTCCCGCCCATTTCCTGCATTTTTTGCAAAACCTCCTTCAACGGTGCGCGCTCGGAAACACCGGCTCCGACATCGAACTGCTGCCAGGAGCCCAGGCCAACTACCGGCAGGCGTTCGCCGGTCGACGGGATCTTTCTTTCCAAAATCATTTTGAGGTCGTTATGGGCTGAGGAAGAAAACGGGCTCAATGCCAGTCCGGCACCGGCGGCAGCCAGTCCGGCCAGCGCCTCCCGTCTTGAAAAAATAGGCTTCATTGGCTGGTTTATGGGTTCTAGAAGTGTTCAAGTTACGAACAAATCGCATTGGGCGCACCTGAAACGCCAAAAATGAGAAAAGGAGCCAGGATACACCTGACTCCTTTTGCTGCATTTCACACCAAATCTGAATCTATTACTTTTTTTCGATAGATACTCCGATCTTGTAATCTTCCAGCTTGGGTGACTTGGGAAGTTCGGGGTAAGGAAGTACCTCCGAGACAGTCAGTACATACTCTGTTCCTCCCAGCTTGAAACCCTGTTGGTTCTTGGAATCACCCTTGAATTCGAAATTCACACTCACCTGATTCGAAGCGTCAGAGATCGCGAGCACTAATTTTGCACTCCCCATCGAAACGCAGTTGGCGTTTACCGGGCAGCGACTGTCGGTCACCTCTTTGAGCTCCACTTTCAGATCGCTGCCGGAAGTACGGACCGTTGCTGCTTTCTGGTAGGTCAGGCTGGTTGGATTCAGGTCAGCCTGAGGTGCGGCGTCGTCCTTCTTGTCGCAGGAAATAGCTGCAAAACAGATCAATGCGAGTAAAATCGTTCTTTTCATGCCAATAGTAGTTTGAATTATAATGCAGAGAACCCGAACAGCGACCGATGGTTGTAACCGATTTATAAAAAATTACATTTCTTGTAGTATACCGACGACGATTGGCTCGATTATTTTGATAATTCTCGTTCCCATGACCATTATTTAACCATCTGTTAATTTCCCGTATTTATTTTTACGGTTAGACACCCAAAATCAGCGAGATACCTAAAATCAGGAAATATGGTCTGGTACGAAGAAGAAGTACAAAGAGTCGAAAAAGAACGGTCCGCGTTAAATTATGAACCCGATACGATCTTCTACGGAAGTTCGAGCTTCACACTGTGGACGGGATTGTACCAGGAGTTTGCGGAACTCAAACCGATTAACCTGGGATTCGGCGGCTCCACGCTGGCGGCTTGTGTATGGTTCTTCGAACGTATTATGACCACCGTGACGGCCCCGGCCCGCATGGTCATTTACGCAGGCGACAACGACCTGGGCGACGGCCGTCACCCCACGGAGGTACTGCTGTTCTACCGCCAGCTGATCGCATTGATTCGGGGGCGTTTCGGGGAGACTCCCTGTTTTTTTGTATCGATAAAACCCAGCTTGCAACGATGGGATATCATCACCTCGATCAGGGCTGCCAATGAGCTGATCCGCGAAGAAACCGAAAAGGACCCCCATCAGCACTATATCGATATATTCCCGCTGATGGTGAACTACCAGGGTTATCCACGAAAGTCGCTTTTTGAGGCGGACGGGCTGCATTTGAGTGCAGATGGTTATGCAATTTGGAAGAAAGCGATCAGCGAAAACATATATGCCGTTAACGGGGCACTTCAAAAAACTTCTTAAACAAACCTCTTCGCCATGGAAAGAGCGTACCACAAGTGGTTTAGTCCGATTTTGAATAAGTCGATGGAAATGCTTGTATTCGGTCACTCGGGAACTCCCGTCATATTTTTCCCGACACGCTCAGCCCATTTTTACGATTTCGAAAACTGGCGGGTTATCGATGCGATGAAAGAAAAAATCGACGCCGGTTATATACAGGTCTACTGCGTCGACAGCATCGATAGCGAAAGTTTTTATTCCGACGCCCCTCCTCCGCTGCGCATTGCCCGCCACATACAATACGAAAAATACATTCTGGAAGAAGTAATCCCGTTTATTCGCATACAGAACAAAAAACGCGAGCTCATAGCAGCAGGTTGCAGTCTTGGAGGATACCACGCCGTCAATATCGCATTCAAGCATCCCAACATTTTCACAAAAGTCGTAGGCATGAGCGCGCGCTACGATCTTACACAGGCGCTACCCTATTTCGCCGACCTCTTCGACGGGTATTTTGATGAAAACGTCTACTACAACATGCCCAATCACTTTGTTCCGGGCATTTCGGATCCCGAGCTGCTTCAACAATTGAGGGAAATGGAAATCACGCTCGTGATCGGACGCGAAGATATTTTTCTGGACAATAATCGCCATTTAAGCGACTCGCTTCACCAGCTCAACGTACCCCACCAGTTTTACATTTGGGACGATGAAGCACACCGCCCGAGGTACTGGCGGGAGATGGTGAAGATTTACTTGTAGTTCCGCCTACCAGTTGAGTAACGCCCATTCGTTCGTGGATCCGGAGGTCAGCAAAAAAGTCTTTTGCGAAGCGAGATAGAACATTTTATCGATCGAAAACGGCAAGTCCATTGAATTGACCCTTTGCAGTTTATCCGTTACTTTGACAACATCGATGCCGTGCATTCCTTTGTTAAGCACCAGATAATCCTCCGCGAGTTCGAACGACCGGAGCGCCGAGGAGATAGAAGCCATTTCGGTAAAACTTTTGCTGTCATATTCAAACATTTTGATGTAACCAAAGCCTCCAACGAACAATCTTTTACCGTCGCCTGAAAAAGTTATTTGATAACATGTATTGGGAAGCTCACTGATTTTGATCGTTTTGCCAAACCCGTTCTGATCAAATGGCTGTGCGAAGAGTTCTCCGTGATTGGTTCCATAAGCAATCAGGTTTTGACGGGGGTGCAAAGCCCTGCAAATCGGGTCTTTACCTTTGGTCTTCGTCGCAGCATGTTCGCTGGCATGCCCTTCTTCGCACTTCACAATTGAGATTTTCTTTCCTGCAAAGGCGATCCACGTACCGTCGTGCGCCTCATAAAGCAGCGGTAGCGTGTCGGCTGTTTTGTAAAGACCGGAGCCCTCGACTCGCAGATAGTCCTCTTTTGAAAGCAACCGGAAACCATTTGTCTGTCGCCTGGTTTCATTGTAAACGGAATCGGTAAGCCTGTCGTCGAAAAAGCCTCTCCATTTGTAGGCGATATCCTCGTCGGAGGTTTGCCATATCAGATCCATGGCTCCATTCGGCCGAAGAAGCAGTATTTTCCAGCGGTCAGCCATTAAAAAAGCGCCGCTACTTTCCAGCGCATGCGCCAGCTGCAATTGCACGTCGAGCGGCGAGGGTATTACTTTCGACAAGATCAAATTCATAAGATTCTGATTTTCAAAATACACCGTTCGTGTAAAGACTGTCCGTTTTCAACCTCCTTACTTCCTCCTGAAACGCCTCTGAGTTCTTTTCCCCATCAACAGTGATCAGGTAATCTGTCACGCGGAAATCTTCGATCGGCACATCGTGATATTGCATGCATGGCTGCACTTCGCGGACATATGAGTAGCCGTTTCCGCTTTGCTGCAAGCATTCGAAGAATACCAGCCGTACAAATGCAGATTTCGATGAAAGTAGCTGCACATCATAATCTGCGAGTACATGCTGATCGACCGCGAACGGTTTTGAGGTAAATTCCAGGGTTTTGTAGAGGGTCTGCTGCACTTCGCTTTGCTTATCGAACCAGCATTCCAACTTCACATTGACGAGCGCCGGCGTGTTGTTGACAATGTGCAATGTGAGCGGGCCGTGCTTTTGGGTTGGAAACCAGGCATATAAATTCTGCGCTCCGCGCTGGATGGTCGGCAACAGGAAAAATAGCATTGGAATGCAAAGAATTGCCAGCCCAACGGTTTTGTTTTTCCAGAACAGGACTGCCAGTAGCACCACGCCAAGCAGCCCTGCCAGATAGAAGATTCCGAGCGCCCACCCCACCGAACTGTCGCCGGCCGGGGTAGGTTTCAACAGGTAGTAAACTACCGTAATCAAAAGAATAACGCAGAAAATACCCAGCAATGCGAGGTAAGTGAACTTGATCATCTCAGGTATGTGTGTATGTGTGAGTGATATTCCTGTCAGACTTCAAAAGGGAGGTCGTACTCCTTCGTATTAGGCTTCGAACTACGCGTTTTAACGATAATGCGCGCTTTGAGCGGACTTCCCAGCACCAGGAAATATTTCACGTACTGATCTTCGTGATAAGTCCAGGATTTGTCTTCCAGTAAATATTCCGAAATGCCTTGCTTGCCGGCTTTGTAAGCCCATTGCTCTACGATATTGGGTTCGTAGGTGACGTAATGTCCCATGCATATGATCTGCACACCAGGCTGCGCGTTGTTGCCGAGTTCCGTGCAGCTTTCTACGAGTACATTAATGCTGGAATTGTCTTCGAGGTCTTTTACCGACCATTGGTCGAGTACGGTTTTAACATTGGCCATAATAAATGTCCTGATTTTCGTTTTAATGAGGGCTGTAAAGAAACAGCGCCGGTTGAAAATCAGGACAATTCAATTATTTATCGGCCACTATAAACTACTTAGCGCCATCAGGGCTGATTTAACGTATATGCCTTGCTAACCCGCCGGATCTTGCCGTCACTTTTGGTCATGATGTATAACTCCCCGGTAAAGCGGTTATATTCAATGCGGATATCGACGCGTTTCGAACCGGACATTTCGACCAGGTTCGTGTCCTTTCCGTCGCGCACGATCATCATCTCATATACCGACTGGTCGCTCAACCGGGCATCGATGTTAGCATAAAAAATACGCCCATTCACAATATCCCCGAAGATGTATTTGTTCCTTAGGGCCGCTATCGGGCCTTCATACATGTAACCGCCGCTGATTGCATTCCCGTCGATATGATCGTATTGTAAAAAGGGCCTTTCAAACTTACCGGTTTCTGCTGCGGGTACGGGGTACACATTTTTGAGGTCTTTGGAAGAAATGCCAAAGTTTCCTTCGCGCACATTCCAGCCGTAATCGCCGCCTTTTACGATCACATTCACCTCTTCAAAATTCGACTCGCCCACTTCCGCGCTGAACAGCCTTCCACCATGCCATGCCAAACGGTGCGGGTTGCGGAAACCGTAGGCATATATCTCTTTATAAATGTCACCGGGCTCATTCACGAACGGATTATCCACCGGAATACCGTAATGCCCGTTCTTGCTATTGCTCCCAAGAGGATCGATACGGATGATCGTGCCGAGCAGCGAATGCAAGCTATGGCAAAGCTGGGGATATTTGCTGATCGTAGAACCGCCGTCGCCAGTACCTATATATAGTAAGCCATAATCCTTGTCCCCTTTCCCCGCATCGGGATTGAAGCCAATGTCCTGCGTGCCGTGTACCACATTAGGTACATTAATGCGGAGCAGCTCCCTTCTTTTCCCTTTGAAAACCGGACTTTTAACATCATCGGTTTTCCATTCCGAAACCACCCATTGTAATGCTACTTTAATGGAGTCGTTGTACGAATAATCGGCAGGCTTTCCTTTCGGAGCCTCCGTGTGGGTGATATAAATCAACCCGTTTTGAAGGTAATCCGGATGGAATGCGAAGCTGCCCAGACCTGTACCCAGGCCGGGTTCGTTGACAAAATCTTCGATATTCTTTCTCAGATCGACGAAAGTCGTTACCTCCTTTCCGCTGATCCGGTAAATCAGCCCGCGCTGGTCGCTCACGTACAACGTACCGTCTTGCGAAGGGTGCGGGCGCATGTTGGCGATACGCGTGCGGGGCATTTTGTCGCTCGATGGCGGGATCGTTACGAAGTCTTCCAGTTCTATCCTCAGCCCTGTTTTAATCACAGGCTGCGCCAGACGCGCATTCGAAGCCGTATCGATTTTCACTTCGAGCTGCGAAATATTGTGCGCTTTAGTCTCCGAAGCGATATAGCCGAGGATCGACCGGATTTCTTCGTCCTTCAAAAAATCAAACGGCGGCATAATCATCTTGTACCGCTTTGAAAGGCTCACAGCCCGTGCATTACCTGACTCGATCGCATGGTTCGGGTTCTTAATAAATGCGATCAGTTCCTTTTCCGAGAGCACATTTGTAACACCGCCCAGGCGTGGCCCGATCTCCTCCTGCTCCATGGCGTGGCAGGAAACGCAATGCGTGGTAAAGAGCTCCTTGCCTTGTGAATCGGTGCTGGCAAGCTGGCTGCCGACAGGCGTGGATTGTTTTCTGGCGGCGCAGTTAAAGAGAAGGAACGAAGCTGCGGCAATGCAGCAAACAGAACGTAGAACTAAGGTCATCCAGTGATGGGTTAGGCTTTTTTAAATACGACGTTAAAGTTAGCAACCGACCCGGAAACAAAAAAAGCCGGATCGCTCCGGCTCAGTCACTGACTCATGAAGGAATACTATGGTTATCCTACATTTCTTCCATCTTTATCGAGTTTCACGAGGGCATTTTCCTTGCCGTTCGCTACTTGCAATTCATAATATTGAGCTTTGTCTGGCTCGGTTACCAGAAATGCTTTCTTAACCGTCCATCCTTTAAAGTCATCGCTTTTGATTGTCTTCTGAACCCCTTCCGGCAGGTCCTCGGTTTTTACGGCTACCTTCTCCTTTTGGTCTGCCTTCGTTGTTTTCTGAGCAACCGCTTCCTTATGTGCTGAATGATCAGCCGTCGCCTGATTGGCCGTTTGAGCCCGAACCGAAGTAAACGAGATGAGCGCCAGGGCAAATGCCGATACTACTAGCTTTTTCATAATCCTTGTTTTTTAGACAACTATTAATGTTTTTGACCTCGTGCATTCGCACTGTGCTTATCTAGTTAAACAGGATTATGCCAAAATTTACAAAAATCTGATTATGAATTAATTACAAATATCCTACAAGTTTAATAGTGTTTACCTAAATCCACGTTTTGTGGGAATTTGTCTTCAAAAAACCTCAAAAACGAAAACTGCCCGTACTGTAACAGCACGGGCAGTGACCAGATAGTCTGCTCAAAATCTGTTACTTGTCGTAACCAGGGTTCTGAACCAGTTTCGCATTCCGGTTGATCTCGTCGCGGCTGAATGGACGGAAATACATCTTATCCACCCACGTACGGTTTTCGTGCGATTTGTCCTCGGTTGGTGTGTAGGTATAGTCGTAAACGGTCGGATCGTAATGATACGGCTCTCTCATCGACTTGCCCGGCTTGAACTTACCAATCACGGTAATGAACTGCAATGAACGGCCCAGCGTAGTTGGAGCGATCATCCAGCGACGTGCATCGTGGTAGCGTTGCTCCTCGTAAGCCATTTCAATGCGTTTTTCATGACGGTAAGCTTCTTTCAATGCAGCACCTGAGACTTTCAACGCTGGCATACCTGCGCGGAAACGGATCTTATTCAGCCATTCCAATGCAACGGCATCCTGTCCCAACTCAATGCTCGCCTCGATGTAATTGAACACCACCTCGGTTACGCGGAAGAACGGCCACGGGATATTCTGACGATCGGTATTGTCGTACAATGCAGGGTTCGGGTCGATGAACTTGCGCATGTAGTAACCCGTGCGGCTTCCGTTCCAGTCTTCGATCGTGCTGCTGCGGGTATCAAGCCCCTTACGGTTGAACAATACGCCTTTCTCGTCGAGCAAATCATAGGAACCGGTCTGGATCTGATTAGCAGGGTCTTTGGCATCGGAAGGACGTGGCTTCCACGGAGCGCCGTCATACATTACCGTTGCATAGAAACGCGGATCCCGGTTTACGTAAGGATTAGCCTTGTGAGTAGGGTTAGTCCACGAGAACGGCGTACCGTCCATCATTTCATAGTCATCCACCAGCAAACCGATTGGCGTGTTACCCGCCCAGTTGTGATAACCGTTTGGACCGTTGTTCAAACCGGTCTGACGCGCTCCATCCGACGTCTGGCTGGCAGTGAAATAACGGCCAAAGATAATGTCGTCACCACCGGAAGCATCCAGTGTTTTATCGGCGCTGTATCCGGCCATAGCCATTGAAATGTAGTTGGTCTTACCTTGCGCCGCGGTAACGGGAGCTGTCAGGTTAAGTTTGTAGCCTGCTTTCAGATCCAACGCCGCTTTCGCAGCAGCCTGAGCGGCTGTCCAGCGCGCCTTGCGATCGCCGGTGGTATAACCCAGGAACTCAGGATTTGGATAGGCAGCTATCAATGCAGATTTTGCTTTGGCAGTAGGAACGTCATGCAGGTCGCTCGCAGCATACAGCAAAATCCGGGATTTCAACGCCAATGCGGAAACTTCCGAAGCACGTCCCTTCTGCTCTGGCTTGCCTTTCAGCAATGCGGCAGCACTGTCGCAATCCGCTACGATGAACTTCACGCATTCCTCGAAAGTATTCCGCGCTACGGAGTAATCTTCGTTCAATGCATACACTTTCGTGATCAAGGGCACCGATCCGTAGTAGCGTACCAGCTGTTGGTAGTAATAGGCGCGTAGGAAGTGTGCCTCACCCTTCAGACGGTCTTTCAAAGTCTGGTCAGTGAAAGTAGAAGTCGGCAGCGACTGGATCGCCTGGTTGGCGGCGCGGATACGGGTGTACATAGGTCCCCATCCGTAAGTATCATCTACCCAACCCAGGTTGGAAGGGCTTAAACTCCCCTCGTTCACTGTGTTGATGTTACGACCTGTGTGGGTGAATACAGCTTCATCTGTGAGCGATGCCAGCATTTGCTCGCTGAAACCACCTTGCTGCAAGCCCTGATAAATACCTGTCACAAATCCTTCGGCCAAAGCGCCGTCTTTCCAGACCTCATCGGTAGGAATTTCGGTGGGCGGTGTTACATCCAGGAAGTCAGTGTCGCACGACACCAGCCCGGATGTGGCCAGAGCCGCCAGAAAAATCCAATTTTTATAACTCAGTTTCATTTTTTTAATCTTAGAAAGTTACACGTACACCTGCATTAAGAACTCGCGACTGCGGATAGTATTGCCCGTTGGTAGAAGTCGCTTCCGGGTCCCAGATCTTGATCTTGTCGATCGTAAACAGGTTCAATGCGTTTACATACACGCGCAGGTTACTCACACCGATCTTCGAACCAAGCTCCGAAGGCAGGTTATAACCCAGCTCGATGTTTTTCAGACGCAGGTAGTTATTGCTTTTCAGGTAATAGGTGTTTGCACCTGCATTATCGAAGTTGGTATAATAAGTGTTGTTACGGTTAGCCAGACGAGGATCGGTCGAGCTTGGGTTGTCGATCGTCCAGCGGTGATCGTAGGCGTATTTCAGGTAGTTACCAATGTCACCCGACTCGGTTTGTCCGATGTACTGCAAGCCGCCCATTGTTCCCTGGAAAAGGATAGACAGGTCGAAAGACTTGTAGCCAAGGTTGATATTCACACCGCCGGTGAATTGCGGACGGTTGGTTTTTTCAGAACGCACTTTGTCATCAGCGGTAATTTTGCCGTCGCCGTTGATGTCCTTGAACTTCATATCGCCCGGGCGGAGTGTTCCGGTAATGCCGCTGTAATCCAATGTATTTGCATCGATGGCAGCCTGGTCCGCGAAAACACCGTCGTATTGGTAAGCAAGGAATGCCTGGTAAGGCTTTCCGGTTGTGCGCTGGTATGAAGGAGCGCCCGGTGTTTCATCCCAATACTTGATCGTGTTTTTAGCATAACCCCCATTCACACCCACCGAGTAGGTAAAGTTATCGATCGCGCCGTCGTAGCTCACTTTGAATTCCCATCCTTTGTTTTGCAGCTTACCCAGGTTTTGAGGCGGAAGCTTGCCATCGATACCCGCGCTGGAAGGCGTAGAGCCCGTTTTCGGGATCAGGATCTTCGAACGGTTATTGATAAAGTAGTCGATTTCAAATGCAATGCGGTCTTTCCACAAAGTACCTTCGATACCGAAATTGGAGTTGTTGGCAACCTCCCAGGTAAATGTGTTGTTCGCAACACGGCTTTCGAGCAAAGTCTTAGCTACCTGGTCGTTGATAATGTACGTACCAAAGCCCATAGTATTCAGGTATTGATATTCAGCCAACGTTTCTGTTCCGAGCAAGTAAGGCTCGGCACCCATTTGTCCCCATGAAGCACGCAGTTTCACGTTGTTCACGAAGCGGATATTGTTTTTCCAGAAACCTTCTTCGGAAATACGCCAGCCTGCCGATACCCCCGGAAAGAAACCGAAACGACCGTCTTTCGGGAACACGTAGGAGCCATCCGCGCGCCACAGGAACTCGGCCAGGTATTTCTCTTTGAAATTGTAACCCACGCGACCGAAGTAGCTCAAACGTGCACGTTTGTACAGGTCACCATTGTTGGTACCTGAGTTGCCAATGTTCTGCTCTGGTGTACCACCCGCGAAAAGCTGATCAACCACCGGCGAAATGAAGTAACGGCGGTAAGCGAAGAAACCGTCCGCATCCACAGTCTCGCGCTGGATGCCCACCATAGCGTTGAAGTTGTGCGAGCCGATGGTCTTCTCGTAAGAAGCCTGGCCGGTCAGCTGAATGGAAAGCTCCTGTGAAGAAGTTTCTGTCAAACGCGGATCGCTGAATGTCGACCGCACGGTTCCTGTCAGGAACGGGGTTACGCCATCTTCTTCATAGGTCTTTTTATCCCAATAATAAAGCGTCCATGGCTTCTGGAACGATTTCTGGCGACGCATTTGCTTATCTATCGCGGCCATTGCCGTCACTTTCAGGCCCGGTACGCCGGGAACGTCGATGTCCAGCTGGCCGTTGGTCTGGATGTAATCGCGCTTGTCGTTGTTGTAACCCGTTGTATTGGTTGTAATCACCGCAGGGTTCTGACCGTTTTCGATATCCGGACCAGGACGCCCGTCCGGCCAGATCGCGATTTCGGTAGGCTTGCCACGCATCAGCATACGGAAAATATCGCCCGCGCCACCGCCATTCGGGAAGCGACGGAACTCTTCCCGCATTACCACACCGAGCTTTGCGGTTACGTATTTGTTGATCTTCGTGTCGAGGTTCACACGCATGTCGTACTGCTTGTAACCTGTTGCCGAATTCACGTAGTTACCTTCCTGATTGATATAGCCCAATGAAGCGAGGTATTTGATGTTCTCGCTACCACCGGTCAATTGCAGGTTATGGCGTTGCTGTGGTGACCAATTGCGGATCACCGAGCCGTACCAGTCGGTATTCGGATGGATCAGCGGGTCGGAGCCGTCGCGGAACTTCTGGAGGTCGGTCGGGGTGAATACCGCGCTCAGTACATTACCATTATCGGTACGGGTGTAAGCACCGTTGGCATTGAAGCCTTGCAATGCACCTTGCCATTGGTTCACAGGCAGGTTGTCGTATATCTGCAATTCGTTACGGATGGTCGCATATTCCGCAGCATTCGACATTTTAGGCGTGCGCGTAGGCTGGCCTATACCCAGGTTCAAGTCATAGGAAAGTTGCGGCTTGCCACTCTTTCCGCGCTTCGTCGTGATCAGGATAACCCCGTTACCTGCACGTGAACCGTAGATCGCCGCAGCCGCATCTTTCAGCACCGAAATACTCTCGATGTCGGCAGGGTTCAGGCGATCGAGACCGCCTGAACGGTTGGGAACACCGTCCACCACGATCAGCGCATTGCTGTTACCCAATGAGTTGGTACCGCGGATCCGGATTGCCGAGCCGTCGTAACCTGGCTCACCGCTCGATTGTACCGCTGAAACACCCGGCAAGCGGCCGCCCAATGTGTTTGAGAGGTTGGTCGAAGGTGCTTTTTGAAGCTCAGCCCCTTTCACGGCCGTTACCGAACCGGTCAGGGTTGCTTTCTTAGCTGTACCATAACCCACGACCACGACTTCGTCAAGTGCCTTGGTATCCGTTGCCATTTTCACGTCCAGGCTGGTTTTGTTACCCAGCGGGATCTCCTGTGTAATGTACCCGATGAAAGAAAACACGAGCGTAGCCGTACCTGGCGCATTCACAGTATAGTTCCCCTCGATGTCCGTTACCGTACCTGTCGATGTCCCTTTGACCAGGACGCTCACGCCGGGCAACCCCTGCCCCTGCTCATCATTCACTTTTCCCTTCACCGTTACGTCCTGAGCGTACGCACCAGTCATGACCAGCAAGGTCAGCAGAAGGGAGTAAAAGTACCGCGTTAGGCTACGGTACTTTTCCCGTTCAGAAATCATCATAGATTAAGTATAGATAGATAGTAGATAGTTAAAAAAATTATAAAAAAAAGAAAAGATATTACAACTGGGTTTCATGCATAAGCCCTTGTTTTTCAACAAGTCAGATAAGTGTCTACCATACACAATTTGTCTTACTTAAAATTCCTATAATCCTATTCTTAAAATCTCACTCGTAACCGGAGGGCGATTTATTTAAACTTGACAGGGGAGATAAACTCGAAAATGTTATATTTCTTAATCCGGCAATACCGAGATGGATTATATGAGTAACCGGATGTACAAAAAGATATGAAATTATTTACATAAACAAGCATTCCTGCTTTCTGAATATGTTTTCTTGAAAAATAACCACTAGTTACTTGACGTATACCGTTAACCGGTCTCTATACGCAGCAACTAGTTCGATATGCAACAAAAAACCGCTTCCATTGCGCGGAAACGGCATTTTATGAAGATAGTAATACCAATTTTGCAGAAACTTACGTGATTTTTGCAGACGTAAAAGCCGCCATGCGCTGCTAAACGGTTGAATCTTTTAAAAATTATATTTTACAAGATAAAAACACGATTAGCGGGCTGTCCAACCGCCATCGACTGTCAGAATGGAACCTACCATGTAGCTGGCCGCATCACTGGCTAAAAAGATGGCGGCACCCTGGATTTCGTGCAAATGCCCCCAGCGGCGTAGCGCCGTAGCACCCAGGATAATATCGCGTGCATCATCGCTTTCGGCAATGGGGATATTCATCTCGGTAAGGAACGGACCGGGGCATATGGCATTCACCATAATATCGTAAGGAGCAAGCTCCAATGCCAGCGCACGTGTCATTTGCACGATGGCCCCTTTACTAGCAGTATAAGGTGTACGGTTGGCGAGCCCTACCAGCCCCAGCGTACTCGCCAGGTTGATTATCCGGCCACTGTGCCGTGCTTTCATATGCGGCGCGACAGCCCGGCATACCAGCCAGGTACCGGTTACATTCACATCCATAACGTGTTTAAAATCTGCCGGGGACAGCTCGTCGATCGGCCCGCGGATGTTGATCCCCGCACTGTTGATCAGAATATCGATCTTCCCGAAACTTTCCAGGGCAAAAGCCACCATGGCAAGCACCTGCTGTTCGCTGGTAATATCGGCGGCGTAAGAAAGCACACGTGTCCCGAATGAAATACACAGTTCGGCGGCGCTGCGCTCACCGTCGACAGCACTCCGGTTGACCAACAAGATAGCACAGCCCGCGGAAGCCAAACCGGCCGCCATAGCCAGGCCAAGGCCTTTGGAACCTCCCGTGACAATGGCGACCTTTCCGGTAAGATCAAATTGTTTGATGCCTGGCAAAACGTCCTGTACCATGGCGATCAATACTGATGGAATGCTTTGGAAACAAATGCCAGTACTTCCGGCAACGACTCGCGCCAGTAAGTCCATGTGTGCCCGCCGTCGCGTACACGGAACTCGTGCGGCACTTCTTTTTTGCGTAACGCAATGTGAACGAGACTATTCCCTTCATACAGAAAATCATCGTCACCGCAATCGATATACCAGCGTACGGCCTTTTTCTGATCTTCGGCGATGTTGTTGATCAGTGCCAGCGCGCTGTGCCGGTTGTAATATCGTTCGACCGTCGAATCGGCGATATTCGGATTAATCCGGATCAGGTTCTTTTTAGCATCTTCCACGGTGATCGGGCCGGTGGATGCGCTGAGCGGGCAGGCCGATGAAAACAGCTCGGGATGGTGTAGTGCGTACATAAAGCTTCCGCCACCTCCCATCGAAAGCCCGGCAATGGCGCGATAGCGCTTTTCACTTTTAATGCGGAATTTCTTCTCAACATACGGCATGAGCTCAGTGAAGAAGAAGTCCTCGTAGTTCCAGTCGCCCTTCACGTCATTGAAATACCCTCTCCTACCCGTGTTCGCATCCGGCATGATGATGATCATCGGTGTGGCAGTCCCTTCACTGATTGCTTTATCGGCAATATGCAGCACTTCACCGAACTGTACCCAACCGGTATGGTCGTCGCCAGCGCCGTGCAACAGGTACATCACGGGATAACTCCGCTCGGAGGACGCGTAATCTGGCGGCAGATAAACGGCAAACTTCCTTTCGGATTTAAGCACCTTGGAGGGCAACGACAGATTATCGAGCACCTTCCCCGTCTGGGCAAGCGCCGGGACAGTCAGCATTGCTGCTAACGCGATCGCAGAAATGATCTTCATACCAGGAATAGTTGGATTTGGGTTGAAACAACAAAAGCGGGAGATGTTCTGCATCTCCCGCCCGGTACGAAGGTTTTTATTTCTTCCTTATTTTCATTGCGACAGGGTCCCAATGAACGATCTTTTTGCTGAAATAACTTTCATTACACGCCAGCACTGGAGCCGCCGCACGGAAGCCGAATACCGGGTCTTCAACGGTTCCAACACTACCTTTTTTCACATTTTCGAAGAAGTCCCTGAAATGGTTAGCGTGCGCGTCATCCTCTTTCGGTGCTTCAAACCGCACTTCTTTTACGGGTTCCGCTTTCCGGGTATCTTCCGGATATTGAGCATCATATTGCTTCTTAAACTCTTTCTGCTGCGCTTCTGAGAAGGTATTGAAGCTATCGTAACCGCCCATACCAGGCGCTTTGGGCAGTTTCTTTTTCGTGAGTACCAGGTTGTTTTCGGTAAATTCAATCTGCCCTTCAGTGCCGATGATCCGGGTATTGTTCGCTATGGCGCCCGCATTCGCAAAGTTTACGCGGAGTACCATCTGGAAATGGGCATGAATATCGGTTTTGGGGTAATCGAGGATCGAGACGAGCACATCTGGCACATCGCGGCCGTCTTTCCAGTAGCTAAGTTCCCCGGACGACATCACGCGCTCGGGGCCGAGCGAGTTGGTCACAAAATGCACGCCGGTAATGAGGTGCACAAAGAGGTCTCCACCCACGCCGGTACCATAATCCTGGTAGTTTCTCCAACGGAAAAAGCGTTTTGCATCGAATGCACGCTTGGGCGCATCGCCCAGGTAGGTATCCCAATCCACTGTACTCGGCGAAGCGTCGGTCGGAATGGAGTAGTTCCATGCGCCGATGGCATTGAAACGGTCGTTATTGGATTCCACATAGTTGATCTCACCGATCTCACCCGCCTGAAACAAGCGTTTCGCCTCCTTAAACGAAGCCGAGCTGATCCGCTGGCTACCAACCTGCATCGTTTTGCCGGATTTCTTCCAGGCATCAATCACGGACAGGCCTTCATTAATGTGGTGCACCATCGGCTTTTCACAGTATACATTCTTACCGGCCTGCAGTGCAGCTTTGGTGATGTGGTCGTGCCAGTGGTCGGGCGTCACGACTAGGACTGCGTCGATATCCTTTCTTTCGAGTATCTGGCGATAGTCGCGCGTTGTAAAAATATCCTTTCCATAAAGCTCCTTCACCCGGGTGAGACGACCGTCGTACAAATCGGCGGCAGCGACGAACTCCACGTCCTGGGAGCTACGCAGCGCCGCTTTAGTGTCGCTGTGCCCCTGGATACCCATTCCTATCGTCGCGAAACGGATCTTGTCATTGGGACTGATTTTTTTGAAGTCCCTGATAATGTGAAAAGGCTTGGCAATGCTTTCCGTGGCTAACAGTGCAGACGCGGCTGTTACATTTTTGAGAAAACTACGGCGATTAGGCTTCATTTGAAGAATTTCAAAGGTTTAAGAAGATGATTTCCCAATTTAATCAATTCGCGATTCGATGCACAGGTAATTCAAAAATATGTACATTTTGCAGACGAATTCCCCACCCACTAATAACTAATGTTCCATGCACGCCGACCAGCGAAAAAAACTGACTAATGAACTGATTGATCTCATCAGGGGCGGAAACGCTCACGTTACCCTCGATGAGGCGCTTGCCGGTATCCCGGCCAACCTGCGCACCGTAATTCCCGATAACCTGCCGTACAGTATCTGGCAACTCATGGAGCACATCCGGATCGCCCAGAAGGATATTGTAGACTTTTCCATTTCAAAGGATTATAAAACGCTCATCTGGCCCGACGAATACTGGCCCGAGCCAACGGACAGTGTGAGTGATCAGCAATGGGAAGAAAGTCTCAGGGAGATTAACGACGACCAGCGACGATTTTTCCAGCTGTTACAAAATGAGAAAAAGGACCTTTTCAGTCCCCTGCCATGGGGCAGCGGGCAGAATATCGTCCGCGAAGCGATGCTGATTGCCGACCACAACTCCTACCACCTGGCTGAGATCATCGTAGCCCGCCGCTTGCTCGGCATCTGGAAGTAATGCTAAAGGGAAGCGGGCGACATTTGAAATGCCGCCCGCTTCCTTTCAGAGTTCTTCAATCATAATATCCTTGTAAAATACTTTGGCTTTCCCTCCTCCGTGGATTTGCAGGCCTATCAATCCTTTTTGCGGAATGGATTTATCGGGTTCCGTATAATCGACCGTTTTTGTGCCGTTCAGGAAAAGCTGAATGTGACCGTTCCGGCTATGCACTTCGTAGTTGTTCCAATCGTTCCGTTTTACGATTTTCTCGACCAATGCAGAGTCGGGAGCAATCAATGTTTTGTTCCGCCTCGATTCATCATAAAGACTCGCCCAGTATTTATCGCCCAGATCGGCCTGATAGCCCGTCATTTCATAAGGCGGATTTTGCAGCCGTGCGCTATGGAACTGAACGCCCGTGTTGATAAAGCCTTCGTGGCCGGTCAGTTTAAATTTAACCTTCAATATAAAGTTGGAATACTCCTTACGCGTACACAGGAATTCGTTGTGAGGCACGTTCTCTTCCAGTGAGCCGCCGGCAATACTGCCGTTTTCAATTTTCCAGGTTTTAATCGTGTCTCCCTCCCACCCCTGGAAAGTTCTCCCGTCGAAAAGCGAAACCGGCTTCCCAGTCGGCTGGATCATGATACACCCGGCGAACGCCAGGGCAGCAGCGCAGGCAAAGTAGAATGGTTGTTTCCTCATGACACAATCGGTTTGGGGCTAGTATGCTTTTTTCTAATGATGATTAAAGCGATTTCGGCGAGGTTTTTACTTGAAGGGGCGTCACAAGTAACCACCATTGCTTTTAACCTAATATCCGTACTTTTATAACGTGTGACTGCCTCTAAATGCCGAGATACGTAAACCTGAGCAAGTTTTTACAATGACAAATAGTACCCTGAATGAGCCTGAGAACGATTTGCTGCTGGCAATCGAACGGTTTAAACTTGTGGCAAAAGCTACCCATGACGTGGTCTGGGACTGGGACCTGGCGAGGGGATCGGTCTGGTGGAACGAGGGGATGCAGGAGATTTTCGGCTACCGCCCGGAAGATATCGAAAGCGGGCCCAATTCCTGGTTCGACCGTATCCACCCCGACGACCAGGAGCAGGTGGTGAAGAAGATTTACCAGGTTATCGAAAAGGGAGAAAGCAACTGGTCGAATTTCTATCGGTTCCGCCGGGCTGACGGCTCATATGCGCACGTCCACGACCGCGGGTACACGATCCAGGGCCGAGGCAAACCCGTACGCATAGTGGGCTCGATGATGGATATTTCGCAGCAGCTTCGATCGGATAAAGCCAGGGAAGAAAGCGAGGAGAACCTCCGGTTCGCGATGCAGGCAGCCCAGCTTGGCACCTGGAACCTTAATCCCATCGATAAAACAGCGTTGTTCAACGACCGTTGTAAAGAACTATACGGCTACCCGGCCGATACAGAGATGCATTATGAGGGCCTGGTCCAACTTATACATCCCGATGACCGCACGAGAGTGATCGAGGCCGTCGAACGTGCGCTCGACCCGTCAGTGAGGGCTATTTATGACGTCCGCTACCGGGTTATCGGCGCCAGCGACCGCAAACTTCGCTGGCTGCATTGCACGGGGCAGGCGTATTTCGATCAGACCGGTACTCCCTACCGTTTCTCAGGCATCTCCCGCGAAATCACAGCCGAGGTTACAAGTCAGGAGAAAATAGCCTGGGCCGACCAGCAGGCGGCCATGACCATCGAAGGCTCGGGAGCGGGGTCGTTTATGGTGACGCTGGCCACTAACGAGATTATTTACTCACCTACCATGGCGCGGATTATTACCGGCAGCGAGGCGGCCAATATGACCCGGGATATTCTGCTCGCAAGCCTTCATCCCGATGACATCGGCATCCGCGATCGTGCCTATACAGAAGCAGAAGACAGCGGAGAACTGCGCTACGAAGCCCGATTTATCTGGAATGACTCTTCTGTACATTGGGTAAGAGTACTGGGACGGTACTTGTATGATAGCATGGGCAAAGCTATTTCACTGTCCGGCATTGTGATGGACATTACCGACCGCATTGAATCGGAACAGCGGCTGAAAGTGAATGAAGAGCATTTACGGACCCTGATTGAACAGGCACCTGTGGCTACCGCATTGTTTGTAGGGAAAGATATGGTCATTGATATCCCGAACGAAGCGATGCTCAAAGTGTGGGGAAAAGGACGCTCGGTAATAGGCAAGCCGCTTCGGGAAGCATTGCCAGAGCTCGAAGGGCAGCCGTTTCTCGGTATTCTCGACCGCATTTACAAAACCGGTGAAGCGCATTCGGAGCAAGGGGCGAGAGCCGACCTGGTGGTCGATGGCCGGCTGCAAACATTTTATTACGACTACACTTATAAACCCCTGAAAAATTCGAGAGGCGAGGTATATGCCATCCTGGACATGGCTGTGGACGTGACCGAGCAGGTAATGTCCCGGCAGGAGCTCGAACAGAGTGAAGAACGGTACCGGCAACTGGCCAGCGAGCTGGAACGGCGGGTGGGCCAGCGCACCGATGAATTGCACCAGGCCAATATTGAGTTGGTCAATTCCAATAACAACCTTCAACAGTTTGCCTACGCCGCCAGCCACGACATGCAGGAGCCGCTACGGAAAATCCAGTCGTTCGGTTCACGTCTGCTTTCGACCTATTCCGACAAGCTCGATGACAACGGCAAATACATGCTGAACCGCATTCAGGATGCTTCAAAAAGAATGTCGGCGATGATCGACGACCTGCTCGCCTATTCCCGCCTCACCACGCGCGAAGGCGAATTTGGCGAAATAAGGCTGGATGAAATCGTACATTCGGTGTTGGCCGACCTGGAAATATCGATTCAGGAGCAAAAGACCGATATCATTGTCAACGACCTGCCCGTTGTCTGGGGCAATGGCCCGCAGCTTGCACAGCTTATGCAAAACCTGATCAGCAATGCGATCAAATACCGGCTACCCGACCAACAATCGGTGATCAGGCTCTCGTACCGGGCTGTGAGTGAAGCGGAAAAGGCAACGTTACCAAAACTTTTGCCTGATCATCCCTACATTCGCCTCGAAGTGACCGATAACGGCATCGGCTTCGACGAGATTTACCTCGATCGCATTTTCCAGATGTTCCAACGGCTGCACGGACGGAGCGAGTTCTCGGGCTCGGGCATTGGCCTGGCTTTATGCAAAAAGGTTGTCCAGAACCACCATGGCTATATCACCGCCCAAAGCCAGCCGGGGAAGGGCTCCACGTTCATCGTATACCTCCCGCAGCCGCGCTGAGCCAGCCTGGGTTATCGCTTTTGCCAGATATCTGCAAATTCTTCGGGATGGCGGCGGAACTGTCCGTGCACGTACTCGCACAGGGGCAGTACCTGCAACCCGTGTTCACGGGCGTAAGCCACCATGGCGTCGAGCATCTTGCGCGCCAGCCCGCGGCCTTCCATCGCCGGGTCCACCTCGGTATGGTACACGGTCAATGTGGTTTCACTTAATCCTATCACCATTTCCCCCACCTGCTTGCCATCCTCCTCTGCGTAAAAAGCTCCCCGGCGGCGGCTATCGAGCTTGAATTTGATCTCTGCCATAAATTTTTGTTTAAAGTGCGTCACGTTCAGGGCAAATATATCCATAATTTTGCCGCCCCAATCGCCTTACGCCATGAACCTCTTCCCCGTCTCGAATTCCAACCTTTCGCCCGTTCATCTGGGTCATTTTGTTCAAAGGCATTATTTTCCTGAGCAACAGGTCGAATGCCGGATATTGAAAACCGGGATCAGCGATACCTACCTGATCCTAACGCCCGGCAGACGCCACATTTTTCGTGTTTACAGTTTTCAATGGAGGACGTTGACGGAAATTTCGGAGGAATTGCGCCTGCTGGAGCATTTGCACCAAAATGGCGTGGCCGTTTCCTATCCGGTCGCCGATCTCTCCAAATCATTCATACATACCTTCCAGGCACCGGAAGGTGAACGTTTCGGTGTGATGTTCTCCTTTGCCGAAGGCGAAAAGGTGCTCAATTTCGATCCGGAAACGCATTATCGTGTGGGAAAACTCATGGCCGAAATGCACTTGCTGACCAAAGACTTCCCTTTACAGCGCGTAACCTACACCGCAAAAGAGCTGCTGATCGACTCGCTTGCACGATTGAGCAGGTTTCTGCCTGCCGACACTGAGGAAATGCAGTACATGAAGACGGTACAGGGATACCTGATCGATGAATTACAGAACGCGGATCAATCCCAGGTACGAAAAGGGGCCGTCCATCTCGACCTGTGGTTCGACAATATGAATGTTACGACCAACGGCGACATTACCTTCTTCGATTTCGACTTTTGCGGAAATGGCTGGCTCTGCCTGGATATGGCCTATTATATGCTCCAAATTCATTCCACGGAAAAGGACGATGCTGAACGTGAACTGAAAACGGCGCAATTCATGAAAGGCTACGAGTCGGTTACACCGGTGAGTGATGAAGAAAAACGGCTGATCCCGATGCTGGGAATCTGCCTGTATTTCTTCTACCTGGGTATACAGTCGCAGCGCTACGACAACTGGTCGAATGTATTTTTGAATGAAATTTACCTGAAAAGGTTCATCAACCTTTTACTCAAAAAATACTTTGACTATCACCAGCTCGGACAGAAGCTGGCCTCATAAAAAGGCCGGCAAATGCCGGCCCATGCTTTCTATACTGCCGTTTCGACAATCTTCTTCATCTTCGCAAGGCTCGTTTTGGCTACCTCCAATGCATCCTGGGCCCAGTAGTCCTTATTGAACACTTCAAAAGACAGAATGACAGGCTTGTCCGGATCTTTAAGGCTTTGAATCACATTTTTCCAAGGTGCAATACCATCGCCTACATACACGCGGTCCGCGTCTGTGATCTGCTCGCGCGGCGGTGTTTTGGGGTAATCGTTTACGTGGAAGATCTCTATCAACGGCTTGCCTACATCCTTAATGGCATCCATTCCAGAGCCACCTTTGTGCAAATGGTAAACATCCATGAGCAACCGCGCCGAGGGATGCCCCGATTCGACCGCTACATATAATATCTCTCCTACCCGGCTGAGGTTTTTAGAAAAGCCCCATAGTTCCAGGTGCGGCACAACGCCGGTCTTGTCACCTAATTCAAGGATAGTACGGTAACGCTCCGCTACGCGTGCAAGATCGAGCGAAGCGCCGGTGGTAGCACCCATGGGTGGGGCCGCTACGCGCGGGCAGCCAATGGCAGCAAGTTGCTCCATTTCTCCTTTCAGCTGGTCCAATGCTTTGGCACGTGCTGTTTCGTCGTCCACGATCCAGGTCGCAAAACCGATCGCGTCCTCCACTTTCAATCCGAGGTCACCGATCATACGTTTGGCTTCCTGCAACGTACCGCCGCCTTTGAGATACTCCTGCAATGTGCTGATCCATATCTCGACAGAACCGTAACCTGCTTTCGCCGCTACTTCCAGCTCCTTGCGAAACCCGAGCTTCTGGCCGCGCAGCGTACTCATATTAAGGGAATAGATAAATGGTTGGGCTTTGGTTTTCGCAGCTTCGGCGGGAACGATGCCCGCTGCGCTCACGGCAGCGATCGAGGATAGTGCTTCTCGGCGATTCATTAAATATGTGCTGAATGGTTAACTGATTTAACTGTAAAGTGGTTTTCCGGAATTTTTTACCGCAAATGAATGTAAATTGATTGCTTACATATCGCATTCAACCTCCTATGGAACCAGATCATTATATTATTCCTGCCCAGACAAAAATCGGTCACGTCCATCTCAAAGTTGCCGACCTCGACCGTGCCATCGACTTCTATTGCGGCTTACTCGGCTTCGAAATAACCACCCGCTATGGTACGCAGGCAGTTTTCATTTCCGCTGGCGGTTATCACCATCACATCGGCCTGAATACCTGGTACAGCAAGGGCGCACCGCCCGCGTCGACCCACGGCGTAGGCTTGTTCCACACCGCGATTCTTTACCCTACCCGGAAAGACCTGGCCATTGCATTGAACCGTCTTTTGAAAGCCAACTATCCGCTCACCGGCGCCAGCGACCACGGCGTTTCGGAAGCATTATACCTGAACGACCCCGACGGCAACGGCGTGGAGCTCTACTGGGACCGGCCTCAGGACCAGTGGGAATACCTGCCCGACGGCTCGATTGAAATGTATACGCGGAGTTTGAATATTCCGGGATTACTGGCAGAACTAAATAAATAGGCAGCTATAAAATATCCAGATGGATCAATATGGCCAGTTCAACAGCCTTCATTTTCGCACTGTTTAACTGGCCTATCCTATTCCCTAACCTGGTTTTGTCAATAGTCCGAATCTGGTTCGCCTTTACCTTTGACTCATTACGTAAGCCACCTTCATTTACATCCAGCAAAACTTCGAACGGATAAACTTTAGCGGTACTCGAAGTCACCGGCAGCACCGTAACGGTGGCACCATACTGATTATTAACATCATTCGAAACAATGAGAACGGGGCGCGTTTTGGCTGTCTCGCTACCTACCACAGGATCGAGTTTAGCCCAGAAGATATCTCCCTTTTGCATTACAAATTTTCAAAATCCGCGTGTTGAAAATCATTTGTAATGGAAAGATCCTCTTCCCGCGTGGCTTGGTAACCCTCTTTCAATATTTCTTCAAGGGGATGGCGACGCTCACGGGCAATTTTCTCTTCAATTGCCTCTTTGGTGAATCCATTCTCTTCCCGTTGAAGCGAATGAATGAAGTTGACGTCGGAGTCGGAAAGTTCTATTTTTACCGTTTTCATGTGTGTCATTTTTTCAAATATAACACTTATAGCTGCTCAATCCAATAAACTCCCCTCTCCCTTCTAGTACTTCATCAACAACGTCAGCAACTTACGGTCCAGCTTATGCCCGTGCCAGTCTTCGTAAGCCACATCCTCGCGCCGTGAATCGAGTACACCAAAATCTCCGGCGAATTCCCAAAGCGAGAAACCGATTCCATTCGACGAAAGGATATCGAGCACGTCGTTGAACCAGGCCAGGAAAACTTTATGCGGTGTTTTGTTCCAGCAGCCGCATTCTCCGCAGTGTACACCCACACCCTTGCCGACGAGTTCTATCCAGGGCTTATAGAACTTTTCGAGCATTGCACGGCTCAGATATTGATCCCCGACCTGCCCCGGCCATTTGGGTTCCGGCAGGTTGTCGGGGTCTTTCATGGCCCAGGGCGCTTTGTAGTGCGAGATAATGCCCGGATGGTACCCGCGGCAGCTCTGAGCGATGTCGAGATCGGCCAGCTCTGGGATTACCGTGGTCCCGATATCATTGCCGTCGGCGATGACCAAATGCCCCGGATTTTCCTTTCTGATCGCCTCCGACGCCGCGATAGCCACTTTCCGGTAAATATCGCCAGGCACCGATGACCGTTTGGAATGCTGGTCGTTCATATCGGCGCGCATGCTCGGCTCATTAAGCAAGTCAAAGCTAATGCGTTTCCGGGACGTATTCTTGTACCTTTTGGCCCACATATTCCAATGAAAACAGAATGCGTCGAGTGCTTTCTGGTCGGTCCAGAGATTGTAGGGTTCATTAAAACCCGCGTTAACACAGTACCCCGGTGCACGGTGCAGGTTCAGGCTTACATGTATATTATGCTTGTGCGCGGCGGCCACGAGCTTATCGATGCGCTCCACGGCTTGCTCGTCGATCTGGTAAACTTCTTCCGGCGTAATACTGCGACTCCGATCGAATTTCAGGTAGGCCGGGTAAGCCATCGGGATACGCACAAAGTCGAAACCCCAGTCGGCCATCCATTTGAGCTGCTCTTCGGTGGTTGCCTTACGGCCTTTTGCCGGGTCGGGCGCAAAGAAATCGAGCAGGTTAAAGCCTTTCCATTTGGGCAGCTTATTCTGCGCGAACTGGCCGGACTCGGCTCCGCCCAGGGTGGCGTGATCCGTCGAGGCCGGGCCTGACACAGCAAAACCGGGCGCAAATGCGGCCCCGGCTACTGCAATGGATGTATTTTTAACAAATTTCCTGCGATGCATGCCGTTCGAAAGTTATTCGTGGTAACTTCCTACTAAACACATCCCGGCAACGGTTATACTGATAATACCCGACGCTGGTCTAACGCGCTCTGGTCGAATAACCGGATCTACCGTTATAGTTGTAATACATAGTCGATTTCTTGTCGCCGCCGTCGTTCAAGTATTTGGCTTTCAGTTTCTGATGCAGTTCTGCGGGTTGCTTTTCACCGTTGACGACCAACTCCTCGTCGCTGAGCTTGAAAGACAGATCGTCCTTATCCTTCACCAACCCCGCACCCGTCAGTTCTTCAATCACCGCTTCTTGCCGTTTCAAATAAACTTCGCGCTGTTTTTCAGCCTCGCGCCGCATTTCCTCGGCTTGTTTGCGTTGTCCTTCGGCTTGCACGCGTTGTTCGGCAGCGTGTTCGCGTTGCTTCTCAGCTTCACGGCGCATCAGGTCGGCCTGCTTGCGCATATCTTCCGCTTCTTCGCGTTGCTTTTCAGCTTCCAGTCGCATTTTTGCCGCTTCATCGCGATTCGCATTGGTATTCAACCGCATTTGGTCTGCGTAGTCGCGCTGCTTCTTGGCATCCAGACGCATCTGGTTGGCATATTCCCGTTGCTTCTCCGCTTCCAGGCGCATTACATGTGCCTCTTCGCGTTGCTTCTCGGCTACCCGACGCTGTCCCTCGGCGATCTTACGCATTTCCTGTGCCTCTTCCCGCTGTTTTTCAGCAAGCTCATGCTGTGCTTTCACCTCTGCCATGATCTTGTCGATCTCCGGCTGGTACTTCGCGTAGTCGCTCGCTGCTATTTCCTGATCGTCTACAAAGAGCGAGATAATCTTGTCGTTACGCTTTACGATCTCGTACTGTTTATTGTTACGTGTAACATTATACGTACTGATTCCCTGCTGCGGCGTATACACATTTGCGGCATGTATTTCCGTTCCTTCCGACCGCCGTTTCTTTTTCGGCAGTGTATCCGGTTTCTCAATGAAGGGATTTTGCGCTTCAGGCGAGGGCAGAATCTTGATCTTCCCTGGCAAAAGCTCCTTCCCATTAGGCCGGACTTCTCTCACGAAAGGTACTTTCCGGGCTGGTGCCGGTTTCTTCGGCGCAGTGGCAGCCGACAGCGCAATCGCCGCCGCCAGGCTGAATGTTACAAACAGTTTTTCCATGGCATTTAGTGATTTATTATTGTTATTGATAATACGTTTGATCCTGTCCAGCAAATGATTGCGTTTTTTGGAAAAAGCCATTTCAAAGGCCGGCCGCGACTGGTTATATTCCTGGAACGAGACAAGCGCATGAATGAACGATGTCTTGTTCTGCATGACGCCGATCGCCAGATCGTCGCAGCAATGTTCACGTTCCTCCCGGATCAGCCTGGAAATCCACCAGACAGCCGGATTAAAGAAGAAGATGTTTTCACAGAATATCTGCACAAGGTTGATCAGGTAATCGCGGCGGCGGATGTGCGCCAGTTCGTGCAGCAAAATAGCTTCTACCTGCGCAGCCGGTAAGTTAGCCAGCATACCCAGCGGTACAAGCACCACTGGTTTCAAAAAACCGATGACCATCGGTACAGCCACCTGCACCGACTCGCGCAGCTCCACTTCCTGTCCGATCCGCATCCTTTCGGCCAATTCATAAAACCGCACGATCCATTTCATTTCCGGTGTTGAAACCTGCTGTGCGACCTTTCTCAGGTACAACAAGCCGCTCGCGGCCAGTATCGATTTCAACGCAAAAATCAGGAACCAGACAGTTACGATCAGTTTTGCGTTCGAAGAAAAAAAGTTGACAGCATCCTGTACCCAGCCGTTCTCCGTCACTGCTGTTGCCGCTATAATGGTAACGGCATTGGCGTCGTCTGAAAACACGGTATCCGTTCTCCAGGGCATTGACTGAGCTACCACCGACGCTGTTTCAATGCCCGTATTTTTCAATGTAAAGACAAACGTCGCAGCGGTTGCCACAACGAAAAGCAGCATCACCAGCGACAGCATATTGTACCGCAATGCAGGCTTGCTCTTACGTGTGCAAAGCAGAATGCCGCCGGCTACGATCGCGGCAATGAGCGCCTGCCAGAGCGAATGCATTAGTGTCAGGCAAAGCGCGCGAACCCATTCGTGGGCAGTCGGCTGATCAATGATATTCCAATTCATGGCTAACGGATTGAAATGGTTGGTGATTACTGATCCAGTTTTTTCAGGAAATCTTTTATTTCACTGAGTTCCTCGGCAGAGGTGTTCTTATTACCAAAAAGCTGCATAACGAGGCTCGAAGCCGATCCTCGGTACATGGAGTCCACGAAACGCTCCAGCAATGCAGATTTCGTTTTGTCCTCCGGCTCGGCGGGACTGTAAATATGCTTCATACTGCTCTCGTCGCGGATCACGATGCCCTTTTCGGCCATGATCTGCATCAGCTTCAAAGTAGAAGAATACTGCACCGCCCGTTTCTCCTCATTGAGTTTGTCGTTCACAAACCGTACTGTCGACGGGCCGTATTCCCAAAGCACTTGCAGTATTTCCAATTCTGATTTTGTAGGTTCCATCCTTTGATTTTTCATTCAACTACCCAAAGGTAGGAAAAATTTCGTACGAAAAAATTTTTAATAGAAAATTTCTAGATTTGTTAAACAAAATCACACTATCATGTTCACGAAAAACATCACTCCTGAGACCACTTCGGTGACGATCGAGCTTCCTGAAAGCTTCGTAGGAAAACATGTCAAAGTTACCGTGGTTATTGAAAAAGAAGAGAAGCCTCGCAAAGTCACGACTTTGGAGGACATAGAAAGACGATACTCAAAGTTTCCTCGAATAGATATGTCAAAATTTAAATTTGATAGAAACGAGGCTAATGACTTTGACTAACGTATTTCTGGATTCCAATGTTATTCTTTACCTCTTCGATACACACCGCGAAAAACGCGAAATAGCGAAAAGGCTAATTCGTCAAAATCCTCATATCAACGCGCAGGTGTTGGTAGAGGTCGGTAATGTCTGTTGGAAAAAGTTAAGATTGACCAAACACGAAGTGACGGAATTCTGGTATGAGATGATGTCCGATTGCAAAATGTCCGGCATTTCCGAATATAATTTGGCCGAGGCTATCTACCTGACTCAAAAATACGATTTCCAACTCTTCGACGCCATTATCGTTTCCGGTGCCCTTGAAGCGGGCTGTAATGTACTCTAGTCTGAAGACATGCATCATCTGCTGGTTGTGGAAGAGCAGCTTACCATCATCAATCCGTTTTTTGATTGCTAGCCGGCATTCTTTGAAATTCATAATTACCCCTTTGCAACTGCAAAGCGCCCTCCGGAGCTGTCCTGTCATATTTGTATCATCAATCACGAACAAAAATGACAAGCAAAATGAAAACTCCTAAAACATGGTTCATCACCGGAGCATCGAGAGGTTTTGGACTAGAAATTACAAAGGCAGTACTTGCAGCCGGCGACCAGGTGGTGGCCACTGTTAGAAGCAAAGCGAGCGAACTGACCGCACAGTTTGATAATAATCCGGATTTGCTGGTAGTAACCCTGGACGTTACCCAGGAAGAACAAGCCAAAAGAGCGGCTCAGGCAGCTATCGATCGTTTTGGCAAGATAGATATCCTTCTCAATAATGCAGGTTACGGCTTGCTCAGCGCGGTGGAGGAAGCAACGGCGCAGGAAGTAAGGAACAACTACGAAGCGAATGTGTTTGGTACGCTGAATGTAACCCGGGCAGTGCTGCCTTTCATGCGCAAGCGACGTTCCGGTCATGTGATCAATGTTTCATCCGTCGGCGGACTGAGCGGTTATGTTGGCTGGGGCATTTATGGCTCGACCAAATTCGCCATCGAGGGCACTACCGAAGCGCTCGCTTTGGAACTGGCCCCGCTGGGCATTCACGCAACAGTGGTAGCACCCGGATTTTTCCGTACCGATTTCCTCGATCACTCGTCCCTCACCCGCACCTCCAACGTGATTGCCGATTATGACGATACCGTCGGAGCTATGCGGACTTTCGCGACGGAAGTGAATAAAAAACAGCCGGGAGATCCCAAAAAACTTGCGCAGGCGCTCATCAGGCTCGGTTACGCCGAGAACCCTCCGGTGCATTTGCCATTAGGTACCGACACGCTTGAACGCTTCCGCGCCAAAACGGCCGCATTCGAGAAGGAGATCGCAGCATGGCACGACGTCATCACCGGAACAGACCACGACGATGTTGCAGCGCAAAGAGAACTCGTTTAGCCATAACCGGCGTTATGGAAATGCTTTGCTGCTGCAAGGCATTTCCCTTTTCCTAAAAAGTCATTCTTCTCCGAAACCTATGCCCGATAAAACACTCGATGCGAAAACAATCGATCTGCTCCGCGACTTACCCGAACTCATCCCTGTCATGCGCGATAGTTTTGAAGAATGGACAATCCGCACTTTCAACCGCGAGCAGCATGAATGCCGCAATTACCTCTCGCCAAACCGGCGGGATTTTTATAAAGTACTGCTGGTCACCGGTGGTGCGGGCATTTTTACGATGGGTCTGAATACCTATTATATTGATGAGCCCACAATCCTGTTCATCCATCCCAACGACATTATTTCCTGGAAAAACCTCTCATCGGAACGGGAGAATAATCTGTCGGCAGGATATTATAGTCTTTTTAAAAAGTCATTTATCCAGAACCATCCTCAGCTGAAAGCGACAATCGATAAGTTCGGGCTGTTTTCGGAGAAAGCTAAAAGCGTGATCCGCCTCGCTGGCGCGGATGTGGCTGTGCTCACGCGCTTCTTCGCGCGTATGCAGGAGGAGGAGCTATTAGGCGATGCGTTCAACGAAGAAGCAATGAGCGCTTATTTACAATTGCTCATGGTGGAAAGCGCGCGAATCGCCCACTACCCCAAACCAGACAACGTCTCCGAAGAATATGGTCATATTCACCGCTTTTTCGATCTTCTGGAAAATGAAACGGCGCATATCAACATCGAGACACCCATTCGCATTAAGACAGCCAAAGAATTTGCCGAAAGTCTGAGCATTCATCCCAACCATCTGAATGCCCTTTTGAAAAAGCACACGGGACAGAACGTAAGCACGCACATACGCAACCGGTTGTTGGAAGAAACAAAGGTGTTGCTCATACAGACCGACTGGGCATTACAGGATATCGGTTATAGTGTCGGTTTTGCCGAGCAACCCAATTTCAACTTGTTTTTCAAAAAGAACACCGGGCTGACGCCGGCAGAGTTCCGCCGCAACTATCGTGCCTTCTGAAAACAAAACAGGTCGCGAAGCGCATTGCCCACGACCCGTTTTCAAAATTAACTTATGCACCCAGCGCTTTGCGCGCGAATTCAACGCATTTAGCGGTTTCCTTCAATGCATCCGAACCCGCCGGAATCTCATATTCGAGCTCGATCGTCGCAGGAAACTTGTATTTTTTCGCACGCATCATTTCGAGAACTGCGACGATCGGCGTGTCGCCCTGGCCCCACACCACGTTGGCACCGCCGTGTTCTTTGTTTTTGCGGTCCTTAACATGCATACTCACAATGTGATCGTGCTTCGCTTCGAGCAACGGGAACGGATCATAGCCCGCAGCCACATAATGCCCCATATCAAAGTTCATCGCATTGTATTTCGACTGGCTCAAAGCAGTGTCCCACCAGGTCGGGGTTTGCTGGGTGTGGCCATGGTAGCCGCAATAGACCTTGTTTTTAGCGGCAATGTCACCAAGACGTTTCGTCTGCGCGGGATCGTTCGGCAGCTCTACATTCGCCTGGTTAGCACCCAGGGCTTTCGCCGCACGGAACGCGTAATCCACTTCGGCATCGGTGCTGGTCGCATTCAATGCATTGGGTTTGAAACCGTAAATGCTCACGCCCGCGTTGTTATACATTTTGCGAAGCTGTACGAACTTATCCATGGAGACCTTTGCACGCCATTCGGCCATTTTGGTTGCATACTCCTTTTGGATGGCTTTTTGCTCGTCCGTCATTTCAGGCCGTTTGCCATCAGGGCCGGGTGCCAGGTTCGGGCGCGGCGGGGCTTCCGGCGCTCCTGCGAACGACTCGCCGGTAGGGCCCATCAGCTCAATAGCGCTGATATTGGTTTCAATACAGTATTTCAAAATATCCTCGGCGCTGCCAGGCAGGCTCCGCCACGAATAGGTAATGGCCCCTACCTGCACGCCGTTGAACAGCGAATTGGGTTTGCCGAGCTTTTTAATGTAAGCTGGCGCGCCGAAAATAGGCGTACGCGCCATTACGAAACCCGCCGCCGCAAGGGCCGACGTGCCCAGAAAACGGCGTCTTGAAATGTCCAGGTCTTCCATAAAGTCAGGTTGGTTGTTTAAATATGGTTTAGTAGTACCGTCCGACATACTTGTTCTCCACGATCAGCTTCTTCATTTTCGCGGGGTCGATCGGCCCTTGCTGCGAATAGACAATCTTGCCGCCTGGTTCTACAAGTATGGTATACGGTAAAGCGCCCTGCCATTTCGAATCTACCGCTTCGATGAGCTTGTATTTGTCCTCGATATTGAAAATATAATTTTTGTTGGAAGCAAACTTGCCTTGCAGGAATTTCAGCGCCTTGTCTTTTTTATCGGGGTTATCCGCGCTGATCGAGATAAATTCGAAATCCCGGCGGCGGTACATATGGTGCATGGCCATAAAATCCGGGAACTCGGTCACACACGGGCCACACCAGGTTGCCCACACATTAATGAGTCGCAGTTTGTCCGATTTGTTCTGGATCAGCTCTTTCAAACCTGCTTCGTCGATGGTTTCCAGCGTCACCGGCTCTTTCGCCCAGGCCATTTGCTCTTTCTTCACGTTATCCTCCTTGGACGCCCATTTCATCGAGCAGCCGAACGTCTTGGTAGTAGGTACAGGCACCGGTTTTCCGGCCAGCAATGCCTCAATGGCATTTTTCGCGTCCAGGTTTTTCGGCGTGCCCGTAGGCTTCTCCACGTCGTCGATCCGGCCGTTGTATTGTAGCTTTCTGGCTTTATCGAAAATGAAAATATGCGGTGTAGCGACGGGACCGTATGCCAATGCGGTCTTCTGGTCGTCGCCGTCGTAGAGATAAGGGAAGTTGTAAGCCATATCCTTCGCCCGGAGCTTCATTTCGTCAAAGGAGTCGCTCAGGTCGGTGTAGCCCAACTCGTCAAGCAGGATCGCCTTCGGGTCATTGGAGGAAATGGCTATTACCGCAACCTTTTTTGCCTTATAATCGGAAGTAAGTTTCTTGATGCGTTCCTCATATGCCTGGGCCGTTGGACAATGGTTGCAGGTAAACACGATTGCCAGAATATCCGCACCTGCAAAGCTTTTGAGTGAATATCGCTTGCCGTCGACGCCTAGTAGGTTAAAATCCGGAGCCTGGGCCCCTATTTTCAAAGTCTCGGGCTGGTCGGCCGCAAACGCCGCCACCGCATTGACGCACAATACAATAACAAAAATCAGTTTCTGAAACGCGCGCATAGTTCTGGTTTTTGGTTGAGTTATGAATTTAAACCAAAAGCGGGCGCGTTACAATAAAATACTGGTTTTGTACTATTGAAATTCAGCTCATTAAAAAGGGAGAAACTGAAGAGTGGGGGAATTTTGGATACGCCTACTTCCATCTATAATCCGCTTAAAAATCCAATTTTCAAACGGTTGAGGTAATCGCAAGTTTTTTGAGACAACTGAAAACCTGCTG
Organism: Dyadobacter sp. SRI_021; assembly: GCF_057586235.1. Classification (NCBI taxonomy): domain Bacteria; kingdom Pseudomonadati; phylum Bacteroidota; class Cytophagia; order Cytophagales; family Spirosomataceae; genus Dyadobacter; species Dyadobacter sp. SRI_021. The sequence goes on from NZ_JBYCZM010000004.1 coordinate 115,021, forward strand.
ACACAGGGCTGTCACAATGGTTACTTAGCTTTGCATCAACTCCAAACCAAAACCCAAAACCAGACATGGCCACAACAACGTCACTCAGAGGATTCGCAACTGTCAATTTCTACGCAGCCGACCTCGATGCCGCGAAAAAATGGTATTCAGAAGTATTTGAAATCCAGCCTTACTTCGAAAAGCCAGGTTATATCGAGTTTCGTGTGGGCGATTACGAACATGAAATGGGCATTATCGATGCCAAATGGGCACCTCCTAGTGCCGCAGGGACGCCTGCCGCAGGGACGCCTGCCGCAGGGACGCCTGGCGGAGCGATCATTTACTGGCATGTCGATGATGTAGAAGCAGCTTATAACAGATTGCTGGATTTGGGGGCCACTACTTATCAGCCGGTTATTACGCGAGGCGAAGGATTTGTGACGGCTTCCGTAGTCGATCCGTTCGGCAACATTCTAGGCGTGATGTACAACAAGCATTATCTGTCAATTGCAAATGGAAACTAAAAACGGAATTGAGGCCATCGCCGCGCCAAGTAGCGAAGAATGGCGCGCCTGGCTGGCAAAAAATGGCACGAAAAAGGACGCTGTATTTCTGATCATTTACCATAAAGACAGCCCGACGCCCAGTATCGGCTATAAAGAGTCCATCGAGCACGCATTGTGCTACGGCTGGATTGACAGCAAGGCCATCAAGCGCGACGCGGAAAGCTTCTATCTCACATTCACGAAACGTAACCCGAAAAGCAAGTGGAGCATCGTGAACAAAGAACGCGCCGCCCGGATGACCAATGCGGGCCTGATGCGCCCCGAAGGCCAGGCGATGATCGACCTTGCAAAGGAAACGGGTGCCTGGGACGCCCTCGAAACCGCTGGCAATGCGGTGATCCCCGACGACTTGCAGCAGGCTCTCGACGCTAATCAGAAGGCATTCGAAAACTTCGCCAGATTCGCCCCTTCTTCCAAAAGGCTGATCCTGGAATGGATATTGAATGCAAAAAGGCCTGAAACACGCGAAAAACGCATTACGCAGTCGGTGGAAATGGCTGCACGCAACGAACGCGCGAATCACCCGCGCTGAAACTTTTTTCGCCTTTGATACCTTTGCTAGCATGAATGTCCGCATTCATTGACCATGCAAATTGATATCAACATGTCCGCCCCACAACTAACCGGCCTGCAAAAACGCGCTTCGAAATACCTCAATAAAGCAATCTCCTACCAACTCCGGCCGGGCGAAGTGATTGAAGGCTATTTCTCGGGCTTTGATCCTAATTCCATAGACCGGGCGGTGATTCAGATGTCGAACGCAGCGGATAAAACCACGTTGCCGCTGATGACGGTGCTGAATTATTTTGAGGGTATTGAGGATGAGGAATAGACCGCAAAATTTGCAAACCGAAAGCAAATCATGAAAAAGGTGCAGCGCACCGCAAGACTTGTAGACCGAATGCAAATCACGACAATGCAAAGGTGCAGCGCACCGTAACAAAAGCGTTATAAGCTAACAAAAATTCGCCATCGCATTTCTGACCGGCCGGAAGCCTGCGAATAGGCGGCACGAAGCCAGAGCTTCGCGCCATTGTTACCTTGAATAATTTCTATTGATGCCTACGTCCACCCTACTTTCCTCCATTGCTCTTGCTCGATGGCACTTGCGCCGTACTTCGCAAATACGCGATCAACTCGGTCACCTCTTTATCGGAAAGGTTATCCAGCAGCCCGGTCGGCATCATCGATGATGGCGTTACCTCGCGGGTTTGAATGTCGGATTTGTTGATTAAAACAGCGTCCTGTCCTACGATGCGCAGTGTGAGCTGCCGATCGGTTTCTTTGGCAACGTTACCTACGTATGTACGCCCGTCGCGGGTAGTGATGACGACCATTTTGTAGTCGTCCTGGATTTCGCCGCTGGGGTCAAGGATGTTGCCCAGGAGGTAGTCGAGGTTCGCACGGTTGGAGCCCGTAAGCTCGGGACCGATGATGCCGCCTTCGCCATAAAGTTTGTGGCAAGGAGCACAGGTGCGTTGAAATACCAGGCGGCCCTGGGTTTTGCTGGCTTCGGCTACTGCCTTGTCGGTAAGAAGCGTACGATATTTTTTATAGGTCTTTTCATCGAATGCGACGTGGTCGATAGGCCCCCATACTTCCACAAAACCGCTTCCGACCACTCGCCGGAGCTGGCGGGCGACATAGGTCGGCACGTCCTTTTTAGGAACTACATTCTTTGAAATGGCCTGCGTAAGGAGCCAGCCTGATTTCGGGCGGGAAGCCAGGGTTTGTACCGCTTCTGATTTTTCCTGCGTATTGAATTTCGGATAGGCGTCGATGAGCTGCCTGGCCAATGGCTCGCTATCGTAACCGGCCACCGCACGGATCGCTTCGAGGCGCAATGCATTGTCGTTCAACAGTGCGGGAAGTTCAGCTGCGAGCTCGGGGCGCTGGCGCGCGGCGAGGGATTGGAGGGCCTTTTTGCGCTCTGCCAATGCGGCGGATTTATTTTTTAATGTCGCTAACGCAGTTTTCGCAGATTCGGTGTCGCCAAAATGACGGCCGAGGTCTGCGGCAAGCCGGGCAGTGGGTTTGTCTGCCTGCTTCAATTTGGCGTAAACGGCATTCCAGTTTTCAGGCGTTTTAATGTCGGTCCGGCCTTCGAGACCGTCCCGCATACCCGTCAGGATATCCACCCTGTTCGACGTCGATTTACCGGCGGTTGCCACCAGCGTATTGATTTGATCAGCATCTACCAATCTCCTGGCTATAAATTGGGTCACCATCGGAACCTTACTCCCCGCGGCCAGTTCCAACGCTTTGGCGGCATTGTCCTTTACCAACGGCTCGATCCCAAACCAGACCATCTTCGGGAGATTATGGTCCTGCGCATCCTCTGCGTGCGTAAGCAAGCCTTTGGCAATAGCCCATTTTGCATTAGAATCCAGTCGTTGCAGGGCCGAGGCCAGGTAGAGCCTCACCACAGGCGACGGATCACTTACCGCCATTTGCGCAAACTGGCCGGTAACGTCCGTTCCCGGCTGCGCATCTTCGCACAGGAACTGGATTGCCCAGGCCCGCACGTGGATATCCGCATCAGACAGCGCCTGTTTCAATACTGCACTACTCAGGTTATCAGTCACTTTCAACGCCCACATGGCACGAAGGCGGTTGTCGGCGTTGTCTTTGGATTGATATAATGCATTCAGTTTTGCCACCGCATCTTGCGAAATCTTGCCTGTCGCGGCCCGACTTTGCAAAATCACGCGGGCGCGGCGGGCATGCCACTCACTTTTGCTTGTTTGCAATGCGGCGAGCTCTGCATCTGAAAGTTTGTTGAGATCGTCGTAGCGCCCTTTCCAGTTTTCGGCGAGGGAGTTTTTGGGCATAACCCTGTAAATCCGTCCGGTTTCGGAGTTGAGCACATCCGAACCGCAAATGTCGGCGTCATGCCAGTCGAGGATGTACATGCCTCCCTCGGGCCCTATTTCCATGCTGAAACCGACCCATTGCGCATTGTTGGCCATCAGGAAATCGTCGCTATGCTTGCCCGAAAAGCCCGAACCTTTGGGCACGAGTTCGTCCGAAAGAATACCGTGTTCGTGGATGTTAGCCATGAATATCCTGCCGCGCTCCGAAGACGGGAATGCATCGGAAAGGTAAATACGCGCCCCGCCATGCGCCGACCGGTGGCTATGATCGGCGATAGTCTTGATATCGTTATACACGTAAGGATTGAAATGCTGCCCGCCCTGCCGGTGGTAAATGCCGCCCGGCACCACGTGCCACAAATGCGGGATCACACAGGCGGTGATAAATAGCTGGCCTTTTGCATCATAGTCAATGCCCCAGGGATTACTGAAACCGTGGGCGACCACTTCAAACTTGCGCTTCGTAGGATGGTACCGCCACACGCCGCCATTGATATCGACACCGTCCTCCACCTCGATATTCTCGGGAAAGGCATCGTTATGCCGGTACAATTTACCTTTTCCAACCGGCTTGCCCACTTTGGAAGGTGTCGCAAAGCCTTGCAAACCGTAAAGCCAGCCATCCGGCCCCCAATGGAAGCTATTGAGCGTTTCGTGGCGATCACGAATACCCCAGCCGGTCAGGCGGACTTCGATACCATCCACATCTGCCTTGTCGTCTCCGTTTTTATCGGGTACAAAAAGCAGGTTGGGCGGCGCTCCGACGAACACCCCGCCAAAACCGACCGCCAGTGCAGCCGGAAACGCAATGCCTTCCATAAATACCTTCCTGCTATCGGCCACGCCATCGTGATCAGTGTCTTCCAGGATCAGAATGCGGCTGGTACCGGCGTTGGAAAAGCCTTTGCCGCGCGATTCGTAGTCTTTGTTCTCGGCAATCCACATCCGGCCGCGGTCGTCCCAGCAGAATGCCATCGGCTGGGTCATCATCGGCTCGGAAGCAAATGCATTGACCTGATAACCGTCCTTGACTGTCATGGCGGCCACTGCTTCCTGTGCGCTTAGAAATTTAGCCTCCCTTCCCTCCTTCTGCGCCAATGCCCAAAGCGCCGTGGTATTATATTGGCCTGTGTTACCAATGAACTCGCCGAAAGTTTTATTCAGCTCAACATCCTTAAAATCACCCGTGTAAACGACCAGTTCATGCTTGATGATCTCGGTTTCTCCTTTTTTAATATGCCAATCACCCTTACGCGCGCGTGCAGGTCCTGCGCCCAGCTGCCCGTCCACACGCCAGGTGTTCGGATAGCCTTTGTTAGATGGATGGTCCAGAATAGCAATGTGCGCCAAATCACTACGGCCTTCTACCTGCATACCGATATCCACCCACATGGCGGCCTGTCCTTCTGCTTTTTCGTTCTTTTGGCGGGCCGCATTTATCACCGCACCTTTGATGCCCTCTTTCCACGGCATACGCACAAAAAGGCCGCCGTAGTCATATTTGCCGATCGTTACGTCGGTTTTGGCCTCGCCGCTCCATTCCAGGTCCAGAAGATACTTCCCGTCTTTCACCCGCATCGACCAGTTTTGTGTCTCGGTCAACACGGCTGTGCCGGTGGAATCGAGCAGGTCGTAGACGGTTTGCCATTTCACTTCCGTACCTTTTGCTTCGATCACGCGGGCCGACACTTTTTTCCAATAACCATCGCTTGGGTGGTGGAAATAGTCACGACCATTCACGCGGGTGTAACCCCAGTAAATGCCTGTCTGATGCTTATGGTGCCCCGGACTATACTCAGTTAGAACGCCTTTACCGTCGGGAGCAACGAGTGGGTGCAGGTAAGGCCGAAAATCGGGTTTTGCATTCTGTGTTAATATTGGTTTGGTGTCGTTGCCCCTGAAAATACTGATTGTTTCGCCCTTGGCATCCTGTACAGCACGCAGTGGCGTGTCGGCAGAATGAGGCGCCACATATTCCATTGCGGGCCGGTTAAAATCATCTTCAAATGCAAATAATACAAAAGCAAATAACAGCGGTAGCAACCTGAGCAAGTTCATGAGCAGAAGTCCTGGGTTTAGGATTAAATACGGATGCAGTATGACCATCCCGATATGCCGACATAAGTAAAAAGCCCCCCGGAATTACTCAATATTTCATGTTCCTGCTTGTTTACTTCAATTTGATTCAAAGAAAATGCCTAACTTGAGGGTAACACAACCCCCATCAACAGCCGCGCCATGACATCCTTGAAACTCTTCATCCTCTTCATTACGATCACCATGATGCATAATCACGGGATCATTTACCGCACCAGTTCGAAACGTTCGACACTGCGGCCGCGGGAGACAATGGAAGATCGCATTAAACCCAAACCCGCAAACATGCTCGGCACCTGGCGCATTTCCGGCGTGAGTATCACCGAGCGTGGAATCGTTCAGCCCGACGGGCAACCGTTGAGACAATTCGAGGCGGGTGATAAACACAGTATGTTGATCTCGTTCTTCCCAGACAGTACTTTCACCAGAGTGGGAACGGCAGGCGAATACACCGCCGGGAGATGGGATTTTGATACGACTGCCCACACCATTTTCCTTACCTTTAACCGTAAGACGGAGGAAATAGGCGTATTCTTTTCCTACACCGGCAATGGAATGCGATTGATCAACTTCGAATATTCGCCCAACGAAAGCGTTTCGCTGATCGAATACGGTCACAAGCTGCTGCGCTTCCAGGATGATCCTTATTTTGAAAAAAACAACTGGTGGCGTGTCAAACCCGCGAAATCGGAAAGTGACGTTCAAATCCGCGCCAGACTGCTCAACTATCTGGCCCATACGGCATCGATCCTCAGCAGCGCGCAGGTCCGCGAGCAGGATTATATTTCCATGGAGTTTTCCCAGGGCATTGTGAAGCTTTATAATGTGGGAGTCGGAATAGTAAAAAAAGACAAAATCCCGGCTACTTGGCTGGGCTCATTCTACTCGGTCGAAGAGGCGCACAAGGCCTATGATATGTTTGAGGATTATCTCTTTACAGCCAAACACAAGAAATACCAGAGTGGCAACTGGGTGCGCGATGATCATCACATCCTTGTCGACATTCACAATGGCATGAAACAAAAATAGCAGCGGCGCCGAGGCGCCGCTGGCACGAAGCCTGAGCTTCGCACCATCCTTACAAAATATAGAACTTCTCGGGCTGGAATGCCTGCGGCACGTGCTTGTCCCGCATCATCTGCTTCAAATCACGCTCGATATTCCGCGAGATAGACAGCACAGGCGTATCGGTCGGCTTGTTCTCGAACGGATCCTGCAAATGGATCGCCATTTTTTCGATCAGGAAGAAACACGCGGTAATCACTACCAGAACCGGTACCATGAGGAAACCGAACAGCTGCACGAGCCCGAACGGCAACAGAAGGATGAAGAAGTGTAATGCCAAATGAATGTAAAGGCTGTAAGTCGACGGAAACACCGTGTTCTTGATCCGCTCCGACTTACCCATATGGTCGCACAAGCGCGTAAGCGTCTGATCGAGCTCTACTTGTTGATACGGATTCAACCAGCCTTGTTTCAATGCATTATTCAAATCACGTGCGTGCAACTGCACGAGCCCGACGTGCTTGTTATCGAAGTCTTTGAGGTATTCCAATTCTTCCTCCGACACAAACTTGCTGATCATCGGCATCGGGTCGTCGCGCCGAAGCCCCTTGCCCAAAGCATAACACCAGGCGATCTGGCGTTTGATCATCCGTTTTTTGAAACCATCGATCCTATCCGGATCCAACGGGTCCTCCATCAATGAAAGGATCTGGCGCGCAAACGTACGGGAGTCGTTCACGATAGCTCCCCATACGATCCGGGCCTCCCACCAGCGGTCATAAGCCTGGTTGGAGCGAAATGCAAGCAGCAGCGAAATAATCGTCCCGAGCACACTGTGCACCGTCATCGGGATCGAAATATTGGTAATATGGAAATTCTGGTAAATGATCTCGATCGCAATACCGTAGATCGTCACGAACAGGATTTCGTATTTGATTTTACCAAAAATATAGCCTATGGGAATATTCTTTTTGAGAAGCATAATTCACTGATATTTACCTTTTTCACAATCTCAATAATCAAAACAAGAGTACTTTACCGGTAGCTGTCGGCGAGCGACGTAGCCCGCACCATATCGGCGTTGATCATCGTGTAGCCCGTCTTTTTCAGCACCGGCAGTGCGTCCAGACTGCTCCGGGTCAGCTTGGGAATGCCATACTGCCCGGAATAAGCGATGTAATCCGTTTCGTAGTATTCGAGAAAATTTTTCAGGAGCGCCAGCTTGTTGCCGTAGAAGAAATCGATCTTAATGCTGGTCAATTCCGGATAGGTATCTTTGAGCATTCTGCATTCCTGCCAGAACTCCTCCGGAACGAGTTCATATTCCTTTTCGCGGTATGTGGAAAAGAGCAGGTCCTGGATGTCGTCGGCCACGTGGAAAAGGTGCGTGAAGACTACTCGCACCTCGTCGCGGATATCTCTCACAATGGCTTCAGCGATTTGAATGCCTTCATTTGTAAAGTCCGTTGGTATCACCACTGTTCTCATATAAATGCCGTCTGTTAAGTTAACAATGCGTTGATAATCAATCAACAATGCAATGTTACAGCGGAGACATTAGCCCTGTTTAAGAGCTGCATTATAATATAGTGAGAGACTTATTAGAATGAAGTAAGAATATTAAAATGAGATAAGAACACTCAAAAGTACTTGAAAGGCAGGTAGGTGGTGAAGCGTGTCCCTTCTCCCACCCTGCTCTGTACGTCGGCCTTACCCTGGTGCATCCGTATGATATTGTGGGTCAGCGGCAAACCAATCCCGTAACCTTTGTACCGGGCCGTGTTGGAGGCCCTGAAAAACGGTACGAATATCTGCCCTATCTCTCGGTCGGGAATACCAATGCCCTGATCGGTGATCTCGACGATCACATATTTAGCGTCAGCGCTGATCTTAATCGTCACCGGCTTGTTGTCGGAATATTTGCAGCTGTTGAGCACAATATTGGAAAAAGCAGCTTTCAGTAATGCCAGGTTTCCGTTCACAGTAAGCTTTCGCTCATCGTCGGGCAAGTTATCGAAATCAATGGACACCTGGTTTTCCGGGATAATGCGATCGGCAGCTTCTTTCACCGAAAGGATCAGTTCGTCGATCCGCACCTCTTCCCATTGCTCTTTCTTTCCGTCAAAACCGGTTTGAGCGAGACTGAGCATGCTGTTGGTCAGGTGTTCGAGCTTTTCGACTTCTTTATAAATATTCAAAAACGATTCCTTTGCCGCATCGGGCAGGCCCGGCATCGACATACCCAGCTCGGCCTCCCCGCTCACGACTGTCAACGGCGTCCGGAACTCGTGGGACGCATTGCTGACGAAGTTGTTCTGCATTTCAAAAGTTACTTCCAGCCTGTCGAGCATATCGTTGAAAGTCCTCGAAAGCGCCTCCACATCGTCGTCGGTAGGCTCCACCACGAGCCGTTGATGCAGGTTATGGGCATTAATACCCTTCACATTACGGATAATGCGGCGGATCGGCTTGAAGATTTCGTTGGAAAACAGCTTCCCGAATGTGAACACAAAAACCATCGCAATGAAAAAACCGATCAGCAGCAGGTTTTTCAGGTTATTCATTTCCTGCATGCCGTAAGTGTCGAGCGCCGACGACACCACCATTATATCCCGATTATCCCGCGCAACACGAAGCACCACATAAGAAGTGTCGTGGTTGAAAAACCTGACCGGAATATCGTGTTGAGCAGGTTCATAAAACGACGACGGCAAGGCAAGCCGTTTTTTGGTCGCTTCGTCGGGCTGCCCAGGCAAGATGCGGTGTTTTTCGTAGGGCAGACTACCCAGATGCCGCTCCTTTATATCGTAATAGATGGATGAGAGAGATTTGTTATCCTGCAAAGCCGCATGCCCCACGATATCCGACCGCACTTCGAGACGGTGGAAAAAGCTTGTAGCAATATTTTCAGAAGCAAAAAAATAGACAAATACGCTCAACGCCAGGATAATACCGGCAGATAATGCGGTAAAGATCAGTGCGATCTTATTTTGAATCTTCATACGACTGACGAATCACATATCCCATCCCAAACACAGTGTGTATCAGCTTAATATCATGATTTTTATCTATTTTTTTCCGGAGATAATTGATATACACATCCACGACATTCGTCCCCAGATTGAAATTGATATCCCACACATTTTCCAGGATTTCCATTCTATTCAGTACACGGTTGGTATTTGAAAGGAGGTATTCCAGAAGACGGAATTCCGTGGCTGTCAGTTCGATCGGCTGCCCTCCGCGTTTAACCGTCTTCGTTACTTTGTCGAGCACGAGGTCGCCCAACGTTAATATTTTGTCGTTTTTCTCCTTTTCCGGTTCCTTACCGCGGCGAATAAGCGTCCGAAGCCGCGCTTCCAGTTCAGCTAATTTGAAAGGCTTGGTCATGTAGTCGTCTGCTCCCGCGTCGAGGCCCGATACGATGTTTTCAGTCGTACCAAGCGCAGTCAGCATCAGGATCGGCGTGGTAACCTGTGCCTGGCGCGCACGGCGGCAGACCTCCATGCCGTTAATGATCGGGATCATCAGATCTAGAATAATCACGTCGAACTGGTGCTGTAACGCCATTTGCAGCCCCGATTGCCCGTCCATAGCGATTGTGATCTCATGGCCGTTGGCGGTAAGGCTGCGCTGGATCAGGGATATCACGTTAGGCTCATCTTCAATGAGCAAAAGCTTCATGGGTAACTTGGAAAACGGCATTGCAATTGAGGTTTTAAAGTGTAAGGTATAAAAAAACCGCTTGGCAATACATTTTTCCAACATTTCCGTGCTTGCTACCATTTCAATCCGCGGGGATTACTGTTAAATTGTCAATCTTTTCACACGCAACGCTCCCATACCTTGGCTACACTTCTACCATGCACTCCTAACGGACTCAAAAACTGTGCGAAATGCCTCGCCGCGTCCGTCTTGTCTATCCTTTTGGCCGCCTGCAGTCTGTACGCTGCCGATTTCAAAGTGATACTCACAGGCAACACAGCCGACTTTGAAAATCCCGCCGACATTTTTCCGATCATCGAAAACTACCTCGCTACCAAACCGGGTCCAGTGCTCTGGGTATTCAACGGAGATTCCTTTCCCGAGCAGATGACCATCGAACAGGTCACTGAATGGAAAAGGAAGGCCAATGCCCTACTCGACCGCAACCCGGAACTGCATATGCTCCTCAATCAGGGCGACCGCGAGTGGCTCAACTCCGGCAAGGATGGCTGGCAGCGCATCACGGCATTGGAAAAAGCGCTCGACCGCGAAAAACATCAGCGTTTTCAGCTATTTCTAGGCCATGGCTGCCCCGGCCCGTGGACGGTTTCTTTCCCCATGCTCGAAGTAGTGGTGATCAACTCCCAATGGTGGAACCACCCGCATGATAAACCCAAACCCTCCTCCGACGCTTGCACCATCGCCGACACCGACAATTTCGTAGAAGAACTGGAAGGTATTCTTGATGAGACGACCGATAAAAACGTGCTTGTGCTCTCCCACTTCCCCATTGAGTCGCTGGGAAATTATGGCGGGCGATTTTCGGCAGCATCCTATTTCTCCCCTCCGCTGATAGGCAACGCATTGGTAGGCTTCCGGCAGAACATCGGTACCAGCCGCGACATTTCGAATGCCAACCTGGGCCTGTATCGTTACAAAGTGAATGGCGTATTGCAGGATTACAGCTCGGTGATCCTTGCCTCCGGACACGAACGAAACCAGTCGGTTGTGCAAAAGGATAAGAATTTCCTTATTAATAGCGGCGGAATCGCCGGAGGCTCATTCATCGCGCATAGCAGCAAGGCCGCGTTAGCGTCATCATCAGCCGGTTTTATAGAAATAACCTATTCTTCAAATGGCTATGTGAGCTATCAGCACTGGTCGGTGAGCGGAACTCAGGTGTCGAAAAAGGAAACTGGTCCGATATTCGCATCGGCATGCGAAAATGCTGCCAAAGGCATTACCAACACGCTTTTCCAACCCTGTAACCCGGTAATCAAGCCTTCCGACAAAATGGACACGCCGCGACCCGAGCCAACCACCGTGGCGGCGGGCAGTGAATACGCCAGCAGGCGTTTCAAGGAAAAATGGTTTGGGAAACATTACCGCGACTCCTGGACCGTGCCTGTTAAAGTCCCGTATCTCGACATGGACACGACCTTCGGTGGGCTGGTCATAGCCGGAAAAGGCGGCGGCCGACAAACGACCTCCCTTAAACTCGTGGCGGGTAATGGAAAGGAATACGTCTTCCGCTCAGTAGACAAAGATCCTTTCCGCGCGCTCGCCTACGAGCTGCGCGGGACGGTCGTCTCGCAGGTACTCAAAGACCAGACCTCCACCCAGCAGCCCTATGGCGCCATGGCTGTGGCGCCGCTGCTCGACAAGATCGGAATCCTGCATGCTAGTCCCGAACTGTTTGTTCTGCCGAAAGACAACAAATTGGGTGCATTCAAAGAGCAGTACGGCAACCTTTTCGGAATGCTGGAAGAGCGGCCGACCGACAAAATCTCTAAATCGAAGGTTTTTGGAGGAGCCAAAGACATTGAAAAGAGCTTCAAGCTATTCAACAAGCTCTACCATGATCATGACAACCGTGTCGACAAGGCCGAGTTTGCCCGGGCACGCATGTTCGACCTTTGGATCGGCGATTGGAGCAAGCACGAAGACAACTGGAAATGGGCGGGTTACAAAACCGCCGACGGCGAGCTCTACCGCCCGATCCCCCGCGACCGCGACCATGCATTCTCCCGCTGGGACGGCATCATCCCCTGGCTGGCCGACCGCGAATGGGGCATGCCTAACGGCGAGAACTTCGCCGAACGCATTCACGGCCTCCGCAGCCTTATGTGGCAGGCCCGGCACCTCGACCGCTTCCTGGGCAGCGAGCTGACCAAATCGGATTGGATAAAAGCTGCCGGAGAAATCCGGAATGCCATTCAAGAGCAGGACATCGCCGCCGCTGTGCACAACATGCCCTCCGAGATTTATGAAAAAGACGGACGCGAAATCGAGCGAAAACTGAAAGTACGCATCGGCGACCTGCAAAAGTATGCCGCCGAATATTACGCATTACTGGCAAGGGAAGTGGACGTGGTTGGCTCCAATAAAGCAGAATATTTCAAGGTAATGCGTGAAAAGAACGGGCAGGTAACGGTAACTGTCTACGATGTTTTCAAACAAAGCCGACAAGCCGATACTTCCAAAACCTACTATCATCGCGTTTTCGATCCGGCAGAAACCCGCGAAATCAGGTTGAACGGGCTGGGTGGCGATGATGTTTTCGATATTCAGGGAAAATCCGATCGATCGATTCTCGTGCGCATTATCAGCGGGAGCGGCGAGGACTACATTGCGGACAGGTCCGATGTAAGCAAAGGGCCCCAACAAACCCTCATTTATGAAAAAGATCCCAATCCGCTCCATGAGCTCGGCACGGAAGCACGTGAAGTGAAGCCAGTCGACGAGCGCTACTACGAATACGACCGCAATGCATTCAAATACAACACTTATCTGCCCATTGCATTGCTTACCTACAACCCGTTCGTGGGTTTCGCCGTCCACGGGGGCGTCACATTCACCCGCCAACGTTTCGGCAAGCCCGACTTCGCCGTGAAACACTCGCTCAGCGCGTCGGTGAGTGTAAAAGGAAATTATGAGTTTAGTTACAACAATCAGTTCCGGCAGTTGGTGGGCCAATGGGACGGCATTTCGCAAATGACGCTCTCCAGGCCGCTCAATTACAACTTTTTCTTCGGAGTGGGTAACGATACGCCCAAAAACAACGAGCTGCCTTCCAACTACTACCGCACCCAGTACAACTCGTTCGCCGTATCGGCCGGTTTGCTCCGCCAATTCTGGAAACAGAGCAAAATCGAAGTTACCGGAAGCTATGAGCTCGCCGAGGGTATTCTAAGAAACAACAGCTACCTCGCCGACCACCCGGATATTTTCGGTGTAGAGCAATTGCATTTGATCTTTGCCAAAGGTATTCTCAACCTCGACTTCCGAGACCGTGCCGCATTACCCGAACGCGGCTTCCGCTTACAGCTGACCCAGCAGGCCGGCCATGTTTCGCAATCCCGCAACGACCTGGCCTCGATATCGGAACTTGAAATCGAGCAATATCTGTCCAACCACAGCAAAAACCCGCTCACCCTGGGCCTCCGCCTGGGCGGCGGCATCGCGAAAGGCCAGCTGCCATTTTACAAACTATTCTCGCTGGGCCAGCTTAACGACCTCCGCGGTTTCAAACGCAACCGCTTCACCGGGGAATCGAAGGGTTTCCTCAACACCGAACTGCGCTGGCAGCTTACCGAAACCCGGAACACCTTTGTCCCACTAAAAATGGGTGTGCGGGCATTTTATGATGTGGGAAGAGTCTGGGCAAAAAACGACCCCGGCGGCGCCAACTACTGGCACCAGGGCTACGGCGGCGGATTTTACATCACGCCCTTCCGCGAGCAATTTGCGTTCAATATCAGCGCGGGAACGTCCAAAGAAGAATCGCTCTTGCTGATGATCTCCATCGGAAGCTTTTTCAGGTAGGACAAAGCGCAGCACCAGCCTATGCAGCAAAAGAATATCGATACACAAGCTGGGTCGAACCTCCCGGTTCGGCCCCACCATTTCAAGGCCTCTGGCCGCTAACGTTTCCGCTTTCTATTCTCGACATAATCCTTTACCGCCTCTCGCGTAGTATACCAAACATTTCCCTCCTTGTAAGCGTCGATCTTCCCCTGGCGCGCCAGCAGGCTCACATACTCCTGCCCATAAGGCACTTCCGGCTCCTCCACAATGCGTACGATCGGCTCATATTCATACTCATACCCCGGCAAAGCACTCAAGTAGATATTCAGACTACGCTCCAATGCCTGCGTCATCAAAACGCACAGCTTCTGGTACGACCCCTTGTTGGCCTGATTCAGGGCCTCATAGTATTTCTTCCTGTCATTTTTAAGAATAATCGCCGGGGGAAACCCAGCGCGCATCAGCAAGAGGTTCATCGCCAGCCGCACCGTCCGCCCGTTTCCGTCGAAAAACGGATGTATCCAAACCAGCCGATGATGGAAAACCGTCGCCAGCAAAATATCATTCAGGCCCATCGGGTTCTCATTCGTAAACCCAATCAACTGATCGAGCAGATCCGGCACCTTCCGCGCATTAGGCGGCGTAAAGTTCGCCCCCACGATGCGCACGCCTCCATCGCGTATGCGCCCGGCAAAATCATCCTCGACGGACCGCATCACCAGCTCATGCAGCGAAAGGATATCGATACCCCGCATAGCATAATCCGGGCTCACCAGGCTATACAGGTATTGGATCGCCTTTTCATGGTTATGCACTTCAAAATGCTCCCGAAGTGACTTTCCTTTAATGGTAATACCCTCTTGCAACACCAGTTGTGTTTCTCTTAAACTAAGCGTATTGCCTTCAATGCTGTTACTATTATAAGTCCATTCCAAGGCCAATCCTTCCCGGATTTTCGCCAAAGCGGAAGAAGGAATAGGACGACTGCTTTTAATCCGGTCGCGTTTCTCGTACAACCTGTCAAACACGGGCTGTATGTCGAGTATATCGGTGAGTTCTGGCTCAAACATAGCGCTAATATCGGAATTTTTCTTTTTTTATCCTATCCGATATTAAGTACCCCACAAAAAAAGGGAGAAAAGCTTCTCCCTTTTTAAAACCATCAATCAATCTTAACCGAACCCCATGAGGTTCAATCACTTACTTCGTAGTTACACTTTTCAATTGGAGGCCTACGATAGCGGCTTTCTGAGCAGCGCTATAATTGGTGTCAGGCGTATTTTTCACTTTTTGCGGTGCAGGGCTATCCAGAACTGGTGCCGCAGCAGGCAATGTGTTGTTAACAACTGCTACTTTGGTTTTTTCTTCAATTGTATATGTAGAATTGTTGTTGGCATAAGCTGCGCTAGTGATTGCCACCAAAGCAACGGCTAGCATATTTTTTGCATTTTTCATTGTTAATAGTGTTTTATGTTTTCCTTGTGTTCTCAATCGTATTTCGAGTACAAATATAATACAATATTCTGAAAACAAACGTTCAATGCACTTGACAACAGAATAGTACAACACCTGCTACATGCAAAAATGCCCGTTAGCAAAACAAAAATTATATAACTATTCAAAGATTCGAAATCTGAAAGTTATCAAATTGTCACTTTTTGACCCTTATAAGATTTTGCACCGCCGAACGCCTATGTTACCTTATTGTTAAGCGCCATTAAACACTTCCATTTTATTCTAAATCAACCTTCCAAAACCAAATTATATTTGGAGTGGATTCTACCAATACCCAAAATCACCGAAGAATTACCGCACAGAAACCTAAAACCGCGAATTTTTTTTGAAAAATTTTTGAAAAATTTTTCTCCGGATTGATTATTCGGTAAAAATTGGCCCTTTACAAGCCTTTTGACAGGTCGGCAGGGAGGTAAATCGAGCCGGCGGCGGCGGGAAGTCTGGACAAAAATGACCATCTTTGCACCCCCTCAACGGGAACGACAACAGACACGCCGGTCATACAGAAAGCGACCGTGGAAAGGAACCTATGAAAGTTTGCATTGCGGAAAAACCCAGCGTAGCCAAAGATATTGCAGCAGTGATCGGCGCCAGCCAGCGCCGCGACGGCTATTACGAGGGTAACGGCTATCAGGTAACCTGGACTTTCGGCCATTTCTGTACATTAAAAGAACCGCACGACTACACCGAACGCTGGAAATCATGGCGGCTGGAAGACCTGCCGATGATCCCTTCCAGTTTCGGGATCAAGCTGATAGACAATGAAGGCGCTATGCGGCAGTTCGGCGTGATCGAAAACCTCGTTCGCAATTGCGAAGAGGTGATCAACTGTGGTGATGCCGGCCAGGAAGGCGAGCTGATCCAGCGCTGGGTGCTGCTGAAAGCGAAATGTACCGCACCTGTCAAGCGGCTGTGGATTTCATCGCTCACCGAACAGGCCATCCGCGAGGGTTTCGAGAAACTCCGTGAAGGCAGCCAGTATGACAACTTGTACGCAGCTGGCAGCGCACGCGCAATCGGCGACTGGCTGCTCGGCATGAATGCAACCCGGCTTTTTACCAAGAAATTCGGCGGCGGAAAGGCAGTACTGTCCATCGGACGCGTACAGACGCCTACCCTCGCGCTGATCGTCCAGCGACAAAAGGAAATCGATGCATTTGTTTCGGAAGAATACTGGGAGCTAAAAACCGTCTACCGCGAAACGGAGTTTACCGCGACCATCGACCGCATTAAGAACGTCGAAAAAGCCAACAAAGGCCTTGCATACCTCCAACAGCACGATTTTGAAGTAACCGCATTTGAAAAAAAGGAAGGCAAGGAGGGTAACCCGAGGCTTTTCGACCTCACTTCGTTACAAGTTGAGGCTAATAAAAAATACGGCTATTCGGCGGAGGATACTTTAAAACACATTCAAAACCTCTACGAAAAGAAGTTCGTTACATACCCCCGGGTTGATACCACTTATCTTTCCGAAGATCTGCACCCGAAAGTCGAAGGCATCCTGCGCGAGCTGACTTATTACAGCCAGTACACAGCGCCGCTGCTAGCGAATTTGCCGATCCCCAAATCGAAGAACGTTTTCGACGACAAGAAGGTAACCGATCACCACGCGATTATCCCAACCGGCGTGCTGCCCGTGCATATCGGCCAGGATGAAAAGCGCATTTATGACCTGATCACCAGACGTTTTATCGCTGTTTTCTACCCCGAATGTAAGGTATCCAACACCACCGTGCTGGGAATGGTCGGGCAGGTAGAATTTAAAGCCACGGGCAAGCAAATCCTCGAACTGGGCTGGCGGGAATTGTACGTGAACGACAATGCCGTTAAAAAAGAGACCGAAGAGGAAAAAGTAATGCCGATTTTCGAAGTAGGCGAGCGCGGCCCGCACGAACCGCGCGTGCACCAGGGCAAAACTTCCCCGCCCAAAGCCTACACTGAGGCAACGTTGCTACGCGCCATGGAAACCGCAGGAAAACAGGTCGAAGACGAGGAAATGCGGGAATTGATGAAGGACAACGGCATAGGTCGCCCGTCGACACGCGCCAATATCATCGAGACGCTTTTCAAGCGTAAATACATCGAGAAAAAAAAGAAGAATGTATATGCCACGCAAACCGGTATTGACCTGATCGATACCATCCAAAACGAACTGCTCAAAAGCGCCGAGCTCACCGGACATTGGGAACGTAAACTCCGCCTGATCGAAAAAGGCGAATACGCGATGGACACTTTCAAACAGGAGCTGATTGAAATGGTGGTGAAGCTTACGCACGAAGTCAAAAATGAGCGTGCGCGGTCCATTACCATCATTGAGGAAACGCCGCTGGTCGCCGAGAAAGAGGAGAAACCCAAAAAGGAGCGCAAGCCGCGCGAACCCAAAGAAGAGGTTTCGATTGAAACCCTGCATTGCCCCAAATGCAAGGAACACCTTTTAAAGAAGGGCAAAACAGCCTACGGGTGCAGCAATTTCCAGGCTTGCGGCTTTAAGATACCTTTTGAGTTTTTGGGCAAGAAACTGACCGATAAGCACATTTTCGAGCTGCTCAGCAAAGGCAAAACCGCCAAAATCAAAGGCCTCCAGATTCCCGGCAGTGCCGAACCAATCGACGCACGGCTGGTAATGAATGGCGACTTCAATTTTGAAGTCGGGTAGCGCTACATGGGGCTATTGGTTGTTTCTACATAGGGTAAGTGAAAAGTAATACCCGAAATCTGGCATAGCGCCAGAAATTCCGATAATGTGGGCATTGACCCCTTATTCAGTATCCGGTCCGACGATTTTCGTGGGATACCTGCCTCTTCAAGCGCGTCGGTCAGGTTGATCCCTTTCACTTTGACAATTTCCTTGATATCGTCGACCAATTCCCTGGCACGGGCTTCAAATACTGTCGTTTCCATTTGTTGATGATGTTTGGTTTTAGTCTGAAAAGAACAAAACCGTGCCAAAGTTTTCGGGCCGATGGCCTCCTACTAGTCCTGGCGTGACATTTGCTTTCTGAAAAATGAGTATGCGACATCCCCCTCCTTCCTTGAATGAAAAGCAACTTTCGACAGTTTCCTATGAAGTGACTTTTAACTGCAAATCAATATGAATAATGATCGTCAACATGCCGCTACTTTCAGAATCGGCGGAGAAATAGAGATTAACCGTCTGGGATATGGCGGAATGCAGCTTACCGGCCAGGGAGTTTGGGGAGACGCGCCCGACCGGGAGAATGCAAAGAAGGTGCTCCGCGCCGCGGTTGAAGCAGGCGTCAATTTCATCGATACTGCGGATTCCTACGGGCCATATACCAATGAAACACTCATTGCCGATGCGCTTTCTCCCTATCCCAAAGACCTGCTCATTGCCACCAAAGGCGGCTTTGAGCGCACCGGCCCGAACCAGTGGCGTGTGAATGGCCATCCTGAGCACATCCGCCAGGCCATTGACGGAAGCCTCAAAAGATTGAAAAAAGATGTGATAGACCTGTGGCAGCTGCACCGCATCGACTCGCGCTTCCCGGTCGAGGAAACCCTTGGCCCGGTAGTAGATGCTGTGAAAGCGGGCAAAATACGGCACGTCGGATTATCGGAAGTGGATGTGGATCAAGTCAAACAGGCGGAGAAAACAATACCGATCGTCTCGGTTCAAAACCTGTACAACCTGGGCAACCGGCGATGGGAAGACGTACTGGATTACACCCTGGCGCGTGGAATGGCCTTTATCCCGTGGTACCCACTTGCGTCGGGACCTGAAAAGTTGAAACACAAAATTTCAGGGATTGCCGAGAAACACCACGCCACTACCGCGCAGATCGCGTTGGCCTGGCTGCTCCAACGCGCCCCGAATATCCTGCTGATCCCGGGCACCAGCTCGTTGAAACATTTGGAAGAAAATCTGCAGGGAGGAAACATCCGGTTATCCGAAGCAGACTTCAAAGCATTATCCTGATCATGAACGACTATCAAAACAGAGTAGTAATCGTAACCGGTGCCGGAAACGGCATCGGCAGCGTGATAGCTACCCATTACGCCCGAAAAGGGGCAAGCGTAGCATTATGGGACCGCGACCCGAAGGGGCTTCGGATTGTTCAGGAAGCATTGGAAAAGGAAGGCTTCGTATCCAGTTCCCTGGTCATCGATTTAACCAATCCAGACGAAATCGTGACGGGTGTCGAGCAGGTAAAGACATCGTTCGGAAGAATAGACGTGCTGATTAACAATGCCGGTTTGGGCCGTACCCAATCCCCCTATGACCTTGCAGTGGATGACTGGGACTATGTATTGAACACCAACTTGCGGGGCAGTTTTCTTTGCGCACGTGAGGCCGCGCGGGTGATGCGTACGCAAGGCAGGGGGGCGATCGTGAACATCGCGTCCACACGGGCACTCATGTCCGAGCCCAACACGGAGGCATATGCGGCTTCGAAAGGCGGGATACTGGCATTAACACACGCATTGGCGATCTCGCTCGGCCCCGATCACATTAATGTGAATGCGATCAGCCCCGGATGGATCGAAACCGGCGATTACAGTCAGCTTAAATCCTCTGATCATGCCCAGCACCCGGCCGGACGCGTGGGCAAGCCCGACGACATTGCAAGAGCGTGCCTCTATCTGACCAACCCGGAAAATGATTTCATCACCGGCGCCAATCTGATCATCGACGGCGGCATGACCCGCAAAATGATTTACGAAGAATAGCGGCTATTTTTCAATCTTTTTCAGCTCGCTGTCCAGGAAGCTTTTCGGGAGCCATTTCGTACCGATCATCACACCTTCGATGGTTTTGGTGTTGCCGATGTTCTCCAGCGGATTGGCGGCAAGCAACACCAGGTCGGACACATTACCGGCCTTGATCGAGCCTGAATTGGGTTTGTTCAGGTAGCTTGCCACATTCACAGTACCCGTTTTCAATGCCTCGTAGGGCGTCAGTCCGGCGTCTACGAGGTATTTCAATTCATGGTGGGTAGCAAAGCCGGGCACATTCAGTACCTGTGGTGCATCACAGCCGAGCATGAGCTGCACGCCGCCCCTCTGGCAAGCCAAAATCAGTTTGCGGCGGATATTCACAAATGCCTCGGCTCGCTCCTTGTTGAATTTGGGATTATTGACATAACTGCTTTTCGCATTCAACCAGTTCTTCTTTTCTTCGGCGGTCATATATTTCCATTCCGGATCATTTTCATAAGCAGAAGCAGGCAGCGGCGAAAGCCAGCGTTCGGCAATGGCCTGCGTGGGCACTACACGAATGTTTTTATCCTTCAGACCCTTGATCAGCTTCGGAATACGTGTGGTATCGGCGGCATAGGCGATCCAGGTCCCGAAAAGGCCGGTCTCCTGCTCGGCCAGCGTGTCAGTACCGGGCACGATGGCTTCCACGAATCCGTCGAGATGATCGATCGAAGAATAACCCGCATCGATCGCAGCCCAGACACCGACGGCAAACGAAACGTGGCCAACCATGCCGATACCAAGCTCTTTGGAGGTTTTGGCAATGCCGGGGAAGGTTTCCTTCGTAAGCCCGGGCAGCAGTTTCAGGTAATCGTACCCTGCCGCCTTTTCTTCCTTCACCATTTCAATGCCCCGGGCGGCTGTTTTCACAGTTTGTCCGCTGAATGCCGGGCCGGTGGTATAGAAATTCGGTCCCAGCACTTCCCCGCTCCGCACTTTCTCGCGCAGTTCGAGATGTTTGGCATTGCCGAGCATTCCGCGGATAGTCGTAATGCCATTGGCCAGGTAGAGCGTCAGAACATCCTTCATCGGCCCGAAATCGTCGATCGCGGGCACGTGGGCATGCATTTCCGACCAACCTGGCACCAGGTATTTACCTTTGGCATCCACCACCAATGCATTTACGGCAGGCTTCGCGTTACTGCCAATGGAAATAATTTTTCCGTTCCTGACCACTACTGTCTGATCCTTCAAAACCGTCTCGCGGTCCATCGGGATCACATTCACCGATTTGAAGACAATATCACGGTCGACGTTACTGACGGGCCCTTGCGCCGAAGCGGCATGGGCACCCATTAATCCGAAAATGAAAATCAGTCTGCGTATCATAGTTTGTGAAGTGTTTAAAAGTGATCAGGAACGGGATTGTTGCACTAGCTCACCATCGAAACATTCTGCGCGTTCTTCTGCGCTTTCAGGCACAGTTCCGTCGCCAGGAAGCAATGCTCCTGCGACATGGCCGTTTCGGTGCGGTTGAGCACGTCATCCACCAGTTGGCGGCCATAAGGCAGCTCCACCTGGCTGCAATCGACGTAGATTGTTTCTTTATTATTTACCACAAAAAGATGATTCCCGCCTTCGCGGCCGCCGATATCGATATTCTTGCGGATCTCGATAAAGCCTTCGGTACCGAGCACGGTAAGGCGTCCGTCGCCCCAGGTTTTCAGACCGTCGGGCGAGAACCAGTCTACACGGATATAACCCGCGCCCCCGTTTCCGCGCAACATGGCATCGCCGAAGTCTTCAAATTTGGGATACTGCGGGTGATTGACGTTACCTACTTGCGAGGCTACTACCTGCGCTTTGGTGGAGTTGGTAAAAAACAAATACTGGTCAAACTGATGTGAAGCAATATCGCATATGATACCGCCGAAGCGCTTTTTGTCAAAAAACCACTCGGGGCGCGTGTTCGCATTCATCCGGTGCGGCCCCAGGCCGATCGTCTGCACCACTTTACCTATAATACCTTCTTTAATGAGCTCTCCGGCCTTCACGGTAGCGCGGTTTTCGAGGCGCTCGCTGTACATGATCGAATAAATGCGCTTGGTTTCTTTCTGCACTTTGCGCACCTCTGCGAGCTGTTCAAGGGTGGTAAGGCCCGGTTTGTCTACCATATAATCCTTGCCAGCCTTCATCACGCGTACGCCCAGGGGCCCGCGCTCGTCAGGTATGCCCGAGCTGAGCACGAGTTGAATCGATTTGTCGTCGAGGATTTCCGCCTCCGATTTAGCTTGCTTTGCATTCGGATAGCGTTTGGCAAATGCGGCGGCGAGGTCCGCTTCTTTGGCAAAAAACGAAACCAGCTCCCCACCGCCACGCGTTACCGCCTCCACTTGTCCGTAAATATGGCCGTGGTTCATTCCGATCACCGCAAACTTGATTCGGGACGGTGCTACCGGTATAAAGGGCTGCTCGGCCACGACGGTCTTGATGGACCCGTATGCATTGGGGGTCAGTTGCGGAAACATCGCCAGGCCGGCGGCTGAATAAAGCGAATTGCGCAGGAAGTCACGGCGATTGTCCTGTTGGTCTCTCATTGCTCGATTGGGAATGTAGTGAATACTTAATAAAGCACATTTTGGACAGATATAATGTGCTGGTGATATGGACAATATTCTACGCCTCTCTCCCTGACAACCGCGGTACCGGAATCGTCTATTTATTTCCTACCGAAATCCCAAAAGTAATGCGCGAATCGGTCCGCTTGCGGCCAACCTCCACCACGCTCTCGTAGGAGTTTTCAAAACTTGTCCGCAGCGTGACCCATTTGTTGAGCGGCATTTCAGCCGAAAGGATCGTATTCCAACGCATATTCGACAGGTCGTTCAAAGCCGGTTGAATGAATGTGAGGTGATTGAACCGGAATTTATCCGATAAAAATGAATGCTTCCCTTTGATGCGGAACGAGTTCCGGACGGTTGTTACAGTTGCTTTTTCAAAAAAGTTGGTCGATTCGTAGAGCAGCGCGTCGGTAAGGCTCAGGTCGTGCGACTTGGTTCTGATCACCCGGTAGCCTATCCCCGCACCGGCCATTTGCCGCAGATCGATCCGGCGCAGATTGCTGGTTTCCAATGCGGCCAGGCCGAAAACATAGGTTTTGCGTTTTTTAAAAACATCCACAAAAAGATCCACATAGCTGTCGCGCTCGGCAAGGACGCCATTCTGCTTTCCGTAGGTAAACCGGGGATTGGTGGCAATGTTGATCACCGGCCCGCTGAAAATCAATTCGGCGCGCAGGACCATCAGGCTCCGGTTGACATTCCCCCTCGTAAAATTGCCGTCGCCGATGAGCCGGTATCGAATCGTGTCGATGAGCACGCGGGGCGGTAATACAGCAGTGTCGGGTTTCGGAGCGGCGACCGAATCGGCTGGAAGAACTTTCAAAGTATCGGTTTTAACATCCTGTGCCCATGCAGGGGCAGTTATCAGCAGCATAACAAGAACGGCAAGCGGGAAGAAACGGAAGCAGATCAGATTTTTCATTAACGCAAATTTTGCAAAATAATGGTGCCAAACGTAACCGCAGTTGTTAATTTGCCTTATGAAAAAGAATGAACCAGCCGTGGCGGCCGCACCGAGCCAGCATAACTATATTTTCCTGGATTTTAACCTCGCAGAGCTCTCCACGACGCACATTCTCAACCACAGCGCCGACATGCCCGCTACCGAGCGCCGGGGCTATTTCGAAATCCAGCCCGACGATATGGTGGTGGATTATGCCGCATTCCGGATTCAATGGGGCGGCGAGGCTTTCAAGGTGGTGGTGAAGCAGAACGACCGCATGGTGAACCTCTACTGCGAATGCACCCGTCCCAAACGCAAGCTTTGCGAACACCAGGTGCAGGTGCTGTATAATATCATGAACCGCAGGGATTTCCGCGCGTTTTTCGACAAAAACATCCGCAACGACCGCCTCCGCGCCCTCGCCGCCGACTACGGCATGGAAGCCGAACCCGATCTCAACCAATACTTTACGATCGAATATGTCAACCGCGAGTTGCGCGTGCTGCCGCTCATCAAGGAGCTTATCCCGATCAACCAGGCCGCTGTTTCGGCTATGCAGGACCAGCTTTTTTCGGATCCTGCGCGGCATTTACCCGAGGCCAAACCCACCGACGCCAATACCCGTACCATCGTCGCGATCGGCCTTAACAAGTATTACGACCACTTTTATCTGGAAATGTACGACGCGCCGGTAACACGGGAAGGCAAGCTGAAAAACCCGTTCGTGCAGCTCAATCCATTGGAGCAGCTCTGGAAAACCCAGGACCACGACCTGTCGCGGTTTTACACGGCCATTGCGTCGTTCAGCAATAATTTCAGGAAGAAAAACCCGGAAACCGACCTCGCCGGCCTGCGTGCCGTGCTCAAAAATCCCGACAAACTGGATTTTTACTACCATAGCCAGCTGATATCCGACAATATAAATGCAGGCTCGCTGGTGCCCGTGAAACTCGCTCAGTCGGATGTGGATGTGCATTTGACGATCGATAAAAAGGACCCGTTTTTCCGCATTTCCGGGCAGTTGATCATTGATAGTGTTCACCTCGATCTTGAAAATGTAGAGATCCGCTACGATTATTTCGTATTATACAAAGATTCGCTGCACCTGATTGAAAGCGAAGACATTCTGAAAGTGCTGTATTTTTTCAGGCAGCACAACCAGCGCATTTACATCCATGAAACCAAATTCGAGGATTTCCGCCAGAACCTGCTCGCCAAACTTCCCCCGCGCATACGCATATCCTACACGTACGTAAAGCCCGCTACGCCTGCGCAACGCGAGGAACAGGGCTTTGATGGACGCGTGGAAAAGATCATTTATCTGGAAGATTTTGGCAATTACGTGCTCATCACGCCGGTCGTAAAGTATGGCAACGTGGAAGTGCCGCTGTACACGAAAAACGACATTTATTCTGTCGACGGACATGGCAACCCGTTCATTGTGAAGCGTGACCAGGAAGAGGAGCTCCGCTACATGGCCGCCATGATGCGCCAGCACCCGGATTTCGAGTACCAGCTTACAGAAGGCATCGAGGATAAGCATTTCTTTTACCTGCACCGAGCCCGATTCCTGGACGAAAACTGGTTTCCCGACGCATTCGACGAATGGAAAAACCAGGGCATTACGATCCTCGGCTTCAACCAGCTCACCAAAAACCGGTTGAATGTAAACAAGGCAAAGGTTTCGATCCACGTTAACAGCGGCATCAACTGGTTCAATACCACGGCTACCGTGCAGTTCGGGTCGCAGAAAGTGACACTTAAAAACCTGCATAAGGCTGCTAAAAACCGCAACAAGTACGTAGAGCTGAGCGACGGAACATTGGGTATTTTACCGGAACAGTGGCTTGAAAAATTTGCCAGGTACTTCGAAGTCGGCGAGATTGTGGGGGAGGAAATCCATACGCCGAAAATCAGCTTCGCGGCGGTGCATGATATGTACGACGCCGAAATGCTCGACCGCGAGGCGCGGGAGCAGATCGCGTTTTACGAATCCAAATTCACGGATTTCGACTCGATCAAGCCGGTGCCGGTGCCCAAAAAGCTGAAAGCGAGCCTGCGGGGCTACCAGAAACAGGGCCTCAACTGGCTCAATTTTCTCGACGATTTCAATTTCGGCGGATGCCTGGCGGACGACATGGGTTTGGGTAAAACTTTGCAGATCATCGCATTCATTTTGTTGCAAAGAAAAAAACAGATACGGAACACAAACCTGATCATCGTGCCTACTTCACTGGTTTTCAACTGGCAGGCCGAGGTCGCCAAGTTCGCACCGGACATTCGGATGCTTACCATTTACGGTGCCGACCGCGTGAAGGATATTACCGATTTCGACAATTATGAAATAATACTAACCTCTTACGGTACGCTGCTTTCGGACGTGAATTTTTTAAAGAAATACCATTTCAACTACATCATCCTCGACGAATCGCAGGCCATCAAAAACCCTGAATCACAGCGCTACAAAGCTGTGAGGCTGCTGAATGCCCGCAACCGCATTGTGATGACCGGTACGCCGGTGGAGAATAATACCTTTGACTTGTACGGGCAGCTTTCGTTCGCCTGTCCCGGCCTGTTGGGCAACAAAACGCAGTTTCGTAACCATTTCTCGGCGCCGATTGACCGTTTCAAGGATGCCGAGCGGGCCGCGGAGCTCCAAAAGCGGGTGAATCCGTTTATCCTGCGGCGCACCAAGCAGCAGGTGGCGTCGGAACTTCCGGAAAAAACGGAAATGGTGATCTACTGTGAAATGGGCGAAGAACAGCGGCGCGTATATAATGCCTACGAACTGGAATTCTACACTTACCTCAATACCACCAGCGAAGGCGATATCAAGCGCTCCCAATTACATGTGCTGCAAGGGCTTACCAAGCTGCGCCAGATATGCGATTCGCCCGCATTGCTTCGCGACGAAAAGTTTTACGGCAATGCATCGGCCAAAATCGACACGCTTGTGGAGCAGATCGAAAACAAAGCACCCGAGCATAAGATCCTGATTTTCTCACAGTTCGTCTCCATGCTCGACCTTATCCGGCCCGAACTGGAAAATCGCGGTATCGGGTACGAGTACCTTACCGGCCAGTCGCGGGACAGGGCAGCGAGGGTGGAAAGCTTCCAAACCAACCCCGACGTACGCGTTTTCCTGATTTCGCTGAAAGCCGGCGGTACCGGCCTCAACCTCACCGAAGCCGATTACGTGTACCTGATCGATCCATGGTGGAACCCGGCCGTTGAAAACCAGGCCATCGACCGTTCACACCGCATCGGGCAGGACAAGCATGTGATCGCCGTGCGGCTCATCTGCCCCGACACGATCGAAGAAAAAATCATGGAATTGCAGGAGACGAAGAAGGACCTGGCCAATGATCTGATCAAAACAGATTCCGATATTCTGAAGTCACTGACCAGGGACGATCTGCTGCAGCTGGTAGCGCGCTAGTCGAGGTTTTTGTCGATTTCGTTGATCAGGTATTCTTTCGGGTCATTGAAATACTCCCAGAAGAATATGCCCGCGAGCTTGTTCTTTTTCACATACTTGCATTTCCCTTTGACCGACTTTTCATCTTCGTAGGTGATAAGCACTTTAGTGGAATCGTTGAACAGGTACGGCGCTTTGGCCTTCTTGTCATAGTATTTTTTGTAACCATTCTGGTCGATAATGGTGTCTTTCAGCTTGGTATAACCGCCTCCTTGCACGGATTTCACGCGTTTTGCGCCTAATCCATGATTATCAACTGTTTCGGCTTCCCAACCTTTGCCGTAGAAGGCCGCTCCGAGCCCGATCTTGCCCGCAGGTACACCCGCTGCAATAAAATTCTTCACCGAGCGATCGGCGGATGAGCCTTCGCCGGACGAATCATAGTCATACAAGTTGGTATGGTGCCCCACCGTGCCATTCCGGCCGCCATAATCGTAGGTCATGATCAGCACATAGTCGAGGTACACCTGTGCGAGGGCCATTTCAGTGTGTTCGATAAATGATTTCGAGCCGCCCACGGCCGTGGTCAACAAGTATTTTTTACCCTTTTCTTTTTCCAGCAAATTCAGTTCATCGCGCAGTGCTTTGAACATCAGTGTAAAGTTCTGCTTGTCCTCGGGGCGGAAAATATTACCTTCCTCGCCGCGCATACCGGGATATTCCCAGTCGATGTCCACGCCGTCGAGGTCGTACCGGCGCACGATGTCGACACTGGATTTTGCAAATTTCAAACGGGAAGATTCGGTCAGCACGGCATCGGAAAAGTTCTCGCTCCAAGCCCAGCCGCCGATCGATATGATAATTTTCAGGTCCGGGTTTTTCTTTTTAAGTCCATTCAGCTTCCTGAAATTGGTGGAATCGGTAGCGAGGTTGGTAAGGACGGCCATGCTATCCTGCACATTGACAAATGCATAGTTGATGTGCGTCAGCTTCTCAGCATCTATTTCCTCCACATTCACGAGCCCGCGGAACCCGCCTACGTAGGCGTTCACAATATATTTTTTCTTTTTTTGCGCCGAAACAGCGCCGGAAATGAGCAGGCACAGGGCAAGGGCTATGCAAGAGAAGCCCGAAAACGGCTTCAAAGAACAGCATTTCATAGAGGTCAGTAAATTTAGGTTCAGGATATATCAATAAAGGAATATTCGCTTCGATATTACTTCCTTGCCCATATCGGTTACAACCACATAAATGCCCGCCGGAAGCCGACTAAGGTCAACGCGTCCCTCCTGCCTGACTTTCTTCACATTATGAACCTGCCCCGCAAGATCATAAACAGATACCTTCGCCTCTGCGGCCCCGTTAAGATCGACAACAAGCGTCCGACCTGTCATATAAATCAATAACCGCGCTTGCGGGGTCTCCACCGCCGTGATGATCGAAGCGGCGCGCACGATCGCCAGCAAGCTGTAAGGCGATTCTCCCCCTGCATTCACGGCCTTAATGCGGTAAAAATAGTCGGCAGCTTCGAGCTCTGTCCGGTCCTCGTATTGCAGCACGGTCGCAGCTACTTTGCCTATCGGGACAAAGTTACCCTCACCTTTCGCACGTTCGATGACGATTTCGGTTGCATTGGCGGACGGTTTCGCCCAGCGCAGCTGGATCAGGTCCGGCGCAGTAGGAACCGCTGTCAGATTTGCAGGCGCATCAGGCACCGGAATATTCTGCGTTGTGGCTGAACTGGTGTTGCTATATGCCGAAGGCCCGACCGCATTGACGGCCCGTACCCGGAAGGAATAACCAGTCGCAGCCAACAGACCAGAGCTCTGGTAGCTGGTCACATTAGCGGCCAGGTCGGCGATTTTGGTAAAAGTAGTCCCGTTCTGCGAGCGCTCTACCTGGTAACCACTCTCATTGCTGGCATTATCGGTCCATTTCAAATTTATTTGCGAAGCCGAAATTGCTGTGGCCGTCAGGCCCGAAGGCGCGTTGGGCACTACGTCACGTGTGGTCGCATTCGCAATATTGGAATAGCCCGATTTCCCGGCGGTGTTCTTCGCAAGTACGCGGTACCAGTAGCGTGTTGCCGGTGCCAGACCCGTGTGCTGGTAGGTCGTTACGTTAGCCCCTAGGTCGGCGATTTTGGTAAATGACAATGCGTCCGTTGAGCGTTCGAGCTCAAACCCGGTTTCATCGTTCGCATTATCCGTCCAGCTCACATTAATTTGTGTGGAAGAGGCGCTATTGGCCACGAGAGCCGTCGGCGCTTTGGGAATCGTGATGACTACCAGTGTTGTAGCGTTGGCGACATTAGAATAGGCCGACGCCCCGGAAGCATTCCTGGCGCGCACGCGGTACCAGTATTTGGTGGCCGGTTTCAGCGACTTATCCTGATATGTAATGGTATTGGCAGCCAGATCGGCGACTTTTACAAACTTCGTCCCATCCGTGGATTGCTCTACCTCAAACCCCGTTTCGTCCGTGGCAAGGTCCAGCCACCCGAGGTTGATCTGGCTTGCGGAACCAGCTACCGCTACAAGCGTGGTGGGCGCCTTGGGAATGGCCGCAAGGGCACCGAATGGGCGTAAAAAGACAATGAAAACTAATGCTAACGACGAAAATGCGTGTCTGGTAAAGGTTCGGTTCATAGATTCGGGACAATAGGGAGGCAAAAATAGAGGTTAAATGCAATTATGCCACTTCTTACAACCATCCACGCCGTTTAAACCACACATAAATCCCGAAAGTGATCCCGCCCATCAGGATCATTACTGCCGGATAACCCCATTTCAGCCGCAATTCAGGCATAAAATCGAAGTTCATTCCGTAAATACCCACAATAAATGTGAGCGGCATAAAAAAGACCGAAAACACGGTGAGCACGCGCACGATCTCATTGGTTCGCTGGGAGGAAATCGAGAAGTAGACCATCACCAGGTGGTTCATGTTCTCAAATAGCGTGTCATAAATATTGTGCAGTTTCACGTACAAATCCCGTGTGTCGCGTGTATAGGTATTGGAATGGCCCGGCACATCTATCTTGTCTACAATTTCGTGGGAGAGCATCAGAATACGCCGCGTGACCTCCACTCTTCGTCTGAGGTAATACAAACCTTTCAAAAGCGACGCTTTACGTCTTTTGAGAAACATGTTTTCTTCATAGTACTCGATATCCTTCGTCAGTTTCAGCGACGGAGCCTCGTAGGTGGCAATGCAGCTTTTAATGATCTCGTTCACCAGGTGTACCGTATCCTCGCACGAATGCTGGTCAACCTGCTGCTTACGAATGACTTCCGGCGCGCCCCAATCCTTTTTGTGCATGGTAATGACCCTGTCCTTAGTCATGAAAATCGCCAGCTTGTTGGTCAACTCGGCGACGGTATCCGCCTCAGTCCCGACTTCCTCGCTGTGCATCCTGAAAATAATGAATACATAAGTGCCTACATCCTCGTATTTTGGCAAATGGTCGGGTTGCAGCCAGTCTTTGATCGATGAGGCGTGTAGCCCGTATTTTCCCCTGAGCAGCTTTAACTCCTCCTCATCGGGGGCCGTTACGTCGAGCCATTCGAAGGGGTATCGGGAGGGATCAGCAATTGTCTGGATCATAGAGAACTAAGACTGAAATTAACGACATTCAATTGAGGGTTGCGGTCAATGTACCGGCTTTTCCGGTTTCGAATCGAGGATGAAGCGCAGGGACTGGTCCCGCGTGAAGAATGCGACCATCCAGTTGTAAAGGGTTTTCACCTGGTTCCGGTAGCGGATCAGCGAAAACAAATGTACCACGAGCCACAGAAAATAAGCGATAAAGCCCTTGAAATGCAAGCCCGGCAAGTCGGCCACCGCCTTGTTGACGCCGATGATCGCCATCGTGCCTTTATCTTTGTATTCAAATGCCTTCGGCGAACGCCCCTCCTGCCATTGGGACAGGTTATATGCCAGGTTCCTCCCCTGTTGAATGGCTACCTGGGCGAGTTGGGGATGCCCATTCGGAAATTTTGCGTCGGCGGTCATCAGACACACATCCCCGATGGCAAAAATATCCTCAAAACCTTTCACTCGATTATAAGCGTCCACCAGTACACGCCGGCCCTTGCCGAAAACTTCCTCGGGCAAGCCGGGCAATGCGGTAGCGGTCACACCCGAGGTCCAGATCAACGTTTCGGTTTCGATGGTGTTGCCGTTGGCAAATGTGACGATTCCGTTGTTATAATCCTTTACCGCGTGATCCAGCAGCACCTGTATTCCCAGCCCACGAAGTTCCGCAAGCGTTTCCTCCTGCGATTTTTTGCTCATTGGATTCAATACCACGGGCAGCGCATCTACGAGGTAGATTTGCACTTCTTCCCTTTTCAATTCGGGATAATCCTTTTTGAAAATACTCTTATGCATTTCCGCCAGCATTCCCGATACTTCCACGCCGGTCGGGCCTGCACCGGCCACCACAATAGAAAGCAGCTTTCTGCGGACAGCAGCGTCGGTCTCTTTGGTGGCTTGTTCTTTCAATCTGAGAATATGATTCCGCAATGCGAGCGCGTCCTGCACGGTTTTCATGGGTACCGCATTTTTCCGCACATTCTCCATGCCAAAATAGTTGCTTTCGGTACCAGTCGCGAATACGAGGTAGTCGTAGTAGATATCGCCGCTTTCGGTCGCTATTTTCTTTTCTTCCGGAAAAACCTTTTCAAAGCCTCCCAGACTGAACCGGAGATTGGGCTTGTCCTGAAAAAACTTGCGGAACGGATAGCTGATGTTGGAAGCTTCCAGAAAACCGGTCGCCACCTGGTACAGCAATGGCGGGAAGAAATTGTAGTTGTTCTTATCCACCAGCACAATTTGAAACGATTTATTCCGGGATAGCTTCTGGGCAAGGTTGATACCTCCGAAACCTCCGCCTACGATCACCACCTTTTTAGAATCCATAGCACGATACGTTTGCCGGCCGGCATTTGCGGCCACATCGCGTGGCTTGCATTAATAACCATGCCGACCACCTTTCGAAGCATCAAAACAGACCTTTGCGGCCCAAACGCATACACTCCACTGTGAAAATCTTTACTCATTTGCCAACATCAGGTCGTGCTTTCCGCCCGCGCCAGCCATTGGCATATCCTTTTTGACAATGCGCCGCATCCACAAAAACAATTAAGCATTATGAGCTTCGAGATAGACACCCGCGGGCAGACGCAAAGCGCGCAGCCCGGCATAGAAGAGGTTATGGATCCGGCACCGGTCGTGATTCGCGAAAACTACCGCGGCAGCGGCAAACTGAAAGGTAAAACAGCCCTCATTACAGGAGGCGACAGTGGCATAGGCCGCTCGGTAGCGGTGCATTTCGCGCGCGAAGGCGCGGACATCGCCATTGTGTACCTCGATGAAAATCAGGACGCTGCCGATACCAGGGCTATGGTGGAGGCCGAAGGAAGAAGCTGCCTGCTCATACAGGGAGACATCCGCAGCGAGGCGTTTTGTAGAGAGGCGGTAAGCCGTACGGTCAATGAATTCGGGAAACTGAATATCCTGGTCAACAATGCTGCAGAGCAGCATCCGCAGGAAAGCGTCGACCAGATTTCGCCAGATCAGTTGAGCGATACCTTTGCGACTAACATCTTCTCCTTTTTCTACTTCACGCAAGCCGCATTGCCGCATTTGCAGCAGGGGGACACAGTTATCAATACTACTTCCGTTACGGCCTATCACGGCAGTCCGTCGTTGCTGGATTATTCATCCACCAAAGGCGCGATCGTCGCTTACACGCGGTCGCTGGCGGGAAATCTGGCCGAAAAGGGCATCCGGGTGAATGCGGTGGCGCCGGGGCCGATCTGGACACCGCTCATCCCCTCTACTTTTGATTCGGAGCGGGTGAAAAAATTCGGTAAAGACACCCCGTTCAAGCGCCCGGGGCAGCCTTGCGAGGTAGCCACTTGTTACGTGTTCCTGGCCAGTGAAGACGCCTCGTACATGAGCGGGCAGGTATTACACCCCAACGGCGGACAGGTGGTGAACGGTTAATCCGGCTTGTGAAGCCATTTGCGGACCGCCGCCTCGAGCGTGTCTTTCAAAACGGGTTTAGTGAGGTAATCGTCCATACCGGCCTCGATGCATTTCTCGCGCTCGCCTACTACGGTACCCGCTGTAAGCGCGATGATCGGCACGTGCGGGCTTCCCGCCTGCCTGATCTCGCGCGTGGCTTCATACCCGTTCATTTCCGGCATTTGAATGTCCATAAAAACGATGTCGGGGCTGGTTCTCAGGAATGCCTCGATCGCTTCCCGTCCGTTTGCCGCCTCGATCAACTCGCTGCCGGGCAATATTTTACCCAGCATCGATTTAACTAGCAGCATGTTGATCTTGTGGTCTTCCGCTATGAGTATTTTCACCTCTCCTGTTTCGTAAGGTTCTTGGGATAGTTTTTCCTGCGATACTGTTTTGGCGGGCTTTTCCGGAATTTTTGTTTTGAGTCCCAGATCGGACAGCGCATGAAAAAGCTGTTGTATTTTAACTGGTTTTACCAAAAAATGCCGGATATCCAACTCGTTCCCAAAAGCACTCAGCGCTTCCTCATCAAACGAATCGTTCAGCAATATGACGGGCTGCCGGCCGGCCTTGCCTTCCAGCTTTCGTAGCATCCGGATCGTCTCGATCCCGTCCCGCCCCGGCATCTGACAATCCATGAGTATCACATCATATCCTTTACCCGTAACCAGCAGGTCATATGCCTCTTCTCCGCTGCGGACGTAATCCGCAGCGATCCGCTTGTTCGCCAGCATATCTTTCAAAATCTGCCCGTTGTGGATATTATCGTCGACCACCAGCACATTTTCGATCTGCTCCACATTCTCCCATTCAAACCGGTCTTCCCCTTCGATGGCGCGGAATGTAACGTCGAAAAAGAAGGTGCTGCCATGTTCGAGCTTGCTCATTAATTGCAGGCGGCTGTCCATCAGCCCGAGGAGACTATTGGAAATGGTGAGGCCAAGCCCTGTACCTCCAAACCGCTTGGTGGTGGAGGAATCTTCCTGTGAAAATGCCTCGAAAATGCGACGCTGATTTTGAGGATCGATACCGATGCCCGTATCGCGGACCGAGAACCGGAATGTATAGTCAAGGCCGCTTACCTTTTGCAGAAGTTCTATTTTCAGCTCGATTTCCCCGCTGCTCGTGAATTTGACTGCATTGCTGAGCAAATTCACAAGGATTTGCCGCAGCCGCACGGAATCACACCAGACGAACTGCGGAATGTCGGCCGGGATGTTCAGCAGCATTTCCAGGTGTTTCTGCTGCGCCTGGTAAGTCACCATATCAGCTACTTGTCCGCAAACTTCCAGCAGATCGGTCTTCTCTGGAGTCAGTTCCAGTTTGCCGGCTTCAATTTTGGAAAAGTCGAGGATGTCGTTGATAATGTCCATCAGCGAATTGGCCGACTGAAAAACCATCGACATGTATTGCTGCTGGGTTTCGTCCAGATTGGTTTTCATCAGCAGATCGGTAAATCCGACCACACCGTTCAGCGGTGTGCGGATTTCGTGGCTCATATTGGCCAGAAACTCTGATTTCAGTTTGCTGGCCGCTTCCGCATGTTCCCGGGCTTCGAGCAGTTCGAGTTCCGCGCGCTTCCGGAGGGTAATATCGCGGATCACCGCCTGGATAATCTCGGAGTCGTTGACCTTCATCAGGTTAAGCAAAACCTCGGCAATAAACGACTCCTTCGATTCGCCGAAACGCCTGTATTTCCATTCGAAACTGTGTGTGCCCTTTTCATAAACCATCTGCACATGCCTGTGACCCTCGCTTTTGTAGTCTTCCATGCCGATCTCGTTCAATCCCGACAAATCGCCCATCGGCATTTCCCTAAACATCTCGACGGAATCGATTCCAAACATTTTCAATGCGGCTTCATTACAGTCCAGGTAGCCCGTATGGTCAAAAAGGATTACCGCATCACTCGTGGAATCATACAAGGTCCGGAATTTGACTTCCGAATTCTTGATATCCATCTCGGCCTGTTTGCGGTGCGTGATATCCTGAAACGCCCCGTAAACACGAACGCACACGCCGTCTACCATTTCGGCCTTCCCGATCGACCTGACCCACAACTCGTTCCCTTTTGCCGTTACCAACTGCAACTCGCTGTCCCAGGGCGTTCCATAGGCCAGCCCCTCGGCCACAGCCCTGGTGATAACCTCCCTGCTATGTCCTTCTTTATAAAAATGAATCGCGGTATCGGTATTCGGAACATAATCCGGTGGCACTTCATGGATTTCCTTGGTGGTAGGCGACCAGTAGAGCTCTCCCGTGCGTGCGTACAGCTCCCACCCTCCTACACGCGCAACACTGTTGGTCTGCTCCTGAATGTCCTTGATCCGCCTCAGCTCCTGGTCTGCCGCTTTACGGGCAGTAATATCCCTTTCGACGGCTATGAAATGGGTGCAGTTACCATAATCATCGAAAACAGGTGTCACTTTAAGGTCAACCCAGTAGCTCACCCCGGTTTTGGTATAGCAAAGCACTTCCTCCCGCACAACCTTCTTCTCTTTGCAATGCAGCAAAATCCGGTCGAGAGTATCGGGGTCGGTTTCAGGGCCGCGCAATAAAACCAGCGGGCTCATTCCTTTTATCTCCTTCCGCTCGTAACCGGTGTGCGTTTCATAGGCTTTATTAACCCATGTTATATACCCCTTACTGTCGGTTATAACAATATAGTCTGTCGTGTTGGAAGCGACGATAGCCAGCTCTTTAAGGCGCTCACGGGAGTTTCGCAGTTCGGTAATGTCGTGGCTTGTCAGAATGATTTCCTTGCTTACCGGATCGATATTGGCGCTGGTATTGCTCCACGACCACGATCCATCCTTGTGCCTGATCCGGTGCTCTACACCGCCCGGCACCGGTACACCGGTTTCGGCGGTAATGCGCAAGGCCTCGAAACAGATGTGGAAATCGTCGGGATGAATGAATTCGGTGAACGGCCTTCCGACAGTTTCTTCAATTGTATGTCCATACATCGACGTCCAGCTCGGCGATACATAACTGAAAATGCCAGCCGGGGAGATTGTGAACAGCACATCCTGCATATTGGATACGAGCACCGACAGATCTTCCTGTACTTTGAGCTGCTGGGTAATATCGTACCCGATGCATAATATCTCCTCAACTACCCCATTTTCGTCGGCGATGCCTGTGAATTCCCATTGCGTCGTTTTGACCCCGTCCAGCGACGAGTACTTCCTAAGGATTATCGGTTGCGGTATTCCCGGGTTGATAAAGCATTGCTCCCCCGCTTGCAGGCACTTTTCGATATCCTCCGGCACAATGTCGCCAAGAGATGATTTGCCAATGATCGCGTTTCTTTCCAGCCCGTAAAACTCACAGAAATGGTCGTTGACATATTTGTAGTTTCCTTCCAGATCAATACTCGTCACATAAATCGCATTGCTATTCAGGAAAGACTGATAGAGCTCAGTGCTGGTAACTAAACCTGGCAGTTCGGGCAACAGGTTATCGCGTCGGAAACCCGACAAAACGAGCCAACCATATGGTTCTGCATGTGCATAAATGGAGGTAACTGCCAACCGCAATGCCTGTGCGTTATCACGAGAAAGTCTGACAACGCCATGGCGCGGCTCCTCGCTTTCGGGAAAACCCGCTAGAACATTCTTTATATGGAATGAAAAAGAAGCATTTTCAAAAAGTGAAGCAGGCACGTCGTTGCCCTGTTGAAAACCCGGGCCTGGCGCGATCGTTTGCTGCAATTTCTTGTCAGCCCAGTAATCGTCCGGCTTTGAATGCCTCCATATTAATAATCCGTCTGTGGCCGAGTCCTGGATAAAGTCAAAAATGCGCTCATCCTTTTGCAGCAGCTTCAATAGCTCCTTCCTCAGGTCATTCATTTTAAAAGAACTTACAATTAGAAACGTCAGTAGTGTCCGTACAATATAGCAGTTATTCGACTATTTTAAGGATTATAAGCCCACGTTAGAATTAATTTTATCGAATGCGAATGTCAATTCCCCACCCGCATCTTTCACTTTACATTATTTACAAAAAAGCCCCCTTTCCAGACTATGGAAAAAGGGCTTTATGCTTAATACACTGCTAGTCTTTCTTTTTAGGGACTTTCGCACCTTCCTTGCGGGCTTCGGATAAACCGATGGCGATGGCTTGTTTTTTAGAAGTCACCTTTTTTCCTGAACCGGATTTCAGCTTTCCTTCTTTTTGCTCATGCAAGGCTTCCTCCACCTTCTCACCAGCTTTTTTCGAATATTTAGCCATGATATTATTCTTTAGGTGTTGATGTTTTTTAATTTTCGCACCTGCCCGGCGCGACTTTTTACTTCATCAAAATATGTACCAATGCACCTGATCCTATTCAAATCCCAGATCTATTAATCATGAAGAAATTATTATTTCTATTTCAAATAATCGGCATCCTGCTCCCGGCCGGGTTATCCGCCCAAAATACCGGTTCGATCCTGCTCAAAAACGCCACGGTGATTGACGGCACGGGTTCCGTACCGCAGTCCCAAACCGATATCCTGATCACCGCCGGGCAGATCGCCGCCATTCAAAAAGGGATTAGAACCAATGGTGCCCACGAAATCGATTTGAACGGCAAAACCGTCATGCCCTCGCTCATCTGCGCCCACGCGCACGTGGGAACGCTTAAAGGCACGACGTCGTCTGCCGACAACTACACCCGCGAAAACCTGCTGCGGCACCTGAAAAAATACGAAGATTACGGCGTCAGCGCCGTGTTGGCCATGGGTACCGACCGTCCCCTGATATTCAACGGCTTTATCGACTCCACCCAGGCTGGGCTGCTCCCGGGAGCAAGGCTGTATTCGGCAGGCTACGGCTTCAACACGCCCGATCCGAATCCCGGCTCATGGATGAACCTGTTGCTGCGCCCCACCACGCCCGAAGATGTCCCGGCGATGATGGAAAAGCTGGCTGCGGTAAAGCCCACAGTCGTGAAGATCTGGGTCGACGATCACGGCGGCCATGCACAAAAAATGAAACCTGAGATCTACCAGGCCATTATCCGCGAGGCACACAAACGCAACATCCGCGTAGCTGCCCACCTCTTCTACCTCGAAGACGCTCGCAAACTCACCGAAGCGGGAATAGACATCATCGCCCACAGCATCCGCGACAAGGAAGTAGACCAGAGCCTGCTGACCAAAATGAGGCAGAAAAACGTGACTTACGTACCTACGTTGTCCCTGGACGAGTATCAGTTTGCCTACGCCGGCAATCCCGAATGGATCAACGACCCATTTTTCAAAGCCTCGCTCGAACCGGGTGTTTTCGAAATGATCACCGACAAGGCTTATGCCGAGAAAATCAGGAATTCGCCGGATTACCAGCGCAATATGTCGGCATTCAAAACGGCGATGATCAATTTGAAGAAAATCCACGACGCAGGCATCAATGTAGCTCTCGGCACCGATTCCGGCGCGTTCCCTGTTCGCACGCAGGGCTTTACGGAGCATTTGGAAATGGAGCTGATGGTAAAAGCCGGCCTCACACCTGCGCAAGCCATCACGATCAGCACCCGCAATGCGGCCGCCGCGTTGCACATCGACCAGGAAAAAGGCACCCTCGAAAAAGGCAAAAAAGCCGACCTGCTCATCCTCTCCGCCAATCCTCTCGACGACATCCGGAACACAAGAAAGATCGAATCCGTTTGGAAGGAAGGAAAAGAGGTGAGTAAAGGGCCTGTGAAAAACTGACAGCAAAATGGAAAACTCTTTGATGGTTAAGCCTACAATATCCAGAACCGCATTCTGGGATGTCGATTTCGATCAAATCGACTTTCAGGAAAAGGACTTATTTGTAATGGAAAAAGTCGCCAACTACGGAACTTGGGACGATTTTATTAATGTAATCCGGTTTTATGGGGTCAATCGGTTCAAGGAACGGATCATTTTTGCTGCGTATCTCAAAAAGGATGTTCTCAATTTCATTTGTGTCGCATTCGACCTCCATATAAACGATTTCAAAAGTTACACAAGGAGACAGTCGCAGAATCAACCCTGGAACTTTTGAGACTTGTGTACTTCGAGGACGCCGATCCTCAAGAGGATCCCATTGATTTGTTAAACGTCACCTGGTTGGAAGTAAAAGCAAGCCTCCGGGACCATGTCAGGAATTATACACGTAGCATTTTGGAGTAACCATAACACACCACGTAACCATGAACATCACACAACCGCACACATACCAGTTCCAGGACGACGGCAGCATTCCCAACAGCAAATATCCGCTGCTGGTTTACCATGGCGCTTTCACGGGCAGTGGTGAGGAGGGCGCGGCCTGGCTTGAAAGGCGCTTTGCTGAGAACAATTGGACGAATTCATGGCGAAATGGCGTATTTCCCTATCATCATTACCATAGCATCACCCACGAAGTCCTGGGCGTGTACCAGGGCAGCGCATTGCTGCACATGGGCGGGGAGCGTGGCGAAAAGCTGCAAGTGACAGCCGGCGATGTGCTGATAATACCCGCCGGGGTCGGGCACAAGAAACTGGAAGCATCGGCGGATTTCGCAGTAGTAGGAGCTTATCCGGATGGTCGAGATTATGACATTCTCCGCGGTGAACCCGGCGACCGGCCGCGCGCATTGGAAAACATCAGCAAAGTCCCCATTCCACTTTTTGACCCGATTTGGGGCACACAGAAAGGTTTATCCAAAATATGGCGCTAGCTTTGATGCCCAAAACACTCCTTACTATGAACATTAAATTCAAAAGACTGGATCACATTATGCTCTGCATCCCGCCGGGCACCGAGCAGCAGGCACGGGAATTCTATGGCGGAGTATTGGGCCTTGAGGAACTGACTGACCTGGGCTACCCGCTACCCCACGGTGCGATATGGTTCCAGATGGGCGATATCCAGCTGCATATCCGGGCCGAAGATGTACACGGTGTGTCGCAACGTCACCCGGCATTTGAAGTGGACAATCTGGAAGAAGCCCGTGCGCTGCTTGAAAAGCACGGCATTGCCATTAAAAACGATAGCAAAATCCCCGACCGTAACCGCTTCTCTTTCCGCGACCCATTCGGGAACCGCATCGAACTGATTGAAATGATCGCATAAAAGCGGGGCGCCCACTGGTACCGCCCCGCATACTTATGATCTGAGTTTTTGATGCTAGGTTGAAATGTCGGTATACGGATTGCTGATCGTCACCACTTCCTGATTGATAAACTGGATCAGGTTCTCGTTCAGCCGCTCCTTGTGCGTCACGAACAGACCGTGCGGCGCACTTTCGTAAACAATATACTCGGCACCTGGCAGCATTTGAGAGGTACGCTCGCTGCTCACGTTAATGGGTACCGTCTTATCATCTTCTCCATGAATAATGAGCACCGGGACATCGAGCAACGATATTTCATTGCGAAAATCGGTGGCGCTGAAACTGCGGATGCATTGCGTAGTAGCGCGCCCTGAACCTTGCAGGGCCAGCATGCTGTGCCATTGCAGCAGTTCATCACTTACCGCATTGTTCAGAAACGTATTTCCATAAAAATCCCTGGCGAAACCTGCCAGAAACTTCGGCCGGTCGCCCTCTATCTCTTTCACAAATCCATCGAACACGCCCTGGGGCACGCCCTCTGGGTTGTCGTCGGTTTTAAGCATATAAGGAAGCACAGTACTGATCAGGACAGCTTTCGAAACCTTGCTGCTGCCATATTTGCTCAGATACCGCACTACTTCGCCTCCACCCATCGAGAACCCGACGAGTGTCACGTCGTCCAGACCCAGCGTGTCGATCACCGATTTAAGGTCGGCGGCAAGCGTGTCGTAGTCGTAGCCATTCCACGGCTTGTCAGACTTTCCGAAGCCACGGCGGTCGTAGCCAATGCAGCGTATCCCGTGTTTAGGTAAAACATTAAACTGATACTCCCACATTTCATGGCTGAGCGGCCAGCCCGAAACGAATATGGCGGGTTTGCCCTGCCCTACCTCGTGTACAAAGAGCTTCACCGACTCCGCGTTAATCCCCGTTTTTGATTCTATAAATCTCATGACGCTTCGTTTTTAGGTTTTGACTAATACAAAACTGAAACGCCCCACAATAAAGACTTATGCCAGGTGATTGATCAGCGAACCATCCACCCGGCGTATTCCGGTATTGTCACTATTTTACCGGTGGTTGGGGAGCAATAGGAACACCGGGGAAGAAGGTCGGCAGCAGCGACCATGCCGGATTAAATACCGACTTATTTAGTTAACGAAAACCGAAAAAGCAGTAAATGGAAAAAGTAATCCTAAATTTGCAGTCACTTTCGACGCAGAAGACGTTCACTTGATGTTAAAGTTTGTTTACGGTTTTTTAATAGCTATTGTCATTCTCGCAGGGATTACCGAGGTTGTATTAAGGGTAAAATATGGCTTTTGTAATTCGCCTCTTTATGTATCTGATCCTGATTTTGAATATATATATGCACCTAACCAGGACGTCAAAAGGTTCGGTCAGGTGCTGCGTACCAATAGCCTCTCCATGCGGAATGAGGAGGTACTGCCCACCGATAGCCTCGTGATTCTGCTGATCGGCGATTCGGTCGTCAACGGCGGAAGTCTTACCGATCAGGACAGCATTGCTTCCACCCTGCTCGAAAAACGCTTTTTAAAGGATTTCAACAAGCGGGTGCGCGTGCTGAACATCTCCGCCGGCTCCTGGGGGCCGGATAATATCGCCGCTTACCTCAAAAAATACGGTACTTTCAAGGCCAAACTGATTTGCCTCGTAACGAGCAGCCATGATGCACACGACATCATGTCCCACCAGAGCCCGGTAGGGATCGATCCCGGATGGCCCGATAAACAATATAAGGTAGCGCTCTATGAACTTTGGGATCGGTACCGCTGGATGTTCTTCTATTTCCTGGATACCCTTTTCCTGACGCCCGAACCGGAGAAAAAGGAAGAGAATATTGCAATTGTGAAGCCCGACGTGACCGACAGTGCGCACGTCGCGGCCGACGCTAAAGCGGTTGAGGATACGATTAAAGCCGAAAAGCTCAACGAAGCGGGTATCCGCAAGCCGGGTCTGATATTCAACCCGGGTTATGAGCAGCTCTATGAAATCGCCCGGCAGCAGAATATCCCGATGTTCATTTACCTGCATCCGGAAATTTCCGAGATCGACCTCGGCCATTTCAATGACCAGGGGCAGGAGATCATTGCATTTGCCAAAGAAAAGAATATCAGGCTGATAGATGAATTCCAGTTCGGTGTATCGAAGGAACGTTACCGGAAAATGGATGTCGTACATTTCAACAGCAGCGGGCAGGCCTTCCTGGCTGATAACCTGTACCCATTGTTTCAGGAATACCTTAACCTTCGGAAATGATGCGCGTACTGATTGTTCACAACCAATTATGGGCGCATTACAAATCGAAGCTTTTCAGTGAGATCGACCGCGCTATGAAGCGGGCCGATCCGGCCGACGAATTGCTTGTCGCCCAGATCGCATTGTACGAGGCGAGCCGGAAAGTCATGCAAAATGACGATACGATCGTCTACGATTATCCTTACAAGGTCCTTTTCGAGCGAAGCCTCGACCAGGTAGGCTTCGGCGCACGGCGCGAAGCGCTTTTCAGGATCTTCAACGAGTACCGGCCCGATGTACTCAATATCACCGGCTATTTCGACTGGGCGCAGGTACTGCTCATGTTTTATGCGCGCGCAAAAGGTGTGAAAGTGGTGATTTCATCGGAATCTTCCTCCGCGGATCATAACCGTTCCGGTTGGAAAGAGGCGATCAAGAAAGTAATTGTGAGCCGTGCCAATGCATTTTTTTGCTTTGGCAAAACATCGGCGGAATACCTGGAAAGTCTGGGCGTTGCGAAAAGCGCTATCAAAGTGCGCAATGCGGCGGTGATCGATGAGCAGGTAATCCGCCAACGGTACGACGAAGCCCAAAAAGAGCTTCATGCGACTGCGAAGCCTGTTTCAAAGAAATTCGTCTACGTGGGCAGGCTCGCGCCGGAAAAGAACCTGGATACATTAATCCGCGCATTTGACCATACTGTGAGGCAAACCGGCGCCGACTGGCAGCTGCTTTTTGTAGGTGACGGACCTGAAAAGGAGAATCTGGAAAAGCTGGTGGCCGGTTCCGGTGTTGCCGGTAAGGTCATTTTCGCCGGGGGATTCCCGTGGTACCAGGTGCCAGGCTGGCTGGCACAGAGCGATGTGCTGGTGTTACCCAGCAAATCGGAGCCGTGGGGGCTGGTGGTGAATGAAGCGATGGTATGCGGAATGCCCGTGATCGTGTCCGATACCTGCGGATGCGTCGGTGATCTGGTGCGGGATGGTGTAAACGGATTTACATTTAATCACACACAGCAAGCCGCTTTGGAAAAGCATTTAACGTTTTTCATCCAAAATCCCGACCGCATCGCCGCAATGGGCCAAGAATCTTTGAAATTGATTGCTCCATTCGCATCCGGACCGGTGGCTGTGCAAATGTCCGAAACGTACCACGACCTGGCCGCCCAAAGACAGGAAGCATAACGAACACAACTATACATTAAAACCTAAGCATGCGAATA
This sequence comes from Dyadobacter sp. SRI_021, assembly GCF_057586235.1. NCBI lineage: Bacteria > Pseudomonadati > Bacteroidota > Cytophagia > Cytophagales > Spirosomataceae > Dyadobacter > Dyadobacter sp. SRI_021. The sequence goes on from NZ_JBYCZM010000004.1 coordinate 158,768, forward strand.
CTCAATATTTGTGCATATACATGGGCGATCGGAGGCCCGGCCCGCATTATCTATGACCACACTACCGAGGTCGTAAAGCAGGGCCACCAGGTCGATATTCTGAGCCCAATGACACCCGGTGAGAAAATGTACCCCGTGCCCGAGGGCGCGCGACTGATCGCAGTTGCACGTACGACGCCGGTAAGCAACTTTTACCGGGAATTTTCCGTCGAATTGTACAAATACCTGAAAAAGCACATCCACGAGTACGACGTGGTACATATGCACGGGATCTGGCATTTTGGTAGCCTGGCACCGTTCCTGATTCCCTCCAAGGCGGTTAAAGTCGTCACCATCCACGGCCTGCTCGACAAATGGGCGGTCGCGCATAGTAAATGGAAGAAGGACCTGGTGACTTTGTTATACCAAAAAAGGCTGCTTGGTAAAGCCGATCTGGTCCAAATCAACAACACGGACGAAGAAGCGGACGTGATCCGTTACCTGGGTTACCGTCCGAAAAACATGGTGATCGTGCCTAATGGCATGAAGCTCGACGAGTATAACCGCGCCAACTTGCCCGCTAAGGGTATTTTCAGGGCTAAACATGGCATTTCACCCGACCAGCAAATGGTACTGTTCCTGGCCAGGCTGAACATTAAGAAAGGCCTTGACCTGCTTTTACCTGCATTTCAGAAAATTCACGAGCAAATACCGGACGCCCAGCTGATATTAGCGGGGCCCGACGACGGTTACCAGGCAGAAACCGAAGATTTTATCCGAAAGCATAACCTCGGAGGCCGCATTAAGCTCGTAGGAATGCTGACCGACACCATCAAAAAAGAGGCATTGGCCGATGCGGATCTATTCGTTTCACCCTCCTATTCCGAAGGATTTTCGATTGCGGTGCTTGAAGCTATGACCTCAGGCGTGCCTGCACTCGTGTCCGACCGCGTAGGTTTCGGCGACTACATTGCGCGCTACGATGCGGCTTACCTGACCCCGCTGACCAGCGATGGCGTGGCGGATGGCCTTCTTAAAATATTACAAGACAAGCCTTATGCGGAAGGTATCGCAAATCGAGCTTACAAGATGGTAACTGAAAATTTTGACATCCGCGTGGTTGCCAACCAGCTATTGGAAGAATACAAGAGAGTTCAAAAAAAGTAACTACATTTGCTATCGAATGTAACCGCTGACCGGCGCCGGGATACAGGTCTGTTTTAATTCAAATATGGTCGATTTATCAGTCATCATTTTAACGCACAACGAATCCAAGCACATCGGCCGGTGCATTCAAAGCCTGTTACAGGTTACCGACAAGATTTTCATCGTCGATTCGTATTCCACCGATGATACGGTGGCAATCGCCGAAAGCCTCGGCGCTATCGTGGTACAAAATCCCTGGGTTTCCTACGCTTTCCAGTTCAATTTCGGCATCCGGAATAACCCGTTCCAGACGGAATGGCTCATGCGCATGGACGCAGACGAGTACATCACGCCTGAGCTCGCGCAGGAGCTGAATCTTTCGATGCGCAACATTCAGCAAGACGTATCAGGCCTCTACGTGAAACGCCGGGTCATTTTTATGGAAAAATGGATCCGACGGGGCGGGTACTACCCGATCTGGCTGCTGCGCGTGTGGCGGCGCGGGCTAGGCGTTTGCGAGGAACTGTGGATGGACGAACATATCAAACTCAGCAGTGGCACCACCGCTCAATTGCAGTACGATATCGTCGATCATAACCTTAATAACCTCACCTGGTGGACCCAAAAGCATAACAATTATGCAATCCGCGAGGTCATCGACCTGTTGAACATTAAATATAACTTTGATAGCAAAGAGACTGTGGAGCCCAGTTTCTGGGGAAGCCAGGAGCAGCGTACACGTTTCCTGAAAATCAAATATGCCAATATGCCGCTGTTTACGAGGCCGTTTATCTACTTTACATACAGGTACTTCGTTAAATTGGGCTTCCTGGATGGAACGAAGGGGCTCATATGGCACGTTTTACAGGGGTTTTGGTACCGTTTTCTGGTGGATGCCAAGATTTACGAAGTGTATCACCGTGTAGGACGCGACAAGGAAGCTATTATATCACATTTCAGGACGGAATATGGAAAAGACCTCAGAAACCCAAACCAATCTGTCCGTTTATAACAACGACTGGTATAATCCGGGCGGTTATCCGAAGCTGGTGATATGGTATTTGCTGAACCGTTTGTTCATCCACACACATATTCCCTACCCTTCGGCATTCAAGGTGGCACTGCTCCGTTTGTTCGGCGCGAAGATCGGCAAGGGGGTGGTAATCAAGCCTAAAGTGAATGTGAAATACCCCTGGTTCCTGCAAATAGGCGACCACGTATGGATCGGCGAGAATGTGTGGATCGACAACCTCACATTGGTGACTATTGAATCAAACGCATGCCTGTCGCAGGGAGCGATGCTTCTGACGGGTAACCATAATTATAGAAAAAGCACTTTTGACCTGATAGTGAAGCCCATAACGCTTGGCGCAGGCTCCTGGATCGGTGCGCAGGCGACAGTTTGCCCGGGCGTCCAAGTAGGCTCCCATGCGTTGCTGACCGTCGGATCGGTGGCTACAAGCCATATGGAGCCTTATGGAATTTACCAGGGAAATCCTGCGAAATACATCAAAACAAGAACTATAACCAATTGAAAGTAAGCATACTTACTGTTGTATATAATGGCGCGGCCACGATCCGCTACTGCATTGAATCCGTGCTCGGACAGGATTATCCGGATATCGAGTACATCGTCGTGGACGGAAACTCCAAGGACGGGACCCAGGAAATCGTGCGGTCATACGGTGAAAAAATCGCCCGTTTTTTGAGTGAACCCGACGCCGGAATTTACGATGCCATGAACAAAGGCATACAATTAGCAACCGGTGACATCATAGGAATCCTGAATGCCGACGATTTTTACGCGTATCCGTCGGTAATCAGTGAAGTGGCCGGAGTGCTGGCATCCAGCAACGCCGACGCTTCCTATGGCGATTTGGAATATATTGACGCGAACGATGCAACGGTGGTGCGCAGAAAGTGGGTCTCTGGTGCTTATAAAGTGGGTGCGTTTCTGAACGGATGGATGCCGCCACACCCCACCTTTTTCGTCAGGAAAGAGGTCTACAACACACACGGGCACTTTCGCCTTGATCTGGGAAGCGCAGCAGATTACGAACTGATGCTGCGGTTTGTACATCGTGAAAACATCAAGCTTGCTTACCTGCCCAAGGTCCTGGTGAAAATGCGGGCGGGCGGAGTCAGCAACAGCACACTAAAGAACCGTATCGCGGCCAACCGCAACGACCGGCTGGCCTGGAAAGTCAACAATCTGAAACCGCGGTTTTATACTTTGTGGTTAAAACCTTTAAGAAAAATTATACAATTTATTTAGGGCCGGAAAGTCAACGCAAGTACCTTAAACCAGATAGTAAATATTTTGATATTCAGGCATTTGCATATTTCAATTATTGATTTATATTTCGACATTTGATTTGGATTTTTCGATCCGTCCTCAACGCACTTCCTAATTTGACAGGCACATGGAACTACAACTACCTCTGCAAATATTGACTGAAGGAAACGTCAATACGCTTGTCCATCACGACATTTATCAATGCCTTCTTTCCTTTTTGATCGGATGCTTTCTTTCGATCATTTCGATACCGATTATCATTAACCTCTCCAACCTGCTGCATTTGACTGCAAAGCCGGGTTTCAGGAGCTCACATGAGACGGAAACGCCCACTTTAGGGGGCATTGCCATATTTGCAGCCACGCTGATTGCCTACTTCCTGTGGCCGCATTCGGAGAATATCCTCGATTCCAACCTGATCAGCCTGGCCATGACAGGTGTGATCATTCTGTTCTTCCTTGGGATTAAGGACGATATCCTGGCAGTGGACCCGACCAAGAAGCTCATTATCCAGATTTTTGCGTCGCTGATCCTTGTTGCGATGGGTAACTTCAAGGTCGATAATTTTTACGGTATCTTCGGCATTCACGGCGTTTCGGACTTTATCAGCATCCCGCTTACCGTTTTCATATTCATCGCGATTATCAATGCGATCAACCTCATCGACGGGATCGACGGTCTGGCAGGTGGTATCAGCCTCATCGCCGGCCTCGGGTTCGGGATCTGGTTTATCGCAAACGATCATTTCTCGTTCGGCTGCCTCGCATTTGCGATGTCGGGTTCGCTACTTGGTTTCCTTCGTTTCAATTTTTCCAAAACCAGCAAGATTTTCATGGGCGACACCGGTTCGCTGATCGTCGGCTACCTGCTTTCGATCTTCGCAGTGGAATTCCTCTCGCTCAATGTCGGTTACCTGCACGATCCTAATGCTTATTTCAATGCGCCGATTATCGTTATGGTACTGCTCATCGTACCGATTTTCGATACGCTGCGGGTCTTTATTGTCCGTATTTTCAAAGGCGGCTCGCCATTTGTCGCCGACCGTAACCACATGCACCATATTCTGATCGACAACGGCCTGAACCACTTCTGGGCATCGTTCACCCTCTGGATGGTGACTATCGTGAATACGGCATTGTTTTTCACATTCCATGGCGACATTACCAATACGGCTTCGCTGTACATTTACATCGGCATGTTCGGATTGTACATGGTATTTGCCTATTTTCTCAAAAAACGCATTGCTTCTGTCAAAGAGCGTAAAAAATTGGTCAAAAGCCCATCATTGGCCGACGACGACCTCTCCACTTTCCAATAAATGATGTAACCGCGTGTCTCAAAAAACCGCAATGAAATTCTCGCGAATACCTTTCGAGAATTCATTGCGGTGAACCGATTGTTTGTACCTTGCACGAAACATCGTCAACTTAAGTATGAAGAAAAAGATTAGAAAAGAAGACGCGCTGTACTACCATTCCAAGGGTAGGCCAGGAAAAATACAGGTTATCCCCACCAAAGAAACGAGTACCCAACGCGACCTTTCGCTTGCCTATTCGCCCGGCGTGGCAGAGCCTTGTCTGGAAATCGCGGATAATGTAGAAAACGCTTATCAATACACCGCCAAGGGCAATCTGGTAGCTGTTATCAGCAACGGTACCGCTGTACTTGGCTTAGGTGATATCGGTCCGGAAGCTTCCAAACCTGTGATGGAAGGAAAAGGGCTGCTCTTCAAAATATATGCGGATATCGACGTTTTCGACATAGAACTCAACACCAAAGACGTCGACGAGTTTGTCAGAACGGTCAAGATACTCGAACCTACTTTCGGCGGTGTCAACCTCGAAGATATCAAGGCCCCCGAATGTTTTGATATTGAAGCACGGCTCAAAAAAGAACTCAATATCCCCGTCATGCACGACGACCAACACGGAACGGCGATTATCAGCGCCGCAGCCATGCTGAATGCATTAGTGCTCGTCGACAAAAAGATCGAAGATATCCGCGTGGTCGTCTCAGGCGCGGGTGCCTCCGCGGTATCGTGTACGAAGCTTTACCTCGCATTGGGCGCCAGTCCGAAGAACATCGCCATGTTCGATACCAAAGGCCACATCCACAACGGCCGGACCGATTTGAGCGATATGAAAAAGCAATTCGCGACAGATAAGGCATACGGTTCACTGGAAGAAGCTATGGTAGGCGCCGACCTGTTCCTGGGGCTTTCCACCGCCAATATCGTTTCGAAGGAAATGGTAAAATCCATGGCGAAAGATCCGATCGTGCTCGCAATGGCTAACCCCAACCCTGAAATTCCTTATCCCGACGCGGTGGAAGCACGTGAAGACGTGATCATGGCTACCGGCCGCTCCGATTATCCGAACCAGGTGAACAACGTGCTGGGCTTCCCGTACATATTCAGGGGCGCGCTCGACGTACGCGCGACGGAAATCAACGAGGAAATGAAGCTCGCAGCCGTGCACGCCCTGGCCGATCTGGCTAAAAAGCCGGTTCCGGACATCGTAAATCTGGCTTACAATGAAACCAATATCGTTTTTGGTAAAAACTATATTATTCCCAAACCGGTAGACCCCCGCTTGCTGACGACCGTAGCCCCTGCTGTGGCGAAAGCCGCGATTGAAACCGGCGTGGCGCGCAGGGTAATCACCGACTGGGATGCTTACGAACAGGAACTTTCGAGCCGTTTGGGACGCAACGAGCAGATTTCGCGCGTGATCCTCAACAAGGCGAAGCTCGCGCCTAAAAAGGTGGTTTTTGCAGATGCGGAAAACATCCAGGTATTGCGCGCCGCTCAGCAGGTACGCGACGAAGGTATCGCAACCCCTATTCTGCTCGGCAATAAAGAAACCATCCAGCATTTAATCCGCGAAAGCAAGCTTGACCTGGCCGACGTGTCGATCATCGACCCTCGCGCGCCGGAGAGCGAGCCGATGATCGAAAAATATGCTGCGAAACTGTTCGAAAAGCGCCAACGAAAAGGCCTCACGCCGATCGAAGCGCGCCGTACGATGTATTTCAAAAGCTATTTCGGCTCGATGATGGTCGAAAACGGCGAAGCGGACGCGTTCATTTCGGGTCTCACAAGGACCTACCCCGACACGATCCGCCCCGCGCTGCAAGTGATCGGTAAGCAGGAAGGCGTCAACAAAGTGGCCGGTATGTATATTTTGCTCACACCGAAAGGCCCCTTGTTCTTCTCCGACACGACCGTGAACCTCGATCCGACGGTCGATGATATCGTGGAAATCACCGAACTGACTGCGAAGGCCGTAGAGCGTTTCAACATCCAGCCGCGCATTGCATTGGTAACCTATGCCAATTACGGCAGTGCCAAAGGCGCCGACGCCGAAAAAATGCGGGATGCGACCGCGATCCTGAAAAAACGTAACCCGTCGATGATTGTGGAAGGGGAATTGCAGGCGCACCTTGCATTCAATACCGCCTTGTTAAAGGAAAATCACCCGTTCAGCGATTTGGTGGACGGCGGCGCGAATACCTTGATTTTCCCGAATCTTTCGGCCAGTAACATTGCTTACAACCTTTTGAAAGAAGCTGCGGAACTCGAAACGATCGGACCAATCCTGCTGGGCCTGAAAAAGCCGGTACACGTGCTGCAATTGGGCAGCTCGGTGCGGGAAATCGTGAACATGGTGGCGATTGCCGTCGTGGAAGCGCAGATGAAAGGCAAGTAACGTTTTTTTGATATTGTTAAAATTAAAATAGCCCGGATCGCTCCGGGCTATTTTGCTTGAATGCGTTACCTGATTTACGGTTTCAACTTCACAAATGAAGGATCGTAAAGTTTAGAATGGATCTGCTTCAACTTCGTCTCAGGGAATTTAACCACCTTGCGATCGTAAGTCATCAAACCATTGGTCTCCACTTCCACATCGGTCGTCTGCGTGTAAACCGCCGCTGAAAGCCCCTTTTTAATCAAAGGTTCGAAACGGTCGATAAACGTCGCATAACGGTTATAGAGCTCCTCCTGATTTTTAAAACTCTGATAACCCCAGTTATCTTTTTGCTGCCAAACGTGCTGATCCACTGGCAAGCCGAGGCCACCAAATTCTCCCAAAACAATAATTTGCTTCTGACCAAACAAATCGGGGCGCGGCATGACCGGCGCGGGATAGTTGTGCAAATCGATAATGTGCCCTACCGGCTCGAAGTTTCCGCCGCTGGCGCTGTTTACCAGGCGCGAGGGGTCGTACTGCATGGTCCAGTTAGTGATCTCAGCCGTTTTAAATTGTCCCCACGCCTCGTTGAACGGCACCCAAACGACGATTGACGGGAAGAAACGGTTGGCATCCATAATGGCCTTCCATTCTGTTTTGTAAATATTTTCAGATTCCGGCGTACGTTTTTTGTCGGTTTCGTTGCCTGTAATTCCCGGACGCATTTCCCAGTTATTACCCAGGTCACCGCTCGGCATATCCTGCCATACGAGCATTCCAAGCTCATCACAATAGCGGTACCATCTCGCGGGCTCCACTTTCACGTGTTTGCGGATCATGTTGAAGCCCATTTCCTTGGTTTTCAGAATATCGAACTTCAATGCCTCGTCGGTAGGCGCGGTGTAGAGGCCATCCGGCCACCAGCCCTGGTCGAGCGGGCCATATTGGAAAAGGAACTTGTTGTTCAGCGTCATGCGCTGAACGCCGTTCTCATCCACCTGAACCCCTATTTTACGCATAGCGGCGTAGCTTTTCACCTCGTCCACCGGCTTTCCATTACGGGTAAGCGTCACCGTCAGATTGTAGAGGTTCGGAGAGTCCGGCGACCAGAGTTTCGCATCGCTGATGTTCAGCGTAGCAGACTGGTTGGCCGCTACCTCCTGTTCAGCTACTTTATTTACGCCGTCCCAGGCGGTAATTTTCACTTTATCAGCCGCTCCTGCGCTTGCAACTTCTGTATTTACGGTTAAAGTTTGTTTATCAATGTCGGCCACCGGTGTGACTTTCGTAATATGGCTTGTTGCAACCGTTTCCAGCCAAACCGTCTGCCAGATACCGGTAACCGGCGTGTACCAGATTCCATGCGGATTCTTGATCTGCTTGCCGCGCGGCTGCGGGCCATCGCTGCTCGGATCCCACACTTTCACGGCGATTTCCTGCTGCTTTTTCTTCACAAGCAGGTCGGTAATATCAAAGCTGAACGGATCGTAACCGCCCTGATGGCTTCCGGCAGGTTTGCCGTTCACGAATACTTCGGCTTTCCAGTCGACGGCTCCGAAATGGATCAACACGCGCTGGTCTTTCAGTTTCGGTGCAAAATCGATTAAGCGCTGGTACCAGAGAATACTATCTTTGCCCACCGTTCTGCCCACGCCCGACAATGCGGACTCAACGGCAAACGGGACTAATATCTTACCATCGAAGCTGGAAGGTTTGGTATCGCCGGCGCTTTGGGGAACGATCGCGTAGTTCCACAGACCATTGATATTCTGCCAATTCGGTCGTACCATTTGCGGACGGGGATATTCGGGAAGCGGGTTTGCTGCCACCACCTTTTCCGCCCATGGCGTTACGATCCTGCCTTGCACATACTTCCAATCAGCGGTTTGCTGCGCATGAGCCGGACCATACAGGCTGCCCAGAAGAACTCCCAGGCCGAGCACTACTTTTTTCATCAGTTTTCGGTTTTTTAATAAATTTTAATCAGAACTACCAAAAGTAGCGGTAGAATGGGCTCTACTGCTAAAAAAAAGCACTTTTCGCGCATTCTACGCTTACTCCACCGATTATCAGCCTGATAGGGATATAGGATTTTAGTTACTAGATTTGAAATTATCACTCAAATTACTATCCCATGAAAAGACTTTCCCTTACCCTGTTGATCACCTTCTCATGCATTTCTGCATTCGCGCAGGATTTTTCAGACAAGATCACGCTCGTCATACACGGGGGCGCCGGCACGATCACACGCGCGAACATGACACCCGAGCGTGAAAAAGCATATCGCGAAGCAATGAATACCGCGTTGGAAGAAGGTTATGAGGTGCTCAAAAAGGGCGGTACCAGTGTACAAGCTGTCGAAGCGGCCATTCACGTCATGGAGGATTCGCCGCTGTTCAATGCGGGTAAAGGCGCTGTGTTTACGAGCGAAGGCAAAAATGAGCTGGATGCAGCCATTATGGAAGGCAAAACACTGAAAGCAGGTGCGGTAGCCGGTGTTACGACCATTAGAAACCCGATTTCAGCGGCCATTGCGGTAATGGACCAATCGGTGCATGTGATGATGGCCGGCAAAGGTGCCGAGCAATTTGCGAAAGAGAAAGGGCTGGAAATCGTCGATCCGTCGTATTTCTACACCGAGGCCAGATACAAAGCATTGGAACGCGCCAAAGCACAGGAGAAGACGGAGCTGGATCATAATGCGAAAGAGGAGAATGGAGGAAGGGAGAAAAAGGAAGTTAAGAAAGCTCCCAAGACTGGCCATCATTCCGCGGAGGACCTCATTTTTACAGAAGGGAAAAAATTCGGAACGGTGGGCTGTGTGGCATTGGACAAATATGGTAACCTGGCGGCGGGAACTTCCACGGGCGGCATGACCAACAAGCGGTACGGCCGCGTCGGCGATGCACCGATCATCGGGGCCGGCACTTACGCCAACAATGCTACCTGTGCGGTTTCGGCAACGGGGAATGGCGAATATTTCATCCGTTCCGTCGTTGCCCACGACATTTCGGCGCTCATGGAATATAAAGGACTTTCCCTGACAGATGCCGCCAATGAAGTGGTGATGAAAAAGCTCGTCGAGAGAGGCGGCGAGGGCGGTGTTATCGCAGTCGACCGGAATGGTAACGTGGCGATGCCCTTCAATAGCGAAGGAATGTACCGCGGCTACATTAAAAGTGACGGCAAACGTGAAATATTGATTTATAAGGACTAGCAGTTTGTTTTCAGGAAGCCATACAAAAACGCGCCTTCCGCGCGTTTTGAACATATATACATGTAACCTCACGGCTTCTTTTCCTCTATATGAAATCAGTTTACAGCATTCTTTTACTGATCCTGCTTTCGGTGACGTTCGCTGAGGCCACCCACCTAAAAGGGGGCGAGATTATAGCGACGTATTTGTCCGGGCAAAGCTACAAAATCAAGGTAAGGCTATATGTCGATCAGCATTTCGGCGGCACGGGTGAAACGGCGAGTACGATCAGCGTATGTATGGGCGATGGAAATGTGGTTGATCTACCGCGCGTAGTAAGCGGTATTGAGCCACTTCCGGGAAATGTGATCGTCGCGGAATACGAGGGCAGCTACACCTATGGAAGTTCCGGCATTTATCAAATATCCTATGCGAACGACCAGCGGAGCGCTGAAATTCTTAACCTGCCCAATTCGCTTGGTACCAGCCAATTCATCTGGACTGTGATCAACACGCAACAACCAAATTCCACGCCAATATTGCCCTACCTTTCCTTCGAAGCAGGCGTGCGACAGGTTTTCTCTGTTGATTTAAAACCAACTGTTGCGGATAACGACAGCATTACCGTGCGAGCAGTTCGGCTAAGTAAACCTTCGCCGGGGACTTGCGGCGTGCGGATGCTCGACCACAGCTATCTATTTCCTAACGAAATCAGCGCTACCGGTACATTTAAAGTGGACGCAGCGCAGAAAAAGCTGGTTTGGACGGCACCCGAAGTGGTGGGCAATTATCTTTTTGCCATGGTTGTTACGGAATGGCGCGACGGCGTTAAAATTTCCGAAAGTTACCGGGAAGGCATGGTGACCGTGGTCGACAGACCAGGAGACACCGTTGAAATACCACCCTACGAATCATCGGAATATGGTGGTGTGATCACTTCTACGCCGGCCGTATCATCTTCGGAGGTGTCGATGGCTATCCAGGCATACCCCGTGCCTACCGAGAATTTTGTGACGGTAAAAGCATACAGCAAGCAACGGGCGATCATCCGTTTGCAGCTGATTGATATGAATGGCCGCATTTTGACTGAGATCGCCAGCAAGACACCCGAAATTTCCGTACAGGAAGTATTTGATATGCGTAACCTGACGCGAGGCATGTACCTGATCCGGGCAAGCAACGCGAAAGACTCGGTGACGCAGAAAGTACTGAGATAATGCCGACCGTTTGTAATGGTATCCGGTACGAATGTCGTCCTATGGAGTATAGTTGTTTTAGGTGAAATACAATTTCACGTATTACCATAGGTTAATTATTAACAGAAAAGCGGCAGGTCCTGTAATCTGCCGCTTTCTTCTTGAATGCAGGTTGGACAACCTATTCGTTTCCTATTTCTTCACCTTTCCGTCCCAACGCGGTGATCTTATCCTGGAACAATCTGCTTTTCAGCAACATTTCCTTGATCATCGCAGCATGTGAAAAGGTAATCATATGACCCGCGTTGTACAGGAAAATATATTGGGCGCGTTTGCTTTTGATATGTTTTTTGGCAAAATCGATGTTCGTCGGATCCGCTATCCAGTCGTTGCCGCCCTGGATCACAGTGGTGGGGACGCTGAGTTGTTCCCATACCGGCAGCATTTTACGGAGCTCATCGGCGTGGCTGTATTTTTCGGCCGTTGCCGCGTTGAATGCTCTTGGCAGGAAAAGCTGTATAAAACTCATCCTGCCCCATTTGGAAAACCAGAAGAAACGCTCGGTTTCAGGATCGATCACCGGCGAGACCATGATAAGCTCTTTCACCTGGTCGGGCGCCATGGCTGTCAGCCGGGCCGCAATAGGCGCCCCATAAGACCTCCCGAGTACGATTACCTTCTGATTACTTTTATTCAGCGAGAATACCGGAAGCAACGCATGAGCCTGCGTTTCGATTGACGTGACGTATCGCCGTTTTTTTAACCGTGATTTACCGTAACCTACTCTATCGACCGACACGATATGAAAATGCTTTTGCAGATCCTCGTCGTCCATCAGGTTCATATATCCCCACAGCGATCCGGGAGCACCGTGAATAAGCAGCAACATCGGGAGCGTATCAGGCCCTATGCTGGCCAGCGAAAGTGAAAGTGTGTCGTTCTTGATGAAGATTTCCTTCGGCCTGACCTTTTTATCTGCATAATGCCTCCGCACCTCCTTGGCTGAAATAATGTACCGCGAAAAGCAGGAGCTTAGTGAAACGGATAAAGAAAGGAACAGGACAACCGAACGAAGTAATTTAAAACTTAACATACGCCGTAAAGAATCTTGCCTTATTTCCTAAATTCACAGGATATTTCAATATACGATTTTATCGGGAGAAAAAACTGATCAATGGCCTTTTTTAAAAAGAAGATGCCACTCTCAAAATTTTTCGGTGCATTTCGTTGTTGGATACTCAAAAGCAATGCCAGCAATGGTTTAACGGTATTGGTTAACCTCTATTTTAATGACAGCCACCCAGCAAGCACTTTTCTTTGAGCGCCTGTCCGCGCAGAACGAAAAATACCGGTACAAGCTGCCTTCAAGGCAGGACGCGGGGAAATTTATCCAGAACCTGATCAATTTCCTCTTCCCGATCAGCAAGGATTGCCCAAGCTGCCCGGCCAAGGACTTGGCCATGAAATATGCCGATTTGCGCCACGACCTGAGCTGCATGCTGCAACCGCTCCTGCCTCAGCTTGAACGTAACACAGAGGAAATACTGGACGAAGTGTTTACGCAAATCCCCGGTGTTTACGAGGCGCTCCTCACCGACGCCAAGTCTATTACCGACAACGACCCTGCTTCCGTCAGCATCGAAGAAGTGATTTCGGTGTACCCTGGGTTTATGGCCATTGCCACCTATCGCTTTGCGCATTCCTTTGCCAAGAGCGGCATTCCGCTGCTTCCGCGCATGCTCACAGAGTTTGCCCATAGTCAAACGGGGATCGACATTCACCCGAATGCGACCATCGGCCATTCATTCTTTATCGACCACGGCACGGGAGTGGTGATCGGTGAAACGACCCACATCGGCAATAATGTGAAGCTCTACCAGGGCGTTACGCTCGGCGCGACGCACGTTTCGAAGTCGCTCGCATCACACAAGCGTCATCCGACAATTGAAGATAATGTAGTGGTATATGCCAATGCGACAATTCTGGGAGGAGAAACCGTGATCGGCCATGACTCGATCATCGGCGGAAATGCCTGGCTAACGAAAAGCGTACCTCCATATTCACTGGTTTATCACCAAAGCAAAATAGAGATACGCCAACATTCTTCGCCTTCTGTTACATAATGCTCCGGATGAATCTCCGGATGCCTTCCATATACACAGGTTCGGCCTGCGGGAATGCGTAACGAGGCTGGGTGGTCATGGTAATGCTGATAAACCCGAAGGTAAGGCACCACCATTCATAATACGTTTTGGTAACAAGCTCCCCCGATTTCGGGCGAAGGCCTGCGATCATTTCCCAGACCGGGTTGTCCTTGATGCTCATCGCATGTGAATACGCTTTCTTCGAATCACAATAGGCCCCTTCGAGATTGAACATTACTTGAAAAACTTCCGGGTTTTCGACCGCAAAATGCCAGATCGTCTGTGCCACTTCCACCAGTTGTTTCTGGGGGTTACTGAAATGCCCTTTTATCTTCACAAACTCCGTCTGTAAGTAGTCGAATCCTTCCATACGGATGGCTTCCAGGAGCTTGTCTTTACTTTCAAAATACTCGTAGAGAATAGGCGGGCTGTATTCAATCACATCAGCAATTTTGCGAATCGAAACAGCCGTCCATCCATCCTCGCGGGCTATGTCCTTGGCTGTCTTCACGATGTCTGAGCGTACCTGTATTCTAAGCCGCTCTCTTCGCTCTACTATTCCCATGCTTAAAAATGTCTTTTAGGATTGATTCAGAATGATATGTTTTCAAATATAAGGATATACCCCTTACACTTCAAGACCATGCAACCGGTGACCATGAAAAAAGTCCTTCGAAATTTCTTTACCTTTTCTACAAACGCCGTCCATTAAATCTGACAGCCGATTCAGAAATTTAATGCTGATAAAATTTTTTTAAGCCGTTGGAAAGCTTATATTTCTGAACGCCGCGAGAGCCCGTTCCGCTCAATTTTCTCCACTAACCGGTAATTTGCCTCTTGTGCGCGCAGCTTCCCGCGGGCATCGTCGGTAATGCGTAAATTATTCTGATAGAGATCCAGTCGCACCGATTTCTGGTTGTCATTCACATAGTTTCTCAGCACGGTGCGCATCTGGTTTTTCAGTGTTTCGTCCAGTACGGGGAAGCAAATGTCTATCCGCCTGTGCAAGTTCCGGTGCGTCCAGTCACAGGATGTGAGGTAAATTTCGTCGTTCCCGCGGTTACCAAAATGAAATATCCGCGTGTTTTCGATGTATCGGTCGACGTGCCTGCTCACCACGATATTGTCACTGATAGAAGGCAGGCCTGAGATCAATCCGCAACTCTCGCTCACGATCACATGTACGGGCACACCTGCCTGACCAGCCTGATACAACTTGTCGATCAGAATATGGTCCTGCAACTGATTGATTTTAATGGTAATGAACGATTTAAGCCCAGCATTACAGTTGGCGATCTCCCGGTCCATCAAATCGAGCAGCCGCTTTTGGAGATTAAACTGCGTAACCTGCAATGTATTGAATGGCAAATACTTGTACTTCTTAGGCTCGTCCTGGGTGGACAAATACCCGAAAAGCAGTTCCAGCTCATTGGTCAGTTCACGATGCGAGGTGAGCAATGCATGATCGACGATCTCACGGCTTGTCAGCCGATAAAAACCACCGGTGCCTAGAAATGCATAACGCTCCCACCCCTTTTGGACCTTGCGCTTTACCAGCGCCATTTTCGCATGCACTTTCAGTCCCGGTACACTCAGGAGGATCTTCACCCCCGCATCGCGCATTTTTTTAGACCACTGCAGGTTTTCCTGAATATCCAGTTTGGTATTTAGCTCCACATACGTTGTGACGCGCTTCCCGTTTTTGGAAGCACTGATCAATGAGTTCAGAATAAATGAATTGGGACTGATCTTATACAACGAAACATGGATCTCGCGCACGTGCGGATCCACAGCTGCCTCGTTGAAGAACCGTACAATCGGTTCATAAGACTGGTAAGGTAAATGCAGCATTTGGTCGGCCCGTTGAATGGCCTCGAAAACCGACTTCGTTTCCTCGAACTCGGGGTTCTGAACCGGCCGCTGGTATGGATAGTCGAGCCGCCTGGACAATACAGGAAACCTGGCCAGATCCTGCATGAACAGGTAATCACCGCGTTCATGGAAGTCGTTCATCGGAATCGCCACCTTTCCTACCAAGTATTCACGCACATACAGCGGCATTCCAGATTCATAGAAATACTGCGATGGCTGCACAAAATTCCGCTTTTCAAGCTGTTTCAGAATGCGTTGCGCAACCTGCATCGGATATTCGTCCTCGATCGTCAACTCGGTTTCCCGTTCGACACGCAATGCATAGCTTTCCAGGATATTATAACCCGGAAAAAGCACCGGCAAGTTTTCGCGGATCACATCCTCCAAAAATGCCACGTGGCGCCTCCCTTCCCATTCGGGCAAATCCAGAAACCGGCCGTAAGGCTCCGTAGGCACATTCACCGACGCATACCAGTCTTCCTCGGCGTCTTCCCGGTGCTGCATCCGCACGATCAGGTACAGCTGCTTGGATTCAAACGCGGGTGTTTTGAGCGTACGGCGGCTGTCCAGGAATACGGGCTGTAAATAACGAAACAGCTTATCGAGAAAAAAACGTCTCACAAATGCGGCATGTTCGGACACAAATGCTTCGCGGTAATACAAATGCACGCCTTGTTCGAGCAACGCGGGCAGGATTCCGGATATCAGAACGTCGTTAAACTCGCGGAGCTGGTTTTCAACCGTCTCGTAAACATGTTCGAGGAGCGACTCCGGGAAGATGTTCAGTTTGGAACGGATATCGTTGCTGACTTCCCCCATCGCGAGCAGGTTCGGGATACGTACCCGGTAGAATTCCTTCGTTTGATAGGCATAGATACCCAAAAACCGCAACCGCTCCCTTACCGGTACCGTTTCGTCATTTGCTTCCAGCAGCAACCTGTAATTGTTCGAAAGCCAGCTGAGATTGGTATCAAAGTAAGGATAGGCAACGTCGATCATTGAGTGTGGTGTAAAAGATCCAAAATTTGGTACAATATAAATACATTTGGCGGGTAAGGGTATAACTTTGCAATACAAAAAGCAACGTTGTCAGATAAGTTTACGAAGCTATATCCTCATTTAAAATTATCATCAGATCACTATGCGTTATCAATTATTAGGCCGCTCGGGTTTACGGGTATCGGAAGTTTGCCTTGGAGCCATGACGTTCGGAAAAGACTGGGGCTGGGGAGCGGACAAGCATGAAAGCTTCAAGATTTTCGAGGCCTTTGCCAACGCAGGCGGCAATTTCATCGACACCGCGAACCGGTATACCGAGGGTACCTCGGAAAAATATGTAGGCGAATTCATCGAAAGCGACCGCGACCATTGGGTACTGGCTACCAAGTTCACTCTAAAAGACCGTAACGACGATCTGAATTTCGCTGGCAACCACCGCAAAAATATGATGCGTTCGGTAACATCGAGCCTCAAACGCCTCAATACCGAATACATTGATCTTCTGTGGGTACACATGTGGGACAATACCACGCCTGCCGAAGAAGTGATGCGCGGCCTTGACGACCTCGTCACCCGCGGATTGGTGCATTACATCGGTATTTCCGACACACCGGCCTGGATTGTCTCGCAAGCCAACACCATTGCCGATTTCCGTGGCTGGAATGCATTTGCAGCCATTCAGTTCGAATACTCTCTCCTGCAACGTACGCCCGAACGCGACCTGCTACCCATGGCAAAAGCCCTGGACCTTGCCGTAACCCCCTGGGGAGCGATCGGCGGCGGCGCATTGACGGGCAAGTACCTGAGAGGCGAAACCGGCCGGGTACCCGACCATAGTACCCGCAGAAGCGAGCACAGCAGTCTGATTGCACAAACAGTTGTGGACGTGGCCGCCGAACTTGGCGTAACCCCTGCCCAAGTGGCGATCAACTGGACGCGCCACCGCGATCAGGTCATGATTCCGATCATAGGCGCTTCCAAAGAGAGCCAGCTCGTAGATTCACTAGGCTGTTTAAACTTCCGCCTCCCGGAGGAAGCCCTGCAAAAACTTCATGAAGTAAGTAAAATTGAACTAGGCTTCCCGCACGAATTCCTGAAATCCGACGGAGTGAAGGAGGAGGCGTTTGGCGGACTGTACGAAAGCCTTGATAATCATCGAGGGTAGAGTGTGTACTTCGGCAATCGGCCGTCGGCTTTAAACTATTCGAAAGCCGATAGCCGATTGCCGAAGTTTACTTATTTCCCCCACTGCTCCGGCGCTACTCTCCATTTAGCGAGGCTTTCAAGTTGGGAAGCGTCGATGTACTTGTGCTCCAACGCAACCTCGATCAATGCATTGTAATTGCTGATGGTGTCGAGCTGGACGTTTTTCGCGGTGAAATTGTCGGCCGCTACCTGGAAACCATAGGTGAATATCGCCACCATTCCTGCTACTTCGATACCGGCTTCGCGGAGTGCGTCAACCGTTTTAAGAGAGCTTCCGCCGGTCGAAATCAGATCTTCGATGATCACTACCGACTGCCCTTTTTCCAATCTGCCCTCTATCTGATTACCCATTCCATGCTTTTTCGGCTCGGGGCGTACATACGCAAAGGGCAGTTCGAGCAGGTCAGCTACCAATGCACCCTGCGCAATCCCGCCGGTCGCAACGCCTACTACCGCCTGGGCATTTGGATATTTCGCACGGATCAGCTCAGCCAGCGCCTTTTTGATGAAGGTGCGGGTATCAGGGTATGACAATGCCACGCGGTTGTCACAATAAATCGGTGAAAACCAGCCTGAGCTCCATTGGAACGGCTTTTCGGGACTGAGTTTGATGGCCTGCGCTTCCAAAAGCAGCTCGGCGATTCGTTTGGTAATATCCAGATCGTTCGACATTATTAATCTTCGGATTCTTCCTGTTTGTTATGGTTGGTTACTAAAAGCTTATCTATGCGGCTGCGGTCCATATCGATGACCTCGAATTCGAAATGCCTCCAATTGAACTTCTCGCCGGTTTGAGGAATGTTTTCCAGGATGTGCAGCACAAAACCGCCGAGCGTATTAAAGCCTACCAGCTCCCGGCGCTCATTTTCCTGGATATTGATATTGAAATATTGAATAAAATCATCGAAAGGCAACTGCGCGTCGATCAGGTAGCTGCCATCCTCGCGTTTTACAATTTCGGAGGCCTCTTCGATGTCCTCGGAAATATCACCCACCAATGCATCCATAATATCATGCATGGTCACCACGCCGAGCGTACCTCCGTATTCGTCCACGATAATGCCGTAATACACGCGCTGCTCCTTGAATTTTTCGAGTGCCTGATAGGCGCGGTTGCTTTCCGGCAGATATACCGGATCGCGCATGATGGTATTCAAATGCTCCATTTGCACTTCGAGGTCGGTAGCTATCAGATCCTTAACATACACCAGCCCTACTACGTCGTCGACATTACCGCGGCAAACCGGGTAAATGGAGTGCCGGGCGTCGAGTATCTTCGCCTTATTTTCCTCTACAGTATCTTCCAGGTCGAGCCAGACGATTTCCTGCCGGTTGGTCATCAATGAGGTTACCTTGCGGTCGCCGAGCTGGAATACATTATGCACGATTTCCTGCTCGATTTCTTCGAAAACGCCTCCCGAAGTACCTTCCTGGATCAGGCTTTTGATTTCCTCCTCCGTTACTGCATTCTCACTTTGTTTGATATTCAAAACCCGGATGATTAAATCACTCGAAAAACCCAGCAAAGCAATAAAAGGAGCCGTTACTTTTGAAAGCAGGTTCATGGGCGTAGCCATTACCTTCGAAATAGCTTCCGGATTGGACATCCCGATGCGTTTGGGAACTAGTTCTCCCAGCACGAGCGACAGGTAAGTAATCACTACCAGCACCGTACCTACCGCGAGCGAATGCGCATAAGGCACCAGTGCGGGCACACGAGAAATGATTTGCTCAAAATCGGCAGTAATATTGTCCCCACTGTACATACCGGTCAGCAAACCGATGAGCGTAATACCGATTTGAACGGTGGAAAGAAATTTGGTAGGTGAATTCGCGAGGTTTAATGCGGCTTTCGCGCTCGAATCGCCATTCTTGGCGGCCGCTTCCAGGCGCGATTTCCGGGAGGATACCAGTGCTATCTCAGACATGGAAAAAAGGCCATTGAGCAGCACCAGCAGTAGAATTATAAGGAGTTCCAAGAACTGTTTAGTTGTTACAAATACAAATTTATCAATAATAATCTCTGCCTAAACTAAACTCTTTACTTAATTTTGCGATCCATTCACGTACCCATTCCAAAATGATCATTTTTTTCGACGACCGTCCAGTCAGAATTGTACGGACCAATCAGTTGTCTGCCGCCGAAACATCGCGTTTTGAACATATCGTAGATCTCAGGCTTGAAAAGTTGCAGAGAAGCATGCTGACAGGTCACGTCCTGTTCCTGAATTCCACTACTACCAGTGCCATTCAGGTGATTCAGATGCTCGAAAAAGAGTTTCCGAAAGACATGCTTTCGATCACGATGGCTACGCGTGAAAAATCGGAGGTTGAGGACAAAATCAAAGCACAGTATAAGGTGATCAAGGCCGCAGGCGGCGTGGTGGTGAAAGATGGCAAATGGCTCTTCATGTACCGCCGCAAAATGTGGGACCTGCCCAAAGGCAAGCTCGATAAAGGCGAAAATTCCAAAGTAGCGGCTACACGCGAAATCGAGGAAGAAACTGGCGTGAAGGCGCTGATCCGCGACAAAATTTGCACCACCTGGCATACCTACACGCTGAACAACAGCCGCATCCTGAAACGCACTAAATGGTACTTGCTCGATTGCCTAGACGATTCTCAAATGGCCCCGCAGGCCGAAGAGCAGATCGAAAAGCTGGATTGGTACGAGCCGTCTGAAGTAAAACCGTTGCTGATACAATCATACAGCTCGATCCGCTACGTGGTCGACAGCCTCAATAAGATCCACAATCTGAAAGAATCCTGAAAAGCGGTTTCCGAGTAGTTTAAGTATTCTGTTCGGCCTTGTTTAGTTCGGATAATGAATAGGGAAGAAAATTGTCCACGGCCTGTCCGTAACGGTGCAGGTCGCGGATAATACTGGAACTAATCGGCGCCAGACTGGGCGATGTGATCAGAAAAACCGTCTCGATCTCCTCATACAAATACCGGTTCACCTGTGAGATGCCGTTCTCATATTCAAAATCGGTCGTATTCCGCAGCCCCCTCAACAGAAACCTCGCCCCCAGTTCCCGGGCCGTATGGGCCGTCAGGTCGTCGTAGGTAATGACTTTCACATTCGGCTCGGAGGAGAATGTCTTTTCAATCATATCCTTCATCACTTCCAGCGGGAAATAACGCTTCTTGGTAGCATTGTTACCGATCCCGATCACCACCTGATCAAACAGCCGCAGGCCACGCAGGACAATATCCTCGTGACCCTTGGTAAAAGGATCGAACGAGCCCGGAAATAATGCGATACGAGTCATAGGAGGAATTTTAGGAGGAAATGAGATAAGTATTGAACAATCCGAAATACCGGTGACCGGGCACTTCGGCACATTGCGGGCTATATTTCAGCGTTGTCGGCCGGGTACCCATATGCAAGTTCGGGAAAAACCTTGAAAGCTCCTGATATGATTCCGATGTCGGCGTGATTTCTCCGTAGCAGAGCACTTTGATCTCCTCCGGCAGGATATTGAGCTGGCTCAATGTGAACAGGACAATATAAGCAAGCTCCTGAACCTGAGCATATTTAAAGCGGTTGCAAAGCAGCAGTTGCTGGCTTTCGCTTACCACCAGCGTGAAATGATCTTTTTCGAAATACAACGACATCATCCGCATTTCCTGGTGCTCCACATGGTTCACCAGAGACCCGATGGCCAATGCGCTCGTAAGGTGATAGAATGTGACCGTCGACGAGCTGAAATGGTTCACAACCCAGTCGTACCAAAGTTCCTGAATGCTGAAAACATTCTGCGCGTGCACCAGCGGCAAATCGTGCCAAAGCACTTTTTCGTGCTTCGAAACTGGGTTGCCCAGGGCAAAACTAAGATATTCGTAAGCCGATTCAGCCCGGAACAGCACATTGGGCACGAGCGTGAACGCATGAGAGTTCACTGTTACGCGAACATTATTCCAGTTGTTGGACGACCACGACAAGTGTCCGCTGAAAATCCGTTTTAGCCGTTCGAAAATTTCCGTAGGTGTGAGTGCATTCTCAAAGAAATAGTCTTCCAGCCAGATGCATTCCATATTCTCATCCCTGACGATGCAAAAGCGGATACGCCGCTCATCCAGCTCGATACAGAGCGTACAAAGCGGGATACTGGCCGCATCGAAGGAATTATCTCCTACCAACAGCGTCGGAATAACTTCTATTAACTGGTTTTCAGAATTTGCCACGTGGTCGGGTGGTATTGTTTAATGTTTATGCCGGCGTTAGTTTCCGGAAATATACTTGTTGAGTTCAAAAATTCCTGCCAGCGAGCTGGCGATATTCAGGACGCGGTGCCGCTGTTCCGGCTGAAACGCGGTGATTTCTTCCCAGCTCAGGAAACGAACATCACGGATAATCTGCCCGTCGGCTGCCAGTTCCGGATCAAAGCCCGACATCAGATTTCCCTCAAAGGATTTAATTTCAAAAAACAGCTCTACTGCGTGCAGCGGATCCGCAACATGCTCATTGACAAACAGCAACTCTCCAATCACCACATCCAGGCCCGTCTCCTCCCGGAATTCGCGGACCAATGCGTGCTCAGCCGTTTCGCCGAAGTAAACACCACCGCCGGGAGGCGACCAGAATATGCCGTCGGGCCCATAAAGTGCCTGGTTCACAAGCAAAATACGGCCCTCATGCACGCAGATCCCGCACACGCGCACACGCACGGAGCCCCCGTAAATAGTCCCTATGTCGGCATTTAGCGCTTGCAAAACCTGTTTTTTGAACGGGCAAAGATAACCATCCGGCCAGAATAGGCAAGACATAATTCTACCTCTCCGTTTCCGGCAGGTCGGCTACGGGTGGTCAAATGGTAATTCCGCCGGAAAACGAAAGAAGGATCAGGAGTACGGGCTTCCGGAAATGTAGCTTTCGAGCGTATTAATATGCTCTTTCTGCTCATGTATGATCGCGGAAACGATGTCGTTGATCGAAATGATGCCCACCAGCTGGCCGTCGCGGTTCACCGGCAAGTGCCGAATGTGCTTGTCGGACATGATCTGCATACATTCTTCGATTTTCTCGTCCGTCTCCACGGTAATCACCTTGCTGGTCATTACGTCGCGGATCAGCGTGTCCCTCGAACCGCGGCCCTGCAAAATCACTTTGCGTGCATAGTCGCGCTCGGAAAAAATGCCGATCAATTCATTATCTTCAAGTACCAAAACTGCCCCAATGTTCTTCTCGGCCATGAGTTCCAGAGCCTCAAACACTGTGTTGTCCTGCGTAACCGACCAAATCGCATTGACAGGCTTGTTGCCCATTACATGTTGTACCAGCATAGATGTTTAGGTTTGGGATTTTCAGATAAGGGAGTCTAATATATGGATTTGACCTAATAAAGTCCAATAAAATATGAGTATTATTTTGTTAAAAAATCGGTTTTTGATAATCGAAATCCTTGCGTTAGATTCGTTCCATGGACACCGACAAACTTTTGCCTTCCCAGTTACTGCGCAGACAATTCCCTTTCAGGCCCACCGAGGGGCAACTTCGTTTCTTCGAGAAGACCAATGATTTTCTGATTGAAGAAAAGGGGCTTGAACGTTACAGGGACTGTTTTTTGCTCAAAGGTTACGCGGGGACGGGTAAAACCACGATCATCAGTACGCTCATTAAGGTGTTGAAAAACTTCGGCTATAAGTCGGTACTCCTCGCTCCCACAGGCCGGGCAGCAAAGGTGATGTCAGGCTACTCCGGAAAGATCGCACTCACGATCCATAAGAAGATTTACAAGCAGACAGCCGATGCGTTTTCAGGCACATTGACCTTCCAGCGGCAGAAAAATTACCACGACAATACCCTGTTCATCGTCGATGAAGCGTCCATGATCACCGACGATGCCGATTTCGGGAGCCGCAGCCTGCTGGCCGACCTGGTTGAATTTGTATTCGAAAACCCGGGCAACAAACTGATGCTCGTCGGCGATACCGCCCAGCTGCCGCCGGTCGGAAAGGAACTAAGCCCCGCATTGGACGGCGATTATCTGGAAAGGACATTCTATATGTCTGTTTTTCAGGAGGAATTAAAGGAGGTCATGCGCCAGGACGAGCAGTCCGGCATTCTTTTCAACGCCACCCAGCTGCGCAACCAACTAGGCTCCGAGGCGGCTGATATTCATATTACCACCCGCTCCTATCGCGATGTTTTCAAAATGACGGGCGAAAAACTGGAAGAAGGCCTCCGATATGCGTACGATAAATATGGTACTGAGAACTCGATTATTCTGACGCGTTCCAACAAGGCGGCCGTTCAGTACAATGAATACATCCGGCGGGTTATTAATTTTTCGGAAGACGAGCTCGATGCCGGTGACCGGTTGATGGTCGTTAGAAACAATTACAATATCCTTGATGAAGACTCCCCCGCCGGCTTCATCGCCAACGGTGACTTCGTGGAGCTGCTGAAAATCCGCAAAACCCAGGAAATGCACGGCTTCCGCTTCGCAGACGTGACATTAAGGCTGACTGACTACGAAAAACAGCCTGAATTCGACGCGAAGATTTTCCTCGACACGCTGCATTCACCCTCGGCATCGATGTCCACGGAAGACAATAAGAAACTCTACGAGAGCGTCCAGCAGGATTATTTTTATATCAAATCTAAAAAAGACCGCGTCGAAGCGTTACGAAAAGACCCGTATCTGAATGCATTACAGGTGAAGTTCGCCTACGCGCTCACGTGTCATAAGGCGCAGGGAGGACAGTGGAGCGCGGTGTTTATCGATCAGGGATATTTACCCGAAGAGCAAATTAATACCGAGTTTGTCAGGTGGCTTTACACGGCTATTACCCGTGCCACTGACGAGGTCTTCCTGATGAATTTCCACCAGCAATTTTTCAAATAGCCATTGTCAGGCAGGCACTGAAGCACGCTGCAATCGGTCATTGATAGCTAGTCCCAACCCGCTGGAAGGCACCAGCTCCGCTTTAATTTCCGAAACAGCCAATGCATCCAGCTCCCGCAGGTATGCGAAAAGATTATGCGCAGCTTCTTTCAAATCACGGTTTGGGCTGAGCAAACGCTGGTATTTCCGGTCGGCTCCTTCCAGGTACCGGTCGAACATCAAATAGCCGGTTTCCGCACCGCCGGGTACGATTTCATCCCTTCTGTACAAATGCAGCGGTTTTCGGGGGGCATAATGGCTTTTGAGCATTCCCGGCGCCTTGGGATCGGAGGTGGAATGCGGCATCAGCACCACCGGCCCAACCAACGATTCTATTTCATTGATATCCAAACCTCCGAGGCGGTACACAATGGTTTCATCATTTTCAAAACCTAAAATCGTCGACTCGATACCCACCTCGCATTCACCACCGTCGAGAATATAAGGAATGCGGTCGCCGAGCTGCTGCGCTACATGCTCAGGCTTGGTAGGGCTAATGTAGCCGAACGGATTCGCGCTTGGCGCTGCAAGCGGGAAGTTGAGTTGGCTAAGCAGTTCGAGCGTAAGCGGGTGATTGGGAATCCGCACCGCCACTGTATCGAGCCCCGATGTCACCAGGTCGGGCACAATGTCTTTTTTAGGCAACAACAAAGTCAGTGGTCCTGGCCAGAATCGGCTGGCCAGCACCCGGGCCTTTTCGGGGATGTCCGACACGTAGATAGCCGCTTTCTCGATGGAATCAGTATGGATAATGAGCGGGTCGAATGCGGGCCGGTTCTTTGCTTCGAAAATAGAAAGTACCGCTTTTTCGTTCAATGCATTGCCCGCCAGCCCGTAAACGGTTTCGGTAGGAATGGCTACTAATTCGCCTTTTATCAGAAATTCTTTTGCGACGTGGAGATCGCTGCCTGTAACTGCCAAAATATAATTCTGTTTTTAAAATACAAAAATACGGCGGCGCGGAAGAAATCCGAATATCCGCATTTAGATTGTTTTTAAATAACTCTGGAATGTCGGAGACTTGGCACTGCGTTACCTGATACGTGTTTATATTTATTGGTTAAATAGTACTATCTAAACAACCCTTTACTATGTTTCAAATCAAAGAACAACCTACCGTTTTCGACGTCGCGATTATCGGCTCGGGCGCGGGAGGCGGAATGGCAGCTTATCAACTTGCCAAAGCGGGTGCCAAGGTGGCTCTTTTGGAAGCAGGTGGATATTTCGATCCTGCCGATCCAAAATACATTACTCAACTGAAATGGCCTTACGAATCCCCACGCCGCGGCGCAAGTACCCACCGCCCTTTCGGTGATTTCGATGCAGCCTGGGGTGGATGGGAAATCGAGGGAGAACCCTATACACACAAAAACGGAACGCAATTCGACTGGTTCAGATCCCGTATGCTCGGAGGCCGTACCAACCACTGGGGACGCATTTCCCTGCGTTTCGGCCCAAAAGACTTCAAACGAAAAAGCATCGACGGCCTTGGCGACGACTGGCCGATCAGCTACGACGATGTAAAACCTTATTACGATCAGGTAGACAAGCTTATCGGTGTTTTCGGGACCGTAGAAGGTCTGGACAACGAACCGGACGGCATCTTCCTTCCTCCGCCGAAGCCACGCCTGCACGAGCTTTTCCTTAAACAGGCAGGTAAAAAGGCAAATATTCCGGTAATCCCGTCACGTCTGTCGATCCTTACCAAACCGATCAACGATCAGCGTGGTGTTTGTTTTTATTGCAGCCAGTGCGCACGCGCGTGTCAGGCGTATGCGGATTTCTCGTCATCATCGGTATTGTGTATTCCAGCAATCAAAACCGGTAACGTAACCTTGATCAACAATGCGATGTGCCGCGAGGTGCTGACCGACCCTTCAACGGGACTGGCAACCGGCGTTTCGTACATTGACCGGGAAAAACTAACCGAGCACACTGTTAAGGCGAAAGTGGTGGTACTCGCCGCCTCGGCCGCAGAATCTGCACGCTTGCTGCTCAACTCGAAATCGGCCCGTCATCAAAACGGTCTGGCGAACTCCAGCGGCGTGGTAGGTCGTTACCTCCATGATTCGACCGGCGCATCACGCGGTGCATTCCTGCCCCACCTGATGGACCGTAAGCGCTATAATGAAGACGGCGTAGGCGGTATGCACGTGTACACCCCGTGGTGGCTTGATAACAAAAAACTCGACTTCCCCCGCGGTTACCACATCGAGTACGGCGGCGGTATGGGCATGCCTAGCTATGGATTCGGCTCCGGTATCGAGAACTTGAATGGTAAATATCCGACCAAAGCCGGTGTTATGAAAGAAGCGGGAGGTTACGGTGCGTCGCTGAAGGAGGATTACCGTCGTTTCTACGGTGCCAACATCGGCATGGCAGGTCGAGGCGAAGCGGTGCCTGACTATAATAACTACTGCGAAATCGACCCGAATGTAGTCGACAAATTCGGTATTCCGGTATTGCGCTTCCACTACAAATGGTCTGACTACGAGATTAAGCAGGCAAAGCACATGCACGATACTTTCGAGGAGATTATCCATGCATTGGGCGGCGTAGCAAACGGAACCAAGCCGGGCGCGGATACCAACTACGGTCTGGCAGCTCCTGGACGCATCATCCACGAGGTAGGAACTGTTCGAATGGGCGACGATCCGAAAACGTCCGCATTGAACAAGTTCTCGCAGGCACACGACGCTAAAAACGTATTTGTGGTAGATGGTGGTTCGTTCGTGTCTCAAGCCGACAAAAACCCAACCTGGACAATCCTGGCGCTCTCCATGCGTGCCTCAGAATACATTATCAATCAGGTTAAACAGAAAAATATCTAACATTTGAACCCTGTTCAAATCATAAGCATATGAAACGCAGAGATTCATTAAAGTCACTGACCCTAAGCTCGCTGGGGATAGCCGCATTGAGCCCTCAGGTGGCCCTTGCCGAACAGCGGGACCTCGAAACTCAAAACCCACCGGAAACCCCGCTTAAAATTCCGGGAGGACGCACAAAAGAAGAAGCGATCCGCGATGCTAAACTGGCCAAAGAGAAATTTTTGACCACGGCCGAACTGGCTACTATCAAAGTTTTGGTGGACATTATCATCCCAGCCGACGCAACTTCCGCCAGCGCATCCCAGGCGGGTGTAGTGGAGTTTATCGACTTCATTGTGAAGGACATGCCTCAACATCAGACGCCGATCCGTGGCGGCCTGCGCTGGCTCGAAAGAGAATCACTCAACCGCTTCGGCAAAGGATTTACATTGGCCACCAAAGCCCAGCAAATCCAAATCGTAGACGATATCGCATACCCTCAAAAAGCGAAGCCTATTCACAGCCAGGGTGTCGCATTCTTCAATTTGATGCGTAACCTTACGGCTTCCGGTTTCTACACATCTAAAATCGGTATAGCCGACCTGGGTTATAAAGGCAACACGCCGAATGTATGGGAAGGCGTTCCGGAAGATGTGTTGAAGCAATATGGTTTGAGCTACGATTGAGCTTCCTGTTTTCATACGAAAAACAACAGCCCCGCCTCTGCCTGAGGTGGGGCTTTTTGTAAACAGGTCGGCACAAAATGCTTTGAACACTGGAAATGAGATGATACCTTTGAAACAGTTAGCATAGCTAATAAAAGAATTCACTCAACGTTTAAACACTTTCAAATATGAAGAAGATTTACCTGTTAATCTCAATTTGCCTTTTTTCTCAATTCCTAAATGCGCAGAGCTGCAACGCACCTGAATTCACAAGCCAGCAGCAACTTGATAACTTCAAAATTCAAAATCCCGGGTGCAAGACAATCTCGGGAAGTGTGTTCGTCTCGGGGGCCGACATTACAAATCTGAATGGCCTCTCCAATATAACCCATGTTATGGGCGATGTGACGATCATTAATAACCCAACACTTCCAAACATGAGTGGATTAGGCGCGTTGACGGACATAAACGGCCGTCTAACGATCAATAACAACCCCGCCTTATTAAATGTAGACGGACTCGGTGCTCTCACCAACATTTACAATGGGATTAATGTAGAAGGAAATCAGTCGCTTACAGATCTTTCGGGCTTGCAATCCCTTTCCTATGTAAATAGTTACCTGAGAGTCGTTTACAATCCGGTTTTAACCAGTGTTGAAGTATTTAATAAAATTACTTCTGTCACCGACTTCCTGTCGGTAGGTGCCAATCCTATGCTGGAAAGCCTGTCCGGTCTTCGCAATATTACCACTGCCAATTCAGTTTCCATAGCCCTGAATGACAAACTATTGAACCTCGATGGCCTGAAATCACTGACAAGTACCACAGGTTATCTTTACATCGGATACAATCCCTTACTTACCAACCTGCAAGGCCTCGGCAATTTGAAAAATATCGGCTACTATTTAAATATCACCAACAACAATGCCCTTACTTCGCTAACCGGACTGGATAGCCTTGAATTGGCCAGCCAAATCCAGATTCAGAACAACCCAAACTTATCTGAATGCGCAATCCGCTCCATCTGCGCGATCCTGAATGCTAATGCAGCATCTTTCTTTGTGACTTCCAATGCCACGGGATGCAATACCGGGCAAGAATTGGCAACCCAATGCGCCAAGTTGCCAATAGACCTGGTCAGTTTTTCAGGTGAAAGTAAAATGGAGGGAAATGTGCTCAAATGGGTAACAGCCTCTGAAATAAATAACAAGGGCTTTGAGGTAGAAAAGAGTTCTAATGGCAAGTCATTCCAAAAAATCGGCTTTGTGAAGGGCAGTACAGATAGCTGGCGAGCGCTGAATTATTCATTTACCGACCCAACTCCCCATTCATTAACTTACTATCGCCTGAAACAGATCGATTGGGACGGAAGTTCCACCTATTCAAAAATGGTCGTTGTACAGAGTAAAGAACCAGCCGTCGCAGTTTACCCGAATCCTTCACGCGGCCGCCTGAGTATTCGCGCGAAAAATCAGAACCAGCCGTACTATATCAAGGACGGGCAGGGCATTATCGTTAAGGAATCCCCGGTCCTTCCCGATAAGGAAATTTCAACAGAGTCATTGCAGGACGGCATCTACTTTCTGACCGTCGGTTCCGAAGTATTTAAGATTTTAGTAGTTAATGACTAGAAAACTTCTGGGTTCGATTCACTTATTTTGCACACTCTAAAACAAATTCGCATTCGGCCACATGCAGATATCCGACAATATAAAAGATTCATATTCAAGTCAATATGACGAAAACTCCGTAAAGTGGCGTAACACCGGCGCTCGCTACAAGGCGCTTAACATCGTTGAGCTTTCCAAATCGATCCAATTCAAAAATGTATTGGAGGTAGGTGCCGGAGAAGGAAGCATTCTGAATTGGCTGTCGCAATGGAATTTTTGCGATGATTTGAACTGCATTGAAATTTCCGAAAGCGGTATCGAGTTGATCAAATCCAAGAATATCAGCAACCTCAAAAGTGTCCTCCTGTTCGACGGGTACAAAATCCCCTATCCCGACAACCATTTCGACCTGGTCATTTGCTCTCACGTATTGGAGCATGTCGAGCATGAGCGGGTTTTGCTGAGGGAAATCAAACGAGTGTCGAAATACCAGATATTTGAAGTACCGATAGATTTTTCATTCTATGTGGATCGGAAATTGGAGCACTTTCTTTCCTACGGCCACATCAACATTTACACACCGTCATTATTCCGGTTTTTGTTGAAATCTGAAAATTTTGAAGTCATAAAGGATATTACCTACCTGTATGACGACGAAGTCTTACAGCTCATGTTTAAAAAGAAGAATTCCGCTTATTATATCACAAAAATCAAATTTGCGATCCTCTCCATGGTACCTTATTTGCGAGGTATAAAGCCCAGTTCCTATGCAGTGTTAACAAAAAAAACAGAGAAACAGCTCTCGATTTTTTAACCTACTAAGTAGCATATATAAAAGCACAGCCCCGTTTCGGTTTTGAAACGGGGCTGTGCTTTTATATGATTTAACCTGAAATCAATACAGTTTCTGACGCTGCTGTTTCACGGTTTCATCCGTCAGGAACTCATCGTAAGTCATCAGCTTGTCGAGAATTCCTTTTGGTCCGATCTCGATAATGCGGTTCGCGACAGTTTCCACGAACTGGTGGTCGTGCGAATAGAATAGCAGGCATCCGGTGAAGTCGATCAGGCCGTTGTTCAATGCAGTGATCGATTCGAGGTCGAGGTGGTTGGTAGGGTCGTCGAGTACGAGTGCATTCGCCCCGGAGAGCATCGTGCGCGAGAGCATACAACGTACTTTTTCACCTCCGGAAAGTACTTTCGCCTTCTTCAACGACTCTTCGCCGGAGAAAAGCATCCGGCCCAGGAAACCGCGAATAAAGCTTTCATCCTTCTCGTCGGAATACTGGCGCAGCCAGTCAACCAGATTCAAATCCACATCGAAGAACTGTCCCGGATCTTTCGGGAAGTAGGATTTGGTGATGGTAACACCCCAGCTAAACTCGCCCTTATCGGCCTTATCCACTTCACTTACAATATCAAACAATGCACTGATCGCCAGTACATTTCGGCTCACAAACGCAATTTTATCTCCTTTATTGACGGTAAAGCTGATATTGTCGAACAGCTTGGTTCCGTCCTCGGCGGTTTTGGAAAGCCCCTCCACGCGCAAAATCTGGTCACCCACCTCACGCTCGGATTTGAATGCGATGTAGGGATACTTGCGGGAAGATGGCTTAATATCATCAACAGTCAGTTTTTCCAGCAATTTGGCGCGGGAAGTTGCCTGCTTCGATTTCGAAGCATTCGCGCTGAACCGGCGGATAAAATCCTCCAATTCCTTACGCTTGTCTTCCGCTTTCTTGTTGGCATCCTGGCGCTGTTTCAATGCCAGCTGGCTCGATTGGTACCAGAATGAATAGTTACCCGAGAACAGCTGCACTTTGCTGAAATCGATATCCACCACATGCGTACAAACTTCATCGAGGAAGTGACGGTCATGGGAAACCACAATGACCGTGTTCTTGAAATCTGCGAGGAAGTTTTCGAGCCACAATACCGTTTCAACGTCAAGGTTGTTGGTAGGCTCATCAAGTAAAAGCACATCTGGATTACCGAAAAGCGCTTGTGCGAGCAGGACACGCACTTTATCGTTCGCGTTCAGATCGCCCATTAATGAATGGTGCAGGTCTTCGCCCAAACCAAGACCGCTCAAAAGCTGGGCGGCTTCTGTTTCGGCTTCCCATCCATTCAAATCAGCGAACTCTGCTTCGAGGTCGGCGGCTTTTTCACCATCCTCATCCGTGAAATCCTCTTTCGCGTAAATGGCTTCACGCTCTTTCATTACTTTATATAGACGTTCGTGACCGAGAATCACAGTATCCATGACGGTGTACGCATCGAACTCGAACTGGTCCTGTTTCAGGAACGTCATACGCTCGCCGGGGTTCATGCTTACGCTACCGGTCTGCGGCTCGATTTCGCCCGAAAGAATCTTCAAAAAGGTGGATTTCCCGGCTCCGTTAGCGCCGATCACGCCATAGCAGTTACCAGGGACAAACTTTATATTTACTTCGTCGAACAATACCCTTTTACCGTATCGCAGCGATACGTTCTGAACCGTAATCATCTGTAAATTGATTATTTATGAATGAGACCGCAAAATTACAAAAATCGGGCTGATTTAGCATCCTTGGGCGAACTAAATGCAAACAAAACAGGCCGGTAACAAACCGGCCTGCCTATTAAAATCCAAGATTTCCTTTAATCAGGGGATCACGCGCAAGGTATGCGCACCCTTGGCGACACTCACTTTCGCGCCCTGCTTTTTTAATGCCGGGGTATCGCCCTTGGTCACCGACCAGAACTCCACACCGCCATTGCCGCTGCCGTATTCCAGATATTCAAACACGGAAAC
Source organism: Dyadobacter sp. SRI_021 (assembly GCF_057586235.1). Classification (NCBI taxonomy): domain Bacteria; kingdom Pseudomonadati; phylum Bacteroidota; class Cytophagia; order Cytophagales; family Spirosomataceae; genus Dyadobacter; species Dyadobacter sp. SRI_021. The sequence goes on from NZ_JBYCZM010000004.1 coordinate 191,263, forward strand.
CGCGAGGTTAGAGCCATCTTTATCAAAAGCGACGCTCTGAGGGTAAATGCCGTCGAACGGATAATCCGCTACTTTGGTCAGCGCGCCGGTGTTGGCCACCTTATATAATGATAGCGACGCTCCGGTACCTGCACCTGCTTCTGCCCATGGCGAGCCGCTCTTGCCTGCATTAGCCGTTACGAGCAGAGTACCATCGGGGCTCAATGCAAATGAACCGGTATTTAACCCAACCGGAGCCTGGCCCGCCACTTTGTGCTCAACCGCGCCATCCATTGAGAAGTCGATCACGAAAACTTCACCTTCACCAGCGCCCTTACCCTGCGGCCCTTTCGCGTCGAGAACGAGGTAATGCTTGCCATCGGCCGTAAACCTTCCGAAAGAAGGGTCAACACCTACTTTTACCGGCTTGCCTACCATTTCCACATTTTTCAGTTTTCCTGCTTCGCGAATCACTTTATATAGACCCACTTCATTGGAATTATCGAGAGTGAACGCGATGAAATCACCGGATGGATGCCATGAAATGTCTATGATACGGTTGGTGGTATCCAATGCGGCAGGCAGGTTCAGGAACCGTGCGGGTTTGCCGTCCGGACCAGCCTCGATGAACACGAGCTCTTTGCCGGTATCATTAGTCGCCAGAATCAGTTCATTTTTGTTGACGTCGATAGAAGTCGGCTTTTTACCGACCGGAAAACCGAATTTTGCCTTCGGCGCCGCCAGGTTGCTGATATCGACCACAAACAGCTTCTCTCCAACCGGAAACTCCTTTGAAATGTCTTTGTATTCCCCTATACCATCCTCCGGTCTGATCCGGTTTTCGAGCACGAATGCGAGCGTTCCGGTCGGTGATACTGCCAGCGTTTTGGAGTAGCCCAGCGCTGAATTTGATACCAGCGCACTTCCCAGGCCTTTACTCCCCCTTTCGATCGGGAATTTAATGGTAGTAAGCTGGTCTTTCGATGTGTTGTCTCTTAATAGCTTACCATCAACCAATGCGGAAGCTGCCAGATCGGCATCAGACGCTACAACCAGACCACGGGCATTGAATGTGATGGGTGATTGGGCTACCGCCGGGATGCTTCCCAACGCAGCCAAACCAGCAAATAATGCTACTTTCTTCATGGAAAAGAATTTAAGTTTTAGGTGGTTTGAACAATTTGAGCTTACATCAAAAAGAACCTTGCAGGGGCGTTTATACCTGTGCAAGGTTCTTTTCAGAACGCGCAATATACAATAAAAAGAAAAACCCCGGCAAGCATTTGCCGGGGTTTCGGGTCACAGGAAGTAAAAATTACGCTGCAACAGCAAGTCCGTTGACGAATTTCGCCAGTTTAGACTTCTGGTTAGAAGCTTTCTTCTTGTGGATGATATTTTTCTTTGCCAAACGATCCAACATTGAAGATACAGTTTTGTAAACTTCAACAGCTACTGCCTTATCAGTCGTTTCACGCAATTTTTTGATGTATGAACGGGTAGTCTTGTGCTGGTAACGATTACGCAAACGCTTAGTTTCGTTAGCGCGGATTCTTTTTAAAGCTGATTTATGATTTGCCATTTGTAATGAATATTTTTCTATTTCTCATTTCGGTCTGCAAAAATAGAAATTGCTTCCCAAAACGCCAAATTTCCTTCCAAAATATATTTTAATTAAAATAAACCTACTTCGGCATGCGCTGCACATCCGAGGCCAGGTACTCCTCGATCCGCGATTCCAGCTCACTATAAGGGATATTGCTGTGCAGCTCTCCCTCCACTGCCAATGAGATTTTACCGGTTTGCTCCGAAATCACAATAACGATCGCGTCCGTAGCCTCGCTCATCCCCATCGCAGCACGGTGGCGGAAACCCAGCGACGACGGCACATCCACGCCATCGGCCACCGGCAGCACGCAGCGTGCCGCTTTCAGAACTCCATCCACAATGATTACCGCGCCATCGTGCAGCTCGCTGTATTGATTGAAGAGCGATACAAGCAGCGGCTTGGAAACACGTGCATCCAGCATCTCACCGGTTTCAACATATTTACCCAAATCGTCGCGCTTGTTGAGCACTATCAATGCACCGGTAAAGTTTGCGGCGATGGTCTTGCTCGCGTCGATCACCTCTTTCAGGTTTTTCACCTTAAAGTCACGCATGGAATTGCCGATGATCTTTTTGAGAAAACCATTATTGGTATAAATGGTCGACTTGCCGATAATGAGCAAAAAACGCCGGATCTCCTGCTGGAAAATCACGATCAATGCTACGGCACCAACCCCCATGAAGTATTGCAGGATGGCTGTCAGCAGCCCCAAACCGAGCCCTTTGACTACCAGATAGAAGACGTAAACGAACAAATACCCGAGAAAAACCCTGCTTGCAATACTTCCCCGAACAAGGGTATATACCTGATAAAGAAGAATGGACACTAAAAAAACATCCAGGATATCAGCCCAATTGATGTTCAGAAAACCCACACGCATACGAAAGGTGATATTTTACAGCGACTAAATTACTATTTTAATTCGGATAGTTACCTGCGGCCATCCACAGTTTTACCGCTTCCACGGCAGGTTTCACGTCATGCACACGGAGGATCGACGCTCCCCGCTCCAATGCCAGCGTGTTGAGCACCGTTGTACCATTTAACGCTTCTTCGGGCGAAATATGCAAGGTTTTGTAGATTGTCGTCTTACGCGAAATGCCCACCAGTACCGGGTATCCCAGTAATTGGAACTGTTTGAGCTCCCGCATCAGCTCGAAATTCTGTGCGATGGTTTTCGCAAATCCGAAACCCGGATCGATGATCAGGTCCGCGACTCCCTTACTTTGCAACAATGCAACTTTCTGCCTTAAATCCCTGAGGATATCCGGCACTAAACGTTCGTAGTCCGTCAGATTGTTCATCGTTTGCGGCGTTCCACGCATATGCATTAATATGTACGGTACACGCAGGCGGGCAACGGTTTCGAACATGGCGTCATCGAGCGTTCCGCCGGCGACATCATTAATCATATGCGCGCCTTTGCGAATGCCTCTTTCGGCTACTTCGGCCCGAAAGGTATCAACAGAAATGATGAGGTCGGGAAAAAATTTAGCAAGTGGCTCCACGGCGGATTCGATGCGGTCGCCCTCCTCCTCCGCGCTCACCTCCCGAGCGCCGGGGCGTGTGGAATAACCGCCGATGTCGATCATACCGGCACCTTCGGAAAGCATCTGTCCGGCCTTTTCGACAATCTCGTCCGTCGCACCAACCCGGCTCCCGGAGTAGAATGAGTCGGGCGTGATATTTATAATGCCCATTACCGCGGGTGCCGACAGATCGAGCAGCGTGCCCCGGATATTGAGCGTTTTTTTACTAACTTGCAACATAAATTCTTTTCAAAAACAGGCAAAGGAATGAATATCAAAGCATTTTCTTCCTACCGTCTGAAAGTCTCTAACTCATTTGAAACAGTGAAATCCACAGAATCGGAATATCAGGAAATCATTCAGTATTGCCAAGATCTTTTTACAAAAAAAAACAAGGACTACGGGACATCCTGGCGTATCCTTCGGCTTCCCTCGATTACCGATCAGATCTTCATCAAGGCCCAACGCATCCGCACTATCCAGGACAAGGGTGTACAGAAAGTGAATGAGGATGTGTCATCCGAATTTATCGGGATCATCAATTATTGCGTCATGGCGCTGATCCAGATCGCGGCCACAGAGCAAAACCAGGATATCGACGATTCAGCATTAACAAATCTTTACAATTCTCAGGTGAACGAAGTGAAGGAATTGTTGTTTAATAAAAACCATGACTATGGCGAGGCGTGGCGCGACATGCGTGTGAGCTCCATGACCGACATCATTCTCATGAAACTGCTAAGGATCAAACAAATCGAAGACAATCAGGGCCTTACACTCGTTTCCGAGGGCGTAAAAGCCGGTTACCAGGATATTATCAACTATTCGGTATTCTGCCTGATTAAATCGAACGCCTTACAGACCAACTAACAAAGACACACCCAAACCGCCGTCCAGTTTGCAATGAAAATCTTTGCCCAGATCTCACGAGTCTTAGTAGGATTACTTTTCATTTTCTCCGGAATCATCAAGCTGAACGACCCGATCGGGACACAGTACAAGCTGGAAGAATATTTCGAGGTTTTCGCGACCGACCTCCCCGCGCTACATGATTTCTTCATGGCGCTCGTGCCGCTGGCACTGTACTTCTCGGTATTTCTTTGCACGGCGGAGGTTGTCCTGGGTATTGCATTACTCGTCGCTTACAAACCCAAAACCACCTCCTGGCTGCTGCTGGCGATCATAGTTTTTTTTACATTCCTGACATTCTATTCGGCTTATTTCAATAAAGTGACCGATTGTGGTTGCTTCGGCGCGGCAATCAAGCTTACACCATGGACGTCGTTTGGCAAGGATATATTCTTGTTGATCCTGATTCTGGTGATCGTATACTACCGAAAGAAGTTCAAATCCTACCCTACCGGCATTATCGTCGTTATCTCGACGCTGGTTTCACTCGGCGTTGCCATTTACTCGTTGCGCCACTTACCGATCGTCGATTTGCTGCCTTACCGTGTGGGCGCGAGCATTCCCGCGCAAATGAAGCCTTCCGAGCCGCTTCGGTATTTATATGTTTTTGAAAAAGATGGCAAAACACTGGAATATGAGCAATATCCGAGTGACACTACACTGAAATTCAAGGAAATGGTCGTGCTGAATGACGATGCGAAACCGAAAATCACGGATTACAAGGTCTGGAATGACGCAGGCGATTTTACGGAACGCACCTTTCAGGGCAAAAAACTTTTCCTGATTATCAAAAGCCTCACCGACATTAATACCGCCGCATTACCGGATATCAACAAGCTGATCAATGCTGTAAAAAGCAAAGGTGTGGAACCGATCATCCTTACTTCGGGAAACAGCGCCGACATCGAGAATTTTCTCTCGCAACACCAGCTTACCGCCCCTTACTATTATGTGGATGCGACGGTTTTGAAAACCATTTCACGCTCCAACCCGGGCCTGTGGCTTTTGAAAGACGGTATTGTGAAAGGCAAATGGCACTACAACGACACCCCGACTGCCGATGAGGTAGTGAGCCTTGTCAAATAATGTGACTTTAAATGAAGAATATAATACTCGTCGGGATGATGTCTTCCGGCAAAACTACGCTCGGCAAAAAGCTCGCACGGGCATTGAATTACCAGTTCGTAGACCTTGACAAGCTAATCGAGAAAGACCAGGGAATGGAGATTTCCGCTATTTTCTCGCAGCAAGGGGAAGCCTATTTCCGGGAAGTCGAAAGCCGGATTTTGAAGGAAACGGCCACACAAAAAGGTATTGTGCTCGCTTCGGGCGGAGGCACACCCTGCTTTTTTGATAATATGAAGGTAATCAAAGGAATGGGCGTCAGCATTTTCCTGGATGTTCCGGCCGAAGATCTTGCAAGAAGGATCCAAAACCATGGCAAGGACGACCGCCCTATTCTTTCTGGCGCGACGTCGCTCGTCGACACGCTGCAAAACCGCATTACAGACCGGCTCCCGTACTACACACAGGCAGACTTTACATTGAAGGGCGAGATAGATGTCAGTCATCTATTGGAAGTGCTTACACCCTTGTTATAACTGAAAAAACCTGCGCTGAGCAGGTTTTTTCAGTTATAATCGCCCCAAGAACGTATCAGAAAAACACCCCGCCCGTCAGCATCACGTTAACCGGCCGATTGGTAATCTCCACGGATGCGTAGTTATTGGGATTGTTCAGATAATAAGGCGTATATGCGGATTTATAGGTGGTAAAGGTTCCCGCCAAATCCACAAAGAAGCGGTCGGTACGTACGCCTACACCCGCCGAAAACAGTAGCTTACTTCGGTCGATCCCGTCTGTACGGTCCAGGTAAGGATCTGCAATATAGGCTCCGCCGATACGCGCGCGGAAGATATTGGCCCTAACCTCTCCTCCCAACCGGAAATTAACAGTGTTACGGAAAGTGTCTTTAATTTCCGCCTTTGTGTCGTTCTTGAAGTCGCGGTTACCGTCGGCATCCAGAAAACTCGTCTTCGCCCGCATGCCGCTGTAACCAACATACTCAATGGTCCCAGTTATAAATCCTTTATTCTGGAAGAACACGGTCCCCCCCAGGTTGCCACGCATCGGCCCTATCAATGTGTATTCAAAATCATTTGCCGCAATGGGAAGTGAGCTGTACGGCGGTGTAATCAGGTTTCCATCCGCATCTTTCACTTTTCCGCCGACGAAGCCCGCAGCTACGCTTTGGCTAAATGTTTCTTTAAGCGCACTTATCGTCGGGCTGATCAGCGTTCCACCGATCTGGAACATCGGATTGAACTTGTACATGGCTCCCAATGAGGCATTGAACCCGTTACCGCGAACTGTAAAATCCTCAAATTGATCGATGTAGGTCAACGAGGGACTGTTTATATAGTCATCGCTAAACCGGGAAGAATAATCATATTTGATCCTGCTGAACCCGATATTTCCGCCCAGGTAAAATTTATCATCCAGGTTGCCCGCGTAAGCAAATGTCCATTGAGAAGTAGCACCTTTGGATGTGAAGTCGCCTGATTGATCCACAACGCTTTTGTCCTCGATCGCAGCGTATGGTCTTTTAGGATCGTCGGTTGGATTAATCAAATACATCTGATAGTAAGCTCCCCGGATGGAGTATGCCAGGGGGCCGCCGGTGGCACCACTATTAAATTCCTTTTCGAGGTCACTTGGCGAAGGTTTTTTATCATTCACTCCCTCGACAACACTGGTCAAGTAGTCGCTGTTGTTGTTGCGGCCGCCATACAGGTAACCGTTTTGGAATGATTGCTGGCGGGAAAAAGAAACCCCGAATGACGACCGCTTCCACTTCCGTTGAAATCCCGGCTGGCTCGCGAACACGAGCGACGCCTGCGGAATGTTGAACAGACTGCTGTTTTGCTTATCCTCGTTTCCGAGGTAGTTGGCTTTGGTGCCAGCAATCGTCACAGCCGGGCTCAAAGTAAATTCATTCCGGTTATAAAATCCCAGACCCGCCGGGTTTCCGTAAATAGAACTGGCGTCGCCGCCGATGGCTGCATGGTTTCCGCCCAGCGCCTGGAAGCGTGCAGATCCGTTCTGGTTAATTTCTGAATAGCGAAGTGCGTCGGTAGCATATTGTGCGAATGCCGCTGATGAAGTGAGCAGCGAAAAGAGGAGCGCAATTCCTGAGGATGTTTTTGACATGGCGGTTAATACTTAATTCAATACAATTTAAACGAAAACCCTGCAAAATTATGACATCTTGCAGGGTTTGACACGACTATCTCTTTTTCAGGATAGTTGTAAATTATCTTGGACCTCTCGAAGAACGGCTTGAACTACCGCCACCGCCACCTCCGCCACCGGATGGTGCGCTGTAACTTCTTGAAGGAGCACTGTACGACGGCTGACTGTAAGTCCGCGTCGGTGCACTGTATGATTCGCTTCTCTGGTTCGAATAGCTTCTGCTAGGCGTTCCGTAATCCTGGGTTCTTGCTGGTGTACTGTACGATGGTGCACTGTACGAAGATGAGGAAGAGCCTCTCGAAGAACGCGGGGACGAATAATAGCTGGCGCCATTGGTGTTTCCGCTTTCGGAAGAGTAGTTACTGGCATTGGCCGAACGAGGACGTGAATAATATACATTACCGCCACTGGCATCTACTACACGCGAACCATAGGACTCCGCGTTTGTTCTTCCGCCATTCGCCACTGCACTACCACGGCTTGAGCGTTCCGATCTTGGCGAAGAATAATATGTATCGCCTGAGATCACACGGCCACCATCGCGGCTTCCCCTTGTAGCGGTTTCTGAACGTGTCCGCGACGAGTTTACAAAATTAGAGTTGTAACGTTCACTGCTGCGGTTTCTGCTCGCGTCGACCACACGCGGCCCGTAAGTTCTCGTATAGCCTCGGTCGGAATTGTTGATCACGATCACCGGACGGCTGTAAGCCCATGGCGAATAACCGTAACCGCCGTAGAAGCCATCGTAGTAACCTCCACCCCAGCCGTACATGCTGTTATAACCCCACGGGCTGTATCCCCACGGACTGTAAAACGGATCATAGCCATAGCTTAACATGCTGCCATAGCCCCATGGTGAATAACCCCATGGAGAATACCCAATCATCGATCCGAAGCCGAATCCGAAGTAAGGACGCATTCTAAACCCGCTGTAACCGAAGTTGAGTGACAGACCTGCGTAGCTGCCGGGCCAATAGGAGCCCAAACCGCCGTAATAAGGACTATTAAAATTCGCTGCATTATAGCCGTCGACAAAACCTGCATTATAGCCCACGTCTGTCGATACCTGACGTTTTACTGCTCTGGACGAAAGGTAATTTTCGTCGTAATAGTCCGCTGTACCGTTTTCGGAATAGTTGCCTGTATAGGTATAATCCGGATTGTCCGAACGGGATACTTCCTGATCACTTCCCCGGTCAGCCAACACAAGTCCTCCGCCGGAGTTTCCCCCGTAGAGATCATCATATCCGCCGCCCGAGCGCGATGCATACTGATTTGAAGTACATCCCCAAGCTCCCAACAGCACCAGCAAAGACAAATATTTTGCTTTATTGAACATACTCATGGCTTTTAAGGATTAAAAGTTTGTTGCTAATATAGATATAAAAACGCATTCTCCCTGTGAAGTAAACGTCCGTAACTATACATTAATTCCAAAGTTAACATAAAAAACTATCTTTGCAACTCCCTTGAAAAAAGGCCTGAATTAACGTAATACTCCATTTCAATTCCAAAATAATACAAAGTAATGAGTAAAGCCTTGCCCACACGAAGTGAAAACTACTCCGAATGGTACAATGAATTAGTGAAACGCGCCGACCTGGCCGAAAACTCACCGGTAAGAGGTTGTATGGTGATCAAACCGTATGGGTACTCGATCTGGGAAAAAATGCAGCGCGCGCTGGATGACATGTTCAAAGAAACAGGCCATACCAATGCCTATTTCCCGCTTTTCATCCCGAAATCGTACCTCAGTAAGGAGGCTTCACACGTGGAAGGGTTTGCCAAGGAGTGCGCCGTAGTGACGCATTACCGCCTCAAAAACGATCCGAACGGCAAAGGTGTTATCGTTGACCCGGAAGCGAAACTGGAAGAAGAACTGATCGTTCGCCCGACTTCGGAGACGGTCATTTGGAGTACTTATAAAAACTGGATCCAGTCGTACCGCGACCTGCCGCTGCTGATCAACCAATGGGCGAACGTGGTGCGTTGGGAAATGCGTACGCGCCTGTTCCTGCGCACGGCCGAGTTCCTGTGGCAGGAAGGCCACACCGCGCACGCTACCGCACAGGAAGCAATTGCGGAAACAAAGCAAATGCTGGAAGTATACGCACAGTTTGCCGAAGAATGGATGGCTGTACCCGTTGTCAAAGGAGTGAAAACTGCTAACGAACGTTTTGCAGGTGCGGAAGACACTTACTGTATCGAAGCGATGATGCAGGACGGAAAAGCATTGCAGGCCGGAACTTCCCACTTCCTGGGCCAGAACTTCGCAAACGCATTCGACGTGAAATTCCAGGACAAGGAAGGTAAGCTGGATTATGTTTGGGGAACTTCATGGGGCGTTAGTACACGTCTGATGGGCGCGCTCATCATGGCGCATTCCGACGACGCCGGCCTCGTATTGCCTCCAAAACTGGCACCTATCCAGGTGGTGATCGTTCCTATTTACCGGAACGACGAGCAACTGACGCAGATTTCCGAGAAAGTAGCGGAAATCACCAAAGATTTGAAGAAACTGGGCATCAGCGTTAAATACGACAGCAGTGACAATGCGAAGCCAGGTTTCAAATTTGCTGAATATGAATTGAAAGGTGTTCCTGTGCGATTGGCTATGGGCGGCCGTGACCTCGAAAACGGTACGGTGGAAGTAGCACGCCGCGATACCAAAACCAAGGAGACGGTTTCGGTGGAAGGCATTGCAATTTATGTACAGAACCTGCTCAACGACATTCAGGAGTCTATTTACAAGAAAGCGCTTACATTCCGCGAGGAGAATACCCATAAAGTAGATTCTTTCGAAGAATTCAACCATATTCTCGATACCAAAGGCGGGTTTATCCTAGCGCATTGGGACGGCACTTCCGAGACCGAAGAGAAGATCAAGGAAGAAACGAAGGCAACCATCCGGTGCATTCCTTTGAACCAGGAGGCAGAGGAGGGCGTTTGCATTTACTCGGGCAAACCGTCGAAAGGACGTGTCGTATTTGCCCGGGCATACTAATTTTCATTCTCAATGTATTCGTGAAAAAAGATTCGCGAATGCTTTTTCAAACCATCTAAATATAGAATTATGAGTCAGGCAAAGGCTGGTGACAAAGTGCAGGTCCATTATAAAGGTACCCTGCCGGACGGACAACTTTTTGATTCCTCCGAAGGACGTGAGCCTTTGAGCTTTACGCTGGGAAGCGGACAGGTCATCAAAGGATTTGACGATGGTGTAACGGGCATGGAAATCGGCGACAAAAAGACAATCAACATTCCTAATGCCGAAGCTTATGGCCCGGTGAACGACGAAATGGTCATCCAATTCGACCGCGCGCAAATCCCTGCCGACATTCCATTAGAGGTTGGCGGTACATTGAACATGCATCAGGACGGCGGCCAGGTCATCCCGGTTGTTGTAAGGGAGGTTACTGAAACTTACGTGGTACTGGACGCTAACCACCCGTTGGCAGGTCAGGATCTTATTTTTGAACTGGAGTTGGTAGGTATCAACTAATCAACGTAATCTATGAAACGCGGTCGGCACCCGGAATTCCGGGGTTGACCGCGTTTTTTATTCAGCCCATTTGAGACTGAAACTTTCAGGTTTTCCTCTGGAGAGTTTGAGTAAAATCTGACGCGCAGCCAAATCCTGCAACATCCGTTCCGCCCTTTTTTCGGAGATATTGATGATTTTTGAGAATGCTTTGGCCGTTACGGAATCTGTTTCTTTGAGGTAAGTGATCAATGTCTTCACATGCCGTGTGGCCAATAACTTCTCCGTCTCCGGATCGGTTCCGTTGTAAAGCAGCAGCCTTGGAATAGGCATACTTTTGTCTTTCACACGAATGTAAATAATGCGTTCGCCTTTCTCGTTCAATGCGTGATGCGGCTTGTGTTCACTTTCATTGATAGCCACCCGCAACACCTTCTTGCCGTCCAGGTTCTCCGATTTGATCTGAACCACTAATTCCGGTTCAATGAGTTTCACGAGCGCCTTTTCAAGCTTTTGTAACTCCCGCAATTCCGATTGCACGCCCATAATAGCTCCGTGATCCGCCACACCGATTAGCAGGTTTCCGCCGGAGGTGTTGGCAAAGGAAACAATGGTTTTGGCAATTTTGAAAGGACTGTCAACCGTCCTCTTGAACTCAATCGTGAGTCCCTCCCCTTCTTTAATTAACTGAATGATACTTTTATCCATGCATTTAAATCAACCCGTATTTCTTGCCCGGCATCGACCGGACCATTCCCTGGAATTCGAGGTTCAACAGCAGCGTGGCCAGCCGGTTCAAATGAATGCCCGATTGCCACGCGAGCTCATCGATTTGCATCGCCCCCCGCTGCTTTAACAGCGAAAGTACCTGGCCCTCATCCTGTGTAAAACCTTCGAAAGTCATTACTGCCTGCTCGGAGGTATCTGCCTGCCTTGCATCGGGCATTCCCTCACCCCAACCCAGGGCAGCGGCCATATCCGCCACCGACGTGAAAATCGAAGCCTTATGATCACGGATCAGAAAATTACAACCTTCGGATTGCGGTTCATAGATAGCGCCCGGCACCGCGAACACCTCCCGGTGGTAGTTCTGCGCAAACTCAACGGTGATCAGGCTGCCGCCTGTCCGCCCCGATTCCACTACTATGGTAACATCACTGAGCCCCGCAATAATTCGGTTCCGCGCCGGAAATCTCATAAAATCCGGCTTCGTTCCCAATGCGCTTTCCGTAACGATCCCCCCGTTGTTCTGCATTTCGAAAGCGGTTCGCTGATGGACGGCCGGGTAGATCACATCCAACCCGCTGGCCATGACTCCCAGCGTGGCCAGGTTGTTGCGCAGGCAATGCCGGTGGGCAGTGATATCCACACCATAGGCCAGGCCGCTGACGACAAGCGGCTGATAGGGCACCAGATCCCGGATGATATTTTCCGTCACCGACTTCCCGTACTCGCTGATATTCCTCGTGCCTACGATTCCTACCGTACGCGGCCAGTTAAAATCGGTGTTGCCTTTGGCATAAAGGGCAATGGGTGCGTCGTAAAGCGGCCGGAGGCGTGCCGGGTATTCCGGCTCATGAAAGAAAAGTAATTGGGTTCCGGTTTTGCGGCATTGAGCAAGTTCCCTTTCAGCCAGTTCCAGCGTGTTTTTACCCAAAACAGCCTTTACGATTTTATCGCCGATACCGGGGATTTTGATGAGCTTTTTATAATCCGCATGGAAAACCTGGGAAGCACTGCCACAGTAGCTGATGAGTTGGCGGATCGTCACAGCCCCGATTCCGGGCATATGCACAAGCGCGAGGATGCAGATTTTCTCTGCGTCGGAGGATGATTGCATAGTATAGTGTGTAGGTTGAGTTCGTGGGTACCGACGCCTGGCATGCATTTTGCGAGTATACGTCAGCAGTTCATTTTCAAAAATAAACAATAATCTGAAAACCATATATGGAAAACCTCGAAACCGAAGTAGCCGAAACCGAGCAGCATTATGAAGGTATGGGCGCCACCTGCCATCCTGAAGGAGTTTATTACCGCGTATGGGCGCCGCATGCCGAAAGCGTTTCGGTCATGGGAAGTTTCAACGACTGGGATGCCTCTGCTACTCCGCTCCAACCGGAAGAAAACGGCATGTGGGGTGCGCTGGTCGGAAATTCGAAAGAAGGGGATGAATACAAATATGTCCTTAAAACGCCCGCCGGGGAGCTGCTCCGCAACGATCCCTATGCTTTAAAAATGACCAATTCAGCCGGCAATTGCATCGTCTACAACCACGAATCTTTCGATTGGGGCGATGTTACTTTTCAAATGCCCGGCTGGCAGGAACTGGTTATTTATGAGCTTCATGTAGGTACTTTTCATGTGAAAGAAAAAGGGCAGGTCGGCACGTTTTATACGGCTATCGAACGGATTCCTTACTTAAAAGACATGGGTTTCAATGCCGTGGAGCTGATGCCCTGCTCGGAGTTTCCCGGTTCAAGGTCATGGGGCTATAACCCGGCCAATCCGTTTGCGATTGAATCCGACTATGGCGGCCCGGATGGCTTGAAAGCTTTTGTAAAAGCCGCGCACGAGGCAGGAATTGCGGTAATCCTCGATGTCGTGTACAACCACTTCGGCCCGTCGGATCTTGATCTCTGGCAGTTCGACGGCTGGCAGGAGAACGATGGCGGAGGAATTTACTTTTACAACGACTGGCGCTCCGAGACGCCCTGGGGCAATACCCGCCCCGATTACGGCCGTGGCGAGGTGCGGCAATACATTCACGACAATGCCCTGATGTGGCTCCGCGATTACCGTGTCGACGGTCTGCGCATGGACATGGTTCCCTACATACGAAATGTAAAAGCCAATGGTAATCCCGGCGACGATATCGCCGAAGGCATTTCGCTCATGCAATGGATTAACAAAGACATCCGCGATAGCTGCGGCAATTGCATTACCATCGCCGAAGACATGCATTCGCTGGATTTCATCACCAATTCGGTCGAAAACGGCGGCCTGGGGTACGGGTCACAATGGGATGCGGAATTTGTGCATTCGATCCGCGACGCCATTATCACCGCCAACGACCAGGACCGGAATATGGACAGCGTCGCAGCAGCTATTACCAACCGTTATAATGACGACGCTTTTCAGCGCATTATCTATACCGAGTCGCACGACGAAGTGGCGAACGGCAAGGCGCGCGTGGCCGAGGAAATCGCCGATGGCGACGTGAATAATTGGTACTCTAAAAAGCGGGCTGCATTGGGCGTCGCGTTGGTGCTTACCTCACCGGGCATCCCGATGATATTCCAGGGACAGCCATTGCTGGAAGACAAATGGTTTTCCGACAGCGATCCGATCGACTGGTCGAGGCTCGAAAAATTCAGCGGCTTCGCGGCATTGCACCGCGACATGATCCACATCCGCAGAAACTGGTTTGGCGTAACCAAAGGTCTCCAGGGACAGAATGTTCATATTGTTCGTCAAGACAACGAGAAAAAGGTGATCGTGATGCACCGCTGGGACGAAGGCGGCCCGAAGGACAGCGTTATGGTCGCATTCAACTTTTCGACCGAGACATTTTCCGACTACAAAGTAGGTTTCCCGAGGGCTGGCAAATGGCACTTAAGGTTCAACAGCGACAACGAATATTACGACGCCGACTTCTCGAATACGGGCGTTTTCGACGTCGATACCATGGACGGTGAAATGGACGACTGCGGGCAGTTCGCATCGCTGCAAATCCCGCCTTACTCGGCTTTGATCTTTTCGCAAGAGGAATAAAAGGGAGAAAGGGGAGGAAGGAGGAAAGAGACTAAGGATTTTCTCAGTTCCCCTTCCTTCTTCCTCCCTTCCTCCCTTTCCTCCATTCTCCCTTTCCTTCCCTTCCTTCATCCTCCCCTTCCTCCCTACTTAATTGTCCTGAAAATACGGTCCCAGCGAATCTTTTTGAGGAAACTGGTTGGATTGGGATCGATGGACATCCACACAAAAACGGCCTTTCCTACAATGTGATCTTTCGGCACAAACCCCCAGTACCGGGAGTCGGCGGAATCGTGGCGATTATCTCCCATCATGAAATAATAATCCTGCTTGAATGTATAGCTGGTGATCTGCTTACCGCCGATCATGATTTTGTCCTTTTCCACCACCACATTTTCATTGCCGTCGAAATTGCGGATGATATCGCCATAAAGCGCAATATTGACCTCGGTCAGCGGAACCGTCATTCCCGCCTTCGGCACTGCAACCGGTCCGTAATTATCCTTATTCCAGTCGATTGCATCACTTGCCGGAAACAGATAGGGCTCTTTCATGCCTTTCTCCATCCACACGGGTTGTACCCGCTTCACAAAGTCATAGGTTTTCAGCTTTTCCGCTAATGCGGCGGTCGTCTTCACGACATAACCCGGCTCATCGTTACCGGGAATGCTGTCTCCGAAGGTTTCTGTAAACTGGGCGTAATCTACGATCCCATTTTTGCGAAACACATTCTCTTCATTCACAGCCGTTTTTACTGAAACAAAATATTCATTTTGCATCCGCACGGGCGATGCCTGGGCGCGTCCGTTCACATACACCTGCCCGAGGCGTACTTCCAGTTTATCGCCCGGAATACCCACGCATCGCTTGATATAATTGGAACGCAGGTCAGTCGGATGCGGGTGCAGGTCTGGCAGCACCCGGCTATATTTCTGGTACATGTCCGGATGCTCAGCCGGCAGGTAGAATACTACCACATCGCCATTCTTAATATCCGTAAAGCCAGGCAAGCGGTATTGTGGGAGCCGGATCCAGTCGAGGTAGGAAGGAATGTCTGTGCCCCATATTGTCTGGTGCGTGAGCGGCACCTGCAATGGGGTAATGGGCGTCGTTGTGCCGTAATGCAACCTGCTCACAAACAGGTAATCACCCACGAGAAGACTGTTCTCCATGGAAGGCGTGGGAATCACAAATGCACTGAAAAACAGCCAGCGGATCAATGTGGCAGCAATGACGGCAAATAATACCGAGTCGAACCATTCCCGGAAGGCCGACTTCTTTTTCGGAGTGCTTGTGGGCTTTGAAAGTATTTCTGCAACGGACATGAAAGGTATCGTTTAGCGAAGCATATGCTATGCAATATACCTTTTATCTCCATAAGTCTATAATAATTATATAATATTAATTTATATATAATATCAAAAAGAAAGGGAAAGATCACGCGATCCTTCCCTCCCATGTTGGCTATTTCAAAACGCTAGTTGATAACTCTGAAAATACGGCTCCAGCGGATTTTGTTAAAGAAGCTGGTCGGGTTCGGGTCGATAGACATCCATACAAACACTGCCTTACCCACGATGTGATCCATCGGAACGAAGCCCCAATAGCGTGAATCGGCAGAGTTATGGCGGTTATCACCCATCATAAAGTAATAATCCTGCTTGAAGGTGTAGCTGGTAATGACCTTGCCACCGACTTTCACTGATTTTTCATCTACTACCACATCTTCATTGTTCTCGTAGTTTTTAATAACCGGGCCATACATCGCCACATTTTCAGGTGTCAGCTGTACCGTCATACCTTCTTTTGGAACGGTAATCGGTCCGTAGTTGTCGCGGTTCCATTTGAAAAGCGACGAATTGGGGTATAACATCGGCTCGGTGATGCCATTATCCGTTTTCACTAGCGTGATACTCTTAACGAAGTCGTAGGTTTTGAGCTTGGCGGCGATCTCCGTGGTAGTGAAAACCAGGTAGCCCATTTGCTCGTTTCCTTTGATCGTATCGTTCTCGCCATCAGTAAAGGAGTTGAATTCCGAAATACCATTGTCGCGGAACACCTTTTCTTCATTCACTGCGGTGGTAGTAGCCACAAAGTACTCATTCTCCATTCTGGGAGGGTTTTCCATCGCTTGGCCGTTGGCATATACCTGCAAATCACGCACCTCTACCTTATCGCCCGGAATACCGACGCAGCGTTTGATATAGTTGGTTTTCAAATCAACCGGGTGCTGCAATTCGGGTGGATAGTTGAATACCACCACGTCGCCTCTTTTCACCTCGCTAAAACCCGGCAAACGGTATTGCGGCAATTGGATCAGGCTTGTGTAGGAAGGGATATTGGTTCCCCAGATTGTCTGGTGCGTGAGCGGTACTTGCAAAGGCGTTTTCGGCGTGCGGGTACCATAATGCAGCTTGCTCACGAAAAGGAAGTCACCCACCAGGAGGCTATTCTCCATCGACGGCGTCGGAATGGTAAATGCTTCAAAAAACAGCCAGCGGATCAGCGTCGCGGCGACTACCGCGAATAAAATGGAGTCAAACCATTCCCTTGCCGGTGACTTCTTTTTTTTGGATTCAACTGAACTGGAAGTCAACTCTCTATTAACAGCCATGCGATGATTGATAGTTAGAATACTTTAAATTTTGAGAAGGTCATTCATCCCGAACACCCCGAATTTGCCCGGAAGCCATTCGGCAGCAACCACAGCGCCGAGCGCAAACCCCTGGCGGTTGTGGGCTGTGTGGGATATTTCGATGGTATCCACTTCGGATTCGTAGCGGACGATGTGGGTACCGGGCACTTCGCCGCGGCGTTCGGCCAGAATTTGCAGGTAACCTTCCTCATTTTCAGGAGCCAGCTTCCATCCTTCGACGTTCTCCATTTCCTCGATAATGCCTTCCGCAAGGGTAATGGCTGTGCCACTTGGCGCGTCGAGTTTGTGAATGTGGTGAACTTCCGTCATTGAGCTCTGGTATTCGTGCCCGTTCATGAGGCGCGCCAGCATCCGGTTGAGCCGAAAGAACAGATTAACACCAATACTGTAATTGGAAGCGTAGAAAAACGATCCCGACTGGGCCTTGCAAAGCGCCTCCACTTCTGCACGGCGGTCGAGCCAGCCTGTGGTGCCGCATACGATGGGCCAGCCTTTTTTGAGGCAATAAATGATATTTTCAAATGCGGATTCCGGTGAACTGAACTCGATGGCCACATCTACATCGGCAGTTTGCAGCTTGTCCATATCCGCACGATTTTGCACATCAATTTTCCCCACGATCGAATGTCCTCTTTCAACGGCAATTTGTTCGATCGTCTTTCCCATCTTTCCGTACCCCAGTAATAGTATTCTCATCAATCTGTTATTTGAAAATCAGTACTCTTTAAATCACTTAAAATTAAAAACCACACGCAAACCCGGCGTGGGGGTCTGCATTGCAGGCTGGTTCAGTTTCGGACTCACATTCAAAGTGAGATCGTCCGAAAGGTCGAATGTCTTCAAATGCGCTGCCACATTAGCTTCAATGATCGACAAAGTGTAAATCAGGCCGGTTACGATGATGGCAAAGCCGCGGTTCCGCCGCCAGTAATTCTTTTGCCTGACAATCTGGCTATGGGTCGCATCACGGTACTCGCTGCTGGTGTTCAACAGGTTTCTGACCCTTACATTCACAGTGGCGTCGTCGCCCGCCAGTTCTTTTTTCCGGTTTCCGTACTCCGGATCGTTCTTATCCAACACGTAAAACGACTTATACGCATCGAGGAAATCGTGGTATTTGATCGTATTCAGGTAATAGGTATAAAGCCCTCCGCCGAATGCCAGGTACACGATAGGCGCTTTCCAGTAATCACGGTTGTAAATCTGCCCGGCACCTGGTATCAAAGCCAGCTTGGTAGCCGTTTTCGGTACCGGCATCCATTTCTTTTTAACGTTTTTTAACGAATCTGTCTGGGCCAGAGTAGTGCTGTCCAATGCGACAGCCGGCAATTTTTCGGTTTTCAGACTATCCTTTTTACCCTCCGTCTGTGCTGCAATCCGATTTGAAACCAGCAAAATCAACCCTAACAATACCCAGTTTTTCAACGTTTATTTGAATTTCAGTGTTTCTAAAATCTTCTTCAGTTCATCCTGAGAGCCAAAAGGGATTTTAATCTCACCTTTATGCTGCTCATTGCTCTTGACAGACACTTTTGCCCCGAAAAAGGACGAAAGCTGGAACTGTAACGACTTTATTTCCTGATTAATTGTCGGCTGTTTTTTCGACTCGATGGGGATATTACTCACCATTCCAAGCTTCCGAACCTCATCCTCCACCTTCCTTACCGACCATCCTTCTTCGATAATCTGATTGAAAATTTTCAACTGGCTCTGGTCGCTGTTGATCGTAATCAGCGCCCGGGCGTGGCCCATGCTGATCTTGTCGTCTCGCAACGCGGCCTGGATAACAGGGGGCAGTTTGAGCAGGCGGATATAGTTGTTCACCGTCGTCCGGTTCTTGCCCACGCGCGCGCCCAATTCCTCCTGTTTCAGACTACATTCGAGAATCAGCCGCTGGTAGCTTAATGCAATCTCAATCGCATTCAGATTCTCACGCTGAATATTCTCGATCAGCGCCATTTCCAGCATTTGCTGGTCGTTGGCCGTGCGGATATAAGCCGGAATGGTGGTAAGCCCCAGCGAACGCGATGCCTGTAAACGGCGCTCACCCGAAATCAACTGATAGGAATCTTCCGAAAGCTGCCGTACGGTAATCGGCTGGATAATCCCCTGGACGCGGATAGAGTCGGCGAGTTCTTCCAGCGACTCCTGGTCAAATTTCGTCCGGGGCTGGTAAGGGTTGGCCTCGATCTGGCTCACATCGATCTCATTCATCGAACCGATGATCTCGGCCGGTGAAATGCGTGTGTTGGTTCTGGGCGTATTGATCTTCTCGGAGTCCTGCAGAAGAGCCCCTAGTCCTCTTCCCAGTCCGGTCATTTTTTTCGTCTTGCTGCTATTCTCCATTGCCTGTTCGTACTATCGTGATCAGTTCACCCTGTCGGAGAGCAAACCGTTTTTACTGAGAATCTCTCTTGCAAGGTTCAGGTAGCTAACAGCCCCTTTGCTATCCGAATCCTGCGCCATGACAGGAATCCCGAAGCTCGGCGCTTCACTGATACGTACGTTACGAGGTATGATGGTGTTGAAAACAAGAGATTCGAAGTGGTTGGTAACCTCGGTCACCACCTGGTTGGACAGACGCAGGCGGAGGTCGTACATCGTGAGCAGGATGCCCTCGATGATCAGGTTGGTATTCAGTCGCGACTGAATGATCGTGATGGTGTTCAACAGCTTGCCCAATCCTTCCAAGGCAAAATACTCGCATTGCACAGGAATGATCACCGAATCGGCTGCGGTCAGGCTATTGATCGTGATTAGGCCTAGTGAAGGAGAGCAGTCTATAATGATAAAGTCATAATCATCGCGCACTTCAGCGATGGCGTCTTTCATGCGGTGCTCCCGGTTTTTAAGATTGATCATCTCGATCTCCGCCCCTACCAGGTCGATATGCGACGGCAGCAGGTTCAGGTTAGGAAAATCGGTTTGCAGGATAATTTCCGAAGTCTTCGCCTGCTCTACCATGCATTCATAAATGCTGTTTTCCATCTCCTGCGGATTGAAACCGAGCCCGGACGTAGAGTTCGCCTGCGGGTCAGCATCGATAATGAGTGTGCGGAATTCTAGCGCAGCCAAACTGGCCGCAAGGTTAATAGCTGTGGTGGTTTTCCCTACGCCTCCCTTTTGGTTTGCAATTGCAATTACTTTGCCCATGTATTCATTTGAGTTACCAATGTCAAATTTCTATTATTCGGGCCAATCTACCAAAAAATGTTCCACGGAGTTTTCAAGAAAACACCAAACTAGTTAATAATGAGACATTTAAATGATATTATTATTTAATTAAAAATAATTAGGACTGTAAAAAGGGTGAATGTTTCACGCCCACACCTGCGTACCTTCCGTACAGTTCTTGCACATCTCTATCTCTGAACGAGATCGGATCAACGAGGCCCGGAAATCACGGTACTTCTTCCCTTTCCAGAGCTGGCGGAAAGTCGACGTTTTCATATCGCCCAATTTATATTCGGCATCTTTGTCGAAGCAGCAGGGCACTACTGCGCCGTCCCAGGTGATCACGCATGAGTGCCACATTTTCCAGCAGTGGTCTACGAATTTGTTTTTAATGGAATACTTGCCGTCGGCCTGCACCTGGTAGCGAGAGTATTTTTCAATGGTGGGTATCAGATCGGAGCCTTCCTCGTAGTCGTAAATCTGAGCCGTTTTCAAACCTACTTCATCCACACCCATTTCCTCGGCCAGCGTCTTCACGTCCTCGATCTGGTGCTCGTTGGGCTTTACGACCAGGAACTGGAATATCACATGCGGCGTCGCAGATTTCAATTCTTTCTTCCATTTGATGATGTTACGCGTTCCTTCCAGTACTTTTTCCAGGTTTCCACCGACACGGTATTGCTGGTACACGTCCTGCGTAGTCCCGTCAATGGAAATGATCAGGCGGTCCAGCCCCGATTCCACAGTTTTACGCGCTTTCTCGTCGGTGAGGTAATGCGCATTGGTGGAAGTGGCCGTGTAAATGCCTTTATTATGTGCGTACTGGACCAGTTCGAAGAATTTCGGATGCAGATACGGCTCACCCTGGAAGTAGAATATCAGGTATAATAAGGTATCTGCAAGCTCGTCGATGGTTCTTTTGTACAGCTTTTCCTCCATCATACCCGTCGGCCGGGTGAATGAGCGAAGGCCGCTGGGGCATTCCGGGCAGCGCAGGTTGCAGGAGGTAGTAGGTTCGAAAGAGATCGCGATCGGCATTCCCCAATGCACGGGATTTCCCGTCATCTTGGAATAAAAATAGCTCCCCAATATCTGCATCGCATTCCAGGCGCGCTTCGGCGTCACTTTCGACATCAGGTTCAGGCCATCCTTCAAATTCTTGTTCATATGCTGTGCATTCAGCGATCAGCGTGCGCCTACCGGCCTGATGATCAGTTTAAATAGCGTTGATAATTACAATACAGCGATTCCGGTGGTGTACTTGATCTCGGAAATTACGAAATAACTGCTGATGTGTAACACGCTGGACAGGGCAGAAAGTTTATGCTGATAAAACTGATTGTAAGCCTCGCCGTCCTCGACGACCACTTTCAGCATGTAATCGAAGTTCCCGGAAACGACCGAGCATTCCAGCACTTCCGGCATTTTTACAATGGCCTGGTTGAAATCTTCGAAGCTCTCCTTCCGCTGTTTATCCAGCGTCACATTACAATACACCACCAGACTTTTCCCCAGTTTCCGACGGTTGAGCAGGCACACATATTTATCGATAAACCCCTCTTTTTCAAGCTTTCGTATGCGCTCGTGCACCGGCGTTACCGACAAATTGATCTTGCTGGCGATCTCTTTGATCGTCATCTGGGCATTATTTTGTAGTAAATCCAGAATCTTGCGGTCGGTCGGGTCTGGTTGCATAAAGTATTTTTTGTGGCTGCGGGCAGGCTGTGCGCGTTACCGGCAGAAATTTTTCATACAGTTGAGGTCAAAAATAGTTTTCTTTTCTGTCTTTCCGAGCCGTTATAGTATGTTTTTCTGCCGGAAATTAATTTTGAACTCATTAATCTAAACTATAAACACTGCACATACCGATGATCATTGGTGTCCCCAAAGAAATCAAAAACAACGAGAACCGGGTAGCTTTAACGCCCGCAGGAGTCACAGAGCTACGTAAGCACGGACACACAGTGTACGTGCAGGCAGAAGCGGGCAAAGGCAGCGGTTTCACCGACGAACAATACACACATGCAGGCGCCAGCATTCTCCCAACCATCGAAGAAGTTTACGGCATCGCCGAGATGATTATAAAGGTAAAAGAGCCCATTGCCAGTGAATACCCACTTATTAAAGAAAACCAGCTCCTCTTCACCTACTTCCACTTCGCTTCCTCCGAGCCCCTCACCCACGCGATGATCGAGCGTAAAGCTGTTTGCCTTGCTTACGAAACTGTCGAAAAAACAGACAGAAGCCTTCCGCTACTCGTTCCGATGAGCGAAGTAGCCGGTCGTATGGCGATCCAGGAAGGCGCCAAATACCTCGAAAAACCGATGGGCGGATTCGGTATTCTCCTCGGCGGCGTGGCGGGCGTGAAACCGGCGAATGTACTCGTACTAGGCGGCGGAATCGTAGGAACGCAATCGGCAAAGATGGCGGCAGGATTGGGCGCAAATGTCACGATCATGGATATCAGCCTCGCAAGGCTGCGCTACCTGGAAGACATTATGCCTGCGAATGTGGACACGGTTATGTCCAATGAATACAACATCCGCGAGCTCATCCAGGGCGCCAACCTGATCATCGGTGGCGTGCTGATCCCAGGAGCCAAGGCGCCATCGCTCATTACCCGCGATATGCTCAAACTGATGAAGCCTGGTACCGTAATGGTGGACGTGGCGATCGACCAGGGCGGCTGCTTCGAAACATCCAAAGCCACCACACATGAGGATCCGATCTATGAAGTGGACGGAGTCGTACACTATTGCGTTGCCAACATGCCGGGCGCAGTACCTTACACCTCTACATTGGCACTCACCAACGCGACCCTCCCTTATGCAATACAATTGGCCAACCAGGGCTGGAAACAGGCTTGCTCAACCAACGAGGAGCTTCGCAAAGGATTGAACGTCGTTCACGGAAAAGTAGTATTTAAAGGTGTTGCCGAAGCATGGCATTTGCCTTATACGGACGTCAAAGAATTATTCTGAATCAGCAAACCTGACTAGATAAACCCGGCCATTTTTAATGCGCCGGGTTTTTGTTTTCTAAAAATATTACAATTACTTTCTTCAAACCGTTGCGATTTCGAAATATTGTTCTTACTTTTGCGTCACGATTTGAAGGAACATCCGTTCGCTTCTCTGCTCATAAACGGTCTAGTACATTTTAGATCACCTGCCAGCCTCAAAATTTGTCCCGGCTGGACCTACCGTTCACACGCAGAGCCCCACGGATGGTTAGTGGTGGGCTTTGTGCAATCCCTTTCAATTTTTTTACGAGTAAGCCGGAATGCCGGTATTGTGGTCCGATTTTATCGGGACTGATGCATATGTTGGGCTTGCCCCGCAGAATCGTTGTGTTGTTTGCCCTCATTTCCCTCAGATCGGACCAACCGTTCAATTCAAGAATTAATACTAAAAGCAATAGAATGACTACTGAAACTTTTCAAACTTTCGAAGAGCTGGGACTCAACGAAAACATCCTGAAAGCCTTGCAAGAAATGGGTTTTGAAAAACCCTCACCGATACAGGCACAGGGAATTCCGGCAGTTTTGCAGGGCTCTGACGTAATTGGTCAGGCTCAGACCGGTACCGGTAAAACTGCGGCATTCGGTATTCCCGTGCTGGAAAGAATAGATCCATCTGTCAATGCAGTTCAGGCCCTGATCCTTTGCCCTACACGCGAACTGGCGGTGCAGGTATCTGAGGAATTGGGCCGTCTGTCCAAATTTATGCGTGGCGTACGCATCGAAGCCATCTACGGTGGCGACTCGATCGACCGTCAAATCCGCTCCCTGAAAAAAGGGGTGCATATCGTAGTAGGAACTCCGGGCCGTGTCATGGACCACATGGAACGCCGTACCCTGAAATTCGACGAAGTTCGCATGATGGTGCTCGATGAGGCTGACGAAATGCTAGATATGGGCTTCCGTGAGGACATCGAGAGCATTCTGGCCGATATGCCGGAGGAGCGCCAGACGATCCTATTCTCGGCAACCATGTCGAAGCCGATCATGTCGATCACCAAACGCTTCCTCAACGACCCTACCTTGATCAAAGTCGTTCGCAATGAGTTGACTAACCAGAATATCGAGCAGGTTTATTTCGAAGTGAAACCACAGGCGAAAGTCGAAGTAATGACCCGTCTGATCGATATGTACCACATCAAGTCCCTGCTGGTGTTCTGTAATACCAAACGCAAGGTGGACGAAATCGTAGAAGACCTGCAATTGCGCGGTTATGCTTCGGAAGGTATCCACGGTGACCTCCGCCAGCAGCAGCGCAGCAATGTAATGAGCAAGTTCAAGGCGGGTGTTACTACTATCCTTGTCGCCACAGACGTTGCGGCACGCGGTATCGACGTAAGCGGCCTGGATGGCGTGATCAACTACGACATTCCGATGGATGAAGAATATTACGTACACCGTATTGGCCGTACAGGCCGCGCGGGTATGTCGGGTAAGGCATTCTCACTGGTCGCCCGCGATGAAAAATACCGTCTGAAATCCATTGAAGGTTATACCAAAGTAAAAATCGAAAAAGGGGTAATTCCTTCGTTCGAAGATATCGTGGGCGTTCGTAAAGCTCGCTTTGTAGAGAATATTTCAAACTCTATCAAAGAAAGCGACGATCAGGATCTTTACAACGATGTACTCGAAATGCTGCACCATAGCGGTTTCACTACCGAGCAAATCGTCGGCGCTATGGCGAAGCAGATCATGGGCGTGCAGAAAAACGAATACTCCGACAGCAACCTCGCATGGGAAGAGCGTCGCAGCGACCGTCGTGAAGGCGGCAACGACCGTTTTGGACGCGGCGACCGTCGCGAAGGCGGCCGCTTTGGTGACCGTCGCGAAGGTGGCCGTTTTGGCGACCGTGGAGGTGACCGTTTCGCACGCGGCGAGCGTGGCGAAAGAGGCGAACGCGGCGAACGTCGCCAGTCGACTCCTGAGCCAGGTATGACCCGCTTGTTCCTGAGCCTTGGCCGCAAAGACCACATCATGCCGAAAGACATCGTGGGCGCTATTGCCGGCGAAGCTAACATCCCGGGCAAAACCATCGGTGCGATTGATATTTATGATAAATTTACGTTCGTAGACGTGCCTGAGCGCGATGCACGTGCGGTATTGCGTGCGATGGATGGCAACACCATCAAAGGCAAGCCGGTGCAGATCGACATTGCAAAATAAATTCTGACAACAATTGATTAGTGCGGAAAGGGACTTGTAAAAAGGTCCCTTTTTCGTTTATTTTCGACCATGCAAAACAACGATCAACTTGAAGTATGGCTCCGCGGGCCGCTTCCCGAAATACCCGATTTACTCCAACCGGTTGCACATGCATTGTTGCAGGGGCGCGAGGAGCTGGGCATATTTGCCCATATTTTCCCTTCCAAACTACTCTGGGAAAAACCGGCCAATGTGGCCTCTGTAGGCTTCCATTTGCAGCACCTTGCGGGCGTGCTCGACCGCCTGTTCACATATGCGCGCGAGGAATCGCTGAGCGAAAGCCAAATGGCGTTTTTGAAAAGTGAGGGGCAGAAGCCGTTTGAGGATTGCACCTACAATCACTTGTTGGATCAGTTCAGCATCCAGCTTGAAAGCGCGTTGAAACAGCTCCGGGAAACCAATCCGGATACACTGACCGAGATACGCTATGTCGGCCGCGCAATGGTCCCCTCCACACATTTGGGACTGCTTTTCCATGCCGCTGAGCACACACAGCGGCACGTAGGCCAGTTGCTGGTTACAGCCCGGGTATTGATCACCGATCATGCTGATTAATAGTGACGAACTCACGGGTCAGGACAAATGGGCCATTAATCGGACTCGGGTCGCACATTCAAAAGCCGCTGTAACCAGGTTTCTGGTTCGACCCTTTCCGCATTTGGATCCGTGTTATCAGGCTTGGCGTTCGCCAGGTGTCCCAAGTCCGGCTGCCCGGCATTGATCCAGCACGTATACCAGATATCACCCACCATTTGCACCGAAGCACGCATCCTTTTCTCCACTTGCCCGGCAAGCATCCGATGGTACTTTTCAGAAAATTCGCGCGACTGCATTCGGGTAAGCACATTGTTCCGCAGCTCGAAACTGTACTTTTTATCGGCTTTGAAGCCTTCCGTCAGCTGTTTTTCGAACAACAGTACGGAATCCATAGCCGCATGCGAGTCCGCGACAGCCTTCCAGATATCTTGCGCAATATCCTTCCGGTAAACCGCCGGGCCGAGCCACATATCATAATCTTCCGCAAAAAGCTCCGGCAGCCGCGATTCCCAAAAACCGTGAATGCCGTCCTGGCCCGTAAGCTGGCCATTGTAATTGCGCGTAGTGTGCAGCGGCACGTGAGCGTCGGCAATGTAGTGCCCCAGGTCGGCCGAAATGCGGAGAATGCGGCTGGCATTTCTTTCTCTGAATGCGGCCGTCAATTGCAAAGCTGCCAGCTGAACATGCCAGGGCACGATCCCATGTTTGCGAAGACTGTCCTCTCCTATTTTCTGCACCGCAGCCTGCCAATATTTCGGTAAGACGGTCAACGCGCTGTCACCGTACACATCGAGGTCAATAAAATGCCGCTCGGCTTCCCCCACCACGGCATAGCGCCGCCTGTCGGGATTGACGGCATTCTCCGAGAGGTAATCAATGTACTTTTTAAAGAAACACTGCATTTCGACCGGAAGCCTGAAAACCGCCAGCCGGTTGATCCGCTTGTGCGCCCAGAAACCCCAATTGCTTTTTAGATCGCAAAAAAGCGCCGTGAAGGCGACAAGAAGGCTGTATTTCAGGACATTTTTGAAAAAAAACCGATTTTTTTCAGATTTTTTTTGCTGTGAAAGAACAAATGGCGCCATACAATATTCGGAAGGTGTTTTTACTAGTTTTTACACCTATTGAGACGTCATTTGCAAAAAAAGTAACAGAAACCGGCTTTTTCAAAACTGGTTTTTCTCAAACGGGGACTTTTTGCTACCAAGCGGCCCTGTTAGCTAGCTGAGAGACAGCATTGTTAGAAAATTTTACAAAAATTATACTCAGAAGAATATTTCGGAAAGTAGATTTTGGGGGGATGTTTCTTTTCTTAATTATTAAATTTTCAAAATTATTTATATTTAATATCCAAATAATACAATAATCGATTTAAGTTTTACCTTTGTAGCAAGAGAAATAGATAATTGCATTTATTGAATTTGCTATAATGAAAACTAGAAATAAAACATTAGGATATTTAGTCCCTATTTTCGCGCTTTGCGTATTCATGCTGGTTATTTACGGTGCTTACGTACCGCACAAACCGGCCGAAATCCAGCGAGTGGTTTGTATCAAGTTTAAACCGGGTACCACCTCTCAGGAAGTTGAAAAACACCTGCGCGATTTTGCGACAATGAAAAAAGCAGTAAAAGATGTCGTAGCCTACTCGGCCGGACATGTGCAGAAATCGGATAACAACGGTGAGCAATTTGATGTGATTCACTACCTGACTTTCCGCACCAACGAAGCTGCCCAGGAATACACGCTGAATGCCGACAGACTGGCATTTGTGAAGGCCAACGAAAGTCACTGGGACAAAGTGTTGGAGATGAATTCCAACATCGAGAAGTAATTAATAATAGTAATAGGAGTGAAAATCTTAAAGAGAGCCGGGCATCCCGGCTCTCTTTTTATTGGCACGATTACCAGTTGATCGGGTCAAGCCCCTTGCTTTCCAGGTATTGGTTGGCCTTGCTGAAATGCTTCGTGCCAAACCAGCCCCCGCCATTGGCCGACATCGGTGACGGATGCTTGGCTTTCAATACATAATGCTTCGAAGCGTCGATCACCGCTCCCTTCTCCTGCGCATACCTGCCCCAGAGCATGAAAACGACATTGCTTTTTTCGTCTGAAATGCATTTAATAACGGCATCGGTGAAACGCTCCCAGCCCTTTCCCTGGTGGGAACCCGCGGCAGCCGCCTGTACGGTTAATGTTGCATTCAAAAGCAGCACACCTTGCTTCGCCCAACGCTCGAGGTTGCCGGTTTGCGGAAACGGCTTACCCAGGTCCTGCTGGATCTCCTTGAAGATATTGATCAGCGAAGGCGGCATCCGTACGCCGTCGTTCACCGAGAAGCAGAGACCATTTGCCTGACCTGCCCCGTGATAGGGATCCTGCCCGAGGATCACGACCTTGCACTCGTCGAAGCTGCAATAATTGAATGCGTTGAATATCTGCTTGGCAGGTGGAAATATCTGTTTGGTCTGGTATTCTTCCCTTACAAAAGCCGTCAGCGCGGCGAAATAGGGCTTCTCAAATTCGGGCGCGAGCCGCTCTTTCCACGACTGCTCAATTTTTACATCCATGCTGTTGAATTTGTTTTGAAAACCAAATATGTGTTTTTTGATTTGGTTTTATCAGCATTTGATCACTATTTTCGTTCTTAATACTTTCCAACACCCTCGATCTATATGGTTTCCAAAGTTACAGATGGTGTCAAAGTCACCGTTTTGACGGAATATCAACCCGATTACTCCAATCCGGGTCAGGATCATTTTGTGTTTACCTACAAGATTCTGATTGAAAATCATAGTGAGCACACTGTCAAACTGTTAAGGCGGCATTGGCTGATCTACGATGCCAATGGAACGGTGCGCGAAGTGGAAGGAGCCGGTATTGTGGGGCTGCAACCGGTGCTGGAACCGGGCGATGTACACGACTATGTTTCGGGCTGCAACCTGCGCACCGATATGGGTAAAATGGCCGGCACCTACCTGATGGAACGTGTGCTCGACGGACGCCAGTTCCGCGTCGTTATCCCCGCATTCTCGCTCGTTGCGCCGTATCGCCTCAACTGAATCACCGGCCGCACAACGGCCTATTTTAAAATTCGACTGCATTGATTGCTGCTTATATCAAGTACCTTTTGCGCTCCGGAAACGAGCATTCCATTCATTCCCCATTCCTGTTCGAGCTTTATAACAATGTGATCGCCGTCCGAAAGGACGACAATCCGGAATATGAAGCCATCCGTTCGTTGCGCAAGGAATTGCTGCGCTCCAACGAGCAAATCGAAATACTCGACCTGGGCGCTGGCTCGCGTGTGAACAAATCCAATCTGCGGCAGCTCAAAACCATCGCAAAAAACGCAGAAAAACCCGCCAAATTCGGTCGGCTTTTTTACCGGTTAATCCGGCGTTTTCAACCGGCGACCATTCTCGAACTCGGCACTTCGCTTGGACTTACTACATTATATATGTCGAAAGCCAAACCCGATGCGAAACTGATCACCTTCGAAGGCTGTCCACAAACTGCCGCGAAGGCTCAACAGCATTTCGGGCGCCAGCAAGCGGATAACATCGAAGTCGTATTGGGCAATATCGACGAAACGCTTCCCCAGCGCCTGGAAACACTCAACCAGCCGATCGACTTCGCATATTTTGACGCCAACCATCGCTATGAGCCGACGGTACGTTATTTCGAACAATGTCTTCCGCATGCTCAAAACGGTTCGTTGTTCATTTTTGACGATATATACTGGTCGGAGGAAATGACAAAAGCCTGGGAATACATCAAAGCGCATCCCCGGGTAACAGTCACAGTCGACTTGTTCTGGATCGGCCTGGTATTCTTCCGAAGCGAGCAGGCGAAGGAGGATTTCACCCTGCGCTTTTAATATTGTACCGTTAAGTATTCCAGTACACCTTTAAATAATTCAGAGAGTGGAGCAAAGCGCGGTTCATAGCAAAGTTTGTTAACTTTACCTTCCCTCGTCTCAGCTTCCATGACAACAAAATCCATCCTTAATTCCCTGGCAGGCAAGGGAATTATACCCGACCAGCAGGCCGACGCCATCGCATCTTTTGAAGGCAAAAAGGCCTTTTCCATTCACTGGGAATTACGATCTGTGCTCTATCTTGGTATCCTGTTTTTCAGCTCCGGCACCGGGATCCTTATCTACGAAAACATCGACACAATCGGTCATCAGGCTATCATAGCAGTCATAGCGCTCATTACCGCCGGTTGTTTTTACTACACTTATAAAAACAGCCTTCCCTATTCACATGAAAAAGTTTCGAACCCCAACAAGCTGATCGATTACGTGCTGCTATTGGGGTGTTCGACATTTTTGGGGCTGGAAGGTTACCTGCAATACCAGTACAACCTTTTCGGCACCCGGTACGGGCTGGCGGTCATTATCCCAACCATCGTGTTTTTCCTCTGCGCCTATCGTTTCGACCACCGCGGTGCATTGTCGATGGCTATTACCGGTCTGGCTTCATGGCTCGGGCTTACAATTGCCCCACTTTCAGTGATGGCCGATAACGACTTTTCGGACGGCAAACTGATCATGCCCGCCATCGCGCTCGGGTGCGTGCTCGCGGCTGTGGGCTGGGTTTCCGAAGAGCGAAATATTAAAAAGCATTTTGCATTCACCTACATGCTGATGGGAGGTAACCTGGCCTGCATCGCGGCCCAGATCGGGCTGTTTAGCCATAACCCCAAAATCCTCTATTTTCTTATCGGCATCGGGCTTTGCTACTTCTTTATCCATCGCGCACGGCATGCACAATCGCTGCTGTTCCTGCTAATGGGCACCGTTTATGGTTACAGCATCATCACCTACACCATTTTCGACAACCTCGGGCCCGATGCCGCATTTGGATTGGGCATATTCTACTTTTTCTTTTCAAGCATTGGCGTGATCTATTTCCTGTTGAACTTTAAGAAATTCCTTGGGATTAAATCCAGGATCAAAAAATGAAAAAGGCATACAACGAAACCTGGGTCGAAAACCTGTACGTTCAACGCCAGGCAGCAGCATGGAAATCGAAAAACCTCCTTACCGGCCAACAGGAGGAAGAGGTAAAAACGCAATTTGTCGAAAAGTTTTACCGCCCCGGCATATTTGTCAAGATTGGGCTCTTCCTTTTCGGGGTAGTTGCATGCTCGTTTTTTGTCGGATTTCTGTCGCTCTTCACTTTTGATACCCGCTCCGAAATTGGGTTTTCGACACTCAGCCTGATTTGCTGCGCGTGTTTCGTTTTCACTTTGGAATATTTGATTAAGACCAAAAACCTCTTCCATTCCGGCGTCGACAATGCATTGCTGTACGCGGCGATAATAGCGGCAATGGTGCCTGTATTCCTGCTTTTTGAACACGCGCCGGTGTGGGCCTATTGCCTGATTGCGCTGGCCATCATCGTCCCTGCCACCCTGCGCTATGCCGACCTGCTGGGTCCGGTCGCGATTTTTGGGTTAATATTCACGGTCATGGCCGAATTGATGATGAAGTTCCCCCTGGGCAAGGCCCTGTTGCCTTTTGCAGTAATGATAC
Source organism: Dyadobacter sp. SRI_021 (assembly GCF_057586235.1). Classification (NCBI taxonomy): domain Bacteria; kingdom Pseudomonadati; phylum Bacteroidota; class Cytophagia; order Cytophagales; family Spirosomataceae; genus Dyadobacter; species Dyadobacter sp. SRI_021. Next base: position 222,899 of record NZ_JBYCZM010000004.1, read on the forward strand.
TATCGGGAGCGATCTATGCAATGGCCCGCAAAAACGAGAACATTTATTATCGCGAATGCCGCCAGATCTTCCAAGTACTGGCATTGGTGACCTTCTACCTTGGCGGTAATTATCTGGTGGTAAGAGAATTGAACGCGCTCATCGGTGGCCTGAACGTGTCGGTGGCTCCGCAAATCGCATTCGCCCCATTGTTTTACTTTTTCACGCTCATTATACCGGTCTCTTATGTATTTTTTGGGTTAAAAAAGGCAGACCGTATTCTGTTCGTTATTGGATTGATGGCCTTCGCATTCTCTGTTTATACCTACAAACATTATTTCTGGATCCTGACAGCCTCGCAAGGGCTTGTGCTCGCGGGCGCGCTCATGATTGCGGTAGCGATAGCGCTGATCAAATATTTCCATACAATCAAACACGGTATCTCCGACGAGCAAAACCGTAAAAACAGCCTTGAAAACCTGCAAGCGGTCATTGCAGCCCAGCAACTTGGTGTTACACCTGCCGATCAGGGCCTTGAATTCGGCGGTGGTACATTCGGCGGAGGAGGCGCAGGCGAGGCTTATTAATTGAACAAAAATTTAGATCTTGCAGCGGTTACATTACCTATCACCGAAACTTTGATCATGAAAAAATTGCTTGCCCTAACACTCCTAACCCTTTGCTACTACCACACTCTCGCCCAAACCACCGCGCGGCAGACCTCCGCTCCGCGGACAAGCGGTAATCCCGTCTTCCCGGGCTGGTACGCCGATCCCGAAGGTATCATTTTTAACAAGACATACTGGATTTACCCCACCTACTCGGCGCCCTATCATAAGCAGGTGCATATGGACGCATTTTCGTCCAAAGACCTGGTAACCTGGAACAAGCATTCCAACATTATCGATACCTCGGCCGTAAAATGGGCCAAGCGCGCGATGTGGGCACCGTCGATCATCGAAAAAGACAAGAAATACTACCTCTTTTTCGGCGCCAACGATATTCAGAACGACCATGAAAAAGGAGGAATCGGTGTAGCAGTGGCCGACCGCCCCGAAGGCCCGTTCAAGGATTACCTCGGCAAGCCGCTGATCGACAAGTTCCATAACGGCGCACAACCGATCGACCAGTTTGTTTTCAAAGACAAAGATGGCCAGTATTACCTGTTTTACGGTGGCTGGAAACATTGCAATGTCGCCAAACTGAAAAGCGATTTTACCGGTTTCATTCCATTTGAAGATGGCACAACGTTCCGCGAAATCACGCCGGAAGGATATGTGGAAGGCCCGTTCATGTTTATCCGAAATGGTAAATACTACTTCATGTGGTCGGAAGGCGGTTGGACAGGCCCTAACTATTCTGTGGCCTACGCCATTGCCGATTCGCCCTTCGGGCCGTTTGAGCGTGTAGGCAAAATCCTGCAACAGGATCCGGCCGTAGCAACCGGCGCCGGTCACCACTCAGTAATCCAGATTCCGGGCAAGGATGAATGGTATATAGTTTATCACCGCCGCCCATTGACCGAGACGGACGGCAACCACCGCGAAACTTGTATAGACGTCATGTCTTTCGATGAAAAAGGAATGATCGACCCAGTGAAAATCACACGGGAAGGGGTCAAACCTGTGCGATTAAAATAAAAACAACTAAACCCTGTGCTGAAAACTCTCCTCCCGGGCAGGCTCTCCCAAAGGGCCGCCATACACTTCCTGTTATTATTTATTACAACGCTACTGTCAGTGACTTATAGCAGTGCGCAGCGTTTCAATCCAGTATTGTTCAGCAAGCTGCCGCAGGACTACCAGCTCTACCCTCGCGACGCTGCAAGCGAAGCGCAGGTCCCCATAGTCGGCGTCGTAGAAGCGCCGGGTTGGAAATACGTCTCGGTTCAGGTGTTGCGCAATGGCCAGCCCTATCAACACAAGCGGTCGGGCATTCAGTACAGCGCCGATGCAAAAGGCACTTTCAGCATTGAAGTGAAGATCAAAGCCGAACGGGCGAACTACGATTTCAAAGTTTTCCTTTGCAGGGATGCCGACTCGACGCTGCTCGTCACCCGCACCAGGGTGGTGAGCGGCGATGTCTATATATTGTCGGGGCAGTCCAATTCGACCGGCTTTTTCGGCGAAGGCGATACGAGCATGTTTTGCAGGACGTTCGGTAAGATCACAGGCACGCTCAATACGGAGGCTTATAAAGAAGCAGACACGCTATGGACACTTTCCAACATGCATTCCTACAACAATGGCGTGGGAACAATGGGTTTTGAAATCCAGAAGCAGCTAGTGGAAAAGACGGGCATCCCCAATTGCCTTATCAATGCTGGCTACCACTGGTCTTCGGCCTATTCGCATTCCATACGCACGGAAAACAACCCAACCGATTTTACCAATGGCTACGGCAGAATGTTGTATCGCGCCCGGAAAGCGGGCGTCGCAGGTGCTGTGAAAGCGTATATTTTCAGACAGGGTGAGAGCGAAGCCTACGGCGAGGGAGGTAATTGGGAAGGACATTTCGATGTTTTGTACAAGAACTTGAAAATGGATTTTCCAAGCCTGCAAAAGTTGTACGTTTGTCAGATCGACATTATTTACCACCCTTCGCTCATAGGCGTTCTGATACGGGATTACCAGCGACGGCTTCCGGCTATTTATCCGGATATTACCAGTATCGCGACCGTAGGCACCACCGGTTTCGATGGCCTACACTACAGCCGGGAAGGCAACAAGCAAAGCGGCGTTGAGCTTTCGCGGCTCATGCTCCGCGACTTTTACGCATCCGCCGATACCGTTAATATCACCTCTCCCAATCTCAAAAAGGCATTTTACAGTTCCCCGGAAAAGAAGGGTCTGACGCTCGTATTCGATGAAGGACAGGAATTGAAATACCCCGACCCCTACAAACACCCGGGCGGCCAGGTACTGGATCTGAAAGATTTTTTCTATCTCGATCACCAGACCGGCGCGGTGGCAAGCGGCAAAGCGGAAGGAAACCGAATCATCCTCGACCTGAAAACCGCGCAAAGCGCTTCAACACTCAACTATCTGCCTCCTTATATTGAAAAAGAAAGCCCTTATCACCCGTTCACCGGTCCGTATATTACCAATGCGAAGGGTATGCGTGCATTTACCTTCTATGATGTCCCTATTGCAACTGCGTTGCCGCCCACCGCTCTCACCGCGCTTGGCGGGGAAAAAGGTAATATCAGGCTTTCGTGGCAACCGGTCTCCGGCGCGAAAGGCTATATCCTGGAACGCAAAATGGGCGATGCCGCAGGTTACTCGCCTGTGGCCCGGATAAGCGGCAGCACTGCGGAATGGCTTGATCAACCGGGTGAATCTGCGGTTCCTATCCTGTACAGGCTGATAGCCGTCAGCGACCTGGCCGAATCCACGCCCGCATACGCGGAGGTAGCGCCTACTTTGATATTAGGCGCGGAACAAGACCAGGACGCACTTTTTGACATATTTCCCAACCCTGTTCTTCGCGGGGAAGTGGTGAGCGTCAATTTTAACAGGCCGCAAACAGGCATTATGAGTCTGATTGGCTTGAATGGCCAACTTTTAACGGAGCGAAAAATTTCGGGTAGTACGAAGGCCTCCTTCCTGATTCCAAAGCAGGTTTCAGGATTGCATTTGATCCGATTTGAATCGAATGGAAGATTTTTTACTAAAAAACTATGGATCAGATAATTTGGACATATAATAATAAGCGTTGTTATCGGGCTCCCTGAATGGAATTCCATTCAGGGAACTCCATCCGGGAACTCCATCCGGGAATTCTTGCAGCTATTTTTGACTTTATACGATAATGGAATGATTTTTGCTGCCCGGTAGCAAGGCCAACGTTTCTCTATCCTGTCCGACATTAGCCCTGAACGATATGTACATCAACAGTTATGAAGAGCAGATAAAACCTGAATTGACCAAGTGGCAGCTGAAAATGCAGAAGCGGCCCAATTTTATCGACAGGACTTCCAAGAAATTTCAGGATAAAATCAACGACATTATCCCCGACAAAGTACATGACATCATCACGGGTACCATCAAACAAATGGTGCGCGGCGTGCTCACGGGGGCCGAATATACCACCACCCAATCCATCCCCGGAGCGTCGCTGGAAGAAATGGAAACAGCCGTTCGCAAGAAAATCGAGTTTTACAAAAAAGCCGGCGCTGCGGAAGGCGGCATTACCGGCGCAGGCGGTTTCTGGCTTGCACTGGCAGAATTTCCTATCCTGATAGGCATTAAAATCAAACTACTTTTCGAGATTGCAGCATTGTACGGAAGGCCGATCAATGATTACAGGGAACGGCTTTTTATACTCCATATTTTTCAACTGACGTTTTCGAGCCAGAAAGGCCGGCAAGAGGTCTTTTCGCAAATGATCCATTGGGATTTGCGCAGCAAGGATCTGCCGACCGATATTCACGAATTCAACTGGAAAACATTCCAGCAGGAGTACCGCGATTACATTGACCTGGCAAAAATGGCGCAGCTGATTCCGGGAATAGGAGCTGCTGTCGGCGTGATCGTCAACTACCGGCTGCTCGACCAGCTCGGCAAAAACGCGATGAATGCCTACCGTATGCGATGGTTTGAGGAGCGCATGCTGGGAGCCTACGGTAGCGCCGACCATGACCGCCTGATAAATAAAGTTTAATACAATTGTACCGATTGAATGAGCGCTAAAAAGAAGCAATTTGTATACGGCAAGAATCTGGATAATGCCTTACTGGCGGTTTATAATGCGTACGTTTTCTTTATCCGTTTTTTCCGCGAGGTTTTCAGAGGCCGGATGGAATTCCAGGAGATTGTCCGGCAATGCTATGCGATCGGAAACCGCTCGCTGGTGCTGATCAGCCTTACGGGTTTCATTACCGGGATGGTATTCACCAAACAATCGCGTCCGTCGTTGTCCGAATTCGGGGCTACTTCCTGGCTTCCCTCGCTGGTAGCGATCGCGATTGTCCGTGCGCTGGCGCCGCTGGTTACCGCGCTCATCAGTGCGGGTAAAATCGGATCGAGCATTGGCGCCGAGCTGGGCTCCATGCGCGTAACGGAGCAGATCGACGCGATGGAGGTTTCGGCCGTTAACCCATTCAAATTTCTGGTGGTAACCCGCGTGCTGGCCTGCACAATTGCCATTCCCGTACTGATGTTCTACTGTGCACTGGTCAGTTTGCTGGGCGCATTTCTGAATGTGACATTGAACGAAGGAACGAGTTTTATCGCCTTTTTCGAAAGCGCGTTCGAGCAGATTACATTCCTGGACATCTGGACCTCCGTCGCAAAGGCGATCGCTTACGGGTTCACGATCGGGATCGTAGGCAGCTACCAGGGTTATAATGCCAGCAAAGGTACGGAAGGTGTCGGTAAGGCGGCCAACTCGGCTGTGGTGACCTCCATGTTCCTCATTTTCATCGAGGAAGTGATCATCGTACAGGTATCCAATTATTTCAGAATTTAAAATGGAAGAAGATTTCAAACCCGGCGAACCGGTGATCGAAGTACGCGACCTGTATAAGTCATTCGGCGATCTGCACGTGTTGCAGGGTGTAAACCTTACAGTGAACAAAGGTGAAAATATGGTCGTGCTCGGCCGGTCGGGTACCGGGAAATCGGTACTGATCAAGATTATGGTGGGCTTGCTCAAACAAGACCGCGGTGATTGTATTGTTCTTGGCAAAGAAGTCTCCCAGCTGGAAGGCAACGATCTGCGCGATTTACGTCTTAAAATCGGGTTTTCATTTCAAAACAGCGCATTGTACGATAGTATGACCGTGCGCGAGAACCTTGAATTCCCGCTTGTACGAAACATTCCCAACCTTACGCGCGCGGAAATCGACGAACAGGTCGAATATGTGCTGGATGCGGTGGGTCTGCTGCAAACGATCAATCAGGTACCGGCAGAGCTTTCCGGTGGCCAGCGCAAGCGGATCGGCATCGCCCGGACGCTCATCCTGAAACCGGAAATTATGCTCTATGACGAGCCCACAGCCGGGCTGGATCCCATTACCTGTCTTGAAATCAACGAGCTGATCAACGAAGTGAAGGAAAAATACCAGACGACTTCGATCATCATCACACACGACCTCACGTGCGCACGGGAAACGGGCGACCGCATTGCGATGCTCCTTGACGGCAAGTTTTTGAAAACAGGCACTTTTGAAGAAGTATTTGATACCGACGAAGAGCGGATCAAGAGTTTTTACGACTATAATTTTATTCAGTAATAATGGCAACATCAACCAAACGCTCCATTAACGTAGGCCTTTTCGTCATCATCGGCATTCTCATTTTCGTGGTGGGGATACTCACAATCGGGAGTATGAAAAAGGTTTTTTCTTCGGCCATTACCGTCAAATCCATTTTTGACGATGTGAACGGTCTGAAAGTCGGTAACAACATCTGGTACTCCGGGGTGAAGATCGGGACGGTGAAAAGCATCCGTTTTCTGGCCAACTCCAAAGTGGAGGTAATGCTGAATATCGAGGAAAAATCGCAGGAGTTCGTCCGTAAAAATGCCAAGGCAAAAGTCAGCACCGACGGTCTGATCGGCAATAAAATCATCGTTATCTACGGCGGCACGCAAAAGGTGCCTTCTATCGAGGATGGCGATGAAATAGCGGTCGAAAAAATTGAAAGTACGGAAGAAATGCTGGCGGTGCTTTCGGAAAACAACAAGAATTTACTCGGTATTACCAGCGCATTCAAAACGATCAGCAAGAATATCCTGGCCGGAAAGGGTACCGTAGGGATGCTGCTGAACGACGAGCGGCTTTACAACGACCTCGACCAAACCCTGGGTGCGATGAAAAAAGCATCTGTAAATGCGCAGGCATTAACCGCCTCGCTGGCCGGGTATACGTCGAAACTGAACGAGAAAGGTGGCCTCGCCAACGATTTCGCGACCGACACCGTGATCATGAAAGACCTCCGCGGGACAATCGCACGTCTCAACGAGACCGTATCCTCCGCCAATGTAATGGTAAACAACCTCAAAACGGCTAGCGCCGACCTTAACTCAAACAAAACCAGCCCATTGGGCGTATTGCTGCATGACGAAGCCACGGCAGCAAACCTGAAAGAAACACTGAAAAACCTGGAAAGTACTACCGAAAAGCTCGACGAGAACATGACAGCGCTTCGCTCCAACTTCCTTTTCCGCAGGTATTTCCGTAAAAAAGCCCGGCAGGATGCCCGGCAGGATGCCCCGCAAGATGCCAAAGAGGGCGCTCAGCAACCGGCCAAAGAAGAGGTAAAAGAGCAGGAGAACCAACAATAATGTGATAGTTTTGCAGAAAGCGGTTATATTGTCGAAGTATTTCTTGGAATTATACCTTACCAATCCCACTAATTGAGCTTCTGCAAAAACTTTAACACAAACCGATGGCCTTACAACTCAACCCCGCCCTGGACCTTGCCTACATTGACCAGGCCTACGGAGAAGATCCTGTAATCCTGTACATGATTTTTGATGCATTTCTGAGCGATTCGGTTCCGCGCTGGCGGTCCTTACAAGGGGCTCTGGAGTCGGGCGACCTCAAAGAATCGGCCAGTATCGTGCATGGATTAAAACCTTCGTTTACCATGACCGGCCTCACGCACGTGCGCCCGAAGGTAGAAGTGCTTGAAAAAGCCATCAAGGACGACGAGCCGATTGAACAACTGCTGGAAATGTACCGCAATATTTCAGCGGAGATCGAAGAACTGATCCCTGTTCTTGAAACGGAATCCGAACGGCTGAAACAGTTGTAAATTAATGGAATGCATGGATGAGCGCATAGTCTGAGGCTATGCGCTTTTTCTTTTAGATTTCTCCCAGGCTGCACTTTGCGAACCTTTGAAATACCGCCGGATACCGGCCAGCACGGCGTAGTTCATCATGCAAAAATAATAGGGCACAAAAAGCGCCTTTACCTTGATCTTTCTGGTTTCAAGTATCCACCCTGCCAGCGCAAGCCCGTAAAAACCGATCTGCCCTGCAAGCAGAAGATCGTAAATCACGCCCCCGGATTGGATCACAATTAAAATATTGAGTACGAATGCCAGGATCATCAGAAACGGCGTCACCGTCCAGCGGAGTACGCGGTGGCTGATATACTGGAAGGAAAGCAGGGGGTCGTGAAACGGGTTTAGCAATTTTTGCAATCGCAGGATCGACTGGATCCCGCCGGCAGCAATGCGCACCTTCCTTTTCAGTTCCTCTTTAATGTTCTCCGAGGATAGCTCGGAAGCATACGCATCAGGCTCATACACAATGCGATAGCCTTGCTCGGCTATTTGCATTGAAATCATAAAATCGTCCAGGATCGTATCGGGCTCCACCGAGCGGTATAGCGACCGCCGTACGCTGAACAACTCCCCTGCCGCCCCTACCACCGAGTACAGCTCGGAATCCCACTTTTTGAGTGTCGACTCATACTTCCAGTAAAAGCCTTCACCCGCCGTCGCATCCGACAATGCGTCCTGCATTACCCGCTTCTCACCCGACACCGCCCCCACTCTGGCGTCGGCATAATGCCTTGCAATGAGCAGCAATGCGTCCTTATTCAGGAAGGTGTTGGCGTCGGTAAAAACGACTACTTCCGTATTTACTTCCTTCATCGCCCGGTGCATGGCCAGGATTTTCCCGCTGCGCACAGGCGTATGCATGAGTTTGATTTGCGGGTAACGGGCCACCAGATCGGGCGTGCGGTCGGAGGAGCCGTCGGTAACGAAAATCAGGCTCAACTTACCCGCCGGATAGGACAGTTGCAACGTATTCGCGATCTTTTCCTCGATAATACTTTCCTCATTATAGGCCGCGATCACCAAAGTCAGCGTCGGGAATTCCTGATCCAGTCCCGGAGCCAGCCTCTGGCCCTTGAATGCCCTGCGAATGCGGACGAAAATGTACAGCACGATGCCGTAACCGAGGAATGTGTAGAAAACAATAAACAGACTGAGCCAGAAAAGTATCTTCATAATCAGCGGGTCAACGGGAAACCCAGGTTTTTGCTATCGGGATCGTTTTTGAAATGCCAGGTAATGGCGCGCCAAAAAACGGGAATGAAACTGTATTCTTTGTTCTTGATATACTGAATGATATTTCGCGGGACTACCGCCAGCATAAAATAGCAGCAGAACACAAAAAACCTGAAACCCGGCGCGTTTTTCCGGATGAATAAAATGCGGTTGCGGTTCATGAAAAATTCTTTCAGGGCAGTCCGCTTGCCTACCGATACCGATTCCTTGTGATAAATTAATGCATCGAGGTTCACATGGACTTCGTAACCTGATCTTTTAATGCGTTCACACCAGTCAAGCTCTTCGTAATAAAGAAAATAGTTCTCGGCCATCCCACCTACTTTCTGCCAGGCTTCGCGGCTGATCATCATCGCTGCTCCGTGCGCATAGCCTGTCGGGCCGGAGAGAAAATCGTATTGTCCCCGGTCCTGCTCGAACTGCCCGATGCACGCATTGCGGCAGGTGTAGTAGTTCATCGGGGTGTAACCCGTGTATTGCAGCATTCCCGGCTGGTCGAAATAATGGATCTTGGGAGAAATCATCCCGATTTTGGGGTTGGCTTCCATGGTATCAACCAGCTTGCCGATCAGGTCTGCGGTGACCTCGGTGTCATTGTTGATCAGGAAAAGATAATCACCCGTGGCGTGGGCAAGGCCTATGTTGTTCCCTCCGGCAAACCCGGTGTTAAGGTCCGAGCGGACGAACAGGATACCCGGATACCGCTCCTGCCATTCAGGCACAGGGTTTGCTTTACTTCCGTTGTCGACGACGACGATTTCCAGATCCGGATAGGTATTGACCTCCGCCAGCGATTTCAACAAATCTTCGGTAACCTTCGGCTGATTGAAATTCACCGTTACGATGGACACTTTTTTCATGCGCAAAACCAGGTCGTCGGTATTACCGGACACGAAGGAATATTTTTATTGATTTGTAGAACTATTTCAAATTTAACAATAAAAATATAGCTTTAACCAAAATCCGGGAATGATCGCGGTTTTTTGCAAAAAACATCCTGAATGCATCCTGACAGCCTTTCTTACGAATAAACCATCCCAGCGTGCAACTCGACCATAAGCTCAACGACCAAGACTCCAACCCAAACTCATCCGGTTCTCAGGGGCAGGATATTGTTCGGGTAGAAAAGAAGGTTGCCGAGCTGATCGAAGCGATCGAGCAGGCCGATATCGACACGCATCTCTCAAAGCATTATCAGAAAGAAATCGCGGATGCATTTCACCGTTCGGCGGCTACCCAGAAAAAACTGGCGCCGTTCAGGGAGCTCGACCAGGACAACAACCTCTCACGGGAGGAGCTACTCGAAGGCCTTGAAAAGCTCCTGGCCGAAAATCAGTTCGATAGCCGGATCAATGCGCCCAAACAGACCAGCATGGTTCAGAAAGGTGTGATGTTCATTCTGGCGACCCTGCTGATCATCGTCGGTTTTGCGATGATTATCATGCCCGCGCCGCCTAGTTTCGAGCTTTTTACAGTGTATTACTTCAATATCAATGACGGCGTGACGATCATGGACCTTGTCTCGCTCCTGATTATTTTTGGTGGAGTACTTTTGTTTGTATTAAACTTCAACAAAAAATGATCAGCTTCGCCGAGCCGCAAACCACCGTCAAAAAGATTCTGCTCGTGGAGGATAACCTGCTTTTCCGCAAGGTTATCGAACATGCCCTATTGAAAGCAGGATACAACTGCGTGCTGTGCGAATCGGCGACGGAAGCTTTGAATATGCTGCTCGTGGAAACGCCGGACCTGATCCTCTCCGACTACGACATGCCTGAAATGAACGGTTTCGATTTCCGGCAGGCCGTATTGCTCAACCCGAATGTCAGCGATATCCCGTTCGTTTTCCTGACCTCATTCACCGACAACAACCTGGTACTCGAAGGCCTGAATATGTCGGCGTTGGACTTCATCAACAAGGAAACGCCGATCCCGGTGATCATTACCAAGCTCAACAACATCATCAAAACTCTTGAAAATGAGCACCTAAGGTCGGTAAGGGAATTAAAAGTGGCTGCCGAAACGCTCAATGTCAAATCGATCCCGACGCACGCGCCGACCGTGAGCGGTTACCGGATCTTTTACTGGCACAAGGGTTACCGCGGCTATCCCGGCGGCGATTTCATCGATTTTGTGCAGGTCGACAGCCGTTTCTGCTTCGTATTTCTGGGCGATATTATGGGTAAGAAATGGAAAGCCTGGTTTTTCACATTCGGTTTTCTCAGCTACATCCGCGCCGCGATCCGCTTCTGCGTGCTCGATCAGGATTTCGAGCTGGTAACTATCGTACAAAAGATCAACAAGCTGATTTGCCTCGACGAAAGTTTGCAGAATATCCTTTCCAGTCTGTCGCTGCTCCTGCTCGACACCCGCACGGGTGAGGTGCATTACACAGGCGCGGGAGACCTTCCGCTTGTCAGCTATGCTTCCGGAACCGGGAACATTTCGACCATCCAGTCCACCGGGCTGCTGCTGGGTTTGCTGGAAGACGGCCTTTACGACAAACAGACAGTAACCATGAAGCCGGGCGATCAGCTGGCCATCTTTACCGACGGCATGATCGACATTCCCTCGAATGGCTCAAAGAGAAGCGACTACCCGTTTTTTGTAGAAAAAATATCCCCATACCTGGGAAAGCCCGATAGTTTCGGGCTCATCAGGAAGCATGTGCTTGACCTGATTGACGATACTAACCAAATGGATGATGCGAGCATCATTTTTATAGAAAAACAATAGCCCTTTATGATACTGAAAGTTCAGGAATTAAACCGCGTGGTACAGGCCACGATTTTACCGGAAGAGGCCAGTCTTTCGAATGCGGAGGCATTCAAGGAGGAAATGATCACGATTATCGGCAACGGCGTGCGGCTGGTGATTGTCAGTTTCGAAAACGTGAATTACATCGACAGCTCGTTTCTGGGAAGTCTGGTGGTGGCGTTGAAATACGCCATGCCTCGCAACGTCGATATTTACCTGGTTTCGCTCAAACCGGATGTTAAGAACCTGCTCACGCTCATCCGGATGGACAAGGTGTTCAGGATATTTAACAATTATGAAGAGGCGCTGAGAACACTTAGCTAGTTTATGAGGGAGGATTCGGATCAGATCACGATTGTTTTCAAAAGTAGCCGGGAGGGCATTCCCGGTACACTGAACCTGTGCCTTGACCATATCCGTCAGAAAACGGGTACTTCCCCACTCCATGAAGACTTGTTAGCCAAAATCAAATGGGTACTTATGGAGCTGCTTACCAATGCGGTGAAGCATTCGGGCGAGCGGGAATCGGTACTCAAAATCGGCCTGACAATGGACGCTGTGATCCTCGAAAAAGAAGATTACGGCAAGCCGCTGGTTCTTACCGGCCAGGACAAGAAAAAAATCATGTGGCCGCTGGAAGAAATGGTCCGGCCGTTGGATTTCCCCATTTACCACAATGGTATGGATTCGCTCTGCGTACGCACCGACGAATCGGGCCGGGCGATATTCTTCATCGAACAGCTCGCCGAACTGGAAATGCCCGCATTGCTGTCGGACACCAGCGAGCATTTCGGATTACTTATCATGACCAAGGCTTCCGACGAATTCGCGTACGAACACGAGCCTGAAACGGGGCTGAACCGTTTTATCAGTACATTCTATTTCACCCAGCCACTCCCATGAAACACCGCTTCGAAGTTCTGGACATTTTTCGGGGCCTGTTTGCTTCACTGGTGTTCCTGTTCCACCTCGGGCCATTTGCCAATACACCCATTCTGAACAACCGTTTCGTTGAGAATTCGGACATGTTTGTCGATTTCTTCTTTGTGCTCAGCGGGTTTGTGATCGCGTACAGCTACCAGTCGCTGGCCGACTGGAGCCAGTTCAGGTTGTTTCTCAAAAAACGGGTCTACCGCATTTATCCGTTGCATTTCGTCATGCTGCTCGCATTTGTGGGTATGGAAGTGGCCAAAAACATGCTGAGCCCATACGTTAAGGTTAACAACCTGGTAAACCCGGCCAACAATATCTATACCTTTTTCACTTCGCTTTTCCTGATCAACTCTACTCCGGTGCCGGGCGTGAAGGATGTGAGCTGGAATATCCCGAGCTGGTCGATCAGCGCGGAAATGATGGCTTACCTGGTTTTCGGCAGTCTGGTCGTTTACATTCACCGCAGCAACCAGTTCCGCAGCCGCAATGCCTGGTATGGCCTGATGATCGTCGTCTCGCTCACCGCGCTCTGGTCGGTATCCAACAGCTTCCAGATTAATTACAGCTTCGATTACGGCTTTTTGAGAGGTATTCTGGGCTTTTTTTCCGGCGTACTTTGCTTTAATCTTTTCAGCAACACACACGCACAGGTACGCGAGTGGTCGCCGGCATTATTTTCCATCACTGAAATAATCGCGCTAAGCCTGATCGGCCTCAGCATTTATAATGGCGAGGTTATGAAACCATGGGGCGCCGTTTTTGAAATACTGTTTTTCATCTGCATTTACACTTTTGCTTATGAGAAAGGCATTATTTCAAAAGCGTTCAAAAGCGTGAAGCTGCTGCACAAGCTAGGACAATACTCCTACTCGATTTACATGACGCACGCCTTACTGATCAGCCTTTTCAACGTGCTGTTCATCCGCATACTGAAGTTTCCACCCGAAGCCTATTCTTACCTGTTCATTTTCAACTTCATACTGATCTATTTCGTTTCGGCATGGACTTACAAGCATATTGAAATGCGCTTTCAATACAAATCGCCGAAAAAAGTGCAGGAAGGAGAAATGGCCCGCAAGTAAATTGCTTGCCGGCGGCCGTCAACCCTCATTCACGGCTGGATCACCTGTTCGAGGTGGTAATGGATAATGTCGGCAATATCGTCGATGCGGTTCTCCCAGGTATTCTCTGCCGCGATCGTCACCCGCGTCTTGCGTTGCCCGGCGTCGTCGGTTCGCAGCGCGGTACAGATAGCCTCCGAAAAGCTCCCGGCATTTTCACAAAACGTTACCGTACCTTTGGTAAATTCCTTTAAATCAGGGTTAAAATCAGTGGCCACCACAGGCTTGCCGGCACCCATGTATTCGAAGAGCTTCAATGGAAAAATACTGCTGCTTACCTCGTCCTTCTTGAAAGGAATCAACGCCACATCGAAACCCTTGATCACCGCCGGCACACTGTCATAGTCGATCGGGCCGGGGAAATGCACATTTCCGGCGGTAAAGAACCACTCGGGTACAAGTTCCCTGGAAACCGGGCCTGCCAAAACGAAGCTCTTCCCGGGGTTAGCCAATATTACCTTTTGCAGCAAATCATAATCTATCCTTTGGTCAATAGCGCCCAGATAACCGATTACCGGCTTTTTCAATGCGTCAATGGCTGGGTGTACCGGTAAATCGGGGCTCAGTGCCTTGCTGCTACGGCCCAGGTCGGCCGCATTTGCCGCAAAATAGCAGTACGGGTTCTGCTTTTTCTTTTCCTCGTACAACCGCTTGCTGTTGCAAATCACGACATCGCTCTGTTTCAACAGAATACCCTCGGAAACAACCTCGTGGCGTCGGTGAGACGGCAGCGCCACCGGACCGAGGCAATGGTATACTTTCAGCTTCGGCGTGAGGCCGTCGGCGAGCGAAGGATAATGGAAGTTGAAGGAATTGATAAAGATATAATCCCTGATCTTATACGTGTTGAGAATGCTTTTAAGCTTGATACGAACCAGGAACTCATTGAATTTCAATGCAGCACGAAATAACCCAGTCTCCGGCAGGAAGTTGACCGACAACAACACCGGCGGGATGATCACTTTCAGGTTGGGGATACCGGTTTCGATCAGCGAATGCCCGGTGAGCGAAAAATGCGCCTTACGCAACTGGTAACCGGTCGTTTTGCGCAGCCTGATAAAGTCCCTCACCGTAAATGGATTCTCGATATAGTACACCTCATTTTCCCGCGCGAGCAGCCTGGCCATCGTGTAGTTAGCGGATTCCATGGGTGCGTCAAACCGGGCTAGGCCAAAGATGATGATCTGATGTCCTTTCAGTTTCATTGGCAAGGCGTATTGGTAGATTTACGTCAGAGCGTCCGCCCGGAACCGGGCGTTGTCGTAATTTAAAAATTTTTACAATACATCCTTTATTGAGCCTTGTGAACCATCAGCTTTCCCCACCACACCCTGACCAGGTTGACCGCCTCAGAATAACCAGTCGTGAATACACTTAAAAGGCTGAAAGGCTGAAAACGGTTAAGTCCCCAGTAGCCGATGCCCACCCCAATGAGCGTCGGTACCACGCCGGCAATCGCGACCCCATAAATGCTGCCCGTCAGGTAAATACCTGTTACAGAGGCGATGACGCTTCCTGCAAGCATGATCAGGACCTTGATAAAATTGATTTTGGGCTGATGGATAACATCGAGCGTCAGGGCAAAAAAGCGGTCGAGCGGGTACAGGAGCGCGAACGTCATGTACAGGCGCATGATATTGGCCGCCTCGGAATTAATGTATTTCTCCCCTCCTATGATATGAATCGCGACATCGGCGAGGATCACCGCGCCGATACAGGCAGGTAACAACGCCATGGTAATCAGGCCCGCGTAACGCTTCATTGTTTCGATCACCTTCGGGCGGTTACCTTCATTGTATGCAGCAGAAAGCTCGGGCATACCCGTTGCCGCAAAGCTGCGGAGCGGTATTTCGATGATTTCCATCAAACGTTGTCCGAGGTTGAACACCGCCAGTGCAGCCGGACCAAGCATGAAGTTGATGATCATGGTATTGGAGGTCCCGAAAAGATTGGAACTCAATGTAGTACCTACCGAAAATTTACCAAAATGAAAGATTTCCTTAATGCATTCGCTGGTGCGGTCCTTGAAATTGGCAAGCCTGGACCAGCCCATGACAATCGTGAAAATGCTCGTCAGCGCTGCGCCGCCTAAATAGGCGTAGATGATATTTTGCAGATTGGCGGTTTTGGTGAACGCCATCACCACTACAAAAAGGATGAAAAAGCCCTGGCTCAGAAAGCGGATGCAAAGCAGCTGATCGAACCGCTGCTCGGCCTGCACCACACATGAGGCGATGAAATACGGCAGCGACGCAATGTAAATAATGCCGAACCACTCGACAAACAGCACCACAGAAGGGTTTTTGAACCAATCCGAAAACAGGAAAGCCGGGATATTGATCAGCGCCAGAATACCCGTAATGGCACCACCAATAAACCAGGCTGAACCCACCACCTCGCGCTTCCGCGCTTCGCCTGCACCCGCGTAGAATTTGATGAAAGCCGTGGTGAGGAATCCTGACCTGAATGTGTCGACCAGAAGCAGTATCGACAAAAAGAACACCCACATCCCGATGCTGGCAACGGGCAATGCGCGGTAGAGGATGATCATATTGAGCATCCCCAGCACGGACATAATGCCGTTTCCGGCCAACGAGAGAAAATGTTTGTTCCTTAATTTCTGTAAAAGCTGAAAGGCCATCCGGTCGTGCACAAGATTTGGAACCAGACGCAATATGCGAAGTAATTTTACAATATTTTTGCACAAAGCACGAATAATGTTTTAACTTTCATCCCAACTGCCCGCCGCATGGGCCAGCTTGATTGTGAAGATGTACAAAACCTACTGATTGCCAGAATATGAGCTTATTGGGCTTACCTAAATGGATTTTACCGCACCTTTTTACAAACAAGCGTTTCGAAGATCTTACCGAAGGCGAAATTCAGGCTTTGCGGGAACGGATCAGCCGGTTCAGGGAGGAAAACCCTGAGGTCTCGGTGGTTATCCCAGCCTGGAACGAGGAAAACAATATCTATCGGACATTATCGTCGCTTTCAGCAAGCAATACGCGATATAAAGTCGAAATCATCGTCGTCAACAACAACTCCACCGACGGCACTCAAAAGGTGCTCGATACGCTGGGCGTGCGGAATTACCTCCAAACCATCCAGGGGACACCATTTGCCCGGCAAATGGGTCTCGACCACGCGCGCGGCAAGTTCCATCTCTGCGCCGATTCCGATACTTTCTATCCGCCCGACTGGATCGACCTGATGGTGGAACCGATGGCAAAAAACATGGATATTACAGGTGTTTACGGCAATTATGCATTCATACCACCAGCCGGACAGGGACGAATGGGGCTCTGGATTTATGAAAAGTTTGCCGGCCTGATGATCCGGATCCGTAAGAAAAACCGCGAGTACCTGAATGTCTACGGCTTCAACATGGGGTTTGTGACGGAGGTAGGCCGCAGAACGGGCGGTTTCAAGGTCAGCGGCTCGCGGGTTTATGCCAATATCGTAGGAAGTGATTTCCAGAACGAAGCCGAAGATGGCCGCATGGCCCTGAACCTGAAAAAAGAAGGAAATCTGAAACAGGTTACCAGCTCCAAAGCGACGGTTTTCACCTCACCACGTCGTCTGCTCGACGACGGCAGTATTTCCAAAGCATTCTTTAATCGGGCCAAGCGACAGTTGCAAGGCATGCGCGACTATCTCTCGTAATATGACTCAGTACCATTTCCCCGATACCACCTTACTGATCACCCACTACAACCGTAGCGGCTCGCTCGAACGGTTGCTGGCCACATTCGAGTCGTTTGGCTGCAAGTTTGCCGATATTGTCGTGTCCGACGACGGAAGCAAGCCCGAACACCTCGAAAAAGTGCGGGCGCTTACCGACCGTTTCCGGTTCCGGCTCATTACCACACCGAAAAACCGCGGCCTGGGCAACAACATCAACAAAGGCCAGGATGCGGTGCAGTCCGAATATACGCTATATGTACAGGAGGATTTCCAGCCTTCCGATATTTTCCCGTCGCATTTCCAGGACGCGCTCACGTTCATGCGCGAGGATCCGAAATGGGACATTGTGCGGTTTTACGCCTACTTTGCCTACCCGACTCTGAAACCCTTTAAGAAAGGTTATTCGGAAATGGTGTACCGCTTCTGGGACATGAATCATTTGAAATTTTATTATTACAGCGACCATCCGCATTTGCGCAGGAGCACATTCCTGCAAAAGTTCGGCCGCTATCCCGAAGGCATTAAAGGCGACCTGACGGAATACAAAATGGCTGTCAGCTTTTTACAGAAAAAAGGCAAAGGGCTATTTTACAACGACTTTACCCAATTATTTTACCAAAAAAACTCCTCCGACGAACCCAGTACCATGGAGCGCGCCAACTGGAAACTAAGCGAAAACCCATTGGTGAAGCTTGCCCGGCTGGGATACCTGCGCTACCGCTGGCTGAAAAATACGCTGGACCTGGTTTTCATGAAATAGACTGCCCACATGAACAAGGAATATTTCTTCGGGGACGTGACATTGCTCATCACCCACTACAACCGGAGCCAGTCGCTGGAACAGTTGCTTCTCTCTTTTGAAGCGCTGGGCTGCCGGTTCGGCGACATTGTCGTGTCGGACGATGGCAGCAAGCCGGAGCACGTCGATTACCTGCTTCAATTGCAGAAAAAGTATGGATTCAGGCTTATTACCACGCCACAGAACAGAGGTTTGGGCAATAATATCAACAAGGGCCAGGACGCCGTTCAAACGCCACTGACCTTGTACGTGCAGGAAGATTTCACGCCGGCTGCCATTTTCCCCGAAAGCTTTACCCACGCGCTGGACATTATGCACGAAAAGCCAGAAAACGATGTGGTGCGGTTCTATGCCTATTTCGAATATCCTTATTTGAAAAACCCGCGAAACGGCTACTACGAAATGGATTTCAAAATATGGAAACCGGGCTACCGCAAATTTTACGCGTACAGCGACCACCCGCACCTGCGCAGGAGCAATTTTTTTGAGAGGTTTGGAAGGTATGTGGAGGGACAGAAAGGAGACGTCACCGAATACCGGATGATGATGTCTTTTCTCAAAAATCACGGCAAGGCCTATTTTTACAAGGATTATACCGGATTGTTTGTACAAAAAAACTCCGAGTCCGAACCCAGTACCATGTCGCGCGAGAACTGGCGGCAGACAGACCGGTTTCCGGTGAAACAAATCCGGGACCTTTACCGGCATCTGAAGTTTAATTTTGATTACCTGACCTGAATATAGTCTAGGTTTATTCCGATCTTGACGCCATATAACCCAACGTTCCTACTTCTGAGATATGCCGACCCGTATAACAAATGACTCATTCAGATGGTATTACGCGAGCATTTACCTCGGACTGGTGCTGATCTTCGGTTCCCAGTATTTTACCTACAAAAATGTCCGCGACCTCTCGCTGAACAACGAGCGGCTGAATGTGACCATCGGCGTGCTGAACCAGACAGCCAATTTCGGGCTCGTAACGAAGGATTTTCAGTCGAACATGCGCGGGTACCTGATCACACGCAACGACGACCTTCTGACCGACAACTACAACAAAAAAATCCAGCTTGTTGGTATTACCGACACGCTGTTCAACCTTGTCAAAGACGACGGTGTGCAGACCAGGCGCGTGAAGGAGCTGCTTGGGATATCGAGCCAGATCGTTGCCTATTCGCAGAATGTGATCAGCATTTACCGAACCCAGGGAACCGAACAGGCTTTTTCCAAAATACAGGAAGGCGAAGGTATCCGGCTTAACAATTTATTGACCCGGAAGATCAATGAGATCGACGATTACGAGAACCGTAACCTGGACCAGCGGCGGAAGCTGGTTTCCGATACCCAGCAGAATTCGATCCTTTTCATTTTACTGACCGGCGCCGTGGGGTTTGTTCTTACCATACTTTCCATTGTGTTTCTGAATCTCGACAAACGCAAGCAACGCCAGTTCCAGAAAGAAATCAAAGAAAGGGAACGTACAATGAGCCAGTACCTGGAGGCTATCCCTGACGGTGTGATGGTCATCAATAATGAAAGGAAGATCGAGCTTTTGAACGAATCGGGACGGGAAATTCTGGGAGTGGCTGGCGAAAGGCCCGAGACGCTCGAAGAACAGGTCACGCGTATCAAACTGCTCGATCCTACCCGGTATCACGTCCGTTTTTCGGCCGATACCTTGCCGGTAGCGCGTGCATTACAAGGCGAAAAACTCGCGGGTAATAAGATTGATCTTGTCAAGAACGATAAAATATACCACCTTGAAACAAGCGTACAGCCGGTAATCGGCCTCGATGGGCAGATCAAGAGTGCGATTACGGTTTTCAGGGATATTACCGAGCGCGCCAACTACGAAGCGACGCTTGAAAAAGCCCGGATCCTGGCCGAGAAGTCGGTGCGTGTGAAGGACATATTCCTTTCCAATGTCAGCCACGAGATCAGGACGCCGCTGAATGCGATTATCGGGTTTACGAACCTGCTCCTGGGCGAGGTTACCGATCAGAAGAGCCTCGAATATGTGGGCTACATTCAGTATGCAGGTAAAAACCTGCTGGAACTGATCAACGATATCCTGGATTTCTCCAAGATCGAAGCCGGGCAGATCCATCTGGAAAAAACGCCTGTTTCCATCCACGAACTGACCGACTCGGTTTCGGCCATTATGCACCACCGCGCGGTGGAGAAAGGTATTACTTACGAAGCGGTGCTGTATGACGGACTGCCGGAGTTTGTTGAGACCGATAAATTGAGGCTTACCCAGATATTGCTTAATGTTTGCGGCAACGCGGTTAAATTCACCGAGCGCGGCAGCGTGAAGCTCCATGTACAACCGATCGGCGAACCAGTGAATGATATGCAGAATATCCGTTTCAGAGTGGTGGATACGGGCGTCGGCATTCCGAAGGATAAACTCAAAGAAGTGTTCAATCGCTTCGTGCAAGCCACCGAAAGCACTACCAGGGTATTTGGAGGTACCGGACTGGGATTGAGCATCGTAAAATCGCTGGTACAACTTTTTGAAGGAACGCTGAACCTCGAAAGCGAGCTGGGCAAGGGCACTGTTTTTACCATGGATTTTCCATTCAGGATCGTGAAGGAGGCCGAACGGGAAGAAGAACAGGAAAAAGAGATCGATGTCACCACATCCGTGACGGCACTGCACATTCTGGCAGCGGAAGATAATTTACTCAACCAGAAGCTGCTGAAAGCGATTTTCGAACGCCTGAATATCCCTTTGACGATCGTAAACAATGGCCAGGAAGCGCTCGATAAATTGCGGGAAGAGCCTTTCGATATGGTACTAATGGATATCCAGATGCCGGTGATGGACGGCTACACGGCCATTAAAGAAATCCGGCGGACGATTTCCACTACCATCCCGATTATCACCATGACCGCCCACGCGATGGTCGGTGAGAAAGAAGAATGCCTCAGTATCGGCGCCAACAGCTATATTTCGAAACCCTTCAAGGAAAGTGAACTTTTATATACCATTGCACATCTTGGAAACAAAGAGCATTACGAGACACCACAATCCCCAAATTTTACTCAGCAACCTCCGCAAACTAAAATGACAGACTCCATTCTAAATCTTGACTATCTCGCTGAAATCACCGGAGGTGATCAGGAGCTGCGCGACGAGTTGATCGCGATGTTCGAAAAAGACAGCCAGGTGCAGCTTACAAACATCGCCGAAGCATCACAAGCCGACGACCTGGAACGGCTTCGCCAGGCGATCCATAAATTCCGGTCCTCGCTATTTTCGGTAGGATTGCTTAATACCGCCAACCAGTACAAAGAACTTGAAGCAACGCTGAAACAAGGAAAATGGACCGACGATCTGAAACAGAAGTTGGTCGATTTGAAAGCAGAAGCGGAAGCTGGTTTGGCGCAGCTTAAACTGCTTTAATAGCTTTGTAGATTTCTCCGACGCTGTTTTCCCACGTATGCGAGCTGGCAAATGTACGCCGGGCCACGGTACGTGCTTCCGAATTTTCGGTTAACGCAAGGTCGATAAGCCGTACGTAGTCTTCCTTTCCTTTTCCGAGGTAAACATGATCGGCGAATACGCTCATGGCATCTGTGGCGGTAGCGACCACCGGCCTGCCGACAGCGAGATATTCGTCGATTTTACGGGGATAATTACCGATTGTGACCTCATTAAGCAGTTGCGGGTTCACGCACACGTCAAATGCATTGATGTAGGCCGGCAAGTCTGCTATATTGCGCGAGCCGGTGAAGGTCACGTTCGGAAGCTTGTGCAGGCTACTTTGTAAGAATTCATTGTCTTCGGGCCCTACAAGTACGATATTCCAGTCGGGGCGCTGCTGCGCGATATATTCAAGCAGCTCCATGTCCAGCCGGATACTTTGCAGCGCTCCTACGTACCCGATGCGCGGGCGCGGGATCCTGCCTATATCCGCGGGCTCGGGCGCCTGGTTACCGGCCATAAAAATATCCAGGTCGCAGCCCTGCCCCACGTAAAATGAATGCGGATTGTATTGGGCGCAATAATTGGCCAGGTACGTCGAATTGGCCACGCACAGGTCGCTTTTGGCAATCAGCTGCGGTTCCAGCCGGGCACCATGTTTGCGCCAGTAATCCACTGCCAGCATGTAATCACGGGAGTAATAGACAGACAGTCGCGGTTTGAGCAGGTCTTTCAGGAAAAAGCTGCGGAACATATCATTGTCATTGAAATGAATATAGTCCATGAAGCCGAGCCGCTTCACAGCACGGGCAATCGATCCCGCGAAGAGCTGGTTATTCCTTTTATTTAAAATATCAAACATCATTTCCGGCAGCCAATTGATCGACTCGATCATTTTATCGGGATACAGCACCCAAAGGTTTGGCTGCACCTCTTCAAGACCGTCGGCTTTGCCGTAAACCACTTTCTTTCGCTTCACGATCTTAGGATCCTCGCCATTTTTGAGCAGGGTGATACGGTCAAGCGGGGAATTGACATACAGTACCCTGTGATTTTTGCTGAATTCCAGGGCAATGTTCTTGCAGTTACTTCCTATTTCTACATCCCAGGCCTGTTGTCCCGTAATGACAATATCCATATGGCAATAGTTAGCGCGTGGGATCAAATAGCCCCACCCTCGTTGAGATTTGATTACTTGTAATAGCGGTCCTGAATTTTCGTATCGAGCTTCCCGAACACTGCCGGAAACCGGGCAAGATCGAGCTTGCGGGCAAACAGTTTTCCCGATGCTCCCATACGTTCCAGGTC
The DNA here is from genome assembly GCF_057586235.1 of Dyadobacter sp. SRI_021. Taxonomy (NCBI): domain Bacteria; kingdom Pseudomonadati; phylum Bacteroidota; class Cytophagia; order Cytophagales; family Spirosomataceae; genus Dyadobacter; species Dyadobacter sp. SRI_021. The sequence goes on from NZ_JBYCZM010000004.1 coordinate 245,942, forward strand.
ATCTTCGGTGAGCACTTTCGGGCTCGCCTGCCCTTCCGACCAATCAATATACCTCAAATTATCATTCACGAGTGACGATCGGAATGGAGAATTGTACAAAATAGTTTGAAATATAATCTCATCAGGAGCCCAGGTCAGTTTGAAAAACTTCACAACCCCGGGGTGTCCGTTCAGATATTCCAATATGTAGCGCACCGCATCCAGCGTAAGGCTCATCCACTGCGACCGCCCTACCGGTTCGAGGCCGGCGGGCATCCTGCGCGCCGGAAGCAGTCTGTTCATCCATTTCTGCACCAGGTATTTCCCGGGAAAATTGTAGTTGGTCAGGTGGTATTTTGTCAACCGCGGAAGCGCTTCAGTCCATTCGTTGCGGACGGAATAGTATTCCATAAAATTCTTCCCGGTGTTCCGCGCAAAGAAATCGTGGATTTCCGACGGCGGTTGCAGTGGATAATCTGCGCCGCTGAGCAGGTTTACATAATCAAAATCAATACCTGAATCCACGATTGCCTGAAACCCGTGGATCGTCGCTTCCACGATGCTGTACGCTCCCCAGCCGACATCCACGCGGTCGGGCACAAGCATTGTCCGCTCGCGGTCCCGCAAGAAGGAAAATGCCCGAATGTCCGCCTTCCGGTCCAGATGAACAAAACACCACGCATTCCGATGTTCAAGTGCGTCGATGAGTTTCAACAGTTGGGCCGGTGCCGCATGTGCGAGTATCAGGTGGGCGATTTTCATACGGTATGGCTCGCTTTCTGCTCCCGCTCGTCGAGAATGCGGGTAATGTTGATGATTGCCGCCGCCAGGTAGAAATAGATATTGGACGGAAACTGTACCAGTGCTTCCTGCGGATAATTGCCGACATTATAGGCAAACACGACCAGCAGCATCGCCAGGCAATACGTTTTCAGTTCCGGGTTCCTGATCAGGAAATAGTTGTTGATACCCTCCCGTAAAATAAAAAACATCAGCAAACAGAACAGGAACAGCCCCACCCAGCCCAGTTCCACGGCAATGCGGACGTACCCGCTGTCCGGTGGAAAGTTGGCCAGGTACGATTGCGGCGCGAAACGCTGTCCCCACGCGCCCGTAGCGCCCAGCCCGCCCCCGATCGGGTGCGTGAGGATGTAGGGCTGAATGCGTTTCTGGTTGTTCTTTCGGGCCTGGAACGAGATATCGTCGTTCGGCTTGAACGCCGTCTGAAACCGGACAATGTTGGAATTGGTAGTGGGCACAAAAATCAGGAAAACAAAAAACAGGCCCGCTATGCCCGAAAAAATGAGTACCTGCCGGTTGATCCTCAAAATCACGAAAAGCACCATCGCCGCGGGTATCAGCACATATGCGCCCCGCGTACCCGAGAAAAGCATCGACGAGAAAAACAGCGCGATCATCAGCGCAAGCACTATCCGCTGCCAGTTTTTCTTTACGAAGGTGAGCAATGCAATGCAGATAATGCTGCTGACCACCATGTTGTAGGAGAATGCAACCGGATCGGAAAAGATCGAGAACTTACGCCAATGGCCGGAAATGAAAAGCAGGTCGGCAACGCCTTCCGAATCAAGCCAGGCTTGCTCTGCGTCGGAGAAACCGATGTATTCCTGCTTGTAGGCATACAATGCGGCAAACAGCGCCAGTCCGAGCCAGAGTTTGAGCAAAAATCGCAGGAACTGAATGGTGCGGATCTGGTACATGAACACGAAGTAGGTCAGCATCACGATCGCCACTGCGCGAATGGTGTATACCCACGCCAGACGCGACTCCGCCGAAGGATTAGCGACCTGGATCAGGTTGTAAACAATCCAGATCAGGATCATCACGCTGATAGGCCCTTTGAAAACCTTCCAGTTGGGCCTGCGTTTCTGGTGAATGAAAAAACCCAGGATAAGCAATCCCTGGATACCGTCCATGACAGTTCCAAGCGGAAAATTCACACCGAGCCGTCCGATGAAAAACAATAAATAGGCCAGCAGAAGCAGCACGGTAATACCAAATTCGGGGAACGCAACAATGCCGTACACCACGGGAGGGCCGAACATCAGCGCTAAAATGCCCACGCCGGCAACAATGCCCTGGTAAGCGATCAACGTCCCGAATGCAACCGATATCAAAAGCAAAATGACCAGCCCCGTAAGTTTGCGATCGAAGAGCGCCCGCAGTCTTTCCATGCGGCTCAGCCCCTGGCTTCTTTTCCCGGGAATATGTATCTGAATGTTTTCCACTAAAAGAACAGAATTTTGAAAAACCAGATAAATACGCTCACCAACGCCAGCAACAATGCCGCCTGACGTATTTTTTGCTGCATTGGCGTGAGCTCGTTAAAGCCCCGCTTCCGCCCGCTGACCTTTTTATCCGGATAAATTTTCATAACAACCGAGCATTAACCCTGAGTCTTATCCTCTTGTCGCGTAGCCACTGAAATCTTGTTCGCGCGGCGCGCATTAACCAGTGCGGTAAGCTGATAGAACATGAATTTCGGGATATTCACAAGCGATTGGTAAATCTTCGGATCGGTAGGCGAGCTTTTCAGCGCAATGTAAAAACCGAGCACAAAGACGACCAGTCCGATCAGCCATACCAGCGATAACACCGGCGCGATCAGCAGATTGAGCAGCATAAAAAACACCGACAGCAGCAGGAAAATAAACAAAGGCGGCCGCAGCAATACCAGCCCGAAAAGTACCTGGTTGAGACTGAAACGGGTAATGCCTTTGAACAGAATCTTGAACCCGTAAGCAAAATATTTGAACCAGGTGTTGATCCAACGCGCCCTTTGCTTGACCAATTGGTCGGAGCCCGTCGTCTTTTCGTCATAAACAATGGCTTTCCCGGCGAATGCAATGCGGTAACCCCGGCTCACAATTCCCTCTTGAAGGACTTTGTCGAAACCGGCACCGGTTACGTCCAGATGCCCCAGTACCTTCTCATATAACCCCGTGCTGAACGCCATTCCCGACCCTGCCAGGGTAGCCGAAGAGCCGGCCCCGAACAGCACTTTCCCATCGTAGAAGTGATAGTAAATATCGCGCGCAGCATCCAGACAAGCTAAGGTGGTATCCAGGTTTTTAGCCTCTCTCACCCCCTGCACCGCCTCATAACCCTGGTTAAAATAGGCATTCAGCTCGTTCAGATATTCGGGATCGGTGAGATTGTCGCTGTCGATGATCGTCAGATGCGTGTGCGGGCGGATAAACCGCCGGATCGCATAGAAATGCGAGCGGGTATTGCTCCCCAGAACTTGCTCCGGGCGCAGCAGGAGCACTTTGTCGGTCGGAAAATGCAGATTACTGATGTCGCATTTATCGGCCACTACATAAACATGATAACGATCGTAATTCAATTGCAGCAGCGAACCTACCACGGCAGGCAATTGCGCGGTATACTCGTAGGCCGTCACGATAATACCGTAATCGGGGAGCGTACTGTCAACGGCAGGCCTGCGGAATATTACAGCCTTTCTCAGGCCATAAATCAACAGCAAAAACACCGGAAATACGAGGTTATACCCGATCCCCACCTGAATCACCAGTCCTATCCATTCCAGGATTTTCATGCTTCTACCGGTTTAGCCACTTTTCCGGCTTGTTCGGGAATGCTCTCGGTATTGGTAAGCACCCAGCCCGCAAATTTCCCGTTCAAGCTATCGAGGTACTGTATTTTGGATTGATCATCCGAGCCAATGGAACGACCTGCGGCGAACACGGAAACGACCAGATCCGAGAACGATACCCATTCCTTGGCCCTGTTCATGGCCCGCAGTGAATCCGTTTCAATCAGGATAATGTCGAAACGGGCTTTCAATGCTTGCAAACGCTCTCCAATTACTTTTTCATCGGCCAGTTCGAGTACGGAAATGTCACCGGTTTTAGCGCCCAGAATGGTTATCTGCCCCGGCGTCGCTTCCGGCAGGTTGTTTGATCTGACAAAATTCTCAAACAGTGTACTGTCCGGGTTTAATTTGGAAATATCCGGCTGGGCGAAGTTTCCGTCTATAATAAGTACCGTCTTATTGATCTTGGAAAATGCCCACGCCAATGCGATCACAAATGGGGTTTTACCTACGCCATAGCCCAGGCTGGTAATGGCAATGATCTTCGGGTCGCTCATTTCATTGTCGAGCTCGTACCGAATCGATCGCACCAGGTTTTTGTAAAGCCGAACAGCCTTGTCATCGGACGCATTCATGCCGGAAAGGCTCAGGTTCGAATCCTTATCAAGCACATTCAGATAACCGAGTACGGGCTTGCCCGTTTCGTTGGCAAGTTGCAGCGGGTACCGGATTGATTTATCGAGGTAGAAAAGGATAAAGAACACAAACACGCAGAATGTGAAGCTGATCACACCCGATAGGATCACCAGCACCATTTTCTTCGAAGCCTGCACCTCGCCCGGCATGGCGCGCTCGATCAGGCGCAGATACACAGGAAAGCTGAATTCGAGGCTGGCCTCATTGTACCGCTGCAATGCTTCGATGTATTCTTTACTCGCAATGTCGATGGACGTTTCATATTCCTGGATCTTGGCTTCGTTCGGTACCAAACCGTCGAATTTACGGTTCAGGCGGTCGAGCTCGCCCTGGATCGATGCCACGCTGTTCTTCGCCAGTTCCAGCGATATTTCCATGCCCAGTTTCTGTGTTACCAGATCCTGCTTGACCACCATCGGATTGTAGGCATACTTATCCGTGGCTTCATTGATTTCCTCCGAAAGCCGGCTTCGCAGCGAATCGAGACTGAATTTGATCCGGTTGTCGAAATTGCTCAGAATGTAGCGTTCGTTCATCGCTTTCAGGTTGCTTTTCGTAGCGATGATCTTTTGATTAATGTCCGTCAAAGCGCTCTCGAAATACTTCCGCTCAGTCGGGTTGAAGCGGCTGTCGATATTGCCGATAGCGGCGGTGTAGGCGATAATGTCCTTCTGAGCGATCTGGCGGCGGGTTTCAAAATCGGCCATTTGCCCGTAAATGCTTTTGGCCTGCTCGTTCAGGTTCAGTACCCGGTTTTGTATTTTGAAATTCTTCAACATATTCATCCGGTCATTCAACGCCTGCAACTTTTGCTGCATAAAGTTGGCCAGAAAGTCGATCGTCTTCTTGTTGTTACCCACCACGCGGGAAGAATTATCGGAAATAAACTCCTGCGCGAGCGTGTTGATCACATATGCGGCGAGATCGGGATGCTCTGCTTCATATTGGATGTCGATGTAATCTCCTACTCCGGTGCGATAAATGATCAGCTTTTCGCGCAGGGAATTTGCACCATAGCCCATTTCGGTGATGATGTCATTCAGCTTTTTTTCGTCGGGTTTCCACAAAAAGAGCTCCTCGCGCTTCTGGTATTTCTGGCTGATGAGCGCTATGGCTTTCGCTTTATCGGCCTTGCTCATTTCTTCCAGTTCGGGCACGGGTTCGCGCCAGGTGGAGTCCTTCAACCCCTTCAAATCGTTCAGGATTAATCGGTACGACACCTGATCGAGCGTTCTTTTCAGGCGCATGACCTGAATCAGGCTTTCGAACTTGCGTGCAATCTGGTGGTCCTGCTCATCCCTGGCGCGGGTTACAACCTGGTCGGTTTTGTCGACCAACCCGGTCGCAATACGCGCATGCGACTCATAGGTATCGGGCAACCGCCGGACGAGAAAATAGCAGACAATAACGGTGATCAGCGGAACCAGGATCAGTGTGATCTTATTCCTCTGCAGTAATCTCAGAAACTGTACAATCTCCGTCATTTGATATCTTCTAATTTTTGTCCTAACAATTCTTCCAGACTGCTTTTTGCAATCAGAACCTCGCTTTCGGTATTGAGCAGGTTCTGCGCATGGTCCGTTTGCATCACCAGCACCTGGTTATATTTTTCCAGCGTCTCCTGCCCCATCTCGAAGCGCTTCTTCACACTTTCGAGCATACTTTCGACATCGAGGGCCGCATTCGAGCGCACCCGGTATACCGCCTTTTTCTGGATATAAGTGAAATATCTTTTCTTGACCTCAGCCTCCATGTTCAGGTCAAATGACTGCTTATCGTATTCGGCCGAGGCCAGTTCGCTCTTTGCCTGTTTCACCATCGCCGGCTTTTGGAGAATAGCCCCGATATTCACAAAAAAACCGAACTGATAAGTAAAAGGAAATGAAGCCGATACCGGCGTCGCACGGTCGTTTTTAGGAACGTACAAATAGGAGAAGTTAAAAATATCGAAATACGAAAGTTTCGCCTTTTTGACGCCCGTTTCGGCGGCATTGACGTGCGCCTGGTACATCTTGATTTTGGGATAGTTGGCTTTGCAAACCGCAATCAACTTATCTAGGTATGCGTAGTCCACGTCTTTGCTCAAAGATTCCTGGGCATGGGCGCTTTGGATCGTTAATAAAAGCAGGAGCCCAAAAGCGGCATGTTTTATCGGCATATAAGGCTAGAATATTTATTTAAAATCGGTTTCGCTTGACTTTGCGACGATACAAAATACTTTTGGTAAAAATATTACTACATCTTACTAATCTAGGCAAAATGTCGTTATCCGCCCAAATCCGGAATAGTCCGGGGCTAAAAAAAATTGTTCACTGGATGCTGATCCCAACCAATCAGGCTCGTCCAAGGCTTTGGGTCCGCGTATTTTTGAACCGTTTCTTTCATAAAAGGGGCAAAAACGTCATCATCCGCCGTTGGGTAAGGATGGACGTGCTGCCTTTCAACCCTTTTTCCATCGGCGACAATTCGATGATCGAGGATTTCAGTACAATCAATAATGGTGTGGGGGCTGTAAGTATTGGTGCCAACTCGCTTGTGGGCCTGGGAAATGTCATTATCGGCCCGGTTACCATCGGCAACGATGTGATCCTTGCCCAGCATATTGTCGCCAGCGGCCTGAACCACAACTATCAGGATATCCAGCAACCAATCCACAAACAGGGCGTCAGCGTAGCACCCATTGTTATCGAAGACGAATGTTGGATCGGCGCCAATGCCGTGGTCACAGCAGGTGTTACCATCGGCCGGCATTCGGTCATCGCCGCCGGCGCCGTCGTCACCAAAGATGTTCCGCCTTATTCGGTTGCCGTAGGAAATCCCGCACGTATTATCAAAAAATACGATCCCGAATACAAAGACTGGGTGAAAGCGTCGTGACATACGTTTTGACCCGTCACACATTCTCTGACTGCAACAGCGCGGGGAATGTTTTCAGGATGATTTTCATATCCATTTTAAACGAAAATTCCCGGGCATAGGTAATGTCAAGCTGCGTACGCTCCTCTTCGGTCATGTCTGACTTTCCCTTGCCTCGTTTGGTTACCTGCCATAAGCCGGTAAGGCCGGCGGGCCCAGCAAAGCGCAGGATTTTATCGTCGGTGGTCATTTTCTCTGCTTCATACAAAGGCAGCGGGCGGTTACCTACCAGCGACATATCCCCTTTGAGAATGTTGAACAGCTGAGGAAGTTCATCAATGCTAGAGTTTCTCAGAAAACTTCCCAGGCGCGTGATACGCGGGTCATTCTGAAATTTCATGAATGCAGCTTTCTGGTCTTTCTGAAATTGGTATAGCTTCTCGCAAATCTCCTTTCCGTCATGGAACAGCAAGCTTTTGCATTGATTTCCCGCAAGGCACTCATCACAAAGCCCCTGCGTTTCGATCTGGGCTGCGGGCTCGGCTTTGGAATACATATTCAATGCCGCCATTTTCCGGATCAACTGGTCAGCGTCGGTCCGCATGGTCCTGAATTTATACAGATCGAAAATCTTGTAGCCGCTCCCGACCCTTTTGGATTTATAAAAAACCGGCCCCTTCGAATCCAGCTTGATCAGGATCGCCACGATAATGAATACAGGCAACAGGAGAATAACCGCCGTACCGGTCGTGGCAATGTCGATTACCCGTTTCCAAAGCGGCGTCTTGTGCCCCTGCGACCCGATTTTCTGAGACGCTTTATTGGCAACGTACCACTGCCGCTTTTTGAAGTATTTGATACGGGTAATAAGGTCCCCGTCGTCGAAATTCACGGAAAAAACATCGTCGGCATGCCTGGCCCGCGCCAAATCGATCGCCTGGCGCGAAAGTCGGTCTACCAGCAGCACGAAAGGGATATTACCGAAGCCGGCGCTGCTCCGGATCGTGTCGAGCAGCTCTACACCGCCGCTCGCGTCGTGCGCTACGATCACATCCGCGGGATAGTTTTCTTTTAGTGCTTCCAGTGCACCGGCAGGGGTATCAAAATACTCCACCTGAAGGTATTCCTCAAATCGCTCGGTAAAACGGAGGTATTCCTGAAAATTGTGATGGACAAAAATAACTCTGAACTGGGCAACGTAGGTTTTGCCTGCCGTTACCGTTTCTGTCGTTGCGCCGGCCAGTTCCATGATATCGTCGTCTTTTATGAGAAGCGTTTACTGCGCCGCAATACGGCGTTGATCTTCGCATGCACCTCCATCGGATTGAATGGCTTTACCATAAAATCGTCGGCGCCGAGGTTAAGGCATTGAATGCGCTCACTGCTTTCGTCGGAGCCGGAAAGTATGATAATGGGTATTTCAGAATACAAATTACTGGCTTTCGCCACTTTCAGGAACTCTTTGCCGCTCAGATTGGGCATATGAAGGTCAGCGATGATCAGATCGGCCTGGTTGCCTTCTTCCAGCCACAGCATCCCTTCGGAGCCATCGCTTTTGATCACCACATCAAAATCTTTCTTGAGGAAATGTTCCAGTATCTTGGTAATGCTGGGTTCATCGTCTATAATCAACAGATTCTTTCTATTGTCCATAGGTTGAGTATAAGTGGGCAAATATTCGATATCTCACAGTGAAAAACAACAGGCAATTATTTCGTAGAATTAGTCATAATACTTGCCATAACAAAATTTAGACCAGAAAATTGCATCACTCGCCAACGCATCGCATCGAATCAGGTCTAAAAATAGCATCAAGCGACTATGGGGAGAAATTACAAGTTCAGATTTAGTAAAAAATCAAGAGATGAGTAGTTAAGAGCTTGTAGTAAAATTAAATACTGCGGCGTAGATCGCAAAAAATAACCGTCCAATTTTGGGAAAATTTTAAAATTACTTCTACAAGTCTAAGAATAACCGTCTGATTTGAACCGGATTATTGGGACTGCCTAAATTGTAGTTGTATTTCAGCAAGGGAAGTTACAGGAAATCCCTTGGTGCGGGCGGGCGCCCAGGCGGGGCCATTACTGATGATATGGATTGCTTCCTTGCGAAGCTCTTCGGGTCCATTGGCTACAAAACCCGACAATGCACCTGCGGAACTGACGATAAATGTCACCACTACCTGCCCGGTTGTGGCAGCAGAGCCTGTGCTTTTTTCGAGATAAGTGCGGTACGCAGGCCAGCCCTGTGCCGGTATTGGGGTGGGTTGATCAGGCTCTGCAACCAGTGTGATAGGTGATTTTTTACTGCTAATCGACGATCCGGTGACAACCACTTCATTCAGTATTTCTCCTGGATTCTCCGGAACGGTGTCAGCTGTCTTGTGAGATACAAGCAAGGGTTTCGAAGGCTCAGTCTGTGAGCGGGCAGCTGCCGATTTACCCAGGGCGCGTAACGTTCCGGACGCAGGAAGGGCCTTCGCAGGATCCTGTGCGGGCTGCGCAGGCGTAGGTTGATTCAAATCCGAATGCGTCGGCGGAACGACAATTTGCTCTCGCTGCACCTCCGCATCAGCGAGAGCATCCGGTACAAATGCGTGGGGTTTCAATAAAGATTCAGGATTGTGCACTGGTTTGCTTGCAACAGCTTGGCCCCTCGTTTTACTAGCGGCAGGTTTGGACGGTATTTTCGGAGGCGGAACGACTACCGGCTCGGGAGCTTTTGTAAATTTATCATCCGCCTGAACAGGTTTCCTGGCCTCTGTCGCCGTCTCATCCCCGTATGTAGTCGAATCTTTTTGCACTACAACTTGATTATCGCCTAAAAAAGACGTCCAGTAAGCAAACAGCACCAGCAGAACCGAGGCTGCCGAGATATAAACCCACAACGGCAAACCGGATTTTCTTTCGCGCGCTACGCGCTCATGCAGGCGCTCACGCAGATCCGCGCGCATACCCGCAATGTCCGAATGTGTAACGCGCCATGCGAGGTAGCCTTCGTAAGCCTCGGCTACCAGCGGTTCATCGAGCATACGTCCCTCGAGAGCACGTTGTTCTTCTACCCGCATCGTCCCGCTGTAATAGCGCTCAAAATCATCGAAATCGGGAATGAGGTCGTTAGTTACTGCCATGGCCTTCAATGCAAATTTTCAGGTTCCGCTTTCCGTTCTGGATATAACTTTTCACTTTGCCCATGTCAAAACCGGTTTCCCCGGCAATATCGCGGTAGCATTTGTCCTGCATGTAAAAAAGCTCGATGGTAATCCGCTGCTCGTGACTGAGTTTTTGAATGCATTCATCCAGTGCGTCGAGCTGTCCGTCGAGGAGTAGTGCAGCATCCTCTGTCTGCGTAATCCAATGCAATTCGTGTTCGGCTTCTTCGGTATGCTCGAAACCCGACAGAACGCGTACCGAGCGGAGTTTCATTAAGCAATGGTTTCTCGCCACGCTATGCAGCCAGCTTTTGAAGTTGGAGACTTCGTGCTGCCTTAAATCGATAACAAGTTTTTCAAAAATCTGCATGACCGCGTCCTTGCTATCCTCTTCACTGCGCAGGTACTGAAAACAAACACCAAATACCATTTCCATGTAGGGCTCATACAGTGCGCCTAACACGGTAACATCGCCATAGCGCCGGTAATCCGCCAGTCGCTCGACCTCGGCTACCGGTTCATTGCCCTTCAAACGAAACAGTTTTAAAAACTTCACGTGCGCATTTGGAAAAGTTTTCCAGCTTTCTGAGTACTGGATGCGGTTCAATCAAAATTCCATAAAAAAAATTTAAAAACTTTTATGGAATGAGTAGAAGGCGCGCATCCAGCGGGTAAATAAAAAATCAGGAAACCATGAAAACCAGAGTAACCATTCTATTAGCCGTGATTTTGAGTGCATTTGCATTCCTGCCCGAGCGGCAAATACGGGGTACCGTTACCGACGCCGCTAACGTGCCGCTCGCCGGCGTAACCGTTTCCCTGCAAGGCGGCGACGCCGCGACCGTCACCGACCGCTCTGGGTATTTTTCGCTCAACGTACCGAAACTTGCACAGGCCTTAGTGTTCAAAAAAGCCGGTTACCAAAATCTGACGGCCCCTATCATCTCTGATTCGGTTTTGAAGATTATCCTTATTCAAAAGGCAGAAACGTTGCGTGAGGCAGTGATCGCCGGCCAGCCAATGCTCATGAAAAAGACTAGCTCTCACTCGGTTGCCGCCGCTCCGGCGACTTTCCACGGCAGTGTCAGGCAAATACCCGTTGAGACGGAAAGCTACAAGCGCATCAACGAAAACGGCTTTTTGTCTGTCGGCCAACAACCTGTTACCACATTCTCCATCGACGTCGACCGTGCCGCTTATAGTAATGTGCGCCGCTTTTTGAACAACGGTCAAATGCCGCCCGAAGACGCCGTCAGGATTGAAGAAATGATCAATTACTTTGATTATAACTATCCGCAACCTGCCGGCGAACACCCGTTGGCCATTACCACGGAAACTACCGATTCGCCCTGGAATCCGGGATTGAAACTGGTACACATTGGCTTGCAGGCCAAAACGGTTTCTACCGAAAATTTACCTGCGTCCAACCTGGTTTTCCTCATCGACGTTTCTGGTTCGATGAGCGACCTGAATAAACTTCCGCTACTCAAACAAGCCTTCAAGCTGCTCGTCGACCAGCTACGTGCCGAAGACAAAATCTCCCTGGTCACTTACGCTGGCTCCGCTGGCCTGGTGTTGCCGCCAACTGCCGGAAACGAAAAAAAGGTAATTAAAGACGCGCTTGACAAACTGGAAGCTGGCGGCTCAACGGCGGGTGGTGAGGGTATCGAGCTAGCTTATGATCTGGCCAAAAAGCATTTTCTTCCAAAAGGCAATAACCGGGTAATCCTCGCCACCGATGGCGATTTTAATGTGGGCATTTCTAACGAATCAGAGTTACAGAAACTAATTGAAGAAAAACGCAAAGCCGGCATTTTCCTCAGTGTGATGGGCTTTGGAATGGGGAATTACAAAGACAGCCATGTAGAAACCCTGGCCGACAAAGGCAACGGCAATTATGCTTACATCGATAACATTCAGGAGGCGCGGAAGGAATTTGTACAGGAATTCGGTGGCACACTGTTTACGATCGCCAAAGATGTCAAAATACAGATCGAGTTCAATCCTGCGCAGGTACAGGCATACCGCCTTATCGGCTACGAAAACCGCGCATTGCGGAACGACGAATTCAACGATGACAAGAAAGATGCCGGCGATATGGGCTCGGGACATAGCGTTACATCCATCTACGAAATTGTGCCCAAGGGTACTCACAGTTCGTATATCGGCACAACCGACGCATTGAAATACCAACAAAATAATGCTGATGCGGCCGGCAATAGCAATGAAATGATGACCGTCAAAGTCCGGTACAAAAAGCCTGACAGCGATAAAAGTGTCCTTTTCGATCTCCCGATAAAAGCCACGTCAGTTGCTTTTGAAAAATGCTCTGAAAACCTGCGATTTGCCAGCGCCGTGGCGGAGTTTGGTCTACTGCTGCGTGATTCCGAATATAAAGGAAAAGCCACGTACACAGATGTGATCCAGTGCGCGCGAGGCGCATTTGGGAAGGATGAGGAAGGTTATCGGGCTGAATTTGTGCAATTGGTCAAAGTCGCGCAGAGCCTGGACGGCGCGCAGGAGACGACGCGGAAGTGACGGGCAATTAAGCCAAAACAGTGAGGTAGCGCTTCTACCTGGCTGTTTTGGTTAACATTTGTGGCGAGCTGATGTGCGGAACTCGGCATCACTCTTCTTTCAGCGCCTTCAAAATCAAATCCCTTCCGATGTCGCTGTACTGCAGCGACAACGCTGCTTCGCGGCCGGGATCGCTCATTTTACCCCAGGTTTTACGGAGAATGTCGATCATTTTTTCTTCGGTCATTTTGGCGATCAGATCGTCGTATTGGTATTGGAGAAAAACGAGGCAGAGGGCATTTTCCATTGTCTGTACGTCGGTATCACTTTTGAGGCGCTGTTTAAGGACAATCTGCTTTACCCGGTTGATCGTCTCCTGGTCGTAACCAACGCTTACAAGAATTTCAGCAGCGATCCCGGCGTGGTACTTCGACAGGTCGCTTCGCCATTTGAGGTAGCCTACGCGGCCGTCGGGATAACTTTTGCGCGCAATCTCCCAGCGCCCGATATGCTGGCATCGCGATGCCAGGAGCAGGCTTTCGTCGGCCTGCGGGTCCAGCTTCGTGACCCATTCATAGAGTTTCAGGGCATAGAAGTATTCAACCGGGTATTCTACATTTTCCCACACGAGGTGCTCAGGAGAACGTTTGTTGTAATCGTCAAAAAGTTCAAAAGCCTTGTCGAGCTTGCTCATAGTGATTTAGTATAGATAAATGTTATTGTACCGCCTTAAATTTCAGCGCAATGGTAGTCATCCTCGGATAGTCGTAGGCAGTACTTTGTGTTTTCATGACGAATGAGTTTTTTCGGACATCATCGGGCCGCACCGTCCATTCTCCTTTGCCTCCTCCCTCCGGCGCGCCAATCGTGATATTGTCATCGTTAACCTGCCATTTAAGCAAAAAAGGTGTGGACTCTCCTTTGAAAACGCCTGAGAAGACGCCATCCTTTTTCACCTGGACGGTTTCCATGTACCGCTGAAAGTCGATTCCTCCGAATTGCTGCGTCATCTTTCCATCCTTGAAGGTAACTGCGTCGTTGACAACAATTTCCTCGATTTTCCACTGCGGCACGGCAGTGAGCAATTCAGCAGCTTCATGAGGTGTCCCCGCCGGTCGATCACAAGATATTGCAAAGATTACTGCAAAAACAAGGAATGTAATAACGAAGGAGCTGCGAAAAGGCATGATAATCTCTGGTTAATGCGCTAGACGCAAATATAACCACAACGGCTCCTGACTTTCGATTTAAATTGAGGGAATTTATCACGTACCACAATCATAGAATTTATGAAAATTGCGTGGAAAACGTTCGAAGTCCTGAAATGAAATGCGGGATGGAATGGGCGGCGAAAGGAAGTACTATGATTTGAGAAGCTCTCTTAGCAGCGGTATTTCCAGGGGTTTTGGCAAAAGCTGGATAATGTGGGGGTTGGCTTCGGCCTGCTCAATATCGGAGGCATCTACGGTAGACGAAATCATAAACAGGCGTATCCGCTTTCGTACCGCCTTGGGTAACAGCCCGTACTGTTCGGTAAATTCGAAACCATTGAGCCCCGGCATTTGCAAGTCGAGCAGAATCACGGTTTCAGGCATGTCGGCGCCCTGGGCACGGAGATGGTCTATCGCCTGCTGCGCTGAGCTAAACGTCCTTACCGTTTCGGTCAAACCACTTTTCAACAGCAGCTTTTCCTGGGTAAACTGATCGAAAACACTGTCGTCTACGATAATAAATTCCATTTTTCTAGCAAGAGAAGGGTACAGATATCACATTACAACCCACGACAACTGGATGCTTCCTATCTCCACATATTCCTATTTTGTAGAAATAGTTGTCATAAATAAGCTACAAAGGTTCTAAATCTAACTGAAAAATCGGCAAATATGACGTAATACTTTCGTCGGGCCATGATTTTAGTACAAATTCGGTCACTTATGCCGGAAGTACCTCTGTTAACCCGCGAGCGGCCGCTGACTTAGTTCTTCATTGGCCTAATGCACGGCCATCGTTGAGTGGTGAGAGCTGACGGAGGTGGGCTATTGGACGTAAAAGTTACAGAATAGTTTCCTGACTCCCAAGACAATATCCCGATTTCGATTCAACGTGTCTCGCCCTCTATATGTTGCCTCCTTTCATCAGGCAACGGTGAGGGGAGACCACCATTTCCAGACTTGCCCTTTTCGGAAACAAGACGCGCGCCAGACGTATTACAGCTTTCAGATCGTAATCGATAAAACAACAAAATTCCGAACGCACAAATATGGCGTTCGGAATAAGCACTAACACACACTTTTGATGTACAGATCTCCATCAAGTCATTAAAAGTATTTAATTTTATTCTTTAAAATAACCAGATAGAACAACCCGAGCCAACGCTGAATTAGACGTTTCATCTTTATGCACAAATTGAGTAAAAATATAATGAACCGAAGCGCTGGTTTTTCTTCAATAAATAGGCTTGGGTTTTGATGAATACAAATTCACCACAACAATAGAGGTAACCGCTGTTATTACTAAACCTATTAATAATATTTTTTTCATATTGACACCTATATTTATTTTCTAATTAATTTCATTTCATCAACACCTTCCAAATCAAATATTATTTCATTGCAAGTTTGACTAATTAAATTAAAACCGTATTTTACCTTCGTTCCATTGGAAAGCGAACCTTCCACGAAAAGTGAGTCGTTTTCGACTCTCCAATTATCTTCCGATTTGAAATAAGTTCCAAATAACAATCCTTTACTTTCTTTGTAATTTCCATTACTTTCAAATACTATTTCCTGTGGGCCGCTGTGCTCCGAAACGAGCTCCGCATTCCAGGTCCCTTTAATATTATCTTTTAATGAGGATGGGACACATTCCTTATCATTTCCGCAAGCGGCGATCAGTATTGAGGCAAAAGTAACGCTGAACAATCTTGCTATCATCGATTGAGAAGTTAGAGATTTTACTTAGACAACTCAGTGACGGCGTGGCGACAAGGGAAGGAAGCAAAAGGCGCTCACGCCATCATCCTGAGTAACTCACTGTCATAATGTGGTTAACGTGCAATGACGATTCTATAACCACTGGACTGCCCATTTTTACGAGACAGTTTCACTACATAGGTCCCGGAGGGCAGATTTTTGACGTTGACCTCCTTCGCCGGCACTGACGGTGATGTATATACCTCAACCCCCTGTGCATTGTATATTTTGATACTTGATACGCTGTTCCAGTCCTCTGTTGATTTGAAATTCAGCTTGTCGCTTACGGGATTGGGGAACAGTGTATACCCAGTCTTCAAATCATTAAACTCCACGCTCTTGATCTTACTAAGAGCAAATGTTCCGTCCTTGTCTACCATTTTGAGACGGTAGAAGTTAGTACCACCCATCGGATTCTCATCAACCGCGGAGTAGCTTACCTTTACTGAGCTTTCTCCCCTGGCGGCCACCGACTTCAACTTTTCCCAAGTTTTGCCGTTCCCGCTACGTTGCACCTCGAAATAGTCGCTGTTGGATTCCTCCGAGGTTGACCAGACAAGTGTGGTCGTGTTACCTTCACGTGCTGCAGAGAAATCGATCAATGAAACAGGCAATGCTAAATTAGCCGTGCCGACGATTCGCTTACGTGCATTAATCGGCTCCAAATTAGTCCAAAAAGCGGCAAAGGTGGTCCCATTGTACGGTCGAATTGTAACTTTATTGCTACTCATTACCGGTCCCGAAAAATTCAAGGTACCTGTCCCTAATACAATTCCTGGGCCACTTGGGATCTCGCTTTGCATAGTCCTCGTTAAATTTATACTAAACTCTGCCCATGAGCCTCCATCATTCGGAGGACTGCCAGGTGTGTTGTTCGAAATAGCGCCACCACTCGAATAAGCCGGGTTAAACGTGTAGTTGGTACTTTGAATTGTAACCCCAGCCGGCACCTGGACATCTGACCTAAGATTCATAAATTGCCAATTACTGCTATCTGGGTTAGCCACATCGTAATTCGTTCCCCGAATCGCCCTTACATCAAAAGTGTAACTTGTCTTGTTTGCATTCAGCACTCCATTCTCATATGCGATTTCTATCGTCTGAGCATTCACCAAACTCTGAAAACCAAAGACAGTTAAAATGAGCGCAATCCACCTTTTAGAAGTTCTGATCATAGTGTAAGTGTTTAATAATTAATCAATGTTGAAAAAATATCCAAGTAAAAATTGATGTTAAACAGTGTTCCGTCAACTCCATCCACAACCCCATCCATATTAATATCACTACTATCATAGGAATCAAACACGTCTGCTCTGAATTGGTTATTAAAAACAGTTCCGTCTTTACCATCGATTACAAAGTCCTGAGTAGAATTCAAATCCGCGGACAGCATACACCACATCCCGCTCTTCTGAACCATCTGCGGAGGATCACCAAACTCATTGGAAGCTTGCGAAAGTGCGGTGGTAAAATCATAACTAACAACCCCTGTGCTAAAATCTTGAATCGGATTACTCATAACCGCCAAGTGATTCCGATGCTTGACTACAATTCTAACCGGCTTTGACTGGCTTGTGAAAGTGGGCTGTGATGTACCGTCCAGGTTACCAACAAACCCTGATCCCCAAAGAATTAAGCTTTTCGATTCCAGCAAAATAGAAGGATCTACTGCATCCCGAATTTCTACTTTTACCCAGTCTACTACCGTTGCCATTTTTGAACCATCGCCTATTTCAGGGCACGTTGCGCCGTCCCCATAAGGGCTGGTTGTTGGCAGGAGTCCGGAGTTTCCAAAATAGTTTTGCAGATCGGTTCGCATGATGTCGTCACTTGGAACCGTTTGCATTGCTCCTTGAAGCGCAACTCGAATTACTAGTTGCGGGCCAGCGCAAGGTTGAGTAACAACTGTAACCTTTTTATTTGATAAGTCATCCAGCCCATTTGCCAGCGTGCCCGACTTGTTGTAGCATTGCTTAGCAAGATTGTAATAAAATGCATAGTAGTTACCTGCATCTGTTACATTATCGGGCGTTGCTACCTGGGATCCCGTGTGCTTGCTATTGTTAAACCATCTGAGTTCCCAACCATTTGGTATTGCACCAGTATGCAAGGCATTTAAATTTACGCTACCCGAAGAACAGGTTGAAAGCTGACAGCCATCCTCGTAGGGGCAGTTTATCGGTACGTGCGTGCTTTTTAGGTTAAGTGGTAGTGAAGGAGGTGAAAAGCATTGATTGGCATTGTCGTAAAAAAATGCATAATACACAGGTAGGTAATCCATTGGAGCTGGCATTGAAACGGGGTTTCCATTGTGTTCATCATTTGTGTACCATACCACACCCAAGCCTGCCGGTACCCCCCCTACCACAAAATCATTCAAGTTCATGGGAGATTCACCTACCAGGCAATAGAAACCAAGCGTGTTTTTCAAGGCAACCGGCGTAGTTCCCGCATTGCAAGCCTTAGCAACATTAACAGCAGATTTGGAAAGAGGAACGTTGAAGCAACCATTAACGAGGTCGTGAGCAAATACATAGTACTTTCCGGGCCCGGCATGCTGCGGATCAGAAACTGGTGATCCAGAGTGATTTTCAGAGGTATACCACTCGATAACCGTATTAGGCGGTAATGAAATGTTTGATGGAACCAACTTTGTTAAATCGTACGTCTGAGCAGGTGCTACAATTTTAACATCGGTGCTAAGTAGCGGTATCTGGTTAGATGGGTCATTAGGGTCGTTACAGCACATCGTCGAGCCTGTTACGGAAAATTTTGCGCTGACGGCGGCTTTATCTACTGAGTAGCAATTATTTTTCGAATCAAAATAGAATGCATAGTAGTCACCCACAGGCGCTGACTGAGGGTTGGCAATTGGGGCTCCCAGATGCGTGTCATTAGTAAACCAATGAACCTTATAGCTGGTAGGTGTCACCTGGGCATTAAGATCGACACTGGTTTGATTGATGCAATTAATTGCTCTCTGATTAGCTATTAGTGATACCTGTGTAGGTGTTGCATTGAAAGAAGCTTTTGCAGTCGAAACATACGTATTATAGCAACCACCAGGCGTCTTGTAGAATGCATAGTAGTATTGACCTGACGCTTTGGTTCCAGCAGCCTTCGCTTGCTCTTCGGTAAGTTGAGGATAGCTACTGTTGGGATTAATACCCCACACTGGAACAACGCCCGCAGGAGAAACCGGAGTACTGCTAGCGATAAGATTGAACAAGTTGGTGGTCTCGCAAGGGAAAGGGGTACTTGGGACAGCGCCACCGTGGAAAAGCGCTACTTGCCCGCCAGGGATGACACAATCAAAAGGTTTCGAATAGATATCAAAATTAACTAACGAGGTTTGCTGGGCATTAGACGCGCCGGATAAATGGAACGTCAAATTTGTTGCTGGGGCCGTGAAAGTGATCGTTTCCTCAATCCATGTCTTTACATTGGCCCCAGTAAAAGTCGTTGTTTTACTAGTAATACCACTGGAATTTACTGTTTTGACCTCCATAGTAGCGGAAGTAGCATAGTCGGTCTGAGAAACTCCTGGTCCCGCATCTAAGTCAGCCCGGGCCGTCATAACATAATAGTGTAAAGTATATTGGGCACCAATCTCAAATCCACTCGCTTCCGCTTTCACTTTGTCTTTTCTAGTATCGGAATTGGTTAGCGTTAAAAAAACGGCTGCACTATTTTTATCAATCGCTTTACCATATGAAGGGGGCTGCGAAAAATTATCCACCCAAGGCTTGAACAAGTACCCACCTACTTGATTAATATCGGAAACTGAAACGGGGCCACCAGTAACAATTGTATATCCAGCAGGTGTGCAGTATAAGCATGGGGCGTCCGTGTAGGTCTTAGGAAAATTAATCAATAGATTAATATCCTGCGCAAGAGAAACATTTAAAAACGTCAGTGCGATTAATGTGTGTAAAATAAACTTCTTCATATTCCATGTACGTTTGAGTGAAAATCAGTTTCCAACTGAATCGAGGAGGGCTTTACGTTCTTATCTTCTTTCATTCTTTCAGCTGAATTGAATTTTGATATTCAAACTTAAACTCGCCATTCCACCCAAAAAGAATCCGATGATCATAAGGTAGCGATTAAAAAACCATCGGTATTTCTTGTAAAATGTGTAATTCTAAGGCCGTAATTATCAATAAGAACTCACTATTATTGTCATTTTGAAAAAAGAACGCCGCGGCAAAATTGCCACGGCGTTGCTTAACTTATACCCTATAGTAATATGATGCGAAGCCGATCGTGTACGCCTAGTTCCAGTTGGGGCGGAATATGATGATGAGCACGATGAAGATAGCTGTGATTACCACCGGCACAGCCATTACCCAGGCAAGGATTGACGCCGTCGTGAGATCTCCCGTATATAGATAGTATATGGAAGCCATGATCACCGCACCGATCGAAATCATAACGATCCAGAAATAATGCCGGGGTTCGTCGGGCTCTCTCTTCATGACTATGTAGTACAAGTAGTAGCTGCCCACCGCCAGTACCGCGGTGCAATCGATTAAAAGGCCTGTCAGATAGAGTCCCATTGCAATAGTCAGTTTTTGATGAATAGTTAGGTTACCACTGGTGTCTTAAACAAATGTTGTCCAGACGGCCAGGTAATAAAAATAGGATGTGTGAACGGCGAGCTATCAGTGATTAAATGGTCAAATTAGTTGGGTTGTGTTGAAAAGTGTTTGACGACTAGCGTCGGGCTCCATATTTCCGTTAGTCAATTCACAACTGCCTTTTATTCATCAATATTTACTTTGATTTTCCTTATGGCTACCTTACGTGATCAGTGGAAAATCTACTCCTTACATGCGTCATTATCAGCTCATTTGGCTCGTTTGTTTTCTTTGGTCTTTTACGTCCCAAGCGCAGTTCGTTTTCCAGAATCTCAGGGAAGAGGACGGGCTCAGCGCGAAGGATGTACGGTGTTTATATAAGGATCCGGACGGATTTCTGTGGATCGGCACAGCCAACGGGCTTAACCGCTTCGATGGAAACACCATCAAGTGTTACGATGATCTGCGGGCGGACCATCATGTGGAGGTGAAATGCATTCTCCCAATCGACGGCAACGACAATTTGCTCGTCGCTACTTCCCGCGGCCTGAAACTCTTCAATAAGGCAACCGGCAAGTATCGGGCCGACCAACGCTGGAAATCACTTGCAGGCAAGCCCATCCTGTCTGTCAAGGAAGACGGCGAACACAGGCTTTGGTTTATCTGTCGCTCCGAAATCTTCATCTACGACGGCACAAAAATGTGGGAACTGACAGATTTACTTCCGTGGACCGGACGCATGGCCCGTCAAGACCTTGCTTTTGCCGCTGAAAGCGCTTTTTGCTGGGACGCCAGGAGAAAGGGGTTCTGGGTGGGCGGACACCAATGTTTTTTTATCGATTTCAAAAACAAAGCCGTATATGACAGCACGCATAACCCTCACCGCTGGCCTATTTTAAAGCATAAGTGGGTAACAGCCATTGCACTCGACAGAGATGCCAACTTGTGGTATAGCACAAGTGCCGGATTTTCCCTTCATTTCTCCAAGCCCGACGTTGCCAGTGACACATCTTACCTCTATCTGGATAATGTCCGCTCAACGGATGGCGCCAACTATCTATTTGTCGATAGCCAAAACAGACTGTGGATTTCAACCTGGATGTATGCAGCGTATATGAAAGAGCCCGGGAAACCTATCCGTAAGCTATTTTACAGCCAGGATGATGCCTTCTCCATCGGTTATGGTTTCTTTTATCATATTATAGAGGACGATGAAAACGATCTCTGGTTCGCTACATTAAACGGGCTTAGTAAATTGACTTATAACAACCCGTTTGAGACAGTTTACAGATTACCGAGCAGACCATTCTTTCTCCAGGTCAACTTTGCGAGCAATAATACACTCGCTGCCAGAAGCGATACCATTCTGGCCATGAAGGAAGACGGCATTGTGCTTTTTACGGAAAGGGAAAAGACCTTTAAACAATACATTGCTTCAAAGGAAGTACTGTTAAGGAATAGGTTTTCGGGCTGCGCCTATTCAGCCGGGACGTGGTGGTTTGGCGGCGACGGCGGTTTATACAGCCTTCGTAACGGCGATAAAGAACTCCGCAGGTTTACGCATAGCAAACTTCCAAAGCCTTTTTCCCCCGGCAATTTCGTGGTCATTGATAATCGGGGAAGAGTGTGGTTTCAAGTCTTTAAGGAGGGGCTGTACAGATTTGACCCAAGGACGAATAGCTGCGACCGGTTCGATGGTACAGATGACCGGTTCGGCAACTTCAATTACAAGTTTTGCCGGAGTGCGTTAAAATTGCGCAATGGCGATATCCTCTTCGCTATGAAAGGCGAGGGCATTCTCCGCTATTCTGAGCAAACGCAACGATTTTCCGTTATTCCCGTTCCTGACAAGGACAACTTTCATGCCATGCAACTTCTTGAAGACCGGGCAGGCAACTGGTGGGCCGCGGTTTGGGAGCGTGGATTATTCAAACTCAATGACCAGGGCCAGTATTTGGACAGTCTGACGCCGCGAAACGGATTTGTCACAACCCAAATCAATAGCATTGCACTTGATAAGCGCGGTGCCATTTGGGCTGCCGGCCCGAGCGGGTTACTCTTCTTTTCCCCCAACACCAAGAAAGTAACGCGCGTCCGTATCAACCTGGGAAAGACTTTACAGGATTACTGGAATTACGTGCTTGCTACTCCCGATCACATCTACGCAGCCATGCTGGATCACATTGTGGTGATAGATCCCATGAAGTTTGCCCGCATACCTGTCAAAAAGCCACCCCATATTACCTCTGTGAAAGTTTTTGGAGAGGAAATTGCCGACTTCCTTCCAACATCGTTCGTCCTTGCACCGGAGAGAGGTTTTATTACGTTTCAATATGCCTCTTTAAAACATCGGGATATTCCGTCGCTGCAGTACAGTTACCAGTTGACAGGCATCGACCAGAACTGGGTGAATGCGGGGCGCAATATGAGCGTCAGTTATAATAGCCTCACACCGGGAGACTACATATTCAAAGTCCGCAGTACAGACGAGCACGAACGATGGATGAAAAAATCGGCCATTGTAAAGATCAAAATATTGCCCTACTGGTATCAAAGCTGGTGGTTCTTTATTCTTGTTGGCTGTGTCTCAGGCGCTTTTTTCTTCCTGACATACAACAGTTATATAAACCGGAGGCAGAAACGCAACTTCTCAAAGGCGATCGAATACTTTGTCAATTCGGTTTACGGCGAAAATTCTGTTAATGAGATATGCTGGGACATCGTACGGAGTTGTTGCTCGCAATTACGCTTCGAAGACTGCACAGTTTTTCTTTGGGACCAGGATAAAAAGAAACTAGTACAAAAAGCCACCTATGGTTCAAAAAATCCAGGTGAGTTTGAAATCGTAGATCCCCTTGAGCTAAACCTGGGAGAAGGGATTGTGGGCGTTGCGGCTGAAAACAAAAAGGTAATAAACATATCAGATACGTCACGTGACGCCCGATACATCGCTCAGGATGCGAACAAGTTCTCCGAAATAGCCGTCCCCATTCTCCACGAGGGGAAGCTCATTGGCGTGTTGGATTCAGAGCACACGAAAAAGAACTTCTTCACAGAAGAGCAGGCGCGTACGTTGGTGACGATCGCTTCTATTAACGCGAACAAAATCGCCGAAGCGCAGGCGGAAGAGGAAGCAGCGAAAAAGGAAACCATGCTCCTGGAAATCAATCGTATGCTGGCAGAAAGCCAACTAATGGCCTTGCGGGCGCAGATGAACCCGCATTTCGTGTTCAACTGCCTCAATAGTATCCAGGAATGCATTGTCACACAGAAATACGGGGAGGCAAGCAAGTATCTCAACAAATTTTCGAAGCTCTTTCGGATGGTGCTCAATAATTCGGATCGAAACCTGGTGTCAATCGAGGAGGAGAAGAACGTGCTTCAATTATATCTGGAACTTGAACAAATGCGGTTCGAACAAAGCTTTGTCTACCACATTGACATAGACGAGGACCTGGAAGCTGACGATATCCTTCTGCCTTCGATGCTGCTGCAACCGTACGTCGAAAATGCTATATGGCATGGACTGATGCATAAAAATGGCTACCGCGAATTGAAAATCTCCTTTGAGCGCATTGACGAGGAAATATTCCGATGCACAATTGATGATAATGGAATCGGACGGAAAAAATCCTTCGAAATCAGAGAGCGGAATGCTACTACCAAACGACACAAATCCAAGGGCCTTCAGATTGCCAAAGACCGTCTCACGCTGATAGACCGGCAGGGCCAGCATGCTTCGGTAGAAATCGTTGACAAGTATGCCCCTAACGATGTTGCGACCGGCACCATGATTGTGATCGAGCTCTCGACGTCCCTGGATCACACCTGATTAGCACTTAAAACACCCATCTTACACTATAAATACCCCCGAGCTATGCTTAAAACACTAATCATTGATGACGAGCAGAAAGCACGCAATGTTCTGAATCATTACCTCAGCAATTTCATTGCTCAGGAAGTCGACGTCCGGCATGCGGAATCGGTTGAAGCAGCGCTGAAAGTGCTGGAAGGTTTCCAGCCCGACATTGTTTTCCTGGATGTGGAAATGCCACACCAGAATGGCTTTGAATTTCTCATGGCCCGCAAAAACCCGCCTTATGACATCGTGTTTACTACCGCCTTCAATCAATATGCCATTCAGGCCATCCGGTTCAGCGCATTGGACTACCTGCTGAAACCGGTCGACCCGGAAGAGCTGCAAACGGCCATCGATCGACATATCGAAAAAGTGAAGAGTAAACCGAAACAGGAAACACAGCAGCTATACGACAACCTGGTCCATAACATAGAGAAAAAGAACATCAGGGAATTCCGGCTTGCGGTACCATCCAGTGAGGGTGTATTCTTCTTTACGTTAGATGAAATACTGAGATTGGAAGCTGATAAAAACTACACAGCCATTCATCTGATCGGAAAACGGCCATTTCTTGCGAGCAAAACCTTGAAACACTTCGATGAGATGCTGGGAGAGTTCAATTTCATCCGCACACATAAATCGCACCTGGTGAACCCGAAGTATATCAAGCAGGTAACACATAATAATCAGTTCCTGCTATTGTCAGATGGTTCGCGGATAGAGATTTCACGCCGCAAAAAGGAGCTCGTCCAGCAATATCTGAAACTGAAATAAGAGCTTACTTTACCTGCTGCGTAAAAAGCCGTTTCAATGTTTCCTCGGGGTCCGTACAAAAGCCCGGGTGAACTTTGGACGTCTGCAAAACGGTGCTGCGCGTGGCAGTAAGCCAACGAAACCGCGAGGCCGCGGGTAACGCGGCAATAGGACTCCCGCATTGCCGGTTACCCTCGCAGATTTGTCTGAATGCATTGAGATAATCCTCCACCTCGGCTAAATCCGTATCGGGTGCAAAAGCGCTCAGGCGATCTCCATTAATTTCCGAAATGCAAGCAAGAAAACCACGCGAAGGACAATAAAGCACCACGCCCACGTTCATGAACTCCTCCCGTTCCACACGCGGCACGATGCGCAAAACTGCATATTCGTATAAAAATCTATCTGGCATCCCGGGCTCCTTTCACAAAGATTTCAGATGCTGACAGGCGGGCCTGCAAATAAGAAATGTAGGCCTGCCGATGCTCGTCGGCAGACTCAAATGGTGAATCTCTCAACCAATCGTCGGGAATAAGAGATACCACCGCCGGGATAACACCGTCGGCCAATCGTTCGCTGAACTCAGCGTTCACTTCTTCCAGCATTGACGCACTTCGCAGCAGTACGTGGTCCTTTATTTGTGTAAATGGCCTTTTCGCCTGCTCTTCCCAGTTTTGCCACGAATGATGAAAGTAAAGCGCGGCACCATGATCGATCAACCACAGTTCCTTATGCCACATCAGCATATTGGTATTGCGGGCGGTACGGTCGACGTTGGTCAAAAAGCTGTCAAGCCATACAATCTCGGACGCCAGCCGCGGCTCCACCTTTGTCACAACCGGGTCGAATGTAATGGCGCCCGACAGGTAATGCATCGCCAGATTGAGGCCGGTGCTCGCTTTGAGCAAATCCTGGATTTCTTCGTCGGGTTCCGTCCTTCCGAATCCTTCATCCAGATTTGCAAACACGATTTCGGGAACTTTAAGTCCCAGGAAACGGGCGAGTTCCCCTCCTATCAACTCTGAAATCAATGCCTTTGTACCCTGCCCCGCACCTCTGAATTTCAATACATACAGAAAGTCGTCATCAGCCTCCGCAATGGCAGGGAGCGAACCACCCTCGCGAAGCGGGATAAGATAGCGAAGTACATTCACGGTTCGCAAGCTGGAAGTATTGTTGTTCACTTGAAGCAGGTAAGTCTGTTGAAAGCGCCGAAGTTAGTCATTTTGCGCTCTTTTTGCAGGATTAAACGTCGGGCGTAGGTTAAAAAAGATTTATTGTAATTCAATGCATTCATTTTGTAGAAATAATTTGGATATATCATCTCCGATCCTATATTTGTAGAACTAGTTACAAAACAAACCTTCCTCATCATTTGATAAAATACTACCTGAAACTTCTGCTGGTTCTGGCCTGCTGTGGAAAAGTTGTACCATTTTGCGTAGCTCAGCCCTCGAATGCAGTCTATCCCGACAAGCAAACCAATGGAGGCACTGCCGCAGGCGGAGGCCTCACCGGGAGCTTTTCGGTTGCCAATCCAGACAATGCCAGAAACACTGCCGGAAATACCAAACCTAACAATAATTATGCGCTGCTCACGGCCACGAGTACGCTGGGAACTTCCTCTGCATGGATTCAGCTCGAATTCCCTTCGGAAGTAATCGCCAGTACCGGTGCTCCTGTGACCGTATATGTACGTACCAACAACAACAGCAGCGCATTGCTCGGTGGGGGTGTGGAGCTTACTGTACATGACAAAAATGGAGTCCAGATAAGCACTCAGTCTGCCGATTACAAAACTTATTACACCCCTGATGGCTCAGTATTTCTGGCGGTTACTCCTACCGCCACATTTAAGTACGTGAGAACGAAGCTTTCGTCGCCCGCCGCGCTAGGCACCAACACCTTGCAGGTATATTATGCCTTCTACGGGCCAGGAGCTACCAATACATCCAACCCCTACCCTTTTAATGTCGCCGATTGTGGTAGTCCGAATGTGTCCACCAAAGACTATTCCGGCATCACGTTGGGGAGCTTCGACGTCCTGAATGCCGGAAATGCGATCGATAATGACCTGAATTCCAAATCCTCGTTTGTCTCGACGGGTGTGGCTCTGCTCAGCGGACATATCAAACAGACGTTCTTTTTCAATGGTGTTTCCAACAATGCAGACGCCGTACGGGTTATTCTGTCGCAAAGTGGGTCGTTCCTGGCGGTAAACCTTGCTTCCGCCGTTACACTACAGGCCTACAACGGCGGCACGCCGGTAGGAACTTCTACGTTGGTCAGCGCGCTGCTGGATGCTGACTTGCTGGGGCTTTTGGGCGGAAATAACAACCAGGTCGCTTTTTATTTTGCCCCCAGGAATACAGCAGGCTCGTCGGTGATATTCGACAGGGTAGAGCTTGATCTCAACATCGGTGCGCTCGGCGTCGGGCTTGGCAGCAATGGCCTTAATATTCACGATGTACGGCGTTCACCGGACGCTCCCACGGCAGCAAGTCCAAAAGCCTGCAGCAATATCGGCACGGCGGCGTTGTCGGCCCTGGCACCGCAGTTGGGCATTTCGGGGATCGGCAGTTTTTCGTACACGTGGTATACTACGGCGCACGGCACCGGCTCGGTCTCAACTGCACAAAACTGGACAGCCAGCGGCCTCAGTACGCCCGGTACCGCGTCCTATTACGTGGACATAACCAAGTCGGGTTCCGGCTGTATTGCTTCGCCCCGGAAAAAAGTGGATATCCTCGTGTCGAGTCCGCCAGTTCCGCCAGGCGTAGCGCTCACCCCCTGATCACTCCAAATTCAAACCATCTTTTATAATTGTTCATTTTATCATTACAATCATGAAAAAACTGTTTACCACCCTCCTTGCAGTTGTGTTCTTCTCTTGCGTGGCACAAATTTCCAAAGCCGGCACCTATTATGTGGTGAACGGGCAATCGTTCTCGCTCTCGCCCGCGGCCGGATCCAATTTCTACCAATATCTCTGGACGCTCGATCCCGGTGCAGGTCAGGTGATCGAAACGCTCGACCAGGCAAGCGGCGGAGTGCTCACCCACACTTTCTCGGATGCCGTTACCTCGCCCAGCATTCACAAAATCACGCTGGGTGTTATCGAAGTGCTCGATGGCTGTTTATCCAATGTCGTGGAGCACACCATCATTGTGCTTCCCACTCTTACTGTAAGCATTACGGCTGATAAAGAGAATTTCTGTACGGATAAATCAGTGGCGGCTTCCTTGTCGGCGACCGTTTCTGCCACAACTGGCCTGGATACCTACGGCGTAACGATTTCCCCGTTTGCATGGAGCAAGGGCGGATCGGTAATCAGCGGACAGACGGCCTCAACCCTGAACGTAACCGAAGCCGGTATATACAGCGCCATCGTTAGTTACGTACTCCCTACAACAGGCGACTTTATTCCTACGGCTTCGAAACTGACCGGCTCGGTAACCGGCGGAACAAAAGAAATCCTGCATAACCTGCCTGTACCGACTGTCCCTGCCATCACACTTAACTAATTTGATTGATCTGAAAAAACAGAAAGCGGCAGTCATGCGCTACTCCTTTTTCATATGGATGCTTCTCGTGTCCGGCTGGGCCTCTGCGCAAAGCCAGGTCAGGGAAGTATTCATGTGCAAGGATGCTACTTTACGGATCAGAGCCGAATCTACCGGGGCGGTACGGTACGAATGGTTTCTGGACAATCAGGTGATCACGGGGGCATCCTCGGCCGAGTTGCGCGTGAAAAATGAAGGCACTTATAAAGCAGTAGGCGTCAATGCCGACGGCTGCGAATCCGGGGAGTCGGTTTATATCGTGGTCAAGCATCACAAACCTTCGGCAGTCGATGATATTGCGATGGGGAAAGTAAATACGCCGGTAGTAATCGACGTGCTGAAAAACGACCTTTCCGAATGCGCGGCATTTAATCCGGCCTCGCTCACAGTCGTGGAGAGCCCGGCATCGGGCACGGTAACAAGCGCGAACGGATTGATAACGTATACCCCTGATCGTGATTTCAAAGGCCGCATAACGATCGGATACACGGTGAGCGACCAGTCCGGACAGCTTTCGAATATTGCGCAAGTCGAAGTCGATATCGTTTCCGACCCATTGCCGGTAACACTGGCCTATTTCGACGTCCAGAAAAAAGAGACCGCGGCATGGCTCGAATGGCGAACCACTGAAGAGACCAACAGTGCCTATTTCGACGTGCAGAGAAGCACAGATACCCGCGACTGGCGCGTAATGGGCACGGTGAATGCGGCATTTGAAAGCAACACAGCCAGAAACTACACTTTCACCGACAGCATTCCCGAACCGGGATTGAATTACTACCGGCTGAAAATGGTCGACGCCGACGGCAGCGTTGCATTCAGCGGTATCCGCTCGCTAAGCTTTCCCGAGTTTTCGTGGGCAGAAGTTTATCCCAACCCGGTCGACGATCTGTTACGTATTGTAATCCGCAACCGCAAAGTGAACAACGTCAGGGTGATCAGCCATTCAGGAGTTGTAAGGCTTTCCCGGCCGGTCACATCACCCACTTTTACAATCAGTATGAAACCGTATCCGATCGGCATGTATTACATTCATTTCGAGCAAGCCGACGGAGCTGTCAGGATATTCAAGTTGATGCATAATTAAATCAGGCCCTGGCCGATGCCGGGGCTTTGATTTTCACAATGCTTCAAAAACCGGCTTACCTCCCGATTGCAAGCTGATATTCCGGACGGAGCCCGTGCCACGGAAGCCAAATGCCAGGCCCAGAATCTTGATCGGGCGATTTGGAACCGGAAACTCAAAGGCCTGCCGGTCGTTAATTGAATAGCGGATTTTGCCGCCGGAAGCCGCGCAGGAGACCCGCACCCAATCCGAAAAGTCAACTCCCAATGCCGACAGGTCTGCTTTTTTACCGGATAGGTAGTCATCCACACTCATCAGGTAGAGGTCCGAAACACATCCTTTTACAGACAACGGTATCACAATCGGTGCATCATCGGTAAGCAAAGAAATATAGGTCAGCTGGCAGGCCGCCGCGCCTTCATTGTATTCATTTTTTATTTCGGTTAAAAAAGAAAAGTCACTAAGCGCCACCGGTTCGAAATTACCTACATTGAAATACTTGATTAAAGGCGGCTCCGGTTGTAGCGCGATATTCTTCTGCTCAATGGTTTTCGTACTCGTTCCAATGCCGTCGGCACGCAGGAATTCTTCTTTTTTCAGGTAAACCGGCATTTTGCGCTGGTCAATCAACCCTGACCAGCCGTCGGTTCCAACCAGCAGCTTATGTTCCTGAACGATCTGATCTCCGATCACCAACTTGGCTTTATAGCTACCGGGCTCGTAATACACCGAAGTGTGCTTATGAAGGTTTTTGTCGACAAGGACACGCCGGGTATCGTCCCAGGATTGCTGGATAAATACTGAATCCGTCGGTGAAGCTGTTGCGTCATAGGTAAATATGACAGAATTGGGGATACCGCGTGTTACCGGGCGGCTGTCGAAAGTGTAAGCACTTTTTTCCAGCTGCGGCTCTCCTTTATCGAATGCAACCATACTGACCAGAATAACCGTCACCACCGCAGAGGCGATCCACGCCACCTTCTTCCAACTTCGTATATTCTTCGAGGTGACCACCAGGGGAAGCTCCTCGTCAGGCTCCGTAACAACAACCCTATTTTGTTTTACAAAAGCACGCCAGTCGCCCGCCCCCGCAAAGCGCGCCAGCGTGTTCAACGTAGTTCCGCTGGGCAGGTGGTGATATTCTGTCCTGCCCCATATACGCCGGAGTGTGCTCGTGCTGAGCGACACACCGGTTTCGTTGAGAATTAGTTCGCTCAGGTTCTCAAAATCGGCCGTCTGCCAGCTGTCCGCCGGGCCCCAGCCCAGCTTGTCTTCAATGACAGCTTTGCAACGCTGCAGTTCATTTATTTCAGAAACCATTGTAGATGAGCATGATAAAACTTGACAAAACTTGAACAGAACTTGAAAACGACGTTACCGGCGGGCTCATTATGTTTGAACCATCAAAGCAACCGGCCAGCCGGCCGTGTACGCTAAGCGACCAACAAATATTTAAAAGATGCACAAATTAAGCTATTTATTGTCCATTACATTATTGCTTGTTACAGGCACGCTTCAAGCACAGACGGTTTATGTCAATGCGGCTACGGGTAGCGATGCAGCTGATGGCAAAGTCGCAACACCAGTAGCGACGTTGCAGCGTGCCGTTGAACTGGCAAAGACATTCAAGCCGGGTGAAAGCGTTACTATCAAAGTTGCGCCAGGACTTTACACACTGCGCGACCAGGTAGTAATTGACAAGCGCAATACGGAGGAAGCATGGCTCACCATTGAAGCGGCGTCCTTGCCCGATGATGCGGATTGGAAGCCCGCGCAAATGCCGGTAATCCAATCGATATCGGCGAACAACAGCAAAACCCAGTTCGAGCATGCCGTCGGGTTTCTTGTCGCAGCTGATCACGTGCGCATCCGCGGGCTGAAGTTTATCGGCAACAGCAACCCGGAAGTGCAGTACTATTACCCGGTAAACCGCAAAGATTCCACATTAACCGGACTGGACATTTCGCAGTGCTATTTCATCGGAGAGCGCAATTCCGCGCCCATTCAGGGAAGCATTTGGGCGCACGGCGCTGGCATTCACATCGACCATTGCATTTTTTATGGCACTAAGAATGCGCTGCTCCTTTTTATGGCCATCAGGGATTTTTCTCTTAAAAACTCCATTATAGTCGGCGCTTATGAGTCGGCAATATGGTTTGGTGCATTCCACGGGCCATTCATATTCGAAAATAATATTGTTGCCAACTCCGAATATCTGTGGCTCCGTGCGGAGAAAACGTACCCGAAATATCACTTCAAAAATTGCCTTTTTACCGGAATGCAGCACGAAATGGGTTACTACGGCCAAAACAGCGCAACACCGGCGGACAGTAACGCACATTCTGAAGAACACGTCTCGCGCACAGGCAAGCTGCTGCTCAGCGAAGTCGCGACGAAAGGTTTACCCCACGACTACCTTCATCCCTTACCCAATTCTGCCGGAAAAGAGCTTAACGCCGGTATTTTCAAAAAGTAGGTTCATTCTAACACGTTTGCATTATTAGCCATGAAAAAATTAATTCTAGTTGCTCTCTCCGCCATTACCTTCGCTGCATTGGGTCAAAAGAAAGCCAGAACCACCGAAAAAGACTCCGGCAACTGGATAGCCCTCACTGCCGAACATTGGGATGCACCTGGCGCCAACGCCGAATTTACGACGTATGATGGCCGGCCGGCGCTGAAAGTACTCCCCAAACCAGGCCAGGTCGTCTTGAAGAATACCGTATTTTCGAACGGCACCATCGAGTTCGACTACATTCCCACCGATCAGCGGTTTGCGTCATTCTATTTCAGATACAAGGATAGCAAGGAAACCGAGCTTTTTTATTTCCGTACCCATCGCGCGGGCGACTCTACGGGCATTGAAGCTGTACAGTATACACCCGCTATTGATGGCGTGAACCTCTGGGACTTGCTGCCGCACTACCAGGGAAAAGCCAATTTTCAGAACAAAACCTGGAACCATGTAAAGCTGATTGCATCGGGTTATCAGCTGCGGGTGTTTGTGAACGATATGCAGCGACCTACCATGGAAGTGCCACGGATGGAAGGCAATATTTCGGAAGGAACGCTCGCATTCGAAGGCGAGGGCATTGTTTCAAACCTGGTAATCAAGCCCGGACAGACCGAGGGGCTTCCCGCGTACGAGGGCACCGATCCGGTTGCGCATGATCCGCGTTACCTGCGCAAGTGGCAGGTGTCCCAACCTGCCGCATTGCCGAAAAATGTGGATTTCAGCATTGATTACGCACCCAAAGCAGAAACAATGTGGGAAACGATATGGGCCGAAAGAAGAGGAATGATGAACCTGACGCGTAAGTTCGGCATGAGCAAGGAGCGTCGCCTCGTTTGGATGAAGGTCAATATCAATTCCAAAACAGACCAGAAAAAAAAGATCGCGATGGGATTCAGCGACGACGTATGGGTGTTCCTGAACGGCCGCTACCTGTATGTCGATAAAAACACTTTTGGCGCGCCCATCATGAAAGAACCTGCGGGCAGGTGTTCCATTGAAAACACCGCATTTATAATACCCTTCAAAGCCGGGAAAAACGAACTGACGGTGGCCCTCGCCAACGATTTTTACGGATGGGCATTGATAGCACGCCTGGAAGATATGGATGGGCTTACCTTTGAATAATCTATGAAGGAAGGAGGAAGGGGAGGAAGGATGAAAGGAAGGAAGTTTTCATAGTCTTCCACCCTCCCTTTCATCCCTTTCCTCTACTGATTTGTCAGCACGATTTTACCAAACTGCCTGCCTTCGTGCATGTAATCGAAAGCTAGCTGCGCGTCCGATAACGACGGATATATTTTGTCTACGACAGGTTTGATCTGATGCTTCGCCGTAAATGCGAGCATATCCCGAAACTCCTGTAACGTCCCCATCGTCGTGCCGAGGATCGACAGGTTTCGCCAATACACTTTATTGGGGATAATGTTGCCGATTGGGCCGTCGGTGCCGCCGAAAAACACGATCCTGCCGCCCGGCTTTGCGATGTCGATCAGGGTATCGAAGCCTTTGCCCGAAGCGCTATCCAGTACGACGTCGAATCCGCCTGTTAACTCTTTCGCTTTCAGGAACCAGTTTTCTTCTTTGTAGTTAAACCCATCGACCGCGCCGAGCGCTTTGGCCTTTTCGATCTTCTCCTGCGAGCTGGAAGTAACGTACGCTTTAGCACCTGCTGCGATCGCATATTGTAAAGCCAGCAAAGCGGTACCCGCACCAATACCGGTGATCAATATCTGCTCGCCAGGTTTCAGCGCCGCCCGTGTAAACAAGGCACGGTAGGTGGTAATGCCTGCCAGCGGGAGCGCTGCCGCTTCCGCATCGGTAAGGTGCGCCGGCTTCTCATGGATATATTGGGCATCCACGGCAATGTATTCGGCAAAGGTGCCGGGTTCCGGGTTACCCAGGATTTTGAACTGGTCGCCGAATGCGGCCGGATTATCGCCCCAATCGTGGCTGGGGTTGATGATCACCACCTTCCCAATCCAGGCCGGGTCCGCATTCGCACCGGCTTCAACCACTGTGCCCAGGCCGTCAGAACCCAGGATAAGCCCTCCTTTCGGACCGGCGTATTGGCCTTTCTGAATCCACACGTCGCGGTGGTTCAAGGAGGAATAGGCCAGCTTGACAAGCACCTGGTTTTCACCAGGCACAGGCGTTTCCACTTCTTTGATAATGAGTGGGGCATTGGTATCGGTCAAAAATACTGCTTTCATAAATTAAAACGATTTTGTGTTTGACAATGCAAATTTGTACCGATTTTTAAGCATATTTACAGTACAATTTTTCCAAAATCCGGTATATTTTTCGCAGCCATGAAAGAAAACCTGCACGAACCCTTCGAAATTATTTACAAGGAGCTCGACGAATGTCCCAAACCGACACATCAGCACAACTTTTTTGAATTGATCTACATTCTGGAAGGTACCGGCGTGCAGGAGATCAACCATCATACTTTCCGGTACAATG
This sequence comes from Dyadobacter sp. SRI_021, assembly GCF_057586235.1. NCBI lineage: Bacteria > Pseudomonadati > Bacteroidota > Cytophagia > Cytophagales > Spirosomataceae > Dyadobacter > Dyadobacter sp. SRI_021. The sequence goes on from NZ_JBYCZM010000004.1 coordinate 280,486, forward strand.
CCGGCCATATGTTTTTGCTCACCCCCGAAGACACGCATTCTTTCGACATCGAGACGACTACCAAGTTTGTTTTCATCCGCTTCAATGATGTGTATATCAAGCGGAATACGTCCTTGGTGAGCGCCTCACATAGGGAGGACCTCTTGCAAAGACTGGAATTTATCTTGCAGAATGCCAGCCACCAACCCGGGTGCATTCTCAAAAACCAGACAGACAAGCGCATTGTCAAGCCGCTCGTAGAGGCGATAATCCGCGAGTACGTCAACCGCGATATGTACAACCAGGAGCTTATCAGGCAATATGTTAACACGATGATTATCCTGGTAGCGCGCAATATTGCCATGTATCTGCCCGAAAAGATCACTGAATGCAGCGAAGAAAAGGCCATTGACATCCTTCAATATATTCAGGCCAACCTATATCACCCCGAAAAGATCAAGGCCGCCCGCATCAGCAGCCGCTTCGGAATATCGGAATCCTATCTGGGAAGGTATTTCAAGAAACACACCAATGAAACAATGCAGGAATACATCGTCAATTCAAGGTTAAAACTGGTCGAAACCAGGTTGTTGCACAGCGACATGCGTATGAACGAAATTGCCTCCGAGCTTTCATTTACAGACGAAAGCCACCTCAACCGGTTTTTCAAAAAGAGCAAAGGAATGAGCCTGGGTGAATACCGTCGCAAGCACCGGGGAATGACAAGCACATAGATCCCCCGAAGTTCCTGGAACAGTATTTGAAGAAGGTTCAAATCACTAAACTAAAAGCCACCGCCCATGAAGCCGCTTAAAACGTTCGTACTTGCCCTGACATTAGTCATTCCCTCCTGCACATTTGCGCAATCCGGCGATGCTTCGACTCGATCATTGAGACAGGAGCAGAAATACCAGCGCAAGACGAAGAGGCATCAGGTCAAAACAGCCGATTCATCGGACCTGAATGCGATTTTGAAGGATTCGGCCAATGCGGAAACCGGCCCGATACTTAATGATAATGGGGCCATTAACTCGTCCGGCAGCATCGACGGCAACCGCAGCAGTACCGGTCGGCCGGGCGCCGATACCACGTCCTACACGGTGAAGCGGAAAAGGACTCTTATTAAAAAGCCGTAAATTGGATTTTTATGACAAAACAGGCCGCGGATCGAAAATCACACGGATGTGTGTGATTTTACCGTCATGCACTTCGTACCAGCCGGCAGTCAGTACATTCTTGCCGCCCATATCGATCTCATAAAGTACCGAAACCGAATCCTCATCGTAGAGCAGTTTCTTCACATGATAGCGCAGTTTCATCTTCGACATCTGCCTTACATATTCGTCCCTTCCCTCCACACTCCCGAGCACTCCTTCGAACCTCACATTCTCGTCCATGAGCTCCCCCGCTCCCTCAAAGTCACCATTGTTCAAAGCTTTGAGAAAAGCCGATACCGTGGCTGCACTCGCAGCCGCGCTTAAATACTTATTTACTTGCTCCATGGTTACATACGTTTGTTTTGAGCAACGCCAGCGAAAATGATGCCAGAAGATTGGGGGCTGCTACCCAAGCCGCTTCAAAACCTTCTCCATCCGCTTGCGTTTTGATTCTTTTTCAAAATCACCCAGGCGACTGGTAAGCGTCTTCACGAATATCGCCTTGTGCGCTGCGCTGATCACCGGTAATGCATTCTCGGCATACATCGGAAGCTGGTTAGACGGACAGCTCAGCATTTGTTCATTCAGTAAGGGGAGCGTCTGATCGGCATAGGCGGGAATGCCGCTGAGCTTGATGAGAATGGCGACAAAATTGTCACGGGTAATTACGGAGCCTTTGTCGGCAACTGCGGCAAGTTGGGGAACCGCCGCAAATACAACTTCCGGTTTTTCGCGCGCAATGGCGTTCAGGGCTGTCATGGCGCCCCACTGCATCCGGTTGTCCTTGCTTCCGAGCAACGCGGCGAACTGATCGGCGTAAGCTGCTATTAACGGAGGCATCCGTTCGCCAATTTCATAGAGTACTTTAATGCAGTCATGGCGGACGTCCTTACTTTTATGGCTCAGGTTTTCAATCAGATCAGCAATGGCACTACCATCGCCATTTGTGGCAATTTCGATGGCTAATTCCTGATTAGGCACTTCATCACGACGGCCCAGCGAGGTTGCAAGTCTGGATATTACGGTCATAGACATTTGAGTTAATACGCCTTTCCACTACTTTTCCGCTTACGATCAGGATAATGCGCATCGATCAGTTTGATTGCCTCCGCCTGTGTTAGCGCTGCGAAATTACGATAACGGTGATGTACATCAATAATTTCTTCTAGTGCTGCGTCGACGAGCGGGCGGTTCTCCCAGCCTTTCAGATCCGCGAGTACGATGGCAAGGCAACCTTTTTTGTAGGCGATCTGCCCGATCACATGCACGAGCGTATTGCGTACGCGTGCCGTGCGGTCGTGTTGAAGCTCGGCCAAAAGCGGCAGAATATCTTCGGGGTGCTTGCGCCCGCGCAGTTCGATACCATGGCAAATCTCTCTTCGGATTTCCTTGTCCTCATGGTGCAGATACTCCCTCGCCCATGCCAGGACCGGTGTAGGATTTACCTCGCCCATTTTTTTCACCGAGCCGATCACCGCATTTCTCGGCGAATGATGCGGATCTTTCAATCCTTCGTCGAAATAATATCGAACTCCTTCGAAGTCCCATTTACCGATTTCGCCCGCCGCATTGATCACCGTTTGTCTGACCTTGAAATCCGGATCGGACCTGAATTCGAAGAGCATAGCCAGGATCGCGGGGCGAAGGGTGACGTCCCCGGAGTATAACCGTCCCGTCACCAGGTAAGCCGACTTTCGAATGTAAGTATCGTCATCTGAATAGAGCAGACGTACTTTTTGAAGATTATAGCTTAGCAATGCATCCTTAATTACTCCTTTGATCGCAAGTACGCGATCGGCTCTTTCGGACTTTGATAAATCATAAAATGCCACGGGACTGGAAGAAGCTGGTCAAAAAAATTCCCCGGCGAAAGCGGGCCTGCCGGGGGATGCTGTATAAATAAACGTTGAGTAAGAGACGATGGGTGCAAATAATAAATAACTCAACAACTACAAATTACTTCTATCAGGCTACTAATTTATCGCAAAAATTGTAGATTCCGCAAAAAAATGGTCACAAACCCGCAAAAGTTCGTCAAAAAAGTACCGTTTTGCACTTTTAAGTACTGAAATCTCCGGAATCTCAACCTTGGTTTTAACATAAAAAGCCGGCCCACGAAATGAAGGACCGGCTTTCAGTAGTTAATGCTTGTAACCTATTTCTTCTGCTGTGACAGGAAGGTGATCAATGAAGCAAATTCCTCATAAGACAGCTCATTGGCCAGCCCCGGAGGCATCATCGAAGTTTCCAGTTCCTTGCGCGAGGTAATATTAGCTACTTTAATGGTGTTCACCTGGCCGGTAATGTCACGGATCACCAGTTTTTCAGCCGATTCTTCCGAAACAAAACCCATGTAGGTTTTATCACCTTTGGTAGTGATCATTACCGAAGCAAAGCCCTGGGAAATCGACGCATTCGGCTTCAAAATCGACTCCGCGATCTGCTCGCGGTTCATGATCGAGCCGATCTGCCCCATGAATGGCCCCTTCATCACCTCATTGCGGCTCAGGCTGTGGCAGGCTACGCACCCCTGTTTGGTGAACAGCTTCCGTCCCGTGGCCGGATCGCCCTGGATTTTCGCGATGGCCAGCATTACATCCTCAATCGATGACTCTCCTACTTGCCCTTTTTTATTACGGATCTTTTCAAGGTCGACTTTCACCTCCTCTTTCGCAGCGGCTACTTCTTCCCCACCGAACTCGGTAATACCCATGCGGTTCCGCGCATTCAGATCGGCGAAGAATTGTTTGTCGTTTGCAGCGTTAAATTCTCTCATCAAAAAGTCTTTCACCTTCGCAGACGACTCCCATTCAACGGCCTTATAATATGGACCATGCGTATCAGGGCGTGTGCTCCACCACCATGAACCGTCGTAATCAGCTTCCTTTTTATAGATTCTGCCCAATGTCATCAGGATCTGTTCTTTCAACCCCTTATCGCTGGTTTTGCCATAAGCGGCGATCAATCCGTCGACAGCCTTGGGATCGTGCATGTAGCGCAACGCCCACAATGCGATCGTAGAGTTTTCGGTACCGATTGCTTTCACACAAGCGTCTACCGCATTCAATGCCACAAGCGAGCGCACCGCGATGTGCGGAGTTACGATAGCCGAATTCGGCGTTGCGTGGGGACCTTCGGTTCCTTTGGCAGGTGCTACAAAAGAGCCTGGCACTTTCACTTTCAGCAATGCTTCTGCGCCTTCCGGTCTGCCCAAACGGCCTAACCCGATTGCCGCAGCCAGTTTCTCCCGCGCATTACCATTTTCGAGCGCTTGCAGGAATGGCTCTACGGGCACTTTGGCGATATAAGGCTTACGATCGGCCAGTGCACGCAATGCGTATTCGCGCATATCGCTTTCGGAAGCAAGTTTCGCAAGGTTATCAATACCTTCCGTTCCGGCTGCCTGCGCGTAAGTGTACATACCCGCCACGCGTACGTATAAAGGAGCCTTCTTGTCCCCGGCAACAGCCCATGCCGCCTTCGCAGCATCTTTTGAAGGGCGTTTCAGTAATTCCTGCTGCGCCGCCAGACGCTGCACAGCACTTTCCGACCGCAGCAATGCCGCCAGTTGCTTCACCGACGACTTGCTGATGTCTTTGAATGCCGTGTATTGCCAACCCTGCGGTACTGCACGGGAAATAAAACCTTTACCCGGGTTACCCGAATATCCGGCGCCATCCCAAGCTGCCAGGTAAACACGTCCCGAAGCATCGATGTCCAGGTCTGTAACCTGTGAAAGCTTGATAAACTCCTCCTCCTTCTGCTGGAACGTAGGACCATCCGGCGTCACCCGGTGCACGTACACCTGGCTGCGGCCCCAGTCGGCCATCATTGGTACACGGTTATATTTGGCCGGCCAGTTCGGGTCGTCCATAAAGAGCGAACCCGTTCCCGAACCTCCTCCGAGGTCGATCAGTGCAGGGATGATCTCTTCGGTAAAATTCTTGAACAACACCGGGTAACCATACTCCCCTGACTGGATCTGGTTGCTGAAACGGATGTTCCAGCCGCCACCATCGTTGGTGTTGTCGCGGGTGAAGATGTTCATATAAGGGTCAATCGCCACGTCGTAGATGTTACGCAACCCGTGAGTATATACCTCCATCTCGGTACCATCCGGGCGCACACGAACGATACCTCCGCCCAATTGGGTCATTTTCTTGCCCGAACGGTCGAGCGCGTCGTGGAAACCGAAGTCCCCCACGGCAATGTAGATCCATCCGTCGATACCCATGCGGATCCCATTAGTAGCGTGGTCTGTACCACGGCTTTGGAGAAATTTAGGAGAACATACATTTTCGACCAGCGGCCTGGCCGGTCCGTCGGCTACACCGTCATGGTTTTTGTCTTCCAGCACCACCAGGTCCATTCCCGAAGCCTTTCCGGTTTCCTTGGAAAAAGTAGTATGTAAAACAAACACCTGGTCACCCTGCGCAATGATCCCACGAGGGTTATCCAGCATGGCAAACGTGGTGTGCTGGTCTACTTTGCCGTCATTATTCGTATCGACAAGCCGCACAATGCTGCCTTTTCCGGGGGTTTTGCCCAGTGAGCCTATCATATCGACACCCACAAATACCTCACCGGTAGGCGCCACAGCCAGACAGGCGGGACTTGGCGTAAGATCATGACCTGCAAAATGCGTTACATTCAGTTCTGCCGGCCATGCGGCAGCGTTAGGAAGGGAGTCGGCTTTGGTCAGATTCCGGGGTTGGGATCTTTCCTCTTTTTGAAGGGTGCCCGTCGTCGACCATAGCATAAGCAGGAACGCCGAGACGCTTAATGTAATTTTTAACATAAATAGTTTAACAAAAATAATTTCAACCCTTTCATCAAGAGCTGATTGGTACAGTACACAGATTCTTAAAATAGGATGCAGGTCATAACTACTCTAAAAACCCGCAATATAGCCCTCTATTTTCTCTGATAAAGCGCGAAGCGCATGAAAAGCTCCGGTAAGGCCTCCTGCTGGCCATGCAGGGTGGTGAAATGAAAGTGGCGATCAATCGACAACCCTTCCACATCGACAATGCGGCATTCCTTGCTCTGCAATTCCTTCAGTACCGCATGTACCGAAATGAACGCCATACTGTCGGAATGCAGGATGTACAATTTCATACTTTCGCTGCTGCTCAGCTGCATTTCCACATTCAAATCGCCCAACCCAAGCCCGATTGACTTCAGCGCATGGGCAATTACTTCCAGCGTGCCCGAACCCGGCTCGCGCAGCAGCAGCGGAATGTCACGTAGTTGCTCGGCATTCACTATGCCCGTAGCTGCCAACGGATTTTTGCTGTTCGCCACAAGAACGATCTCGTCTTTCAGAAACTCGGTATACTTGATAGCCGCATTCTTGGAAAACCCCTCGATCACCCCCAGATCGATCTCCTTATGCTGCAATGCATGCTCGATCTCCTCGGTGTTTTTGGTGGTAAGCGTCACCTCGATGTTATGGAACTTTCGATGAAATGCAGCCAGAATCGGTGGTAGAATGTACTGGGCGGCTGTCGTACTCGCCCCCAGCCTCAACTTGCCGCTATTGCGCTGTGAAAGGCTGTTGATTTCAAATTCCAGATTTCTGTAAATATCGAAAATCTGCTCGGCATGATGCAGTAGTATTTCCCCGGCTGCTGTGAGACTGATCTTCGACCCATTCCGTTCAAACAATTTGGTTTTCAACTGGCTTTCCAACTCATGAATATGCTTCGTTACCGCTGGCTGGGTAATAAAAAGCTCAGCGGCGGCTTTGGTAAAGCTCAGGCGACGGGCGACGGTTTGGAAAACTTGTAAGCGGAAGTCGAAGACCATGAAGCAGCTGTTCTGTGAATATGCAAAAGCAAAGAAAACGCTTTCCCGACAAATGCCCGCACGCATTGTCCGGCATTGGCACCGGGTGTCCGCTTTCGGACAACACATTTTTCCAAAAAATGCATTCAAACAGCCTGTAAGCCATTTCTCAATAGCGGCACGCCATTTGTTATACATTTACAGAAATAATAAAACCCTTATGAAAGGAACCTATCTGGGAGAGTTTGAAGAGGTAGTGCTATTGGCAGTCGCGATACTGGCCGGGGATGCGTACGGGGCGTCGATTACCAACGAAATCGAACAACAAATGGGACGGTCGGTGAATCTTGGAGCCGTACATGCGGCCTTGCACCGCCTGGAAGAGAAAGGCCTGCTGTCGTCACGCCTGGGCGGGGCTACGGCTGAACGGGGCGGGCGGAGTAAACGCTTTTTCACTATCACGATGGCCGGTACCAAAGCACTGGACAATATTCGTGAGATCCGCAACCGTATGTGGAGTGCCATTCCTAAACCCGCCTAAACCATGAAAGCCCCTATTCAACCACCCAAATGGGCTACACGCCTGCTGCATGGATTCTGTGCGCCGCACCTGGTAAACGACCTGGAAGGTGACCTGCTGGAACTGTTCTCTCAGCGTGCACGCACCTACGGGCCACGCGAGGCGCGCAGGCGTTACGTACGCGACGTGTTCAGTCTGATACGTCCTTTTGCATGGAGAAAAGAGCCCGAAAAATATCCCAAACCTGCATTCACCCAGTCAGCCATGATCCGTAACTATTTCAAAATCGCATTCCGCAACCTGGCCAAACACAAAATGTTCTCCATTATTAATGTACTGGGGTTGTCGGCGGGTATGACCGCCTGTTTCCTCATCGCATTATACGTGCATTTCGAGCTGACCTACGATGCTTTCAACCAGAAAGCCGACCGCATTTACCGCGTTGCAGCAGATATTAAAACCAGCTCCGAAACGCTCCGCTACGCAATCAGCCCATGGGCGATGGCATCCAACATGCAAAATGAATTTCCCGAAGTAGAAAGTTTTGTGCGGGTACAAAAAGAGGAGACGCTGTTCCGGAAGGGCGATCTTAAATTCATTGAAGAAAACACCGTACTCGCCGACTCGACGCTGTTCAGTATTTTTGATTTAAAATTATTGAAAGGCAATCCCAAGACGGCCCTGACAGCGCCCCTGAGCCTGGTTTTGACCGAAACCGCGGCCAGGAAATACTTCGGTGCCGCCGATCCCGTCGGTCAGACGCTGCTGCTGGGCGACCATAGCGAGCCAGCCCAGATTACCGGCGTCATGCAGGACCCGCCGGCTAATTCGCAGATCAAAGGAGACATTTTCGTCTCTATGAGCACCTACACCGCACATCAGGACAAAAACATCGAACGGGAATGGGGCAGCTTCGGCGCTATCGCATTCGTGCTCGTCAAACCCGGTACCGATCCCGCTGCCTTGGAAAGGAAGTTCCCTGCATTTGTTCAAAACCATGCCGGGAGGATGATGGCCGAGCAACAAATGCAAATCAGCCTGAGCCTCGAACCGTTAAGGGACATTTACCTGCATTCAACTCGCCCGGCGGAAGAATCGGGCAGTGCCGATAACCTTTACATTTTCAGTGCCGTCGCGCTGTTCATTATGGTCATCGCCGGCATCAACTTCGTAAATCTGACTACCGCACGTTCGGTGGAGCGGGCACGGGAGGTGGGTATGCGCAAGGCGGTGGGTGCTGCCAAAGGTGCGTTGGCCCGGCAATTCATCACGGAATCGGTACTGATATGTATGATCGCTTTTGTATTGTCCATGGCTATTACGGCTGCCTTGTTGCCATTTTTCAACATACTCGCCGGCAAACAGGTCAGTAAGGGGATCGTCCATGAAATACCTTTTGCGGCAATCGGATTAGTCCTCGCGGGGTTGATCGGAACATTGGCAGGCGTTTACCCCGCCTTTGTCCTCTCTTCCTTTGAACCGGTGAAAGTACTGAAGGGTCGTTTCACAACGAGTTCGAAAGGAGTTATGCTCCGAAAAGGACTGGTGACCGTACAGTTTGCCATTTCCATCGTCATGATCATCGCTACGATTGTCGTGTACACACAGCTCGATTTCATGCGCAGCCACGACCTGGGCTTTAACAAAGACCAGACGTTGGTTATCCAGGCCGGCACCGGCCGTAACCGCGATGCCTTTAAGGAGTCCATTCTGGATTTCGCGGGGGTGCGATCGGCGGCGGCTTCGGCGGCCGTGCCCGGCAGCTGGACTCCGCAGGCATATTCAAAAGTGGAAAACAGCGCTGGTGAAATGCAGGCCGGCAATCTCGATGTTTACCGCGTGGATTTCGACTTTGTCCGGCAATATGGATTACAGGTTGTAGCCGGGCGCGCATTCTCCAAAGCATATGCGACCGACAGTACCCAATCGCTAATGATCAATGAGGCAACAGCGAAAGTACTGGGCTACCGTTCCGCCGGAGAGGCCGTTGGTAAAAAGTTCGAGCAATGGGGCCGGAAAGGGGTGATTATCGGAGTTGTCCGGGATTTTCATTTCAAATCATTGCAGGAAAACATCAAACCGCTGACCTTCCGCATTACCGACTTTTGGAATGGCAACCTGCTCTCCGTCAAAATAGACGGCCGCAATGTGAAACAAACTCTTTCAGCGATCGAAAATCAGTGGAAAAAGGCGAATCCCGACAAGCCATTCACCTATTATTTCCTGGACGAGTTCTACGACCGCCAGTACCGCGCCGACGAGCGTTTCGAAGCGCTCTTCCTGAATTTTGCCGGATTGGCGATCTTTATATCCTGTCTGGGGTTGTTGGGACTTGCCTCTTACTCCACCGTTCAGCGAACAAAAGAGATTGGTGTCAGGAAAGTCATGGGGGCTTCGGCAGCCAGCATTGTCGGACTGTTGTCCAGGGACTTCCTTCAACTGGTAGGCATTGCATTCGTAATCGCGGCACCGCTAGCGTGGTTCGCGATGCACCGCTGGCTGGAAGGTTTTGCCTACAAAACCGATATCCGTGCGTGGATTTTTGTTGCGGCGGCATTGCTTTCCACGTTTGTCGCCCTGGCTACCATTAGTTTCCAGAGCATTCGCGCCGCGTTGATGAACCCGATAAAAAGTTTGCGCAGTGAATAAAATCCCCAATAGCGAACCGCCCAAATGGGCCACCCGGCTGCTGCATTGGTTTTGCGCCGACCACCTGGTTAACGACCTCGAAGGTGATTTACTCGAACTCTTCGCGTACCGCGCACGCACGCACGGAATTCGCGAGGCGCGCAGACGGTACGTGCGCGACGTATTTAGCCTGATACGCCCTTTTGCATGGAGAAAAGAAGCCGAAAAATACCCCAAAAACGCATTCACCCAGTCAGCCATGATCCGTAACTATTTCAAAATCGCATTCCGCAACCTGGCCAAGCATAAGACGTTCTCGCTAATTAACCTCATGGGATTGTCGGCAGGTATGACCGCCTGTTTTCTGATTGCATTATACGTGCATTTCGAGCTGACCTATGATGCATTCAACAAAAAGTCCGACCGTATTTACCGGCTTTCAACCGACATTTCATACAGTGGCGGCATGCTGCATTACAGCATCAGCGCCTGGCCATTCGGGCCCAATTTGCAAAACGATTTCCCCGATATAGAAGCATTTACCCGCATCAGTAAGGAGAATTACCTTTTCCGTAGGGGCGATTTGAAATTCAATGAACCACAAACCATCCTGGCTGATTCTTCGCTTTTTCAGGTGCTTGATTTAAAACTCCTGCAAGGCAATCCCAAAACCGCATTGCAGGCGCCATTCAGCGTGGTACTCACCGAAAGTACTGCTAAAAAATACTTCGGCGACCGCGACCCGATGGGGCAGACGCTGCTCGTCGGCGACGCCGGGGATGCCGCACAAGTGACAGGTATTATGCAGGAGCCGCCCATGAACTCGCAGATCAGGGGCGACATTTTCATTTCCATGACCACCCATACCCGACACTATAACACCGCCGTAAACGAAGAATGGGGCAATTTCGGCACCACTACTTACCTGTTGTTGAAACCCGGCACTGATCCGGCGGTACTTACCAGCAAGTTTCCGGCATTTATCGAAAGGCATACCGGCGCTTTCCTCCGCCAGGAAAAAGTATCGTTCACTTTCGTCCTCGAACCGCTTCTTGACATTTACCTGCATTCCGACCGTGAGGCGGAGCAGTCGGGCAGCCTGGCCAATATCTACACATTCACCATTATCGCCGTTTTCATCCTGCTCATTGCCTGCATTAATTTCGTGAACCTCACCACCGCCCGCTCGCTCGAACGCGCCCGCGAGGTAGGTGTGCGCAAGGCGATCGGCGCGGCAAAAAGTGCGTTGGCGCGCCAGTTTATCTCAGAATCCCTGTTGATGTCATCGCTCAGTTTCGTTTTTGCCGTCATACTTTCGGCCGCATTAATCCCGCTTTTCAACCGACTTTCGGGCAAAACGATCAGCTACGGCATTGCGGAAGAATTGCCGTTTATAGCCATCTTGTTCGGTGCCTCCCTGCTGATAGGGCTGGCATCGGGCATTTACCCAGCGTTGGTACTATCGTCGTTCGAGCCGGTGAAAGTATTGAAAGGCAGGTTTGCAACGAGTAGTAGCGGCAATTTTCTGCGAAAAGGGCTGGTTACCGTGCAGTTTGCTATTTCCATTGCATTAATTATCGGCACAATGATCGTCTACACACAGCTCGATTTTATGCGCAGCCATGAGCTGGGCTTTTCTAAAGACCAAACGTTGATAATCCCGTCGGGTACGGGCAGTGGCCGCGAGGCATTAAAGACTGCATTGCAGCATGTGAACGGTGTGGAGTCCGTGGCGGCATCTTCATCGGTGCCGGGTGGCGAAAACTCGGATGCTCATTCGAAGATCGAGAACAGCCGGGGCGAAATGCAGGCGGCTACACTGGACGTATACCGGGTCGATTTTGATTTTATTCCTCAATATGGATTGAAACTGGTGGCCGGCAGGCCGTTTTCGAAGGAATTTACTACCGACAGCACCAAAGCCCTGGTGATCAACGAGGCAGCCGCGAAGCTGCTGGGGTACAATGCGCCGGCACAGGCGATAGGCAAAAAATTCAGTCAATGGGACCGCGAGGGAACCATTATCGGCGTGGTGAAGGACTTCAATTTCAAATCTTTACGCGAAAAAGTAAAACCCCTCACCTTTCGCCTGCTTGATCCGTGGAATGGCGACTGGCTATCCATCAAGCTGAATGGCAATCACATACATCAGACCCTGGAAGCCATTGAAACACAATGGAAAATTCAGCATCCCGACCGCCCATTCAGCTACTTTTTCCTCGACGAGTTCTACGACCGCCAATACCGCGCCGACGTTCGTTTTCAGGAACTTTTCATCAATTTCGCCGTGCTGGCCATCGTCATTTCCTGCCTTGGCCTGCTTGGTTTGGCATCCTTTTCTACTGTGCAGCGCACGAAGGAGATTGGTGTGCGTAAAGTAATGGGTGCTTCGGCGGTGAGTATCGTCGGGTTGTTGTCGAGAGATTTCATGCAGCTGGTGGGTATCGCATTTGTGGTTGCTGCACCCGTAGCCTGGTTCGCTATGCACCGCTGGCTGGAAGGTTTTGCATACAAAACCGAGATCAGCCTCTGGATTTTTATCGCGGCAGCTCTGCTTTCAGCCCTTGTCGCCCTGGCTACCATTAGTTTCCAGAGTATTCGCGCCGCATTGACGAACCCGGTGAAGTCCCTCAGGAGTGAGTAGGCTGATGTTACATCGGTCATGCGTGGTCAGAAATGGTTAAGAGTTGTTATGAGTTGTCAAGAGTGGTCATGAGTAGTCAGAAATGGTCATTTATTGTTTTATATTGGATGAAATCCGCATCGTACCTAATATTTGATCCATTTCTGATAATACCTGACAAGACTTGGCCATTTCTGACAATACCTGACTACACTTGACTACCTTTGACCACTCATGACCACACTTGACCATTTCTGACTACACTTGACAACATCTGACCACTCATGACCACACCCAACCCAAACCGTCGCCGTTTCCTCGGCCAGGCCGCATTATCCGCCGGCGCATTCACATTCCTGACGCCCGAAACGCTTTTCGGTGCAGCCCCCAAAGCCTATACCGTCCAGCAGATTATCGACCTGATACTCAAAGAAGGCAACCTGAAACCGATCCCGGATACGGTCGACACCATTAAATCCGGCAATGCCAACCAGACCGTAACAGGTATTGTGACCACGATGTTCGCCACCGCTACGGTCATCGAACAGGCCGCCAAACTGAAAGCCAACTTCATCATCGCCCACGAACCGACTTTCTACAACCACCGCGACGATCCGGAATGGGTAAAAGGCAATGAAGTTGTCAAAAAGAAGCAAGCCCTGCTCGAAAAGCACAAGATCACGGTATGGCGTTTCCACGACTATTGCCATTCCCTCAAACCGGATGCGATCCGCTACGGTGTCGTCAAAAAAGCTGGCTGGGCGCAGTACTACAAAAACGAAACGCCGGCATTGACTATCCCTGCTACCTCGCTTGGAGAACTCGTAAAGCACCTCAAAACGAAACTAGGCATTCAGAAACTCCGTGTAATCGGCGATCTGGGTCAATCCTGTTCCAAGCTCGCCATTATGCCCGGCGCAGCCGGCGGCCAGCGGCAAGTATCCGTGGCCGTTGCTGAAAAGCCGGACGTGCTCATCGTAGGCGAAACGCCGGAATGGGAAGGTGTCGAATACGCCCGCGACGGGCGGCTGCTAGGATCGACAATGGTGTTGATCGTGCTCGGTCACGCCGTGAGCGAGGAGCCTGGAATGGAATATTTTGTAGAATGGTTGCAACCGAAGATTTCAGGGATTAAAGTGACGCACGTGGCGTCCGGGGATCCGTTTCAGTGGGTTTAGTCTCGAATAATGGTTAGTAATGCAAGAGCCGGTGAGAAATAATCCATCAGCCAATAACTCTGGGCTGACGCCACGGGGGTTGAGAGTCCTTGAAGGAAGGTAGTGCGTAGCCCATTTAATAATTCGGCTCCTAATTTCTAAAAACCAGGAGCCGAAATACTTATATAAATGACTATGCTAAACAATCATCCCATGCGGGTCAATCACAAACTTCTTGGCCGCGCCCTTGTCAAAATCCGCATAACCTCTCGGCGCGTCCTGTAAAGTAATCACCTCCACATTCACTGCTTTGGCTATTTTGATTTTATCGTACAGAATCGCGTTCATCAGGTTGCGATGGTATTTCATCACCGGGCATTGGCCTGTGTAGAATGAGTGGGATTTGGCCCATCCGAGACCAATGCGGATGCTAAGGCTGCCTTCCTTGGCGGCTGAGTCGCGCGCTCCAGGGTCGCCGGTGACGTAGAGGCCCGGAATACCAATAGCGCCCCCCGCCCTGGTGACGGCCATCGCGGTGTTCAGGACCGTAGCCGGGCGCTCCTCGACCGCATGGGCGCCGTGGCCACGGGCTTCAAAGCCGACGCAATCGACGAAGCAATCCACTTCGGGTACACCTACAATTTCCGCAATGGCCTGTTCCAATGGCGTGTCCTTTGTGAGGTCGATTACCTCGCAGCCAAAGCTGGCGGCCTGCGCGAGGCGCTCGGGGATCATATCACCGACGATCACGACCGCAGCTCCGAGCAGGTGGCAAGAGGCCGCGCAGGCGAGCCCAACCGGACCAGCGCCCGCTACATACACGATCGACCCCGGCCCCACACCAGCCGTCACGGCTCCGTGGAAGCCGGTTGGAAAAATATCGGAAAGCAGGGTGAGGTCCTTGATATAGGCCATACCCTGGTCTTTGTCGGGGAATTTGAGCAGGTTGAAATCGGCATAGGGCACCATGACATACTCGGCTTGCCCGCCTACCCAGCCGCCCATGTCCACATACCCGTATGCAGCGCCCGGGCGCGAGGGGTTTACATTGAGGCAAATGCCGGTTTTACCTTCCTTACAGTTGCGGCACCGGCCGCAGGCAATGTTAAAGGGGACTGACACCAGGTCGCCGATTTTAATGAACTCGACGTCGCGGCCCGCTTCGATCACGATGCCGGTGATCTCGTGGCCGAGCACAAGCCCGGCCGGGGCGGTAGTGCGTCCACGGACCATGTGCTGGTCGCTGCCGCAAATGTTGGTGGAAACGATTTTCAGGATTACACCGTGCTCACACTTGCGGTTACCCAGCGCGAGTTTGGGATACTCGATTTCCTGCACTTCGACCTCGCCGGGCCGGATGTAAGCTACTCCATGGTTTTGGCACATAAGCTAAGATTTAAGGGTTAGTACTCAATCTTTGATCATTACAAGATCATCTTACAATTATCAAAGTCAAGCGCTCAAAAGCCTTAATTTACTCCTACGCAAACCATAAAAAGTTACAAATCACCCTCCGATTGTGCCAGAGGGCGATTTCAGGAAATGAATGGAGAATAATATCTCTCAATGCTTCACCGCCAGGATAATTCCCGTTGCCCACACTTGTTTGGTAACCGAAAGATCCCGCCGGCTATCGAGGTATTCGATGAGCTTCAATGCTTTCTGATCGTGCCCTTCGGGCCAGTTGGGCTGCGGGAGCATATCGTCGATAATATAGAATGCGCCGGGATTGAGCATGTTCAGCACTTCGTTCAGCAAAAGGTATTTCCCGTGCCAGGTATCGGCGAAAATGTAGTCGTATCGCTCGTCAAGGTGCGCATTCACCCAGTCTTCGCCGT
This sequence comes from Dyadobacter sp. SRI_021, assembly GCF_057586235.1. NCBI lineage: Bacteria > Pseudomonadati > Bacteroidota > Cytophagia > Cytophagales > Spirosomataceae > Dyadobacter > Dyadobacter sp. SRI_021. The sequence continues at coordinate 296,175 of NZ_JBYCZM010000004.1, forward strand.
CGGTATGCACGAGTGTAAGGCGCGGGTCGCCGCCGAGGTGGTTTTCGGCGATTTCGAGGAAGCGGTTGTCGTTATCGATCGACACCAGTGTCGAATGCGCGTCCATGCCATCCAATATCCAGGCGGTGGACAAGCCTGTGCCCGTACCAAGTTCGAGAAACTTGCCGCCAGGTTTGGAAGCAGCCAGGGTTTTGAGTAACGAACAAGTGTAAATGTCGGAAGCCATTGTGAAACCAGAGGCTTTGGTGGCCTCGTCAATAGAAAGGTAGGTCGCCGGTAACGGCTGTCGGATGTCCTGATTCATGAGCGGTTTGGTGGTGGATATTGGGATGGCAAGTTACAAACTTTACCGCTTACTAAATTCCATTGGTAATGACGCATTTATACAATAGTAAAGTAGCGCAAACCCCTACTTTTGTCCACAACTTCTGCCATTGCTTTTCTGCATAATCAACTAAAACTCAACCGCAATGAAAAAGCATTTCCTCTCTTTAATTGCATTTGCACTGATCGCAGGCCTGGTCGCCATCGACGCCTGTACCGACCACGGTGAGCCGGTTCCCGAGCCCACTCAGTTCAGCGTTTCTCCCTTTGTCAACGGGTTACGCGCACCTATCGGAATGGTAATCGACGAGCAGGGACGTTTCTGGGTCACCGAGGGCGGCACCGGCAACAACGACGGCGCATTGGTAATGATCACGCCTCAGGGTGTCAAGACCACCGTTGTGGCAGGCTTTCAATCCATTTTTAACCAGGGTAATGTCGAAGGTATCAGCCATTTGTACTATGAAAACGGCACAATATACCTGCTTCACGGCGTCGAGGGCTTTCTCTACATTATCGACGTGTCTGGCTTTACTTCGGGAAATCCGCCTATTGACAAGAACACGATTCCCAAAGAGAATATCAGGGCCTATGTGTCGACCCTCAATCTTACGTTTGACAACAACTCCAATGCATTCAGCCTGACCAAAGGGCCTGATGGACACCTTTACATTGCCGACGCCGGTGCCAACGCAGTGATCAGGCGCGATAAGGACACCCATACGCTCAGCCTGTTCACCACTTTCCCTCCCGTGGCGCCCAACAGGGATCCCGTTCCTACCGGTATCGTATTCGACGGCACTCAATTTGTGCTCAGCAGCCTTACCGGCTTTCCGTTCTCACCCGGCGCAGCTAATGTTTATCAAGTGAATACCAGCGGTGTGATGGTTCCCTACAAATCGGGCTTTACAACGCTTACGCATCTGGTGTTGACCGTTAACAACAAGCCGCTGCTGCTGCATTATGCCGACTTTACGATGCCTCCGGGCGGTCCGGGCAATCCTCCGGGCTTCAAAGCCAATACCGGTTCGGTACTGAACGAAGATGGCGCCGTGCTGTTCAGCGGGCTCGACAGGCCGACGGATATCAAACGCTGGGGCGACCGTACTTTTTACGTCCTTAGCCTTGGCGATGGCACAATCAAGAAACTGGATTACTGATTTACAATACATTTCATAACGAACAGGCAGGCATTCGCTCGAATGGCTGCCTGTTCGTTTTCAAAATAACGGCCGCTCCTTATCTTCGGCCTCCCTTGGATTCACCACCTTTGCAGGTGGATCGTCGGGCATGGTATCGCCCAGCAATTTACCCCAGGGTTTCAGCTCGTCGATGCGATCGAAAATGATTTTCAATACCGCTACGAACGGGATGGACAAAAACATCCCGCTTACCCCCCAGAGCGTGCCGCCAAGAAGCACTACTAAAATGGAAATCAAGGCATTAACCGACACCTTGGAGGATACCACGCGCGGTACAATGATGTTGTTATCCAGAAACTGGATCACCGTGTAAGCGCCGATGATCAGTAACGGTGTGGTATATCCGTCCTTGGTAATGAACGAGATCAGCACCGGCAATGCGATGGCGATAATGCCGCCGATGTAGGGAATCAGGTTCAGGATCGCGCCGATCACGCCCAGCAGCAACGCATACTGCACGCCCAGGATGAGCAGAGCTATGGAGTTCAGCGTTGCTATAATCGTCGTTTCGATCATCAACCCAACAATGTAACTTTGCACTGCGCCCTTGGTTTCCTGCAAAATTTCGGCTACCTGTTCGGAGTTATTCTCATCAAAAACCTCAAATATAAAATTGAGAATCAATGGCTTGTAAAACAACAGGAGAAAAATATAAAGCGGTATGAGTACAAAAAAGCTGATGATTCCAAAGAGCGTATTCACAGTCTTGCCCACGTATGTGCGGCTGTTGTTAATCGCCTCGTCGAGCATACTCATTTGTTTTTCAGTCGAAATACCGAATGTGGATGACAGCCATTGCTGCAAATTCCCGAGCAGCTTGACCGTCTTTTTTTCCAATTGAGGAATCATATCACCAAACTGGACGATCTGCGACGAGAGAAAAAACATAATCCCGCCTACCACAAGAACGGCGATGAAAATGGTGAGTACAATAGCGAAGATCTTATTGAAATTCCATTTCTGAAAACGGTTGTAAACCGGGTTGAGCAACACGGCGATCAGCCCTGCAAACGCAAATGGGACTATAATTTCCTGCAACTGATTGAGGATGTGAAAAAACAGGTAAAGTCCGATCAGTACCATCGGCGCTTTGATATAAAAGGGATAGCCATCCCGCACCGAAAGCCAATCGGGCAGTTCGGGAACAGGGGCATGTTTACGGCTTTTAAAAAATAATCCCATAGATACGGTTTAAGGATGATCTGCGTGAACTGCGGTCCGGCAATCTCCTACCTATCAATAAGCGTGCCGGAGAGCGGGACTCCGCCCTTCCCATCCCATAACCATCTCATTGACATATTTCAACCATAGGCGCTTTCCGTTCGCGTTCCAGTGGCCATCGCTTTTATGGTACCATTCGGGATGATGACGGAGTTGTGTACTTAGTCGTAACAGCGGGGTTTTCAGATGTGGATTTTGTTCCACCCGGGGGATCTGGCGGTTGTGCGGGTGGCGGCCGGGCTCACATACGGTTACTTTATTGGGAATGAGGCAAAAGTACACTTCTGCAAAACCGGCACGCAGGTAATGCGCACGAATGCGGTTCATGTTGACGACAACACTGTCGATGTCGGCATCGGTCAGCGGTGTGAATGGAGATAGCATGCTTTGCGGATCGGCTTCGATCTCATAGAACAAATGCCGCCTGTCCCGCGAAATGAGCGAACCGGGATGCGTGCGACCGAACCAGGAAAGCATCAGCCCGGCTTTCATTTCCTTACATCTCAATGCGACATTGGAATTGAACAGCAGGAATTCCAATCGCTCATTGATCTGATGGTTTAATGTATTTTTCCAAAAGGCGCTGCCGGTTTCAGGAGCTGCGTCGGCTACCGGCCGACTTTTGCCCCGGATTTGAAACCCACGATGAATATAAAGTTCGGCATAATGCTCGCGCAAGCGCTCCTGGATCGTTCTTTCGATCACCTCGATCACCAGAATGGAATGCACACCCGGATCAAGGGCCACAGTATCGACCCCGGTACCGAGCCAGATGTGGCGATTGCGGCGGCCGGCATAAAAACTGGTGTCCATGGTGGTGAAACTATCGCCGATCGTATACAGATCCACGTTCTTTGAACGAATCCGCGGCTTGTCGCTTTCATCGAGGCCGTCGGTTTCCGCCCAATGCGTTTCCTTGAATTGCTCCAGGTTGGAAATGTTATAGAGATCGCCGAAGCGGTACTGGTCGGGGATGAAGCCGCGGGAGTATAATTTACGTTGCAACCGGTCTGACAGTCCCGTCCAAAGTATGACGCCCGATACCAGCATAATACCTATGCGTAAACAGGGAAAAAGGGTTTTCATACCTCAAAACTGAAAGTAGATGAATTGGTTGCTCCCGAACACACCCCACAGATAACACAGCAATGTGGCTACGCCCAGCGACGGCCAGAAAGACCACCGTGCAGGTACATAATCGGGAAGCAAATGTTCTTTCAAAAACAGAAGCACAATCAGTAGCAAGCAGAATTCCGTTTCACCGCCGCTGATGGGCAGGTCGGGCAAGTTCCATAATGAAGGCGTCGCGAGCCTGTTCAGGATCACGAGCGCGTCGCCCACATTGTGCGCACGGAAGAAAATCCAGGCAAGTGTGACCACCAGGAATGTAAAAACCGTTCGTAACCATGAGGCCTGCAAAGAATAATCCGCATCGGAATTGGCTATTCGCGAGAAAATGAGCAGGCAACCGTGGATCGCACCCCAGATCACGAATTTCCAGTCGGCACCATGCCAGAGCCCACTCAGTAGGAAGACGACCAGCAAATTCAGATATGTTCGAAAGCGCCCGTGGCGGTTTCCACCCATTGGGATATAGACATAATCTCGAAACCAGGTCGACAGGGAGATGTGCCATCGCTGCCAGAACTCCGCTACTGACCGGGCCAAATACGGTGAACGAAAATTGACCATTAACCTGAATCCCATGGTTTTGGCGGCCCCCAGCGCAATATCTGAGTACCCCGAAAAATCGCAATAGATCTGTATACTGTAAAACGCGGCGGCAATAGCCAGGCTGCCGGCATTCTGTGTTTGGGGATTGGCGAATATCGGGTCGGTGACCAATGCGAGCCTATCGGCGATGACTACCTTTTTGAACATTCCCCACGCCATCCACCACAACCCGGTCCGGAGGTTGTCCCAATCGAAATCCATTTGCTGCCTGAACTGCCACAACACATTTTGCGGGCGCTCGATCGGGCCGGCCACCAACTGCGGATAAAACAGCACATATAATGCATAAATCCCGAAGTGACGCTCGGCGCGCTGGTTGCCGCGATACACCTCGATCGTATAGCTCATCGACTGAAATGTATGAAAGGATAAACCGATAGGCAGCGCCATACCGGGGTACAGCCCGGCCATGGTGTCAGCTGCGTAGTCGATGCCCGCAATGGACATCAAGGCGGAAATATTGGTGTTCAGAAAATCAAAGTATTTGAAAAAACAGAGGAACCCGACATTGAACAGGATACTCACAGCAAGCATAGCCCTGCGGAGATTCCCCGACAGCCTTTCTATGCCCATCCCGGCCAGGTAGTCAAAAACGATGATTACTCCCAGCAGCAAGAGGTAGGCCGGAATAAATGAGGCGTAAAAATAGGCGCTGGCCGTTAGGAGTGAAAACCAACGCCAGCGCCCGGGCAATGTGTAATAGGTAGTAGTAACGAATAAAAAGAAAACAATAAAATGAAGAGAATTGAAAAGCATGTGTATAGAGCCCTGAATAATTAACCTGGGCTAAAACAAAGCATGATCAGGGCTCTTCAAAGAAAAAAGATTGCAAAGGGGTTGGGAGAATTATCGAAAGGAAAACGAGGAAGGGCGGCCCGCGTAGGGAGAAAGAGTAATTGCTTTTTTTGCACCTAAAATAAGCTGATCTGCACCCCGCCCCCACTGTGCCCTTGCAACGGAATCGTATCGATCACTTCATACTGCCTGCGCTTCTCATTATACTTCCGGATCGCAAACGAATCACAAAGAAAGCCGGCCTCATACTCCGTAAAGATCGAGTAAGCCAATGCAATCCACTCGCGCGTGAGCCTACGCCCGATAGACATGTGCGGGTTCTTCGACTCATCGGCCCATTTTTGCATGTACTGCTTTTTAAACTTCTTATCAAAAGCCTTCATAATCGCCTGGGTGCGCTCGCGGATGGCGTTGGACGATTCCTCGGTGGGCTTGATGTAGAATGCAGAGAAATTGGCCCGGTCGAAATCGGCGAAACCGGAGAAATTGAGTTGGAAAGGCGTTAAAGGCGTAACTAACCTTGTGTACTCTGCCAGGATCAAGGGGTAATCTGCCTCGGCAGCATCGAAACCATCAAGGGAAATGTGGCCGTCGGCGTTAGCGCTGCCGTAGCTTTTGCCGATGGCATTGCGGTAGTCTAATTTGAAACCGCGGACGTCCTCAGCGATGGGCGACGGGGGCATGATAGCGAGGGAATATGAGCAAATGCGCGACGCGATTAGCCGTGCATCTGGTGAAGAAGCTGCGTCAATCACCTTTCTTTCCTTTTTGAAGTGATACAATATCAATAATATCCTGCGGTCTATTATTAATCCAGATATCCAAATCGCCCGTAAACCGTGGTCTCCCATGAAAAGCCATCGCATAGCCGCCCACAACGAGATACTCGACGGAATGTTTATTCAGTATCTTTATAAAATCTTCAAAATCAGGCGCTAGCTGCATTACTTCATATTTCGTTGACTAAACACTGTCTTATCCATGCGCTGAGACGGCTTCAACATTTGATTGACCAAAAAGGTAACGGCCGCGATCCGCTCCTGCGGTGTTTTACTTAACCAGTAATCCAAATCATCTTTGGCCTGATCGACCGCTTTCATGTCGACCTGCCGCTTTACCATAGCGATTTTTCGGGCCATAACTTCTTTTTGTTTGGACAAATATATCGCTTTCACCTCAAATGGGTTGGTATTAATATTCTCTTGCTCTCAGAATTTATCTCTCCGCGCCGCTTAACCTTTCGTCTCGACGCCACCACCTCATTATAACCTTTTGGACATCTCCCTGTGGTGTAATCATGCGGTATTCAGCGTTTCGTTCTGTATGGTACGCAACCCTGACCTGATACATAATTTGTATAACGGGTTCGAGGACACCGGCATTGACCACCACATCGAATTGATCCGCAAAACAGGGCTGATAATACCTCGAAACAGGTTTTGAAAGTTCGTTGACGCTTCCCGAATCCTGATTGTTGCCCCAACAGAGGTCCTGGAATCGGCCATTCGCTCATTAGGGGTTCGGACGCTGGCGCCGAGGGCGCCAACTACGGCAGCGACCTGGTGGAATACGTGAACAACTTCGACGCTTCGATCCGCTCCTACCCCGCTCGGGCTGGCTGTGAGCGCCGTGAATGGGCAGCGGTTTTACACGAACCGGACGTGGCCTAATGCGGTAGTTTTAAAAATTTCCAATGCGAAGTTTAAGGCTCCCGAGGAGAAGAAGACTTCGAAATCAGGGATTGACGGGGCGCAATAGTTTCTTACGCTGCTAATGCATTTGAATGGAGGCTGCTTAGGTGGTCTCCATTTATTGTTTGAAGTAATAGGGAACGTGAGTGATTACGAATGTGCAGAAAGGCTGCATTAATTATCCATTGGTCCTACGCTGCCTTTCGTTCTTCGAGCTTTTGGAAGAAAAAAACCAGCTCGCGGAATGTGCAGAACAGGTCGCTTGCTCTTGGGTTGTGGCCTAGCTCGCCTTGCGAGATCATGAAGCCGGTATAAATCGTCCAGAGGTCTTCGACCCATTCTGCGGGGGCATTCATGGTTAGAAGGTCATTCACGTGCTCGGCATAAGCGAGCGTGGTCGAATCCGGGGATTCGGGAATTAATTTTGTTTCCATAATACACGTATTTATTGGGATGAAATGTAAAAATGCCCTGTCTTAGGTGTCCCGCGCTCGCGTAAGCGCCTTGGGGCTTTCACCTGATCCACACCATAACAGGGCAATGCTTCTGAGATTTTTCATTTTACACGTATTTGTTGGGAGCGGGAATATTCGGAAGTTTTGTTGAATAAAGCAAATTTGGGGTGAAACCTGTATTTCTTGTGGTTTTAGTTATTTAAACCACATAAACTAGTTCGTAATTTGCGACGTTGGTTGGTTAAGTCCGCAGTACAGTGTTTGAGTTACTTCACCTTAGGTTGAAGATACCCTATCTAATGTGATAGGTGGTACTTATATCATTCGGGTTCCACGTTGGAGCGCCCATTATGAAATAAAGTGAAACGGTTATCATGGTGCTCAGGTTGATCTGGGTGTTCATATGTGTAACAAAGTTCATGTTCCAAAAGACGTGCCCTTCATGGGCGTTATGACACGAACTGGCTGCATTCAGATCATGAATAAAGGATAGCGTCGCTTTTAACCAACCAACACTTTTATTCTAATAAATGAATTATGAAAGATTGGCTACGCCTAAGACCCTATATTCATATTTCACCGAGACTGGGTTGTAAATCAAAAAAGAGAACCAAACACTATGTTGCAACCTATGTCAATGACAGTGAAAATCTTGCAACTCACCGCTTCTCTCCATTACTTCACTATAAAATAGTTGATCACCGTTATAAGCGTGATGACTCTAAAAAGCTAGAAAGCGGTAAAATTGGAAGGACTTATAAAGTCAAAATTAGGCCTATTTATTACGCAAACCATTTGGATGCACAGATTTTCGCCTTTTACGCGGACAAAATAAATAAACGGTTGCAAGAAATTTATGAATCGGACATAAATCTCAGCAACTCAGTGATCGGCTATCGTGCAATTCAGTCCAACGCTCGTCGCAATAAATGCACAATCGATTTCGCGAGAGAGGTTTTCGAGTTTATTTCGAATCACAAGGAACATCATATCTCTGTGGTGTGTCTTGATATAGCGAGTTTCTTTGATAATCTTAATCATTCTGTCCTAAAATCAGCTTGGGGTCGGTTGTTCGAACAGGTTCTACTTTCGAAAGAAGATTACCAGGTTTTTAAAGCGATTACTAGGCCATATTACATAGATTTAGAAGAACTCATCCCGTTATTACCTGATTTTGATAAGCGAAGCTTGAATTTAGTCAACAAGTCAAAAAGGGCGTCTCTATTTGACTCTTTCCAACAATTTAGATCAATAGTATACTCGAACAAATTACTACGAAAATATGGTGGATCAAACAATGGCGAGAAAGGTATTCCTCAGGGAACTCCAATAAGCGCAGTCTTATCCAATTTATATTTTCTGCAATCGGACATCGAAATCCTTAAAATTACCTCTCCCTTGGAAGGTCTATATCGTCGCTATTCTGACGATATTTTACTCATTTGTCCAACAGATCAAGTTGAGAACGTTATAAAAACAGTCAAAGATATTATTGAAAGGCAGTTAAGCTTAAAAATACAGGATAACAAGACTATCATAGCTAGTCTTACCCGTAGTTCACCGACCGACAGTTGGACTATAAACGCTACAAATTCGAAGGGGCAAACCGTAGGACAATCCGTTGGCTATCTTGGTTTTGAGTTTGATGGCAATCGCATTAGAATTAGAAATAGCAGTATCTCGAAATATTATCGGGGTCTCAAACGAGCGATTCGTCGCAGAGCATTCTATGCAAAAGTGCAGCTAGAAAAGAATAAGCTTTCAAACGTCAAAAAGGATGACTGGATATTTAGGGCAGGAATATTTAGAAAAAAGACTCATTTAGGTGCTAAGAGAAAGAAAATTGATGGAAGAGTATTTTGGGGAAATTACATATCGTACGTAAAAAATGCTGGTCACGTGATGGGAGAGACCCATATAAAATCCATTAATAGGCAGGTACGAAATCACTGGAAAATAGTAGCAAATGAGATTGAAAGGCATGAAAAACGATACGGATTGCCAAAAGCTCCGAAGTCGAAAAACAGCTAGTGGATTTGTGAAGTATCGTACTTAAGTTAGTGGATGGTCAAAGCAGGTGACTGTTTTCAACGTATGTATTTGTACCATTGGGCTGTCTTACTTGTACAAATTTGAATATATTTGAACTATGAAACTATTCGAACAATACGCCAAACTACGGCAGAAAACCTATGTTACCTCGCTGATCACCAAATCAGTAGTAGGCAGCATGGCGTTGGAAAACCAACAGGTTCCAGAGGCGCAGGTCAATGCGATCGTGACCGCGCTCTTGCAGGAAGCGGAATTGCGAAGGCGTCCATTCGAATAGTAATCCATGTTTATAGCTTCAATTAACAATTTAGTACCGCTTCCACAACTTTCTCTAAAACTTCACGATACCGATTTGGCACCCCACCCCTACCCGATCCCAACAACGTCCTGGGATGCTTAGTCTGAAAAGTAAGCCTCGGCAAAGACCCGTCGCCCGTGGAAAGCTGATACAAATACCCGTCAGGTAGTATAGTTTCCCGCATTGGATTGAACACTGCATTAATGCGCCCGTCATATTTCGAGCCGGTAAGGAACACGACGATATCGGGCTTTAAAATGGCGATCTCGCTTTTCAGCAATTCGAATCCTTCCTTGTTTCGCTCTTGCAAATCATATGAAGGCGTTGTGCTGTTGCAGTCAAACTTGGAAATGTTTGTCCAAAGGAAACCGTTTGTATTACGGGTCACTAAGGGGTTATCGCAATTGCAATTATAGAATACAGATCGGTTGAAATTCCAGAATGGGCTCCGCAAATAGCGTAAAGGCTTGCCATCACGGTAGTCGGCAGACTTGCCGAGGTTGAACTGCCGGTAGGTTGTCATCAACTCTTCCACCGTCGGCTTCAAATTCATCTGCCCCCAGCTATGCGTCTCCTGGCCAACGAAAAGAATCTTTCGGGCCATCGTCACGTATTCGTCATACACATGCATGAGCAGGGGCGCGGAAACATTGTCTTCCCATTCCCGGGCATAAATGGATTGCGTGTAAGTCTGATAACATTGCGCGAGCTGCGCATTGAGGAATTCGGCTGTCATGATTAAAGGAGGTTACGACGCTAATTAGAAATAATTCGGACGGAAGTAAAACCGTTGAATAAGTTTCGACTCGGACGAGGTCAGCCGTTTTGATAGAGTATATGATAGAGTAAATAAAGGTGCAAATGAGCGAACATACGAGAGTGCAACTAATGGAGCAAATGAGGAGTAACCGCAAAAGCCAGTATATTGGCTTCCATAACTTTGAAGCCTGGATAAAATGACCACCGAAATCACCAACAACTATCCCGCCTAGAAGCCCAACACAACATTCAAATCCTCTACGTCGTCGAGAGCGGGAGCCGGGCTTGGGGGTTTGCTTCGGCGAATAGCGATTGGGATGTGCGGTATATGTATGTGCACCGGCCGGAGTGGTATTTGCAAATCGACGATAAGAAGATGTACTGCGGCCCATCCTCGCATGCGACTGGATACGCACAACGGACACGATGGCACCGACCGAGTTTGCCAAACTACTCGACAGCCAGGTAAAAGACACTGCCGTGCGGCGCGAAATCGACGCCCTGCTCGTCCGCAAATCCGGCGGCGAAGAGCTCAGCGAGGAGCCGCGTATCCCGTTGCTGCACGATTTCCTGACCGAAAGACTCGCGTCTTACAAAGAATATGTAAAACAATTGCCAAGGATGATAATGCCCGACACCAATGCATTGAACGCACTTTTCAGGGGCACCCTGGCGGAGGTTTGGAATGCAAATGTAACCGTTTGATCATCGGTCGACCGTTCGGACATTCTTCTACTACATTTGCTTGCCTTTGCGATCAAATTACCTTCTATTGCAGCATACTTGACGAGCTAATAATTCTACCAGTCAGGACTCAACACTTCTTCTGAGACGTCAACCTCTAAAACAGGTGGTGCCGATCTGCTTTTGCAGCGGCCAGGCGTTACCGCACGCGGATCTCTGAACCTGTTTCAGCCCATTTGTTCGCATGTTTCATTTTAAACAAAACAAGCTATGAAGAAGATGTTATTCTTGCTCGCTCTTATCGGATGCAATCAGCCTGGCAATGGCTGGCCTGATCCCGTTCCAGGCAAACCATTTGAGGTCGCAACGGCCGAAGATTCGGCCAGAACGAATAGCCCTTTTATGCGTATTCACCCGATGGGACAGCACCCGGAAATGATCCATGACATCATCGAGCGGCAGCCGAAACTCAAGATAGAGGAATGGCTGTCTACCCCGACCCAGCTGGCCGATTTGGGGCGCATCCTGAAACCGGGGCAAGAGATGGAAATGGTCGCATTCGGAGGAGGGCTGACGGCCGGTGTAATGAATGGCGGAATTACCCGGGAAAGTCAGCAGACCAATTACACCAACTTGCTGGCCCATCAAATGGGTATCAAGAATTTCGAGATGCCGCTTTTTGACAAGGAAAATTATAATGGCACTGGCTATTACGTATATCGTAATACGGAAAGCGGGTATCCGCAATGGGACCGGGTGGTGAACAATACCATTTCGGCTTTGCCGGGAGATCCGCCGACCATGCCGGAATATCTCGGGAAGATTTCTAATTACGCAATGCCTGATGGGAGAGCAGAATGGCTGATACATGCCGACGCATGTGAGAACTGCGAATTGAATAAGACCATGATCCCATGGTTCAAAAGGTACCTACCCAGATATCCATCCCAGGCATTTCAGAAAATCAGGGAAGATGTGCCTTACAATTTTGTCATTCTAGATGAGTTTTTCGATCGTTGGATGACTGGAATTAGATTGACAGGGCAAATAGGGATGTATGATATAGCTTTTAATGGCTCCATTCAACTTTCGGGAAAAATCACCGACTATGCCCTCAACGGCGTATTAAACAAAGGTCAAAAAGGCGTGATATTTACAGTTCCCCGCTACCAGGATCTACCTTACATGAACTGGTATTCGAGCCAGGAGCTGGCAAACAGAGGATGGGGTATTTATATTAGTTTTAATCGCAATGGCAATGCAGATCAGCTTTTGGATGTCTCACGACCCAGCTCCATAATCCCGTCCGCCAAATTGCATCACCTTTTCGAAAATTTCAGTCGTGGCGGGGAATTTCGGGTCAATTTCCAAGATGTAGAAGTGATAGACGAAGGGGAAACTTTCAGTTCCGATCCCCGCCCATACAACGGCAAAATTAGGGAATACGCGGCGGAAAAAGACCTCGCCGTGGTAGATCTCTTCGACCTCTACCAGCGCATTCACCAGGGAGGATACAGAACAGATGACGGTATTGAAGTGGATGGAACCGCTTACGGTAACTTTTTTTCGTCGGACGGCATCTATCCGACGCCGTTCGGACAGGCTATTATTACCAATGAGGTTATCAAGGCGATTAACAAGCATTATGGTGCTAAGATTCCATTGATAGATATTGCCGAATTCGTCAGAAAGACAGAATTTGAAAAATAACATTCATCAACCAACATAGAAATGAAAACACTTTTCATGTGGATATGCGTATTCACCTGCTTCATCTCCCATATTTGCGATGCGCAAATAGTATCGTTATCTTATCCGGTCAATAACAGTGTAATCCAACGTAACACCCTTAACACCGCAACTGTAACTGTCGCAGGTCAACTTATTTACGGCGACCTTACTGTTACAGTCAGTTACAGGTTCCGTCCCGTAAGCGCGACCGGTGTTCCGGGGGTACCCGGCCCGGCAACCAATCTTAGCCTCGCACCCAACGGCATGTTTTATGCGCTGCCAGTATTAAGTAAGGGCTGGTACTTGTGTGAAATCCTCGTGAACGGCGTTGTCTATACCGCTAACAAATTTGGTGTGGGCGACGTATTTATCATCGCCGGACAATCCAACGCCCAAGGTGTTAAAGATGAGCAATATAAGCTACCTGCCGGCTCGGGTATACCTGAATGGGTCGTAGGAGCGTCCGAAGACAAAACTTGTACTAAAAAACTACCCGAATCGTTCACCAACATGTTTCCGCTGAACACTGCTGATGATGCGAAGCGGCATGGCCCTTTGGGGCCGACAGGAAATAGTATATGGGCTTACGGAGTTCTCGGCAAGCTAATTTCCGACGCTAATGGAGGAATGCCGGTGGCATTCTTCAACGCGGCTACGGGAGGATCAAGTGTAACCGAATGGAAGCAGGGCGCCGATGGCGTCGAAGCAAAACATCCCTACACAGGAGCACAAGTTTGTTTGGGTCACAATGGAGGCTCCGTGATTCCAAAAGACTATTACGGCCAGCCATACACGGCGCTGAAAACCGCTTTGAATTACTACGGATCGCTGTATGGTGTCCGCGCTGTACTCTGGCACCAAGGCGAAGCTGATGCAGACGCAAATGTAGACCCGGTTTACAAAGCAAGCAGTGCCGCCGACTATCAGGCAAAACTGCAAGCGGTGATTGCCAAATCCCGATCTGATTTTGCGGCGCCTAACCTCACGTGGTACATTTGCAAAGCAACTATCAGTAAGTTTGGACCCATTAACGCGACGATTAGAACAGGACAAGGCAATACGCCAACTGGCTCCACGGTTCTTCCAGGCGCAGAAACAGACTATGTGAGTGGAAGTGCGGGAGCTACAACTGTAAGCGATGGTGGCGACGAATATCGTAAAGACAGCACCCATTTTTATGAAGGCACGGGACAAATTAAAGGCCTTACTTGGCTCGCTGGCAAATGGGCTGCGACCATTGGTGCTCTCAGCAATCCCGTTGCCGCCAGTTACGTCCCGCTACTTATGTATTCCAAGAATAACGATTGGCGAACGCTTACCGCTCCTTCCGGAGGCGTTCAGTATCATTGGAATTCCACCCACATCAACAACCAGGGTGTCGCTGGCGGAACGTCCAGCGCGTATACCACCGATCAAAGTTGGTTTGGTATGAAATGTTACATGAAAGATGCAATCGGGAACTGGCACGTTTCTGCTTCGATAAATATTGGATAATACTTAAACCAACGAAAAGGAGCGGATCTTACCGAGGCATCAACCGAACAACCCGGCTTCGAATTGAACGCCTACCCCAACCCATTCACGCAAAGCTTCACCGTAGCATTTGATGTGCCGGACGATAATAGTTATGTCAAACTAGAAATAATTAACCACCAGGGAACTGTTGTAAAGACTGTGGCGGATAATCCGCACGCGAAAGGCAGATGGCAGTATGCTGTGAAAGAGCTGCCTGACAACCCGGATGGACTATTGTTTTGCAGGTTGAAGGTGAATGAAAGCTACACCATCAAAAAGTTGGCGCGTGTGCGCAACTAAACAAAGAGGCCCGTCACGATCGCTCGCGACGGGCCTCTATTTGAGAAGCGCCTTCCTCCCTCCTCCCTTTTCCCTCTCCCTCCTAAAATATTACTTATTCCGCTCTTCAATCCACTTCCGTGCATTCACGAATGCTTCCATCCATGGCGAAACTTCATCTTTGCGGCCTTCCGGATAATGTGCCCAGTGCCACTGGAACAGCGAGCGCTCGATATGCGGCATGGTTACCAAATGACGGCCGGTATTGTCGCACAAAATGGCTGTATTGTAATCCGAGCCGTTCGGGTTGGCAGGATAGGTCTCGTATCCATATTTAGAAACGATATTATACTCACTTTCAGCCAAGGGTAACTGGAAGCGGCCTTCCCCGTGCGATACCCACACGCCCAGCGTGCTACCCGCGAGCGACGAAAGCATTACCGAGTTATTGGGCTGAACGGTCATCGAAGTAAAAATACTCTCGTGCTTATGACTCGCATTGTGCAGCATTTTCGGCTTCTCTTGGTGATCCGGATTGATCAGACCAAGTTCAATAAAGAGCTGGCAACCGTTACAGATTCCGACTGAAAGCGTGTCCTCCCGTTTGAAGAAATTTTCAAGCGCGATTTTGGCTTTCTCATTATACAGGAATGCGCCTGCCCAACCTTTTGCCGATCCAAGAACGTCAGAGTTAGAGAAACCGCCCACGGCACCAATAAACTGGATATCTTCCAAAGTCTCACGGCCCGAAATGAGGTCAGTCATGTGAACATCTTTCACGTCGAAACCAGCCAGGTACATGGCATTGGCAAGCTCGCGTTCGGAATTGCTTCCTTTTTCACGTAGTACTGCCGCTTTCGGACGCGGCTTCGAAGGGTCGATTACAGGCTTTTTGCCGTCGAACTGAGCCGGGAATTTGTAGCGCAGCACGTGGTGCTTATAGTTGTCAAAACGCTCTTTCGCCAGGCCGTTACCGGTTTGTTTCTGATCTAACAGATAAGAAGTTTTGAACCAAACATCGCGTAGATGGTCGATATCGAAGTCCCATTTGCCTATGGCGTCTTTCACTGTCAGTGTAGAAGCCAGGTTCACGGTTCCGATTTTGTGAAATGCAATGCCGTTTTCCGCAAGTGCAGCTTCTGCCGATTCGTCAGCCTGGAATACGATACCGATATTTTCCGAGAACAGTTTCTCGATAATATCCTGATCGCCAAGCACCGACAAGTCAATGGAAGCACCCAGATCGCGGTCGGCGAAGCACATTTCGAGCAGAGTGGTGATCAGACCGCCGCTGCCTATATCGTGACCAGCCTGGATTTTACCGGCTTTGATCAACTGCTGGATTGCATTGAATGTCGCTTTGAATTGCGCCGCGTCCTGAATGTCCGGTGTTTCAGAACCGATCTTGTTCAGTATCTGGGCAAACGACGAGCCACCAAGTTTGAATTTGTCGCCCGAGAGGTTGATATAGTAAATAGAACCGCCCGATTTGCGCAGTACCGGCTCTACAACGGCTGTAATGTCGTCGCAATGCCCGCCTGCCGAGATGATGACAGTACCCGGCGCGATTACATCACCGTCTTTGTATTTCTGTTTCATCGACAGAGAGTCTTTTCCTGTCGGGATATTGATACCGAGGCTGATCGCGAAGTCGGAGCAAGCCTGTACTGCTTTGTACAAACGCGCATCCTCGCCTTCGTTTTTACAAGCCCACATCCAGTTGGCCGAGAGAGAAACCGTCGCCAGCCCGTCTTTCAATGGCGCCCAAACGATATTGGACAGCGCTTCCGCTACCGCATTGCGGCTGCCTGCTGCCGGATCGATCAATGCTGAAAGCGGCGCGTGACCGATCGAAGTTGCGATACCATCCTTACCCTGGAAGTCAAGGGCCATTACGCCGACATTGTTCAAAGGCAATTGCAGCGGTCCCGCAGTCTGCTGCTTCGCCACATGGCCGCCTACGCAACGGTCAACCTTGTTGGTCAACCAGTCTTTCGAGGCAACGGCTTCTAGTTGCAGCATTTGTTCAAGGTACTCGTGCAATTTAGCAGTGTCATACTGAACTGCTTCGTAAGTACGCTCCACGGTTTTGTCGCGCATGTAAGTTTTCGGTGAGCTACCGAACATCTCATCCATCGCCAGGTCCATCGGCTTGGCACCGGTGGTTGACGATTCGAATGTGAAACGGTGATCGCCCGTCACCTCTCCTACCGTGTACATCGGCGCGCGTTCGCGGTCAGCGATGCGCTGGAGGAAATCGATATCGTCCTGGCTGATCACGAGCCCCATTCTTTCCTGGGATTCGTTACCAATGATTTCTTTGGCAGAAAGTGTAGGGTCGCCTACCGGCAGCTTGTCGAGGTCGATCTTACCGCCTGTTTCTTCCACCAGCTCGGACAAGCAGTTCAAATGTCCGCCCGCACCGTGGTCGTGGATGGAAACAATGGTATTGTTGCCGCTTTCTACCATTCCGCGCACGGCATTGGCTACGCGTTTCTGCATTTCAGGATTGGAACGCTGGATTGCATTCAATTCAATACCTGAACCAAACGCGCCGGTATCCGCAGACGAGACAGCTGCGCCGCCCATCCCGATCCGGTAGTTTTCACCACCCATTACCACCACCTTGTCGCCGGTGGCAGGCGTATGTTTTTTGGCCTGATCGGCTTTTCCATAACCAATACCACCGGCCTGCATGATTACTTTGTCGTAACCCAGCTTGCGGCCGTCTTCTTCGTGTTCGAATGTCAACACAGAACCGACGATCAGCGGCTGACCGAATTTGTTGCCAAAATCAGTAGCGCCATTGGATGCCTTGATCAAAATATCCATCGGCGTCTGATACAGCCATTGACGCTCTTCAACGCCTTTTTCCCACGGCCTGTTTTCTTCCAATCGTGAAAGCGCGGTCATGTACACAGCCGTACCCGCGAGCGGGATCGCGCCCTGGCCGCCTGCGAGGCGGTCGCGGATTTCGCCACCTGAGCCTGTTGCAGCACCATTGAATGGCTCCACCGTGGTCGGGAAGTTGTGTGTTTCCGCTTTCAATGAGAGTACGGACTCAAAGTCCTTGATTTCGTAGTACTCGGGCACATCCGGACGTTTCGGTGCAAACTGCTGCACCACAGGACCTTTCAGGAACGCTACGTTGTCTTTATAGGCCGAAACGATCGAGTTCGGGTTCGTTTCGGAAGTCTTGCGAATCAGTTTGAAGAGCGATACCGGCTGTTCCTGACCGTCGATCACGAATACGCCATTGAATATCTTGTGGCGGCAGTGCTCGGAGTTCACTTGCGAGAAACCAAACACCTCGGAGTCAGTCAATTTGCGACCCAGCTTCTCGGCGAGACCGTTGAGGTAATCAACCTCCTCATCGCTCAATGCCAACCCCTCTTGTTTGTTATAGGCATCAATATCGTCGATTTCCTGAATGGGCTCAGGTTTGATATTGATCGTGTAAATATCCTGGTTCAATTCGCTGTATTTCTGCGAAAGCATCGGATCGAAATCCGTGAAATCGGCGCTTACTTTCTTGAATTCCTCGATGCGTACAATGCCTTCCAGGCCCATATTCTGGGTGATTTCGACGGCATTGGTACTCCACGGCGTGATCATAGCAGCGCGCGGCCCGACGAAAAAATCTGTGAGAACGGTCTCCTTGCGGAGTTCTGCGCCGCCGAACAGCCAGCTTAATTTAGAGGAATCGGAGGCAGTGAGCGTTCGCTCGGTTTGTAGTGCAAAGACGGTTTCGTCCCCGCCAGTGAAGAAGTAAATCATGATGTCCAATTAAGGCGCAAAGGTACGATAAAAATCGCCGAAGGCCATAGGAAGAATGAAAATTGGTGTTGCATTATGGTAACAGCAGCGGCAAGGTGTGTCGTTCCCGGTGAGACACAATTTTCAGTCACCAAATGATAGACACGAAGTCACGGTAGCTTTTGAATTTGGGGTCTTTGCTGATTAGCTCGGCACCTTCACTAATGCTGGTGGCAAGGATTAAACGGTCGAAGGGGTCGCGATGATCCGGAAGGTCCGGAAGTAATTGATATGCGGCCAAATGAGAATTTAAAATAGGGACAATTTCAATCTGGGCGTTTTCGACATCTTCCAGAAAGCCTGACAAGGATTTTCGCAACGCGAGTTTGCCAATTTTTAGTTTAATAGCAATCTCAAATAAACTCGCGGAGCTCACCACAACTTTGTTTCTGGGGTTTTCAATGATTTCCCTGGCCTTGAACGACATCTGGGTATGCCCCTCAATGAACCAGAGTAAAGTGTGTGTGTCCAGCAAAAATTTCATCTACATATATTCTTTCAAATCATCTAACGGTTCGTCAAAATCCGGCGCCAGTTCAATTGTTCCTTTTCCTATACCGAATGGACGCTTAACCGGCGCCGCCACAGCAGCGTCAGCTTCTTCGAAAATAACCTTCACTTTCGGTTTTACGGCTACGTCCGGTTTGTGATCTAAAGTCACTTTTCCGTTTTCGTAAATACCTTCGATTATCGTATGCATAACTGGGTCAATTTGCCTAACCAAATATATAAAATTGAACGGATTTACTCAATATGCCAGCAACCTCCCGCAAGCCACCACCGCCACCCATACGATAATCGAAACACCTCCGCAAACCCGTGCCGCATACGGAAGCTCTCCATGTGCACCATGGCGCTTGAACGGCTTGTAGATAACCCGGTGAAATACAAACACATTCAGCGCGGCAACTGCGATCAAACCGACTTTTGTCCAGAAAACCGGATCGACTCCCAGCGCTTGTGCATTGGTCAGGAACAACAAAATTCCCGAGGGAATAATTAAAACCAATCCGCGCTGCGACCAGGGAAGCAAGTGCTTTGAAAGTGCAGTAACAGGCATATTACGCGAAAAACCCAGCAGGCGCAGATCAAAAAGGAACGCTGCGCCTACCAGGAGTACAATACCCAAAATATGAACTATTTCAAGGGCCGGATACAGCCATAGCGATTGGCGAATGCCTACGGCCCACGCCGATTTTTCCAGCCATTCGAGCCATTGATGATACGACGGCACGCCTAACGAAGCTCGTACTTGTCCTTACCCACAAAAATGCGTTCAGCGCGCATTTCGTTTTTTTCGGTTTTATGCGGATAGGCCACAAACCGAATTGTCGTACCCTTTTTAATCATATCCGCATTCAACCCGCGCGACTCCATTCGGGTCACCGGCGCGAGATACACGGTGGTAAGCTCTTTATTATACATGACTTTGGCGAGCACGTGCGGGTTTTCGTAGGTAAGGTCCTCGATTTTGGCTTTAAAATCTGTCGGCTTGGTCTGGTCATAATCGGCCCAACCGTGGTGCAACACAGTGAACGAAGCGCAAATAAGCAGCGCAATTGCAAACGAAACGTTTTTAAAACTAGCCATAACCTATTGAGTTTAGTGTAGTTAAAAGTAACCAAATCATTGCATTTTAAAAAACCGGTCCAAATAGGAAGTCGCTGAACGGACCGCGAAAATGTTTTCCGTTATATTTGCCCATTCACCAATCCAACATTTTGTCTTGAAACACCTGCTTCTTTTCGCGATGCTCCTTGCAGCCACCCACACTTTCGCACAGGACGGCCGGTTGCCGCTCGATTCCAAAAACAACATCAGCTACACCGATTCGGGACTGCCTCAATACAGCAAGGCCCAACTTCATCAAAAAATCAGGGACTGGGTGGAAAGGCGATTCGGCAATGCGGAGAATGCCATTACCAGCGACGACACTCAGGCAGGCATCATACTCATTACCAGCTACATACCAGTAATCCACTCCGATTATCAGTACATACGGTTTGACCTCGGCGTTCAATACAAAGACAGCCAGTACGACGCACGCATTACTACGCTGGATGGAGTATCTGCCGAACACAGCCCGGTCAGATTGACCGCCAAAGAGAACGACAATATCATCGCCAAAGAGCAGATCGTCAAAACGGAAAGCAACCGCAAAAAACGTAAAGAGGCCGAAACAGCGCTTCAAATAGCAAAAGCGGATAATGACGGCATCAACACCTCGCTGTATAACTTATTGGCTGACCTCAAATCCCATATTACCCAGCCAAAATCAGAATAACCCAAGGGCATTATTTCAACCCTTTCCACTTCTTGATCAGCATTTCAGCAATCACCTCATACCCTTTATCGGACGGGTGCAGGCCGTCGTAGGTCATATCGATGGATTGCTCAGGATAGGGATACTCGTCCGTTTCCGGATTGAATGGCACATCGATATAATCAGGGTACTTGAAATCTTTATAGGCGCCGCTTTGCGGGTCTTTCAGGCGCTTGAAACGGACCATGTTGTCCAGATTGATGCCGCTGTTATGATACAGATCCACAACGGGTACCTTTTCCTTCTTCCCTATTTCCACAACCGCATTCGCAAACTGCTCCAAAGTCTGACCATTCTTAGGTTTGTACGATCCGAACGCATTGTTTTTATAGCTGTTAATATACACGAAATCTCCCCGTTGCATGGGCGTGATCAGGATAATCTTTGCCTTCTTATTAAGGTGCTTCAATTTATCGGTAATGACCCTGAACGCACCATAAACCGTTCCGCTCCCCTTCCCCTGCTCGTAATCTGCGATCGTGCCGAGCGGCTTCCCCTGCCACCAATCGTTCGTTCCCAGAAAAACCGTGTAAACGTCTGCCTCGACAAGTCCCAGTGACTCGATTTTGTCCGCAATGTTCACAGATGTCCACCCGTTGTGACCCTGGTTGACATAAGTAACCTGTGGAAATTTCTCTGAAATCAACGTCAAGTAGCCCTTTGTGACGCGATTCCCGGTTTCGTTCTGGTGGTCATTCAGATAAGTAATCGAATCGCCAATAGCCACCCAGGTGATTTTGCGCGGTTTGGAAGCCGCAAAGATGATTGTAAGCGCAAGCAGAAGCAGAAATCTTTTCATCAGTTTCAAGCGATTGGAATTTTCCTGAAAGTTAAGTCAAGCATTCAGACGTTGCAAATTTGCCGACCATCCCTCAAAAAAGCCCTGCTCTATTTCTCAGTCATTGTGGCATAATTCCCGAAAGGCGGTCAAATTTAATTCAGGATAACTAAATTTATTCTACACAAATGCGACACCAATTTCGAATCAGGTTATTTCCAATAAAAAGTATCCGTCAAAGTTCATTTAATTTAATTAGCTATAAATCACTCAATTAAAAAATACTATTCTTGTAGAACTCTATTTATAATTGCGTCACCAACCGACACATGCAAATCACAAGATTCAAATCTGGCCCTAGTAAAACATCGAGTTATCGAATTTGCTTTTAATAATGTGTAGCATTAATATTACAACATCTTGCAAGGTGTGGGACAGCCGAAAACCACTAGAAACGAGTAGGCAACAAAAACACTAACCTCATCAATATCATGGTAGGAATTGGACTTTCTCTTACTCAGCTTCTTTTGTGGCTTGATTCTATTCTTCCTAATGTTTCTGTTATCCTTACCTGGTAATAGACTACGACATTAAAAAGCAACTAGGCCGTACTCCTCAGGAGACGGCCTAGTTGCTTTTGATACGATAACAAAAATACTTCCGCGCTCAGGCAAAAAAGCTTGGACGCTGCAGATATTCCGGATGCCAGCTCGCGTCACGGCGGCGCAATGCACGCGCAATGGTCAGGATAGCCTCTTCGCGTTCACGTTGATGCTTATCTGAACCCCGGGCTGCGAGGTACTCCCCTACGATCTCCCATTCAAACGAATCGGTGCGTGAGTCGTAAATCCCCACAGGAACACGGTTTTCATCCGTCAGCATCAGGCTTTGCACCAACTGTGCTTCTTCTTGTGTCGGGCAGCCAATGTGCTGGTACTGCTCATTTAAAGTATATATGACCGAGTACCGGTTTTCCGAATAACCTTCTTCTTTTAGTGGTGCGCGGTCTGTGAAAAACTGACCCAGGAATGCCCGGAAACCTACCGGCGCATTTTTGCTTTTACTCTTTTTTGCTTGTTTCATGGTATTGAATTTTACTGGATGCCTTCAAGGCAATATTTCAGGAGGCTCTTAGTCATTTATTAATACGACCCTAAATAATGGTAAAGTACTAAACAATATCAATCAGTCACATTACATCATCAGAATAATATTTTATATTACCGATACTAACTATTATTGTCTATCAATAGTTTACAAATTTAAAAATTCCCTCTCTATTTGCGCAAAATTCTTCATATTGGCATTTTAACTTATTGAAATAATCCTATTAAATACCCTTCCCAATTGATCTGTCGCTGCGATTGGCGCAAAAAAAATCGCCGACGGGCTATGCTTTCCCGCCAGCGATCGATCACTGTTTGGTACAGGTTGATGCTGCATACAGTGACGCAGCTTTCCGGCTTATGCCTCCTGCATATATGCTTCTTCGATGAGCCTTTTAATATCCTCTTCGCATTCCTTCACACGAAGGGAAATACTGGTAGCCAGCCAGATCGTGGATCCATGGCTATATCCCATATAGTACAGGATCTTCTCCACACTTACGTTCAGGCTTTCGTCGAATTCGCCGGTAACTTTAATGAATGGCATCATGGTCTGAGGATTTTTGATTTACTTAAATATAATCAATTTACTTTGATTATACCTATTTTTTACCAAATAATTCCTATAAAATTTTCATCTGAACGCAGCGTGGTATAGGGTAATATCGGGACGTTGAGTTGAATGAATCAGGCTTTTTCCAACAGTTCTTTCAAGACCAGCGCCTGATTGCGGTCTTCTGTTTTCGCGGCAAAAAGCAGGGTAACTACTTTATGATCTGCAACGGTCTCGCGCAATGCAGTTAGCGCATCGGAATCTTTCAGTTCTGCCCTGTAACGGGCACTGAACTCGTCCCATTCGTCCATATGCGCGTGAAACCACGTTCGCAGCTCGTTGGACGGCGCTACTTCCTTCATCCAGCGGTCAATACCGGCCGCTTCCTTTGTGAGGCCGCGCGGCCACAGGCGATCTACCAGTATACGGTAGCCATCGGTGTCCGCAGCGGGTTCGTGAATGCGTTTTGTTTTGATTGTCATCGGCTTTCGATTAAAGGTATCACAACCCTCTAAAGTTAGCCATGTCTGCCGGTTCCCGGCCATTGTCGAAGCTCTATTTTTTATCCGGACTTCATTTTCCGCCGGATTTGCAGCATTTCAAGCCATTGGTCAGTTCAGGTTCCTGAATGCGCTGGGCGATTTGCCCGTTTTGGTTTTAAAGATTTTGGTAAAATGGGAAGGATGCTCAAAACCGAGGTCATAGGCTATTTCGCTGATCGACTGTTCGGTCCCCCACAAAAGCGATTTTGCTTTGTCGATCATCCGCAAATGAATATGCTCCTGGGTAGTTTTGCCCGTAAAGCGGTTGAGCAGATCGGACAGATAGTTGGGCGAAAGGTTCAATTCGGAGGCAAAGTACTTAACACTGGGCAGGCCCGTCTCGATCAAGGTGTCCCTGGCAAAATAGTCGTTCAACAGTCGTTCAAAATGCTGCACGAGGTCGTTGCTCACCTTTGCACGGGTGTAAAACTGGCGGTCGTAGAACCGGTCGCAGTAATTGAGAAGCAGCTCAATATTGCCGGTAATGAGCCGCAGCGTGTGCTTGTCGATATTCTGGGAATATTCCCGCTCGATCTTGTCCACGCAGTCGCGGATCAGCTGCTTTTCGTCCTCGGAAATGTGCAATGCTTCATTAACATCGTAGTTAAAAAACGAGTATTGGTGTATCTTTTTTCCAAGTTCGGTGGCATTGAGCAAATCGGGGTGGATAAAAAGCGCCCAACCCTCCTCGACGCCCGTTTCCTCAATGCTGCCCGTTATGACCTGCCAGGGCGCGGTGAACATCAGAGAGCCCTCGCTGAAATCGTAATGCCCTTTCCCATACTTCAGAACACCATGGATGCGCTTGCAGGAGATGGTATAGAATCCAAACCGGAAGGCCGTCAGCGCGCGCGGGCATTGCGCGTAAAACCGGGTGTTATCGATCAGGCTGATCAACGGGTGCCTGGGCCTGGGAGCGCCAACGTAATCGTGCAAGCCGCTGATGGTTTCGATATCAAGATACGGGGTGGTCATAACTGAAAACAGCTGAGTATTTAATGCTAAATATGGCTGGCAATCAGGTTTTTGATCGCAAGGTCGTCCATTTCTTTCCGGGCCTGGAGCAGCTGCACCGCGTCGGCGCCAACCGGGTAACGCAACTGCTGCGAACCGTCGCTGGCCGCTTCGAAAATAGCCTCGGCCACTTCCCATACGCGTTCGGACATCGGCCAGTTATCCACCTGTCCGGCAAAAGCGTCGTAGGCAGGCATATAGTCCAACAAATCGCCCGCACCAAAAGTTGCCAGCGACCGACCTGCAAAATCGGTTTTATAACCGCCCGGCTCCACGATTTTCACCTGAATGCCCAGCGGTTCGAGTTCGTATTGCAGCGACTCAGACAGTCCCTCCACCGCATATTTGGTAGCATGATATAATGTAGAGAACGGAAAAGCGATGCGGCCGCCCATCGAGGCCACATTGATGATCACCCCGCTCCTGTTGCTACGCATATACGGCAACACCGCTTTGATCACCTCGATCACACCAAACACATTCACATCGAATTGCTGCCGTACCACCTCCGCCGGAGCCGCTTCCAGCACGCCCAGCGAGCCAAATCCTGCATTATTCACCAGGGCATCGATGCTGCCGAAGCGCGAAATACCTTCTTCGACTGCCTTTTGTATACTTTCGACGTCTGTCACGTCGAGGCGCACCAGCGCCACACGGTCAAGCGCGCGCAGTTCCGTTTCTTTTTCCGGCGAACGCATCGAAGCGATTACATTCCATCCGTTTTTATGAAATAACCGTACGGCATCCTTTCCAAATCCCGAAGAAGCGCCTGTAATCAAAACTGTCTTTGTCATCATTTTGGTTTGTTTAATTGATGGATGCAAAGTTGGCAGGTACAGGGCCGGCCGGCTTATAGATTTCTATGCAAGTCTTATACTTTTCAGCGGATTTCCCATTTAACTTTCCCTTCGAACGGATCGCTGTTGATCATATACTTGCTACCCTTTTTGGTGAGAACAAGCTCCTTTACCCGCTCCTGCCCGGGCAAAAAAAGCTGCACTCTGGCCGTAGTGCCTCCCCCGTAAGGCACCAACGTAATGCGAGACCAGTCAATATCCCCCGTCGACTGTGCCACCCCGACATGCGGAAGCACAGCTCCCTCTCGCACCATAATCACCACATCCAAATCCCCGGCTACGATTTCGTGCCAGCCGCTTGCGTAAGTCTTACCGGTCTGGTAGTCGGTCCAATTCCCTTGCGGCAGATATACGCTGCGCGTTTTGCCGTTTTCAAAAAGCGGTGCAACGAGTAGGTCCGAGCCCAGCATGTACGCATTATCCACCAGCCACGCTCCGGCGTCATCCGGGAACTCGACGAGCAATGCCCGCACCATCGGCAAGCCTTTCTCCGACGCGAGTTTCGATTGGGTATAAATGTAGGGCATGAGCTTGTACTTCATCTCTACGGCTTTTCTGAAATAGTTTTGAAAATCCTCGCCATATTCCCACGGCTCCTTGGGCGCTTGCCCGTGCGTACGGCTGTGCGATGCGAGCAGTCCCATCGGCAACCAGCGACGATAAAGATCTTCCGGCGTTTTCATGGTAAATCCGCCGATATCGTGGCTCCAGAACGTAAAACCGGAGAGTCCGAGTGACAAACCACCGCGCAGTTGCGCTTCCATGCCTTTGTTGGTCGTTTCAGCGTCGCCTCCCCAATGGATCGGGTAGCGCTGGCTACCTGCCCACGTGCTGCGTGCCCATATGATATTGTCACCGGTCATTTTACGGGTCAATTCGGAAACGATCTTGTTATATCTCAGCGGATAGAGATTATGCTCATAAAAACCGGTTCGTCCCGATGCGTAAATGCCTGATAGCGGCGCTGCCTCTCCAAAATCGACCTTAATGGCCGAAACACCGAGTTTGAGTAACCCGGCTATTTTACCCTCATACCATTGAACTGTATTCGGGTTCGAAAAATCAAGTACTGCGTCCTCATAAGGCAACGTTCCGTTGGCATTTTTTACGGCTAAACCGTTCGCTACGATCTCGGGGTAAAGGTCGTTCTTAGGCACAAAATAAGGTAGCTGCCATAGCGAGGTACGAAACCCCTGTTTTTTCAGGTCAGCGATCATCCCTTCCGGATCCTTGAATCGGCTCGGTGCGAACCGGTAATCGCAACGCCAGTCGATTTCAAACCAGCCGGTATCGAAATGGATCACGTCGGATGGAATGCGGTTTTGGCGAAGTTTGGCGGCTACATTCCGGCCATCCTGCTCGGAGAAATACGTAATGCGGCTCATCCACAGCCCGAACGACCACAAAGGCGGCATCGAAGCTTTGCCGGTAAGGTCGGTGTAGGCATCCAGAATGTCTTTGGGCTGCCCAAGGAATACAAACAAATCGAGGTTTTCGTCCCCGATCTGCATCGCATTCGACTCCCCGTAAGTAGCCCCGAAATCGCAGGTGATGGGCGATGTGGTGTGCATGAACATACCGTAACCGCGTGAGCTCATATAAAATGGGATGGGTTTGTACATGGTCTGTGTTTCGACGCCGTTCGGATCGTGCGTCCAGAGCACCAGTTTCTGCCCGTTTTTGTCCAGACGGGTGAATGACTCACCGCAGCCGAATATCTTCTCGTCAGGCGAAATGGAAAACACCGCTGCCACACTGCGCGAATAGTCGGACGCCCTGCGGACAAACGAAAAAGGCAACGTAGGTGTGTAGGAAGCCTTGCCATCGGCCTGGCTGCGGGTTTGGGTCAAAATCTTGCCATGGGTATCGCGGATAAGGATCTTCCAGGGGTTTTCATAAATCGTCACCGACCCATAGGCACCCGTGTACTGATGCCCGCCGCTAACCTTACTGTACTTCCATGAAGCGTCCTTCGCGGGCTCGCCTGTGAGCATGAGCGATGGGCCCGACGCAGGCCCCTGCGCGCCCGTGTTGGCACGTATCCGTACTGTACGCGGGGAGGTGAATTCGATAAAAAATGGCAGAACAGGATCCTGGGCGTATTCAATAGACGGGAACTCGTTGCTGAATGAGCGCTTGTAGCTCAGCATCGAGTTATTGAAGTTGTGGGCCGAAAACGGTTCATTCCTTTTCCATTTGATCTTCCCCGCACCCGTGGTAGGGTCAAATGCCGCGAGGCTGTCAGCGAAGAAAATGGTATTGGAAAAATCCCGGAAATCGCCGCTGATATCGACCGGCTCGTTGACCAGTTTGCTATGCTGGGCATTGGTATAGAAACTGGTGAGCAGCGATAGCAGAAGGCTGTAAGCTATAAGCTGTAAGCCGTAGGCTATGTGCTTTAAGCTATAAGCCTGAGGCGTTGAGCTGTTAGCAATGTATTGTAAGCGGTAAGGGGACCTGCGAACTGGATTCTTTAAGTGGTACATGGAGTGCTTTTCAAAGATGATACCCGGCATCAGCGGGTGATAAATTTCCTGGCAGCCGACTGCCCGGCAGGGCCGCCAGGAGCCTGATCAGGGAAAAAGTGGCGGCATTGGAAAGATTTGTCCGGCCACCGGCGGGCAACCCGGCAATAGCATTGCGAGCACCCAACCGATGGCGGATAATGCGTTTTTCAGCGCAGTACCTATTTTTTCACGATCCTGAAATTGTCTACGCTGCCGTTAAAGGAGGCAATAGCCACGTCAGGCGTGTTGAACAGCACTTTCAGGTCAGTGATTTTGGAGACGTCGGCAATCGTAGAACCCGAAGCATTCTTGAATTCGGAAAGTTCGATGACCGCCGTTTTCCATCCGTTGGTCTGGTAACCTGCCGAAGCATATTCAGTAGAGTTCCAGGGCTGGAATGCGTACACATACTCGCTGCCGCCGGCGGTAATGGTAATGTCGTATTTACCTGCCTTCCAGGGCTCCGCAATATTATGTTCAAACTTGAATTGTCTGCTTGCAGCGTCACCCGCCGCTAGCTTGAAATCGAAAGTACAAGTCGAAAATACCCAGCCGTCGTTGTAGCCGGCAGCGGGCAATTTGGTTTGCTTGATCCTGGAAAACTTGCCCGAAATGGCCTGCGCATCAGTTGCGGCAATGATCGGCGCACCGCCCCAGCATACTTCCGCATTCCAGGTAGTAGCAGGCACATCAAAATTCACCATATTTCCGGTAACGGCGTCGTTCATTTTGAAACTCGTTTTAGCAGTACCAAACTCCCCTTCGACAGTAATGATGTCCACTGCCGCCGTAGCGGGCATTTTGGCCGTGATCTGCTTCACAGTCGAGCTCACCACCTGCAAGCTGGTACTGCCCAGTTTCACCGATTTGATATTATAGAAGTAATCCCCGTTGATCACCACCGTCCCATTGGCCTTCACAAACTCGGAATACAAGCCCGAAATGACCGGTACCGGCGCGGTCAGCACAAAATCGTAGGTAGCTTCGCCCCCTTTGGTCACGACTTTAATTTTGTTGGGCACCCCGGCGTCCACGGCTTTGGTAGGCGCATTAGCAGGAATGGTAATAATGATATTTGAGTTGCTGCCCAGTGCCGAGTTGAAGCTCGCTTCAAAATCATTGAAATATACTTTCAGCACGCTGCCCAGGTTCTGCCCCTGGATCACGATCAGGCTACCCGGCTCAGCGGCGGTCAGCGAGCTGTCGGCTTTCGTAGGGTCAAGCAGCCGCACATTGCTGATAGCCGGCGCGCCGTCGATATCATCGTCATTACAGCTCTGGAACGATAGCAGCATTCCTACCGACAGCAGCAGTCCCAGCCCTGTTTTGCATATATTTTTGAAATTCATTGTGATCACGGATTTGGATTAGTCAACTAATTTGCTGAAATCAAAAGCAACCGGCTCGTTCTTCAGCGAAGGCGCATTCACGATCTCGCTTTCAGGGAATGGCAGGTACAGCGTGGCGTCGGTCAGCGGATAATACTCGGCCGGCGAGTAAGTCACATTGTATTTTTTGGGATTGATAGAGCCCGCTATGTAGGTCATCGTGTAGCTTTCCTTATGCTGTGCGGCCGTATAGGCTATGGCTTTGGCAGGATTGAAATAGTACCAGCGTACAATCTCGTTCCACGAATTCCCCTCGAACACCGTTTCGATCCTTCTTTCCCGGAAAATATCCTCGAAAGTCACCGAGGTTTTAGCGGGCATACCGGCACGTTTACGCACGGCATTGAAGTATTCCAATGCTTTCGGATCGGAAGTGGTGGCGCTGTTGCCGAGTACGGCGTCGGCGTAGATCAGGTATACTTCCGCAAGGCGCAGCATGTAGGAATTGATATTTGCAGCCATGAAGCCCCCAAGTCCGCCATTGTCCGCCGGCGAACCGATAATGTACTTTTTAATAGCCGACAATGCGCCGGGACGGTTGTATTTCAGCCCGCCGGTCGCCTTTTTAATATTAGGATAAACATCGGTATCGAACATCGCGATCGCCTTTCTGCGCAACGAATCCGCCGGGTTTTCAGTAAAATACTTCACCAGGTCGGCCGATAGCCCCTGTGCTGCTCCCCAGCCGTCGCCTTGGTCGGTAATGCTTGCGTCATAGGCAAAATACGCCTGGAATGAGTTGTTCACACCCCAAGGGCTGCTCACAGGCATCCATTGCAGGGAGAAAAGGCTCTCGGGATTGTTCTTCGACGCATTGTGGTTGGCGCTCTCGAACAGCTCCGCATACGTAGGTGCGAGCGCGAGACCGCTTTTCGTGATCACGCTTTCGGCATAGTATTTGGCGCTATCCAGGTCCGACTGTTTGCGGGTACCGTTCTGGTTCAGGCCAGAGCGCATGAGGTACATGCGTGCGAGCATTCCCTCAGCCGAATATTTGGTGAGCCGGCCCTGCACGGTCGTTACCGGCAGGTTTTCGGCAGCAAAGCGGTAATCATTGATAATAAGTTTCCACACATCCTCGATCCGGTTGCGAACGGGCGGCGTGTTGAGCTGCGCCACATTGTCGTACACAATGGGAACCGCTCCCCAAGAGCTCACCAGGTAATAATAGGCCGTAGCGCGCATGAAACGGCATTCGCCCAGGCCTTGCGCTTTCACGGCCGCTGATGCGGTGCTGCCCTGGGCTTCTTTGATCGCCTTATAGGCGTTGTTGGCCTGCGCGATGATTTTGTAAAACGACTTGTAGCCCGGCAAAAGCGTATTCAAGTCAGTCGACGGAATGGCGTGCTTGATATAAGCCGTGCGGTCGTTGGAATTCAGGTTACCGGCGCGGGCTTCCTGGAATGCCATACTGGCCTTGTCGTTGAAATCGAACCAGACGATATTGTAGAGCGGCCCTGTTCCTGCCAGGATCTCATCATCGGTTTTGTAAAAGTTACCCGAGGTCATCGCGTCCAGCGGCGGATGGTTGAGGAATTCCTCGCCGCATCCCTGCAAGAGCATCATCGCTCCGATTGCCGCTATGAATCTGTATTTGAATTGCATATGAATATCTTTTTTAAATAAATGTTGGAGCTGACGGCTTAGAAATCAGCCAGCAAACCGAATGAATACATGCGTACCGACGGGTAACGGCCCGTATCGATGCCGGCCATCACAGTACCGCCGTAGTTCACCATCCCGATTTCCGGGTCATAACCCTTGTACTTGGTGATCGTGAAAAGGTTCTGCGCCCCTACCGATGCCCGCAAGCCTCGGATGAAGAAGTCTTTCAGCATTGATTTCGGGAAGTTGTAGCTGATCGTAATGTTTTTCAGGCGTACATAGGTGCCGTCTTCGATGAAGTTGGTATTCATGCGGTTGTTGGCGTTGGGGTCACCTGGCGCGATGCGCGGGATCGTATAGCCCGGGTTGGTGAGTGTCACCGTTTCTGCATCGGCTGCATTGTAGCTGCTTGGTTTGGCGTAGTTAGCCACCGATTTCCACTGGTTGCCGAACACGCCGCCGTTGCCGGGTATTTCGGCCCGGTAGCGCGGGTAGTTGAGAATGTCGTTTTTGAAGCTTCCGGTCAAAAATGCATTCAGCTCGAAATTCTTATAGGTCACATTGTTGTTGAAACCGAGGGTAAATTTCGGCCACGGGTTACCAATCACCGTGCGGTCTTCGGCATCGATCACACCATCGCCGTTCAGGTCGCGGAACTTGGTGTCCCCTGCCCAGCTGCCCGTCGCCGGGTTGATCGTCAACTGGCCGTTCGAAGTCTGGATCGCGTGATTTTTAATATCGTTGGCGTCCTGGAAAAGGCCGTCGGCGATGTAGCCGGTGATCATGCTGGCAGGCTGTCCTACCTCCGTTTTGAAACCTACTGAAGTGGCATTCCAGCTTGGTGTGATCGGGTTCAGCAGTGAAGTCACCTTGTTACGGTCGAACGAAAGGTTAACCCCCATTTTCCAGTAAAAACCACCTTTATCGATATTGACAGTATTCAGCGTAAAGCCGATACCGCGGTTTTTCATCGAACCTGCATTCACCGCAGGCCAGCTCAGGTAACCCGGCGAGTAAGCGATGTCACCGCCGTAGGTGAAAGGATAAGAGTTAACCGTAATAAGGCTGGTAATGTTCTTGATGTACGCATCCACGATCAGCTCCACGCGGTTGCCGAACATGTGCAAATCGAGCCCGCCGTTGATCACGTCGTCCTTTTCCCAGGTCAGGAACTGGTTGGCGAAATTGGAGGCCAGGAAGCCGGTTCCCCATCCGGTAGGCACAGTTTGCAAGGTCGAATAGATCGCATTGCCTCCGCTGCCCTGGTTACCCGAGCGTCCTACCTCGAAACGCAGTTTCAAATCGTTGATTTCCTTCACATTTTTCAGAAAAGGCTCCTCCGACACACGCCATGCCACCGATACGGCCGGGAAATTTCCCCAGCGGCGGCCTTCGCGGAAGGAAGAAGAACCGTCCCTCCGGTAAGTTCCCTGCAAGAAATAGCGTTCGTTGAAGCTGCAATTCACCCGGGCAAAATACGACTCACGCGAGCCGCCGCCCTTGCCGCTGCCATTGCTCACGTTGGAGATCACGGATGCGTCACCGCCCGAAAGCTCTTCAATGGTATTGGAAATAAACTTCTTACGCGTACCGGTAAGCGACTCGTACGCGTTCTCCTGCGCCTCGTGACCTGCCATCAGATTAATGCCGTGGCGGCCGAGTTTTAAATCATAGGTTAATCGGCTATGCAAACTCCACCAGGTATTGGTATTCA
This sequence comes from Dyadobacter sp. SRI_021, assembly GCF_057586235.1. NCBI lineage: Bacteria > Pseudomonadati > Bacteroidota > Cytophagia > Cytophagales > Spirosomataceae > Dyadobacter > Dyadobacter sp. SRI_021. The sequence continues at coordinate 329,118 of NZ_JBYCZM010000004.1, forward strand.
CCGAGCGGGTCGATGTGGCTGCATCCTGCGAGACCACATAACCACCGATGGTATACGACGGGTGGAATGAATAGTATTTCAAAAATTCGGCGCTGCCGTTCGCTTCGGTGTGCCAGGTAAGGTTTTTGGCCAGTTTCACATCCGCAAAAAGGCTTCCCAAAATCGACGTCCGGCGGTTGTAATCGTTGTAGATCTTCGAGATCATGACCGGGTTGGTAAACTGGAACTGCGTGGAAGTTGGCCCGCCCCAGCTGCCATCGGGATTGGTAACCGGCACGCTCGGGTTCTGGTCCAGGGCCAGCTGGATAATGCCCCCGTTGTTGGTGTTCACTTTCTCTTCGGTGATACCCACACTCATATTCGCACCGATTTTCAGCCAGCTGCGCGTCTGGTTTTCAAGGTTCAAACGGCTATTGTAGCGTTTGAAACCCGAACCTTCTACAATCCCTTTCTGGTTGAAATATTCTCCGGACAAATAGTAGGTCGATTTTTCGGTACCACCGCTAAGGCCCAGCGAGTATTTTTGAAGGGTTGTCGGGCGGAAAAGCGCGCTTTGCCAGTCGGTACCATTGCCCAGCACCGACGGATCGGCAAACTGCGGCTCGCTCGCCGTGCTGCCTACCGCCGCAGCTTCGTTTCTGAACTGCGCATATTCCCGCAGATTCATCACATCGATATGCTTAGGTTCCGCCTGAACGGTCACCAGTGAATTGAACGTGATCTTCGCCTCTCCCGCCTTGCCGCGCTTGGTGGTGATCATGACCACCCCGTTGGCACCTACAGCACCGTAAATTGCGGTAGCCGAAGGACCCTGCAACACGTTGATCGTCTCGATATCGTCGGGGTTAATGCTCGAAAGGATGTTCGAAAATCCGGTAGGACGATTGTTGGGGTCGTCCTTCATGTTATCAGGCTTGATCTGCACACCATCAATCACATATAGTGGCTGCGTGGTACCTGTGAGCGAGCTCAGACCGCGGATCAATACCGACGGCGCCGCACCCGGCTGGCCGGAGTTTTGCTGCACCAGTACGTTCGCCGCACGGCCCTGCAAGCCCTGTTCGAGCGAAGTATTGATCGTTTTGCTCAAATCCTTACCCGAAACGGTCACCTGTGAGCTGGAAACGTCTGTCTTTTTCATTTCCCCATATCCTACTACCACGACTTCGTCCAGGGCGGAAATGCTTTCTTTCAGTTTAACGTCGATTTTGGTTTTGTTTCCGATGGCCACCTCCTGCGTCTCATACCCGATGAAGGAGAATACGAGCGTGCCGCCCGATGCCGCTTCAATCGAAAACACCCCATTGGTATTCGTGGTCGTACCGTTGGACGTGCCCTTCACCACGACGCTCACGCCGGGGATCGCATCACCTTGTTCCAGGGCAACGACTGTCCCGGTAATGACTCTTTTAGCCTCCGACTGCGCCAATGCGCCGACGGCCGTACCCATGATCCCGAGTGATAGAAGGAGAGGTCGCAGCAACCCGGCCAGAAAGCGCAAACGCCGCTTTGCCAGCCTTGTTTCGTACAAATTTTGTTGCATGTTGTTTTGTTTTAAAAGTGACTATTGCTTCATCCGATTTAGACATTTCCGATATCCCGGGGTTGCGCACCGGACAATGGGACAAATCGAATGAATAGTTGGACAAATGTGTCTCTTAAAACCATGCAGCAAGGGATCCAAATGTTTACAAATAGGGCATCATTTGTAAACCAGCGCGAAAAATCGGGCTATTTTTTCGCCTTTTATTCCAGTTTGATAATGTGCAAGTGGTATAAACGGATGAGCAGGTAATGAGCAAGCGTTAGCAAACGGATATAAGAGTATCGGAGTGACGCATTGTACTATTCCAGTATTAACAACCCGGAAGATCGCAACAAACGCTACCCCTGAATTGGATTTTCCGACCGTTCCCGAGCCGCCCTACGCCTCCGCGGCTTGCTTTTTACGGTACTCGGTAGGCAGCATCTGATACTCCTCTTTGAAGAGCTTGGTAAAGTATTTTGGATTGTTGAAGCCTACCTGATAGGCGATCTCGGCGACGGTCAGCTGGCTCTTTTCGAGCAAGCCTGCTGCCCTGCGAATACGGATAATGCGGATGAATTCGACCGGTGTTTTACCCGTTAGTGAAAGTATTTTTTTATACAAATAAACCCGGCTCATCGACATTGCCTCGCTGAGCTGCTCGACGGTGTATTCGGCGTTGGCCAGGTTCTGCTCGACTACTTTTACGGCGCTGTTCACAAACTGCTCGTCCATCGACCGCACCGCCACCTCGCTCGGGCGGATCTCGATGTGCTGCTGGAACTGCTTCTGCAACTGCTCCCGCTGCAAGATCAAGTTAGAAATCCTGACCTGCAAAATATCCAGCCTGAACGGCTTGGTCACATACGCGTCGGCACCGGTCTGGTACCCTTGCAGTTGCTGCTCGTCCTCAGCCCGCGCAGTGAGCAATACCACCGGAATGTGTGACACGCGCCGGTCGGTCTTGACGCGGCGGCAAAGCTCGATCCCGTCCATTTCCGGCATCATCACATCGCTCACGATCAGGTCCGGGATATGGTCGAGGGTCATATCCAGGCCGGTCCGGCCATTTGCGGCTTCGAGTATCCGGTATTTTTTCTGAAATACTTCTTTGAGATACTCCCTGAACTCGTCGTTATCCTCCACAAGCAGGATCAGAGGCTTTTCCTTGCCCTCTTTTTCCTCGGCAAGGTCAATATCGATGGTCGCCAAGTCCGCGGAGGCCGGCTCTGCTACGTACGTGGGTACCTCACGCGTAGCGCTCTCGCGCAAGGGCAAAGTGACAGCGAATGTACTGCCCTTGCCCACTTCGCTTTCCAGGTCGATCCTGCCACCGTGCATTTTGACAAACTCGCTGGCAATAGAAAGCCCGATGCCGCTGCCCTGGTTCATGATGTGGCCGGGCATAGGATGCTGGTAAAAACGGTCGAATACCTTCTGCTGCGCTTCCGGCGGAATGCCGATGCCGGAGTCTTCGACGCTTATTTCCAAAGCCTCCCCGCCTTCGTGCTCCACCGTCCGCAGCCGCACGGTCACCTGCCCGTTTTCGGGTGTGAATTTGAATGCATTCGATAGCAGGTTATACATCACTTTGGACAATTTATCCTGGTCAAAATCGGCATAGCGCGATTCTACCGAACTTTCAAACCGGTAGCGGATGTGCTTGTGCTCGGAAAGATCGGAGAACGTCTGGGTGATTTGCCTTACAAACTGCACAATATCGCCGCGCTCGGGCATGAAACGGGTTTCCTCAACTTCCAGCTTCTTAAAATCCAGCATCTGCGTTACCAGGTTGAGCAGCCGCTGAGCATTGCGGTACACGAGCGAGAGCTGCCGGTGTACGGTGTGATCGGAGCGGATGCCGCGCAGCAGGCTTTCGAGCGGCGTGAGCATGAGCGTAAGCGGCGTGCGGAACTCGTGGCTCACATTGGTAAAAAACTTGATCTTCATCAAATCGAGCTCGTGCATTTGCTGGGCATACCGTCGCTCCTGTTCCAGCTTGAAATTCATCCGCTCCCGTTCGATCAAAATCCAGCGGGCAATCATCAATGCACATGCTATCAATAAAAAATACAGCAGGTAAGCCCAGGGGGTCTGCCAGAAAGGCGGCAGAACCCTGATTTCCAATCGCCGTTCGGTCACAGCACCACCTTCTTTTGTTTTAACCTTAAACACGTAACTGCCCGGGTCAAGGTTGGTGTAAGTAACGCGGCGGGTGTTATCGGCCTCAAACCACTGGTCGTTAAACCCCTGTAAAGTGTACAGGTAATGGTTTTTCTCAGAATGCAGGAAGTTCAGGGCTGCGAATTCAATGGTGAATACATTCTGGCTGTGTTCCAGCACAATGCGATCGGTGGTTGAAATGGATTTTTCCAGAATCTGGCTGCCATCCGCGAGCGTTCCGGGACGAATGCTTTTATTAAATATTTGAAAATCCGTAAGCACTACCTTCGCAGCCGTACGCTCGTCCGTCACCTGCGCGGGATCGAAAATCGAGAAACCGTTGGCCCCACCGAAAACCAGGTCTCCTGAATGCAACCGCAGCGCCGCGTTCTCGTTGAAGCCGCGGCCTTGCAAACCATCGACCTCATTGAAGGTATGTACCTGAAAGCCCGTAGGAACACCGCCGGCGCCCCGTTTGGTAACCTGCAGATTGACGACTCCTTTCGGGGTACCGAGCCATATTTGCTGGCGGGCGTCGACTACTACGGTCAATATCGAATTGTCAGGCAACCCGTGACGTGTATCGTAAGTTTCAAATGCATTTCGCCCGGCATCGTAGCGGTTAAGGCCTTCGGAAGTCCCGATCCAGATGGCGCCGGTACTGTCCAGCGCGAGCGACATGACTGCGTCGCTGCTAAGGCCGGCAGTGTCACCCTTGGTATGCTTATAATGCACAAAACGACCGGTTTGGCGCATCAGTACATCGATTCCGTTCGCGGTCCCTATCCACAGATTGCCCTGCTTGTCTTCCAGCATGGCCGAAATGTAATCGGAACGGACCGAATTGGGCGCAAGGTTGCGGTAGTGCCGGAATGTCTTCGATGACCTGTCGAACAAATCCAGGCCATCGGCCATGGTACCGACCCACAACCGCCGGCGCGAATCTTCGAATATCTCCCATACACGGTCGTCTACCAGACTCGTCGAGTCGGCCGGATCGTGCAAATAGCGGGTAAATCGCTGACCATCAAAGCTATTAAGCCCCCCGAAATAGGTCCCAATCCACAATACATCCTGCCGGTCGAGAAAGAGACTGACAATCACATCGTTACTCAAACTATTAGGATCACCCGGCTTGTTCCGGTACTGCCGGAAGCTATTGTTCCTTCGGTCATAGTAAATCAGGCCTCCGCCATTGGTACCAACCCAAAGATTGCCCTTGCGGTCTTCGGCAAACACGTTCACATCGTCAAACGGCAGGCTACCTGCATCACCAGGCAAATGCCGGACAAGCGAAAACCGGAAAATATGCTCGTGGTAATTACAAAAACCCTGCTTGTAGGTACCTGCCCAAATCATGCCCGTGGCATCTTTATACAATGCCTGGATACTATTCTGGCTGATCGTTCGCGGGTCGCCCGGGTTAGAATGCAGCGTGGATACCCTGCCTGTGGCTTTGTCGAGAATGTTGATGCCGCCATGGTCTGTGCCGATCCAGATGCGTCCGTCGGGCCCGGAGATCATTGCGCTCACCGCATTATTGCTGAGCCTGAAATCGGGCCCGGCCGTGCCTGCCATACGGAGGATATTCTTCTTAAAATCGAAATTGAATGCGCCGACAGCCGCCTTGACAATGTATACCCAGGGCTCGCCTTGCCCGTCTACAAATACCTTGTGGTTGGAGAGCTTGCCCAGGTTACGGCGCTGCAACAATGTGCTTTGAATATCGATCGCGTGCGTGGCCGCATTCACGCGTGCAAGAAAGCCGTCGTCGCATACGACCCACAGGTTTCCCTGCGCATCTTCGTCGAAATCTGATATCGCCCGTGTGCCCGGCACATTCTGCGTAGGCCCAAATTTGACTTTAACAAGCTGTTTGGAAGCCGTACGGTATTTCAGCAACCCAAGCTTGTTATGACTGATCCAATAGTCGCCCGAGCGGGTTTTGATAATGCGGTTGAAATCTGCGTCTTTCAATCCGAAATGCTTTGCAGCGCGGTTCGCATTGCGATCGATCGCTTCGGTAACCGGGTCGTAAATATCGAAGCCGAGCAGGGTACGAATCCAGATGTAGCCTTGGGGGTCTTCAAACAACGCAGTCACCTGATGGTCGGAAATGCTGGCCGAATCGGCCGGATCGTGTTTGAACACACGGAATGAATAGCCGTCGAAACGGTTTAGCCCATTGGCCGTGCCGATCCACACGAATCCGCGGCTGTCTTTTAAAAAACAGTTAACCTGATTATGGGACAGCCCCTTTTCGGTGTTATAGCGAACAAATTGGTAATCTGCTGGCCGTGCCGCGTCAGGCTGAGCAATACTACCTCTCACCCAACCGATAATCCCTGCCAGGATCAGCCACCAATTGATTGTCCACCGATTCATCCCCGTGAAGGTAGCATCGTTTTTCTTCAAATGGAACTCAAAATTGTTATCTCAAACCGGCAGAACGGGTAGAGTGACGGCTGTGGATAGACTAGGCCATCCTGCCGGTTCAGGTACGATCCGGCAGGAACCTGTATGTTCAATCTGCTGACTCATTACTCCGTCCGCAGGCTTTTTACCGGGTTCATCAAGGCGGCTTTGACACTCTGAAAGCTGACCGTCAGCAACGTCACCGCCAGCGCTCCCATACCCGCAAATGCAAAAATCCACCATGACAGCTCGGTTCTGTAAGTATATTGACGCAGCCAGTTATTGAGGAAGTAATAGGCAACCGGCGAAGAGATCACGAAGGCGATCAGGGCCAGAACGATGAAATCCTTCGAAAGCAATCCCCAAACATGCAGCACCGATGCCCCGAGGACTTTCCTGATGCCGATCTCTTTCGTACGCTGTTCGGCGGTAAAGGCAGCCAGCCCAAACAGGCCCAGACAGGAAATAAAAATGGCCATCATGGTGAACACAAAGCCCAGATAACCCATCCTTTCTTCGCTGGCGAATTTCAGCGCATATTCCTGGTCGGCAAATTTATAATCGAAAAGCGCGGAGGGTACCAGCTTTTTAAAAACGGCTTCCAGTTTGGGTAATGCTTCCGATACGCTCACATTTGGATTAAGACGGATATTGATCCAGTCCTGCGTATTTTCCAGGAAGAATACAGTTGGAACGGCGGACTCAAAAGGCGACGTAGCAACCATGTCCTTGACTACCCCCAGGACGAGGTATGGCTTTGGTTTACGCCAACGCGGCCCCCATACCACAGTCTCCCCAACCGGATTTTTAAGCCCCATCTGTTTTGCAAAGGACTCATTGACGATAAAGCCTGACGAATCGCTCGCGTATCGTCTGTCGAAGTCCCTGCCGGCAATAAATTCCCAGCCCACTGTTTTTCCGTACTCCGCACTGACCGGCAGCGTCCCGCACCCTCTGGGGCAAGTTATTTCTTCTCCCTTTCGGGAAAAGCCGGCATTCCACATCGTAATTTCCGTCACGGAACTCCTGGATTCTGCTACTTCCTCGACCACACCGGTATTTTTCAATTCCTGCCGGAGCAGGTCTGTCTTTCCTGCAAAATCGGGCGTCTTTTTCCTGATCTGTAATAATCCGTTCCGGTTATAACCGACCGGCCTGTCTTTGACATGCTGAATTTGCCTGTATATCAGCAGCGTACTGATAACCAATATGAGGGATACGGTAAACTGAATAACGACCAACACATTACGCGGCATGGCGGCCCGGTTTCCTGCGCCCACCGCGCGCTGCACGACCATCCCTTTCAAAACCTTTACCGGCTGAAAACCAGACAAATAAAAAGCCGGATAGCTACCGGCGGCAAGGCTGGTCAATCCGATAAAACCAAGGCTCGCCAACCAGAAGCGGGTGTTTACCCAGGGAAAGTCCAGCCGCTTGGAGGTTATGTTGTTAAACCAGGGTAATGAGAGATTAACGATCAGAATCGCAATGGCAAATGCTAGCAAAACGACCAGAAATGATTCACTTAAAAACTGCCCGACGAGTTGTCCGCGCAGGGAGCCGACAGCCTTGCGAATGCCCACCTCCTTAGCCCGGTTCATGGAACGGGCCGTTGCCAGGTTCATGAAATTAATACATGCCAATAGTAAAACAAATGCGCCGATAAGGCCGATCAGCCATACCAGCTGTACCGGCCCGGTATCGTCCAGATCGTAATGACCATACAAATGCCACCGGCTCATCGGAAGCAGGCATATCTGCGGATGTCGGGCCAAAACATCTGATGTCCCTTCCAGTTTTTTGAGGTTGTTGAGCTCGATATCCCTGATGGCGACAGAGACCTGATTGATGTCCGCCTCAGGCCGAAGTTGTACGACAACCGACAGGAACCAGTTGTCCCACTGTTGCTGGCGGACCCAGGGGTTGACGGAAGTCCATAAATCGAAGGGGGCAAAAAAGCGGATGTCATTGAATTCGGTATTACCTGGCAAATCCTCATAAACGCCTGTTACTTTTGCGTCCATGCTCGCGTCAATCCTGATCAACTTGTTCATCGGATCTTTGTCGCCGAACATAGCTCTTGCCGCCGAAGCCGATAGTAAAATAGAATGCGGATCGGTGAGCCCTGCCCAACTGCCCCGGAGCATCTTTAAAGAAAGCATTTCGGCAATGCCTCCTTCGATGAAAAGTCCCTTCTGGCTCAGCTTCTTATCACCACTTGACAAAATGTAATCTTGCGACTCCCGGGTAATCAGAATATGCTTAAAGTAGCCCGCATAATTCGATTTGAGCTCGGTTGCCACCGGGTAAGGCAGCATCACATTGGAATAGCGGGTCCCGTCGTCGGTTCTCGTCCCCCGCTCGGTCACCTTGGCAATGCGGTCGTAGTTTTTGTGATAGGTATTGAAAGTCAGCTCATCCCATAGCCACAAACCATTGAGTATCACGACGGCCATACCGACAGCCAGCCCGCTGATATTGACAGCGGAATAGGCTTTGTTCTTGACCAAATTACGAAAGGCGATTTTGAAATAATTTCGGATCATAGCGAGGTTACCGGGACAGTAATCTCACATCAAAATGTAATGCCAGTACAAAAAAGGCTTCTACGACGTATAGATCGGCAGAAAAGCAGGGCTCCACCGTTCAGAATCGGACGGAACCACGTCCGTGATTGGACACCGGGTTCGCATGGTTCGGCCCCGAACCTGCCCCATCTTCACCTGAACGTTGAAACCACCGACTCATAAGCTGGTTTCAACGACACTTTCCGGCTTTCTGCCGCCTCTGCATTGCTCGTTGCAGCCGCACCCTCTACTTTCGTTTCACTCGGTTCCGGCCGAAAATCATTCAACAGTGATATTTAACCAAAACTTGAAATCATGAAAACGAAACTCATTTTTTCCACTGCCATAGCGGCCCTGAGCGTCGGCATCCTGCAAACAGGATGCGAGAGCAGAAAAAAAGCCGAAGCCAAATACGAGGCCGACTCGCTGAAAGACGACAAAGTCGCTTACGATACCGCTTACAAAACCGAGCAGATCGCCGAACCCGTGTTGGCTCCATCTGAAAGGCATTTCGATACGGCTGTGAAATACCTGGATGGAAAAGAGTACAAAAAAGCGACCACAGAGATCGGCGAGGGTATTGCCGCCATCCGAAACGAAGGAGCGACGGATAAAGGCGAGCTGAAAGCCGAATTTTCGAAATCCGTCAAACACTTGGAGCAACTGCAAAAACTTGCCAGGGAAGGCAAGCTGACATCGGCCGAGCTCAAAAAGGGCTTTTGGCCAGCGGAAATGATGGTAACCCATTACGCGATCGAAAAATGGGAAAGTATTCCGGAATTCGAAGTCAAATCCAATGACCATCTGCGGACCGCGCTCGACGGGCTGGAAAGAAAAACAGCCGACAGCGAAGCGTCCATAAAACAAGAAGGTAAAAAGCTGGTCACTGAAACACGCAGCCTTTTAAAAACAGCCGAACGTGGCGCGGGGGCCGATGTGCAAAAAGCCCGGGATGATCTGAAACACCAGACCGCAAAGCTGAAAGCCTATATCAGGAAAAACATCTGACGGCTCAAAGTACTTCCATATCAAACTTTAAACCTGCACTATTATGAAAACCAGCATTCATGCATTGGTAGTTACTGCCCTTTTTGCCATGGCCGGCTGCGCCTCGGTAAAGGTAGACCAGGTCGATTCGGCCCACCTTGCCAACTATAAGAAATACACGTGGGTAAAACCCGAAGAAAAGACCTCGCAGCTTCCCCAGCTATCCAATACGATCACCGAAGAGAATATCCATTCGGCGGTAAAAACCGAGTTCGCCAAAAAAGGCATCGTCGAGGATGACCAGCATCCGGACCTGCTTTTGATGTACCACATTTTCACCAGCCAAAAAACCGAGAATGTCCCTAATCCTCCTGTCTATCCCTATTATGGCTATGGCTTCGGCCCACGCGCTTACTACTTTCATGGCCAGTTGATACCGATAGCCTACGCGGGTTACTACAATCCGTGGAACACAGGCTACCACCAGGAACATTATACCGACGGCACGCTGATTATCGACGTGATAGATGCCAAAAACAACGAGCTGCTCTGGCGGGGGTCTATGGAAAATCCTGTGAACGACGCAGGCAGCCTCAGCAAGCAATTTGCGAAAGAGGCGATGCAGATCCTGGGAAAATACCCGGATGCGAAATAAGGCATATCCTTAGCCGAAATAATCCGGCAGGAAGCGGAGCTTAGGCTTAATCAGGCTTGCCGCACCCTTCACCCAAAAACCGGTTTAAATGTTTTGGTTGATTGCCTTATCCGGTTAGTTCCAGCTACGGGTGTCTTTGCCATCAGGTTGCCCTCCTCCGGCAATCTGGTGGCAACTTGCCATTCGCACCGAAAATTAAATCTATTTGATAAATAATTCTATGAAGCAGAATGGGGCAAAGAGCTCCCAAAAGGCACTGGACTTGGCTTTACTGCCCACAAAAGCTTTCAGGCTTACTAATTTATACACCTATCCTACTTTGTTTGCACCCAGGTCAATATTTTATCAATATAACCAGGTCCTTCCGGCTTGCTACCTTCTGGACTACCCAAGTAATGGTTACAGCCTACACAGGTGTCATATACTAAATTGGTCTTTCCAAGGCGCAGAAATTCAAGCCGGACATAATCCAGCCCGTAAATGGGAGAACTATCGTCCCGGCTGGCAGCGATCATATAGATAGGAATCGATAATTTACGCAGCTGCTCAAAGGGTATCAGGGTACCAAAACTGGCCCAACGCAGGTAAGAATGGCCTCCCACTTCTCTATCGGTCGCAGTCGGATTTTTATAGATGTCGGCAATACGCTTAAAGGCAGCTTCAACACTATCCTGAGCCTGCTGATGGGTTAGCTCGCCTTTGGCGGCTTTGATGCGCCAGCTCATGATTCCATCGTACAGTTGATTAAGGCCGCTTCCAACGACAGATGCAATGTGCGTAACGCGCTTGTCTTCAACGGCCAGCGATGCAACTACCTGCCCGCCTTCGGAGTAACCGTATGTGATGATCTTTGTCCGATCCCAAAAACCATGGTTAATCAGATAGCTCATAACGGCCTGAGTGGCTTGCACGCGCCATTGCAAACTAAGGCGTTTTGTATATTCCTTGGAAGGCCTGTGGGCGAACAAAACCTGCGATGGGTTCTTTTGATATTCTGCAACGGTTAGATCGAGAGCCAGCGTGTCACAAAACGAGGTGCCGGGTTTGCCCAGGATAATATAATGATACTTCTCTTTCGTCTTTCCGTGTAATTCTTCATTGAAAGTAGTGGGTGTGGTTACAAATTTTTTCCCTTGAACATACAGGCATAAAGGAAGTCCCCCGCTGCCGTTGACTTCGATAAACAGTGGAGCTTTTCGACGAATATTTACAGTATCAACATAGAATTGAATCAGGCCTAGTTTCTTGTCTTTTATCGAAAACTCCTTCAAACCGTATCCGTCGGGAGTTACCGACTGAGCCATTAATATATTTTTGAATAGCAGCAGCGCAACTAACAATGGTGTAACTCTCATAAAACTGATAAGTCGAATGAATGTGGCCTGCCCATAGATAGGCATAATAACTGAAACAGCCGTTTGCAGGATTTTACTCGCCATCCTACTCTTTCTGTTGGTATACACGCGCTCGGCAAACTCTTCCGGGACCAAGCTGCAATCAACCTTCCACGATTTGGCCGTCGGCCATATAGATCCTACGGTCGGCCCGGCGTGAGAAGTCTTCATCATGCGTAACGACCAGAACCGTTTGCTGCCTTTCCTTAGCCAGCTCTTTGAACAGGCCAAATACGGTCGCACTGTTGGCACTGTCCAGGTTACCGGTAGGCTCGTCGCCCATCACAATCGATGGATCGTTGATCAGCGCCCTGGCAATGGCGACGCGCTGCTGCTGCCCACCGGAAAGCAGTGCGGCCCGCTTGGCGGCCTGGCTGTCCACGTCCAGCAGTTTTAATAAATCCATAGCCCGCTGCTCGATCTGGTCCTTGGGGTACAAGCCCAGCTTACGGGCCGGCAGCATGACATTTTCCAGGGAAGTAAATTCGGGAAGCAGGTAATGGAATTGAAACACAAAGCCGATATGCTGGTTACGGAATGCGGCGAGCCACCTGTTGGTCTTGCCTTTCATCTGTTCTCCATTTATGATGATGCTGCCTTCAAAGTCGGTGTCCATCGTGGAGAGCAGGTATAATAAGGTTGATTTCCCGCTGCCCGACTTACCCGTAATAGCAACGAATTCGCCTGCCTTCACCTGGAAGCCGACATCTTTGAGTACCTGGTTGCGGACAGGTTCTATAAAGTACTTATTCAGGTTTGCAACTTCAAGTACATTCATAAGGCTATCCTCTTAAAATGGAAATAGGGTCCATCTTTGCGGCTTTCCTGGACGGCAAATATCCCGACAAGGCCGTCGTCAGTATACCGAATGTGAAGCCGGTGATATAATAAACAGGCTTGAAACTGACCGGCAAATGATCGAGCGTGATCATTACGTCGCTGTTAAACGGGACTTTGGATACCGCATAGGAGATCAAAAAACCAAACACCAGGCCCATCACCGCGCCGGCAGCCCCGATCACCAGCGCCTGCGTTAAAAAGATGCCCCGGACATCCGAATCGGAAAAGCCGGTTGCTTTCAGGATGGCAATCTCCTTCATTTTTTCATAGATCATCATCGTCAGGATATTGAATATACCAAAGCCGGCGACCAGCAGAATCGTACCCGCCACCCCATAAACGATCATTCTTCTGAGCACATCCCCTTCCAAAAGAGAGGCATTGTCCTTTTTCCAGTCCGAGCCTTGATAATGGTACCTTGCCTGCCACTGCCCGGACATTTCCGGGGCCAGTTCCTTGTCGAAAAGCTTCACTTTAATCTCTGTCAGATAGGAAGCGGGTACACCCAGCAGTTTCTGGACCGTTTTGATGCTGGCGTAGCATTGCTGCTTGTCGATGTCGGTGAGGCCTGTTTTGAAAATCCCGGCTATTATCACGGCGAAATTCCCCCCTTTTTCAGTGGTAACAATAATCTGGTCGCCCGTTGTCACGTTCAGCCGTTTGGCCAGGCCGACGCCCATCAGGATGCTGTTGGTTTTAACATTGACTTCCTCGTAGCTGCCTTCGATGACTTTACCGGACAGATTAAATAGCTGATCTTCCCTTTCCAGGTCGACGCCGTTGATTTTGCCGTTTAGCGAAGAAGAGCCAAGCCTGAAAAATACCTGCGTGGTGATCGCCCCCGAGGCGGCCTGAACACGCGGATCGGCCCGCAGCTCGTCCAGCACCTGATTAACGTCTTTTAAATTAAGCAAGATGTCTTTGGGTTTCTGATGGTGCACCTGGTTGATGCCGTTCGGAAAGCGCCTGTCCAACAACGATTGGTCCGCTATCTGCACTTCATTGTACATCCGAAGGTGGGGAGACTGTTGAAAAACCACATCCTGGGTATACTCGTTGGTCCCCTGGATAAAGCTCACCATAAAAATGAACACGGTGATACCGAATGCAACCCCTGCGGTGGCAACCAGGGTCTGCCGCAGCTTGGCCTTCATATAAGTGGCGGCGATAGATGCCGACAAAGCGATATTAGTGAGCCGCTTCTTCATATCCGTTATGGGGCTTTTTCATAAACAAGGTCACCGGCTTTCAGCCCGCTTTTAACCTCGGTCCATTGACCGCTTCTCACGCCGGCATTCAATTTCTGTTTGACGACCTTACCGTCAGCCCCTGCCGTCCATACCGAGTCGCCCGGCAGCAGCAATGTGTTGGGTATGGCCAGCGCATTGCCCTGGCGTATGAGGATATTGGCCTCGACGGAAGATTGAGGGAAGAAATCCGTGGCGCCTGCTACACTCGCTTCCACTTTAAAACTGCGGTTTTCTTTTTGGATTACAGGCACAATCTTGCTTACTGTTGCGGTGAACTGTTTGCCAGCGAAGGCATCGGTCTCAAAAAAGACCTTTTGCCCCAGCTTCACCTGGGCAATGTCCCTTTCATCGACCAGCAGTTCCAGTTTGAACCGGCCGGTGCTGCCCGTGAGCATGATCGGCTCGCCGGCCGCCGCAGTGCCGCCTTCCGTGTGATAAATACTGAACACTTTGCCGTCAATGCTGCTGGTAAGCATATGGGTTTCCCTGAGCTCGCGCAGCTGCGCGAGCTGGCGGCTCACCGAAAGAACATTTTCCTTTTGGTCGTCGAGCAGCGCCTGATATTGGTATTGCAGGTTGTTGTATTCGGTCAGGCTTGCCCGGGCCTTGATGGCCCGATGCTCCGCTTCCTGGGCCGGAACAGCTTTCTCAGCAGCAAGTTCCCGGTAATTTTGGGCTTCTGCCGAATCCTGTTCGTATTGCTTCCTGGCCAGAGCCGCTTTCTGCCGCAGCTCCCGCGCCCTTGCCGAGCTGTCGGATGCATTTTGGCGCGCGAGCCGGAGCTGTTTGCCGAGTATGTCCAGCTGGGCATTTTGACTGGGCTGGCCCAGCACCGCCAATACCTGGCCTTTTTGGACCTGATCTCCCTGCGCAACCAGGATTCTCAGGATGTGCTCACTGGATGTGGCCTTCATCACCTCGTATTCTGCGGGCATGATCTCTCCGGAAGCATAAACAGCTTCATTGATGGCTTGGGTGGTCACCTTAAAACTTGCAGGTTCCTTTTTGCATGAAGACAGGGCTATCAAGCCTGCCAGCGTCAGTATACAAAACTTTTTCATACACCTAATTGCCTTGTAAGTATTCGAGTTCAACGATTTGGGTCAGGCATTGCAGTTTGGCTGCCAGGCGCTTACGTCTCACGACAGTCAATTCGTCCTGTAACTGCTTCATTTGTATCATATCCATAATGCCCTTTTGTAATTTCTTGGTCGAGAGGCCTATATTTTCCCGGGCAAGCGCTTCCTTTGTTTGCAGGGTTGCAAGCTCCTGCAAGGCACGGTCGTAGCCGATTTTTGCGGTCAGGAAGGCCTTGTTCCCACTATTGATACCAGCCTGTCGTTCGGCCTGAGCCAGCAGCACACTTTCCTTGTCCTTTTTGAGCTGATAGCGCATCCGCGGCACATCAAAGATGGGCATTGAAAGCCGGAGCCCCACATACCCGGAGGAAAACCATTTCGAGCGTGTGATAAAACTGGCTTCACTGCCAAAACCAAGCCGGCTATAACCGCTGACGAAAGATAGTTTCGGATATAATGCGGCCGTGGAATGCCTGACCACGGCCCTGGCGATGTCAACCGTCAGGCTGTCTTGCCTAAAATCGGGTAAGCGTTGAGCACTAAAATCAGTTTGTGGAGCGGCTTCCGGAAGCGAAACACCGCCCGTATCGATCGAAATTGAATCGGCGAGCGGAAAGCCCATCCAGAATTTAAGGTCCAGCAACGATTGCAGGTAAGAAGCCCGGATGCCGGCCGCTTCGTCGCCCAGGTCTTCAAGCAACGCGAGCGACTGATTTACCGCGATCTGATCCGTAATGCCCTTCTCAAAGTTCAGCGCGATTAACCGGTGGCTTTCCTGAAAATCCCGGACCCTGCCTTCCGCTGTATGGTAATCCTGCTGGTGCAAGACGGCAGCATAGTAGGCCATGCGGACATTTTTGGCCACCAGTTTTTGCTCTGAATGGTTCTGACTGGCCTTTAACTGCTGTTCGAGCATGGAAGTTTTGATCTGCTTCCATCCTTCTGCATCGATTAGGCTGAGATTCGCCTGCAACCCGGCATTTCCCATCCAGGGCGTTCCCAGACGGACAGGAACAAATGTGCCCTGGGGCTGGCCCAGCAGCTCACCCGGGAATACCTGCACGGGGATTTGCCAGTAATGATCCAGCGAGACCGAACCGGTGACAGTCGGCAGCAATCTGGCTTTCGACTGACCGGCAGCTGTTGCGGCAACCGCCAACCGTTGGCGCCCTACCGATAAATCCTGGTTATGGGCAGCAGCATATTCCAGACATTTGTTCAAAGTCCAGACGGATTGAGCCGCGCAGATCTGCATCGACATCGTCGAAAGCAGCAACCCCAACCCTACCACCAATAGCTTGTTCTTTAAGTTCATCATAAAAAGAACCAAAAAGTTAAAATTTTAACCATCAAGCTCAATCGTCCGCTTCCAGCGCTCGAGAATGATAGGAAATTCGACCAGCAGCATCTTGTAAAGAATGGCAACCTCACCCAGTTCCTTGTCGAACTGGTCCTGAATACCGCGCGCCTTCCGGACATCGTCCAGGATACCAAAAAACTGCTGGTAACGGGAGGTCATCTCCTTCTCATTGAAAAGGCTCCGCATATTCACAAAGAAAAAGCGCCTGCGCTTTCCGCCGACTGTCCGGAAGCTGGCCATACCCGACGCTGTCAGCATTTTAAGTGCGTTCGACACGGCACTTTTGCTCACCTTAAAATACTCGACTAAATCCTCGAAAACAGCGCCTTCCTTACCCGTAAGTAGTAGGTACGTAAAAACTCTCGCTGCTACCGGTGTGAGGCCCATATGCTCAAGATGGCCACTATGCTGCTCGATCCGCTCTCTATGTTGTTCCAAAATAATCGATTAGGTGACTAACGGTCAAAGTAATAGCATTTGGTTCTCAAAAACAAGAACCAATGATTAAATATCTCTTACTGCCAGCACCGTAACACGAAATAAGTCCTAAAAGCCCCGCAATCCTGATGGAAACCGAACATTAGTTCTAAAAATTTGACGATTTCTGCCCTAGAACTCATTCCCACCTCCCGTTCTTTGCCCAATAATATCATATTATTTATTCATTAAATCATAAAACAGATATGCTCGTTTTTGACCCACCCGATTTGAGGCCGCGCATTGCCGGATGCCTTATGGACTTCCGGGAGATATCGAAAGAGGTAGCTTACACCGTCCCGAAAATGATTAAACCATTAACGTCTTGAAAGAATGAAAAGAAAATTACTCAGGTTGTTGAAATCGGCCTTCGCTGTTGCCGGACTGCTCCTGTCTGTCCATACAGTCTCGGCACAGGCAATAAACGCCACTGTCAAGCTCAATAAAGATATCTCGTATCAGAAGATTTCGGGTTTCGGAGGATTTGTCAACAGCCCGCAATTCGGCTACAACCATATGAGCGAGGCTGAAATCAGGAAGATGTGGGGAGCAAACAGCGAGGCAGGCTACAACATAATGCGTATATATATACCCATCGGCGAGGCCAACTGGCCGCAAGCCCTGGCCACGGCGCAACTGGCACAGTCACTCGGTCTGAGAATATTCGCGTCTCCGTGGTCAATGCCCTCGGAATGGAAAACCTATAATACACAGGCCTCACGATACACCGACGGAAACGGAGTGGTACGGCCAGTATATTTAAAAGAAGAAAACTACACACTCTATGCTCAGTACCTGGATAATTTTGTTACATACTTGAAAAACAACGGTGTCGAACTGGAAGCGATATCACTCCAGAATGAGCCCGACTACCAGGTTGACTACGCCGGTTGCATTTGGACGCCTGCTCAAATGGCCAATTTCATTAAAAATCATGCTGACAAGATCAACTGTAAAGTAATTGCTCCCGAGAGCGTAGGCATCACAGATAATTACGCCACTGCCTTCCTGGATCCGGCTGTGCTCGCCAATTTCGAGATTTTTGGCGGTCATCAGTACGGCGCGATCCAGACGGGCCATCTGAATGTACAGGCCCAGGGAAAAGAAGTGTGGATGACGGAATATCTGATCAACTGGAACGCAGATGGCGGTTCGCGCAACTATGACTGGCAGCGGGATGCCTTCGATTTTGCTACCAGACTCAATGATGCCTTGCTGGCTAATGTCAACGCCTGGGTGCACTATGCAACAAAACGCTACTACGGACTAATGGGCGACGGCCAGTTTGGTACGGTGGCCGGAGAAATTACCAGGCGTGGCAACGTGCTCTCCCACTATGCGAAATTTGTCACCGGCGCAAGGCGTATTCAAAGTATATGGAATGACAATACCAGTATGCTGAATGGTTCGAGCTATATTTCCGAGGCAGGTGATAAAGCTTTCGTAGTCATCATCAATCCGTCGGCTAATACCTATGACCTTTCGGTTGACTTGCCGTTTTTGTCCAATGCAGGAAAGGCTGTGACAACGACCCAAACCGCCAGCATGGTTGAAACTCTGGTGGCCTTCACAGAGCAGACGGCCCGTCCGAAAGTAACAATCGGCGCGTCCAGCATTACGACACTGGTATTTGAAAAAAGTGGTGAGCGGTCGGTTTCTCAGATGGCCAGCGAGCTTATCCATTATGGAAAGATTGAAAACCAGACAGTGACCAATCCCACGTTCGGAACCGGCTATCAACTTAGTGGAAAAACAGCCACTATCAAATTCGACCAACAGCTTGTAAGTCCCAACAGAACGGCAGAAAACGGCTACCTGCAATTAACTGAAAAATTCAACAAACTGGTTTTCAGAGTAGAAAATCTCTCCTCTACTAACAACTACTCTTCCAGCAATACAACCCTGTATTACGTCAATAGTGCCGGGGCAGTCAATTCCCATAATTATGGAAGTGTTAACTTTTCAAGGAGGCAAAACTTCGACTGGGTTTTTGACATTTCAGAGAACGTGCTTGCTGACGGATGTAGTGGCATTATCGGTATCAGTAATGGCAATTACAGTTCAATACTGACCTTCAAATTCGCCAATGTGTACTTGTCGGTCGGCAATGAAAGAGGTTACAGGTTCTCCGGCCCGTACAGCGATACCGACAGCTATCTTCTGGACTGTCTTGACGATGCCAGCTACACTTCACTGGACCTGAAAAATACCACGGGTATCACGCCCCAGACCGACTGGCACGCTGCCGCCGCCAACAAAAACGCTGTATTCTATACGCAAGACGCTCAACTGAGCGGAAAAAATAACGTTGTTTACCAGGATGTATGTGAAAAGCTTGAAATCAGCGACACTGGTGCGGACTTCTATCCACCAACCGGCTTTACGGCAACCGCTGCAACATACACATGTACTTTGAATGGATTGAAAATGCTTGTACTGCCATTCGAAGCCGATATACCTGCCGGTGTAAAAGCTTATACCGTCGAATATACGGACCCTAAAATAACCGGAAAGATTATCGTCGGCGGCAAAATACCGGCCAATACCCCGGTACTGGTCAATGGCACGGGCACCTTTGCATTTGTGGGTTCGGGAGCCATAGCCGCTTCGGCGAATTTAAGGTCGGGCGCAAATTCAGAACTCGCGGGCAGCGCGGTACGCAATATGCAGGTTGGCATCACAGGCGCAGTCTACATTGGAATCCCTGCCCCTATTGGCGGATATTATCTTGACAGTACAAACGGCGCGCCCATATTCACCCGGGTTACCGCCTCTTCCCAGCCAGGCATCCGCTCCTTTGACGCTTACCTGGCGCCAGGACTTTCGACGACCGCACAAACCCTCGAGCTTCTTTTAGATGAAACTGCTCTCCCCGTTCGCATGGGCAGCTTTACGGCAACGCCTTCCGAGAGGGCGGTACGTCTTGACTGGACCACTCACGGTGAAAAAGACAACGCAGGCTTCGATATCGAACGTAGTACCGATGCGCGCAGGTTTGTGAAAATAGCCACGGTACAGGGCTTCGGTGACAGTGAGACAGATAACCACTATCAATGGGTCGACCACTCGCCTCTTCCTGCCAGGAGCTATTACCGCCTGAGACAGAATGACCTGGACGGCACTTTTACCTACTCGGTGATCAGGGCCGTTAACAACAGCGGTTTCCCATCAATTTCCGTCTACCCAAACCCCGTCAGTACCCTGCTAACCCTGGATTTGAAGGAAAATAAAGTGATCGGCGAGCTGGTGATAACCAACGCGCTGGGGCAAAGCGTGATCCGGTCGAATTCGGCAAAAGGCGGAACTATTCAGATCGATGTCTCCGGGCTGAGCGCGGGAATCTACTTCTACCGTCTGGATAATGCCACTGGTTCATTTATCAAGAATTAATCAGAAAGCTGACCACCATGTAGCCCTGCAACGCCATGTTCCATTGCTCTTTAAGTTGCGGGTGCCTAATACGACAACATCCCGGGAAGGCGGCTTTCCGGGATGTTGTCGTATTGGGCCAGGATTCAGTCACACGTGCGCATTGCCAGCTTTCCTATCTCCGTGGCCGACGCCCCATTGATATTCCCATGGATGAAAATGCCATGCGCTCAAAAAAACTTTGTTATCTATATTCGTCGAATTTTTTCTATCATGCGGAGGTTTATTCAACGTGGCTTTCAGCGGTATAAAAATGCACCTACTTTACGCGTCTTCTTTACGGGTTTTCTTTTGCCTCCTCTTCATTCTCAACACTTCCTTCAGTCAACCAATACAACCCAGACGCAACACTGCCCCCGGCTACGAGGTCAGGCACTTCACAGACGAAAATGGCCTTCCGCAAAACAGCGTTAAATCCATCGTACGCGATTCACGCGGGAATATCTGGCTGGCTACCGAAAGAGGCCTGGTCCGGTTTGATGGCAATCGTTTCGTAACATTTGATAACCTTGGCAATTCCTTTGCGGCGCGAAGCATTTCAGGCTTCTATCTGGATCCGCAAGGTAGAACCGATGGCCTGCTGGCGATAACTAACAACCGCGCCTGGATTCGAATCATGGATGGCAAGGCCGCTGTCGATACTTCTTTGAAAGGTTATCCGTTGCAAAGGCCGATGAATATTTCAAAAAGGCTCAGCCAAAATGTGATCGAAGCATTGCCCGATCTCAATGAAGCAGCCCTGACATTTTACCGTCAAACTATCTGCGTCATCTACCCTGCACCGGCCGCGCGGTATTTCGTGTATGACCTCAAAAACATCGGTTATTATGTGAGCAACAAGATAACCAGGGTCTTTCCATTTCCGGATAAAAGTTTTTTCCGATTTTTCCGTCTGGGTGAAAGCCTTTATTACCTGGACGAGAATTTAAAACTAACCCGTTTTTCAGGAACCGCCCGCCGGACGGTACAGTCGATGCTTACCGGGCCGGTTCCCACGGATCCTGACTATCAATCCACAAAACAGCACCAGATTTTTTGGAACAGCCATTCCGACCAGGCATTTATCTATACCGGCCGGCGGCTGTACTTTCTGCAACCGGCCAAAGATGGCTCACTCACCAGCAAGTTGGTTCTGGATGGATTCGATTTTAAGGACAAGGATATTAAAACCATCTTTTTCGACAATGAGACGAACAGGCTGTTTCTGGGAAGTCAGTTGCATGGCCTGTATATTGTTTCCCAAAAACAATTTCGCACGATCGTCGATCCTTCCGCAAAATCCGACAACGTTTTTTACGGACAAACACTACTTGACAGCAACAGGTTGGGCACGCTCACCGGGGCTGTTTTCTCATTGGACAGCGGCAGCCTGGGTATGCCTGCGCAGCGCTTGAAATTGATAGAAAAAACAATTGATTGGGACAAGTACTGCATCGTCAAAGACCGCGAAGGTACATTCTGGAGTAAACGAAGAGAGACTTTGTACAGGTTTGACGCCAGTGGCAAACGCGTCATTGCCAGCTGGAAAATGGCTGATGAAATAAAACAGCTTTACCCGGGCATAAACGGTAAGATCTGGATTGGTACTAACTCGCTTGGTCTTTATTACATTGATCCGTCGGTGCCCGGCGCCCAGCCGCGCTTTTTCGCAGGGAAACATTTATCGAGCATCTCCTGGATTCAGCATCAGACAACCGAAATACTGTGGATTGGAACGGGAAAGGGCCTTTACAGCATTCATTTGCCCTCCAAAAGTATATCCCGAATTAACAAGCTTGCCGACAGCTACGTACGAAGCCTCTACATTCCCGACGGCAGTGACGAAATATGGATTACTACATACACTGACGGCATATTTCTTTTAAAAGATAGAAAACTGACCCAGTTCCCCCTCGACAAAGGGCAATACCTTGCCGGCGCCCATTGCATCGTCGAGGATAAAAACGGCTACTTTTGGATAACTACCAATAAAGGGCTGTTTCAGGTGAAGAAGGCCGATTTACTGGCTTATGCCTCCAAGCCATTCGATTTATATTACCACTATTATGCCAAAACAGCCGGCTTTAATACCAACGAATTCAACGGAGGTTGCCAGCCATGCGCCCTGAAAACACCGGGAGGTATGGTGTCGCTCCCCTCGATCAATGGCCTGGTGTGGTTCGTCCCGGAGCTGGTAAGACCGGAAGTTCCGAAGCAGCAGATTTACATCGATGAACCCGACGGTGATGACAGTACGTTCGCATTTGACCGGAGCAGGATTTCCGTTAAACCCGGTGTCCCCCAAATCGTACTAAATGTGACTACACCCTACTTTGGCAACCCGTATAACCTGAAAATGTCATACAGGCTCTTCAAAGGCGCCGAACCCATGACCGACTGGAAAGTACTGGACGAAAGCAGAAGCATTGCAATTCCGTTTCAGGGAGGAGGAAACTACACACTGCGTGTACGTAAGGCCGACGGGTTTGGCATGGGCAACCATAGCGAGCGGGATTTCGCCATTTTCGTCGAAAAACAGTGGCATGAAACCTGGTGGTTCAGAGGGTTGGTTGCCGCGGCGATTCTGCTGCTGTTTTACGGGATATTAAGACGACGCGTAAAAGCTGTTGAAAGGCAAAAACAGGCCCTGGAAATCAAGGTAAAGGAACGAACAGAGCATTTGGAAAAAACACTCGGCGTATTGAGCGAATCCGAGAAACAGCTGGAACAGCAGGTGCGGTTGCATATGCATATGATTGCCTCCATTTCCCACGATATCCGCACGCCCGTAAGGCATATGTCCTATGCGCTGGATTATAGTCAGGCACTGATTAACGACCGTAAGCTGGACAGTGCGATTAGCTTTATCAGGCAGTTGAAACAGGCCGTCGAAAATATGTACCACATGGTAGACAACCTGGTCAATTTCATTAAACCGGAGGTGAGCGGCGCGGGTAATACCGTGACTTCCGTGAAACTGAGTGATTTGATCAACGAAAAGATTTCGCTGTTCAGGCAGATCGCAGCAGCTAATAATGTCGATATTCAGGTGGACCTGGCCCCGGAGGAGATCGTATTTACCGATCCCAAACTCCTGAGCATCATTGTCCATAACCTGATCGACAACGCCATTAAGGCGCGTGACAGAAACACACTTAGAATTTATGTCCTGCACGAAGATACCGACCTGCGACTCATTTTTGAGGACGGCGGCCCCGGTATGCCACCCGAGCTGATGAACTGGCTCAATGCGGCCAGTCCTGAAGACGCAAACCTGCCAGCAGGTTATGAAGGTCTCGGCTTGCTCTTGTTAAAACAGATATCAAAATTATTGCGTTTAGACATCTACGTCACAAACACCCCGGGAGCCTCCGTTCATTTGATCTTCAAAAAAAGCAATTTGCCTAAAACGACGCTATAAATGGTCAGCGGTGCTTTGTTCGAGATACCAGAACTTTTTGGCAAGGTCCACGATGTTGTCTACACCCATTTTCTTAAAAATGCGGTTCTTTTGGGTTCCTACGGTGGAAATCTTGACATTCAGTTCATCGGCTATCGATTTAAGCCACTTGCCTGTGAGCAGCAAACCAAGTACCTCACGCTCCCGCGTAGTAAGCGCCGCCATGGGGTCCGGTTGCATCGATTTACCCTCCATCAGAGTGCTGAACATTGCCTCTTTTAACTTTGGACTGACATACTTTTTGTTTTCCAGTATCATACGGATGGCATTTGCCGTCTCCGAATCGAAGCTGTTTTTGTGCAGGAACCCATTGGCGCCCCTATGTAAGCAGATGGGCGCATTGGTGAGTTCGTCTCTCCCAGAAAACACGAGAATTTTCAAATCCGGCTGCACCTCCCGGTAAGCACCGATCATTTCCGCCCCGCGGCTCCCCGGAATGGCCAGGTCCAATACCATCAAGTCGACCGGGGTTTTCGCCAGCACTTCGAGCCCTTCCTGAAAAGAATACGCAAACGTGATGGTGGAATTTTCGACGACTGTTTTAATAATCGCTTGTATCCCTACGGATACCATAGGGTGATCGTCAATAATAAGTATGTGATACATATCGGGGTTGTAGAAGGCGGTTTAAATTTCAAGGTAAAGGTAACTCCCTGAGCTCACTTACTGAAAAATTCGTAGCAATTAGTAGTAATATTTCGATTTCCATTGCTACCTGGCCTCTCTATGTTTACACATCGATTTGTCGAAACCTAAAAAGTTAGCGATCGATACGAACGATTTCAATACAAATATTTTAAACTCATCGATAGTTGCATGAAAACAGAACATCTATTAATCGGCATTTCAAAGAAAAAGGTTTCTACTGCGCTATTTGCGGCTGCGCTGTTGCTCGGCTCTTCCACTGCTTTCGCGCAAGTCAAGATCGGAACTAATCCGACGACCATCGAGCCCAATTCCAACCTGGAAGTGGAGGCTTCCACCCCCGGACGTAAAATGAAAGTGGACAAAACAACCGGCCAGGTATCCATCGCCGACGGCACGGAGGGCGCCGGGAAGGTTTTGACTTCCGATGCAGCCGGCGGGACGAGCTGGCAATACCCCTTGTCTGGTGCGATGGTCAACGGAACCACCGGAGGACAGGTAACTGTTACAAACACAGGAACATTTGCTACCTATTCGGGCGCGACGATAACGTTACCCAGACCTGGCACCTACATGGTCACTGCACAGTGGACAATGCCTACCGCCGCCACAACTTATCCTGTTGGTAACCAAGCTTTTGTTAACACGGCCTTATCGACGAGCCCTTCCACATATGACCCCGTTGGCATAGCAGCAGAGTGGTTGGTTATCGCAGGCGGGGCCTACCACACTACACCCTCATTCAGAGTTACTGTTGCAGGGCCTCAAACGCTTTATTTCTGGTTTCAAACCGGCTTCTTTTCCGGTGAACTAAGGTTTACCGAAACCTACGCAATCGGGCCATTTTAGCACGCTTTGACAAGCCTCTGCCAACAAGGCATCTAGAGAAAACGCATTTATCTCTCAATCAACTTCAATACTGCGCTAATGAAAAAACTATTACACAAAGCATTTTGTGTGGCTGTATTTGGAATGCTTATGTTCCTTGCTCCGTCAACTATATGGGCTCAGGTAAAAATCGGTCCGAATCCAACTACGATAGACCCCAACGCCATGCTGCAGGTAGATGCGGAAGCCCCTGGCAATCGTGCGGGCATTTTGCTCCCCAGGGTAGCATTGGCTGCAACGAACATTGCCGCTCCTTGCGCTAGCCACGTAGCCGGTATGTTCGTTTACAACACGGCGAGTGCCGGAAGCGGCAACACGGCAGTCTACCCCGGGCAGTACTATAATGACGGGACTCAATGGGTGAGAGCAACCTCAATACCTGTTCAGAGAACCTGGCAGGCGTTCACAGAAGGGATCGACAGAACATACGGTACCACTTACACAAATTCCCTGCCTTATGAAATCGTGGTGAATGCTGGCGCACATAGTGCACTTTTTGTGGGGGAAAGAGTCATTCTGAGCGGTTTCGTGAATGGGGTTAAAGTTACATCGTCCACTGGTACTGGCAATGGGACCCTGGGAAACACCGCAAGTGTCAGTATTATTGTCCCTCCCGGTGCTACCTATCACATCGACCTGTTTGAAGAAACTCCCACCAGCTTATGGCAGAATGACCATTGGACTGAGTATAAATGATGGAGAACGGCTGCACTGCTACCGATTGAAATGAAAACCAGCATTGACTCAATCGAGGTTGTTTCAATTTCCACTCTATAACGGCGCGCAATTAGGATCACCTAATGCCATTAAACAGACCAATCAATGACACAAAACTATACCATTTCATCCCGAAAAGGATGGATCAGCACGGCCGTTTCGACTGCCTTGCTTCTGCTTGGGCAACTGGCCCAGGCCCAGGAAGGCAGCCAGGGGAATACCACGATCTTCGGCGGTGCCCAGATGACTTTTTTCAGTAACCATAACTTCGTGACCGGTGGCGGGGGCGCACAGCCGGGCGTAATCCTGACCGAGCGCGCAACGGGTAACTTCGGTGTGCTCAACTTTGCCGGTGACAACCTTACCTCCACAGGCGCTTCGGATGCGGGCTACGTGGATGGATATGTGCGCAAATACGGCGCGGGGAGCTTTGTGTTTCCGGTGGGCGACAATGGTTTTCTCGGCCAGTTTGCGGCTTCGGCCGACGGCGTGATGGGCGCTTACTTTCACGCCGATGCGAATACAGCCGTTACCAGTAACCTTTTCACCGGATCCGATTATGTGGCCCTCCCCAATGGAGGCCCATTTGCGACCAGCAGCATGGGCACTAATCTCAATGTTGTAAGCACCGTCGAATATTGGGACATAGACGGACCGAATGCGACGCCGCTCACATTGACCTGGGACGCCGGAAGTGCGATTGGCCCATTGACCGGCAGCGACCTCACGAAGCTGACGATCGTCGGCTGGAATGGAACGGAATGGGTGGCGATACCGTCCAAAGTTGATACTACATCGGTACTAGGTGGTACCAGCGACCTCACTGCCGGCTCGATCACCACCATCTCGCCGCTCGCACCCGACGCCTACACAGCGTACACATTTGCATCACTCATTTCGCCGTTGCCGGTCACGCTCACCCGGTTTACCGCAGCTGTGGAAAGTAGAACGGTACTACTCAACTGGTCGACAACCGAAGAAGCCAACAGCGACCACTTTGAAATCGAACGCAGTCAAAATGGCAAGCAATGGAGCCGCATCGCCTCCGTGGCTTCGCAAGGCGACAGCAGGGTGCTCGTGAATTATTCCCACGTAGATGCCAGTCCGTTGGCGGGTCAGAATTTTTACAGGCTTAAAATGGTCGATCGCGACGGGACGTTCGCGTATAGCCTGATCCGTAGGGTCTCATTTCAAGGTGAAGGAGGCGTAGCGCCGTATCCGAACCCCGCCGTGGACAAAATCCTTATTCGGCAATATGAGCTGGTCAGACAGTTGGATATTGTAAACACCAGCGGCCGGAAGGTGATCAGCAACCAGCCGCCGTCAGCGGCCGGAATTGATGTAACAAAGCTCCCCCAAGGCATTTACATCGTTATCATGACCCTGTTTGACGGCACTATCAGCACACACAAAATAGCCGTTACCAGGTAATAACGGGGATGAAAGTCCGGGCGGCGACAGCGCTGCCCGGACTTCCCATTCATTCGTACCCCTGATTGCGCAAGCACCATTCAGATGCACAACCCACCTACCATGACAATACTGATCGTTACCGATAATCATTTGTTTTCCCTGGCATTACACGCAATTATCAAGAATCAATACCCTGACGGAACCATTATCGAAACTGAACGCCTCAGGAACGCCATCGCGCTGTCGCAAGTGTCAAAAGTCGATGCGCTGTTCCTGGATATCGGCGCAGCCGACGCAAAGAATACAGACCTGATAGACGACTTCAGGAAAGCAAATCCACAGGCCGCCGTGCTGGTGAACCTGGGTGACCAAACCCAGTTTATGTACAAATTTATCCGGGCCGGTGCCACGGCATTGTTCTCAAACAAGTCATTACCCGAAGAAATTAACGAGGGACTCAGGCACGCGGAAAGTCATACCCGATATATCAGCTCGGATGTCCAGCAGCAACTGCTATTCCATATTGTGGCGAAGCCCATCAACCGCACGCTGACCAAGCGGGAAGAAATGATGGCCGATTTGCTGATTGCCAACAAGTCACATCAGGAGGTAGCCGCGATCACCGGAACCAGCTCCAAAAGTGTAGGATACTACAAACGCCGGATTTTTCAAAAGCTGGAAGTAGACAATTTACTTGACCTCGCTGTGAAACTCAACAAGGTGTTGATCAACACTTAAAAGGTTCAGTAACGGCTGCAATCCAACACGCCTAAAATGCTTCTCACACACTTCTGAAATCATTCACCCTTACTCGCTGATGCCTATGATAAAATGAAGATGCATGTTCCCAAGGCTCTTTTCACGAACCAAACTCTACATTAAATGAAGAAACAATTATTAACCAAGTCCGTTATGCCAACCGTCGTGCGGTGGGTGAATCGGACACTACTGGCCGGCTTCCCCGGGTTGGCCATTTTAAGCTGCTTTTTGATACTCTGGCTTAATTCCGTTCCCGCGAATGCGCAGGACGTGGGTCAGGTGTGGATCGCAGAAGCCGGCCTTGTAACATCGGCGGCGCAAGCCATCCCGCAAGGCGGCGTTACCGACGCGGCGGGAAATACCTATATGATCGGGCGTACTGTTGAAACCGTTGATTTCGATCCGGGACCTGGCGTAAGCCCCCTGACAGCGGGCACTTCCGGCCAATATGCTTATATCCAGAAGCTCGATAAAAACAAAAATCTGGTATGGGTAAAACAAATCAGCTCGACGGTTCTGGTCACGACTTCCGCAATCACGGTGGATGGATCAGGAAACCTGGTTATCACCGGGTCGTTCAGAGGAACGGCGGACTTCAACCCGGGCAGCGGTGTGGCAGAACTTTCGACCAGAGTGACAAGTGGTACGGAAACGTTTATACTTAAACTCGACAATAATGGAAATTATTCCTGGGCTGTCCGGTTAGCGGACGTTTCGGCAGAGGTAGTGACCACCGGCGCTGGGAATGACATCAAAACTGATGATGCCGGGAATATTTATGTTGCCGGTAACTTTTCCAATACCGTCGACTTCAACCCGGGCGGCGGTGTGTCCGCGTTGACATCCCCGGGTGGATGGACAGATTCATATGTCTTAAAATTGGCTTCGGATGGCACATTTATATGGGCCAGGCGAATGGGCGGCCCACTCAACGACAATGGAACTACGCTGGATGTCGATGGCAACGGCAATGTATTTGTCGGAGGTACTGTGAATTCAAATAGCGGAGCTTCCGATTTTGGGCCCTTTACTGTTCCTGCAACGACGACCCAAACAGGATTTGTCACAAAGCTGGACGGCGCCGGAACATTTCAGTGGGTCAAGACGATAGCGAATACCGGCTCCGGTTCGGTGAGCGAGATCGAGGCAGACAATGCCGGAAACATCTATATCGGAGGAAACGCGGGAGGAACTATGGACCTGGATCCGGGGCCCGGTACTACCGATATTCCCGCAGCCGGTTTCATCACCAAGTGGGATGGCAACGGGAATTACGTCTGGGGAATGTTTCAGGGGAATGTTGTCGGGGACATTACGCTCGACAACGCCGGAAACCTGTTGGCCACCGGTCGCTATACAAATGCCGCTGCGATCCTGGATCGCGACTGGGATCCGGGAGCAGGGGTCGTTAAGGTGACCAACCGCGGTACTGCCATCGCCAGCACAGATATTTTCGTGACCAAATACACCACCGATGGGGGCTTCGTTTGGATCAAGACTGCGGGAGGGGCAAGCGCTACCCTGGCCATCGATGACGGGTTATCCGTTGGTGTTGATGCGGCGGGCGATATTTATGCGGCCGGGACTTATTTGACCGACGCCCAGTTCGGCCCTTGCAAATATGCGGTCACGCCGACGGCGAACGCAAATATTCGTTCCCAGTATGTATGGAAGCTTTCAACCCAGCCCATTCCCAATCTTCAATTTGCTGCGACCACGCTTTCACCGGCCAGTCAGCAGGCCTGTATCCTCGGTATTCCGCAGGTGATCAATGCGAGCCCCGCCACGATCGTTTCCCCATCCGGGTACAGCACGACCATGCTTTACCAATGGCAAATCGCAGAAAATGCAACAGGGCCGTGGGCCGACATGCCCGGTGAGGTATTCAAGGATTTGCAGCCGCTGGCCAGAAATGCCTCCGCTTATTACCGCCGGATCGTGAAGGTCAACGACGGTTTTTGCGGTTTCAAAACGGTGGACAGTTCTCAGGTAGCGTCAGTGATCATCGGTACCGATGTATCGCCTATTGCCAATGCCGACGGCCCTCAATGGTTTGTCTGCGGACCGGGTTCGAATACGGTACAGCTGGCAGGGACTGCTTCCGGCGGGACGCCCTCCTACACCTATCAGTGGTATGAAGGCAGTACCAGCAATGGCACGCCGCTCGCTACCACCGGCACATGGACCACCCCGGGCATTACCCAGGCAACCACCTATACGTTACAGGTAACCGACGCCGCAGGCTGCGTAGATATCGACCAGGTCACGATTGTCCCCGCTATCGCCAATGCAGGTACCGACAAGTCGATCTGCCAGGGTGCGGGCGGTGTTCAAATCGGCGTTCCACCCGTTTCCAGTCCTTCGGTTTCCTATGTCTGGACAAGTATTTCCGGTGATCCGGTTTCCTCGCTAAGCTGCACGACCTGTGCGCAGCCTATTGCCAATCCAACTGCTGCGACAGTATACCGTTTGACTGTCACCGTTCAGCAAAAAGGCGGCGGGACTTGTGTAACTACCGACGATGTTACTGTAACCCCGGTTACCGCACCAAATAGCACATTGGCATTTGCAGGAACCGATAAGACGATTTGTAAGAATACGTCCGTCACCCTGGGTGGTACGGCGGATGCGACATTTGCTTATACCTGGACATCGGGCCAGTACCTTTCCGCTTCGCAGGTGGCCAATCCGGTTTTCAATGCGGGAACCGCTGCTGTGGCCGGCGGGGCAATCAACTATACGGTATCCGCTATTAAAGGTGGATGTGCCTTCACCGATGAAGTGAAAGTATCCGTGCTGAACAGCCGCATTACCAACCAGGATGAAACTGTTTGCGGTCCTATATGGAGCAGACACCTGGACGAGCAGAATGCAGCGGGCGCAACCTATTCATGGAGCGTCGTGTCCGGAGACGGCTCGATTTTACAAACCGCCAACGCTGGTCAGGATGCCTACCTGAAAAGCAACAGCGGAGTTACTGTATTCCGCCGGATTGTCACCCTGAATGGCGTGACCTGCTCGGCTGACATATCCGTGCAGCCATGTACAGGCTCGGGAGGTTGTGATTTTGAAATAGTCACACTTTCAGACCAGGCTTGCCCGAAAGTGTTCGGCGCGGTGGCCCTGAAACTGGGTACCAGCATTGGTGATCCGTCCAACTACAACTTCTCATGGAGCCCTGCCAACCTGGTCGACAATGCAAGCGCGCCGACGGTAAATATTACATCCACCGCGCAAGCGACGATCACCGTAACGATCACCAACAAGTATGATGGGTCTATCTCCTGCCAGAAATCGATCGTGATCAACCCGCCGGGTTGGTCGTTGCCGGTATTTTCAGCACAAGATAAATACACTTGCCCGGGAACTTCCGTTCAAATCGGCAGCACGGCCGTGGCCGGCTTTACCTACCTGTGGGATCCTGCAACAGGACTAAGCAGCAGCACTGCTGCCAATCCTACCGCAACTGTGAATGGCACGACCCAATTCCGTGTGGCCATTACCGAAACCGCTTCCGGCTGCCGCAACCGCGACACCCTGACGGTCAACGTATCGGCGCCGGTGGCTGATGCGGGCAACGACCGTGCAGTTTGTAACGGTGCTACGGTGACGCTGGGTAGCCCGGCTCCCGCTGGCACCAACTGGACTTACGCATGGGAACCTTCCAATGCCGCATGGACCAATGGTACCGGACCGACCGATGCCCAGCCTCAGATACAATTCGCGGCTTCGTCGCCCCAAAGTTTCATTGTGACTGTTACTGACCCTTTGTCTGGCTGTATGGACAAGGATACAGTTATACTACGCAACACCGTCACGACCGGCGAATATGCAGGCGCGGCCGTCACTACTTGCCAGGGAGAGCCTGTGCAGCTGGGACGTACGGCCGAGCCTTTTGTGCAATATGAATGGTTCATGGCCGATGGCGTTACGCCTGCGACCGGGCTAAGCAGCAACACAGCTGCCAACCCGACTGTGCTCAGCCCTTCGACAACAGCAACCTACGTGGTAAAAGTAAGCTACCCCGGGTGCAGCACGCCGTTCACCGACCAGGTAACATTGACCGTTAACCCCGTAACCGGCCTCGACCTTATCGACCAGAACGTGTGTCCGGCAGGGCCTATCGCGATCGGATACGGTGCCGCCGGAAACCCTGCCGCTCCTGCTGGTGCGACCTATCTTTGGGTACCGGCAACCGGTTTGAGTAGCGCCACTGCAGCCAATCCTACCGCGACCGTAACCTCGGAGACGGTCTATTCGGTAACAGTGACCTTGCCCAGCGGTTGCGTGTTTACCGATCAGGTTAAAGTGAGCCCGTCTGCAAATGCAGGCAGCGACGCTACCCTATGCCCTGGCGAATCTGCTGTAATCGGTACCCCTGCTATTGCCGGCGCCACCTATGCCTGGACAGGAGCAAGCATTGTCGGCGCAGCTAATGTAGCTCAACCCACCGTGAAGCCGACTGTAACAACCACCTACACAGTGAGTGTTACCTTGAACGGCTGTACGACAACCGATGAGGTAATAGTGACCGTCAATACGCCTAACAACTTTAATATCACTGGTAACACAGCTATTTGCGAAGGTGGCTTGGCGACGCTTTCCCTGGCTGGTAGCGCTCCTGCAAACAGCACCTGGCAATGGAGCCCTGTCGCTGGCGTGAGCAGCCCCAACGCGACGTCTACTACGATCGCTGCCACCGCTACCCAAACCTACCGTCTGACACAGACCAACACGGCAACCGGTTGCAGCAACTACAAAGAAGTGGTTGTGGTCGTTAATTCAAACACAATTGCCGCTACAACCGGCGATCTGGCACTTTGTGAAGGCACTTCTGCTCCCCTGCCATTGAATGTAACCTCTTCCGGCAGCTACTCCTACATATGGAGCCCGTCTGTAGGCCTTTCCAATGCATTCGTGGCCAATCCGACTGTTACGACCGGTTCACCAAGAACCTATACCGTAACAGTAACCGACAACGCAAGTCAATGCCAATTGGTGAAGCAAGTGAATGTCTCGATCAATGCACCTGAGGCGTGTTTTGCGCCGGTAACCCTGACGGGTAATGTATTTCATGATGCCAATGCATTGAAGGATGTGACTGTCAACAGTACAGCTACCGACCCGTCTATCCCGACCGGCCTGTATGTGACCTTGGTCGATTCGACAGGTGCGGCTGTAAAAACGGTGCCTGTGAATGCAGACGGCACCTATGACTTTGGCGTGACTGCTCCCGGCGATTACAGCATTGTGCTGCACCAGACTCAGGCCGGTTCTACTACGCCAAGCCTGCCTGCGGGTTGGGTGAATACAGGCGAGAACCTGGGCGCAGGTGTGGGTAGTGACGCAGGCGTAAATGGTATCCTGACCGGCGTAACCGTGGCCGGTACGAATGTGACCAATGCGAACTTCGGCATTCAGTTGCCTCCGGTAACCACTGGCGGGACCGAGCCTACCCAACCAAACCCAGGCGGCACGACGACTGTCGATCTGACCTCGCATTTCGGACTAAGCGATACCGATGGAACTGTGACATCGATTACGTTCACTGAATTCCCTGACGATGTTACTAGCATCACCATCAACGGTACAACCTACGTCGCCCCGGGCACAACGCCTGGCGCTGGTCAGCAAGTTTGGCCGGGTAATCTCACTGTCCCTGTAACTGGTCTGTCTGTTCTGGTCGACCCTGTCGATGGCGGCGCTGTTGTGGAAATCCCGTTCTTTGTGACAGACAATGGCGGTCTGGAAAGTAACGTCAGCACCGTAACCGCCGATTTCACAGTTCCGACTGTGCAGCTTTCGGGCAACGTATTCCACGATGCGAATGCATTGACTGATAGCACAGTCAATACAACCGGATCGGTAACGACCATTCCAGCAGGCTTGTATGTGTCGCTGATAGACAGCACAGGGGCTATTGTTGCCACCGTAGCAGTCAATGCCGACGGCTCTTACGACTTTGGTAATGTGGAGCCAGGCACTTACAGCGTGGTACTGCATCAGACAGCAGCCGGATCGACGGTGCCTAACCTGCCAACCGGTTGGAATAACACCGGTGAGCATTTGGGCGCGGGTGCCGGAAGCGATGGGACCGTGAACGGTATTTTGCCAAACATCGTCGTAACCACTACCGATGTGACCAATGCCAACTTTGGTGTGCAGCAGCCGCCGGTTACGACCGACGAGGCCTTGCCTTCTTCGCCAAACCCTGGCGGCACTACCACCGTGGATATTTCGGGTGATTTCAATTTCACCGATCCCGATGGAACCGTGGAAACCATCACATTCACGCAGTTCCCTGAAAATGTAACGACGATTACCATCAACGGAACGACCTATGTGGCTCCGGGCCAGACTCCGGGAGCCGGGCAGCAAGTATTCCCTGACTCGGGCGTAACTGTGCCGGTAACAGGCTTGCAGGTGCTCATCGACCCGATCGATGGCAACCCGACCGTGGACGTGCCATTTACGGTAACCGACATTGGTGGTTTGGAAAGCAACGAAAGTTCGGTAACCAAGCCGTTCACAACTCCGGTCGTGAGCCTTTCGGGCAACGTCTTCCATGACGCGAATGCATTGACTGACAGTACCGTCAATACAACCGGATCGGTAACGACCATTCCAGCAGGCTTGTATGTGTCGCTGATCGACAGCACAGGGGCTATTGTTGCCACCGTAGCAGTCAATGCCAACGGCTCTTACGACTTTGGGAATGTGGAGCCAGGCACTTACAGCGTGGTATTGCACCAGACAGCAGCCGGCTCGACGGTACCTAGCCTGCCAACCGGTTGGAATAACACCGGTGAGCATTTGGGCGCTAATGCCGGAAGTGATGGAACGGTGAATGGTATTTTGCCAAACATCGTCGTAACCACTACCGATGTGACCAATGCGAACTTCGGCGTACAGCAGCCGCCGGTTGCCGATCCGAAGGATTACCTGATCGATCAGCCTGTTACTGACGCCATGATACCGCTCAACGGTTCGCACGTGAGTACAGGGGCGGGCACAACATCGCCCGACGGGCTCACCGGCACCGATCCTGAGGACGGCACACTGAATGGCGATAACCATGACAGGACAATAGTGATCACGACCCTGCCCGACCATGGCGAGCTGTACTACAACGGCGTGCTGGTAACAGCAGGACAAGTAATCCCGAACTACAATCCTGACTCGCTGACGATCAAACTTACAGGTACCGGCTACACCAGCATTACTTTTGAGTACGCTTATGTGGATGAAGCCGGTGAACAATCTCCGTCTGTTCCTTATACCATCCGCTGGGAGAAACCGCTTCCGGTAACGCTCGTGTCGTTCACCGCGACCGCACGTGAAAATGCGGTTGAGCTCAACTGGGCGACTTCGGAAGAAACAAACTCAGAACGTTTCGAAATCCAGCGCAGCACCGACGGCAAGGTCTGGAAGGACATTGGCGATGTTCAGGCGGAAGGCGAGAGCAACGTGAAAAAGAACTACACTTTCACGGATCATCAGCCGGAGGTCGGAGTTGGCAACGCCAATCTGTATCGACTGAAAATGGTTGACAAGGACGGGACGTTCGCATTCAGCGCAATCCGCAGTGTCCGCTTCGAAAGCAAACTGGAAAGCAGCATCTTTCCAAATCCGGTTATGAGTGAGCTCACGCTCAAAGTGACCAGTTGGAAACAGGTGAAAGCCATCCGGATCGATAATCTGGCAGGCTTACAGGTTTACAACTCCGGACCGGTCGATTCCGGCAAAGTAGATGTGAGCAAGCTCGATGCGGGGGTGTATATCCTGCGCATCACACACACTGACGGGTCGGTCCACACACACAAATTCGTTCATATCAAATAGTGTATTACGCTCATTAGTAGTTAACAGACGCTCCGGTAGCCGGTACACGGCTTACTGGAACGTCTGTTTCAAAAGTTTATCTCAAAAGATTCTCCATTCAAATCCCTCCCTGCCATGAAGATATTGATTGTCGATGATCAGACGCTGCTCCGAACAGGAATGCGGCTACTGCTACAAACAATTTGCAACGACTATCGTCTTTTCGAGGCGCCCAACCTCGAAACGGCACTGTCTCTGCTGAGAAACGAGAATGGTATCGAACTCGTGATCAGTGAGATCAAAATCGACGGGATAATTACGCCGAACCTCGTGAATATTTTCAGGGGAGCCAAACCAGATGTTTCGATACTCCTCTATTCAGGATTGGCCGAACGGCTATATGCCTTGCCAGCGATGCGCTCCGGCGCTGACGGGTTTATTATGAAGCATTCCAAACCCAGTGAGCTGGTCCGCGCGATCATGATCGTGGCTTCCGGCGGCAAATATATGAGCTTGGAACTGCAATCATCCCTGTTGCCCAAGGTCGATGCAGGTTACAAGATAGAAGAGTTGGAATCGATCGACAGGCTCTCCGGCCGCGAACAGGTTATCATGGGCCAGGTGGCAC
Source organism: Dyadobacter sp. SRI_021 (assembly GCF_057586235.1). Lineage (NCBI taxonomy): Bacteria > Pseudomonadati > Bacteroidota > Cytophagia > Cytophagales > Spirosomataceae > Dyadobacter > Dyadobacter sp. SRI_021. The sequence goes on from NZ_JBYCZM010000004.1 coordinate 365,569, forward strand.
TGGGTAAAAGCACCAAGGAGATTGCCTGCCTGCTCAATCTCAAATGCAACACCATCAGCACCTATAAAAAACGGATCTGCAGAAAAATGAATGTGACCGACAAGTTTGAACTGTACCAGAAGTCTCTTGCCCTCTAAGTATCTTTATCAGCCAAATTCTGGCATTACGATACCATTTTTATCCATATCATCAGCAATACCAAATTCTTCCGCAGGGTTAAAAAACGTATTACCGAACAGCGGGGCGATAGCCACTGCATGCCTATTGACAATCTTAACCAGAACCTTACAGTTTTTCAACTGACTCCACGCCTGTACGCCGCAAACTTCAAGACATCGGTATATGAACTTTCCCAGGTATGGTATATCACCTGCCCTGCCGCCTCTGACTCCGGAATGAAAGATTTCATGCCCTCCGAAAAAGAAGTTGACGCCTTTCACATTTATTTCCAAAGCGGCGGTGACAAATAAGTTGGCACAAGTATAAATGTGCGCCGCTTTTATTGCTCCTGTTTCCATAATGAATTATTTTTTCTGTTATGTAGACAATAAGTATACCTTATGACCTGACACGTATATAGGCTGGTATCAAAGAAAAAAGAGCCGCAGGTCGGGTTTACAAATCCCCAGGATGATGAAGAATGTACCAGAAGTCGTCAGCCAGTATGTCGCGGCCCTGCCGTCTTACGAGTAAATGGGGCAGAATTGCGCCTTCCATCGCTCCGAGAATCGAAGGAATAATACTTTTTTTAAAAAATCACTCGATTTTTTTGTAGTATTTCCGCGACATGACAGAGAGTCCATTTTTTGAGAAAGTGCATCTGTGATACCCAATGACACATTCCTAGCGTAAGAGCAGGTATAATTCAAATAAATACTACCAATATTGTATAGTATATCTACATAAATGAGATATTGCGTAGAATTTGTTTTATTGTATCATTGAGTCTCGTTTTGTAGTTTCACTTGTAAAATATTTCTATTAAGATCGTCCCGGGAACGATCGAGATCCAAGAATGTTCTACAAGCACCTGCAATTGAAAAGTAAGCCAAAGGCTTTTGCCATTCGTAATCCTTTCACATAACCGGACAGATAAACATCATGGCAACTTCTACTTCAATTCCTACTGCAACTGACCATTTGACGCTTGCGTACCAGGGCGAGAGAGCTCCTCCGTCCCGTAATAGAGTGCAGGTCTAACTCCGCTAAAGCACTTGCTGCACAAGTCAAAATTTTCGCAACAAGCATAGATCCACCCAAACAGCCAGCTGTGTTGGTTGTTATTGTATTGTCTTGAACGAATGCCAAAGTTACCATTGGCGGTTTCTCTTACGCGCTTTTGCCAACTTAGCAGCGGTGCATCATTTTGTTCGTATATATACATTCGTTAACAAGCAGTTCGCCTTTGCCCAGGAGCCGTAAAAGGGCCACCAAGGTCTGTTATACCCTGAAAGACCAGGCGATCATATTTTATTAATCAATCCAACAAACGCTATGGAAAAAATGTTACCCAGGCGCGCTCTTACGAGAGCTGTCAAACAATCCGGGCTTGTTCGTTTATCAACTCAGATGCTTCTGCTGTCGGCATTTGCTCTGCTCCCTTTTCTCTCTATCGCGCAGGTAGTTTCGCCGGACACTTCATTGTTACCCTGTAACACACCTACCGCACTGAATCTACCGACGTATCACATGAGCATTGTCCCCAATGCAGGTTTGACTGTCTGGACGGGCCGGTACGGTGTATCCCTGTCGGCGGTCAATAATGCGCCTAATGCCATCAGTGCCAGCACGACAGACTTCGCAAGTTTTGTCGCCGTGCTTACCGCCGCGGGCGGGTTACGCCTGACTGTGCAAAGCGATAATGGTTATTACCCTGCCGGGTATTTCGCCGGTTTTCAGATTCAGAACTCGGGCCTTGCAGGCGCTTCGCTGCTGGGGTCGCTGACAGTGCGGACCTATCTGGGAACCACTTTGCAGGAAGAATATACCGGCCCCGGCGGCTTGCTGACGGCAAACATCGTCAATACCGACGGCAGAACGACCGTCGGCTTTTTGACTACCAAGAACTTCGACCGGATCCAGATCGATCAGGCATCGTCATTGAGCGTTAACCTGGGTACAACCGAGATCTACAATGCCGTGGTCACCAAATTTTGTGCAGAATCCACGCCTCGTCCTTGTAATCTGGTCGAACAGTGGAATAACCCGACCTTCCCGGTATATGTAAACACCGACAGGACCGGTATCAGTACTAATGTGGCCTGCGTAAACTGTGCAGTGAGAAATACAAATAATCTGGTCAATTCGGACGCAACGGATTATGCTGAAATCGACCTGGTTGCCTCCGTTGCTTCAACAGGATCGGTCTCGATCAAAAATACCAAGACGGTATACCCCGCCGGGACATTCGCCGGCTTTGAAATAGAAGACCAGCGAACGCTCGGGGTTGCATTTGCGGCAGGTCACACGGTTACAACTTACCTCAACGGTGTACAGCAGGAAACTGTTTCAGACGGGGGGGCTTTGGGCAGCGCCGGCCTTTTTACTTCTTCCGGACACGCTATCACCGGTTTTAAGACCAAACTCGCCTTCGATGAAATCCAGTTCAGCGTCTCCATGCTGGGTGCGGTACAGGTAGCGCCTATCCGGGTGTACGGGGCTGTGACCGAGCGGTTCTGCGAAGGACCTGCGTTGGCATGTAATACCAACACCAAGCTGATCAAACCGGATTATCCGGTCTTTGTTGACACCCGCAATACCGGAATTGATGCCACCGCCTGTGTGCAATGTAACATTGTAGCGTCCGGCAATGCGATTGACGCAGATCCGGACAATTATACCGAGCTGGTGGTGCCGGCCAACATCGGCACAACGGCCGCTTACGCGGTGGCCGACGGGGCGAAAATTTACCCTGCCAATACCTTCGCCGGTTTTGACATCGACAACCCGAACCTGATCGGCGCGGGCGCGCTTTCAGGAATTACCATTTCCACCACGGATCAATACGGGGCAGTTATCGAATCGTTTTCGGGCAACACCGGATTGATATCTGCTAAAAGCTCGGTATTGAACGGCGCAGGACGGCAGACCATCGGCTTTTTGGCGACTTTGCCTTTCAGTGGGGTCAAGATCACGGTCAGCTCTGTGATCAATGCCAACATAGGTACAACCCGGATCTACAATGCGGTATTCAAATCATTCTGCGCCAACGAACTGGCCTGTAATACACTGACAGCCGTTTCAAACCCCACTCATCCGGTTTACGTCAACGGGGTAAGGACCTCGATCGACGCGGTAGGATGCGTGGCCTGTCAGCTCAATAATTCGGAGAACATCGTAAACGGATCGGTGGTAGTACCTGCTACACTGGTGATGGGAGCAAGCGTAGGTTCAAAAGCAACTGTTTCAGTAGCCAATGCCATTGAAACCTATCCGGCAGAATCTTTTGCAGGCTTTGACATCGAGTCAGGTACACTGCTGTCAGCAGGCGCATTGGGAAGTATGACGATCCATTTGTACAACGATGGCGTACTCGTGCAAAGCGGCACGGGCAATTCGCTGGCCGCAGGTGTGAGCACTTCCCTGGTGACTGGGGGAGCTAACAGGCAAATCGTCGGTATCATCAGCAAAGTGCCTTTTGATGAAGCACAGCTTGAAATCACCAACCTGGCAGGAGCAGACTTAGGTAATATTCAGATCTACCGGGCGTATATGCAACGCAGCTGCGCGATTACGGTCGGTTGTGACTTCAATGTAACGTTGAACGATCAAAACCATGGCGCGGTGATCGATGCCGAGCAGACCGGGACCAAAGGTATAGCATGTGCAGGCTGCGAAGTGCAAGCGCCCTGGAGTGCTGTTACAGCCTCCACCACAGACTTCGCCCGGATACACAACCTTGCCAGCGGCTTGGAAGTAAACTCTCTGGCCGTTGCGGTCCCTGCCACATCGTTCCCTGCCGGTACTTTTGCTGGCTTCACCATCAAGAAAAACCCATTCCTGCTTTCAGGAGGGCTATTTACCGGCATCACCATCACGACATACCTGAATGGGGTACAGCAGGAATCGAAAAACGATGCGGCTCTGTTCGACCTCTCGGTCTTGAACCAATGGTTCGGCACCCCGTCTGACTTCTACAACCCAGGATTCTATACCACGGTGCCGTTTGACGAAATCAAAATTTCGATCGGTTCGCTCGCACAGGCCGTAGACCAATACGTGGATGTATACGGCGCCATTGTCGATACCCGCATGGCAATTGGGCTCAGTTGTAACCAGACAAATCCGGATGTCAATGTAGCACTTGCCGGTGTTGCCATTACAGGAAATGTTTCCACCAATGATGTTATCCTTGCAGGAACCACGTATGGAAGCGCCTCAACTGTGCCGGGATATTCAAATCCAGGTGGCGAGCTGCCGGTTGTAGCTGCCGATGGAAGTTATACGTTTAGCTCCGCTACTCCGGGCGTGTACCGCTTCCTGGTTCCGGTTTGCCCGCCTTCGGTGACAACAAACTGTCCGGTAGAGCTGCTCGTAATTACCGTAAACGGCACGGGAACGAACAACCCGCCGATTGCGAACCTGGACATTGCTTCCACTAAAATGAATACAGCGGTAACGATTAATTCGCTGTCCAATGATGCCGCCGGAAATAAAGATGTACAGTTGGTACCTGCCTCGGTTGTGCTGACAGACCTCAACGGGGGCAATCCTGGTAACACACGTCTTGGCGGCACTGCGGTTGTAAACCCGGCTACGGGAGCGGTGACCTACACCCCTCCGACCGGAATTGTGGGTAAAGACACAATACTTTACACAGTCAGCGATAACAGACCGGTTCCTTTAAGCGCCTCCGCTTATCAGATCGTTCAAATATCACTTGCCGGGACGACCAATAGCACTCAGGCTGCCGATGACTATGCCCTGCTGTCTTCGGCGAGCGGAATCAACGCAACCGCGGCAAATGGCGTAAAAGCGAATGACTCAGATCCGGAGGGGGATACCCAGACTGTGACTGCGCAGACAACTTCTGTAACCGGTAAGGGAACTTTGACGCTCCAGTCTGACGGCAGCTACACTTTTGCTCCCGAAGCTACCTTCAAAGGCAGCGTTGCCTTCGCATACACCACCACAGACTCGCAGGGTGCGACAGCAAATGCGACACTGTATATCTCCGGAGACCAGGCTGCATTGCCAGTCACGCTGGTCGACTTCAAGGCGGTTCGGGAAGGCAGTCAGGCGCTGCTTTCATGGACAACTACCTGGGAAACCAACAGCGATTATTTTGAGATCCAGCACAGCAAGGATACCAAAAACTGGCGCGCTGTCGGCAAGGTCGAATCCTTCGGGGAAAGCGCCATACGCCGCGACTATACTTTCGTCCATGCTGCGATGGCCCCGGGAGAGAATTACTATCGCCTCAAAATGGTCGATAAAGATCAGACTTATGCATACAGTGGCATCAGGAACGTCGAGTCCGGTATCCGGGGTTTGGCAACCTACCCCAACCCCGTATCCGATAAGATCTTCCTCACAGACCTGGCAGGACGGAAAATCTCCCGCGTAACCATAACCAATAGCAGCGGCAATGTGGTTTATTCTGCAAGCAGCTTCCCTGTCACAGGTTTACGGGTAGCCAAGTGGGTGTCCGGACTGTATGTGATCGAGGTTACAGAGGAAAATGGACTGACCCACCATTTAAAAACTGTCATCCAAAAATAAGGACGCACCCTGCAAATGAAATGAAAGCCCCTCTCCTTCGGAAGGGGCTTTCGCAATTTAAAGAGGTCGATCCCAACAAAGTTCCTATTTCCTGACCATCTGTAACTGTCGTACTACAAATTAGCCTATATTTACACAAGCTCAACGTTATTCTACAATTCATGAAAACTTACTACAAGATTGGTCTATTCCTTGCCTTCCTCTACCTCACCGCCGTTCTTCATACAAATGCCCAAGGAATTAATCAATTATGGGGCGTAACTACATCCGCCGGGAACGACGGTCTGGGTACTATTTTTAATACGGCCACCGACGGCACTAAGCCCCTTGCGCAATTTAACTTCAGCGTGCCGCGTAAGGCCGTTTCCATGGGGCAGTTCACCGAATACAATGGTGAATTCTATGGGACGGCATTGGAAGTTAATGTAGATAATGCCGTCTTCAAGGGCATCCTTTTCAAATGGAACCCAGCAACCGATGAATACACCGTTTTGCATAATTTCAAGCGCGAGACAGGTAACAACCCGGGCTCCACAATGGTCATCATAAACAATAAACTCTATGGTACCACCACGGAGGGCGGAATCAACGAGCAAGGAGTTATTTTCGAGTACGATCTCACCAATAATGTTTATTCGAAACGGAGTGATTTCGCCAATCTTGCGAAAGACCGTTTGCTATGGGGCACCTCGCGCATTATTGGATTCAATGGAAAACTTTACGGCGTTGCCATAACGGACAACGGGAACCTTAGCGATGCGCTGTATGAATGGGACCCGGAAACTTCCCTATTTTCGAAAGTGAAGAATGTAAATGGATCTTTACAGCCCGGACCCCATGTGCCGGTCGCTCAGTTCGAGCCGTTTGAAGGTAAATTTTACGGCATAACCCAATCGGCGGGTACTAACTATGGGGACCTGGTAGAATGGGATCCGGCTGCGGGTTCCTTTACGTCCAAAGCCACTTTTACGCCGGTCACAGGCTACAATTGCCTTACTAAGATGACTTCAAAAGACGGTAAACTCTATGGCGCGACTACCTCCGGGGGTGCATCAGGCGCCGGCACGTTATTCGAATGGGAGCCGGCTACGAATGCAATTACTAAAAAGGTTGATTTCCCCAACGCAGGAACCGCACCGTTCAACGCGTTTGCTCCTCTTCTGGTTGGTGACAAGTTTTATGGGATTACCAAAGGGGGCGAAGCCCGTACAGGGCTCCTGTATGAATGGGACCCAGTTACGAACGGGTTCAGCATCAGATCTGCTATGCCCGGCAACGGCACGGGCATATTCCAGGGAAAGTTTACACCGTGGCAGGGGAAGTTGTATTCAAGCGTGCAGGTGGCTGATCCGTCCAATGGTTCTATATCGATCGAAGTGTTCAATTGGGATATGGCAACAAATGTTACCAGCGAATACATCAGCAATGTGGCTATGGGGCGGGCGGCTATGGGCAGTCTCACATTTGCTGACGGTAAGCTATATGGCATGACCTCCGAAGGCGGCAAAGACGCACTGGGCGTGATTTTCGAATTCGATCCACAGAAAAAAGCTTATAAAATAATGCAGGAGCTTAGCAAGGAAACAGGAAGTAAGCCATTAGGTAAAATGGTGCTGCGGAATGGAAAACTGTACGGTATGACTTCTGCCGGAGGAGTGAATGGGTTAGGTACTCTGTTTGAACTGGATTACAAGACCAACGTATTCACTAAGAAGCTGGATTTTGAGTCCATCAATGGTAGTAGGCCTTACGCGAATCTGGTCGAAAGAGATGGTAAATTTTTTGGGATGACTCCTACTGGCGGGGTATCCAACCGAGGCGTGATCTTCGAATGGGATCCGGAAACCAACATTTACACGAAGAGGTATGACTTTGACCTCCTCGCTGGCGCCAGTCCCTTCGGAAATCTTTGCTGGAAGGACGGCAAATTTTATGGAATGACCATGGGAGGCGGCGCCTTTAACACCGGTACGGTCTTCCAGTGGGATCCGGCTACGAACGTTTATACGAAATTGCGCGATCTCAGGGCGAGCACAGGACTAAAACCTTACGGCTCACTTACCGTCTATGGTGATAAACTATATGGACTCACACAATCGACACTGCTGGAGGTGGACCCGGCAACCCAAGATGTAAGTGTGTTGGTTGTCCTCGGCAACGATCTCAAGGCCGACATCACGGTCAATAACAACAAATTGTATTTTATGGGAACTTACGAAGGAGGCTCGGTCTTCGAGTGGGATCCCGCAACCAAAATTTTGAAAACAAAGGCCCGGCTTTCTACCGACAGCGGGATAAACCCTTTTTACATGACGCCCACACCAGTACCAGCACCGGTATCGGCCGGTAACCCGGGCACTTGTATGACGCTTGCGAATTCTTTGATCGGCACCGATAATTTCAACGAGTGGCTTGCGGTTACTGACGCTTCCAACGAAGCAGTGGCAGAAATCAAAGCGAATGGCAATAACCTGGGCACCATAAGAAGCTGGCTATATACGCACAGCGGCGCTGTAAGGAAAAGGGACGGACGTTATTTCCTGGGTAGGGATTTTACAATGACGCCTTCGGGCAGCATAACCTCCGGCCAGGTAGACGTCAGGATTTATATAAAACAGGAAGAATACGATGCGCTCGTGGCTGCCAACAATGCCGATATGGAGGTTGAGCCAATCCAGGATGTGACGCAAATCGGGGTATTTACAACCGGCGCCAACAGTTGCAGCGGAAGTATCTCAGGATCACCCCGCGCCATCGCTACGAGCGTTGAGCCCTGGACCGGTGGCGGTTATGTCTTTAGTTTCAAAACGGACGCCTTTTCCACCTTTTACCTGGCAAACACCAACAGACCTTTGCCCGTCAAATTAATCAATTTCAATGCACAACTACTGGAGAACGATGCTGTGCTAAACTGGCAAACGGCCGAAGAAGTCAATTTTTCACACTTTGAGTTACAGCGGAGTGAAGACGGCCGGAGCTACCAAGCGATTGCCACCATTGAACCTTCTGCCGGATCCATTCCAGGCCATTATAACTTCATTGACACACAGCTGGGTAAAATCCTGGTACCGAAAGTCTATTATCGCTTAAAAATGACCGATTGGGATGGTACATTTGCTTATTCGACCATCCGCGAGCTGGCAATACCCAACGCGGTGGCGACACTGTATCCCAACCCGGTCGCGGATATTGTTGAGGTAAAACTGCCAAAAGTGGCATGCAATTGGCAGCTCATCAACTCAGCAGGAATACAAATGCTGAGCGGACAATCTGAAGGCGGAAACTTTAAACTCAATGTTTCCAAATTGCACACTGGTGTCTATTTCCTGAGATTCACAACTGCCCGGGGCGTTAGGACATTGACTATGGCTAAGAAATAACGGGCCTGAATTGCATAGCCCTGTCATTAAACTGGTTAGCCGATGATCCAGCCGGTATCATCGGCGCCGGTACATAACTCAACTCAATGCCGCCCCCGGTACTGATAATTGGATCACCGCTGTCAGATATTAGCAAATTGTTCCTTTAGAACAGCAGGAAACACGCCACAGTAATACGGTTGTTACCATTTACAAAACGATAAGATAGAATAAAGTTGCTGCCTTTTCTTCCACTGAAACTACATTCCCGCATTGCGACTCCCGAAACGCAATTGGTATGGGAATACCTACAATCACTGAACGATAAATCTAACCGATTCACCGTTTTCAACCAACAGTAAATACACCCCTGATTTCAGGCCCGCGATTGGTATGACGGAGCGAGACCCGTTCAGGCGGACCTGTTTATAAAACCTTCCATGAATATCTACGACCGTCGCCTTGCGCGGTAGCAGGTTCGAGCTGCCCAAGTCGACTGTCAACCAGCTGTTGGCCGGATTTGGGAAAACACTGATCGATTGCCCGTGGTCGATGGCGATGCTAATAACACGGCTGTAAGTAAAGGAGCCGTCCTGATCGATCATACGCAGGCGATAAAAATTACCAGGGCCAGGGCCGGGATCGGTAAATGTGTAGTCATGATTACCGGAGCCGGAGGCAGAAATTACGCCGATTTGCCCGAATGTGTGGCCGTCGCTACTCTTTAATATTTCAAAATGCGACGTGTTTTCTTCGTCGGCAGTCGCCCATTTCAACCTAACAGCGCCGCCGTCGAGCCTGTTTCCGGCAAAACTCACAAGCCGGAGCGGCAAATTGGCATCGTCATCGACGATATCGACCGACGCAACGTTCTGTGACGGGGCTCCTGTATATTGCAGAGAATTTGCATCAGAAGCTCCGATAAGGGTGCACAATATCGTTTCCGTTTCTTCGACAAGGGTGTCATCGATGGCAGTCAGGGAAACATCGGCAGTATTATGATAAGCCAGTAGTATGGCAGCGGAGTTTGCGTAATCGGCGCCCGTAGCCGTACCCCCAAACTGAATGTTGCCAACAAGGCTTGTCGAAGGCACGTAATCCCCGGGAAGGCTCATTCTGATAATCCCGGAACTTGCCGGTTCGGCAGCATCCGCAATCTTGGTGAGTGTTATCTGCGTGTTGGCTGCGGTGTAGTCATCATCGGTAAGAAGAACATCGATCGCCGTGTTCACCGGGTCCGGTGGAAAAATAAAAGCATTGCCCCCGCCGTCTGTAGCACTTCCGGAAAGTAAAGTAACGCGGAGATTTTCCGGGCCCTCGATAATGTGATCGTCGTACATGTTGACAGATACAATAATCGAGTTCGTATTTGGTGGAATCACCAGCGCTCCGATCGATTGACAGTCCACTCCCGGGGAGGCCGTGCCCGACAAAACATAGGCGATATGGACCGGCCACGCGGACGTTGCCACGCCGGCCAGTTTCAATGTAAAAGTGGCTTGCCCGGAGGGCTCAGCAGCATTGGTCCCGATAAGCACCTGGACCGGTGTCGATGAAGCGGCGTTGGCATCGATGATGTTAACCTGCGCCTGATTATTGGCGGGATCTATCGGCAAGGTCAACGTCGCCGACGCTGCACTGGTGATCTGAATGCCGGTACTTTCCGGTCCTTCGATGATACCGTCATTGAAAGCATCGACGTCAATCAGGACCTGGGTTGATCCGGCCGGAATGACCGCATTTCCCGTATAGGCAGGTAAATGGACAAAGTCCGGCCCCATTGTTGCTTGTCCGGATGCAAGAAAAGAATAGGCAACTATCACATCCTCAGCCAATGGAACAGGATAATGAAGGCCAATTTTATAAATACCGTTTTTTCCACCTTCGATGGCATCAGACAATTTTTGCAGATAAACATATTGTCCCGTCGGTTGCGCAATTATCCGGGTGGAAAAATTTAAAAAGAATGTAGCCACAAACAAGTATGAAATCAGGCGGCTCCTTCGCATTTTGATCGTAAACGTCTTCATAGGCAGCGGGTGATGGGTGAAATGTATCGCCGATAAACCACAAATCTACTAGCGGTTATTTGCTACCAATATACTAATTTTTACTATTTTAAATTACGAAGTTTTATTACAATGAGATTTCATTTTGTAAGGTACTGCACCTGGAATTACGGTGGCAGTGACTACCGCGCAGCCCCGCCTGAAGGCCAGGCAATTTTTCTGTATTAAAATTAAAACGACTGACGAAAGGCCATCGGCGAAATATTCGTTTGCGATTTGAAGAACTTACTGAACGATTGAGAATGGCTGAAACCGAGCTCGTAAGCAATTTCACTCACCGACAAGCTGGTAACCGACAATTTCTCCTTGGCCTTTTCCAACAGCTTTTGCTGAATATGTTGCTGTGTGCTTTTGCCCGTAACCGTCTTTAAAACGGCACCGAGATAACCTGGTGAAACATTTAGTTGCTGCGCGACAATTTGTACGCTGGGCTGGCCTTTTTCCAAAAGCTCATCGCTGTTGAAATAGTGAAACAACAACTGCTCCATTTTTTCCAGCAGCTTATGGTTGGCTACTTTTCTTGTTGCAAACTGACGGCAATAATACCTGTCTGCATAGGTTAGAAGCGATTCCAGATGGGAAACTATCAGATCTTGCGTAAAGGCGTCAAGATTCCCCTGGTATTCGTGTGCAATATGCTGAAATATCGCTATCAGCGTCAATTCTTCTTTTTCCGACAAAAACAGTGCTTCGTGAATAGCGTAACCGAAAAACTCATACTTACTGATCTTCAAAGCCAATGAAGTATTCCATAAAAAATCAGGATGGACAAGCAGCAACCATCCTGAATGATTCAGCTCCTGGTCACCATCCATTTCGATTTGCAATATCTGACCCGGTGCCATACAAGTTAGGATGCCTTCATCAAAGTCATATTTACTCTGCCCATATTTCATTCTGGCGTTGAAATTGCGTTTAAGGCCGACACTGTAAAATGGAAGCACCAGGCTGATCGGGCTGTTTGCCGGCAGCCGCCGCATCGATTCGAACGATATAATGCTGATTAATGGGTGTTCTGGCTTGGGCAAGCCCATGATCTGATGGTACTCACTGATCGACTTGATGATGTGCGGCTGCATTGCACTAAATTACACCTTGTTGTAAATGAGCGCAAATTCTCTGGCAAAATCTTCCAGCTTTATCTTGCCAAAGACATGCGGGGCTGTTTGATCAAAATGCCTGCGCAAATTGCCATTATGAATATTTTGTCCGAGCTGCAATGTATTTTCAATAACATGCCGGGGCACTTTACGGCTTTCCATCCTTTGTCGTTGCTGATCATCCGTAAGCCTTTTCCATTGTAAATCAGGTTTGCCGATAGAGCCGCCCAAAACACTGGCCACTTCCGATGCGCGCCGATCATCACTAGCCACGTATCTGATGCCTTTGCTATCGCTACCCAACCGCAGCTCCTCCGCGGCGGCAGCGGCAATATCGGCGGGCGAAACCATCACAATCCTATCCTCTTCTCCATAATTTGCAGCAATCATACCTGTGGCCCTGATCATATCGACAAAATGAAAAAGGTTGTAGTAGATAAACCCTGCACGGAGATGAGTAACCCTGCTACCGGGTACACGATCCAAGATACCTTCGGCGAAATGCGATCCTAAAATATACCCTGTACCGGAAGGCAAGTCTGCGCCCCAGCTGCTTAAATGCACGATTTTTTTCACGCCCGAGCCTGTTAGTGCTTCCGCATACGCGGAGGCAACTTTCCGGTAATGCGTCAACGGATCTTGTGCTGTAAAATCAGGTGGAACCATGGTGTATACGGCATCCGTGCCCGCAAATACCGGTTCCATGAAACCAGCATCGGTTACCGAACCTATTGCTGCCCTGGCACCCAAGGCATGTATCTGCTCCCTTTTTCTGGGGTCGCTTGATATTATGGTAACGCTATGTCCGGCGCGGATCAATATTTCCGCAAGCGGCCGGGAAACATTTCCTAACGATCCAGTAAGAACGATTTTCATTTTTGCTATTGTTTGTCCAATGCAAAGGTCTGATCGATTGCCCAAGTGGATGTAGCCCGATCCGCTTTTGTTGAAGCCGGATAACATGTTTTTGTGTTTCTTTCACTTTTTAAGTCAAAGCCAGGTGTCGATAACCTTTGGAGAGCGAGGGAAGTAGTACACCATAGCGCTCCGAAATCCTGCGCCACCCCAGCCCGATCATTTTATCGTATTCTTCCAATGGGCGAACGCATTATTGGCCGAATGCAGCATGTAGAATCCGCCCCTGCCTTCTAAAAACACTTCAGGCTTCGCTCTGCATGAGCTGGCCAGCGGAACCTGGTATTCTGAATATCGTTGGTGTTCTGTACAACGACAGCGTAATTGACAAATGAAGGATTTCAGGCTATCATGCCGAAAAACCACGTCAGACAAAAAAAGTAATGGCAATACCCGGGAAGCTGTTTAAGCAGCCTCCCGGGCCCTGTTCAACCGCGCCTTGTTTTTATTTCGACTCTGCCACCGGCGCTGCGTTCGCGCCTATATTACCAGCGGCTACGGTGACCGCACCTAGTTTAACGGTCACGTTAGCATTGTAGGCGTCAAGCTTATCGAAAAACCCCTCTTCAGTAATGCTAAAATACTTACTGGTCGCGAACGCGCCCGTAGCACCCGCGACTGTGTCGAGCACCTTCAGGGCCGTGGCGGGCGCTGCTGTCACCTTTCCGGGAAAAATAGCGGCTGTATAAGAGCTCCCCCCTGCTCCGTTATAAAGGCCCATCTGTACTAAGGTGATCGTCTTGTTGTACTTGTAAAAGACTACGCGCCCATAGATATTTTCCGTAGTCGCGGCAGCTAACGTATAGGCCTTATACGTCGATACAGTACCGCCACCTGGCGCTGTACTTAAATTGGGCGGGTAGTCCTGTTGTTCACAAGAACTAAGCAACGCAAATAGCGTCATCGTGATAACCAGGGATACCATCGGGGTGATTTTGCTGATATATGTTTTCATGTCAGGATGATCATTAAAAGTTGAAAGAAATGCGGCCGTAGTAGTAAGATCCGTTAGAGCCCTGCTGATTGTTGTCATACAGGTAGAAGCCCTGGTTTTCGGGGCGCAGAATGTCAGGATATTTATTAAAAACGTTACTGCCGCCCATGGACAATTTTAGGTTCCTGGTCAGGTCGTAGCCTACACTGGCATCGAAAATGGATTGCGCGGAAAACTTCTGATCATAAAAGTTACCTTCCGCATCGGAGGAAGTTGACCGGGAGGTCACCGTTCCAAAGTATGTGCCTCTCACCATAGCATGAAATTTATTGACGCGATAGGTAACCGAACCGATTAGTTTTTGTCTTGGTGTTCCGGTTTCAAACTGACCAATAGTGGCCCGATCCAGGTACTTGGCTACAATCTGGTCTTCTGTCAGGTTAGCCACATTCAAGTCAAGTACTTTCCTGTTCAGAATGGTGTTTTTGCTAAAAATAGCTGCAAGACTGAAAATGAAGCTTTTACCACGACTCAGGGTGAGCGTATAGTTTCCGACTGCTTCAATTCCTTTGGAACGTACGTCTGCACCATTCACAAAGAACTGGGCTTCTCCCCCACCGATGACCTCGTCGTAATGATTGCCGACCTCGGAAGCATTGAAGTAGCTGGTCCTGAAAATACGGTTATCTACATCAATCTGATAAGCATCCAAAGTTACTTCAAATCCGTGGGCCGGCTGATAGGTGAGACCGAAACCATAGGTCCTCGATTTCTCCTGTTTAAGACCCTGAATTCCTAAAACCCTGGCAGCGGTACTGTTGGTTGGGTAAGTTGTCACATCAAGCGGTTGCGGGATACCGTTTGCATCCGGCACGAATGCCGTGGCAGTATGGGTATAATTCAACTCCTGAAGGGATGGCGCGCGGAATCCGGAAGCAATCGAAGCCCGCAATGAAAGCGTTTTGGCAATGGAATACCTCGCGGCTAATTTGCCGATGGTAACGCCGCCAAAATCCGAATAATTTTCCACACGGAAAGCGCCGGCTACCAGCAGGCTTTTAGTTACTTCAAGTTCGGCATCAAGGTAAGCGGCCATGGTGGTGCGGTACTCATCCCTTTCGTTTTTCGGGCCGAATCCGGCAAAACACTGGCAATTTGAAGACAAGGATTTAACGGTAACCTGCTGGCCTGCATTCACACTGATCGGATTTCCATTGGCATCTACGATCGGTGTGCTGCTGGCATCTTCCAAAGGTTTTCCATCAGGGCCGACAAGCAAACCGGCTTTACCCACGGTAAGCACCCCTGCATCTCCATAGGTATAAGCCTCTTCCTGACCCTTCATAATTTTATAGTTTTCTATACGCATTTCAGCGCCAAAGGCAATGTTCAGCCCCCGCAGCACATCTTTGAAATAGCGGGAAAAATCAAGGTTAGTCGAATTTTGGGTGAACTGGTGCGTACCCAAATACATATTGACCGGTGAATTGGAACCCAGTGAAGCATTCATGGTATTGACCATCCCTATCCGCATCCGGTTCCGGCCAAATGTGTTGCTGAAATCGACATTGAATTCCCCCAGCTTACTTTTAATACCGGTTGTATTGGAAAGGTCGGAAGTATTGGAGGTCATCTGTGGACGGAAGCCATTGGGATACAGCAGGTAATTGAAACGGTCAGTTTGTGCAGGACGGCGGAAGTAGCACGAGAAACCTTTAAGATATTTGTAAGACGCTCCCCCAAAACTGTACAGCGTTGTGGTAGGATTCAGCTGATAACCTGCATTGTAAAAAGTACTGCCGAGCGTAATGGCAGGCATACCCGCATAAACGGCAAAATCAGCTTTGGTCAGGCCGCGTGCAGCCATTAATCCCGCTTCTGTGGTCAGCGACGCAAGTGCCGCCGTGTTACCCGAGGCCTGTGCAGCAACCAGCTCGGGATTGGTGATGACCGGATTTCCGTTTTTATCGGTCCGCAGATTATTCAGGTAAGTTTTATCAAAAAATCCCCAGTCGTTCACAAAAGGTCTCAGGGTCGGGCGCTTCTGCGTAATTTGCCCGGACAGGTTAAAGTACCCCTTGTCTCCCATTTTGAAGCCGTAATTAGCATCAAACTGATAATTGAATCCATCCGGCTTACCATCTTTGGTCAGTTCCCCTGCCTTGCCGCCGGTATTGGCATAACCTCCACCGGTAAAGCTGCCTGTCAGCTTATCTGTCCCTTTTTTGAGAATAATATTGACTACGCCGGCCACTGCGTCCGAACCATATTGAGCGGCAGCGCCATCGCGTAAAATTTCAACCCGGTCGATGGCGGACGCTGGAATGGTCATCAAATCAACGGACGTGGAGGGGCTACCGACGGCCGTTCCGGTAATAAGCAGGGCGGAAGTGTGCCTTCGTTTTCCATTCACCAGAACCAGTATCTGGTTGGGGGCCATGTTGCGGAGCTGCACCGGATCTACGTGGGAATCAAGGTCACCACCCTGGGATCTGACCGCGTTAAAACTGGGTGCCACAAAAGCCAGCATTTGGGCCAGGTCAATCTGAGGAAGGTCTGCCATGATATCCTTGATGGAAATGACATCCACCGGGACGGGGGTTTCCAGAATGGTTCGCCCGGTATTTCTGGACCCTGTAACTATTAATTCATTTAACTCCGTGCCGCCATCTTCCAGCGGAACGCTTAACGTTGCTTCGGAACCTATCTTAACTTCCTTGGTCTTAAAACCTATAAAGCTGAATACCAGTACATCGCCCGGCACAGCATCGATCGAGAACATACCCTGATTATCCGTAATAGTACCTTTATTCGTATTTCCTTTCAAGATGATGTTCACACCAGGGAACACTTCCGCAGTGGATGCAGAAAACACTTTACCGGTAATCTTTTTGCTTTGGGCAAGCATGGTAAACGGTAACCAACAAATGAGCAGAAAGAGCATCGCAGGCCTGGCCACGAATTCGCATTTTCGTAAGTTTCTCTTCATAGTAATGGAGTGATTTTAGTTGGATATTCATTTCAAAGAATCAGACTGGATGGGCATAGTCTGATAGCAACAGCCCCCTTTCCGGGTCTGCGAGGAGTGTTCGTATCAAATGCGCGGCTAACGAATTGAAAATATCGAAAAAACAGTATAATGCAATATATAATATCGGATACATAGTAAAATACAATATAATTCATATATATTCTTCAGAATATATTGCCTTTACTACGCACTCACCAGAAACTGAAACGAGGCGGTGGCCCGGGCAATAACCGTACGCCCACGAAAGCGATAAACAAATTGTTGAACCTTGTTACGCCTTATTTTCTGCATACTTTATAGTACCGGGCAAGCAAAAGCGCTCTCAACTTAACTAGATGTACTTCACAATCATGGTCGACAAATCGATCGGCCCTCTGCAGGATGCGCAGGCGGCCATCAAAATGGTGCGTCAACGGGCAACTGAATGGAATATCAACCCCGACAGAATTGGTATGATGGGACTTTCCGCGGGCGGTCATCTGGTATTGATGGAAGGTACGTAACAGAACAGGGTGGTGATCGACAACAAAGAAAAAATTAGCCTTCGCCCCGATTTCATGGCATTGCTATATCTCGTGATAATTTACGATCCGGACACGCCCCGTACTCGTGAAACCCTGATTGGCAAGAAACCTTCCCGCGAACTACTGGATCAGTATAGCACAGACAAGCATGTCAGTATTGCCACACCACCGACATTTCTGATACATGCGGCCGATGACGACGTAATCCCGTCAAAAACACGCTTTCCTTTTTTTAATGCCTTGCAGCAAGCCGGAGTAAAAACCGAAATGCACATTCCACAGTCGGGTGGACATGGATTTGCTCTTAGCGATTTGAACAGTAAGGACAATTGGTTCAGAATGTTCAAAAGTTGGCTGGCAGAAAACAGGTTTTAAGGATTGTCCGATCCTTAAAGGTACGCAGGTCTTATTAGATTTGAGAGCAACGATAGGCGTCTAAGACCTGGTCGTACTGCAACTTTGAATTATCTGTTTTGGGCTCGCTGAGTTGAAATTCGAACAGCCTGCCAATTTCTTCATCATATAGATAATAGCCAGCAGCGTCGCCCCGCGTGTAGATTTTCACTGGTTTGGCCCCTATCCATCCTAAGTGTGGTATCAAGTCGTCAAGATTAAAATTAGTGATTTCAAGAAAAACAAAGTGACTAGACATATCCAACTCTTTTGTGTGATTTATAAGGCAAAACGGAACCCACCTCCGCAGTCTTCCGGGCCTAAGAACTTTTGAAAGATAGCCCCGAGATACATTTTCAGTGTCTGCCTGCACATCAACCGGGCCGAAATCTGGTTAATCCGATCGTATCATAAACAGACTAGCTGATTTCATTTTTTGCTGATCGGGCATTCCGCCCGGATTGACCACCCTGTCCTTTATTTCATCGCGCCTGGAAACGGCAGCGATGCACAAGTCGTAAATTTTGAGTGGTGGTCAATCCGTTGCGGAACACGGTGGCAGCGGTAACACTACGCTACATTAGAGAATCCTACAATCCCTTGGGGTTTTGAACCGCCACACTTCCTTCGCCGGCCTTATTATAGGCAAGCTCGTTGGCAGGTACGTCCCAGTAATCCAGGAAGTTGTAATTAATGGTCGCGTTCTTGCTAACCACACCCGCCTTATCAACTACAACCGCGCCGGTTCTGCCTCCGCCTGTTGCAACATCATCGATCACTCCCCAGCGTCTGGCGTCGTAGAAGGCAAGCCCCCGGAATGGCAGAACCACCCTTCTCTCGCTTCTCAATTCTTCTTTGGCAGCTGCCAGGCTAAGCCCCTTACCCGCAACGGCGGCCAGACCGGCACCCTGAAGTTTACGGATGGCATCGATGATTTTAAGACCGCCCTCTATATCTCCCGTGTTGATAAGCGCCTCCGCCAATGTCAGCTGATTTTCTTCGTAGGTGGTGGCCATATAGAATTCGTATTCGCCCACCGCTTTGTTGCCCAACACAACCACGCCCGCAAGTCCCTTTCCGCCATCGATCAAACCATACCGGGTATTGAAAATGTTTCCACGGTCATTATTGCCAATCCATGGGTTGGTTTCGATCGCGAAGTTGTTCTCTAGTCTTTTATCGCCCGGTTTAAAATCCTGTACAAGGCGTTCGCTGACTTTGAAACTACTGGTTTTGGTAGTACCCGTAGTGAGGGCCGAAGGCGTACTACCGGTAGCGGAAATAAAATCGCTGGTCTCGTTTGATCTGGCCGTAAACACGTAATCCGTTGCTGTAACTCCATCTTTGGCAAGGGCGATGATAGACGCCCACTGCTCCGCAGTCATCTTTTTTACAGTGGTGTTTACCAGTATGTTTCGTGCTTTCATCGAGTTGATGTTCCTCTTCCACATATCAGGTGTAAGTATCCCCCCCTTCCCAACCTGAAAAAATGCGGGAATAATTTTACCGATCACTGCCGAGTAATCGGCAACGCTGCTAACAGCGCTTAGAGCTGCCGCGGCTTTATCATAGTTGGCATTTGACTCGGCAATGATAGCTTCCTTGCTCACAAACGTGTTATTGGTACCCACTGCCTGATCATTGATGATACCGGCATAGTAAAGTGAACCGATACGGCCATAGGCGTAACCCTTCCACCAATATGCCCAGGCCTTAAGTGCGTTCTTTTTACTTTCGGCATCTCCCGTAAATGTGGTTTTGTCCACCAGCGCCAACACATTATTGGCCCCGCTGTTGAGACTGTACATGTAGGCCCACTCGTAATACAACGGGTTGTCGCTCGCGTTTGCATTGATATTTACCTGCCGCAGCATGTCCAGTTGAAGGGTCGGAGAATTGGGGTTCTTCACCCTGGTGCCGTTATCGAGGATCACGTAATTGGCTACCCCGATTTCGTTCAGCCGCTGGTTGGCAGCTTCCACCCCTACAACGTCCCCCATAATTTCGTGATAACTAAAAGGATCCCCGAAAAACCCGCCATAAAAACCGCCATACTTCACAGTCAGGAAGCCATTTACATAAATAGCGCCCTGCGCCAGGTTGATCAGACCGGATTCCGAGTTAGCGCTTCCAGTCGTTGGCTGGTTCGGGTTCTTAACGTCTAATTGATCCTTACAGGAGAGAACAGACGTCAGAAGCACCAACATCGATAGCAATTTTATTTTTTTCATGTTTTATCTCTTTTAAGAATGCAATGAATGTTTTTAGAAACCGAAGTTTAAACCGACCTGATAAGATCTGTAATTCGGCATACTGCTGTGGTCGGTTCCGCGGTCCCATGCCGAGTTGTTGGCACCCGACACGATTTCAGGATCCATACCGGTGTATTTGGTTAACGTAACCAGGTTGCGCCCCGAGAGTACTAATTGCAGCCTTCTGAATCCTTTAATATGAGTCAGTTTTGCAAAGTCCAAAGCAACAGAAATATTTCTCAGACGGAGGAAAGAGGCATCTTCGTAGAAATAATCTTTGGTACCATTTCTGGTAACGGCTGCATATACACCCCGGTAAAACGCGGTCCATGCGCCGGTTTGTCCGTCGATCGTGAACGGTTTTGCGTAGTCGGCATGGATTCCGTCGCGGTACATCCATTCCTTGGTTTGGTTGTAAAGATGGCTTCCCTGGATCCAGTCCAACTGAACGTTGAAAGTCAGAAAGTTCTTGATCGTCAAATCATTGATGAATGAGATGTTGAACTTCGGATTAGGATCGCCGAAACTGTATTTGTCAGGGGTTACATAAGGGAATTTTGTCGCTTTGTTGACCACATAGCCGTTGCTTGCCAGCGTATAGTCACCCTTTTCGGCTTCCGAAAGAAAGGGGGTGCCGTCCGGCTTTGTGGCATCCAGGCTATGGAGCAATCTATGGCCGTAAAGCTGTCCGATTTTTTCATCCTTGCGAAGCACATAATTCGTACTTCCGGCATTGGAGATAACAACAATCTCCTGATCGCCAACGACAGAATTGATTTTCGAAGTCTGTTTCGTAAAGTTGGTAGTCAGATTCCAGCTGAAATTCTTGCCCTGGTATACAGATGCGTTCAATGAAGCCTGCAAACCATGGGAGCCGAGTGAAAAAGCATTGGTTTTCAAAGTTCCCGAACCGGAAGTCGGCGCCACATCAATGCTCCATATCGCATTGTCCGTAGTCCGTTTCCAATAAGTGGCCGATAGTCGCACATCGTTCAGCCAGTCGGCGTTCGGCATCACGTTCAATGTAAAATCCGTTCCGATTTCAAGCTCTTTGGATACTTCCACACCCAGGTCAGGATTATTTTGGTTTGGATCGAAATAGAAGGCATTGCTGGCACCCAAAACCTTTGTACTTAAAGTAACATAGCGGTCAAAAGGCTTGGGCTGAATACCTGCCTCTCCGTATGCGGCACGCAATTTAAATTCGGGAATACGGTCGGCGATCGCTCCTGATTCCCAAAAGCCCAGTGAGGACATTCTTAAATAAACATCACCTCTCGGAAAGGTAAACGGCTTTGAACCTCCGCCAAATGCGGACGAGTAGTCACTTCTGAACCCGCCGGCAACACCGAATATATCCCCATATTCAATTTTTTGATTGACAAGGTACCCGTAGGTAATAAACGGTTCCTTGTAATCCTGAATAACCTTGAAGGATGTTCCCTGCGTGCTGTTAAACGGCGTGTAAGTCGGCAATCCGGCAGCCGCTGCTGCATACAGCGTCTGTTTCTGGTTGCGGTAGTCAAAGGAAACCTGGGTAGATGTCGTAATTGGAATATTCCAATGAAAGTCATCTTCGAAATTGGTGTAGATAAATGCAGTACCCAAAAAATTCTGGAATGTTCTTGCATAGGTATATTTATCGATACCACCTGTATTGTCAGGGCTGATCGCGGAGCCCACCCAGGTCGAAGCGGCAACGGAATTGGCGTTGTTTGACTGGTTTTGCGCCGTATAGACGTAGTCTTCCCTATTGTAGTTGAGTCCGTATTTTGCATCCAACTCCAGATACTTGTTGACTTTATAGTTCAGGTTGAAATTTTGGATGATATCAACCTTTTTATCGTCGCTGTCTGAATAATACTGGGCGTAAATAGGGTTACTTCCGTTCACACCCGCTGCATCTCCCAACTTGTTGATCGGACTACCATCGGGTAATTTGAAATCGTAGTCCACAAAAGCACGGCTATTAAAAATCGAGTATATGTTATTCCCATTAACCGTGTTTTTGGTATAAACCAGCTGCGTGGTACTGCGCAGCCTTAACCCCTTGGCAAGCTGGACGCCCAGGTTGGTAACCAGGTTACTACGGTCGTTATAACCATTGTTAAGGAAATTGGATTTCTGATGGTTATTGGACGCAGAGGCGCTGAAATCGAATTTCTCACTGCCTCCTGAAAGGGAAATGCTATTGTTGATCGTGTTGGCAGGAACAAAAAACTGTTTGAAGTGATCATGATAAGCAAGATTGGCGTTGTAGGGCTTATCGGTCTTGTTAAGCGGATCCGTACTGTTCCAGATTACGTTTTCGGTATACAAGCCGGTCTGCGGGTCAATCGAAATCGGCGCGCCCGAAGATCCGATGATGTTATTGTTTGCATCGGTATTATATCCGTGAAAACGCGACTTGGCCATTCCACCCACATTCAGATAGGTATTGTTTGTGATCGCACTGGAAATATCGATGTTCAGCTGCCCATTTTTCCCCCTTTTTGTAAAAAGCTGGATAACTCCGTTCGCGCCCTGAGCCCCATAGATCGAAGCAGAAGCGGCGCCTTGCACGACTTCCACCCGCTCGATAGAATTAAGGTCGATCGCGCTGAGATCCGTCGAAGCCATCTGAATACCGTCTATCAGGATCATTGGCGATGTCCCCCGGTTCACAGAGTTAATACCTCTCAGCAAAATGTTGACTCCCGCCCCCGGCGTTCCGTTGCCGCTGGTGATCTGCGCTCCCGGAATTTTCCCGACCAGCGCCTGATCCACCGAAGCAGAGGGCGTCTGCGGCAGGCTTTTACCGGAAATCGTTTCGACCGATATCCCCAGCTTGGCTTTGCTCGTAGCCACACCGCTACCGGTCACAACCACTTCGCTTAAAATCCTGGCGTCGGATACCAGCTTCACGTCGATCACCGACAAGCCATCAAAAGTGATTTCCTGTGAGATCATTCCAACAAAACTAAAGGTCAATTTTCCCTGATCGGGTACGGCGATTTTGTATTTGCCATCCATGTCCGTGATGACACCGTTATGGGTGCCGGCGATTAACACGTTCACTCCCGGGATTGGTGATTCGTCCTCCGCAGCGGTGACTACACCTGTTACAAACTTTTCCTGTGCCCATAGCAATGATGAGCAACAGCACACCAGCAGGGTGCTGAGCAGTAAAACCTTCTTCATAAGTAAACAATAGTTAGGTTGGTATCGGAGACTTGTCTCTTAACAAAAATACCCTTTTGCACTATCAATACAAACCAACCTACATTTCAGGAAACACATATATGATAGTTGCATATTCAACAATACAACAAAATTATATTTCGCAATTATAAAATTTTATGAAATATAATTTCAAAACAAGTTAACATACGATGTTCACTCAAAATCATCATTCTGAGTAGCGTCCGAATGTGGTTATTAATTTTTAAAAAATATTATAAAGTCAGCGAGCTAAAATTCTTGATAATATTCTACAATTACATTTTAAAATGATTTCTCCACAATGCACTTTTCCGGGACTCTAAGGCCCGACCCGACCGATGTATCCGTTAATAAACTTATTATTAAACAATTAATCTGATTCAGCTGGGGTGTCCCCCCAGAAAATAAACTTCACTCATCCAGATAAAAACATAATTATTTCAACAAAACAAAGCACCCAGTTCAGTATGCAAAATAGCTAACCGGCCAAAAAACTACATACGATATGACTATACGTTCATAGTAATATCTGTGGATCCACACGAGAGATAACTTATGATACTATACGTCAACAATTCCTCTGATAGCTTGCTCGTTGAAATTTGGCACCCTGATTTTAGCTCACCTTTTAGCCCAATGACCCTGACATTCCAAGAAATGCGACACCGACAGACCGGTCTCACAGTTGGATAAAACCGGGAGCAATGCAAAAATCGGAAAACAAAAAAACCGCATCAGATCGCTCTAATTGCGGTTTTCATTCATTTTACTTACGAGGTCTAATCAAGATTCACAGCCTATTACTTTCCGATACAAAACTTAGAAAATATATTATCCAGCAAATCATCCGTCACAATAGTCCCGGTAATTTCCCCCAAATGATGCAGCGCCAACCGGATATCCTGTGCTAAAAAGTCCCCGGTAACGCCCAGTGAAAGCCCATTCAATACATCCGTCAAAGAATCCGAAGTCTTCATCAAATGCTCATAATGTCGCAAATTCGTAACGACCGTATCTCCTGCTGCCTGCCCATGAACAAGTGAAACAAGCTTCCTGGTCAAGGCAGGTAAATTCTGT
Source organism: Dyadobacter sp. SRI_021 (assembly GCF_057586235.1). NCBI lineage: Bacteria > Pseudomonadati > Bacteroidota > Cytophagia > Cytophagales > Spirosomataceae > Dyadobacter > Dyadobacter sp. SRI_021. The sequence continues at coordinate 390,145 of NZ_JBYCZM010000004.1, forward strand.
TGCGTATGTGCGGAAATGGGGATAATGTCCAACGAACCGGCCAGTTCGGATGCCAGTGAAGGATTAATATCCGTCTTATTCAAAACAAACAACACCTCCTTACTAGCGGGCAGCGATGCAGCCAATGCGCGGTTCTCGGCCAGCGTCACCTCGCTATCGAAGAGAAAAATCACAATGTCCGCCTTATCCATCGCCGCTTTTGAGCGCCCGATGCCGATGGATTCCACTACGTCATTCGTTTCGCGGATGCCCGCAGTGTCGATAAAGCGGAATTTCAAGCCATCCAGCACGATGGTATCCTCTATCACATCGCGCGTAGTGCCGGCAATGCTGGTTACGATAGCTTTCTCTTCATTCAATAATGCGTTCAGCAAAGTAGATTTACCCACGTTGGGTGAGCCGATGATAGCCACCGGAACCCCTTCCTTAATTGCATTGCCAAAGTCAAATGAGCTGATCAGCGGTTCAATGGTTGAAAGTAATGCATTGATTAAACGTCGCAAATCATCCCGCTGGGCGAACTCTACGTCTTCTTCGCCGAAATCCAATTCTAGCTCGATTAATGAAGCAAAATGAATGAGCTCGGAGCGCAGCGATGCCAGTTTTTTGGAAAAACCGCCCCGCAGTTGGTTCAATGCGGTTTTGTGGCTCGCTTGGGAGTCGGCGGCAATAAGGTCGGCGACGGCCTCGGCTTGCACCAGGTCGAACTGGCCGTTTAGAAAGGCTCGCTGCGTGAACTCGCCGGGTTTGGCGACGCGGGCACCTTTGGTGATGAGCAGCTTTAATATCTGGCGGATAATGTAGTCGGAGCCGTGGCAGGAAATTTCGACAGAATCTTCTTTGGTAAATGAGCGCGGCGTTTTGAAAACGGACACGAGCACTTCGTCGATGATTTCGTCGCCGGCGTTGATAGTACCGAAATGCACGGTGTGGGATTCGGCATTTTCGAGGTTTTTACCCTTAAATACGCTATTCACCATCGCGATCGAGCCCAGGCCCGACACGCGTATAACGCCTATCGCGCCCACACCCGAGGGCGTAGCGAGCGCGCAAATCACTTCCTGCTGTTGTATTACTTCTGTATTCATAATTGCAAATATGCTACTTTTAAAGAGAACCATTAACCGCCGCAGGAAGTTTGAATTTTGTACCTTTACGGGATTTTTACGGCGCTCCTGCGTGTTACACTTTTTTCAACATTAAGATTTTCAAGACTTTGCTTACCGAAACTTTGCCTATCGTTACCTCAGAACTTCCGGTGATGGAAGCCTTTTACACCTTGCAGGGTGAAGGCCAGCACAGCGGTCGTGCCGCGTATTTCATCCGCCTCGGCGGCTGTGATGTAGGTTGCCACTGGTGCGACGTGAAGGAATCGTGGGACGCGAGTATTCATCCCAAATTCGATATCAATGCGATCGTGGACGGCGCATTGCAGTTTCCCGGTCGATTAGCAGTAATTACCGGAGGGGAACCATTAATGTACAATCTCAACGAGCTGACGGGCGCATTACAAGCGGCAGGCTTCAAAACCAATATCGAAACGTCGGGCGTTTATCCATTTACGGGACATTGGGACTGGGTTTGCTTTTCGCCAAAAAAATTCAAAACGCCTCACCCCGACATTTACCAGAGTGCCGATGAGCTGAAAGCGATTATTTACAATAAAAGCGATTTCGAGTTCGCCGAAGAACATGCAGCCAAAGTTTCTCCTGATTGTACGCTGCTACTCCAACCCGAATGGAGTAAGCAGGACGTGATGCTGCCTTTGATAATTGACTATATCAAAGACAATCCCAAATGGAAAATGTCGTTACAAACTCACAAGTTTATGAACATTCCATAATGCACCGGGTATTTCTTTTCTGCTTCGCACTAGTCACCATAACGCTACAAAACGCTTCCAGTCAGGACGTTACATTACCCAGAAAAGCGAGAGAAGTATACGATAAGGCACAAAAAGCATGGCAGGAAAGGAAGCTCCCCGAGGCCACAGAGTTGTTTGAAAAAGTGCTCGAAATTGAGCCGAACAGCTACGATACCCATTTGCGCCTGGCACAGGTGTATGAACTGCAACGGAAGCCCGACTTGGTCCGCAAGCATTACTACAAGGCTGTCAATCTTAAACCGGATGCCCCGCAATCAGCAGCGGCTTTTCAATGGATAGGCCGTGATCATTTCAATGTGCAGCGGTACGACTCGGCCCAGTTTTATTTCGAAAAGGCATTCGCTTTGTTTCCTGCCAGGTCGAGTCTGGGAAGGTTAGCTGAGAGATCGGTTGCCTCAGCCCGTTTCGCCCAGCAGGCTGTAAAGAACCCGCTTTCGATTGAGAAAAAGTCATTGGGGGATACGGTAAACTTCCTCGACACTCAGTACTTCCCGGTCATGACGGCTGACGACGAGACATTAATTTTCACAGGCCTGACTGCAAACCGCGACGAAAACATCTACTTTACACGCCGCATCAAGGGCCCGGCTGCTCGGTGGGATGTGCCGGAGGAAATCTCGAAAACCATTAATACGGCCAACAATGAAGGCACCTGCACGGTTTCGGCCGATGGCCGGACGCTTGTTTTCACTGCCTGCAACCGGCCCGACGGCCTGGGCAGCTGCGATTTGTACATTTCCCATAAAGTAGGCAAAGAATGGAGCCCACCGGTGAATCTCGGCCCGGAGGTCAATTCGCGCGAATGGGAATCACAACCTTCGCTGTCCGCCGATGGGCATACCCTCTATTTCGCGTCCGACCGCAAAGGCGGCGTAGGGAAGCGCGACATCTGGATGACGCACCTGGACGACAAGAAACAATGGACCGCCCCCCAAAACCTCGGCCCGGTCATTAACACACCTGACGACGAGAACGCCCCATTCATTCATGCGAATGGCCGCACATTGTTCTACTCTTCCAACGGCCTGCCGGGGATGGGTGGCTTTGACATTTTCATTACTCAAAAAACAGACACAATATGGGCGGCGCCCGCGAACATAGGCTACCCGATCAATACCGTTTCGGATCAGGTGGGGCTTTTTATAACCTCCAATGGAGAAAATGCCTACTATACCGATGATAATACCGAAAAAGGAGGAGGCCGCTCCCTGCTGTACACCTTCCGGGTGCCCGACGCGCTGCAAAAGCTCATCACGCCTACGCGTTACGCGAAAGGTAAGGTGTTTGACAAAAAGACAGGCACGGTATTGGCTTCCGACATCGATCTTTTTGACCTTAAAACCCAGACCAAAGTCGGCTCTTTTACTTCCGATAGCCAGAATGGCTCCTTTCTGGCGGTTTTGAATAGTGGTGGGGAATATGCATTCTATGTATCCAAACCGGGATATCTGTTTAAAAGCCTTTCATTTTCGGTCAATAACGATCAGTCGTTTGTAGATCTTGAAATTCCGTTGGAAGCGATCGAGAAGGACCGCGCAGAGATTTTGAACAACATTTTCTTTAAAACGGGGGAATATATCCTGGATGATAAATCGAAAGTGGAGCTAGACAAGTTGAGCGACTTTTTGCACAAAAACAAAACCATCAAAATCGAGATATCAGGCCATACTGATGACGTAGGTTCGGATACCGAGAATATGGCACTCTCCCAACGCCGGGCACAGTCCGTACAATATTATCTGCAACAATCGGGAATTGCGGCCGACCGGATTTTGGCCAAAGGTTATGGTGAAACAAAACCCATGGCGCCCAATGATTCCGATGAAAACCGGCAAAAAAACCGAAGGATCGAATGGCGCATCCTCTAAATGCATTTGCATAACGGGCTGAAATTTTGCACTTTTGTCAGTCTGCCTGTGTTGTACCAACAGGTACAATAAGGCGAAATCAAGTCTCACACACAAAGAAAAGCCTTGCTGGGCACCGCTGGAATTTCCAGCCTAAACTTAGAACATTCGTCATTAACAGTAGTTTTATATTAACATGTCATCCGAGAAAGTCTCTTGCTTAATTATCGGCTCCGGCCCTGCCGGTTACACAGCCGCCATATATGCATCCCGCGCGGGGTTGAATCCTGTACTTTACCAAGGTGCCCAACCGGGTGGCCAGCTGACGATCACCACAGAAGTCGATAACTATCCGGGCTACCCCGATGGCATTACCGGCCCCGAAATGATGATCAATTTCGAAAAACAGGCCAGACGTTTCGGTACTGACATCCGTTACGGCATGGCTACTTCGGTTGATTTTACCGGATACCCTCATAAAGTGATCATCGACAACAAGCATGAGATCATCGCCGACGCGGTCATTATTTCAACAGGCGCTTCTGCCAAATGGCTTGGATTGGAAGGTGAAGAACGTTTGAACGGACGTGGCGTATCGGCCTGCGCGGTTTGTGATGGTTTCTTCTTCCGCGGCCAGGACGTGGTCGTGGTAGGTGCCGGCGACACAGCTGCCGAAGAAGCCAGTTATCTGGCCAAACTTTGCCGCAAAGTATACCTGCTCGTTCGCCGCGACGAAATGCGCGCATCGAAGATCATGCAGAAACGATTGGAAACTTTGCCTAATATTGAAATCCTCTGGAACACCGAAACCGTGAAACTGAACGGCGAGGAAGGCCTCGAATCGGTATTGGTTAAAAATAATAAAACGGGCGAGGAGCAACTTTTAGAAGCAACCGGTTTCTTTGTTGCGATTGGCCACAAACCCAACACGGATATTTTCAAAGGTTATGTCAATATGGACGAAACCGGATATATCCAGACCATCAAAGGAAGCTCCTGCACCAACATCAAAGGCGTATTTGCCTGTGGTGATGCACAGGACAACGTTTACCGCCAGGCGATCACCGCTGCGGGAACAGGCTGTATGGCCGCGCTGGATGCTGAGCGATTCCTGGTAGAGCGGGAAGTGGACGTTATTATCGAAGAAGAAACAGCTTAATCAATCGCACAACCCCTAAAAGGATCAGACTACGCTGAATAATAAGCACCAGCGTGGTCTGACTTGGTATTATACTTATGAAAGTAAAGCTTATTGTCTGTTTGCTAATGGCCGTGTGTCTGATCTCCTGGAACACGCAAGCGCAAGAGCGAGGAAAATTCCGAAGAAACCCCAAGATTAACCAGTCGGGTAACAATGCCAACGAGGGCCCGACCACCAAAGCTACGCCTCAGCCCGAGGACGAATACGAGGTAGAAACCTCCAACCTGAAATTCCAAAGCCAGTTCGAGCCGGTCAAGCCGCTGAACCCCGTCGTGAATGAAGATACCACCACCATTGACGAAGGGGAAACCGAAGTAGTGATCGCCGAAGATTCTGTGCTTGTTGCGGATGAATGGGTAAAGGCCGCTGAATATTACGTGATCTGGGACGCCCGCACCATTAACCCCTACGGACTCAAAGCAGAAGATTTCGACGAGCCCGTAGATCTCAAATTATACGATCAGGCGGCCAACCGCATGTGGTCCGCTCCCATGGAACGTACTCCGGTAACATCCCACTTCGCCTACCGTTGGGGCCGCTGGCACAATGGGACCGACCTCGATCTGGAAACGGGCGACTCGGTAAGGAGCACGTATGACGGTATGGTTCGGATCGTTGCCTGGGACGGCAGCGGATACGGCCGTTTTGTGGTGGTAAGACATTATAACGGGTTGGAAACATTGTACGGCCACCTTTCCAAACAAATGGTAGAGTCGGGTCAGCTGGTAAAAGCCGGCGAAGTAATCGGTTTGGGAGGAAACACCGGTCGGAGCTCAGGGTCACATTTGCATTACGAAAACCGCTACGAAGGTAACCCGTTCGATCCCGAGCATATCTTCGACTGGCCAAATGCAGCTATTAAATCTGACCACTTTCTGCTTACGGCAGCCGCCTGGAGCCACATCCGCGGCAAATCGGCCAAGAGCGAATTTGAAGCAGGTGACGCGCCAAAGGCCTATTCCCGCTCCATTTTGCACAAAGTACGCTCGGGGGATACGCTGGGCTCAATCGCTTCACGTTACGGCGTAAGTATATCATCCATTGCCCGCAAAAACCGTATGTCGACTCGCAGCACATTGCGGATCGGACAGAAATTGCGCATTAAATAATCCGAATCTATCATGAAATTAGATATCCTTGCCATCACAGCCCACCCCGACGATGTAGAGCTGTGCTGCGCCGGCACATTACTCGCGCAAATCGCACTGGGTAAAAAAGTAGGTATTGTTGACCTGACAAGAGGCGAACTAGGCACCCGCGGTACACCCGAGGGCCGCATTCAGGAAGGCATCGAAGCCGCCCGCATTCTCGGTGTGGAAGTCCGCGAAAACGTGGGCCTGGCCGACGGCTTCTTCAAAAACGACGAAGCACACCAGAAAGCGATCATCCCGTTCATCCGCAAATACCGCCCCGAGATCGTGATCACCAACGCGGTTCACGACCGCCATCCCGATCATGGCCGCGGCGGGGCGCTGGTGGCCGAAGCCAGCTTCTACTCCGGCTTGCGCATGATCAAAACTTATGATGAGCAGGGGAACGAGCAGGAAGCGTGGCGTCCGAAACAGGTATTCCATTCCATTCAGGACCGGTACATCACGCCTGATTTTATCGTGGACATCACCGATTTTCACGACAAAAAGATCGAGGCTGTGAAGGCATTTAAAAGCCAATTCCATGTGCCCGAATACAAAAGTGAAGGTGAGCCGCAGAGCTACATTTCATCTCCCGAGTTCCTGGAATTCATCATCGCACGCGCGCAGGAAATGGGCCATGCGATCGGTGTAAAATACGGCGAAGGCTTCACCACCGCACGCAAGCTGGGCGTACGCGACTTGTCGGTGTTCATCTGACCGGTATTGTGATACTTTTGTTATAAAAATCGGGGAATTTGTTTGACCTACGCGAGCGTTTTAATCGTATATCTTGAAAAAACAGATCATAAACGCATGAAAAACTTCATTATGGCTGCGATCGCCGGAGTTTTTGCCCTTACGCTGCAAAATTGCTACGGTCAATCCTCTGCCGACCAGAGCCAACCGGCCGCAAAAGCACCCGAATATTCGCATACCGAAACGGCCCCCGTCAAAAGAAGTAATGACGACTGGCAGAAGATCCTTTCGCCGGAAGTGTACCGCGTAGCGCGCCTGAAAGGCACTGAGCGGCCGTTCACGAGTGAGTACGAGCATTCAAAGGAGATCGGCACCTTCTACTGCGCTGTTTGCGGGAATCCCCTTTTCAAAAGTGACGCCAAATACGAGAGCGGCTGCGGCTGGCCGAGCTTTTTTGAACCGATCAGCAAGAAATCCATTGTGGAAGCTGCGGACAACAGCCTCGGCATGCACCGCATCGAAGTGATGTGCGGCCGCTGCAAGTCGCATTTGGGGCACGTTTTCGACGATGGCCCGCCGCCTACCGGCCTGCGGTACTGCATCAACGGTGTGGTACTGGATTTTGAAAAGGCGAAAACCGCCGAAAAGAAATTCAATAGTAAAAAGAAAGCGGAAAGCGGCAGCTAGTACCACCGCTTAGGATCAATGAGTAAAAGGGACATCCCTCGGATGCCGGGCCAAATGGCTCGCATTCAGGAGGAATGTCCCCTTTTCTTTTAGCGCTAAAATCTTTTTTCACACTCCTTGTTTTATAATTTGTTCCAATTCTAAATAATCTATATGTTTGCCAAAGATTTATAATTAATCTAAATAAACCATCTGGTTACATCCCTAACAAAAACGCCTACTGGATAAATGCTACACTACAATTTCAAGTTGCGGGCCATACTGTTCGCCTCTGTCGCTGTATTCGGACTTGTTTCGTGCTCAGATGACGATGAGCCTACGCCTCCCGCGCAGCAAGACCTTCGCGCCAAGATCGACTACGCGAAGGTGACGCCCACTACACCTTATAAAAGCCTTTTTATTGACGCCAAAGGTGACACCACTGCCGATTTGAAATCGGGCACCGACCGTTACCGGATGTTTCAGGCATTGAATTATTACCTGGGCAGCGCAGTTCGCGACTCGGCGACACTGGATGCTGCGGTAATGAAAAATATGTTTGCGAATACAGGTAACCCGTTCAAGGATATTAAATCCGGAGCTGTCTTGGTAAACGGTGCAGACCTGAATGCATCTGGCGTTCAGCTTCGCAATGTGACCGCTTCATCAAGGGCGTCGGCAGAAGCGGAAGCAAACCGTGCAGCACTTGATGGCTATTTCGGCGAAATGGCAGAAGCCAGCAAGTCGGTGAAAGTGAAAGCAGCAAAAGGCGTGGCAGGGAAGCTGGGTAATTACCTGGTAACCGCAAGAGGTATTGAAATGGCCCAGATTATTCAAAAAGGCCTCATCGGCGCGTTGCAGCTTGACTATATCGGTAATGTATTGTTAGACAAAGGGTTGGAAGCCGACAACAAAACACTGGTTTCAGGTAAAAAATACACCGCGCTGGAACACAATTGGGACGAGGCTTTTGGTTTGCTTACGCCAAACCCAATTCTCCTCGAAGGCGCTAATATGTCAGAAAAAGGAGCCAAAGCAACTGAGCAGTTTCTGGGGTCTTACCTTTGGGAATACAATAGAGAGGTTTCTTCAAAAATCCATACTGCCTTTCTCAAAGGCAGAGTTGCGATTGTCAACAATGACAAGACTGAGCTGAAAACGCAGGCTACTTTAATCCGCACCGAATTAGAGAAAGCTGTCGCGAAAGCTGCCGTAGGTTACCTGGATAAATGGAAAAAAGGTACGGACGACCCTGCGCGTGCACATGCGATCGGTGAAGGCCTTGGCTTCATTTACTCATTGCGATTCTGTACCATCAACGGTGCCGACGCAACCTTCTCTGACGCCATTCTTAAAGGCCTGATCGATCCGGTGGCTTCACCAAACGGCTTCTGGGATCTGACCAATGACAAAATTAACGCGGCGTCCGACGCCATTAATGCGAAATTCAAGCTGTAAGAGCACATATTACCTCTATTCAAGTGGGTGGATCGGCATTTAGCCTGTCCACCATTTGTCGTTTTAAATCTAACCTCTGATAAATGAAAAAGTACTTCGCGCTCCTGCTGACAACGCTTTTCCTGGGCTGCTCGGGTGGAAGCGATAGGCCTGATCCGCAGCCTACGGACGATGGGAAAGACCGATCGGTAATACTCAAAGCCCTGGCCGAAAACATTGTTATTCCCTCATATGATCAGTTCAAAACAAAATTCGATCTGATGACAGCAAAGTCCAAAGCATTTACGGCCAAACCTGATGCTCAGACTTTGGCAGAATTCCGCAGTGCATGGGCCGATGCATACGTAGCGTGGGAGCGCGTAGAGTTGTTCGACTTCGGTCCGGGAGAAAAACAAACGATCCGGAATTTCTTCAACATCTATCCTGCCAGCGAGGCGGGGATTGCTGCCAACATAGCTGATCCAACATCGAGCCTGGAAGTGCCCGCTTCCTATGCTACCCAGGGCTTCCCTGCGCTCGATTACCTCATCAATGGCCTGGGCACCGGCGATACCGCGATTCTTGCACAGTACACCACCGACAAAGACGCTGCGAAAAGACTCGCGTACATTACCCGCGTGATCACACGCATGGAATCGCTGCTGGGCAAGGTGATCGGCGACTGGAAGGGCGAGTACCTCAATACGTTTATCAGCAAAACCGGCCTCGACATCGGCTCTTCGACCTCGCTGATGGTCAATGGTACGGTGCTGCATTATGAGCGGTACATCCGCTCAGGTAAGTTCGGGATTCCCTCGGGTGCAATGGCCACAGGCATTCCTGCGCCCGAAAAAGTGGAGGCATTTTATAAAAAAGATATTTCCAAAACGTTGGCTCAAACAGCACACAAAGCCTACGTCGATTTCTTCAATGGGAGACACGCCGTGACAGGTGAAGCCGGCCCAGGCCTTAAAACCTACCTGGATGCATTGGGCGCAAAAGACAGCAGTACGGGCAAACTGCTCAGCGAGAGTATCAACGCCCAATTTCAGGCCGCAACCATCAAGCTCGACGCATTGAAACCGAACTTGTACGAAGAGGTTAAAAACAATAACCAGGCCATGAAGGACACCTACACCGAAATGCAAAAGGCTGTACGGATGCTGAAAGTGGACATGACCTCGGCCATGAGCATTACCATTACCTATACCGACAACGACGGGGACTAGTTGAACACTATGCGGGCATATCTGCAAAAATATACCTCGGCGGCTCCCCTGGCAGTATTCAGGGCCATTTTCGGGTTGATGCTGCTGATCAGCACAGGCCGCTTTGTCGCTTTGGGATGGGTCAGGGAGTTGTATATCACCCCGCGGTTCTTTTTCCCCTTTTATGGCTTCGGGTTTGTCAAGCCGCTCGGCGAATGGACTTACCTCCTATTCGCGATCTGCGGCATTTCGGCGTTACTTGTTGCCGTCGGTTGGTACTACCGGCTGGCGTCCATGGCGCTTTTCATAAGTTTCACCTACATCGAGCTCATAGACAAAAGCACCTATCTGAATCACTACTATTTTGTGAGCCTGATTTGTTTTATGCTCATTTTTCTGCCGGCAAATACGGTTTTTTCAGTAGATGCAGGCCGGAATGCGGCATTACGCGCAGGCCAAATCCCAGCCTGGTGCGTCGACAGCATTCGTGTGATCGTTTGCATGCTGTACTTCTACGCAGGCATCGCCAAACTCAACAGCGACTGGCTCTTGGAAGCGTTACCCATGAAAATATGGTTACCGGCCAAAAATGATACGCCCATCATCGGCTCATTGTTCAACCATTTGGAAACGGCTTACATTTTCAGCTGGATCGGTTGCGTGTATGATTTGGGCGTTGGCTTCCTGCTCTGGAACCGCCGGACCAGACGATTTGCTTACGCGTCGGTTGTAGTGTTTCATTTGCTCACGTCGCTGCTCTTCCCAATCGGCATGTTTCCCTACATTATGATCGTGACAGCTCTGGTGTTTTTCCCAGCCGATTTTCATCAGAAACTCATCGACCGCGTGACCCGTCTGCTGCGCTTACCCTCGGCGATCTCAAAGCCAGCGGGCCGTTACCGGTTTCTTGCATTGTTGCAGCCAGCGATTTACACTATTTTCATTGTATTTTTTGTATTCCAAATCGCCTTCCCTTTTCGGTATCTGCTCTACCCCGAAGAGCTTTTCTGGACGGAGGAAGGCTACCGTTTTTCATGGAGGGTTATGTTGATGGAAAAAGCGGGTTACACGCAATTTACCGTCACGGACGCCACTGGAAAGCGCCAGATCGTAAATAACAACGATTTTCTGACCCGCTTGCAGGAAAAAATGATGTCGACACAGCCCGATATGATCCTTCAATACGCACACATGCTGCGCGACTATTACGCGGCGCACGGCTTCACGCACCCGCAGGTGTACGTGGATTCGTACGTAGCCCTGAACGGCCGCACAGGTAAACCATTGATCGCACCCGACGTGGATTTGGCACAACAAAACGATTCGTTCCGACACAAGTCCTGGATTACCCCATTTGAAAATGAAATTAAAGGTCTTTAAACTCTTACCCCTCCTGCTGCTGATCGGCAGTCTTTCCGTAGCTCAAACAAAGCTGTCGGGCCGCATTTTTTCCAAATCCGACTCCTCGGCCATCAGAGGCTGCACTATTTTTCTGAACGAAAACCTGACCGCCATCACCGATCAGGAAGGCAACTTCATTTTCACATCGGTACCCAATGGTAATTATACACTCCAAACGACGCTGTCAGGCTACCGCATCGAGAAGAAGCATTTCAATGCCCGAGGCAAAGACCTGCATTTCGACCTTTACCTGACCTCTTCCGAGCAAAACCTGGAAGAATTGACCGTCAAGGAAAAAACGGCCGATTTCGGTTTCTCGCGGTTACGCGGCGTGGAGAGCATGGGAATTTATGAAGGCAAAAAGTCGGAAGTGATCTCCCCCGAGCAGCTGGTTGCCAATTTATCGACCAACAATGCACGGCAGGTTTACTCGCGTGTAGCAGGGCTGAATATCTGGGAAAACGAAGGCGGGGGCTTACAGCTCAATATCGGCGGCCGCGGCCTGGACCCGAACCGGACGGCCAATTTCAATGTGCGGCAGAACGGTCACGACATCAGCGCTGATGCCCTGGGTTATCCCGAAAGCTACTATACCCCTCCTATCGAGGCGGTCGGTAAGATCCAGATCGTGCGCGGCGCAGCCTCGCTGCAATATGGTACGCAGTTCGGCGGATTGATCAATTTTGTCATGAAAAAACCAGTTCAGGATCGCAAGATCGAGGTGGTAGCACGGCAGAGCGTGGGTTCATTCGGATTTTACAATGCGTTTACCAGCGCTAGCGGAACGGTGGGTAAATTAAGCTACTATACCTTTTTCCAATACAAAAGAGCCGACGGCTGGCGGGCGAACTCGCGGTTCAACAACTATACTTTCTATACCGACCTGGACTACAAGCTTTCGGATAAAACCACAATCGGCCTTGATATCACACACATGCATTATCTGGCCAAGCAGCCAGGCGGACTTTCTGATGCTATGTTTGCGGATAACCCACACCAGACCAACCGCGAACGCAACTGGTTCAATGTCAACTGGAATATGGCAGCGGTACATTTTGATCATCGCTTCAATGCGGGCAACGAATTCAATCTGCGCATTTTCGGACTGGCCGCCAACCGCTATTCGCTTGGTTTCCGCCCCAACCGGGTGGCGACCATCGACGACAATAGCGAGCGCGATCTGATCAAAGGTGATTTCACCAACTGGGGAGCCGAAGCCCGCTACCTGAAAAGGTATTCTTTTGCCAAGAAAATGTCGGTATTGCTGCTCGGAGGGCGCTATTATTATGGTTATAACCACAACTTGCAGGGATTGGGCAGCAAAGGGAAGGACGCAGATTTTACATTCGTAGAGCCCGACAGGTTCATCACCTACGACTACCGCTTCCCAAACCGAAATGTAGCCCTTTTTGCAGAAAATATCTTTTATCTCACTGACAAGCTCTCGATCACGCCGGGCTTGCGTTTTGAATACATTAAAACCACCGCGGACGGCTATTACGGCAACATCGCCCGCGACCTTGCGGGTAATGTGATCAACATCTCGCGGACCGACGAGTACCGCACCAACGGCCGCCATTTCCTGCTTGCAGGCATTGGTATCGGCTACAAGCCTGTCGAAAAACTGGAGCTTTACGGCAACATCTCCCAAAACTACCGCTCGATTACGTTCAGCGATATGCGCATAGCCAACCCATCCTCGGTCATCGACCCGAACTTGAAGGATGAGAAAGGCTATTCGATTGACCTGGGCGTGCGCAGCCATCAAACCTCGCTGTTTAATTACGACGTGAGCCTTTTTTACCTCAATTATGACAATCGTATCGGCGAAGTGCAGTTTTATGATGAAAGCAACCGCGTGCTGCGGCTGAGAAGTAACGTCGGCCAGGCGATTATCATGGGTATTGAATCTTACGCGGAAGCTGATTTCCTCAGGCTCGCAAGGCCTGAGCAGGCGGATTGGAGTGGTGTGCTGTTTGGGAATGTCGCATTCATTAAATCCGAATACAAACACAGCGAGATCCCGGGCGTGCAGGGGAATCAGGTAGAATTTGTCCCTGAAATCAACCTAAAAACCGGCTTACGGCTGGGCTACAAAAAGTTGAAAGGCTCGTTCCAGCTTACCCATCTTACCGACCAGTATTCCGAAGCAACCAATGCGGTAGACGGCGGAGTATCATCGGTGGTCGGGCTTATCCCAGCGTACAAAATCATGGACGTGAGCCTGTCTTACGAATGGAAACGGTTCCGCATTGAAGGCAGCGTCAACAACCTGACCAACCAGATGTATTTTACCCGCCGGGCAACAGGCTATCCCGGTCCAGGTATCCTGCCATCCGACGGGCGGGGCTTTTACCTGACATTGCAGGTTAAAATTTAAACTTAGGCAACCGGCGCTGAGTGCAGCGCAATGCGGTTTCCCTCTGAATCGATAAACGCGGCCATGTAGCCGTATTCGGGGCTGATCTGTGTTTTGGGAACCATTACCCTGCCACCAGCATCGGCTACGCGGTCCAGCACGATTTGGACATCCGGATTTGCGTTCAGGTAAATTAATGGTCCTTCTGTGGCGGAAGGCTTATGGAACCCACCACTGTATACGAGCGCCCCGCCTACCCCGGCTGCCGGGTTGTCGATCGGGAACATGCGCATTTTAAGGTTGGGCGTGTCGAGCGGAAAGAGCTTAATCTGAAAAATCGACTCGTAGAAAGCGGTAGCGCGATCCAGGTCGGTGGTTGGTATTTCAAACCAGCTGATAGCATTGTCCATAGATGTCCGATGTTTAGGGATTAGAATGGCAATGTAGTTAATCCCGGCGGTATTTTCCTAACAGAATACCCAGATGAAAACCCATTACTGCGCTAGGATGAAATTCGCTTTCATTCGGGTGAATGCGTTGCCAACTGTCGTAAATGCCTTTGATATCCGAGTCGGGTATGCCTGATGAATGCGAAGTGGTAGCAATATTACGGAACCCGATACCGGTAAAAACATCGAAAACAAACCGGCCCGGGGTTATAAACTGCCAGCCAAAACGGGCATGCCCTGCCACAACGTCTTTGTCGACCCTCACGTCCTGGTTCTGAAAAAAACTGCACGGGCCCCAGGGCGAATCGCACTCCCTGCCCGCCCACTGGCTTTCGCGGTAGACCACTTTTTTATATAAGACCTCAGGCCCGGCGTAGGCGCGCATCCTTCGTTTCTCGACAAAATACCACCTCAAATGCGTCCGGCTTTTGAAGGTTTCCTTATCCGGCCGCCGGGTATTATCGTGATACCAGCCATTGAAAGAAGAATTTCCATAGCCCAGATCCTGCTGTATCGCAAAATCGCCTTTCCCAAAGGGTATTTCAACACCGAATTGAATGGTATTATCCAGATCAAACATGGGCAGTGGCGAGTACTTGACGATTACATGCCGTTTGGCAGTTTCTACATCAAACTGAGCCAGGCAGGCGCAAAACGAACATAAGAATATCGAAATGGTAAACAGGCTGGTTCTCATAGCACAGGAATCTTGCTAAGAAATTCCAGACTGTCCGAATCGTCGTATTTGTATTGATAAAGACCTTCTTTACCGGTGACGATCAGTTGGTTGTTCCGCACGATCACATCGTAGGCCGGATCCTGTTGGAAGAAGTGCTTTTGAATAGGCACCTTAGGATCGCTGATATCCATCATCCGAAAGCCCTTGTCGCCTTCACATACAAACAGTTTATTGCCTGACACACCCAATCCGTATGGCGAATCCATCCGGTGGCTACCTGCTAATTGCGGCTTGGCCGGGTCGCTGATATCGACCACATCCAACGAACTGAAAGCGGTGCCCGTCCGGCAGGTTACACCCGCACGCAACGTCACATAAGCGTAACGCCCCTGCACGACCACCGGATCGCAGGAAAATACGTGCGTGTATTTGGACAACAATACAGGGGCATTCGGCTTGGTATTGTCGTAAATGTACATGCCGTCCATTGCACCGATGAACAGGTTTTTCTGGTAAGGAAAAATCGTTTCGATGCCAAAGCCCATATT
Organism: Dyadobacter sp. SRI_021; assembly: GCF_057586235.1. Lineage (NCBI taxonomy): Bacteria > Pseudomonadati > Bacteroidota > Cytophagia > Cytophagales > Spirosomataceae > Dyadobacter > Dyadobacter sp. SRI_021. The sequence continues at coordinate 405,654 of NZ_JBYCZM010000004.1, forward strand.
TTGGGTTTCTGTCTTGGTAGGATTTGCTGCATCATTAATATCGTATACTTCGAGCGATTGTTTTGAGACGATATACAACGTGTTGCCGGTAATAGCGAAGCGCGCCATCGAGCCGCCCGCTCCCGTTTGAGGGCTGGGTCCGGAATCGGCCTTCTCGCCATCGCAGGCATTCAACAGCAGCATCAGGCCGATCGCCGCAAGCCCGAGGAATAAAAGAGGTATCAACTTTTTCATAGCTAAATCAATATCGTTCAGTGACTACCGGTAACATTTGGGTTGCCTGGCCATATCCACTTTTTCCCAATCCACTACGATGCCCTTTTTCTCGTCGGCGCATTCGAAATAGACGCCCTGCAACGGCGGATAGTTATGAACGGGGATGGCACCAGGAATGCTTTTTACCACTTTGGGGACCTTCGGATCGGCGATGTTTATCACCAGCAGGTTCGAGAAGTTGTCCGCATACAGCCAATTGTCCTTCACGGCGATGTCGTAGTTGCCCAGGATCGAGACAAATGAAAGGTTTTCAGGCTTTTTGGGATCGGTATTGTCAATGATATGAATGCCCTTGCCTAGCTCGTTGATGAACAGATACCGGTCGAATGTATATATTTTCCCCGGCGTTTTGAGCGCCTGGGCCGCCTGAACCTCCACTTTGGATACCTCATCGGGACTTTTGTAAACGGGCCGGTAGCCTGTTCCGTCGAATTTCACATTGCCCACAAAGGGCTCCGAGTCCCTGGGATAACATGAGAGCATCAGTAATGCGAGGCAACTTGCAAGTAAAGTTCTTTTCATGGCGATGACCGGATTGAATTTCTGGATTTTAGACACCATGTTGCATTTAAACGTTGCAACACCTTCTACGGCTTTCGCTAAATAACTAAGTATTTGAGCTTTACCGGAATTGTTGTACCTTATAACCAATCCTCATATTCACCATCTTCTGTCACCCCTCTGTTATGAAAAAGCTCCTTAAAATCGTGGGCATTCTCCTTGTGGTGCTCATTCTGGCCGCCGCGGCCGCTACTACCTATGTAAAAACTGCACTTCCTGATGTCGGCGAAGCCCCCGTCATGTCCGTTGAAAGAACGCCCGAGCGGATCGAGCGAGGAAAGTATCTTGCCAACCACGTCGCAGTCTGCGTGGATTGCCATAGTACCCGCGACTGGACACTATTTTCGGCCCCATTGGCTGCCGGCAATTTCGGTGGCGGTGGCGAGGTCTTCAATCGGGATATGGGCTTTCCCGGCGTGTTTTATGCAAGAAACATCACACCTTACGGAATCGGCAAATGGACCGACGGCGAGGTTTTCCGCGCCATTACCACCGGTACCAGCAGGGACGGCACGGCGCTGTTTCCCATTATGCCCTACCGGAATTACGGCCAGCTCGACCAGGAGGATATTTACAGCCTCATCGCGTACGTACGCACCCTCGCGCCGGTCAAGCATGACATAGCTGCTCCCGAGTATGACTTCCCGGTCAATATCCTGATCAATACAATGCCGACGAAAGCAAACCTGACTAAGCGCCCGTCGGAAACCGACCAGGTCGCCTACGGCCGCTATGTAGCCACCGCGGCAAGCTGTGTAGAATGCCACAGCAAGCGTGAGAAAGGTGAAAAAGTGCCTGGGACGGAATTTGGCGGCGGTATGGAATTTATCATGCCAAACGGCATTACCACCTCCGCGAACATTTCGCCCGACAAAACCAACGGCATCGGTACCTGGACGGCCGATGCATTTGTGCAGCGCTTTAAGCCCTACGCCGATTCGAGCTATAAGCCACACAAGATCGCTCCTAATGAAATGAACACCCCAATGCCGTGGACGATGTATGCAGGTATGAAGGAAAGTGATCTGAGGGCGATTTTCGCTTACCTGCAAACGGTGAAGCCGCAGAGCAACAAGGTGGTTAAATTCAGACCGAAACTGGCTAGCGCCGACTAGGAACAAAAAACGGGGATCTGCATTCCGCAAGATCCCCTCCTACCACGCAATTACCGTGGTTTCTCAAACTGGAACTACCAGCAGAAACCAGGATTTCGCGTACATGGAGGGAAACTCTTTGTCAGACTCGAGCAGAAGGAGGTCGCGATGCGCGTTTAATGGTCATTCCAGCAATAGCGCCCTTCGCATTCGCGAAAACTCTGCCGGATAGGGTGCCCGGATAGTTACCATTTCTTTTGTAAAAGGATGCACAAATTCCAACCCCACCGCATGCAGCATCATCTGCATCATATTCAGATGCTCTTTGAAATACCGGTTCTGTTTGTTACATCCATGCGGGCGGTCGCCGATGATCGGATGTAGAATGTGCGCCATGTGCTTGCGGAGCTGGTGCATTCTTCCCGTGACGGGATTTAGCTTCACCAACGAGTAGCGGGATGTAGGGTGTTTTCCGACGGCAAACGGTACTTCACTGCGCATTAATGTCTCGAAATGGGTTACAGCATTCTGCGTGACGCCATCGTCACGTTTTAGAGGGTAGTCAATCGTTCCTGTGTCAGGAGTATAGCCTCTCACGATGGCATGATAGGTCTTGGTAATCTCGCCGTCCATAAATTTGCGCTGCATTTCACCGTTGGTCGGTTCATCCAAGGCAAATAGCAGCACGCCGGAGGTTTTGCGATCCAGGCGGTGGACGGGGTACACTTTCCTGCCCAATTGATCGCGCAGCAGCTGCACGGCGAAAACATCTGCGTCGTTGGCGATAGGCGATCGGTGTACGAGCAGGCCGTTGGGCTTATTGATGGCTACCAGGTGCTCGCACTGAAATAAAATTTCTAACGGGTCCATTCTGAAATGTAAAAGCGGGGAATTTTATCCCAAACGAGGCGGTCAATGTGTCGAAACTAGCCCACGAAAAACACAGCCGACAGAGGCGCCGCTTGTCAATGGGGCTCGTGGTTCTTTCTGGAATGCCGTATCCTGAACCGGATCACGCCCCATAGTACGAGATACAATATCCCCAGCAACATCCCGATCTCCATCGCGAACACCCAGGCGGTACGATCCAGCAGACTTTCGAAGAGATTATTGATGATGGCCCCCGGCTCATGGATAATGTCCCAGCTGTTCATCCGGCGCACGCGGCCTAGATATACGCCAAAGCCAGCCAGCGGAAGGCTTAAAAGCAGCAGCGTATTGGCTGGCTTCCGTTCGAATACCCTACGCCAGGAGCGGTGGATCCAATAAAGCGATACCAGACCATTGAAAAGGCTAACTTCCGCATAGGAAAACAGCATAATGATGTCGTGCCACGTCAAATCACGTTGGTAATCCACCGTCAGATGCGCCAGGTCGGTGATCATATAAGGCGCATTCGGGAAGAATGAGAGCCAGGCAATGCTGAGAATCCCTAAAACAAATGGAATGTGTCCGAAACGCTTCGTGAGGTTATCCGCCATAAAGGCAATAATGAGCGGTATCCAGCTCAGAAACAGGTTCCAATCGAGCGAAAAGTCAACCGGGGAGTTGAAAAGGATGCGGACAAGGTGAAAAAATACCGCAAGCAAGCTCAGAAGCAAAAGCAGTAACAGCGAAAACAAGCCCTCCATCGTAATGATGGGAGGATCGGATACGCTGAATTTATAATTCCTTATCCAATCTATCAAACGGTCCAAGTGCACGTAATTTAAGTTCTTTCATGACGATTAAGCAAGACAAACAATGCCCACGTCTGACCAACTCTGATTAAGAGGCCTGTGCCTCAGTAGGGTTTACGGTTTTCGGCTGATCCTTTTTAGGTCTCCTCCGCTTGTTCCTGCGCTTGGGTTTACCACTCGCAGCCGGCGCTACGGCCATTGCTGCATCATTAGCCGCCAAAGTTGCAGTTTCTGCGCTTGTGGTCCCTTGGGGCTTCGTTTCGCGATGCGGTTTCCTCGAGGATGGCGCACCCGAGCCGGCTTTTTTCCTGTTCTTCCTGTTGTTGTTATTACGTCCCCCGGAGCGAAAACGTGGCGGCTCAAATACAGGAGCCTCGCCCAGCCCCAGTTCGGCAGTCACGGATTTTTTCTCCAACTCCTTTTCAAAAAGCCTTTCGATCTTCAAGACATATTTCTGATCGTGCTCGTTGATGAACGTTATCGCCGTGCCTTTTGATTCGGCACGTGCCGTACGCCCTATACGGTGCACGTAATCTTCGGGGTCGCGGGGAACGTCGTAGTTCACCACATGGCTGAGATTATCAATATCTATGCCGCGGGATAATACATCGGTCGCTACAAGGATCGGGAACTGCCGGTTTTTGAAATCACGCAATACGATTTCTCTTTCCCCTTGCTCCGAATCTGATGAAATCCCATGCGCGCCTAGTCTCAATTTACGCAATGCCCGCACGATCGGCTCTACGTTGGATTTACGGGAAGTGAACAGTACCATGCTGATATTTTCGACGCCCTTCAGCAAATGCATGAGCAATGGCAGTTTCTGCTCGTCTTTGGCCAGATAAAATTGCTGGTCAATCCGGTCGGCGGGGCGGGAAACCGCCAGTCTGATCTCTTCTGGGTCTTTCAGAATGCGTTTGGCCAGATCACCGATCTTGGACGGCATAGTGGCCGAAAACATCAATGTCTGCCGCTCATTGGGCAGATAGCTCATGATTTTCAGGATATCGCCCAAAAAGCCCATATCCAGCATACGATCGGCCTCATCAAGGACCAAATGCCGCAGGTCACGGAAATGGACGTAGCCTAGCTGCAAATGCGCGATGAGCCTGCCCGGCGTGGCAATGATAATATCCGCACCCTGGGTCAACGCTTTCTTCTGCTGGTCCCATTCCGGGCCTTTGTTACCTCCATACACGGCAATGCTGGTAGCGCCCACAAAATAACCCAAGCCCTGGATCTGCTGGTCGATCTGCACCGCAAGCTCGCGGGTAGGCACCAAAATCAGTGCGCCGGTATGCGCATTGGCCTCATGGGCAACTTTGTCCAGAATGGGGATCAGGTACGCGGCGGTTTTGCCGGTTCCCGTTTGAGCGCAGGCAAGCAGGTCCTTGCCGCTGAGAATGTGTGGTATAGCCTGCTCCTGGATAGGCGTTGCCTGTTGGTAGTTCATGGAATCCACGGCGTTCAGAACGTCTTCGTGGAGTTCAAATTCGTTGAAATTCAAAATTCAGCTTTTAAAATCCGCAAATCCGTTGATTTACAGATGTGTTATACATATAGCTGACCTTGATTTTCCCAGTCAGCAAACCGCTCGATTTGAACAAATATAACGAATATGTGCCAGAACGACAAGAAAGGTGCGAAACGACCCTGTAAAAGATTCACTACACGACTGGGTCAGGTTTGGTCATTCGTGGTCAGGTTTGGTCATTTGTAGTCAGGTGTGGTCAGACATAGCCAGGTGTAGCCAGGTATAGTCATCGAGCGAAAAACAATCCCCGACAAAGACTACATCTGACTACACCTGACAAAATCTGACTACACTTGACAAAACCTGACTACACCTGACCACACTTGACTATAACTTCCTGAAACAATGCAGTTTTCAGACGCTGACTGCCGTCAGGTCATTGGCTTCTTCGGGCGTGTAAAGTCTGGAACGGGTGATGAAACGCACACCCAAAGGTATCTCCAGGGAGAAACTCGCGCCCCGGCCGGGCACGACATCGATCGTCAGCTGGGTATGCTGCCAGTACTCGAACTGGTCGCGGCTCATAAAAAACGCACAGCCCGCTATTTCCCCTAACAATACATCACTTTCCGAGACGCGGAATTCTCCTTTCGGAAAACACATGGGCTGCGAGCCATCACAACACCCTCCACTCTGATGAAACATCAACTCTCCGTGCAACTCCCGAAGCTGGTCGACAACCTTTTCGGCTTCGAGAGTAATCAGAACGCGCTCCGTCATAACATCCTTAGAAAAATCCCAGCTTGTTCTTGTCGTATGAAATCAGCATGTTCTTGGTCTGGCGGTAGTAACCGAGCATCATTTTGTGGTTTTCCCGGCCAAAACCCGACTTTTTGTAACCACCGAACGGAGCGTGGGCGGGATAGGCGTGATAGTTGTTCACCCACACCCTACCCGCCAGGATCGCCCGTGGTACCTGATAAATCTCGTGCGCGTCGCGCGTCCACACGCCTGCACCCAATCCATATAATGTGTCGTTAGCAATGGCAATAGCTTCCTCGGTGGTTTTGAAAGTGGTCACACATACTACCGGACCAAATATCTCCTCCTGGAAAATCCGCATTTTATTATGGCCCTTGAAAATCGTAGGCTGAATGTAGTAGCCGCCCGAAATACCGTTTTCGAAGGTCTGCGCATCGCCACCGGTGAGAACTTCCGCGCCTTCCTCCTTGCCTATTTTTAGATATGACAAAATCTTTTCGTACTGATCGTTCGATGCCTGCGCACCCATCATGGTCGTGCCGTCGAGCGGATGCCCCATTTTGATTGCCTTCGTGCGCTGGATAACCCTTTCGATGAATTTGTCGTAAATGCTCTCATGCACAAGCATCCGCGACGGACAGGTACAAACTTCGCCCTGGTTCAATGCAAACAGCACCGCACCTTCGATAGCTTTGTCCAGAAATGCGTCATCCTCGTCCATCACCGACGGGAAGAAAATATTCGGCGATTTACCGCCCAGCTCCATCGTCACCGGCACAAGGTTGTCGGAAGCGTACTGCATAATAAGCCGTCCGGTAGTGGTTTCACCCGTGAATGCAACCTTAGCCACCCGCGGCGACGATGCGAGCGGTTTACCGGCTTCTACGCCGAAGCCGGTAACGATATTGAGCACGCCAGGAGGCAGAATGTCCCCGATCAGCTCCATGAGGACCATAATAGAGGTAGGCGTCTGCTCGGCAGGCTTCACCACCACACAGTTACCGGCAGCCAGTGCAGGAGCGATTTTCCAGGTTGCCATCAATAGCGGGAAATTCCAGGGGATAATCTGCGCCACCACGCCCAGCGGCTCGTGCAGGTTAATGCACACGGTATTTTCGTCATGCTCGGAAATGCTGCCTTCTTCCGCACGGATCACACCCGCGAAGTAGCGGAAATGGTCAACGCAAAGCGGGAGATCGGCTGCACGGGTTTCGCGGATGGCCTTTCCGTTATCGATGGTTTCGACGATGGCCAGGTATTCCAGATTGTCTTCTATCACCTGCGCAATTTTCAGCAGCAGGTTGCTGCGGTTGGTAGCCGAAGTTTTGCTCCAAGCCGGAAATGCGGCATGCGCTGCATCCAGCGCCGCCTCAATGTCCTCTTTCGTCGAACGTGCTGCTTTGGTAAACACCCGCCCGTCAATGGGGGAAATGTTCTCGAAGTACTCGCCTTTGGCCGGCGCTACAAACCGGCCGTTGATATAGTTGTCATATTTATCTTTAAAATCAGGCCTTTTAGCCAGATTTTCGCTGCTGTACGTCTTACCCTCAACTGCCTTGTTTTCGATGATCGTATCCATGATTAAAGGTTATTTTTAGAAATGATTGATAATACAAACCTACTTCCACCAGGCGTTAATCATTGGTACGATCGTGTCAAGTGTTAGGATAATTATCTCATTTTTTCAAAAAAGAGTTATATTTAAATGAGATAATGGGAGGATGGAGGAAAGGGACAATGGGGGAAGGGGCCGCTTTGGGAGGATTCCACTTCTAGTCAGGTGTAGTCATTTGTGGTCAGTTATAGTAAGAGATTGCCAGGGATGATCGGCTATTATCTGAGATTATTTGGAAAAAGGATTTTGATTTAAAATAAAGAGCAATGGCGGGAGGTTTCAGATTGGATCAGGTGGCGGTTTCGGGGGAGAAATCGCTGAAAACATTGGTGGAGAACCGGAGGGCATTTACGCTGGAAAACTGTGAGCTGAACTTGTTCGAAACTTTGCAGCCTTCGGCACTCGTGCCGCTTACATTCCCTGATTTCGTGGTGACGAGCATGCTGCGGGGGAAAAAAGTCATGCATTTGTTCGACCAGCCAGGATTTGACTACCTGCCGGGCGAAACAGTGCTAGTGCCCGCAAATGTGACGATGAAAATCGATTTCCCCGAAGCCCAGCGTGACAACCCCACCCAGTGCATTGCCCTGGCAATCGACCAGATGAAAATTCAGCAGATCGTTGACCGCCTCAGCGAGATGTACCCCCGCGAAGGCCGGCAGCAGTTCTGGTCGTTACAGCACAGCCAGTACCATTTCCTGAATAATATCGAACTCGCGCAGACGCTTAATAAGCTCATTAAAATCTGTTCGGGTTCCGCATTGGGCAAAGACATTCTCGCAGATCTCACCTTGCAGGAGCTCATTGTACATATTATCCAGACCCAACACCTGGCCGCAACCGACGATGCCTCCTATCTGCACGAAGACAGCCCGTTGGCATTTGTCGTGAATTATATCAAAGCCAATATCAGTGAGAAGATTCAGGTGGAAGATCTGAGCGAGAAGGCGTGTATGAGCCGCGCCTCTTTCTACCGCGCATTCAAACGCGAATTCAGCATCAGTCCTCTGGATTTTATCTTGAGGGAAAAGATCAAAAAAGCCAAGCAGCTTTTGTCTCACACCAAAGACAGCATTTCGGATATCTGCTATCAGCTCGGCTTCTCGGATTTAAACTACTTCGGCCGGCAATTCCGCAAATCAGAAGGCATCTCGCCGAGCCAGTACCGGAACGTCGCTAGCCGCGATGAATGACGCTCCGATCAGGTGTGGTCATGTATTGTCATTTGTTGTAATTTATAGTCATGTATTGTCAAATATTGGCAGTATTGGTCAAGCATTATCATATCTGGTCAAGCACGTCATTGAGAGAAAACAATCCCTGACCACAAATGACCATTCATGACAATACATGACTACACTTGACAATACATGACTACACTTGACTACACCTGACACTTCCTTACACAATACGTCCAGCTTTAAGGCGGTCTGTCATCATAATAGAACGGTCGATCCTGACCTGGATTGATTTGGCACTGGCAATGTAATGGATAATGGCCCGTTGGTTTACAGGTTTGGCATTTTCAAAGAGCCGCTTCGCTTCTTCGTCCTGCGCCAATAATTCCTGCAATTCCTCGGGCATATCGCGGCCATATTCGCTATCGTCCTTGCGGACAGTCGCGCGCAGTTTTTGACCCAATACCAGCTTACCTTGCTGGCGGAGCGGGGTGGCTACATTAATATAAAAGCCTCCCCCTCCCTTGGGGCGGATCGCGCATTGAAAATGCACCTGCCCGTTGATCACGCAACGCACACGCGCGGGCTTGCGGCCTTCGACGAATTGCGCGGCCACCTCGTCGGGTACCATCATATAAAATTCGCCTCCCTTTTTGGGGAGGCGTTCTAATATCGATTCAAAATGAACTTCTTCTTCCATCGGAAGCAATGCGGTTACTCGGTTAATGGTCTTACCTGAATGTCTTTGTAGTACACCACGCTCTTGGGATCGTGTGCCTGCAATGCAAATGTACCTTGTTTCAGGAATTTATTCTTCATCTCTCCCTCGCGCTTATCAACGTCGGTTTCCTCGTAATCCACTACTACTTTATCATTAATCTTGATGGTAATGTGCTTGCCTTCCACTTTAATGTATTCGGTATACCATTCATTGTCTTTCACATAAGTATCCTTCACGTCGATCACATTGTAAAGGCTGCCGGTGCGTTTGTAATCGGTATGCGACTGGTTGACTTGCACTTCGTAACCCTGCGCCGGCCAGCCATCCTCCTGGTAAGTAGTATGAATGAAAATACCGGAGTTTGAACCCGGTGTTGTTTTCACCTGGGCTTTAAATTCGAAGTTTTTGAACATATGGTTCTTAACCGGACCATCATAGAACAGATGCGCCCGCGGCCCGGCCACTTTAATGGTGCCGTCCTCGATAGTGAAGGAGCTCGCATTCGCCCCGATTTTCCACCCGGTAAAATCCCTTCCATTGAACAGGCTGATCCAGCCGTCCTGTGCGTGTGCAGAAATTCCAAGGGCAATGCTCAGCAAAACGGCGCTGCAAAAAACATGCATTAATCTTTTCATAAAATTCCGGTTTGGTAGTTCAAAAAGGTTGGTTTGTGAAAATCGGTCACCGTGTAACTAAACCGCAAACTTCTAAAAACTACTGATTCTTCACATAAAGTTTACCGACCGGCAGGCAACCTTCGACTGCATTTTGTGGTTGTATTGAGCCGGGGGGACGTCCCATCGTTTCCGCAACCACTGATTTTAGCATGAAGAATCCCTATTTGTCCCTGCTCGCAACAGCCTGGCGCTATGCCCGGCAGCAACGCGGCCGCTATCTGCTCGTGTATGGAATGTTTGTGATGGCCAACCTTGTACTGGCGGCGCACCCGTTGCTTTACGGCTGGTTTATCCAATCCATCCAGCAGGATGCAGAAGGCACTTTGCGTAATGTGTGGGTATACGGGGGCGCATACCTGGGCTTGATCCTGCTTGAATGGGCGTTTCACGGGCCTGCGCGAGTGATGGAGCGCAAACTGGCGTTCGATCTGAGCCGCAATTTTCTCGACGAATTGTATCATCAGGCGCTGCACCTGCCCATTCGCTGGCATCAGGACCACCACAGCGGCGCGACGATCAACCGCATCCGCAAGGCCTATGAAGCATTGAAAGACTTTTTTCAGAACGGCTTCATGTTTCTGCATGCCTTTGCCAAATTCATATTCTCATTTGTCGCCATTATCTGGTTTTCGCCCCTGTTTGGCGCAGTAGGCGTACTGATCGGGGTCATTAATGTGTATGTGATTTTTAAATTTGATAAGCCCTTCATAAAAGCACTCGACGAATCCAACGAAAAAGAGCACATCGTCTCCTCAACGCTGTTTGACAGTCTTTCCAACATCATCACCGTTATCACGTTAAGGCTCGAAAAACGGATGAAAATCAGTTTGATGAGCAAGGTGGCCGACGTATTTCCTCCTTTCCGGCGGTCGGTGTCTATTAACGAATGGAAGTGGTTTGTGGCAAGCGTGTTCATTGCTATCATTTACATTGTAGTCACGATCGGCTATGTATACCAGCATTACGTGCCGGGCGAAGTGTTCCTGGTCGGCGGGTTGGTTACCCTGCTGAGCTATGTCAATCAGTTTACATCAGTATTCCAGGACATTGCCTGGCAGTATACCGAGATCATCCGGTACAACACCGAAGTACAAACTGCCCGCGCCATCGGCGAGGCGTACCACGAACATCACCGCGTCGACGAAGCCGGCGACCTCCCGGAAAACTGGCAGGAAATCCATATCAGTAACCTCAATTTCTCTCACGGCGAAATATATGATGCCGAAAAGCAGGCCCACAGCCTCCACCGGCTCGATATCCGCATTCGCCGCGGCGAACGCATTGCATTCATCGGCGAAAGCGGAAGCGGGAAAAGTACGCTCCTTGCCTTGCTAAGAGGTTTGTACCAACCTGAAAAAGATGTTAAAGTAACCATCGACGGCCGATACGAAGCCGCTATCGAAATGCTTGCCGACCAGGTAACGCTCTTCCCCCAGGACCCTGAAATCTTTGAAAACACCATTGCCTACAACATTACCCTCGGCCTGCCATTCGAAGAAGAAGACATTATGCAGGTTTGCGAAACAGCCCATTTCGCAGAAGTAGTGAACAAACTACCCAAAGGCCTCGAATCCAGCATTCAGGAAAAGGGCGTGAACCTGTCGGGCGGGCAGAAGCAGCGCCTTGCGCTCGCGCGGGGCATCCTCGCAGCGCGCACGAGCGACATTGTGCTGCTCGATGAGCCGACCAGCAGCATCGATCCGAAGACGGAGGCGGCCATTTATGATAAGATGTTTGCTGAATTCAGGGGCAAAGCCGTGGTATCTACCCTGCACCGTTTGCATTTGCTCACAAAGTTCGACTACGTGTACATTCTCCGCGATGGCTACCTGATCGACGAAGGGACGTTTGCTCATCTCCACCGGAACAGCCCGGTGTTTCAGGATTTGTGGCGTCATCAGGATGCGGTAGCGGGCAGGTAACCGGCATGGTCACTACTCTGATTACGGCGCGTGACACTTCTTCTCGTCAAAAATTTGTTGCTAAATTTTGTAGAAATACTTTGAATATAGTAGCGAAATATATTAATTTTGATACGCTAACGAACAGTGACATTTAGACAGAAGATGAGGATGATATGTGATGAGTATACGTTCCAGACAGCAGTTCCTGCACTAATTTAAATTCCAACCGAACCTTATTGAAGACTTATCCCTGCGGAAATCCCGCGCGGGAGCGGTATGCCCAATCTGCCAGCGCCCACTGCGTTTTACCCAAAAAAGTTTGAACAATAGCTAAAAACTACGCCAGATATGGCATATCTAGACACCTACACGCCCCCTTTGACACCCGCGTTGGCGGCCCATTTGCTCCGGAGGGCGACATTTGGCCCCACTCAGCAGGAAATAGCCAATTTTACAGGAAAAACCGCCACCCAGGCCGTCGATCTTCTGATTAGCAATGCTTCCTATCGCGCTTCTCCCCCGCCGCCCGTCGAAATGGACGGCACAAGGAGCGATGTTGGTCAGCCGTTTATTGAAAAGCCATTTGTCAACGCATTGAGCTACACCTATTTCAGCTATGTTAAAAACTGGTGGGTGGGACTGATGGCCGAGCAGAATGGATATCCGTCAGTACTCGAAAAGCTGACTGCATTCTGGCAGAACCATTTTGTCGTGATCCACTCGGCGGTAGAGGATTATCGCTATATGTATCGCTATCTCCGCCTCTTACGCGCAAATGCGCTCGGGAATTTCCGCGATATGGCCATTGCGATCACCAAAGACCCCGCCATGCTCACGTTCCAGAATGGCAACGAGAATACCAAGGAACACCCGAATGAAAACTATGCACGCGAACTACAGGAAATTTTTGTAGTGGGTCAAAAAGACTTTCATGGCAACTACAATTACACCGAACAGGACGTAAAAACCGCTGCGCAGGTGCTCACAGGTTGGCAAACAAAAAACCGTCGCCTTGAAGGCAGCACTACCATCGATTCGCTATTCAACCCGGACCGGCATGATACTTCCGACAAGACTTTTTCTGCCAAATACAATGGCACGACTATCATCGGCCGCTCCGGTTCCACCGCGGGCGACGCTGAGGTTGCAGATCTCATCAACATGCTGGTGCGCCACCCTGAGTCCCCGAAATACATTTGCAGAAGACTCTACCGCTATTATGTGAATCCCAATGTAACGCAGGAAATCGAAGACAACGTGATTGTACCGTTGGCTGCATTTTTTGCCGGCTCCTCCAACAATTTCGCTATCGCACCAGTCATCAAAAAACTGTTGACCAGCCAGATTTTTTTCGACCCAAAGAACATCGCAGCGATTATCAAATCACCGGCGGAGTTTCTGGTGGGCACGGTAAGGTTGTTCGACATGCCCATTGCGGATATGACCACCGAACCGGCGGCATTCGGGCGGATGACAAGCCATTTGGCCGATAACATGAAGCTTTTGCAGCTCAACCTCCTCGATCAGCCGACAGTATTCGGCTCCCCGGCTTATTACCAGACCGGCTTTTCAAAAAACTGGATCAACGAGACGCTGATCGGACTGCGTGGCAGGCGCTCGGATACGCTGGTGTCGTCGGTTATCGAAATCAAACCCGGCCAGTACATTTCAATCGATATCCTGGGCCGCCTCAGAGCGATCCAGCCTAATTTTTCCAATATAGCCGCTTCCCCCGCTATTACCGCTGAGCAGGTACTGGCCGAATTTACCAAGCATCTTTTTGCATTGGAGCTTTCGCAGGAACAGAAGGATTTCCTGATCGACAAGATCATGATGATGAACAGCGCCGTACGTGCCACCTGGACCAGGGAATGGGACGCGTACCGCGCCGCTCCGGACGACGCGACCAAGCAAAGCACGATCCTCTGGCGATGCCGCGCACTGTTAAGATACATGATGAGAATGGCCGAATATCAACTATTTTAATTCCCGCTGTCGATGAAAAGAAGAGATTTTATGTCAGCGGCATCCTCGCTGATGGTCCCTGTGGTGCTGAATGGCTTTGGCGTTAAAGCATTTGCCAAAAGTTCGGCGCTGGTGCAGGCACTGAAACAAACCTCAGCAGCCTACAACGACCGCACCTTGGTGATCATTTACCTCGCCGGCGGCAACGACGGCCTTAATACCGTTATCCCACTCGAATATTACTCCCAGTATTACGGCCTCCGAAGCAACATCGCGATCCCGGAATCCAGCGTGCTGAAACTCGCCGGCGCTCCCGAAACGGGCTTTCATCCGGTAATGACAGGTATGCGGGACCTCTATAATGAAGGGAAACTGGCCATTGTCAACTCGGTATCATACCCCAATCCGGACCAGTCGCATTACCGCTCCACGGATATCTGGATGACAGCAGTAGATTCCAACCAATATGCTACTTCCGGCTGGGCGGGGCGTTACCTGAGCGACCGGTTTTCGGGCTATCCCGAAGGTTACCCCAATGCCCAAATGGAAGACCCGCTTGCCGTTCAGATCGGGCAGATCGCCACTACCACGCTTTTTGGTGACAGGGCCGTTTCCACTGGTGTGAACATCCAGGATCCGAATGCATTTTACCAATTAATTGGAGAGAACAACCAGACGGTGGGTGCGCCATTGCCTTGCTGCGACGCGGGCGACTTACTTTCTTATGTAAGACAAAAACAGGTGCTCGCCGTCGGCTATGCTTCCGAGATAAAGGCGGCGGCGGATGCCGGCAAAAACCTTGGCGCGTATCCCGACGCTTCGCTGAAAAACGAACTGGCGGAGCAGCTCAAAATTGTGGCCCGGCTGATCCATGGCGGTTTGAAATCCAAAATATATTATGTCGAACTCGGCGGCTTCGATACACATTCCGGGCAAGTAGGCACGAATACCACGGAAGGTGTTCATGCCATCTTACTGAAAAAGCTTTCTGATGCGATTGCAGCGTTCCAGAATGACCTAAAGTTACAGGGAATTGAGGATAAAGTACTGGGAATGACGTTTTCCGATTTTGGCCGCCGGGCCTCTTCCAATGCCTCCAAAGGCACCGACCACGGCATTGGTGCGCCGATGTTCGTATTCGGAACCGGCATCAAGAGGCAGGTCATCGGTACCAATCCCGATCTCGTGAACGGCCTTCTGCCCCCCACGCCAGGCCCGGGCGTGAGCAACCGCGACATTAAAATGCAAATCGATTTCCGCCGCGTATATGCCGATGTGCTGAACGACTGGTTCGGTACCGCCGACGCCAAAACCGACCAAATCCTGTACCGCGATTTTAAAACCACGTCTCTCTTCTCCGATGTGGTGCAAACGATCTCCTCCGGCTCCTGGCCGAACCCGGAAATCTGGTCCAACGGCCGTGTCCCCGATGCGAAGGCCATTGTTCGGATCAATTCCGGACATACCATAGATGTGGGGCAAAATATCACGGCGAAAGACGTCAAAGTCGAGTCGGGTGGGAAGCTCAAATTCCTGGGCGATTACAGCGTCAATATTACCGGTTAAATAATAACGATGCTTACAGCGAACAATTCGATATGAAAAATCTATATAAATGCTGCATAACGGCCTGGCTTCTCGCAATGGCAGTAGCCGGTTTTTGTCAGACAGGTATTGTCGAAACCGACCGTTCGGCGACGCGCGGCCTGGTGAGTTTCCCGGCCACGGCTAAATTGACGGGTATCGGTAATGCCAAACACGTGAACGGGTATGTTGAAAAAACAGGAACGGGGTCCTTTCTATATCCTGTCGGGCACAAGGGTGTTTACCGCCCATTCGGAGCGGACGGCGACGGAATTACCGGGGCCTATTTTCTAGAGAACCCGGAAACGGCCACTTTACCCGCCGGTGGCCCTTTTGCCACATCCAGCCGTGAGGGAACCGTCAAAACGGTAAGTACAGCGGAATATTGGGATATCGATGGTGCCAATGCCTCGCGCATTACGCTCACGTGGAATGCGGCCAGTAACGTTGGTGCGCTCACAGGCAACTCGCTCACAATGCTGGGCATAGTAGGCTGGAACACCTCTACTTCTCGCTGGGAACCCGTCAAAGCCGTAGTCGACGAAGTGGCGCATCAGGGTGGCATAAGCAATCTCACGGCCGGTTCAATCACCACCGTGCAGACCGTCGTGCCGAGTACATACAGCATTTATACCCTTGCAGCATTAAATTCAGCTGCCTTGCCAACCAATTACATTGGAAGCCTCGAAAATGTTGCCTGCACGACCATCAATGGATGGGTTTGGGACAAAAATTATCCCGATGTGGCGTTGACCGTCGAACTGGTGGAAGGCTCCACGGTACTCGCCACCGCACGCGCCGACCAGTACCGTGCCGATCTGAAAAATAATGGTACCGGCACGGGCAACTACGGTTTCACCATTCCCACTCCCGGCATATTGCTGGACGGGACCACTCACCAGCTGAGCATCCGCGTGAAAGGTAGTTCTACACTCATTACCGGCTCGCCAAAGGCATTAAACTGCACATTGGGTGGTAGTTTCGAAGGTACTGATTGCTACACGCTGAACGGCTGGGCATGGGACAAAAACAATCCCGGCGACGCACTGACCGTGGTGGTGAAGGAAGGGAGCACTACACATACTACCGCAGTGGCCAATATTTTCAGGCAGGACTTGAAGAACAATGGCACCGGCACAGGCAACTATGGCTTCAAAATACCGCTGCCTGCCGTACTCCGGGATGGTAACACGCACCAGATCAGCATAAGTCTGCAAAATTTAAACTACACATTACCCAACTCGCCGAAGCCGGTCAACTGCCCGGTAAATCAATATATAGGGCGATTCGAAAATGCAGATTGCAACTACATACAGGGTTGGGTCTGGGACAAAAACTACCCTAACTCCGCATTAACCGTCGAGATTTATGAAGGCAGCACCGTGTACGCTACGGGTACCGCCAATATTTACCGGGAGGCGCTGAAAACGGCAGGTTATGGCACGGGCAATTATGTTTTTAAAATACCTACACCAGCCGCGCTCTGGGACGGCAAGAGTCACCAGCTGAGCGTGCGCGTGAAAGGCACCACCGCCCCGCTCTCCGATTCACCACGAACATTAAGCTGCTCGGTGAACCAATATGCGGGTAGTTTCGAATGGTTCGACTGCGAATCCATTAAAGGTTGGGCATGGAACAAAAATGCTCCTAACAACGCGGTGGAAGTGGAATTGTACGAAGGTACCACCGTGTACGCGTCCACCGTGGCAAACATTTACCGCGATGACCTCAAAGCCAACGGCACCGGAACCGGCAACTACGGTTTCAGGATGCCGATGCCGGCCGCGCTCAAAGACGGCCAGAACCACAGCGTCAATATTCGTGTGAAAGGTTCTACGACCGTACTTAGCAACTCACCGCGCGTAGTGAACTGCGCTGTAAATAATTACGAAGGCCGCATGGAGACGCCTGATTGCAGCTACATCCAGGGTTGGGTCTGGGATAAAAATTTCCCCGGCAATGCGTTAACAGTCGAGATTTACGAAGGCTCCACCGTATACGCCACAGGCACAGCCAATATCTATCGTGATGCATTAAAGACAGCCGGAAAGGGGACCGGTAACTACGGCTTTAAAATACCCACGCCGGCCGCCCTTATGGACGGCAAAACCCATCAGGTGGGAATACGGGTGAAAGGCAGCGCATTTACATTAACCGACTCTCCTCGGGCACTCACCTGCGCCGTAAACCAATACGCCGGCAGTTTCGAATGGTTCGACTGCGACGCGATCAAAGGCTGGGTGTGGGACAAGAATGCCCCTAATAGCGCCGTAACAGTGGAAGTTTATGAAGGAACGACTGTTTACGCAACGGCGATAGCCGATCAATACCGCGAAGACTTAAAAAATGCGGGCATCGGGACCGGCAATTATGGTTTCAGGATCGCAATGCCTGCTGCGCTCAAAGATGGCCAGAATCACAACATCAGCATTCGCGTGAAGGCTTCGACGGTTGTGCTGAACAATTCACCACGCGCGATGAATTGCCCGGTGAATGCCTACGAAGGCCGTTTCGAAACCGCCGACTGCGGCTTTATCGCGGGTTGGGTTTGGGATAAAAATTTCCCGGCGAATGCATTGACTGTCGAAATTATCGAAGGCACTATCGTCCACGCAACCGGCGTGGCGAATATATACCGCGAAAGCCTCAAAACAGGGGGTATTGGCACAGGTAACTATGCGTTCAAGATCGCGACGCCGATGAGCCTGATGGACGGGAAAGCACACCAACTGAGTGTACGCGTGAAGGGCACCACATTTGCGTTGGCAGACTCCCCGAGGGCGCTCACCTGCGCCGTAAACCAATACGCTGGCAGTTTCGAATGGTTCGATTGCGAATCGCTCAAAGGCTGGGCCTGGGACAAAAACTTCCCGAACAACGCCGTCACCGTTGAACTCTATGAAGGGACCACTGTTTACGCTACGGCCGTAGCAGATCAGTATAGAGAGGATTTAAAGAACGCAGGCACAGGAACGGGTAACTATGGTTTCAAAATCACGATGCCAACAGCACTGAAAGACGGCCAAAATCACGCTTTGAGCATTCGCGTAAAGGGTTCGACTACCATCCTGAATAATTCCCCACGCACGACCAACTGTCCTGTGAATGCCTATGCCGGCCGCGTTGAAACGCCGAGTTGCAGCTACATCAACGGCTGGGTCTGGGACAAAAATTTCCCTGCGAATGCATTGACCGTGGAAGTTTTCGAAGGGACGACGGTGCTGGCGACCGGCATTGCCAACATTTACCGAGAAGCGCTGAAAACCTCAGGCATTGGCACCGGTAATTATGTGTTTAAAATTGCGACGCCCGCTGCTATCAAGGACGGAAAGGCCCACACGTTCGGCGTACGTGTAAAAGGGACCACTTTCACCCTCACCGATTCCCCGAGAACATTAACATGCACCGCCACCGGAAGGATTGCTGCTCCGGAAGAAATGGTGGAAATCGTTCCGGAGACAACCGGACCGGAATGGAAGGACGACGCCCGGCTCGTGATGGCCCCCAACCCAACCCGCGGGCAGATGACGGCCATTTTTCAGCTCAACAACAAGCAACGCGCGACTATGGAGGTATTCAACCTCGCAGGCCAGCGGATATGGACAGGTGAAGTAGCCGGCAAAGGCGGTACCATACGACAGGCCATCGACCTCGGCACCCAGCCCGACGGCACGTATCTTTTCCAGCTTCGAAGGGGTGCGATGATCCTTACCCGGCGAATAATTTTGGTTAAATAGCATTGTAGAAAGTAAACGGAGAGTCCGCCTCGGCCTGGGCGGACTTTTCATTTGCTCGAAGAAATCACATAGCCGAGGTAGAGGTCAATTTGTTTACCTCCCAAAATGGCCGAAAGAATGCTGTTACTGCCTATGGTGAAACCCTTGTACCGCCATGCGGCACCAGCTGTGAGGCCAGTATGTTCCTGGTAGGCCAATGGCACGGAAAGCACCACGTCGTTTCGCATCCAGCTCGGCACCAGCGTCACATAGGGCACCTGATACAATTTGTACAAATCATTTTTTCCATGCAAGCTTACACCCGCTCCCCCATTTACGAGCCAGTTCGGGGACATACGGTAATCCGCCTGTAAGTGGAGCATTGTCGGCAATGTAATGGTGTAGGCTTCGGTTTTGCGACCGGTACGTGTGAAAAATTTCGGGAATTTGTCAAAAACGCGGGAGGCACGGCTGAACAGCGAATTGTTGAAACTACCATTGAAATAAAGTCGCTCGTCGTTGGTGATGTGGACGTCATACGACTTGCTGTACGTGCTGTCGGGTTTGTATTTGACGTTCCCGATGTCGGTAACTGAAACACCTAACCTGAATTTCCACGGCTCTCCCGGCGCAGTGTGGTAGGCATAGCTCAAACCTATATCCCCTCCTATACCTCCTTCGCCCATTTTGAAAAGATTACCGGCTGAAAATCGATCGAAAAGTTTCCCTGCCGTGAGCGTAGAGACTGTACCTGTGGCACCGGTAATGAAACTCACACCATCGGAATTGATGCGAATAAGCCCCGTAAGTGCGGATACGTCGATGGATGTGTGGGCAACGCCGTTGATGTATTTGAGCGCCCCGCCAATACGCAAGCGGTGCTGGCCGCTGTGCAGCAGCTCATAAGCGAACGAAGCGCCGACGTCCGAGAACGCAGCAATGCTGGTTTGCATGTTCGCAATCTGCGGCAGGCGATACGGGTAACTTTGTTCCACTTTGGTAATTTCCCCTATTTCGGAAAGCAAGCGACCGTCCACATGTCCGTAATTGGCGTGAATGCGCATCCGTGTCGTAAGCGCCAGCGTGAGCCGGTCACCCGCACGAATCGCGACCGACGGCCCTTTAAAATCCAGGGTACCTACCCCGGTCGACACGGAAGAAGTGCCTAAAACATCGGAGCGGAGAAAATCCGCTCCCGATTTTCCAAAATCGCTTATATGAATGGATGCAGTATTAGAAGTCGCCCGGGCGCTTATGGTCACGATATTAGCGGACCATGTTTTACCGTCTGTATCGAGGAACGCGGGGTTTTGAAAACCGGCGGTGATTCCCGGTACTGCCGGCCCGGTCACAGACATTTGCGCGAATGCCGGAAGCGACAACAAGCCCCCGAACGCGTTTATCCAGAACTTCGCGATCCCCGTCATTCAGTGTCAGAATTGAAATGATTTTCTCACATTCAACATTAATCCAAACGAGTTATAAAGCAGCCTGCCGGAATCTATTGCCGCAGCCAGGCCCACTTCCCAATTATTTTTCACCTTTTTACTACCTTCGAGATATCCGGAAAACTGGTTAACTTCCTGGAAATACGGCGGCGGCAATACTTCTCTTCTTTTGCCCAGCGAAGTACCGATCGGGCTTGTACCGTATGTGCCGAAATTCCTGGAATACGACAAACGGGTGGTAATATTCACACTACCGATGTTGCCGATAAAGCCGGTATTGAAAGCAATCACGCGGTTATTGACGAAGTATTCGCCGGTTTTGTGCCGTAACTCCGCGCGCGCTTCGTGGCGGGGTGTGAGAAACGGGTTGCCAATGCCCCGGTCACGGTATGACCAGCCCCCGCCATACATATAGTTGTTATAATAGTTCTCGTCACCAGATTTCGTAACCTTCGACCACAGTTCGCCCGCCTGGTTTTTGGTATATAAAAATTCAACCAGAACCTTGCTCCAACCGGAGTTGCCTTTCCGCTTGTTTTTCAAAGAAATACCCGTTAAACCATCCTGCACGTTCGCCAGTTTGGACAATGCGCCTACGTCGTAGATCTGTTGGCGGTACAAGAAAACCTGCGTTGTACCCAAATCATAGGTTGCACCGAAGTCGATGGAGCCCAGTTGATTGCCCAGCTTAGTTGCGAATCCGCTATTGGCCCGCCAGGTCTGGCCAGTCACCACGTAAAAAAACGATTGCATCTTGGACAAGTTGAAGCCTTCATAGATATCATCCTCGTTGCCATACATCGTCTGGTGGTTAAACCCAGCGAAGATATTCAGCCGCCAGCCCGGCCTGCCGAAACGTCCGTAAAGCGACTTCTGGTGGTAATAGGAGCTAATAGGCGGGATATTGTCCTTTTTGGCCCCTCCCCCGCCCACCGGGTTGATGGGCGTGGTTCCAAACCATCCGTAGCTGAAATTGCCCTTGAACGACAGAATACCGCCCAGTATGGGCAACCGCCAGTATTCGGGTACAGAAAGTTCTATTTTGGGAATACCCAGCGCATTACCGGACACGGCCAAGGCGCCCGACGACAAGGTACTATCTACCAATCCGGTTATATCACGGGAACGGCCCGCTTTCAGTTCAAAAATGCCCGCTTTGATGGCCGCGAAACCTTCAATCAGCGTGCCCTCTGTTTTGCTGCCTATATTGAGTCGATAGACCATGCCGGCCCGCCAGTCGAACACTCCCTTTCGGCCTGTTTCGTAGCTTTTAGAAATACTCCCGATCAACCCACCGGAAGTTCCAGCGACCGGGACGTTACCGAAACGGTTGGCGCGCATCCAAAATGGCACGACTTCATTGGTAGTAGTTACAATAGGAAGCTCGATACTTGCGTGGAAAAGGCTCTGCTGAGGCTCCTGAAAAAAAATACTGTCCTGTGCGGCAGGCATTGACATGTCCTGTGCATGGACCCACACCGGGACGAGCAGGCCCATGCAAACCATGAGCACAAAGGAATTTGAGATTTTCTTCATTAACGTTGAGTTAGTTCTTCGAGAGGGGTATTACGATACCTTTCGGTAAAGTGCATTTGTTCAGGCTGTTACCTAGAAATTCACGATCCGGTAATAGCAGGCTTTCGGGGTCATATTCTCATTAAATAAATAAGGATAGTTCTTTTTGTTCAGCATTTCGGTCAGGTAATTGTCCTTGTCGTAGGGGCTCCAGAGCGTAATGCCGGTCACTTTTCCTTTCATTTTCCGGCATGTGCGGAACAGAATATCGAACACGTCCGCCTGTTCGCGCTGGATTTCCTTGGTATACTGGTCGCTCAGACCTTGTATCTCCGCCGCCTCCAGCACACGCCCGTTCCCCACCTTGTTTTCCCGTTTGGGATAGATCGACACATCGAGTTCGGTAATCTGCACGTCAAGGCCGATGGACGAGAACATATCGATCGTTTCCTGCAAATAGCCCTCATTAATGCCTTCTACGCCATAATGACTCTGCATTCCGATGCCATCAATGGGCATACCCATTTCCTTTTTGGCTTTCAGATATCTAAAAATCCGGTTGCGTCGTTCGGGGTCTTCGAAACCGTTGTCGTTATAAAACAACTTGGCAGTCGGGTCGGCCTTGCGCGCGGCGGCGAATGCGCGCTCGATGTATTCACTGCCGATCATATCGTAAATCTTCGCGCGTTTGGGCGTCACAGGCGCATTACCGAAAAACTGGTAGCCCTCATTCACCACATCCCAGCAATACACCTTGCCTTTGTAGCGGTTCATCACGGTAGTCACATGCTCGTCGATCCGTTGCATAATCTTCTCTTTGGAAGCATAGTCGTTGCCATCCATAAAGAACCAGTCGGGCATCTTCTGAAACCAGATCAGTGTGTGCCCCCGGACTTTCATATCATTGCTCTGAGCAAATTCAACGGCCTGGTCCGCCTCCGCCCACGCATAGGTTTTTTCTTCTGGATGAATGTATTTGGCTTTCATACCATTCATTGGCGTAATGCTCGAATACTGCGTTGCGATGAATTTAGCACGCCTGGCATCCGTAATCATGCTGGGAGAAACAGCGGTACCGATCGGGAAGTAATCTTTATAGGCCTCGCGCAGCGACTTCTCATCTGTACCGACAGAAGTTCCCTCAGTGGATGCCACTTGGGAATATTCGTGGGCTACGGACGCCTTATTGGGAACGTCCGTCCAGGAGGTAAGGCTGATCACACCACAGAACACGGTCATTACCAGGCATAAAACAACGAGTTTCATATCAGGGTATCTGATTAATGAGTCATAATAAAAATTTCAATCTTCGATTAAGTGTGTATACCACGTAGGACACTATGATGGACAGGCACACGGCCATCGGGAAAAGGTAAACGTTAGGCATTCCCCCGAAGTAGTCTTGCAAGAAAAGAATCACGCCAGTGTGTGTGAAGAAAACCGCATTCGCAATATCCGCCACCAAGCTATCCGACTTCCGCCATTTCGATTTAAACAATAAAATCATGATCGGCGGACAAAGGAACAGCAGTGAAATATACAGGTTTACCCCGAGCTTGTATTTCAGGCTCAGGTATGATTCGATCAGCAATGTAACAGTGCCTATCAGTATTGCAATATAACAATTCCGCCGCGCACGTGCATCTAGTTCGAAGTGGGTATTGCGGATGATGTGCCCGAAGGCAAAAAACGGCAAACCGAAAAAGAGGAAGTTGCGGTACATTACCACATAATGTTGCGGTTGCTTAAAACGCGGTGCAACCACGTCCTGAATCACATATCCGACAATGAACAGCCCGATTACCAGTACCATGAGCATCCGTTGCGAAACAGGCAGGTACCGTTTGATCAAATACAAAAAGATGGTCGCAAAAATGAGACTGATCACATACCACAGATGGTGAAAGCCGAATACGATCAGTTTCACCAGGTATTTAGGGTTCCCAACGACCGACTGGTAATAAGCCGGCAAATACAGCAGCATCCACACGGCATACAGAATAAGCAAATGCGTCATGTACTTTTTTACCTTCGTTTTATCCGTCAGATTCACGAAATACCCATTGATCATAAAGAAGCATGGCACGGCAATCCGCGAAATGCCGTTCGAGAACAGCCAACCTATCATATAGGCTGAATCTTCGCTTGCACCGCTGTACAATGGCAAATGTACGGCAATGACCAGAAAGCTGAGCGATAGTTTTGCGATGTCCAGATTGGCGTTTCTTTCCAAACCTTGTGCGTTTTAGCCGCGCATGAGCGCTGTTTCTTATTTACCTGAGAAAATATAACCGCGTACCGAGCTGATGAGCGAATCGGACGCCACTTTGCGGATTTGCGGGGATGACGCAGAACCGTTCGTGGCAGCGCTCATTCTGAGCAACTTCTGGACCAGTTCCTTTTCGTCAAATGCTACTTGCACATAACCGAGGTCCTGCATTTTCTTCGCCGTCGCGATCTGATGATCGTTGCGGTGCTCACCCATGCTGGCCAGGCGCGGCAGGATGAGTAGCGGCTTCGCCTGTGTGAGCGCGGAAATGATCGTGCCCATACCCGCGTGCGCGACTACGAGACGTGCCTCTTCGAAATACGTGTTAAACTGGTCGGGCGATAAGAAACCGACCGTTTCCAGATTTTTCACCTGATACGAGGATTCAAATACCTGCGCGACGATCCGTTCACCGCTTAATTGCGGCGCGATTTCATCGATCGCCTTAATGAGCCGATCGAACGGAGCCTGAGTACCTATTGTGACAAAAATCATGACAATATATTTCCTGCGAATAAAATTTTGTCCGTTGCAAGTTGCGGCCATTGGGTGTACACCCGGCTGGCGAATTTAGAAGCGATTTTGCCGCTCATCGAGAGCTCTTCCACATTGGCGATACTATCCACCCAAATGGTGCGCTTGCCAAGGATTTTGGCGGAAACCAGCCCCATCAGGCCCGGTGCCGCGCCGGTCGTGATCACTACGTCGGGCTTTTCCCTGCGAATAATGCCGAAAACGTCGAAAAACGACTTAATCAGCTTCATTTTGTCCCAGCGGCTGGCATCAGCCACGGCGTAGAACTTGCTGCCTTCCACCATTTTGGCAAAATCGGGTTTTGTCGAAACGAATATCAGCTCCGCCCCTTCGAATGCCGGCCGCAAACGCAGCAGTTGCACCCAGTGGCCGCCTACCGAAGCTATGGCTATTACTTTCATTTTCTTGTTGTTATAAAAAACAATGGATATCAACCAACATATTCCTTTTCCGAAACACCCAGCAGTTTTAAAAACCGGAAAGCCATTTTCCGCGGGCTCAGATCGGCCACTTTACCGAGCGACAACCGGTGGTAACGGTCGAGCAGGTCGTCGCTGTGGATCATCCGCTGAATGCCCTTCGCCCATTCACGGTCGTCGTTGTTTTGAATCACCATGCCGGCGTGACCCGGTTCGTGGTCTAGTTTCAAAAAATCGGTGAAGGAAGGGATGTTACTGCAAATGACGGGCAGGCCGTACGACATCGCTTCGAGCAGCGAGTTACTCAACCCCTCATATTTGGAAGGAATCAGGAACACATCTGATGCACGCAATAGCAGGCGTACCTGGTCGCGGTCGAGGTCACCGAGCATCACTACTTTCTGTTCAACGCCTTCTAATTTGATCAGATTCGTGATTTCATCCCTCAGCGGGCCGTCGCCGCCGAGGTAGAGCACAGCGTCATTTAAGTGTTTCATCGCTTTCACGATTACCTCGTGGTTCTTCTGGTCGTGCAGGCGGCCCACGCAGGTAAGGACTGTCTTGTCAAACGGGATGCCGATCCGGTTCCTTGCATCGGCTTTCGAAATCGTGAAATCCGGCTCCTCCACGCAGTTGTTGATCACCGACAAGTGCTTTTTATAGGCTTCCGGATATGCGCCGAATGCGTCCATTCCCGCTTTGGAATTACACACATTGGCCGTGTAATAACCGCGTGAGCCCAGGTAACGGTCGAGTGTGCGCACCACGGTGCCGTAAATCTGCGGCGGGTTGCGCTGCGAGGCTACGCGATGTTTGATTCCCAGCGACCGGCCGATCACGGACGTGAAAATATTTGCCAGTGGCAAGAAGCTGATCAGCGCATCGGGGCGCTCGTCGATCATCACTGCCTTCAGGCGTTTGTAAACTGTATAGTAATCGGAAAGCGAGCTCAGTTCATCGCTGAGATAATAGGCTCCTTCGATATTCGAATACTGCGATTCGATCTTTTTCAGGAACACAATTTTGCTTGCGGGAAAATGTAGTTTCACTTCCTTATACAATGCGACGATCATCTTGATTGCGCCACCATTATTGGATGAGTTGATCACAAAGAGGATTTTCATAGGACGAGCGTGTGGATGAGTTTATACTACAATTTCCGCTTTGGGGGCCAGAATCACATTATTGGATACCACCGTTGCACCCGCGGGGACGTCTTTGGTGACCACGGAATTGGCTCCCACCCTACTTCCCGCGCCTAGTACTACCGGCCCGGCGACCACCGCGTTAATGCCTACCACTACATCCGATTGCAACCACGGCTGACTGAAAGTACGGCCATTCAAGGTGCGCTTTTTACCAATGTTCCCGCCAATAGTAGCGCCTTGGTAAACTTTGAAATTCCCTTCTGCAAGCACATTATGGCCGATCGTAACCCCTGTCCCGTGAAGGATTACAAAGCCGCCCTTGAGTTTGGCACGCGGGTCGATTTCGACGGAGAAAAGAATGCGGTTGATCAGCCAGAAGACCCTGGCCAGTGGAATGAGCTTGATTTTGTAAAGCACGTGGCTCACGCGGAAGAAAATGTTGCAATAGAACATCGTCTTCACGAACGGCTTCAATTTACTGCCCGAATGCTCGGCATAGGCGGCGTAATCCTTTAAAATTGACATACTAACGTTGAGTTTGATAGATTCAGCAACCCGCCGACAGGCATACGCGCGCCGGTTATTTTGTGAACAACTTCTGAAAATCTTCCTTCGTCGCCGACTTGTAAGCCGACTGTACACGTCCCAGCCTGGAAGCCGATTTCATGGCTTGCGCTAAACCCTCCACGTCATCGACCTCCACTACGAAACCATCCACGCCTTCCCGCACAATGCGACGGATGACGGGAATGGACGCGGTTACCGCTACCGGTGTGTTCAAATACAATGATTCGATCACTACGTTGGGCAAGCCTTCGTTCCGCGATGGGAGCACGAGGCAGTCCGCGAACTTCATGTATTGGTAAGGATTTTCTTTAAATCCGGTAAAAATGATTTGGTCTCCGATATTCAAATCAGCCTGAATAGCCCTCAGCTCTTCATAATAGGGGGCAAAACCACCTTCCACTTTCCCCACGATGTACAGTTTCGAGTCCGGTTCATCGGCCAGGAGCTTTCCAAAGGATCTTATGAGCACATCCAGCCCCTTGATACGATCAATGCGGCCCACATACACGTAGTTGGTCGACGTACCTTCGAATGGAGATGGCGTGCCTTCCAGCTTTTTGTTGATCTGTTCTACATTGATCGGGTTGGCGAGCGTCGTGACCTTATTCCTGGGCAGGCGCAGGACTTTCACGGCTTCGTCACGCATCTCATCGGTTTGTGCGATCAGATGGTCCATGAAACGATAGGCTACAAAGAGCCGTGCTTTCTGGATGATGGATTGTGTATATAAATAATTGTTGCTACGCAGGATCACTTTCACCTTCGGGAACATGATGGACGCGAATGCGAGCCGGATATTGATTGGCATCAGCGAGGAAAAGACGTAATCCGGCTTTTCCTCGCGCATTACCCTGGCGAGCTTACCCATAAGGCCGTCCTTATAGTTTTTGACGTGAATGTAATGGCAGGTCCGTTCTTCAGGAATGAAGTTGCGGATCAGCCCGATTTCCTTCCCGACAATATAAAAAATGACATCGTAACGGCTGCTATCCAGACAGCTGGCTATAAACAGCGTCATTTTCTCGGCACCGCCCGCATAGCAGTTCACGAAGAAAATCGCCTTTTGTCTGGTTGTATCAGAGGTTGCTAATTCGCTCATTATATTTCAGGTAACCCTTTTGGATCAGGCGGTCGGGGGGAAGCGAGAGCAGCAATGCCTTCTTCTCCTCACGACTCATGCCCTTGGAGTGCACATTATATTGTAAGTTGTTCTTCTTATACTCTTCGACCGAGCAAATGATTTTCGCCGGGTTACCGCCAATACATACATTGTCAGGCACCGACTTAGTGACCACCGATCCGGCCGCTACGAGTACATTGTTACCGATCGTCACGCCTGGAAGGATAAGGCTGTTATTGCCTACGTACACGCCGTCGCCGATCACGACCTTGCCGAAACAATCAAAATCGGGGATTTCCCTCCGGAACATGAATGCTCCCCCGTGCGTGAAGATTTTGACACCGTTGGTAATCTGGCAATTATTGCCAATGGTAATGAGGTAAGGCTCCGACGACCAAGTGACGCTGATCAACTGACAGCCGCTGCCGACCTTCACACCAATTGAACGCGCATAATCCACCGGTGATAGCCACCACCGTTTCAGCATATTCTTTAAAATTCCTAGTCTTCCCATTCTCGTAAAGGGCTGGTGAGTGCTGGTTATGCGTTTACGGACTGCCTGACGTGTGAGAGAATGTATTGCGTCAGCTTTTCCAGATCCTGATCCTGCCGCTCCTTTACTTCCCTTATGCGCTTTTCCTGCTTGCGAATAAATTCCGCACGGATTTCTTTGTTCTCCATTTGCAGGATACGCATCTTGATCTCACTCACCATCAATGGGTTGAAGTACAATGCACTATCCCCGCAGATTTCGGTAATGGATGAGATCGCAGACGCGATGATGGGTGTTCCTAGTGTCATCGCCTCTACCGGCGGGTAACCGAATCCCTCGTTCAGGGACGGATAAACAAACAGGTAAGCCCCCTTATACATCGAAAGGAGCGTTTTCGCATCCACATAATCGACGAACACGAACCGCGATGAGTTCTTAATGTATTTGTCGAAAATGTGCTTGTTCTTCGAGCCCGTCAGGATCACTTTTCCTTTAAAATCCGGGCGTTCGGTAAATATTTCATCGAAGGCCATAGCTGCGCGCAATGCATTTTTTACCCAGCGGTCGGCGCTCACCATCATATAATATTTCTCGCCGGCGTCATATGGCTCCACTTTCTTCAATTCACCCACCGTCGACGGCGAATAGAACACCTCGATATCCTCCTGTTTCAGATAAGGTACGAACGATAAAATCGAAGCCTTCGAATGCTCCGAAACCGTAACGACATGGATATTTTTTTTCTGAAAAACCTCACGGTACTTCTTCAAAGTGAGGTCGAAAGTTTTCTTCGATTTGTATTTGTAATATAAATCGTAACCTAACTTGAAGCTCTTGCTACGATAATCGCCAATGTATTTATCATAAGGCAATTCCAGAACGCGAAGCCCGTGAACCGTAGTAATGTAGGTAATATTATCACCGATATTATTGAGGTCCGTTTCGATAATAGGGCTGTAAACCACTCCCGGGTGCTCGGCCACGGTTTCCTGCAAAGAACGCTGGTTCGAATCGACCATCGTCAAATGGTTATCCCGACAAATCTGCGCGATTTCCGGGTTCAGCCATTTCTCCGAATTGTAATAGGCAATGATGTCTTTTGAACTATTGGCGAGGGATTTAAACACGATTTCACCGTACTTTCCCCCTCCGTGAAATTTCGTATTCCCGACAGGTTGTGTTTTGGTTAAATCAAATATCAGTTTCATCGTCTTGATCTGGTTAACGCGTATCTGTTAAGGTATTTGGCAGGAAGGATAATCTTAAACGTGTCTGGCCTGAACAGGTTCAGGCAAACCACAAAAAGCAACAACGGGAGATATTGCGTAAAGAGCGAGTTGTTAGTCGAAGCCAGCAGAATAAATGACAAGCAGATCACCATTCTGTTATAAAATGAATACTCGCGTACGTAGGGTGCCAGCAGCTTAATGTACAAAATCACCATGCCCGCCACAAACAGAATGCCAAACAATACAATTTCACAAACCCAGAAATTCTCGATGATCAATAGCCCGGCCAGCTCTTTCATCAAGTCAAAGTCCCGCATCGAACGGCCAAACAGAAAGTCCGAAATCGTGTGGCCGTCAAATATGGCAAACAGGTCAAAGCGTTTCTGCGCACTCGCCTGGTCGAGAAGCTCGGTTTTAAAAAGGCGATCGCCTAATCCCTGGTAAAAAACCAGGTAAGCAGCTATCGCGAAGAATGCAGCAGAGGCCGCATATACAAACAATTTAGTCGTAAACTGTGCTTTCTTGTCGCCCAGCAATTTTAGGATGTAGAAAGCAAAGAAACCCAGGTTTACAATAATCGCCATCCGCGCGTTGAATGCGAGCACCGCCACAAAGCCCAAGCCCCATAATGCGAACTTATATTTGTCCTTAAGGGAGGATGTGATAAAAAATGCGCTGAGTACTGTCACCATCAATGCATTGCTCAAAGGTGCGCCATGCAATGCCACACTCCTGAACGATTCCCGCAACCGGAAATTCATCAAGTGTGACTGGAATGTAGTATCGATCCAAAGGAAAAAATGGGTCCGGAAGAGGTATTCGGCAATGGCTACGAGGCATTCGAAAATATAGAATGCGATGATAATCTTCACAACCTTCCTCTTTACGAGATAATCTTCCTTTGTTCTTATTTCTTTGGGAATCAACAGATAAATGAGCGGCGTCGCGAAGAGGATGGCTGCGCTTCTCAGCGAATCGGTAAGAATACCCGCGTAGATCCTGTAAACGATCACAAAAGCGATCAGCAGCAATACGCCAATCTCATATTTACGATCTTTGAATGTCCTGGTGCGGAAGCTCATTACCAGTACTCCCACAGCGGTCGCCACGATCAGATAAAAAAAAGTATAGTTATCTATTTTCAACGTGTTCAACACGTTGGTACCAATAAAAAATATGAGAAAGAAAACTAACGCTATTATCCTAGTCATCTTTTTATTTTCTTAATTACAACACCTTTCAGATACGCCATTTCATCACGCGGCATACCGAACAAAAAAGTAAATAGAAATCCCAGCGAAAGGCTGATTACCCCTTCAATAATAAACCGGAACACCGGCTCCAGACCCGCGATCATATAATGGGCGAGCGTAAGCGAAATCACCATCGCAGCAGCCATGTACAGCACAGGAAGGATCACATTTCTTACATACCGGTCAAATTTAATATTGAGCTGTTTATCAACATCATAAATCGTATATAGCCAGAAAAATGCGTCCATTGTGATAATCACGAATATGGGGTAGTAAGGATTTTTCACCAACAACAGTATCCCATACGAAATAGGCAGTGCGAGTAGGGTAAAAATGCGTCCGTATAGCTGAATGTTCTTGATCCGGCCAGTAGCGGTGGCGATCTGGCTGTAAGGGATCGGAAGCATCCAGAAATAGGATTGAATCAACGTCAGCTCGGTGTACAGTTTGGTATACTCCGGCACTTCCTTCAGCCAAAATGTAAGAATGAAATTCGTTTCAAAAAGGATTGGAAGTGATACGAACAGCACCATGTAAAACACATAAACAGTCGATTTCTCTGCCAGCGTTACCATGCTTTCTGTCTCACCTTTTGCATAGGACTGGATAATCTGCGGCTTAATGGCAAGGTAAATGTTATTGACAAACTGGTTGATAAACCGCCCCGCTGTAGAAGCCAACCCGCGCGCCGCATTGACAGTCGGCCCGAAGAACAGGTTGAGAACCACATTGATTCCCTGCACACCGATGGCCCATGAAATATAGCCGAAAGCGTTCACGCTTACGAAGCCTGCCATTTCCCGGAACAACGCATTGTCCCAAAACAACTTGTAGTGCGATTCGGGGTATTTCATATAGCAGTAAACCATATGCGCCAGAAACACCACTCCTTGAATAACCACGATCAAAAAACCATAATAAGCAAGTTTATCGAACGGCGTGTTTTCGCCAATCAGATAAACGACCGCCAGTTTAGCCACTCCCTCAAAAATACTCAGATACGCATACACGGACATGCTCTCACGCGCGACGATCACGCTTTGAAAACATATCTGATTAATTTTAATAAATGCGGCTAGTGTGGATAGCTGGTAAACCCAGAAAGCGGCTTCACGCCGGCCATCCGGAATGACCAATTTGTTATTGAACATCCATAGTCCCAGGGTTTCGAGTAACAATACAATAAATATGGAGAGCAGGAAATGCAGGCCTACACTTTGGGAAAAATAACGATTGGTAAGTCCCATATCATTTTTTCCTAAACCAATATTCAGGTAGCGCTGGGAAGAGTTGGTAAGGCTCGACGATACGAACTCCAGCATCATTACTACCGACCCCACTACATTGTAAATACCCAGGTCTTCAACGCCCAGCACTTCCAATACCACACGGGACGTATAAAGCCCAATGAACATCAGGAGGAACATCCTGACGTACAGGAAAAGGGTATTTTTAGCGATTTTGTTTACCTGAGAAGACATTCAAACTGTGAATAAATATTCGTTTTAAAGAACGGGATTGGTAATATAACCTTCTGTGGCTGTCTCCTTGGCAAATATTCTGGCCGGGTTTCCCACTACCACGCTATTCGACGGCACGTCGAGATTCACATAGGAATTGGGCGCAATAAGCACATTGTCGCCAACTTCTATACCTCCTACAATGACAGCACCAGGGCCAATATAAACGCTGTTTCCGATGCTTGGTGCGCCTTTCTTCTCCCCTCTTTTAGTATTTCCTATTGTAACGTTGTGCAGTAACGTACAATTATCGCCGATACGGCTTTGGGAATTGACCACGATCCCGCCGAAATGCGGTAACAACAGACCTTTACCAATTTTTACCGAAAGTGGGATCTGTATACCGTATTTCACGCCATAGCGCCGGTACAAAAGTCTGCACAGGAACCCCAGCGGACTACTTTTCGGATATTTCTGGGACAACCTGTAAAAAGCGATGAACCGGAATGGGTAATTGAAAAACAACCGGGAAAGAAAGGCCTTAGAGCCCGTCTTTCCCGCGCTGCGAAAAAGATCATATTTTAATGCGCTTTCCATAGGGTGTGTTACGAAGAATGCACTCAACCAGGATAATACCAGGCATTATTACACGTAATGCGCCGCCAACTGGCCGCTGTATTCAAGGTACCAATCGGCAAATTCCTTTATACCAGAGCTGAGTTCGACCTGCGGTTTGTAATTGGTAATGCGTTCGAGATTTTCCTGGCTTGCCCATGTTCGGGGAACGTCGCCGGCTTGCATCGGCAAAAAGTTTTTAAGTGCCTTGGTCCCGATACCTTGTTCGAGTTCTTCAATAAACTTCATCAGATTCACCGGTGAACCGTTACCAATGTTGAGCACGCGGTATTGCGGATTTTCTTCGAACCCTGCCACCATCGTTTTGGTGACTCCGTCGACGATATCACCCACGAACGTAAAGTCGCGTTCCATATCGCCGTTGTTGAAAACCTGGATAGGCTTGCCTTCGGCGATCGCACGGGCAAAAAGCATCGGCGCCATATCCGGACGTCCCCATGGGCCATAAACGGTAAAGAAGCGCAGGCAGGTAATAGGGATATTATAAAGATGGCTATATGAATGAGCCATCAGCTCGTTGCTCTTCTTGGTAGCCGCATAGAGACTTACGGGCGAGTCTACCTTGTCCTCTTCCGAGAAAGGGATTTTAGCATTGGCACCATACACCGACGACGACGAGGCATGAACAAGATGCCTTGGTGGAAAGTAACGACACGCCTCGAGGACATAATGGAAGCCGATAATGTTTGATTGCACATACACATCCGGGTTCTCGATCGAGTAACGTACACCTGCCTGTGCCGCAAGGTTGATCACATAGTCAAACTGCTCAGCCTGGAACAAACTGAAAAGCTGCTGCTTGTCTTCGAGATTCATGCGCACGAAGCGGTAGTTGCTGTTAACCGTGCTGGTTACCAGTTGATACCATTTGATCTTTTCCTGTTGGATACCAGCCTCTTTCAGGCGCGCATACTTGAGTTGTGGTGAATAGTAGTCATTGATATTGTCAAGGCCTACCACTTCGAAACCTTCTTGCAGTAGCTGCTTTACCGTATGAAACCCGATAAATCCGGCGCTGCCTGTTACTAATACTTTCATATCTGTTGAGTAATCCGTTTAATGTCTTCACTGAAATGAACGTGGAAGGGGAAGGACCTTCCGCAGGCACGGCTCATAGCCGCACCTGCGGGGCCATACGGACGCATTAAGCTACCGGTTCTTCAACCGCGTTAACCGCCTCGCGTCCAATGCTATAATAAGTAAAGCCGTGCTCTCTCATGGTGTTTAGCTCATAAAGGTTGCGGCCGTCGAAAACGACTTTTTCTTTCAGGAGCTTACCCATTTTGGTGAAATCCGGGGTACGGAACTGCGGCCACTCTGTGAAGATCATCAGCGCATCGGCGTCATCGAGCGCTGCGTATGCCGTATGGCAATAGGTGATGTCGGGGATTTGTCTTTTTACATTCTCCATCGCCTCAGGATCGTAGGCTGTCACCTTCGCGCCTGCTGCGAGCAGCGCCTCGATGTTTTCGAGCGCCGGAGCTTCGCGGATATCGTCCGTGTAAGGCTTAAACGCAAGGCCCCAAACGGCGATTGTTTTACCCGCCAGGCTACCCTGGAAGTAATCTTCCACGATCGGTAATAATTTCTTCTTCTGGTCGGCATTCACCGCCATCACCGATTTCAAAGTGCGGAAATCGTAGCCATAATCTCTGGATGTCTTAGCAAGCGCCTGCACGTCCTTAGGGAAGCAACTGCCGCCATAACCGATACCAGCAAAGAGGAAGCGTTTTCCAATGCGACTGTCAGTTCCGATACCGCGACGGATGTCGTCCACGTTCGCGCCAACTCGTTCGCAAAGGTTTGCTATTTCGTTCATGAAAGTGATTTTCAATGCAAGGAACGAGTTCGCTGCATATTTGGTCATCTCGGCTGAGCGCTCATCCATGAAAATCACCGGGTTGCCCTGGCGCACCAATGGCGCGTACAATTGTTCCATCACTTTCTTCGCACGGTCCGAAGTCGTTCCTACCACTACGCGGTCGGGCTTCATGAAGTCTTCCACCGCGACTCCTTCACGAAGGAATTCCGGATTGGAAACTACGTCAAAATCCACAGTAGCATTTTGGGCAATCGCCGCACGGACTTTTTCGGCAGTCCCTACGGGAACAGTGCTTTTGTCGACGATCACCGCGTAGTCTTTCAGGATCGGACCGAGGTCGTTGGCCACACCGAGAATGTATTTAAGATCGGCAGAACCGTCCTCATCCGGCGGCGTAGGAAGCGCCAGAAAAATCACTTCCGCGCCTTCAATACCTTCCACGATACTGGTAGTGAATTTCAAACGGTCCTCAGCAATGTTACGATCGAACAATACATCCAGACCTGGTTCGTAGATGGGAATCTCTCCCTTTTGCATTCTGGCTACTTTGTTGACATCAATATCAACACAGGTAACCTGGTTTCCTGTTTCAGCAAAACAAGTTCCAGTAACTAGTCCAACATAGCCGGTTCCGATAACAGCGATTTTCATACGCAAAAAAATAACGTTGAGTAAATTGATTAGATTATAATTATTCCCTGATGTTGTTGATAAAACTTAACTGAATATCTACCAACAACGCTCTACTAAAATAATACTCTTTAAAGATATTCCAAATTACTTCTACCAAGTACTACGAAATGTCTAATGGATTCCCCGAGAAGGGATATTACCTATCATTTCCCGGGGATTTTGTGGGTTAGTTCATACCAACAAGCTTTTTCAGCCTGCTGCCTTTTTCGGATTTCTCTTCTTTGTAGTAACCATAGCCATAGCCACCGTAGCCGTAGCCATAGCCGTAGCCGATTCCATAGTTCACACCGTTGAAGATGATAGACAGGTTCTGGAAGCGGCGTGCTTTGTGCAGCTCACCAATGCGTTTCAGATGGTCGAGCAACGTGTAGTTGAAGCGAACGATATACAATGTAGCATCCACGTGCTCGGCGATCAGCGCAGAGTCGGTCACAAGACCGAACGGTGGTGAGTCGATCAGAATGTAGTCGTACTCCTTGCGAAGCTCGGCGAGCATAACCGGCAACCGTCCGTTACTCAAAAGCTCCGACGGGTTTGGCGGGATCGGGCCGCTGGTCAGAACGTGGAATTTAGGATGGACGTCGGTCTGCTGGATGTAATCCTCGTAGTTGCCTTGCCCGATGAGGCAGTTCGAAGCCCCTGTTTTGTTGGGCAGGGACAGACGTTCGTGCAAGGTAGGCTTGCGTAAATCAAGACCAATCAGCAACACTTTTTTATCCGAATATGCCAAACTCGCAGCCAGGTTCACACTCACGAAGCTTTTTCCTTCTCCACCGATCGACGAAGTAAACATCAGAATGCGGCAATTGCCATCTCCGAGGTATTGTAAATTGGTACGCAGCGCACGGAATTGCTCCGCAACGGCGGTGCGGCTGGTCATTTTAATGATATTATCATCTGCAGGCGCTCCCGCAGGAGTATTCATCTGCCCTACTTCACCGAGGATCGACGAATGCGTTACCTTTTCAATTTCCTCCCGGCGCTGAACTGTGTTATTCAGCATGAAAAGCAGATTGATTAGCAACACGGGAACCGCGATCCCTCCTACCAGTGAACCTAGCCAGATAAATGCACGCTTTGGTTTAATCGGCTGGAAGCTGGTTACCGGTGCGTCGATCAGGCGGCTATCCGAAACGGTAGCAGCATAACCCAGCGCGGTTTCCTCCCTTTTTTGTAACAGATAAAGATACAGTTCTTCTTTGATCGACTGCTGACGCTTAATGCCAACAAACTCACGCTCCTTTTTGGGGATCGCACGCAGACCTGCGGAGAAACGGTTGTTGATACCTTCGAGGTTACGCTTTGTTACAGCCATTCCCCGCTTCAAGTTTTGCACGTTCTCGCGGATCGACTGACGAGTACCCTCCAATTGCGTGTTGATCGTTTCCAGCAACGGGTTTTTCGTCGTTGTCGTACGTGCGTAACGCTCCCGCTGCAGTTCCAATTCGTTGAAACGGGTCAGCAAGGATACCAACACAGGGTCGTCAATCATATATGTGGCAGGCGCAACGGCACCTTCACCTGCATTCTGGATGTAGTTATCGACACTTTCGAGGATACTGAGTTTGGTGTTCACCTCGTTCAACTGCGCGTCGTTCTCTTTAATGTTTTCCAAAAAAAGTTTGGATTCCGAGCTAATGTCGGTAATACCTGCATTGGTTTTGTAAGATTCTACATTCTTCTCTACGTCCCCCAATTCCTCGGTAATGAGGCCCAGGCGATTTTCGATGAATTTCAGCGTGTTACTCGCTTCGGTATTTTTATCGTTCAGTGACGCTTGTACATATACATCCAGCAATTTGTTCAATACGTCTTTCGAGCGCTGAACGTCGGTATCCTCGTAAGTGAGTTCGAGAACCGTACTTTTGATATTCGGCTGCGTGATAGACAATCGGCCCAGGATCGCCTCAGCAAGAGCCTTCACGTCACTGAAATGCACTTTAATGTCGGTGTATTCCGAATCTTTACCTCTGTTGATTACAAATGCGCCCCAGGCGTTGTTGAAGCGCTGGCCTACCTGGAACACTTCATCCTCGTCATTGAACCGAAAATGCGTACTGTCCACCATATGGATCGTCAGCGGCTCTTCCAATCCCAACGGAGTTATCACCTCGGCCGTGAGCGTAATCGGGCTTCTTTTATACAAATTCACCGTCCGCAAGCCATCTTTCGAGGTATAGGAAACGTCCAGACCGAGCTCCTTAATCACCTGCTCCATAAGCGTCTGGGATTTCAGGATTTCCAACTCATTCTCCACCACCTTATTACCACCGAATTCCGAGCTCATTTCAGTCAGAATGTCGCCTTGCGAACCTCCGATGCTTTTCTCTTCCTTGATGAGAATGCTTGATTTGGTGCTATAAACCGGCTGTGTAATTTGCAGGTAGAAGAATGCGCCAGTAAGGGCCAGGACAATAAATATCGGGAAAAGGTACCAATATCTGAAATACCGATTTATGTATTCCATAAGGTTAAACTCTTCCTCCTCTTCCTCCAAAAAGGACGGTTGCACTCCATTCATTTTATCGATCATAACAGTTGAGTATAATAAGTGTCTACTGAAACTAATTCAGGCACTGAAATTCTATTTGGTGATATTAATGATCAGGATACCCAGCGTACCGATGGCGGCTACGATAGAGGTAATGATCGGCACGAGCTGTACATTCCGGTCCGTTGCATTGATCTTTGTTTTGATCGGCTCGACGTAAATAATGTCGTTTTTGTGAAGGTAATAATAGGGAGAGCTAAGAACATCCCGGCTGGTAAGGTCTATTCTTGCATATTCGCGTTTGCCGTTTTCTTCACGGATGATCATCACGTTCTCACGCTTTCCATAGATGGTGAGATCACCCGCAAGACTGAGCACCTCGGGCAATGTAATTTTCTCGTCCGGAATCACGTATATAGACGGGCGGGCCACCTCGCCCAGCACCGATACCTTAAAATTCAGGTTACGGACTATCACGCTCGGCTCTTTCAGGTAACTGGACAGGCGGGTGCGAATGGTGTCCGCAGCGTCGATCGTGCGCAGGCCGCCAATTTTCACCTTTCCCACCATTGGCATTTCGATGCTACCGTCCGCGTCAACCAGATACCCGAGAGGTTGTACACGCGCACCGCCACCCGTTGTTGAATAGTTGGTAGTCGCAGTTGTAAATGAGTTCGGAGTGTTAAATATCTCGTTAGCTTCGGCGTTCAAACTGCCCACCACGATCGAAAGAATGTCGTTGGGCTGGATAACCGGCGTATACTTCTGAGTAATTTCCTGTGCCGTGTAGCGAAGCGAGTCACCTTGAAAATATACAATTGACTTATTCGAGATACAAGAAGAAAAAGCGCTGATAAAAACGATTCCCAGCACTAGGGAGTGCAAAAAATAACGAACGGGTAATTTTTGTAATGTGTTCATGTATTGACGTTGAGTAAGAATGATTACGTAAATCAGAGCACGAATATAATTCATTGTTTTGTTATAAAAAACACCTTTTTAACGGGTTTATTTTAACTTACACCTAAAAACATTCGAACAACCTGCTTAAAAATACGGATAAACGCAGTAAAAAGACTCTCTATTTGGCTCAATAATATATTTGATGTCGTTGTAGAATTTCATTCCAGGTTTAATCCTACTCTTCCATCAGTTTCAGATTTTGGAATCTGTATTTTTTCAGCCAGCCCTTTTTGTCTGTCCTATTAATTAAATCCAAATGTGCTGGCTTGTGCGCATCGGTCCCTACATATGTAATCAGGCCGTTATTCAGCAGCCAATCCGCCATCTTGTGTACGTTCTCACCGTAGTAGTTTCCGAGCGACAGAATATTCACCTGCAACTCGCAACCCTGATCGCAAAGCTTCTTGAATATCGACGTATCCTGATAGAAATACGTATAGCGCTCGGGATGAGCCAGAACCGGGCGATAACCTTTTGCAACTATTTGGAACAACGTTTCGGAGGTGTTCATCAGCTTGGTCGAATAAGGAAGCTCGACCAGCAACCTGTTGCCTGGTAATGTAAGTAATTCACCGCCTGTGTTAAGCAATTCCACAAAGTGTTCGTCGATAAAATATTCAGCCGCGGCATTAATATCCATATCGATTCCCGCATTCAAGGCCGCCACTCGAACGTCATTGATGCCATCACGGATAA
The DNA here is from genome assembly GCF_057586235.1 of Dyadobacter sp. SRI_021. Classification (NCBI taxonomy): domain Bacteria; kingdom Pseudomonadati; phylum Bacteroidota; class Cytophagia; order Cytophagales; family Spirosomataceae; genus Dyadobacter; species Dyadobacter sp. SRI_021. Next base: position 445,616 of record NZ_JBYCZM010000004.1, read on the forward strand.
TTTGTGGCGTATTGCGGTAACAATCCCACATAACATGAGGCGTCGCAAAAATCCGGCGATAACCGAGACTATACATTTTACGCAGCATTACCAGCGAGTCTTCTATGGTTTCAACACCATCGTCGATCCCCGGAATCAGGTGAGAGTGCAAATCCATTCCTATCAGGGAAAGGTCCGTTTCCTCTTTTTTCTTCTTATCGAATAACCAGTTGAGCATATGAAAATACGACCGCAGACGATCCGACAGAGGAATAAAACCAGTCGGTTTTGCGGACCGCAGTTTGTTACTTAGTACAAAGTTGGATAAAATTAAGACAAAACAATTGAAAGTTGTACATTTCTGTGCTCAAAACGGCAAATAATTTTGTCAAAGTTCAAAATTGGATTTTTTCCCTACATCCCTGTAATCAATTCTTAACAGAATGTTCACAAACGCTTTTCTTCGTATTGTAGATCTCCCACCCCGGTTTCGGCAAACTCCGGCCGTAAAAAAAGCCTGCCCGCCGGGCAGCACTTCTGGAACCGGTACAGCGTGACTGTCGGGACGAATACCAGGTAAATTCCAGCCAATCGCTTCAAAAACCCATTCCATTCTCAAAATTCCTACTTAACTCGCTGGATTACCCTTCATAATATTCCTGCTTTGGCTGGGCATTATGACCTTATACAGTCTACTGTACAAGGAAATCGACTGTCACAAATTATGTTACCTTTGGTGAAAATATGCTACAAAGTATCATTGTGAATGTAGTAGCAATACACCGCAGGTTGTGGTATTAAACCGCAATTGGCTTTTCCGTTTCACCTGCGACAGGTTGGTACAATTTTTGGATAACCGGCAATCCCGGCCCGAATCCAAACCGGATTCACAACGAACATCAACCGTTCAGAATCCGCCCCAACCAAATAGAACAAAAAAAAGTAGTAATAGTTATATAATAAGAATTTTACTGCCCAGTAGCGTCTATTCGACTATTTTCAAAATTTATACGAGCTACGTATTGAAATATTTAAAGATTAGTCGTAGACTTGTGCAACGGGACAAAGGAAGTTGCCGCGGAACCGCCCACAATGCGTCGAAGCCAACTTTTACCGAACATCATACTCAACGTTATAATTATGAAAAATCACTATCCTGGGCTTCTGCCTAAGGTGCACCTTTGGGTGGATGTAGCCTTATTGAACGTATCGTTCTTCTTTGCGTATGTCTTCCGGTTTGACAACAGCGTAACCACGGTATTCGAAAATCAGTACATAAACCTGCTACTGATGGCGAACTTGATGTGGATATTCACTATTTACCTGTTCAAGACCTACCGCTTCACCAGGCTATCCTATCATTTCAACACGCAGATCGGTAACTTCCTGAAAGCGGTGATTGTCCACGCAGCGGTAATGATGGCGTTCCTTTATCTTACCAAACAGGGAGAGGAATATTCCCGAACGCAATTCCTGCTTACTTACGGGCTGTTCGTTGTGCTTTCGGTTACTTCTCGCGCCGCGTCCGTATTGTTTTTAAAAGTATACCGCCAGGCCGGGTACAACTACAATCGATACGGCATCGTAGGTAAAGGCGACCTGGCTGCGCTGATCCGGGAATTTTACGCCGAACGCAAAGAACTAGGCTACCGTTTTTCCGGATCAATCGACCCAGCTTCTGAGAAAAGCCCGATAGAATCGCTTGAAACAATGGTCAGAGAAAAGCGTCTCGACTATCTGTATTGCTGCCTTTCGGAAATGAATGATGAGCAGGTGAAGGAGGTCATCCGTCTGGGCGAACGCCATCGGACGCATATCCGCCTGGTACCCGACTTCCGTGGCTTTATGACCAATATGGCTACGATCGAGTACCACGACATGTACCCCATTATCCAGATCAACACCAAGCCGTTTTCAAGTCTGAACGAGCAGACTGTAAAACGTGCATTCGACTTGATATTCTCCATCATTGTGATGATTCTTGGCGCACCGGTATTCTTCCTGGTATGGGCGGCGATCAAGATTACTTCGCCGGGACCCGTGTTCTTCAAACAGCAGCGGTCGGGCCGCTGGGGCGAGCCGTTCTATATCTACAAGTTCCGCAGTATGCGCGTGGACGCCGATAAAATGGGCTTACAGCACTCCAAAGGCGACGACGATCCGCGTATTACGCCGATAGGCCGTATACTGAGGAAGTCACGCCTCGACGAGTTGCCGCAGTTCATCAATGTATTGAAAGGTGAAATGTCGGTTGTGGGCCCGCGCCCATTGTACAAATATGACGTGGACATGCTTATGGAAGCTGCTCCCCACGATTTTCAGCGCCTTTTGACGGTTAAACCCGGCATTACTTCCATCGGCCAGATCAACGTAGGTTATGCCGATACAGTTGCCAAGAATGTTGAGCGTCTCAAATATGATCTTCAATATCTGAAATCTTACAGTGTTTTCGACGACGTCCAACTGATTTTCAGAACCGTTCAGGTAATGGTCCTAGGGCGCGGTCAGTAGCATTTCTATGACAGTATCCATATTTTAATGTAACACAAAGGGCGCCAATGGCGCCTTTTGTGTTTGTACACTGTCGATTTTCCCGGGGCACGCTTTTTTATATGTAGAATAAATTCTATTTTTGAGTAACAAAAAGTGTTATACGCATTTAGAATTTATAAAGGAGAGATGAGAAGGGTTTTACGTATTTTAGCATTCGTATCCGTGCTCCTGACAGGGATGGACAGCCTGCACGCGCAAAGACGGAGGATATTTACCGACCGCATGGCCTTCGGGAAGGTTACTTATCCCAGCACTGCCGTTGTCACCGCCAATATGGTCGACGGCTATGTGAAAGTTGCCGGCAGCAATCGCTTTATTTTTCCAACCAGCGACAATTCGGTGTATCGCCCATTTGCGGCGAGCGCAGACGGAACAACAGGGGCCTATTTCTCGGCTAATCCGGCCGTAGCCATTACATCAAGTCACAAGGGAGGCAACTACCCACCGCTTCCCACAGGTGCCCCGTTTTCGGCCACGAGTAAAGACGCTAACATCGGCAAAGTCTCGCCCCAGGAATATTGGGATATTAACGGCACAACTGCTACGAAAATCACGCTATCATGGCACCTGGAAAGCGGTATGTCCTCACTTGCACCGGGTGGGAATCTTAGCAAGGTTTACATCATTGGCTGGAATGGATCCAGATGGGTAAAAATCCCATCCACAGTCGACCCGATATCGTTATTTGGCGGCGCCAGCTACATTAGCGTAGGATCGATGACGACCAACGCTGCAATCGTGCCGAACACTTATCTGGCTTATACATTCGGGGCCGATCTTTCCTCGACCCGCGAAATGGCGCCAGGCGCCGACAGCCTGTTGGTCGCAGCAAACGGAACCGAAATACTGAAACCAGGGAGCAGTTCGGCGGATGAAGCAAACGCCGCGGTGTATCCCAACCCGGCGCGTGACAGGATTTTTGTTCGCAATGGCCGGCGCATAAAACAGGTGTCGGTTGTCGACATGCGCGGCCGGAGCATTATATCAGTTAACCGGAACTACGAGAAAGGCATCAATGTAAACGACCTGCCAGCAGGTGTTTACCTGGTGAGTATCGAAGACGATAAAGGCAAAATCACTTCCCGCAAAATAATAATTAATAAATAATACCTGCTTCCCTGAGGCATTCTTTAAATTTGCAAACAACGTATTTCAATAAATACTCAATGAGAATACTCGTATTAGGTGCCTCAGGCCAGTTGGGAAGCTGCCTTAAAAAAAACTCAGCGGAACGTAACATTACCGACATCTCCTTCCCTTCGGAAGAGAACGCCAACATCCTCGACAAAGAACAGCTCGATAAACTTTTTACGGCTGAGAAACCGCAGTTCGTTATCAACTGTGCTGCCTATACGGCTGTCGATAAAGCCGAGGACGACGTGGATACCTGTCGGAAAGTCAATCGCGACGGCGCTGCGTATATTGCCGAGGTATGTAAAAAACATCAGGCAACACTGATCCACATTTCAACCGACTTCGTTTTCAAAGGTGACACTCCCAAATTACTCTCCGAAACCGACCCTGCCGAGCCTGAAAATATCTACGGACTGACCAAGCTGGAGGGCGAGGCAGCGATCACCGAGATTTTGCCCGAGCATTTTACCATCCGTACGAGCTGGCTCTATTCTGAATTCGGCAACAACTTTGTTAAAACCATGCTGCGCCTTGGTCGCGAGCGCGAGCAATTGGGCGTGATCGTCGACCAGGTGGGCTCTCCTACTTACGCGATCGATCTGGCCAATGTGATTTTGGATATTACCGAATCCGGTAGCACATCCTATGGTATTTACCATTATAGCAACGAAGGCGTTACTTCGTGGTATGATTTCGCCAAAGCGGTATTCGACCTGAGCGAAACGACTGTGAAGCTCAATCCGGTTAAAACCTCGGAATATGTCACGCGCGCAGTCCGCCCCGCTTATTCGGTGATGGATAAGTCCAAGATCAAAAACACTTTCGGCATCGGAATTCCTTACTGGCGCGACAGTCTGGGCGTCTGTATAGATCGCCTGGTAAATGAAACGGTAAGCTAGTTGCCTTACCTGCTCACCGTAAATTCATAACTGCCCGAGCCCGCCTCGACAACCACGCAGCTATCTTCTTTTCGAAGGCCTTTTACCGTCGTGGAGGCAGATAGCTGCTGTCCATTTACAAGCACCTTCGCATCCGCGCCCGCGGGTATATATATACGCGCGAACGTGTTCACGGGCACGGTCACTTTCACTGTCAGTATACCGCCTTTCTTGCTCCATTCAGAAATAATGGTACCGCTAATCGTGCGCAGTGAGGCTTTTAGGTGATTGATCCCATCGCTACCCATACCGTCTGGGGCAATTTCTGGCCGGATGTCAAACGTCTCGAAACCAGGTTTGGTCATCACGATGCCCGCCGCATTACCAAACATCCATTCGCACACAGCCCCAAACGCGTAGTGGCTGAACGAGTTCATGGCTGCATTGTACTTAAAGCCATCCTCTTTGGTGAAGCTGTCCCACCGCTCCCAGATCGTGGTAGAGCCGTTTTCAACCTCAAATCCCCAGGATGGGAATTCTTTGCTCAAAAATAGTTTGTAAGCAAGGTCCGAGCGGCCCGTGGCCGAAAGCGCCGGAAGCAGCGGCTTTGCACCCAGAAAACCGGTAGCTAGCTTATCGCCGTTCTCTTTCAGCAATTCGGCCAGGTACGCCCCTGCTTTGACGCGGTCCGAGGGATCGATAATATCCATGTAAATGGCATTGGCATAGGCTGTCTGGGTGTGTCCGGTAAAACCCAGGGAACCGTCCACATAACCGGCTCCATTGCCATAAGCTTTATCATTACATTTGAAACGCCCCTGCTGATCGACATAATGCTCGCGGATCGCCTCCCGTACTTTCCTACCCGTTTCGCTAAACCGCTGTTGATCCTTTGCATTGCCGATCGCCGCTGCCATTTCAGCCATCAGATCGGCGCAGTAGGCATAGTAAAAAGAGGCGAGCATGTCCGGCGGGGTTTTCTTGCCAAATGAAAGCCAGTCCCCGAAGCCTCCTTTCGGATCGATGTCGGTAAATGCATTCTCTTTGAAGAGGTAGGACCCTTTGCTTCTGGTATCAAGAAAATCCATGAACCGCACCATATCAGCCCAGCCGTTATGGATCATGCGGGTATCGTCGTAAGTCTTGTAAATCTGGTACGGACAGATAATGCCGGCCTCCATCCATCCCGGCGAAAAAGTATCAGTTTTGCGAAGGTTCGGTCGCGGTGCGTAAAGCGGATAAGCACCGTTTTCGTATTGACCGTCGTTCAGATCGACCACCCATTTGGTGAAAAACGAAGCCACGTCCCGGTTGAATGTCGCCGATTTCACATACACCTGCGCATCGCCCGTCCAGCCTATCCGCTCATCGCGCTGTGGGCAGTCGGTGGGAATATCTATATAATTGGCACGTTGCGTCCAGTCGATATTGCTGTAAAGCTGGTTAACCATCGCATTATCAGTTTCAAATGTTCCGACCTTTGGCGTGTCCGAGCCAATGGCTAGTCCCGTTAACGTCTCGTCTGTCGGCGCATTTCTCAACCCGGCTACCTCCACGTACTGAAACCCATGAAATGTAAACTTGGGCTCCCAGGTCTCGCCAGCCGGGTCGCCTTTTAATATATAGGTATCAGTAGCGCGGGCCATTCGCAGGTTTTCGGTCATTAGCCGGCCATCAGGATAAAGCTTTTCACCAAAACGCAGACGGATCGTGTCGCCAGCATGACCCTTTACATGCAGCCTGACAATGCCCGCGTAGTTCTGCCCCATATCAAAAATGTAGGTACCATTGCCGCGGTCATTCCGGCTTACCGCCTTTAACGTCTGGGTAACTCTCACCGGCGGACCGGGATATACCTGTATTTTCCGCTCCGCTTTATCGGGAAAAATCTGTGGGTTCTTCCAACGGCTGTCGTCAAAACCCGCCATATCCCATCCGGTTTGCTCCAAACGTGCGTCATAGGTTTCCCCATTGAGCAAATCCGATTCCAGCAGCGCACCCGGGCTTGCTTTCCAGGTCTGGTCGGTGAAGAAGGTTTCTGTCTTCCCATCCTGGTACTCTACTTCCAATTGCGCCTTCAGTAATGGCACTTTCCCGTAAAATGCGCGCACCACCGGGTTTTGAACTAATAATGAATAGCCCAGATAACCCGCGTACCAGCCATAAGACAGCTGCGAGGCCAATGCATTTTTACCGGCTTTCAAATCGGCCGTCACATCGTAGGTCTGGTAATAAACCCGCTTGTCATAATCCGTCCAGCCGGGCGTCAGAAATGCGTCGCCGGTCTTTTTACCATTAATACTAAACTCATACAGGCCCAATGCGGTAACATATAGCCGTGCTTTCCTAACCCCGACGCGGATCGTTACTTCCTTGCGCAGATAGGGAGCAGGAGGCAGATGGTATACTTTACCCTTACCCAAATGGTCCAGGTCCAGGCCAATCCATGCTGCTTTCCATTCCGATTTATCCAGCAGCCCCATCTCCCATTGCGAGGGCCTGCTCCATTCTCCCGACGTACCATTTTTGTCCCAGCTCCGCACCTTCCAGTAGCAAACCACGCGTGAGGCGAGCGGCTTTCCCGCATATTCGATCTGAGAAGTTTGGCGACCGGCTACTTTCCCGGAATTCCACAAATCGGCGTTGTTCTCTGTGAGCTTTTCAACAGAAGAGGCAACCAGAATCTGGTAGGCAGTTTGTACCTGATTGTTTTCATCTGCCGACAGCTCCCAGCTCAAGCGCGGGCGAAGGACATCCGTTACTGGTGATTCTTTGTATTCACAGCGAAGGTAAGCTGGCACTAATCCCTTTGCGCTTGCCGTAAGGATAGTTAATACCAGCATAACCGAGAGCATATTTCTTTTCATAAAAAAGCGAATTAAATCTTAACGCAACACTTTCACCCCCTTGGGCGCATCGATTTTAGATTTGACCGTACCATCCGCCTGCTTCTCGTGGCGGATCTTGACCACTCCCATCGGTGTCGGATAGGTACCTTCCACCCATTGCAAATCGCCCAGGTTTGGCTGAATGCGGATCGTCTTGCAGCCGGGCTCGACAATGCTCACTCCCAGCACATGCTCGGAAAGCCAGGAAGTAGGCCCCGAAGCCCAGCCATGGCAAAGGCTATGGCGGAGCTTTTTATAGCAATAAGCGCCAAAATCCCCATGAATGTCATCTTTTCCGTCCGGGACCAGCTCGTCGATTGGCGCGGCATTTTTGGTCCAGGCCAGATCGAAATCCTCCCAAAAAGTGGTGGCGCCCATATCGAGCATGCCACCCCAGTAATTGCGGATGCAGTTCAATGCACCGGTGTAGTCCTTCGCTTTGGCTTTGGCCTGCAACATGTAATAGCCATAGAACGTCGAAAAACGCTCGCAATCGCCTACGGCAATTACGTCGGCATTGGCTTTTTCGGCAGGTATGAGCCCTGCCAGGGCCATCAATGCCGCTGCCTGTTTGGAGCCGTTGGCATCAGGGACATACATTTTCATCTGGGTGGCCATTGTTTTGCAGCGGATCGCTTGCGCGGGCTCGTCCAGGATCTGGCAAAGCTCTGCACCGGCCTCCAGCGTCATGATCATCATCGCGTGCAGGCCGGCGTGAATGCCCTTCGGGTTTTCGCTCGATGGCCAGTCCAGAAAACGGGTACCGTCCAGGTCTTCCTTATTGTCTTTGGTTTTCTCCATGAGCTGGTCCAGCAGCGCGACAAGATATTTTTGCTGCTTGCGCAGATACAGTAAATCGCCCTGATTTTTATATAAGTCCCGGTGAATGAGCACCCACCACATCGAATAGGCGCTAATCCCGTTCATCCAGCCTGGCAGTGGCGTGATGTCGCGGGCCTGATCCAGGCTTTTGGCTACGACCTCATTTTTACCAAAAACTGTGTTGATCGTCATCACCTCCGGGTGCATATCCCCTACCCACACCAAACGGTCGCGCTTGATACCGTCCCAAAGGTATTCCTGCATATTCAAATGCACCGTGTAAGCGCCTGTATTCCAGATCGTGTTCAAGCGCTCGTCGTTACTTTTGAAGGAGCCCAGGTAGGGAATATCGCGGTATTCGAAAATAGCGCGTACTTCTTTCAGTTGCAGCTCGCGATCCGGGTCCACCAGGTCGATGCGGGCGAAGCGGAAACCGGAATTTCCTACCTGCATGACGCCCAGCCAGGGCACCTGAATGACGAAATCGCGCATAGCGTGGTCGTTGGTTGCCCCCTGAATGGTGTCGATATCGGACATCGCCTCACTGACCGATTCACCCAGACGAATGCGGATTCGGATCGGATTATGGTCCGCCGGCTGGTCGGTCACGATCTGGATGCCACCCTGTATCTCTTTTCCGAAATCAAACAATATCCCCGGCGTCTGGCCTTCCTTGCTGATTAGCTTGGTGAAACTGGTGTGAACCAGATCCGCCTGGCCGGTGCCTTTCCTGAGCAGATTGGAAGCGTCCACCACACTGGCGCCACTGCGGTCAGACATCCACACAATGCGTTTGGGGGATAGATACTGCCTGATTCTCGAATCCTTCTCTGCATCATAACTGTTGTCGAAAATGGGAGGCAATCCCCCACTGGATGGTCCGGAACCGGAAAGCTCCTGCGCAAATGCTTTGCCGGCAAAGACGCATAGAAAAAATGAAAGGAAGGCCAGGTAATTTTTCACAAGTAGGTAGTTTTGGCGTTTAGGATTGTAATATTGCGGGAAAATAAATAATTATAAACTAGTCAACTAGCCTGTTCTGTCCTGTCCGGCCCAATGACGGATATAGCTACCGTTAACGCTTCGTTAACATTTTTACATGCTAAAAGTATGTCAAAACCGTTCTACTTTTGCCTGTGGTACAATACCCGGCCGTTTCCAGTACTAAACCTTCGACCCGAACGATGATCATAAAAGAAAATAGCTCGCAGGACCGCGACGGGCTGCCCCCATTTGTCAATAGCTGGAAACAGCTGTACATTCTGCTGATCGGCATGCTCGCATTGCAAATTGTCCTCTTCTATTTATTTATGACCCATTTTCAATGAGCACACTCGACTGGATTGTTCTTTCGCTTACCCTCTTATTTGTTGTACTTTACGGGATCTACCGCAGCCGTGAGAAGCACACGATGGATTCGTTCCTGCTCGCCGGCCAGTCCATGCCCTGGTACCATGTGACATTGTCGCTGATGGCCACCCAGGCCAGCGCCATCACCTTCCTTTCCGCTCCCGGCCAGGCCTATACCGACGGTATGCGCTTTGTACAGTTCTACTTCGGGCTGCCTTTGGCAATGGTGGTACTTTGCGTGACATTCGTGCCCAAATTTGGCAAGCTTAAAATATTCACCGCCTACGAATTCCTCGAAGGCCGTTTTGACCTGCGTACGCGTGCGCTCACCGCATTTTTGTTCCTGCTGCAGCGCGGTTTATCCACGGGCCTTTCCATTTATGCCCCCTCGCTGATCCTTTCGGCCATTCTGGGTTGGGATATTACCTGGACCAACATTATTTCAGGCGGCGTAGTGATCCTGTATACCACGCTGGGAGGTTCGCGGGCCGTTTCACATACGCATTTGCAGCAAATGGGCATTATCACCATCGGCATGGTCGTGGCCGGTGTGATGGTGGTAAAGTTCCTACCCGAGCAGGTTTCGTTTACCGACGCGCTGCATGTCGCTGGCAAGATGGGAAAGGTCAATCTGATTGATTTTACATTCGATTTAAACAACCGGTACAATGTGTGGTCGGGACTGATCGGCGGCTTTTTCTTGCAGCTCTCCTATTTTGGCACCGACCAGTCGCAGGTCGGCCGCTTTCTGACCGGCAGCTCACAAGGCCAAAGCAAGCTCGGGTTGGCGATGAACGGCCTTCTTAAAATCCCAATGCAGTTTCTGATCCTTTTGGTAGGTGTGCTCGTGTTTGCGTTTTACCAGTTCACCACGCCACCGCTTTTTTTCAACCAGACGGCTGTCGATCATGTCAAATCCAGCCCCTATGCGACCGAATATGCAGCCCTTGAAAAGCAGCATGAACAAATCCAGGCCATAAAACGTCCGCAGGTCATGGCGCTTACCGAAGCTATCCGCAAGGACGATCAGCAAGCGATTGCAGCCTCCCGCAGTGTCCTGGCGGATCTGGAAGGCAAGGTCAAGGATGTGCGCAAAGAGGCGGCGGCAGTGCTCTCCAAAGCCAACGGCGGTGATACCAACGATGTGAACTACATTTTCCTCCGCTTTGTGATCGACTACCTTCCTGCGGGTATGGTTGGCTTGCTCATTGCGGTGATACTGCTGGCCTCGATGGGCTCGGTGGCTGCGGCCTATAACTCGCTGGCTTCCTGCACAATCGTTGACATTTACAAAAGGATCGTGCGGAAAGACGAGAATGGCCGTAATTACGTGGCCGCCTCCCGCTGGGCGACTTTTTTCTGGGGCGTATTCTGTATTGCGGTCGCCCAATATGCTTCGCGGCTGGGCAGTATGATCGAGGCAGTAAATATCCTGGGTTCATTGTTTTACGGGACGATTCTGGGCATATTCCTGGTCGCATTCTATTTCAAAAGGATCGGCAGCCGGGCGGTTTTCTTTGGCAGCATTATAGGGGAAATATTCGTGATCGTCAGTTATATGATCGACCTGACGGCCTTTCTCTGGCTGAATTTAATTGGCTGCGTACTGGTGATCATCTTCGCAGGGTTGATCGAGAAGATCTGGCCGCAGCATGAAACACGCATCGAAGAAAAGCCTAATGCGTAATTTTTACGCACAGCGAAAGCCTTTGAAATGTCCTAATACGGCACAATTCTCTTTTAAAATTACACATTTTAAAGAATTCATGGTGCCCTACCTATTTTTTTCAAAGAGATAGGAAACTATTCCCTCATTTTAATCCTTAATAAGTACAATCAGACAACGGGGAAGCTTATACGCAGCCCACTAATGTCACCGATTGTTTACAAAAACGTTCTCTAAACCTGCTGGCCATGCTATTGCCAATCCATCCTTTCTTTTCGGGGGTCAAAATCCTGTTCCTAGCCACAGATAGCTGGTCCTTTCACGATTTTTTCCAATTATCAAACCTGTTCATCACCAGACAGAAACACTTAATTTCTATCCAAAATTCTAATTGATCACCTACATGAAGCATTGGTCTAAGCCACAAAAAACGACGCGTTTGGCGCTTAGCTCGGCATTCCTCTTATTGAATTTGCTCAGTACCGCCCTGGCTCAGGGCATCCAGGAAAGTAACCGGGAAGCGCCGGTCCTGGAACAGGCAACTTTACAGGAAGTGGTTGCGTACGCTATCAAAAACCAGCCAGCGATCCAGCAATCGCTAATCGACGAGCAGATTACCGCCAATCAGGTCCGTGCCAAACTGGCCGACTGGTACCCGCAGATCGGCTTTAATTACAATTTGCAGCACAACTTTATTGTTCAAACGAGCATTATCGCAGGTAACCCGGTGAAACTGGGGGTTAACAACGTTTCGGCTACACAGTTCACGCTTTCCCAACAGATCTTCAACCGCGATGTGCTACTGGCCAAGCGTACCCGCGGCGATGTACTCTTCGCAGCTAGCCAGAATACGGTCAACAACAAAACCGACCTGGCCGTGAGTGTTTCCAAGGCATTCTATGATGTGCTGGCCACGACCCAGCAGATCCGCGTGGCCGAAGAAGACATCGTGCGCCTCGAACGCAGCCTGAAAGATGCCCAGAATCAGTACAAGTCCGGCGTTACCGACAAGATTGACTATAAACGGGCTACCATTTCGCTCAACAACACCCGTGCCAATAAGAAAAGCAACGAGGAAGTGTTGAAAGCAAAACTGGAATACCTGAAAACGCTGATGGGTTATCCGCTTAACAAGGCATTGCAAATCAGTTATGACACTTTGCAAATGGAGCGTGAAATTGCCCTGGATACTTTGCAGAATGTGGATCTGAACAGCCGGATCGAGTACCAGATCCTGGCAACGCAGAAAAAGTTGGCCGAAGCGAATTTGCAGTACAACAAATGGAGCTATTTGCCCAATTTATCGCTGAACGGAGCCTATAACCTGAACTTTCAGAACAACCATTTTTCGGACCTTTATAACAAGAATTATCCCAACTCGTTCGGCTTGCTGACTCTTTCGCTGCCTATTTACCAGGGCGGTAAAAGGAAAGCGAATACCAAACAGGCCGAATGGCAGCTCAAACGCCTGGACTGGGATCTGAAAGGCCTGCAAAACAATGTAAACTCTGAATACGCCAGCGCTTTGGCCAATTACAAAGGCAATTTGACTAACCTGCTGGCTCAGAAAGAAAATGTTGAGCTCGCGCGTGAGGTGTATGATGTGATCCAGCTGCAATACAAATCAGGTATTAAAACTTACCTGGAAGTAGTTACCTCCGAAACCGACCTTCGTCTGGCCCGCATCAATTACTACAATGCATTGTATTTGGTACTGGCCAGCAAGATCGACGTTCAGAAAGCACTCGGACAGATCAACATTCAATAACAGGTGCGGCCCGGCCCGACCTACGCGGCCCGACCCGTCATCAATCCATTTAACACCAGCTTCCATTAGAAAATACTTTAATGATATGTATTTAAATACAACAAAATATTACCCCGCTGCCCTGCTTGCATTGACGATCTTCTCATGCGGCAAAAAAGACCAGCAACAGGCGCCTACCGCTCCTCCGGCCGTACAGGTAACCCTGGCAGAAGTAGCTTCCTCAGAGGCTTCCTACTATGACGAGTACCCCGGAACGGTTGTGCCACTGAACGAAGTCGAGCTGCGCCCGCAGGTTACCGGCTTTGTAACCGGCATTCATTTCACGGACGGAGCGCGCGTGCGCAAAGGCCAGCTGCTTTATACGATCGACGCCCAGCTTTATGACGCCAACTACGATCAGGCGGTAGCTAACCTGAATGTACAGGAAGCTAATCTGGCCCGCGCTCAGAAAGATGCCGACCGCTACCATGAGCTCGAAAAGAACGACGCGGTAGCCAAACAGCTCGTCGATAACGCGGATGCAGCGCTCGAAGTAGCAAAACGACAGGTAGATGCTGCCAAGGCAAGCATTAAAGCCAGCCAGACCAGCGTGCGTTACACGAAAGTGGTCGCGCCATTCGACGGCGTCATCGGTATTTCGCAAGTGAAAGTCGGCGCGCCGGTTTCAGCGGGCCAAACCATTCTGAACACGGTTTCGACCGACAATCAGCTTGCCGTCGATTTCAACGTGGACCAGAAAGAGATTTACCGATTCACTTCCTTGATGAAGTCTCAAAAGGCGAACGATTCGACATTCTCGATCAAATTCGGAACCGACATCTATCCCGCACACGGTAAGATCGCGCTGCTCGACCGCGCCGTGGATCCGCAGACCGGTAGCATCAAGACCCGTCTTGTTTTCCCCAACAAGGACAATCAGCTCCGGGCAGGCATGAGCGGCACTGTGATGGTACTCAACAATGCAGGATCCAAATCCGTCGTGATTCCTTACAAAGCCGTTACAGAGCAATTGGGAGAGTTCTTTGTATACGTCGCTGGCGACAGCAGCAAGGTTACCCAGCGCAAAGTGGTGCTTGGTACTGCTATCGGCAAGAATATCATCGTCAAAGACGGGCTTAAAGAAGGCGAGAAAATCGCGGTGGAAGGTGTGCAGAACCTTCGCGAAGGAGCAGTTATACAGGAAGGTGCGCCAGCGCAGGCTCAGGGTACCGCTCCCAAGAAATAAGCAGCCGGTCCGTTTTACTATTTCATAAACCAGTACGAAATGATTGCAGATGTTTTTATAAAAAGGCCGGTCACCGCGATAGTATCCTCGGTGGTGATAGTCCTGGTCGGGCTCATTGCCCTGACCACCCTGCCGGTAGCCCAATATCCCGACGTTACCCCTCCTACCGTGACAGTTAGCGGTAACTTTACAGGGGCCGACGCCCAGACCGTCGAGCAGACAACGACTACCCCTATTGAAACGCAGATCAACGGTGTGCCCGGCATGACCTACATGTCCAGTAACAGTACCAGCAGCGGCCAAAGCAGCATTAACGTCACATTTGACGTGGGCACTGACGTCAATATCGCCGCCCTTGACGTGCAAAACCGTGTCAGCGTGGCCGAACCAACCCTTCCCGATGCGGTGAAACGCCTTGGCTTGACGGTGCGTAAACGCCAGCCTAGTATCATGATCGCCCTCGCATTGTACTCGCCCAACGGCACGCACGATGCGCAGTTCATTGGTAACTACGCTAACATCTACCTCAAGGACGCGCTGCAACGCGTGAAAGGTGTGGGTGATATTGTGTCCCGTGCGGACGACTTCGGGATGCGTATCTGGCTCAATCCGGAGAAACTAGCCAACCTGAGAATGACTCCATCCGACATTTCGGCGGCATTGGCAGAACAAAACTTGCAGATCGCGGCAGGTACGGTGGGCGGTACTCCGCAACCCGGCGCGCAGGCATTCGAATACAGCGTGCTGACCAACAGCCGCCTGAATACCAAGGAACAGTTTGAAAACATCATCGTGCGCTCGGCGCCCGAACAGGGTAGTGTCGTATACCTGCGCGATGTGGCGCGCGTAGAGCTGGGCAAGTTCGATTACGGGGTGAATGCATTCGTAAGCGGCAAGCCTGCGGCGTTCGTACTCATCTACCAGGCGCCGGGTGCCAACGCGCTCGATACCTACGAGGGTGTGATGAAGGCTTTGACCGAAATGAAAAAAACCTTTCCCAAAGACATCGACTATGTGATCCCTGTCGAAACAGCGTCAGTCGTGAAGGTCTCTATCGAGGAAGTGCTTCACACCTTTGGCGAGGCGATGATCCTGGTGGTACTTGTCGTGTTTTTGTTCCTCCAAAACTGGCGGGCGACTTTGATCCCGATCCTAGCGATCCCGGTTTCATTGATCGGTACATTTATATTCTTCATTCCTTTCGGATTTACGATCAACACGCTCACGCTCTTCGCGTTCGTACTCGCGATCGGTATTGTGGTGGATGACGCGATTGTGGTGGTGGAAGCTGTGCAGCATTATATCGATGAAAAGAAAATGTCGCCCCGCGCCGCTACCGAACAGGCTATGAAGGATATTTCCGGCCCGGTAATCGCGATTGCCTTGATCCTTGCGGCTGTATTCGTGCCGGTAGGCTTCGTTCCGGGTATCGTAGGACGGCTTTATCAGCAATTTGCGATCACGATCGCAGTATCTGTACTGCTTTCGGCTTTTGTAGCGCTTTCGCTCACGCCGGCACTCTGCTCGATCATGCTGCGGCCTTCCAAAGGCGCCGATGAGAGCAAGAACGCGCTCGAAAAATTCTTCGACCGTTTCAACCGCTGGTTTGACAAAGTATCGCACTCTTACACAAGAGGCGTTTCCAAATGGATCAAAGCCACGCCGCTGGTGCTGGTGATGATGGTCTGTTTGTTTGTAGGCTTGTTCTTTCTTTTCAAAAACAAACCTTCGGGCTTTATTCCGGTAGAAGATGAAGGCCGCCTTTTTGTAACCTATGAAATGCAGGAAGCGACTTCGACAACCCGCAACGTGGCGATGATCAAAGACATTATGTCGCGCGTCTCCTCGATTCCGGAAGTGAAAGTAGTGGGTGGTCTTGCCGGATTGAACGTGATCAGCTTCTCGAACAAATCCAACGTGGGTACCATGTTCGTGAGCCTGCACCCGTGGGCCGACCGTAAAGGCGCAGAGCACCACGTACAGGCGGTGATCAAGGAAATCCAGAAGCGCACGGCCGATATCAAGGAAGCGCGCGTGCTTGCCATCGCCCCGCCTGCGATCCCGGGTCTGGGTGCGACTTCCGGTTTCACTTTCCAGCTGCAACAGTCTACCAGTACCGACAATATCCAGCAATTTGAAGCAGTAGCCCGCGAGTTTTTGGGAAGAGTTAATAAACGTCCTGAAATAGCGATGGCTTATACCTTCTTCAATGCAAGGACGCCAAGCTATCAGATCGATGTTGACCGGGATAAAACCAAGAAACTAGGTGTGCAGGTGAATGATGTGTTCAACTCGTTGTCGACACTTTTGGGTAGTTCCTACGTCAACGACTTCAACCTCTACGGCCGTAACTTCCGTGTAATGGTACAGGCCGACAGCAGTTTCCGTTCCTCGCTGGACAAAATCCAGAAGTTCTACGTGCGCAACAGGGCCGGCAATATGGTACCGCTCAGCGCGCTGGTCACTTCCCGCGTCGTAGAAAACCCTGCATTGATTTCGCACTACAATATCTACCGTTCTGTGGAGATCAATGGTACGCCTAAACCTGGTTTCAGTAGCGGTCAGGCGATCACCGCATTGCGTGAAGAGGCCGCCAAACTTCCTGCCGGTTACAGTTACGAATTTTCAGGTATGAGTAGTGAAGAGATTAAAGCCGGAGACAGCACAGTGACCATCTTCGCGATCTCGATTGTCTTTGTGTTTCTGTTCCTTGCTGCGCTTTACGAAAGCTGGTCGATTCCGTTCTCGGTACTTTTCGCCGTACCGATCGGCGCATTCGGCTCGATTTTAACGCTGACCTTCCTGCCGAATTTGTCCAACAACATTTACGCGCAGATCGGTCTGATCACCTTGATTGGTTTGGCGGCCAAGAACGCGATCCTGATCGTTGAATTCGCCAAAGAGCGGGTTGATAACGGAATGGAGCTCGTAAAAGCAACACTCGAAGCGGTGCAGCTGCGTTTGCGGCCGATCATTATGACCTCGCTCGCGTTTATTCTAGGGGTACTTCCGCTCGCGTTTGCAAGCGGGGCCGCTGCCGAATCACGGAAAACCATCGGCTGGACGGTATTCGGTGGTATGCTTGCCGCCACCTCCCTGGCGATTTTCGTGGTCCCTGTATTGTTTGTAGCCATCGAAAAGCTCGCAACTGGCAAAAAAGGCAATCAGCCAGTTAAGCCGGGCAATATCGCCGACGCTCCAGCACATTAACAGTATATTGTTTTTATTTCGAAAAGCGGATCATAGGTCTTACTATGGTCCGCTTTTTATATTTTGGCAAAGAACTTATTATGATCATATATGTACGTCAAAGAGGTCTTTTCGATCTGGCGCCTGCTCAAAGGCATTTGGGTGGGCGTCGTTGCGGTTACAGCTTACGCAACGCTGGTATTTTATCTTTTCAGTTATCAAAACTGGCATTTTCTCTCCTTCCCCATTTCGATCACTACCATTCTCGGTACGGCGCTCTCTCTGCTACTTGGTTTCAGGACTAACTCTGCCTACGACCGTTGGTGGGAAGCGCGCAAATCCTGGGGAGAGATCGTCAACGATAGTCGGACGCTCGTGCGACAGGCCGTAACATTCACCGAAGCGCCAGCGAACGAAAAGCGCGAACTGGTCGCCAATATCGCCCACTTGCAGATTGCCTGGTGCTATGCGCTGGCCAACTCGCTGCGCCGCACGCAGGTCCTCGTGTATGCCGACCTTCACCTGACCGCCGAAGAGCGCGAGTATGTAAGCACACAAGACAATATTCCCAACGCCATTCTGAATCTTATCCAGTTCAAAATTGCTGCATTACATGATTCCGGGCAGATCAAGACATTGCTCTACCAGAATATCGATGATACCCTTCGCAGACTTTGCGACGCGATGGGCAAATGCGAACGGATCAAGAATACGGTCTTCCCTACGCAATATGCCTTTTTTGTACATCTGGTGATATTTATTTTCACGCTGGTGTTGCCCATGGGCCTTGTCGAAAGCATCGGCCGAATTGCCATCCCGATCACTTTCACGATTTCTTTCCTGTTCTTTTATGTGGAATGGATTGCCTATATCATGCAAAACCCGTTCGAAAACGGACCTAACGATATTCCAATGACTTCGATGTCGCGCAATATCGAGATTAACCTGCTGCAACTGATCGGCGCTGAGAAGGTGCCTGAGAAGATCCTGCCCAAGAATGGGATAGTGATGTAAAAGCAAAAGGGGTAAGCGTTTTGCTTCCCCCTTTTGCCTATGCGTATTGAAAGTTACTATTTCGGCTTAACCTTCGTGTAATACAATTCGAGCTCAACGCCCTTCTCGGTCGTATTGCGCTGATCTCCTACCACCAGCCGGTCGACGCTCTGCGAGTACTCGCTGCCGGTTTCCCGGAAAAGCCCGCTTGCCTTGAATGGGCTGCTGCGGATGATAATCCCACCTACATCGCCGGTTTCGGAAACCATAAGTTCGGTTGCATATGAGCTGATATCAAAACGGTAATATTGTTCATTTTTGATCAGGTCATTCACCAGCGGGCTATATGCACCTCCCTGGCCACCCAGGATCGATACGGCCAATGGCGCGCCGTTCGCATCCGTATAAAACTGGTTATTTTTGTCAACGCGGTACAAATACAGCACAGGGGGAAGCGTGTATGCATTCGTAACTGTACCTCTCAACGGTTTGATCTTCAAAAATGCCTTGTTGATGGCAGTGTATTGCGCAAATCTGAAATTCCGGAGGTAGGGCAAATCTACGCGAAGCATAATCCCAGTTCCGGCCTGCATGAATGCCATATTGCCTGATTCCGTCGAAGGCAGCGCAATTCTTTTATTCGCAGGCAATTTGGCAAGCTGCGTTCCCGCAGGATCAGCTGTGACGTGATTGTAGCTCGCAGTAACCTGAAATACGGCTGAATCTTTTTTGTACTCGCTCACCGACGGCGTATGGTAATGCAGCTGCACAGAGGTGCTGAGGCTATCCCTGCGAAAAGCTATGATTGCGCTGTTATCCGTTGAACCAGGCACCAACACAAGTCCTTTCACCAGGTCGATCCAGTCGGCAGAGCTCAATTGATTGGCGCGGGCTTTTTCAAAAACCTGCTTTCCAAGAACGTCTGAAAGCCTGATCCGCAATACAGAAGAAGTTCTCGGACGTGGTGTGATTGTCACCTTTCCGATCGCCACCGGATCATAAGGAGTGAGATTGTGGTTCCAGTAAGCGGCATCAGCAGGAATATCGGTAATGTCTTTCAATAGCTTATGAACCGTCAGATTCATTGGCTTGGTGCTGTCGCCGTAGCTGTATTTGTTATCGTATCTGAGCGAAAGGATCAGCGAATCGTATTGCGCTTCCTGTGCAACGCTTTCCGAACCATTAATAGTGGGCTGAAAAAAGCCCATGGTCTTTACCCGGCCGAAGTAAGGGTCTTTATATGTGCCGTAAAGCAGGCGCAGCGTAGCTCCGGTTTGAAGTGAATCAGTACCAATCGTGGACAGATTAACAGTCACTGTATCGGCATTTAACACAGCGAAATCGTCCGGATCGGGTTGCGCCAGGGATTCGATCTCATCCCCCCACTCGCACGCAGCAAGCGAAAACGCAAATCCAATTATGATCAGAAGCTTAGAGACTATGGACGACTTCCCGAAGGAATAAGACTGAAATTTCATTTAGAGTAAGAACAGTAAAAAGTGCAAAAATATCAGTTGCATTCTTAATTACAACATGATTCAACGATTTCGGATAAATAAGAAAGTAAAATCCGGTTTGCAACAAAAAACAGGATGCATACGTAAGAGTTAAGCAAAGGCTTTTCAACCGTTACGCCGTAAGCACCGCAATAGTGGCAAACCCGGTAAGAAACGTAAAAGTGCAAGGACTATTTTAAACCTTTTGCGGTTGGAATGCATCCCACGACTTGCCGGCTGCCGTGCCACGGAGCAACATTGTAACCCGATACACGTTGAAAGTAACTGACAGATTAAAGTTTTGGACAAAAAATTTCTGATTATTTTACTTAGCAGTATCAAGATGTTATGTTTGCAAAAATTTAGATTACGGCTGAGCTGGTTGTATCGCGTACAGGCCGCCAGTCCATAAAAATTATCATTAAGTCTCATTACTCATTTGTAACAATTCGTCAAACAATAATTTCATGTTTAATACCTTAAAAAAGACTTCGTTAGCCCTTCTAGTCGCTTCAACCGCGTTGGTGCAGATAAGCTGCGGCGACAAGGATGAAGAAGAAAAACGCGGAAACTGGTTCAGAAAGGATCTGCCCAACTTCGGAGGATCGATCCGGACCAACGCAGTGAGTTTTGTAATTGGCAGCGTAGGTTACATTGGTACTGGTTATACAAATGAAACAGTTGCCCGGGTAAAGGACTTTTGGGCTTACAATGCCGAAAGACAGACCTGGACCCAAATAACTCCATTCCCCGGCACAGGCCGTAACAACGCCACTGCGTTCGTGCTGAAAGGCAAGGCTTATGTGGGTGGCGGATTCGACGACGTACGCACCGTCGACAACGGCTACAAAAAAGATTTCTACGAATACGATCCTGCTACTAACAAATGGGATGCTATTGCCGACTTCGGCGGCGGCCCTCGCCAGTTTGCAACTTCATTCGTTGTAAACGACAGAGCATATGTAGGTCTGGGCTTCAACGCCACCAACTACTATCAGGATTTTTACGAATACAACCCTGCTACCGACAAATGGACCGAAATGGCTACATTTAAAGGTGGTAAAAGAACCGGTGCTATTTCATTCACCATTGGTTCAAAGGCTTATGTTGGGTTCGGCAAAAGCAACTCTAACACGTCTTTCAAAGATATTTACAGCTTCGACCCTGCGGGTAACGGCGGCGCAGGTAACTGGACCCGCATCGACTTCGCTACCGGATTCGACCAGGATAAATTTCCTGCACGCGCATACGGCTCATCTTTTGTGATCGACGGCAAAGCTTATATTGTTGGCGGTGAAGGCAGATCTGATGTATGGGAATATGATCCGGGTGCCAACAGCTGGCTCGAAAGAGCTCCTTTCCCAACTCAAAGAGGATTTGCTGGCGCATTCACAATCGGTAAAATCGGTTACCTGGGAACAGGTAGTGCAGCCGGCTCAGGGGGAACAGACGACTTCTGGGGCTTCGATCCGAGCCAGCCAATTAACGACGACGACGATCTGTGATTCGCAAAAACCGCAGAGTCCTGATCATTGGAATACTGGCCACAGTGGCAACGGCCTTCGCAGCAGCGATTTACTTTCTGTTCTTTAAGGAACGGGGTGTAAATCAGGGCAGCGAAGGCCTTTCCCGTTTCAAGGTTGAAACGATAAAGGGCGAGCATGGCTGGGGTTACAATATCCGTCAGGATACCACACTGGTAATCGAGCAGAAGGTTATTCCGGGAGTGCCTGGCATGAATGGTTTTGCAACGGAGCAGGAGGCCGCTAAAACGGGGAAGCTGGTCAAGCATAAGCTCGACCAGGGTGTCTTCCCGCCGACTATCTCCACACACGAGCTAGACAGTCTCGGCATTAAATATCAGTAAAACAGGCTCTTCGGAGCCTGTTTTTTATTTGAAACGGTAAGTGCCCATGATCGGATAATGGTCCGAGTATGTTATTTTAGAATAAGTAGTGAAGTCAAGCAACGATAGTTTACGCTCATCAAAAAACTGATGATCTATCCTGATAAAATAAGGCAGGTGATTGTAAGAAAAGCCAAATCCTTGCCCCTTTTCTTCAAAGCTGTTTTTAAGTGATTTTCGCAGCTTTCCATAAATATAGCTGTAAGGCACTTCATTAAAATCCCCGCACACGAGCACCGGATAAGGCGATGCTTCGATCCAGTCCTGCAAAACGGTAAACTCTTCGGCTCTTTGCGTGAAGCCGTTTTTCATTTTCCGGAGTGTAATGCGCCCCTCAGCCTTCACACCATCCATTTCCTTTTGATGCACCAGCTTACTCAGGCCCAGCGTCATCGAATACAAATGCAGACCAATCACCCGCACGGTATCGCGACCAACCTTGATGTCGGCCTGGATCATACCGTTTTGTGCTGCAAAAACCGTGTCACGGGATGCTATGATAGGATATTTCGAAAGTATTACCAGCCCCCAATACGTTTTTCCGTATTTCCGCCGATAGAAATGGGCCGCATGTTTGTATCCCTTTTTTCGCAGGTAGTTTCCCGAATCGAAAATGCTGTCATCCTCATCGTAATACTCCGGCATACACAACACGTCTGCACCACTGTCCCCTATCCAGGCTTTCATTTCGCTGATTTCCTTACGCGCGCTTTCGGTCCGCCACTCTGAAAACTTTTGAAATACGTGCACATTGTAACTCATTACAGAGAACTTGCGTTTGTCGTTCTTTTCCGCAGGCGTATCCCGGGAACCACCGAACTGATACGTCCTGGAAAGAAATAAACCTGCGGCGACAAACATAATCAGTGGCAAAATGGCCTTTTTCTTCTCAACGATGAACCAAACGGGCACTGAAATCAAGTGAACAAGCACCACTACCGGAAAGGACATCATCATAAAACCGGCCACCCAGCCATCCAGCGGCACCCACAGTATCAGCATGTAAATCAGCAAGGTATAGCAAGCAAAGCATTGATATAAAAACCACAGTAACCTCTTGATCCCCTTCATTGATTCAGAATAGCATTTTTTTGCAAAAATAGGCGACGGAAATGGATTTGGAAGACATCCCCGAATGTTTGTAGAAATGATAAAATAATTTTATATTTGCATCCAATTCTATTTTGATCGATTGATTGAGGGGGTCTAAATCCCCTTTTTTATTTGTATAGCTTATACATGACCGTAAAGGAACATTTAGAAGTTTTGCTGGCCCCACTTCTGGTAGATGGCGATTGTTTTCTGGTAGACATCGTTATGAAACCTTCGAAGGCGAGCCAGAAAGTTACCATCCTTGTCGACAGCGACGAGGGCATTACAATTCAGCAATGCACCTCCATCAGCCGCAGGCTCGCCAAGCAGCTTGAAGAGCTGGAAATATTCACAGACGCGTACACGCTGGAAGTTTCTTCCCCCGGCCTGGACCAGCCGTTGGTGCTGCCGCGCCAGTACAAGAAAAATGTGGGCAGGAACCTCAAGATTACCTTGAAAACCGGTGAAGCCCTCCTTGGAAACCTGACCGACGCAGGTGATGAGAGCATTACCATCCAACTGCCCGCTCCGAAGAAAAAGCCGAAGACACCGGTCGACGAGGCGTCGCTGGTGCGGACGATCCGCCTGGATGAAATATCCAAGGCGTTGATCGAAATCTCGTTTAAATAGACTCACAAGGCCGGAATAGCATTTCCCGGTTGTGATCAATTATATAATATGTATAACTTAGTATCAGCAAATATTCATTAACATACCCATGGATAGCGGAATATTAATTGAGTCATTCGCGGAGTTCGCAAGCTCTAAGAACATCGATCGTCCTACGATGATCAGTGTTTTGGAAGAGGTATTTCGTACTATGATTCGTAAGAAATATGGCACCGACGATAACTTTGATGTAATCATCAACCCGGAAAGCGGTGACCTCGAAATGTGGCGTACCCGCGAAATCGTGGACGACAACTCCGAGGATATCTGGGAATATAACAAGATACCTCTTTCAGAAGCCCGCAAGATCCAGAGTGACTTTGAAGTGGGTGAAGAAGTAGCCGAAGAAGTGAAGCTGGTGGAATTCGGCCGTCGCCTTGTGCAAACCGCCCGTCAAACCCTGATCCAGAAGATCAAGGACATGGAGAAGGAGATCATGTATGAAAAATACAAGGATCAGGTGGGTGAAATGATCACCGGCGAGGTATACCAGACTTTGAGACACGAGGTAATCATCGTGGATTCGGAAGGTAATGAACTTTCGCTGCCGCGCACCGAGCAGATTTCGAAAGACCGTTTCCGCAAGGGGGAATCCGTAAAATCGGTGATCCATAAAGTGGAAATGAACAACGGATCGCCCAAGATCACATTATCAAGAACGTCACCGGTATTTCTGGAAAGATTGTTCGAAGTGGAAATTCCCGAGATCTACGATGGAATCATTTCGGTACGGAAAGTTGTTCGTGAACCAGGGGAACGTGCCAAAGTTGCCGTCGAATCATACGATGACCGGATCGATCCGGTGGGCGCATGCGTAGGTATGAAAGGCTCACGTATCCATTCCATTGTCCGTGAATTGGGTAACGAAAACATCGACGTTATCAACTACACTGACAACCTCGAACTACTCATCAGCCGCGCATTGAGCCCCGCGAAAGTAAGCTCGATGCAAATTGACCGCGACGCCAAACGCGTATCGGTTTTCCTCAAACCAGACCAGGTATCACTGGCAATCGGTAAAGGCGGACAGAATATCAAGCTGGCCGGCAAACTGGTGGGAATGGAAATCGACGTATTCCGCGATATCGAAGAACAAAATGATGAAGACGTTGATTTGACCGAATTCTCGGATGAAATCGACGAATGGATCATCGACGAATTGCACAAGATCGGTCTGGATACAGCCAAAAGCGTGCTGGCCCTGAGCAAGGAAGAGCTTGTAAGAAGAACCGACCTGGAAGAAGCGACCGTCGAAGACGTGCTCGATATTCTGCGGAAAGAATTTGAATAATATTAACCCGTGGGGCTGTGCAAAGCAGCCCTGCAATCAATGCAAAACCTTATTCTACTAAATTGCTAATATGGCAGAAGATAAAATGATGCGCCTTAGCCAAGTGGCACGGATCCTGAACGTGGGTATTACTACGATCGTGGATCATCTGTCTGCCAAGGGGTATAAGGTGGAAACTAATCCGAATACCAAAATTAATGCCGATCAAATTGAGTTTCTTGCGAAGGATTTCAAATCGAATGAACTGAGAACTTCTCTGAGCCAGAAACCGGCTGCTCCTGCTGTGGAAGCGCCGATTGAGGTGAAGGAAGACAAAGTAAAAAGCGATGTTGAGGGAATTCTTTATTTCCGAAATACACCGAAAGCAGAGGAAAAGCCAGTTGTCGAGGAAAAACCTGCTGCAACAGAGCCACAGCCTGCTTTTGAAAATAAACTTCCTGGTATAAAGGTAGTTGGCAAGATCGACCTGGATGCGAAACGACCGGTTGTACAACAACCTGTACCTGAGGAACAACCGAAGCCGGAAGCACCGAAAGAGGTAATTGCGGAAACGTCGAAACCTGCGCCGATTGAGAAAGAAGAAACCAAGCCTGTAGCCTCCCAGCCCGAGCCTGTGAAGGAAGCTCCGGCAGAAGCTCCTGTGAAAGAAACTCCCGCTGCACCAACAGCGCCGGCCGCGGAAACGCCAGTGAAGGAGGAGCCGCGCCCAACCCCACCTGCCGAAGCAAAGCCGGCACCTGCGCCAGTTGAGCCGAAAGAGTCAGCGCCAGTTGCTGAAAAACCAGCACCGGCTGCTCCGGAACCAGCCAATACAAGCGAAGAACAACCAGCGGGTGAATCTGAGCTGATCGAGGCGCGTGGCGAACAACTCAGAGGATTAAGGGTAGTTGGAAAAATCGAGCTCCCTACGAATAAAAAGAAAGATCCGGTTGCTTCCAGCGATAATGCCGCTGACAAGAAACGCCGTAGAAAAAGAAAAAGAATCCGCGACGGCGCAGCAGCGCCCGGCGAAAACCGGCCAGCCGATGCCAATCCAACCGCAGGCGCCAATACCAACACTGGTGGCACCGATGCTAACCGCAACCGTCCCAATACACCCGGCAACAATGCGCAGGGTGGTAACCAGCAAGGCGGCGGACAACGTCCGGCGCAAGGTGGCCAGGGCAACCGCGGAGGTAATAACGGCAACAACCGCAGAGGTGGTCGTCGCGAGGAGGTTTCCGACAAGGAAGTGGCTGACAATATTAAGGCTACAATGGCCCGTATGGGTGGTAGCACCACCAAAGGTACGGCCAGAGGAGGAAAAGGCCGTCGCCGCGACCGTGGAGATCAGAACGATCCGAATGGCTTCGGAGATGAAGAAACAAAGGTATTGCGCGTAACCGAGTTTGTTTCCGCAAACGATTTGGCGTCGCTGATGGACGTGACGGTGCAGGAAGTAATCTCAGTATGTATGAGCATGGGTATGTTCGTTTCGATCAACCAGCGCCTCGACGCAGAAGCCATTACTTTCATTGCCGATGAATTCGGGTTTGAAGTAGCCTTCATTTCAGCCGAAGAAGAAGTGCAAAATGATGTGCAGGAAGAAGTCGACGACGAGGACAGCCTGAAAGAAAGAGCACCGATTGTAACGATCATGGGTCACGTTGACCACGGTAAAACATCGCTCCTTGACTACATCCGTCAGGAAAACGTAGCAAGCGGCGAGGCCGGAGGTATTACCCAGCACATTGGTGCATACAGCGTAAAAACCAAAACCGGAAAACAGGTAACATTCCTCGACACACCTGGTCACGAGGCATTTACCGCGATGCGTGCCCGTGGAGCCAAGGTAACCGACGTGGTTATCATCGTTATCGCAGCGGACGACAGCGTCATGCCGCAAACCCGCGAGGCGATCAACCATGCCCAGGTAGCCGGCGTACCGATTGTATTTGCATTCAGCAAAGTGGATAAGCCAGGTGCCAACACCGAGAAGATCCGGGAGGAGCTGGCCAATATGAACCTTTTGGTCGAAGAATGGGGTGGTAAATACCAAACCCAGGAAATCTCTTCCAAATCAGGGTTGGGTATCGACGAACTGCTTGAAAAAGTATTGCTCGAAGCGGAATTGCTCGAACTGAAAGCCAATCCGGACCGCCGCGCGGCAGGAACCGTTGTAGAAGCATCGCTCGATAAGGGTCGCGGCTACGTGACGACGATCCTGGTGCAAACCGGTACTTTGAAAGTGGGAGACGTGGTATTGGCTGGTGCGCACTTCGGTAAAGTGAAAGCAATGACGGATTACCTTGGAAAAAGGCTCAAAACAGCGGGCCCATCCATGCCGGTACAGCTGCTCGGTCTGAACGGCGCACCGCAGGCAGGTGACCGTTTCAACGTCTTCGAAAACGAGCGTGATGCGCGTGACATTGCGACCAAACGTGAGCAAATCCAGCGCGAGCAGTCGATTCGGACGCGTAAGCATATTACACTGGAAGAAATCGGCCGCCGGAAAGCGATCGGAACATTCCGCGAGCTGAACCTGATTGTAAAAGGTGACGTGGACGGTTCCGTAGAGGCGCTTTCCGACTCATTGCTGCAACTTTCGACTTCCGAAGTTCAGGTAAATATCATTCACAAGGCGGTAGGTCAGATTTCCGAATCCGATGTCAACCTTGCGATTGCTTCCGATGCGATCATCGTCGGATTCCAGGTTCGTCCTTCTTCGAATGCGAAGAAAATGGCCGAGCAGGATCAGATCGAAATCCGCCACTACTCGGTAATTTACCAGGCGATCGAAGAGATCAAGGATGCGATGACTGGTATGTTGGCTCCAACGATCGAAGAAATCATCACCGGAAACATCGAAATCCGCGAAGTATTCAAGATCAGCCGTATCGGTACGATTGCAGGTTGCTACGTAACCGATGGCTATGTGAAACGCAACAACAAGATCCGCGTAATCCGCGACGGTATCGTACTTTATACAGGTGAGATCGACTCACTGAAACGCTACAAAGACGATGTTCAGGAGGTAAGAAACGGTTACGAATGTGGTTTGAGCATCAAAAACTACAACGACATCGAAATCGGCGATATCATTGAAAGCTTTGAGCTACGCGAAGTAAAACGGACGCTTTAATCAGCTACCGATCTAATGAAAGCCTGCTTCACGCAAAGAAGCAGGCTTTTTTAATGCCCGGTTGCAGCACATTAACTTGGGTTGATTCCCAGTTTTCTCTTAACCTCAGTCAGAAGCTGACAGCACGCCGCATAGAGACCGGGGTTTCCCATGTTGATCTTCCATAGATAACTATCCACCTCCCGCGCATAGACCCTCGCAAAACCCGGATCGTGCTCGGCCAATGAAAGCATATTATCGATAATATCGGCATACTTGACCGTCTGGGCGATGGGCCGCGATGTTACTATCCTCGCACTTTCCAGTTCCTTTCGTTGCGCCCTATTGAGGAAAGGGTACTTTTCGCTCGTGTATCTATCCGTAAGATCATCCACGCCGGCCAGGATCACTTCATCTTCTTCAATATTATAGCCAATACTCATCAGTTTATATGACAAATCGGCCAATGAGCACTCAGTATCTTCAATCAGATCATGGCAAAGCGCTATTTCGGTTTCATAACCATTCTGCACATATTCTTCGACACGATTGGCAACGCTGAGCAAATGCGTGTAATAAGGCGCACCCGTATATTTACGTTTCTGCCCGCCGTGCATTTCCTTCACATAGTCAAACAGCGCCCATTGGCGCTCAGTCAATTCCAGCATATTTTAATACATTCGAGAATTACAGGCACTTTCCAGCTTTGTCTTTTTAAAGTAATAATAAAACTCTGGTTATTGAAATTATTACTTGCACGGCGCAACTCATTTGTTCTGGATTTTTGTTTATGTACCCCTAAGCAATTCCTCTCTTCAAAATATCTGCCGACTTCCTCGATATGTTCGTGATCGGGCAACAATTATAGACAGCCAACAAGTATCCGGGATAATGCAACAAAGGCCTGGACATCAAAATGATATCCAGGCCTTTAAACTCGTAGGACGTAGCGGGTTCGAACCGCTGACCTCCGCCCTGTCAAGGCGGCGCTCTGAACCAGCTGAGCTAACATCCTGCTTTTTGGTGCCGCGATATTAAATCAATTTTTGTTACGATCCAATTCGAAGCCGTAAACTTTCCTGGAAGGAATGCGGTAGAGCAGCATCAGTCCGATCACGAAAATAATCAGCAGCGCCAGTATGCTGTTGCGCATGCTGCCGGTAATGTGCTCGACTGTGCCGTATATAAATGTGCCGATTACGATGGCCAGCTTTTCGGTCACATCGTAAAAGCTGAAATAAGAAGCCGTGTCGGTAATGTTCTCCGGGATCAGTTTGGAATATGTAGAACGGGAAAGTGACTGAATGCCTCCCATTACCATACCTACCGTGCAGGCGATCATGTAAAACTCCATGGCTTCGGTGGTGTAGTAGGCCCCGGTGCAGATACCGATCCAGATGGTCACGCCAATCATCAAAGCATAAATGTTGCCGATCTTGCCCGATAGCCAGGCAAATGTATAAGAGCCGGCAATCCCGACAAGCTGAATCAGCAGCACGGTAATGATCAGACTTTGTGAAGGTAATTTCAATTCGTTTGCTCCAAAGATCGTCGCCACATACATGACCGTACGCAAACCCATCGTATAGATGAAAAACGCGCTCAGGAACTTGGCCAGGTAAGGCTGCTCGCGCAGGCGGCCGTACACCTTTCTTAATTCCTTAAACCCGTGAAATATCCAGTTGCCGTTCTTTTCCTTATCCGCATTGCCCGACGGCAGGTAGTAAAAAGGAATCTGGGCAAATAATATCCACCACAATCCAACCGTGAAAAAAGATATACGTGCAGGAAGCGATTTCTGGGTAATGCCATAGAACTGCGGCGCAAGGATCATGCTCAAATTGAATAGCAACAACAACACACTACCCAGGTAACCCAGCGAAAAACCTCGTGCACTGTATTGGTCGAAACGGTCTTCGGTCGCGATTTCGGGCAGGTAGGAATCGTAAAAAACGATGCTTCCGCTCCATCCGATCAGGCTTAGACCGAAAAGAAACACCCCGGAAAGCATGGTTTCTTTGGTAAAAAAGTACAGTAGCATGCAGCTTACCGCTCCGGTGTAGCAAAAGAACTGCATAAAACGCTTTTTCTTGCCGGTAAAATCAGCGATGGCCGTGCAAATCGGGATCAGTAGTGCCGTGATCAGGAATGAAACAGAGACGGTGTAGGAAAAAAGTACAGAGCTTTTGATCTGCGCACCAAAAAAATTAACCTCGGGCGTTCCCGACGCACTTAATGCGGTAGCACTGAAATAGACGGGAAAAATGCTGGAAACGATCACCAATGCGTGTACCGAATTGGCCCAATCGTACATGCACCAGGCGTTGATGATGGAGGGTACGTTCTTTTTCATTCAAAAAAATTTGTACAAAATAAGAAAAGCGGCAGATTTTATCCGCCGCTTTCCACTATAAATTGTATATCGCATCACCAGTTATTTGATCACAGGCTGGAAGACCATGATCGCTTCCTGCTCTACCCCATTGATCGGCATTTTACTTTTTAATCTCATTTTGCTGTTGGTCAGTTCTTCCAGTCCGAATTCACCGGAGAATCCAACAATCTTAATATCCAGCGCTTTTTCTTCGTTGATCAGATACCAGGTGCCGCCATTAAGTACCTGACTTGATTTTTGGTCCAAAGCCCTGACCGTCGCGTTTTGCTGGAACTGAATGTCCATTTCCAGAATGAACTTTGTGTCACCGCTCAATTGAGTCTTAGGAATGTCTTTTCCTGACAAATCCGTCACGGCAGACATTCTCCATGGATAATTGACCAGTATTTTACTCTTTGCTGTCGGCTCAGGCGTTTCGTCCTTATCTTTGTCACCGCAGCTGATCACCAAAAGCGAGAAAAACAGGACTGGAACAAAAAGGAGTAATCGTTTCATGTTGATTGTATTTTACGTTTCAAGGCAATTTCTATTCTGATGAACTATCCCGCGTCTGGAGTACGTGTCCCGGACTGCGCGTCCTGAACTGCGCGTCCCGGAAAAATGAAATTGGCGACATTGCAAAAGTAACGAATTTGTCTGGTCAAATCTTATGACATACTATACAAACATCTATTCAAAGGCATTTTTCAGTGCATTTCTCAGTGTATTGCTCATTGTATCGAAAACGCATGCTCAGAATTGCCAGCCCGGTTATGTGCTAAACCCCGTCGCAACCAAGAATAACATCGAATGGAGCAAATTCCCCGAGTTTTCGCTTCCATTTAAAATCATTTACAGCGGGCCGCGCTTCGGAGACACGCAATCACAGCCATTGAAACACGGTTTCAGCCACATTTCCGCATTCAGCGGCCCGGAACCCGGGTCGCTGGCGCCGGACCAGCGCGCCGTGCTGTGGTATGGTGTGGCCACATCGAGTGGTAGTCAGCCGTGGGCCGATAATGCGCTGAAAAGCCCGTGGGGTAATGATACCGCCGCGTACCGGAGTTATTGGGATAATTATGCCAGCACCGTCACCAGTACCGACGTTGTGTGCCTGGACATCGAGCGCATGCAGCGTGAAGACCGCGATATCCTCGCATTGAAAACCAACGCCCAGATTCCCCAAAATTACCGTAACCTGTCCGACACCGATTTCCTGGCTACCTACAAGCGCGATATGCGCTGGTGGTACACCGAGGCCACCAACCGCCTGCGCGCGAAAGGTGTTAAGGCTTCACTGACCAGTTACAGTGATGTACCCATCCGCAATACCTGGCTGAATATCACCGCAAACAGCTGGCAGGACTGGACGACCAACCTCGCGCGCACGCATTACCTCATGCAAGACAACGCCGGCAAGGTCGGCGGCAGCTTTTACAATGCCATCGATTTCCTCGCGCCCTCACCTTATTACTATTACGGCTATGATCACCCCATTGGCAAGGATTACCTCTCCTATCTGCTATTCAGCATTGAAGCGAATGCAGCATGGAGCACCAAGCCGATTATCCCGTTCGTTTGGCTGCGCGTGCACGACAGTTACGACCCGAACATCCCGCTGATCACCGATTTTATGGCAGAAGCCACTGCGATTTTCCCATTCTTTTCCGGCGCAAAAGGCATCTGGCTTTGGGAAAACCCATTTTTATCTGCTGACAGGCAGGAAAATTATGCACCCTATGAGCATTTCATTTACGGACTGTACCGGCTCTCACAATTCAAGGATATGCTC
Source organism: Dyadobacter sp. SRI_021 (assembly GCF_057586235.1). Taxonomy (NCBI): domain Bacteria; kingdom Pseudomonadati; phylum Bacteroidota; class Cytophagia; order Cytophagales; family Spirosomataceae; genus Dyadobacter; species Dyadobacter sp. SRI_021. Next base: position 477,781 of record NZ_JBYCZM010000004.1, read on the forward strand.
GAAGGAAATTACCAACTGGTGATCCCGATGTCCGCACGGGACAATATGGAACAGCAAAACCCGGTTTGGCGGGGCATTGTAAAAGGACAAAATATTTTGATCGCCGCTCAAAATCCCTATGCAGCAGACAATGCCACAACTTCGATCACAGTTTCCTATCAGAACTGGGCGCGCAACATTACATTAAAAGGAAAGGAAGTTTTCCTCTGCAAATTCGATTTGAACGATTCTGTCAATGGTATTGAACCGTCGCTCGACCTGGTAAATGTTTATCCAAATCCCGCGGCGCAGGAGCTCAATGTTTCACTGGCGGGGATCAACGGTGTTACTGATGTCGAATTCGCGTTAACCAATACCAAAGGACAGATATTCCTGCAACAAAAACTGAAAGCATTCGCCGGCGAGACCAAGACGAAGATCACCTTGCCCAAACTATCGTCTGGCATGTATTTTGCCCGTTTCACTGCCAATAACCGAACAGTCATCAAAAAGGTAGTGATCCTGCAATAACCGCTGCCTGCACTCATATGAACCGACTCAGCCAAGAAACTAGCCCATATTTGCTTCAACACGCTCAGAACCCGGTGGATTGGTATCCCTGGGGCGAGGAAGCATTGTCCAAAGCGAAAAATGAAAACAAGCCTATCCTGGTCAGTATCGGCTATTCGGCTTGTCACTGGTGCCATGTGATGGAGCGCGAATGCTTTGAGAAAGAATCCATTGCCCAGGTAATGAACGAGTATTTCATATGCATTAAAGTCGACCGGGAAGAGCGCCCGGATGTGGACGCAGTATACATGGACGCTGTACAGGCGATGGGCGTGCGCGGGGGCTGGCCACTGAATGTATTCCTGCTGCCGGATACCAAACCATTTTATGGGGTTACCTATTTGCCTCCCCAAAACTGGGTGCAACTTTTAAAGAGCATTAACCAGGCATTCACTAATCATTACGACGAGCTGGCCAGTTCTGCAGAAGGGTTTGTCGAGAACATGGTAGCTTCCGAGAGCCAGAAATATGGCCTGGTGAATGGTCCCGTTCAGTTCAACACCAGCGATGCAGACCTGATGTTCGAGCAGATCCAGCGGCATTTCGACACGCAAAAAGGCGGCATGGACCGCGCGCCGAAGTTCATGATGCCCTCGATTTATAAATTTTTGCTGCGCTATTTCGATATTAGCCAGAATCCCGAAGCGCTCGCGCAGGTAGAGCTTTCATTGAACCGCATCGCTCTGGGTGGAATTTATGACCACGTCGGTGGCGGCTGGGCGCGTTATTCGGTAGATGAGGATTGGTTTATCCCGCATTTCGAGAAAATGCTTTATGATAACGCGCAATTACTGAGCATCTATGCAGAAGCCTATTCACTGACCCAAAATCCACTTTACGCAAACCGTATCCAACAAACCATCCATTGGCTTTCCAGTGAAATGCGCAGCCCGGACGGCGGTTTTTTCTCTGCATTGGATGCAGATAGCGAAGGCATCGAGGGCAAATTCTACATCTGGACCGAAGACGAGCTTAAAGCGGCACTGGGTGAGGATTTTAATTGGTTTTCAAAACTTTATAAAATATCCCGGCAGGGAAACTGGGAACACGGTTACAATCACCTGCATTTGACCGAACCTATTGAATTCGCGGCAAAAACCGCTGGCATTCAAGTAGATGACTTCCCTGCATTGTATGAAAATGCATTAGTCAAACTGGCCGAAAAACGCCGGTTGAAAGTCAGGCCGGGGCTCGACGACAAAATACTGGCTTCCTGGAACGGTTTGCTGATCAAAGGCTTAACAGATTCCTACCGCGCATTGGGGGATGAACAAATCCGCGATTTGGCTATCGCCACCGGGCATTTCATTGCCTCGAAAATGATGGCGGAAAACCGTCTGAAACACAGCTACAAGAACGGGATAGCCACTGTGACGGGCTTTCTGGAAGACTATGCCGCGGTGATTGAAGGGTATCTGGGGCTTTACCAGATCACATTTGAAGAAAACTGGCTGCAAAAAGCCCAAGCGCTGGCCGATTACGCAATAAGTAATTTCTTCGACCAGGCCGAGGGTTTCTTCCATTTCACAGACGCGTACGGTGAAACGCTCATTGCGCGCAAAAAAGAGCTCTTCGATAATGTAATACCAGCCTCCAACTCGATGATGGCCCATAACCTTTACACATTGGGTAAAATGCTGGATCGTGACGATTACCTGGAAATAGCCGATAACATGCTTTCCAAAATGACCAAGTTGCTGTTGGCGGATGTGCAATGGGTTACCAACTGGGCCGCATTATATTGCCAGCGTGCCGTGCCTACCGCCGAAATCGCGATCGTAGGCGGGGACGCGGACGCGATGCGCAAGGATTTTGACCGCTTTTTTATTCCCAACAAAATCGTGATGGGAACAAGCACCTCTTCCACGCTGCCGCTGCTGCAAAACCGGACCGAGATAAATGCCAAAACGGCCATTTACGTCTGTTACGATAAAGCCTGCCAATTACCGGTAAACAAAGTGGAAGAAGCGCTCGAACAGCTCGCAGGCGTTTAAAGCAATGGGAAATAGCGGTCACGGATCACATTCATGTGATGCACCGGATGCCCCAGGATCACAAAGCCCAAAGCAAGGGCAGTAATCTCAGTCTGATTGGCATTGCCTACGCGCGTCAGCATGGTCCTATCCATGTTTTTGAACAAGGTGATCGTGCTTCGGCGCAGCTCGTTCCATTCCTCCATCAGATCGGCGACGGTCCGGTGCCCGGCGATCGTGTTCGCTGCAAGAACCGCTTCGTCATAGCCCGGAAGCTGCGTCTTGTCATTTCTTGAAAAGCGTAGCGCCCGGTAGGACATGATCCTTTCGTTATCGATCACGTGCTGCAAAATGTCTTTGACGGTCCATTTGCCTTCCGCGTAAACGCGGTCCCCAAGCGCGGCCAGCTTTTCGGTTTGGCCAAAAACATGCTCCGGTGTCAGCTTTGAGAAACCATCGAAAAGGTCGATATCCTCTACTAGGTTAATGTATCTGTCAAAAAACTGGGGCATTGGCTGGATCTCTGAGCTTTTCATGGTGTTATGGATAGTTTAATGAATTCTGCGGTAAGGATAGTCGACTCTGCGCTGTTTGGACTGGACTTCGCCTTCGATATGCGCATAAAGCGAATCGTTTGACCTGAAATCGTACACAATCCGCCTGGGAAAATCGTGTTGCAGGTTCTCAAATACGAAACGGCTGCCTTCGATGCTTTTTAGTTTAAATAAAACCTCTTTATCATCATTTTGTCCAGCGGCCACCGGCGCGTACACAATCTGGTTTCCGTCAATATAGAGACGTACCTTTTCAAGAGGCGTGGTATCGCCAGCTGCGGCATCAGCGCCCTGGAGCGTATAACTCATCCCGGCAAACTCGGTTTCGCTCTTTCTTGTCCAGGTTTCGTAAATATCGCCCCGCGGACGTTTATTCAACCAGGTTCCCACGATCGGTTTCAGCTTTTCGAAATCCTTCCGGGTGAATATAGTTTCCGCGGTAAATGCGCATAACGCCAGAAACAGCATGAATATCGCGCTATCACAAAGCTCGGACAAAGACGGATAAGTTCTCATGGCGTTCAGGAAATATGATGGTCGCATCAAGATAGCAAATTTTGGCAGTCGTTGATCCAGGCCTTTCACGCATAGCTTTGAAATCCAAATAAATAACCTATTCATCCTACAATAAATAACCAGTAGTTACTACATTTAGCACTAAATGAGCCTGTTAATGATTTTGAGGGTCCTTTTTATATGTAGCTAAAATGATTACATTTGGGTATAAATCCTCTTTAAGAATTGAGAAGACTGGCGTCGATAGGGTTACTGGTATTGCTGCTCTACAATATGTTTGGGCTCAGTTTTGCTATTCTTTTCTTTGAAAAGGATTACCAAATCGCTGCTTCCGCTGAAACGGGACAGTCGCTGGTACGGAAAATGTACCTTCCCTCGCTACCCTATTCCAGTGATCTCGAAATCCCCGAAAATATCAACGGTCTGGTTCGTCAGGAGGGGCAGTTTTACAATCCAACCCAGGTGCTTCACCAAAATGACACGCTGTATGTGACGCTGCAATCCAATGAAGCGGCTCGCGACCATTTCTTTGAACTGGCCAACGCGATCCAGGTCCTCAATGACCCGCAGGCCGACATTCCGCAGAATCCATACGGCAAAGCCATTAAGCTGTTAGGCAACCTTCTGAAGATCTACATTCCCAATACACAGCAGTTTCCGGCCCATTCCGAAGCCATTGCCCGGGAAGCCCGTTTATCTGCCAATACGCATTATTTAGCGGCACGCTACCCGTCACGTCCAGCGTCGCTGGTATCCCCCCCGCCCGAACATTTCTAACATTTCTTCCTGATTCATAACACATTACCGCCACAAACCCTGGCTGGTAGTGTTATGTCATATTATTTGCACCCTTTCGGCGTGTACCATCATATTAATTCCTGATCTATGATAAGTTCTTTACATCAAAAGGGGCTGCGTCTGCTCGGCATATTGCTGACGATCGCCGGCCCGATATCCTCCGCCTATGCGCAGATGCCCAACGATGCAATTTACATGGGCAAAAAAACGGCCTGTCTGGCAGTATCCTATACGCACAGCTCGTGGGACCAATATTGGGAAAACACCTTGAAACGTGAAAACCTCAATATCGGCACTCATACTACACAAAGCGTCATGCCCATGCTCGCTGTCGGGATTACCAAAGATCTCAATGCCATCGTGGCATTGCCTTACGTGTGGACGCAGACCAGCGCTGGCAACCTCAAATGGCAGAAGGGCTTTCAGGATGCTTCCCTCTGGTTAAAATACCGTTTCCTGAATAAATCGGGATTTTCGCTGCATGCCATCGGGGGCGCATCGATTCCGACCTCCAACTATATTCCCGATTTTTTACCAATGTCCATCGGTTTGCAATGCAAAACAGCCACTGCGCGGTTGTTAGCCAGTTACCGGCATCAAAGCGGCATCTATCTGACCGCTTCCGGCTCCTATATTTTCAGAAGCAAGATCACCATCGACCGCGATTCTTACCAGGCCGACGACAGATTGTATAATACCAACAAGGTGTCCGTCCCCAATGCGTACGACGCTTCGGCAAGGCTGGGTTACCTCAAAAAAGCCATCCAGGCAGAAGGTTTTATCGAGTACGGAGCCTGTGATGGCGGCGACAACATCCGTCGTAACGACATGCCCTTCCCAAGCAATAATATGAAATCGACCGTGGTAGGAGTGTATGCCAAATTCCAGCCTAAAAATATCGGTGTGAATGCACGTGCATCGCACGTGATCTCAGGGCAGAACATGGGCCAAAGCACCGCCTTTTCCGTAGGCGTACTTTACCAGTTCCGCTACCTCAAAGAAGCTAAAAACTAATATTCAGACAGAAAACGATGAAAAACAAATATATCTCTTTTCGGCAGTCTATCACGCGCCTCGCCATACCTGCGATGGCAGCCGTGATGCTATGGTCATGTTCCAAGACCGTCGATGAACCCACAGCCGGCATCAACACCCCTTCCAGTCTGGACGAAAAAGCCGGCACCTGGAAGCCCTACGTACTGGCCTCATCGGGCGAAATCGCCGTTACCGAACCCAAAGAAGCAACTTCGGCTGACTACAAAGCTGAACTTCAAAAGCTGAAAACGGCAACTGAGGCTGTTACTCCGCAGCAACGTGAGCAAATCAACTACTGGGGAGCAGGTGCCGTCTACCGCTGGAACGAAATAGCACGGGAACTGGCCGCACGCTACAACAGCCCGCCGGCCTCGAACGCCGAAGGCAAATACCCCGTACCCGACGCGAGCAAACCCTTGCAAGACCCGAAATTTCCCTTCGCCAACCCGCCTTACACAGCACGCGCGCTTGCATACCTGAGCGTAGCGCAGTACGATGCGCTGGTCGCGGCCTGGAACTACAAATTCAAATACAACCGCAAAGCCCCTTCGAAAAACGACACTTCCATCAAGACTCTGCTACCAGTGAGCGACCTTCCCTCTTACCCTTCGGAAGATGCGGTGGTTGCCGAGGTTTCATGTGTTATTCTCAAAGCGATGTTCCCCGGGGAAGTACCATTCCTGGATGCTAAACTGGCCGAGCACAAACAAAGCAGAATATTAGCGGGAATGAACGTTGAAAGCGATATCCTGGTTGGCTCCGAATTGGGCAAAGCGGTGGGTGCCAAAATTATGGCACGCGCTAAAACCGACAAGATGAGCGGTGCTAATAACCAGGCCCAAACCGCCGCTATGATCGCGAATGCACGTAAAATTGGCGTTACCGAACCTTGGGTGAGCCAGGAATTTCCTCCCCGCCCGCCCATGCTTCCGACTTATGGCTTCGTCAAACCATGGAATTTCGATTCTGCGACGGTAGTAGCACTCCGCCCTGAAGCACCGCCAACTATCGGCAGCCCTGCATTTCAAAAAGATCTGAACGAATTGCTCGACATCGCCAAAAACCAGACCCGCGAGCAGGCACGTATTGCCAGCTTCTGGTCCGACGGCGTGGGCAGCTACACCCCTCCGGGCCACTGGCACAGAAAAGGTGCTGAATTGTGCCACGAGAACAAATACAGCGAAGTGCGTACCGCCCGTACGCTTGCCTTGCTGGGTACCACTATGCAGGACGCAGGAATCTGCTGCTGGGACGTCAAGTATTGGTACTACTATCCGCGGCCAAACCAAATGAGCAGCAAGATCAAAACGTCTGTGGGACTGCCTAACTTCCCATCCTACACGTCTGGTCACTCTACATTCTCGGGGGCTGCAGCCGAAGTATTGGCGCACATATTCCCTGATAAAAAGAAAGAAGTCGACGATATGGCCTCCGAAGCATCCGTGTCCCGCATTTACGGCTTGATCCACTACCGCTTCGACTGCGAAGTAGGCCTGGCAACCGGCCACAAGATCGGCGGCTATGCCGTTCAACGGGCTAAAACGGATGGCGCCGAATAAAGACTAAATACTATTTCAATAAACAAATCCCTATTCATTACGGTAGGGATTTGTTGTTTAATGCATTGCTTTAAATCGGCTGATCGCCCGTCAGCCGCTTGCCTTGCAATAGCATATCGATCATTTTGGCGATGCGGGCTACTTTCGTTTCGTCCTTCTTGGCAGAGTAGACCCAGTCGCGGTACTCTTTTTGGCCGCTTTCGGCAAGTTTCATAAAGTTGGCGTAGGCCTTGGGCTCATCTTTCAGGCAATCGATAAGCTCTTCCGGGATCGCTAATGCGGAACTATCAGCATAGAGCTCGACATTCACCCAGTCCCCCTCCTTTTTGCCGATCTTCTTGCGGATTTCCGCTTTCACCGGAAGGAACAATTGCCCGGTGCCCATTGGCATCAGGTTATAGCCCATCAGTTCATAATCGTCGATCCGTCCTTTGACTTTCACCATCCCGAACTTCCGTTTGACATGCTGCGGGATTTCGGGTAGGACCACATAAGTCCAGCCCCCTTTTCCGGGAAACTTTTCCAGCTGGTACCTTTGGTTAATCAACAATTCCTCCATTACTTCTTCTTTTTAGATGACTTGGCCACCTTATTGAACCCAAGGCATTTGGTCACCCATGATTCAAAGGCTTCCCGGGAGGCGTATCCTTCTGGATTTACGAATACATACCCCTTCATCGAGCGTCCATTGTGGATCATAGGTTCTACCCCATTGATTTCCAATGCGGCTTCGTATTCATCCGGGCCGATGCGGCATAAGAGCACGTCGTTACGGACGCAGATGCACATCTTGTCGTCGACCATAAAAGCCAGCCCCTGGAAAAGGGTCTTCTCCTCCACCAGGGGCTGGTCAGCCAATGCCTCACGAATGCGGTTGGCTACCCGTTCATCATAGGCCATCTTTTCAGGCAATATTGTTGATATCAAAAGGCAATTTTCTCAGGCGCTTGCCGGTTGCTGCGAATATCGCATTCCCCAGCGCCGGGGCGACCGGCGGAAGGCCCGGTTCTCCCACTCCACCGGGAACCGCGCCGCTATCAACAATATGGATTTCCATCGCAGGCGCCTCATTCATGCGCATTACATTGAACTGGTGATAGTTGGTCTGGTCGCAAATGCCGTTGGTGAATGTAATCCCGTCCTTGATCGCCGCCGTGATACCCATTACGATATTTCCCTCTGTCTGCGCCTTTACATTGTCGGGATTTACGTAGTAGCCACAGTCGATCACCGAGACAACCTTATCAATTTTCACCCCGCTATCCTTTTTGGAAACCGTAATGCAACAGGCCGAAATGCTACCAAATGATTTAAACACCGCAATTCCCTTACCGCTGCCCTGGGGTAGCTTCTCATTCCAATTCGCTTTTTTAGCCAGCGTTTCGAGTACTTTTTTAAAACGTTCGTCAGGCAGGATTTCAAGGCGCGCTTTCAAGGGGTCTTTTTGAGCCAGATGTGCCAGCTCATCAATGAAGCATTCCTGCCCCCAGCCAAAGTTGGAAGCATATACAGATCGCCACCAAACTACGGGAATGTCGGTTTTCACGTTCGTCCAGCTCACTTTCGAGGCCGTTCCGAAGTGATATTTGTTGTTGCCTGTGCTGATTTCCTCGCTCAGCCACGGGTCTGCCTCGTCGTCTTTCAGCCCTTTGAAAACCTGGCCCACAATGGATTCTCCGATTGCATGGTGGTGAAAACCGGTAATCTTGCCGTCTTCCACAAATCCCTGCATGTGGCTCAGCATACCCGGGCGGTACGGTCCCTGGGTAATGTCGTCTTCCCGCGTCCAGATCACTTTTACCGGCTTTTTCAGCTCCTTCGAGATATGACAGGCTTCGAGCAGAAAATCGTGGTATGCCTTGCGTCCGAATGCGCCGCCGAGCAATGTCACATTGATTTTTATCTGCTCGGGTTTTACTTTCAAGTAGCCACAAACGTCCCTTAATGCCCAGTCAGGTCCCTGGATCGGCGCCCATATCTCCACATTTCCGTCATCCTTCACATGTACGACCGCGTTCTCAGGCTCGATAGGCGCATGCGCCAGGAAGGGCGTTTCATAATGCGATTCCAGTTTATCCTTTGCGTTCGCATATTTCACGGCGAAATCGCCCTTTTCCTCAAAATTCACGCCCTCTTTTTTCGCGGCTTCATAAGTGGCCGCGAAATAGGTGGCAGTATCCACCGTTTTGGCATAATTACCATTATCCCAGCTCACCTTCAAAGCCCGCTTGCCCTTCAATGCGGCCCACCAGTTGGTGGCAACGACCGCAACGGCCTCCGAAGTGCGGTGCGGCATGGTGCGTTCGGTTTTCATCACCTGCAAAACGCCCTTCACCTTTTTGGTATCCGAGTCGTCGATAGAGGCCACTTTGCCATGGATCATCGGTGAGTGCACAATGGCAGCATACACCATGCCCGGCACGTCCACATCAAGGCCGTAAACAGCCTTTCCCGTCACACGCTCGGGCACATCCAGGCGCTTGTTATACTTCCCGATGATCTTGAAATCCTTCGGCTCTTTCAGCTTTGGCTCTTTGGGGATTTCCAGTTTGGAGGCATCGTCCGCCAGCTCGCCGTAGGTAAGACTCTTTCCGCTGGCCTTATGCCAGATTTTACCGTCCTCGGCCACGCATTCAGAGACGGGCAGGTTCCATCTCTTGGCGGCGGTAGTGGTCAGCATTTCCCGCGCTGCTGCGCCGGCTTTGCGGATCGGCATCCATAGCTCTCGCACAGAGCTGCTGCCTCCGGATGTCTGGCTGCCGTATTTGCCTTTGCCGTCACTTTGCACGATAAGCACTTTATCAAGGCTCACTTCCAGCTCTTCGGCGAGCAGCGAAGGCACTGCCTGAGTGGAACCCTGGCCCATGTCCGGGCGCGGGTTCACCAGGGTGATATTGCCGGTCGTGTCGATGATAATGAATGGGTTGATTTCCAGCTTCAATACCGCGGGCACGATCTTTTTCAGCGATGCGTCCCTGGTAAAGCCCGAAATACCGACAGCCAGTCCAAGTGATGTAAGTCCGGCGGCCTTCAAAAAGTCGCGCCGTGATGTTTGTATGTTTTCCAATGTTTTCTGTGGCTAAGGTTGATGAACTTGCATTAGCGTTGGCCGATCCCTTTTTCGGCAACTTTCATTTCGTCCGAGGCGCGGTGGATCGCCTTTCTGATCCTGTCGTAAGTGCCGCAACGGCACAAGTTGCCGCTCATCGCAGCGTCAATGTCGGCGTCGGTTGGTGACGGGTTGGATTTCAGCAGTGCTGCTGCCGACATGATTTGTCCCGACTGGCAATAACCGCACTGCGGGACCTGTTCTTCTATCCAGGCTTTCTGGATGATGCTCAGCTTGCCTTCACCGATGCCTTCGATCGTGGTGATCTTGTCGTTTTTGCCGACACTCGAAACCGGTGTCTGGCATGCCCTCGTGGGCTGACCGTTGAGGTGGATCGTGCAAGCGCCGCAAAGCGCCATTCCGCACCCGAATTTGGTCCCTTTCAAATCGGCAAAGTCGCGTATCACCCAAAGCAAAGGCATATCGGGTTCCACATCGACTTTCACCTTTTTACCATTTAATGATAGGTTGTATACAGCCATGGTGATGAGTGATGAAGATTTAGTGAGAGTGGTGAATAATGCTGTAAAATATTACAAAATCGCTGACTTTTACAACTGCCGGGAGGTGATGTCAGGCTTTTAAAAAAATAAGTTGCCCCAGGTGGTAAGCTTCATGATTAGTCCTGTTAATCAATATATTGAGCTTATTTCGGTGTGGTTCTCGCGCGAAATCTTCGTCTGATACCGCATTATGTTTGCGAAACCATTCGTCAGCGTCGAGCTCGGCGAAATAGCGGGTCAATACCGCATTGAGATTGGTCCATTTCTCTTTCAGCTCGGCCACGGTTGGGATCTGGTCGAATTTGCGGTCAGGATTTTTGACAAAAAGCTCGTCGAGCTCAGGATACAGGCGCTCACCCAATCCGAGTAATGCGATCATCCCATCGTTGACTGCCACTAAATGGCCAAGCAGGTAAACCGCCCGGTTTTTGCCTTGGGCAACGGGCTCCAACAAACGTTCGTCGGGCAATTGGGCCAGCCAGCCGTTCAGGCGCTGATTTTGCAGCTCCCAGTTGGAGACTACCATTTTAACAAACAACTCTTTGCTGCTTTTGAGCGCGGTGGCTTCGTTCTGTGTGCTCATGATGAAGGTTTCTTGATGATTGGTGGTTAAAAAACGGATTGGCTCCGTTTGGGACAACAACATCTGCCCCGCCAACGATCGCAATTGAGCGTATTTATTTTTTGTTAAGCTCAAATAAAGCGCATTCCGCTAGGGATTACGCCAGGAGATACCTATCAATTTATAGCCCTTGTCGGTTCGTAAAAACGAGTAATTCTCCTGGTAATCAAGGCGGCCGTTTTTGCCGGTGAAGTTGGATGTAACTTCGAATGCCGGATAACGCCCGGCATCGCCCGGAATGCATCCGTCAAAAAATGGTTCAAACGATGCTCCGGTATGAATGTAAGGGTTCAGGCCAAATGGAGTCAGGCCGGTAAAGATGCTGATCTTATGGTCACGGACCAGCTGTAACCGGGCTGCCAACCGGCTACCGCACTTTTGTATGAATTCATCCCCCGACATCCGCTGCCATTCCTGATATTCAGGTAAAGAACTAACCAGTGAATCGTGTGAAAACTCCCGCAGTTTGGCTAGGTCCGGCAGCGCCGCCAGGTATTCTTCACGGAACCACTTGTCGAATTCCTTCTGATAATCCACAAACACATACCATTTGCCGTTGACGCCCTTGACCGAGCAAAACAAGCTGGTATCTCCCCGCATGTCCTGAATTCGCAATGAATACCAATTGATCTGCCCGTCTACTTCGAAACTATCGACCAGCACCTGGTTCTGCGCATTGATCAGCATCATGCTACCGCCTTTCCACAGCCAATGCTCGCAGTCACTCTTTTCACAATCTTCGCCGTCCCATCCTACCCGCCTGGCATCTTTGATCACCATCGCCATGCCGTTTTGAAACCGGCTTGCGTCATTGTAAACAGCCGGCACTACTACCCTGCCATCGTTATCGAAAAAACCAACTTTGTCTGTCACCCGGTCTCGGAAACGGATCTTGCCGTCGCTTTCACAGTCGTCGGTTGCGTCGAATACATACACGCTGTCCTCTCCCAGCACACGGCCGTTGGCCAGCTTATAATAATGCCGCAATTTGCTTGAATCGGTTGTATCACGTACCACGGTAATGCCCGCGTTGACGTTTGTATCCGGATTTACCGGCTCATTTTGCTGCGCAATGGCGCCGGAAGCCAGATTTGCGGTCAGTATCAGCAGCAAGTATCTTTTTAGTGTTCCAAACATCTTCACCTGTCTTTAACCCTGATCACCAACTTCAAACCCGACCAGACCGCATCGATTGCGCATACTTTCACATCTACCAGGCCAATCGGCAATGCAAGATTCCGGATGACGTCCTCGGTGACATCGGTGGGAACCTTCGAGGCTTTTTTCGGCCAGGAAATCCAGATGGTCCCATTCGGTACGATCTGCCTTCTCAATGCGGGCAAATCCCTTTCCAGGCCGGCGGCTTGTTTGGTAAAATAATGGATGAAATCTAATTCGGGCACAGGTTCTTCTAAAACGATAATATCAGCAGGCAGCCCTTCCAGCAAGTCAAAGTAGTGCGTCGGCGGATCTACGAACCTGATTTTAAAGCCGGGCTTGATGCCCAGCTTTTTGACAAGACTTGTATTGGAATAACCTGCCTGAGCCGCCATAATATAAGTAAGTGATATATCGTAAGTAAGTTACAAATCCGCAATTTCAGACGCAAGTGCCCCGTGCAAAAGCTTTAAAAGAATGCATATCCGGCACTTTTCAGCTATTTTTAGCCATTCACTTTTCCCTTACCTGTAATTCTGACGCATGATTACCAACGACGCGGTCGTTCTCGGCCTGTTAATGCTGATACTGGCCGGCATTTTCTACACGGCCGCGCAGCCCGGCTGGAAACGGTTTTATACTGTTATACCTCCCCTGCTGCTCTGCTATTTCATACCGGGTTTGCTCAATTCATTCGGAGTAGTCAATGGCGCCACATCGCAGCTGTATCCGGTTGTTTCAAAATATTTTCTGCCGGCCTGTCTCGTACTTTTCACTGTTGGAATGGACTGGAAGTCGCTGGCCCGGCTTGGACCGAAGGCATTGGCGGCTATGCTGATCGGCACTGCCGGCATTATGCTGGGCGGACCGCTTGCATTATGGATTGTCGGCACCATCAGCCCGGCCACCGTTGCTGGCCAGGGCGCTGATGCCGTTTGGCGCGGGCTCGCCACGATCGCCGGAAGCTGGATAGGCGGCGGGGCCAACCAAACCGCATTGCGCGAGGTGTTCCATCCAAGCGATGTGCTTTTCTCCCAAATGGTGGCTGTCGATGTACTCGTTGCCGAGCTATGGATGGCCGCATTGATCTACGGGGCCGGCATTGCTTCGCGTGTGGATGCGCTGCTGGGCGCCGATAGCGGCGCGGTGCAGCAGGTGAAACAGCACCTGGATTCGGAGCAAAAAGCCAATGAACAAAACCCAACACTGCGCGAGTACATTTTCCTGGGGGCCGCTGGCTTCGGCGCAACCGGCGTCGCGCACGAACTGGCGGAGATGATCACCCCTTATCTGGCTGCAAATTACCCGGCGCTCGAAAAGTATAGCCTTACTTCCAACTTTTTCTGGGTCATCAGTATTGCTACCCTGATCGGCATCCTGCTCTCGCTTACGCCCGTGCGCAAGCTCGAATACTATGGCGCATCGCGATTAGGCTCAGTGTTCCTTTACGTGCTTGTAGCGACCATTGGGATGCAAATGGACCTGGGAGCGGTGGCAGGTAACCCCGGCCTGTTCGCCATCGGGCTGATCTGGATTTCAATTCACGGTATTATCCTGGTTATCGCATGCAAATGGCTTAAAATTCCTTTCTTTTTCCTCGCTGTCGGAAGCCAGGCCAATGTGGGCGGCTCAGCTTCGGCTTCGGTTGTGGCGGCGGCATTTCACCCGTCGCTGGCACCCGTGGGTGTGCTGCTGGCAATTTTGGGATACGCCATCGGAACTTATGGAGGGTATTTAACTGCTTTAATGATGCAATGGATCAGCACCTAAACATCAACTGAGATGGAGGAATACAGCAAACTTGATAAAATCGTCGAAGCACGGATGAAGCTCAAAGCCCGCTTTGAAGAGCAAATGGCCCAAACGCCCTCCGTGTCCGATACCCGTCCCATGGGAAGCGGCGCGCCCAACCGTCATGGAATGCCCCAATTACCTATCGGCCAGACCAAAACAACCAAATGGCCCGTGCTGGATCTGGGCTTCAAGCCGGACATCCCGCTCAACAAATGGAAACTCATCGTCGACGGTGAAGTGGAATCGCCCCTCACACTGACGTGGGACGACTTCATGGCATTGCCCCAGACCAACGACGTAAGCGATTTTCACTGCGTAACCACCTGGTCGCGCATGGATGTGCCCTGGGTGGGCGTACGCCTGGCCGATATTGCGGCGCTGGTCATGCCCAAACCGACCGCTACACACGTGCTGTGTCATGGTTACGATCAATACACAACTAATCTTTCGCTGGAAGAAGCATTGAAAGAGGACGTGCTGCTCGTCCACACTGCCGATGGCAAGCCGCTCGAACGTGACCACGGCGGTCCGGTGCGTATGATCACCCCTCAGCTTTATGCGTGGAAAGGCAGCAAATGGATCAGCCGCATTCAGTTTTTACCTAAAAACCAGCTTGGCTTCTGGGAGCTGAGAGGCTATTCCAACACCGCTTATCCCTGGCGCAACGACCGGTACAGCTAAGCTGAATATTTTTACATATCCAGCACCAGCCCGTCGTACGCCAGATGCACGTGCGGGGGAAGTTCGCTTTCGATGACAGCATGCAGACCCAGTTTATGGCTCATATGCGTCAGGTAGGCCTGCGGCACATTCAGTTTATCGATCAGATCGAGCGCCTGCGAAAGTGTGAAATGCGAGAGGTGCGGCTCTTTTTGCAACGTATCGAGCACAAGCACCTGCGAGCCTTTGATTTTTTCCTGCTCCTGTTCGGAAATGTAATTGGCGTCGGTAATGTAGGTAAAATCGCCGATACGGTAGCCGAAAACGGGCAGCTTATGGTGCATTACTTCAATGGGAATTACCTTCACCCCTTCTATTTCAAACGGCTCTTTTTCAATCGGATGCAATGAGAAATGCGGAACGCCGGGGTATCGTTTCTCTGCAAATGCGTAAGCGAACTCGGTTTTAATCTGGTTCAAAACCTCCTGCCTGCCGTAGAGCGGAATATCCATTTGCTGGCGGTGGTTGAACGCCCGGATGTCGTCCAGCCCCGCAGTATGGTCCTTGTGTTGGTGGGTGAAAATAGCCGCGTCCAGGTCCTTCACATGGGCACGCAGCATTTGCTGGCGGAAATCGGGGCCGGTGTCGATGACGAACGACTTGCCGTGGGCCTGAATCCACACGGAAGTCCGTAAACGCTTGTCATGCTGGTCATTAGAACGGCAAACGACACAGTCGCAGGCAATAACCGGTATTCCCTGCGATGTGCCGGTTCCTAAAAATGTAATCCTCATCAGGTGTTTATTCTGTCAAATGCGCCACCACTTCAACCAGGCGGTCGAAATTCAACGGCTTCATCAGCGCATCGTCAAATCCTGCTTCTTTGAAATCTTCGTCTGAATAATTTTTGGCATTGCCCGTGATCGCAACGATCGGCGTTTTGGCCTTCTTCTCGTCAGGCAATTTACGGATGCTTCTTGCACATTCCATTCCATCCATCACAGGCATATTGATATCCAAAAGAATGATATCAAAATCCTCTTTTTCAAGCAATTGCAGCACCTGCTCGCCGTTTTTCACGGAAGTGATTTCATAATGCTGAAATTCCAGAATCTTCCTTGCCAGGTTTTGAATAACTGAACTGTCTTCGGCAATGAGTACTCGTTTTGTGTATGACATACAATGGGGCAGGTATTGTGTTTAAAGTTTTTTCCCAGGTCAATTTAGATATATTTCAACCAACATCGCAAACCCGATGGTCGCGAAGTTTCAAAATTATTCCAAAAAAGTAAATAAACCTTCCATACTTTTTCAAAGCGCGCGATCGGGTGTAAGTTTGCAGTCCGATTACCCTATAATCCTTATTATGTTCAAAAATAAAGTGATCCGATACAGCACGATCGCCATGTTCATTGCGATCCTTGCGTACTTCATTATTGAAAACATGGGCGGCGCCAGCAGCTCCGACGATGCCATCGCGGCCAACCCGGCG
Source organism: Dyadobacter sp. SRI_021 (assembly GCF_057586235.1). NCBI lineage: Bacteria > Pseudomonadati > Bacteroidota > Cytophagia > Cytophagales > Spirosomataceae > Dyadobacter > Dyadobacter sp. SRI_021. The sequence goes on from NZ_JBYCZM010000004.1 coordinate 494,103, forward strand.
GCTTATAAGACCAAGATCCTCGAAGAACGTGCCGCCAAGGACGAGCAGTTCAAATCCGGCGACGACTCCCCTATCAAGGATAAAGAAAGCTTTCATGGCCTGCATTACTTCGAACCGAGCCTCGCATTCCGGGTGAAAGCCAATATCTCTCCGTACATGCTAGACGATAAGGAGGTAATCGTGAAATATACTGACGGTACTACCGAGAAATACGAAAAATACGGTTATGCCAATTTCAGTATCGAAGGTCAGCCGCAAAAACTGCTGCTTTTGAAGAATGAAGGCACCATTTCGGTGCTTTTCCGTGATGCTACCAGCGGGAAGCAGACCTACGGTGGCGGCCGCTACCTGGATTATCCGGTGGATCAGATCAAGAACAACACCATTGTACTCGACTTCAACAAGGCGTATAATCCGTATTGTGCCTACCAGGAAAGCTATGCCTGCCCGGTACCGCCTGCCGAAAACACGTTGACAGTCGCCATTCACGCAGGCGAAGTGACGGAGGAAGCGACGCACGAATAACCGGCGGCATTATAAAAAACAAGCACGCGGCACAAAATGCCCGAATGCCGTTCAAACTAAATCATTAATTTTGCAAACAGGCCGCATTTTCTGCGCCAGAGTTTTTATTGTTATTAAAGCATTCTAGATGAAGATCTCTTATAAGTGGCTTAAAGATTTAATTGAAATTACTGAAACACCCGAGGAAATCGACCGTTTGCTAACGGGCACCGGGCTGGAAGTCGAAGGTATTGAAGAGATCGAATCGATAAAAGGCGGCTTGCAGGGCGTGGTGATCGGTGAAGTACTGACCCGTGAGAAACACCCGGAAGCCGACCGTTTGAGCCTGACGACCGTGGACGTGGGCGGTGAAACACCGCTTTCGATCGTTTGCGGCGCGCCGAATGTGGCTGCGGGGCAGAAAGTGATCGTGGCGACCGTGGGCGCTACACTATATCCGACCGGCAGCGACCAGCCGCTGGTTTTGAAAAAATCCAAAATCCGGGGAGCGCTTTCCGAAGGGATGATCTGCGCCGAAGACGAGCTGGGCGTGGGTACTTCACACGACGGCATTCTCGTGCTTGATACCCAGCTACCCAACGGCACGCCTGCCGCTGAATATTTCGGCATTTCATCGGATTACCTGATCGAGATCGGCCTTACGCCCAACCGCGCGGACGCGGCCTCGCATTATGGCGTCGCGCGTGATTTGAAAGCGGTTTTGAAGCGTGAGATCACATTGCCTTCGGTGGAGGCATTTAAAGTAGATAACCAAAATCTGCCGATTCCGGTAGAAGTTCGCAATACCGAGGCATGCCCCCGCTATACCGGCCTCACGATTTCGGGCATTACCGTGGCCGAATCGCCGGAATGGCTGAAACAACGCCTGCAAACGATCGGTATCCGGGCGATCAATAATATCGTCGACATTACCAATTACGTTTGCCACGAACTCGGCCAGCCGATGCACGCATTTGATGCGGATAAGATTTTGGGTAAAAAAGTGATTGTGACCACCGTTGCCGGAAACACGCCATTCGTGACTTTGGATGGTGTTGAGCGCAAAATATCTGCCAACGACCTGATGATTTGCAATGAAGGCATCGATGGCAATCCCGAGCCTATGTGCATTGCCGGGGTTTTCGGCGGGCTTACTTCCGGCGTGACCGACGGTACTACTTCTATTTTCCTCGAATCAGCCTATTTCTCGCCCGTATGGGTGCGCAGAACCGCGCAGCGTTTCGCGCTGAAAACCGATTCATCATTCCGTTTCGAGCGCGGTACTGATCCGAATATGCCGCTTTTCGCCTTGAAACGCGCTGCATTACTGATCCAGGAAATAGCTGGTGGAAGCATTTCATCCGAGGTTATCGACATTTACCCTGAGCCTATTGAAGATTTCAAGGTAAATATCAAATACAAAAACATCGACCGGTTGATCGGCAAGTCTTTGGGTAAAGAGCTGATTAAGGACATTCTCGAATCGCTTGATATCCGTATTACCGACGAAACAGAGGCTGGTTTCACGGCGATTGTGCCGCCATACCGTGTGGATGTGCAGCGTGAGGCGGATGTAATCGAGGAAATTCTGAGGATTTATGGGTTCGGTCAGGTGGAACTTTCGGATGCATTGAGCTCGGATTACCTGTCGGATTTCCCGGTTAATGATCCTGAAAAGCTGAAACTGCGCGTGGCGGAACTGCTGGTAGGCAATGGTTTCAATGAAATGATCAACAATTCATTGACAAAGCCTGAATATCAGGCCATTCTAGGCGAAAGTCTTCCGGGTAATCCTGTAAAAATCCTGAATTATCTCAGCGAAGACCTCTCGGTAATGCGCCAGACGCTACTTTTCTCCGGGCTTGAAGTGATCGCTTACAACAGCAACCGCCGTCAAAAGGATCTGAAAGTGTTTGAATTTGGCAAAACCTACCATGAAACGGATGGTAAATACACAGAGAAAGAGCGTCTTTCTGTTTTCGTAACGGGTAATATCAGTCAGGAAAGCTGGTTTGAGAAGTCGCGCGAAGTGGTTTTCCATGATCTGGCCGCATTTGTGAACCAGGTTCTGACTTCAATGAAAATCCGTGATGTGCAGAAACAAGAAGCGGACAATGCCGTATTCAAAAGCGGATTGACCTTGCTGGCCAATAAAAAACCGGTGGTATCCTTCGGTCTGCTGAATGCAGCCATTGCCAAAAAACTCGACATTAAAGCAGCGGTGTATTATGCCGATTTCGATTGGGAGTACCTGCTGCGCCAGTACAATGCTGCGGTTGAATATGTGGAGGTACCCAAATTCCCCGAAGTACGCCGCGATCTTTCGGTGGTTCTGAACAAGAAAGTGACCTTCGAAGAGCTGCGCCAGGCTGCCTATAAAACCGAGCGCAACCTCCTGCGCGCAATTAACGTGTTCGACGTGTACGAGGGCGCGAACCTGGAAGGCAAAAAATCGTATTCGATCAGCTTCATTTTGCAGGACGAGCAGCAAACGCTTACCGACAAGGTGATAGACAAAACGATGCAGCGCCTGATTGCAACCTACGAAAGGGAATTTGAAGCGGTGATCAGAAAGTAAACCACAGTTTTTTCATTGTCGGATTTTTTCAGTTGAGGAAAATGGAGAGGACTACCGAACGTATTATCGAACACAAACTGTCCGACGTCGAGAAAAAACTCGAAATCCTGATCAATCACAAAGAGAAACTAACCTGGTCGATCTCAGAGCTCCAGCGTGAAAACGCGGAGCTCCGGGCCGCCAATGCGAGACTCACGGAAGAATCGAAAGAAATAAGGAAAAAATACACCTCTTTAGAAAAAGACTTTAATAAGTCTAAAAGTTTCGCTAAACTTGTCACTAGTAAACTGACACCAACAGGCGCAATTGCCGAGCTGAAAGAATCAGTTGAAAGATATATCCAGGAGATCGATAAGTGCATCGAATTGCTTGAAGATACCTTATGAAAAAAAATAGCATACCTAATCCAGACGTTTCTGTCTTTATAAAACTGCTGGACAGAGGTTTCAAACTGAGCGTTCCGGCGGATCAGGAGAAATTCTACAGGGATGGGTATGAGGTGTTCATGCAGCGTGTGCAACAGCATAAATTAAAAGGGAAAGTATACGGTGATATAGAGGCTATTGCATTGACCTCTATTGAATGCCTGGTGGCATTACAACGGAACCAGGAAGAAATGGACGACCTGGTGGCGGCTTTTAAAAGCAGAGTGGAAAAACTGGACGAGACAATCGCCAGTGCTATCGAAAGCTGACACCCATACCTGACCCTTTGATTTTTTACAGTATCTGCAAAAATATACTTTCAATTTCTTCCATTTTCGGCATTTCAACGCGGGTGTAGTCGGTAAAACCAACTATATATAACCATTATTGAAATGTCTAATTCATTGTTCTTCATCGTCATCCTGTCCGATATCATCGCCGTTGGGGTGGGTATTTTTGCAGGTAAGTACATTTTTCAGCGATCATTCGACGCCAAGGAAAAAGAGGCCCAGGAACGTGCAGCTGAAATTCTGCGAAATGCAGAAGTAGCGGCCGAAAATATCAAAAAAGACCGCATTCTCGAAGCGAAAGAAAAGTACCTCCGTTTGAAATCGGAATTCGAAGAAGACGCCAATAAAAAGCGCAGCATCCTGCAAAGCAATGAGCAGAAGCTCAAACAACGCGAACAGAGCCTGAATCAGAGCCTGGAACAAACCAAGCGCAAGGAAAACGAGCTCGATAACCTCAAAAATAACCTCAACCAGCAACTGGAAGCGGCTACTAAACGCCGCGAGGAGGCCGAAAAATCCCTCCAGCAACAGGTTGCCCAGCTTGAAAAAATCGCCAACCTCACCGCCGAACAGGCGCGCGAGCAATTGGTGGACGCATTGAAAGCCGAAGCCGAAACGCGCGCGGGATCCTATATCAAAAGCGCCATGGAAGAAGCGCGTCTTACAGCCACCAAAGAGGCGAAAAAGATCGTCATCGAAACCATTCAGCGCACCGCCGCCGAACACGCAATCGAGAACTGTGTATCGGTATTCAACATTGAAAATGACGACATCAAAGGTAAAATCATCGGTCGTGAAGGACGTAACATTCGTGCCCTGGAAGCGGCAACTGGTGTGGAAATTATCGTAGACGACACCCCGGAAGCCATTGTTATCTCCGGTTTCGACCCGGTAAGAAGGGAGATCGCACGCCTTTCGCTGCACCGTTTAGTGCAAGACGGACGTATCCACCCTGCCCGTATTGAGGAGGTAGTTGCCAAAACCCGCAAAAACATTGAGGACGAAATCGTCGAAATCGGAGAAAGAACTGTGATCGACATGGGTATACACGGGTTGCACCCCGAGCTGGTAAAAATGATCGGCCGGATGCGCTTCCGCTCTTCGTATGGACAAAACCTGCTGCAACACTCCCGGGAGGTGGCCAAATTGTGTGCTACAATGGCGGCCGAACTTGGCTTGAACACCAAACTGGCCAAACGCGCCGGTCTGCTTCACGATATTGGTAAAGTGTGGCCGGAAGAATCGGATCTGCCCCACGCAATCCTGGGTATGGAACTGGCCAAGAAATACAAAGAGAATCCTGAGGTATGCAATGCGATCGGAGCACACCATGACGAGATCGAAATGACCTCCATCCTGTCGCCGATCATCCAGGTTTGCGACGCCATTTCAGGCTCACGTCCGGGCGCACGCCGCGAAATGATGGAATCGTACATCCAGCGCCTGCGCGACCTGGAAAACCTCGCGCTGTCATTCGATGGCGTAGAGAAATGCTACGCGATCCAGGCAGGACGCGAGCTGCGCGTGATCATCGATGCCGACAATGTTTCCGATGAAAAAGCGGGCTTGCTATCGTTCGATATCTCGCAAAAAATTGAAAAAGAAATGCAGTACCCGGGCCAGATCAAGATTACGGTGATCCGTGAAATGCGCTCCGTGGCTTACGCGCGTTAATCCACTATTTCATACATGACTTACTCAAAGCTTACAAGCACAGAACTACTGGGAATCCGAACACTCGGAGAACTAAAAAAAGCAGGTTATCAGTCGCGTTCTATCAAGCAGGAGCTGAGAGATAACCTGATTGAAAAGATCAGGAACAAGGAGAATGTCTTCCCGGGAATCTGGGGTTATGAGGAAACGGTTATTCCCGATGTGGAAAGGGCCATTCTATCCATGCATAACATCAATTTCCTGGGCCTTCGCGGGCAAGCCAAGACGCGTATTGCGCGCATGATGGTCAGCCTGCTCGACGAATATATTCCTTATATTAAAAATTCGGAACTGCACGACGATCCTTTGGCGCCGCTCTCGCGCTATGCCAAGGATGTGCTCGCCGAGCAAGGCGATCATGCCGAAATAGCCTGGCTTCACCGCGACGAGCGTTACACCGAGAAACTGGCAACGCCCGATGTTTCAGTAGCGGATTTGATCGGCGATGTCGACCCTATCAAGGCGGCGACATTGAAACTCCCCTATTCCGACGAGCGTGTAATCCATTTCGGATTGATCCCCCGTTCCCACCGGGGCATTTTTGTGATTAATGAATTGCCCGATTTGCAGGCGCGGATTCAGGTCGCGTTGTTCAATATTTTGCAGGAAGGCGATATTCAGATCCGTGGTTTCAAACTGCGGTTACCACTGGATATTCAGTTCGTATTCACGGCTAATCCCGAGGATTACACCAACCGCGGAAGCATTGTAACACCGCTCAAAGACCGGATCGAAAGCCAGATTGTGACGCATTATCCTAAAACGATCGAGACCGGTAAACGCATTACCGAGCAGGAAGCAGTCGTGAAACCGGAGCAAAAAGGCGTTGTACGCGTCAATGAATTAATCAAGACGCTCATCGAGCAGATTGCATTTGAAGCGCGTGAGAGTGAATATGTAGATAGCAAAAGCGGTGTTTCGGCGCGTCTGACAATCTCCGCTTATGAAAGCCTCTTGAGCACTGCTGAAAGAAGAGCGCTCATCAATGGTGAAAACTCGACTTACGTGCGCATTTCGGACCTTTACGGCGTCGTTTCCGCGATTTGCGGCAAGGTAGAATTGGTTTACGAAGGCGAAGTCGAAGGTCCGGTGATCGTGGCGCAGAATCTGATCGGCAAAGCGATCCGCACGCAATTCCTGAATTTCTTCCCTGATCCTGAAAAAAGCAAGAAAAGCAAGATCAATCCATACGCAAAAGTGGTAGAATGGTTCGGCGCCGGCAATGAAATGGAAATGCCTGCCGACATGACCGACCGTGAGTACATTGCACGGTTGAAAACCATCGACGGCCTGGACGATTTTGTAGATATGCTCTCAGCCTACGGCGATGCTGAAGAGAAACTGTTTATGATGGAATTCGCATTGCACGGCATGGCTGAATTCTCGCTTGTAGGCAAGCAAGCACTCGATCAGGGCATGAAGTTCCAGGATCTGGTGAGCAGCATGTTCTCCGGCCCGGGAGAAGACGATTACGATTTCGAAGATGATGACGATGATGACCGTAAACCTTTTTAAGCGGCCTTATCATTTCAAACAATACCAAACAAAAATGCCCTGCTACAAACAGGGCATTTTTATGAATTGTTGTGAATGCTTATTCTGGAGAACCGTCGTCAGCGATGTTAGGCTCGCTTGTGTCGATCAGTGAATCGGGATCGTTGTTTACCTGGCCGCGGATTTTGCCTTCCAGCTCTTCCATCAGCTCAGGATTGTCTTTGATCAGCGCTTTCACAGCGTCACGGCCTTGTCCGAGGCGGTTGCCTTCGTAGCTAAACCATGAGCCCGATTTCTTCACGATATCCAACTCCACAGCAAGGTCGATGATCTCCCCCACTTTGGAAACGCCTTCACCATACATGATATCGAATTCTACCACTTTGAATGGCGGTGCTACTTTATTTTTAACCACTTTTACACGGGTACGGTTACCCAGGATCGCATCAGCGCTTTCCTTGATCTGACCTACACGACGGATATCCAGGCGCACTGATGCGTAATATTTCAATGCATTACCACCGGTGGTCGTCTCAGGGTTACCAAACATCACGCCGATTTTTTCGCGAAGTTGGTTGATGAAGATGCAGCAGCATCCTGTTTTATTGATCACCCCGGTAAGTTTACGCAGCGCTTGTGACATCAAACGTGCCTGCAAACCCATTTTGCTGTCGCCCATTTCGCCTTCGAGCTCGGCGCGCGGCACTAATGCCGCCACAGAGTCGATTACGATAATGTCCACCGCACCGGAGCTGATCAAGTGCTCGGCGATCTCGAGTGCCTGCTCTCCGCTATCTGGTTGCGAAATAAGGAGGTTGCTGGTATCGATACCCAGCTTCTCCGCGTAAGTTCTGTCAAATGCATGTTCCGCATCGATGAACGCCGCCAGACCGCCTTTCTTTTGAGCCTCGGCAATGCAGTGCATCGACAACGTGGTTTTACCGGATGATTCAGGTCCGTAAATCTCCACGATACGGCCACGGGGAACACCGCCTACGCCCAACGCGAGGTCAAGACCCAGTGAGCCGGTCGAAATCACCGGAATATCTAATACTTTGGTGTCGCTCAGACGCATTACAGTACCTTTTCCGTAAGTCTTGTCGAGCTTTTCGAGCGTGGTCTGTAACGCTTTTAGTTTGTTGTCTTTATCTGTTGTTGCTTGTGCCATAGAAATGGTAACAGTAATTTGGTTGGTACATAAAAAAGCGGCTTTTGCAGGACAAAAACCGCTCGTAAATGGGTCTTTATTGTTTTGTAAAAATAGCTAATTCCCACTAAAACAACAACCCGAGTTTTGCCTTAAAACTTAATTTTTCCCGAAATTTTCGCATTTTACAGCGTTTGTAGGGATAGAATAAAAATGGCGATATGCAAGTGGAGATAACAGATTATCAAACGGTGAAGAAGCCGGACTCCCGGTCTTTAAATGTCTGCCAATTGGCTATTTTTGCAAACAATAACCGCGTGCCCCGGCAAGCCATTTCCGGTGGCGGCTCCGCGTAGGCCGTACCACGGCCTACCGTAATCATTTTAACATTGAAATTGTGATCAGGAAAATATTGCTTGCCCTGCTGGCTGTGGCGGTTTTGCTCGGCATTTGGCAGAGAGATGTGCTTACATACGCTTTTTTACAGGCCAAAGGACAAATTGGCATATTGATGCACGTGCAGCAGGTCGATGAGGTCCTGGCCGATAAAACGTTTCCGGATTCACTCAAGGCGAGGATCCGCCTCATTCGGGAGATCAAGCAATTCGGTGTGGACTCGCTGGGGCTTACGCCTTCTGATAATTACACGACGTTCTATAATCAACACGGCCGGCCGCTGATATGGCTCATTACGGCCTCTCAACGCTATAAAATAGAACCGTATCAATGGCATTTCCCGATCGTCGGTACGTTCCCCTACAAAGGCTATTTCGATTCGACCCGTGCTGCTGCCGAGGAAAAGATCCTGATCGACAATGGATTAGATACCGATATTGGCGAAGTTTCAGCCTGGTCGACGCTCGGTTATCTGAAAGACCCCATCCTTTCCAGCATGCTCCTCCGCCGCGTTGGCAGCCTGACCAATCTGATCTTGCATGAGCTTACACATGGTACGCTTTTTGTGAAAAACAACCTGGAACTCAATGAAAACCTGGCCAGTTTTGTAGGTGATCAGGGCACTATCCGTTTTTTGAAATACAAATACGGCGCGGATTCGGAACAAATGCGCCAGTACGAATATTCCAAACGGTATAATGATGCCTATTCACGGCATATGCTTAGGGGTGCGGGCCGTTTGGACAGTCTTTATAAAACATTTGGAACGGATCCAACGCCGAGCGCTGAAAAGGACTCATTGAAAATGAAATTGATCACTGATATCGTCAGCGATACGGATACACTTCTTTCCGGCAAGCGCACGTTAACAAACAAAAGCCGCTGGCCCGACGGAAAACTTCCCAATAATGCTTACTTTATCAGCTACCTGACCTATAAGTCGAAACAGGACAGTTTCAGGCAGGAATTTGAAAAGAAGTTTGGAGGGGATTTGAAAAAATACCTGAACCATTTAAAGGGCAAATACCCTTCCCTGTAATGTTATCATGAGCATGAAAAGATCGTACGTACTATTATTAGCCATAGCGACATTTGCATTGCTGTTCTCGTTCCGCCAGTATGAGGAGAGCGCCGAAATGGACCGTGTGGTTCATAACAAGAGCTTCGGTACCGGCGAGAGGGTCGAGTACCGCGTGCATTACGGCTTTATCAATGCCGCCGAAGCCAAAGTGGAGGTGGGCAAGGCGGTTTCGATGATCAACAACCGGCCTTGCTACCGGGTCAATGTCATTGGGCGCACAGTGGGTGCATTCGACCTGATTTCCCGCGTGCGCGACACGTGGCGTTCATACATAGACACCACCGCCATTCTCCCTCACATGTTCGAACGGCAAATCCAGGAAAACAAATACCGCAAGGAAGAGACCGTTTTCTTCAATCACAGCAAAGACCAGGCGGTGTCCAACGTGAAGGACGAGAGCAAGACCTACAATGTGCCCAACAACATTCACGACATCATCAGCGGCTATTTTTTCCTTCGTACCATCAATTTCGACAAGGTTCGCGAGGGCGAGATCATCGAAGTACCTACTTTCTTTGACGGCGAGGTGTACAAGCTCCGTGTCCGCTATGTAGGCAGAGATGTGATTAAAACCAAGTTTGGCAAAAGCAAGGTACTGCGCCTTTCACCGCAAATCCCGGCTAACAAGTTCTTCAAAGGCGAGGAGCCTATGGCGCTCTGGGTGTCCGACGATTCGAATAAGATTCCGTTGAAAGCCGAGGTCGATCTTAAAATCGGCTCTTTGGAAATGGATTTAAAGTCCTACAAAGGCCTCCGCAAAGACATCAACTGGTTTTGACCAGAAGCCATTTCCGAAGCTCTTGTATTTGCCTGAGTGGGAAAGGCAATGCATTTCTCTTAATGCAGTAAAAGGGCATTTCAATAGCGCCAAAGCCTGCATAATATCCTGCAATCGATTCTTTCGCCGGACTTTCAAAGTCAAAGACCAGCTCCGTACCTGCATTATCGCGAAAGTAAGCGTCCAGCATTAGTGCCCTTGCATTTCCTTTCCGACCTGCATGGTCCGCTGCATTAAAGAGGTAGACCGTTCGCCCGCGATAGTGTGCGAGCACTACCCCTGCATGCACGCGTGTGCCCGAGCGCGCGTACGTGAGGCGCCCGCTGGCATTTTTGATGAGCTCCACACCGACCTTTTTTAATGTTTGGTAAGCGTCGGCTTTGATTTTGCCTATGCCCGGTGCATGGTTTGCAGCAAATAGCGCTAATAGCGGCTCAAAATCGTCTGATTCAACGGTTTCCCATTCCATTCGTCGCCCACGTTTCACATTTGCTCTCCGATCTTTAGAATAGCCGGTATAAAGCTCGGCGTAGGGTTGATCCAAATGCAGCCAATGTGTTTGCAATACCTCCATTTCAAAGCCATTCAGCCACAGGCTTTCGATTACCGCAAAGTTTTCCGGATTGAATGCATAACTGGAAATGTAAGGAAAACGCCCTTCCAAAGCTTCGAGGAATGCCTCGCATAGCGCCGTAGTCAGATCATGTTTTGAAAAAATACCCAGATACTGGCAGAACAAAGGCTGATATAGAATGCGCCGGCCAAATCTCCGTCGGACAGGCAGCGGCATTATAACCGAAAAATCATTGGCAGAAGGCCATACGAGCGCCTCCCATTGCTCGCACACAATATCGAGGTACCAGCTCAATGCGTAAACCACGCATTGCCGGCTATGTTGAATGTGGTCATCCCAGATTGGAGCATCGATCTCCTCCCGGGAAAGAAGAATAGGCTTTGGCATCATGTTGTTCAGAAGTTTTCCTGAACATTGATACGTCAAAACCTATTTAAAGTAACTACGAAGCTTCTGCAAAGTTTCTTCCACGTCGGGTGTCTCGTCCATGAGCAGGTTAATACTCTGGATGGAGTGTATTACCGTACTGTGGTCACGGCCGCCGAAATGGTAACCAATGGATTTGAGCGGCAGGTCGGTGTATTCTTTCGCCAAATACATCGCCAGCTGTCGTGGGTAGACGACCTCCTTTTTACGGCTCTTGCTTTTCAAATCGGCAATGGAAACCTGAAAGTAATCGGCTATGATTTCCTGAATCGTATCGATCGTCACCTCCTTATCCTCATTCATAACGATGTTACGAAGCGTATTCTTGGCCAGTTCCACATCGATATTGCGGCGGGTAAGCGAGGCCTGCGCCATCAGCGAGACGATCACGCCTTCCAGCTCCCTTACGTTAGAATTCACACTGTGCGCAATGTACTCGATCACATCATAGTCGATCGAAATGCCTTCCGACTGGATCTTTTTCTGGATGATTGCTATACGCGTTTCGAAATCCGGTGCCTGCAAATCGGCCGTAAGGCCCCATTTGAAGCGGGATAGCAAACGGTCCTGCAACCCTTGTAGCTCACGCGGCGGGCGGTCGCTGGTCATGATAATCTGCTTGCCGAGCTGGTGCAGGTGGTTGAAAATGTGGAAGAAAGTATCCTGCGTTTTTTCCTTGCCCGACAAAAACTGCACGTCGTCGATCGCAAGCACATCCACTTTCATGTAAAAATCCGTGAATTCCTGCAGGGTGTTATTACGGATCGAGTTGATGAACTGGTTGGTAAATTTCTCCGAAGAAACGTAAAGTACCAGTTTGTTTTCGTAATGGTTGGTAATGTAGTTTCCGATCGCCTGCACCAGGTGCGTCTTACCCAATCCTACCCCGCCGTACATCATCAGCGGGTTGAACGACGTGAGTCCCGGACGCTGCGCCACCGCAAAACCTGCCGAGCGGGCAAGCCTGTTACAATCTCCCTCGATGAAGTTATCAAACGAATAATTGGGGTTCAAATACGTATCGAGCGTCAGTGAATCCTGATCTTTCTCCTTCACACTCGCCCCCATGCGCGGGTCGGTCGAAAAGTTATCCGGCTTGGAATAATTTGGAGATTTCTGGGTTGAGACGTTCATCGTCAACGGCTGGTGCTTCTCGTTACCGGTGTCGACAATAATGGAATATTCCAATAAACCGTCGCGGCCTATGGCGTAATCCAGCGCCTTTCTCAACAGATTGACATAATTATCTTCCAGCCATTCGTAGAAAAACTGGCTGGGAACCTGCACGGTAAGTACTTTGCCATAGAGCTTTAGAGGACGAATGGGTTCAAACCACGTCTTAAAACTCTGCTCGGGAATGTGCTGCTGAATAATCCTCAGGCAAGCATCCCAAACCTGGTCTACCTCTCTATTTGTGCTGATTCTTTCCAATGTATAATTTACCAAACTCTGAGTATCATAGTTCAAAAGGACGGCAAAGATATAAAAATACCTGATCTCTCCAGATGAAACGGATATTCAATTTAATCGTCACAAAGTGTATCTGCAAACCCGAAACTAAAATTGGGAGCGTAATCGTGTCCAGAAGGTTACAGGAGCGGTTTTGATATTTCAACGCCCGTATTTGCGTCCCAAAATTTGTAGTTTTGCTAATAGCACTTTTCCGTACACCATTCATCAATCCATCAGCCCATGTCAGCAAACCTCTTTTCTGAATTTCTCCCGTCGGACAAAAGCACTTGGGAAAAGCTCGTAGCGAAAGAGGTGAAGGGGCGCGCCGGGTTGCTGGACGCGTGGGAAGTTGCCCCTGGTTTGCATTTCAAACCCTATGTTACTGCCGCAGAGCTCGACTGGGAAGCAGTTCTTAAAATTCAGAATGCCCAAAAGTCAACTGCTGGATGGATTAATGTGAATGCAGAGCCTCTAAGCGAATCCCGGCCGTTCCAGGTCGAACTGGAAGGCCCGGACCCGGTAACACAACTAGCATCAGCCCTGGCTTCTTTTTCGGGTGAGTATTCCAATAGCCAATCGCCTGATCTCTTATTCAATCAAACCACGTTCTCGGTTTCGATTGGTCCTCAATACCTTACTGAAATTGCCAAATTGAGGGCGTTAAGGTACCTGTTAAAAAAAACAGCGCGCGCATTCGGGTTGCCGGAAACACAAAGTATACCCTTCATTCAAGCGACGACGTTCACCAATTACAAAAACAATGAGCCGGACTATACCAATCTCGTAAGAGCTGCTGCTGAGGCTATGAGCGCAGTAATAGGCGGCTGCGATGCGCTCACCGTGCTCCCGTTCGATAGTGCGGATAATGCGATGGCTCAGCGATTGGCTACGCATGTATCGTACATCCTGGAACACGAAAGCCATTTTACCAAAGTAGCTGATCCGGCGGCGGGAGCATTCGCGCTGGAAGACATGACATTGAAACTGGCGAATGCAGCCTGGGGACGTTTCCTGAAAACGACAGATATCGACATTTTCAGCAATATTTCTGATAACATCCAAAATCACAACCAGCACAGCAGCCAACCGGCAATATTCCAAACCGCCGAAGGCATTTCAGTCAAAACCAAATTCACTGAAAGCGACCTCGCAAGCGCGCAACACCTCGCATTCGGTGCGGGTACACCCCCATTTCTTCGCGGACCTTATGCCAGTATGTACCTCGAGCGCCCCTGGACAATCCGGCAATATGCAGGTTTCTCGACTGCATCTGAATCCAATGCATTCTACCGCCGGAACCTGGCGGCCGGGCAAAAAGGTTTGTCGGTAGCGTTTGATCTGGCAACGCACCGCGGCTACGACTCCAACCACCCCCGTGTGACCGGTGATGTGGGCAAGGCCGGCGTGGCCATCGATTCAGTAGAGGACATGAAAATACTGTTCGATCAGATCCCGCTGGATCAGATGTCGGTGTCAATGACGATGAACGGCGCGGTGATACCTGTAATGGCCTTTTTTATCGTCGCTGCCGAAGAACAGGGCGTTCGGCCGGATCAACTTACCGGGACGATCCAGAACGACATTCTGAAAGAGTTTATGGTCCGCAACACCTACATTTACCCACCAGGACCATCCATGCGCATTGTGGGCGATATTTTCGCCTATGCCTCGCAGTATATGCCGCGTTTCAACTCGATCAGTATCAGCGGCTACCACATGCATGAGGCGGGCGCGCCCGCGCACATCGAACTCGCCTACACGCTCGCGGATGGGCTCGAATACATCCGTACAGGCCTGGCGGCCGGCATTCCCATCGATGATTTTGCGCCGCGCCTGTCGTTCTTCTGGGGAATTGGCATGAACCACTTTATGGAAATTGCCAAAATGCGGGCCGGGCGAATGCTTTGGGCCAAGATTGTAAAGCAGTTCAACCCGCAGAACGAAAAATCGCTCATGCTTCGCACACATTGTCAGACGAGCGGTTACAGCCTCACCGAGCAGGAGCCGTTCAACAACATCACCCGCACGACCATCGAAGCCATGGCGGCGGTCATGGGCCACACACAGTCGCTGCACACCAATTCGTTTGACGAGGCCATTGCATTACCCACCGATTTCTCGGCCCGCATTGCGCGGGACACACAGCTTTTTATTCAAAACGAGACCGACCTCTGCAAGGCTGTGGACCCGTGGGGCGGATCTTACTACGTAGAGTACCTGACCATGCAACTCGCAGAAAAGGCATGGGCACTAATTGAGGAAGTGGAAGCATTGGGCGGCATGACCAAGGCCATTGAAACCGGCTTGCCCAAAATGCGCATCGAAGAGGCTGCCGCCCGAAAACAGGCACGAATCGACGCGGGTAAGGACGTAATAGTGGGGGTTAACCGGTACAAAACCGACCAGAAGCAATCTTTTGAAATCCTTGAAATTGATAATCAGGCGGTCAGAAATGCGCAAATCGCGCAGCTTGAAGCTATTCGTGCAAACCGGAACGAAACCAAGGTACGCCATGCACTCGACCGCATTACACAGGCTTGCAGGGAAACCGGCGGGAAAGATATGCCTTCAAATCTCCTGGCACTCGCTGTCGATGCAGCGCGCAAAAGAGCTACATTAGGAGAAATTTCAGAGGCTATGGAGAAGCAGTTCGGCAGATACCAATCCACGATCCGGCCCGTTTCGGGTATTTACAGGGCGGAAGTTTCGGATGATGAGAACTTCCGGCGCACGCGTGCAATGTCCGACGAATTTGCCAAACTGGAAGGCCGCAGGCCACGCATCATGGTTGTCAAAATGGGTCAGGATGGCCACGACCGGGGCGCAAAAGTAATCGCGACCAGTTTCGCCGACTTAGGTTTCGACGTCGACATTGCCCCGTTGTTTCAGACACCCCAGGAAGTGGCCAAGCAGGCCATTGAAAACGATGTGCATGTCATAGGTGCATCGAGCCTTGCTGCGGGGCACAAAACGCTTATCCCCGAGTTGATCAGCGAATTAAATAAGCTGGGAAGGGGCGATATTATGGTCATTGCCGGCGGCGTGATTCCCGCGCGGGACTACCAGTTTCTGTACGATGCAGGCGTGAAGGGAATTTTCGGTCCGGGAACAGTCATTTCAGTGGCCGCACAGGAGATTTTGACCATGCTGATACAGGAAAGTTGATCATTCCTCAGGAATCCCTGCCAATAGGCTATGATCCATACCTCAAGATCACGTCAAAGCAAAATACGCAGCTTTTTATCCCAAATTTCTACGTATCGCTTCTTCCAATCCTGCGGCAGGAACGAAGACTCTATCACTTCCTTCACTTTCCCGCCCGCACCCGCAAACTTCGCGTAAATATTAAGAACCGCCCTTTCCGGCAAGTTGAGCCCCGTGGCGAAATTGTCAAAATCTGCTTTAGCGATTTTTCTCTTTCTGCCATTCAAAGTGAGCGCCAACTCGTCTGCGTCATCTGGAAATACCAGATTTACATTAACCAGGTCATAAGCTGGTGAAAGAGAAATAGTGTGATCCGTATTATGAGTCAAGGAAAAGTTCATAGCGTGATCGGACTCAAGATAATCCTCGTCGTAGGTAAACGTATAACCTTCGTCTGTTTCTTCAAGGTAACCTGCCAGGCTTTCCCTGTAATAAACGTACGCTTGCTTGACCATGACTTTAAGAGTTGAAATCAACCACCCCTACTTCTTTACCAAATAATGACAGTACTTGGTTAACCTTATCCAACCGAAGTGTTTTCTTACCTTGTTCTAAATCACGGATAAAGCGTAAACCAACTCCGGCTTTGGAAGCGAGCTCCTCTTGCGTCAATCCGACAGCCTTTCGCCTTTCTTTCAGAAATATTGAGAAATTAGACATTTTATACCCTTTATGATATAAAAATAATAAATATTGAGATATTATACCATATCGGGTACAAAACTTATTTTTGTTAATTATTTTATACCCGATCGGGATTTAATGTCAAGCTTAAATAAATGGGCTGTGTAACGTCACGGCCGTCGTCTGTTTCAGGTCTATTAAGTGGATTAATAATTGATAAGATCCCCGCACGAAAAAATTATTCAGGGCTACCTGTTTGGCTTATAAATGCCAATATCTAGTTTACACCCGCAAAAACCAGCGAAGTGCAATTACCCCCAAAACCGAAGGAGTTTGAAAGTACGTAATTCAAATTGTAGTTGCCTTTCCATGCAGAAACAGGCGCAGTGTTCGTACCACTAATAGGCTCACTGACATTCAAACTTGGAAACAATTCCGAATGGATAATACTCAAAATGCTGAAAATAGCCTCAACTGCACCCGCTGCACCCAGCGTATGCCCTGTAAATGATTTCGTGGAGCTGTAAGGGGGCATTGGGTCAAACAGCGCCCCCATTCCGAAGAATTCGACCTGATCGTTGTTCTGTGTACCGGTTCCATGGGCATTAACGTACCCAATTTGAGAAGGAGCAATCCCCGCCGACCGTATCGCTTCGTGCATGCAGCGGATCGCTCCGGTCGCTTCATCAGACATTGCCGAAGGATGATGCGCATCATTCGCATTACCGAAACCTGCCACTTCCGCATATGCCTTCTTCCCTGCCGCCAGTTCTTCGGCTTCCAGTACCAGATAAGCTGCACCTTCGCCCAGGTTCAGGCCGTCGCGGTTCACATCGAATGGCTTACAAGGCGATTCAGACAATATTTTTAATGCATTGAAACCGTTGACCGTGTATTTGGCCAGACTATCCACGCCGCCTACGATCGCCCTCTTCACCCTGCCCGAACGGATCAGCCGCGCGCCTAGCATAATCGCATTGGCGGACGAGGAACAGGCCGTGTTAATGGTATCGGTAAAACCTTTGATACGGTACCGTTTGATGAGCTTCAGCGTATGTGCCGAGCATCCGTAAGATTCCAGGTATTCAGAGCCTTCCGATTTATGGTTGGCATCCTCGTAAAGCTGGTCGGTGAGGCACATGCCGCCTACGGTACTGGCGGAAATCAATGCCGTGTCAAGCGAAGAAAGCTGTCCCGGCGTCAATGCGGCATCGGCAATAGCTTCGCTGAAAGCTTTGTCGGCCAGCAGGCACGTGCGCGTGTAACCGTTAGAAGTTTCGAGTTGCTGTAATGTTTTGAGCTCCCCGTTGCTGAGCTTGACCTCGCCAAAAGGCAGCTGTGAAGCGTACAAGGATTCGAAAAAAGCAACCTTACCGATCCCCGAACGCCCACCGCGCAAGCTCTCATGATTCTCCGCTACATTGTTGCCAATGGCCGAAATCATGCCCATACCAGTCACCAACACCCTTCCCATTGAAAATTAAGCGGCTTTTGTGTGCGCGAGAATATACTCGGCCATGTGGTTTACATCGACCAGGATCTTGCGCCCCTCGGCCGGGTTATTGATTTTGATACCATATTCTCTTTCGAGCAGCACCACCAGCTCGAGAGAGTCGATCGAGTCCAGGCCCAGATCGCCGCCAAAAAGCGGTTCGTCGTCTTTGATATCGGCAGGATTGATGTCGAGCAGGTTCAGGTATTGTACAATTTGCCCTTTCAGAATGGGCTTCAAGCTTTCTATGTCCATATTGATTTGTTAATCTCTTCTAGTAATCACCGGTTACAGCCTGCGAACCGGCCCGGGGAATTTCAAACTTAAATAATTCTTTCTAACCGCAGCTTAAAATATGTGCCCAATTGGCAAAACACTATAAAAATGCCCAGAAAAGCGAACACCGTCCGCAGGTCCTGCCAGCTGCCGCCTTTGAGAAACAATACATAAAAGCCTTCCAGGCACCAGTGCAACGGTGAAAAGTTGCTGAAAAACTGCATGAAACCCGGCATCACGAACCTTGGCACCAGTATCCCTCCTATCGCCCCGAAAATTATAATAGATATGGCGCCAAACCCATTAGCCTGCTGCTCGGTTCTGGCAAATGCTCCGATCATTAAAGCGTAACTCACGGCCGCCATACTGCTGATGAAAATCACCGCGATAGTCGCGATAATATTATCCGGCACGCTGAGTTTGGGCAAACCTAATTTGGGTAAAATCCATACGCCCATGGAGAATGTGAGCGCGACCTGCAATGCGGCTACGATCACGTAAATGGCCATTTTACTAAACATCACCACCATGAATGTAGTCGGCATGGTTTTCAACCTGAGAAAACTGCCGTTAATGCGCTCTTTCACAATGTTACTGCCCAAAGAGACTACCATGAAAAACATGGCAAAAATGGTCCAGGCAGGCACATTATGCTGGGTGGAATTGGGAATGGCAGTGGAATTATTGTTACGCGCGACGATCTGGTCGATGCCCACGCGGTTGGAAATCATCTTATCTTTCAGCTTAGCAGATCTTTCGGCAATATCCATGTTGGCATACATGCGGTCGATCATCAGCGAGTTTTCGATCACGCTCATATAGGACTGGATCACGCTCATGACCGAGTAGCTGTAATTTTCCTGCAAAACCGGGTCGTTATAAAAGGAAAGCCTGGGCATTGACACCTTCTCCCGGGCCGTCGTGTCGCGTTCAAGGCCCAGATCGTCCATCAAAATGGTACTTACATCTTCCGCATTGCTTTCTAGCCCGGCCGAAAACGTAGCAGGAATGTACAATGCGATCATTTTCCCCCTGGACAATAATTCCGACTTCAACGATTCCTGCGGGATCGCATCCTGCGAATCGATCTTGAACAGCCCGGATTTTGTCAGCAACTCGACCAGTTTCTTTCCCTCTTTGCCATCGTCATGGTTGACCACCAGAAGCGGAATCTGGTTCTCATTCACCATTTTATAAGCACTATCCTGAATGATGGTGATGATAAAAACGAGCAGTAAAGGCATCAGAAACATCAAAGCCAGCCCTACCTTGTCATTGATAAGCAGTAGCAGTTCTTTGCGTAATGATGCGTATAACTTAAACATAGGCTTTAATCGCGGTATGCCTCGCCAGTCAGATTAATGAACAATGTTTGCAGGTTGGGTACCTCGTGCGCGGTTTTCAAATGCTGCAAGCCTCCTGTCGCAATGACCTTTCCATGGTCGATCAGCGCGATATTCTTGCAAAACTCTTCTGCTTCCGACATATGGTGCGAAGTATAGATGATGGTCGTCCCAGCGTGGTTGATCTGCTGTAAATAACGGATAATCGCATTCCGGCTCTGCACGTCCACACCTACCGTCGGCTCGTCGAGAAAAAGGATATCCGGCTCATGAAAAATGCCGATCGCCAGGTTCACACGCCGTTTCATGCCGCCAGAGAATGTCCCGACCTTCTTATCGGCCGCTTTTTCAAGGCCTAATACTTGCAGCAAATGCTCGCGGCGCACTTCCAGTTTCCTTTTGGGAAGATTATACATTGCGCCGAAGTAATCGAGGTTCTGGCGCGGGGTCAGTTCCTGGTAAAATGCATATTCCTGAGGCACGAAACCGATCCTGCTCTTTCTCTCAGCATCGGAATATGGCCTGCCGTTGTTTAGAAACTGCACTTGGCCGGAGGAAACGGGGATAATGCCACAAAGAATGGAGATCAGCGTCGTCTTACCGGCTCCATTCGGGCCCAGTAAACCAAATACGTCCGATTGCATGATGTCCAGCGAAACGTCGGACAAGCTATCCTCCTGGGCGGATTTATAACGCTTATACACGCCCCTGATCGCAATACACACCTGACCCGCCATACCCATCCGCACTATTTACCCAGTTTCAGACTGGAAAGCTTCTGAAATGCCTCCTTCTCCACCAGACGGATTTCCAGCATCATATCGGCAATTTCTTCGAAGTCTTTCTGTTCGGTCAGGCGGCCTTTGTACACGCCCGCCATTTTAATGGCACTTGCACGCCACATATCGCCGGCCTTGGTAAAATCTTCCGAAACATTGGCCACGCGGTCGTCCTGCAAGTAGGCTGCGGCCTCTTCCAGGAATGCACCGTAAAGGAAACGAAAGCCTCCGCCGCCTGTACCGATTTCCTCCTGCATGCGTACGATCTGGCCTAAGTAAAGGCTCGCTTTACGTAAACCGAGCTTGTCGCGCCATTTACGGACGTGGTTGGAAGTGTGCCTGATCCCGTTCACCCCCGCGAAATTGCCGGGAATGCTCAGCATATCCCGCACATTACGGCGAATCCCGGTCACGATGCCTTTGCGGATCATGTCCTGGGTAATGGGTTTTATTTTCTCCGGAAAGTAAATATGTCCCTTGGGCGCGAGCGGGCCCTGCGCAAAACGTACACGCGAGAGTTCTTCTTTGGAAAGAGAGGTCACATCTTCCATAACCGGGTCGCTGACCAGGTAGCGGCCATTTTCTTCGCCGAAAACAATGAGGTTATGTGCGTTGAAATGGAAGCGGTATTCTTTAGGAAAGTAAGTCAGGTGAAAAACGCCCACCTGACAGCCAACCGGCACGCCTTCCTTTACTTTCTTATCCAGAAACGCCTCGGCCGCCGCAGGATTTGAGAATTTCTTGCGGGTTACCTCTACGCCAAGCGACTTGCAGGTGCGTTTGAAGATCGCCCCGGGCATGGTTCGAAATGAGATGGCCGGGCCGTTATTGACCGTCAGGAAAGGTATTTGTATATAAAACAAGCCCGAGCCCATACCGAACGCCAACGGCTCGGTCATGAAATCCAGGCCATGATACCTCAGCAATGCCGTGGTAACCCCGTTTTCGCAATGAGCTGTCTGGACGTGATGGAACTCATCCGTTTGACTGTCAATATTCACTGGTTCAACCTTTAAAATTTTTCAACTCGTCCACAGTGATATCGAAAGCCCTGGCATATTTTTCCAGTTTTCGCTCGCTGAGACCTTTAAAAACGGATGGTTTGAAATGCCGTTTGATAAAAAAGGGGAAGATCCCCGTGTAACCCGACAGAACCGGCAAATCCATCAGGCGAAGTTCCATAAAATAGTATACCGGGCTTTTTTCACCGTTGGCTACTGCCCTGCGCGCCTCTTCCACCCGCTCGTTCACCTCTTCCCACGCGCTGTCGAGCGCCTGTTTTTTCACATCCCATCCTTTACTCAACGCGGTTTCGTACTTACCGTCCTCATTTTTGACGTAGCATACTTCCCGGGTAAATTTGTCGAGCGCGCCGGGGTCTTGCGGCAGGTCTTCCTTTTTCATGGTATGGGCAGCTTTTGTATGGTTTCAGCACACAGTGAGCAGGCAGAACATGTACGAAAAGCGCGAACTTTCCGGCACTGCCAGCAATATTTTCTCGCCCTTTTTCAAAGCCCCGCTGTTGAACACCTCTTCGAGCATCATATAAATGGAGGCCGCGCCTACATTGCCTTTGGTGACGAGGTTGGTGTACCATTTTTCTTTGGCCACCGGCATACCGTTCTCTTTGAAAAATTCGTCGATTTTGCTTTCGAAGAAATAGCTTGACAAATGCGGCAGGAAATAGCTCACATCGTCCATAGTTATTCCTTTTTTAACCAGAATATCTTTGAGCTTGGCGAAACCTAATTTAACAATTTTTTCACCTAAAAGCTTCACATCCTGCTTGATACTGAATATAGATTGCTCCTTGATTTCCTCGGCAGTGTAATCCTTATAGCTTTTCAAAGTGCCGTCTTCGAGCTTCTCGGCACCCATATACATACAGGCCTCGATCTCGTTGGCATAAGAGCAACCTTCAATCCAATCGATTTTCAGGGAGATTCCTTCTTTATTCGGGGTCGGCTCTACGAGGAATGCACCCGCACCGTCGGAGAGCATCCAGCGCAAAAAGTCCTTTTCAAATGCGAGGTAAGGGTTCTTTTCGAGCTTTACCAACTGCTGCACTTCGTCTTCGAACTGGTCGGCGCGAAGCACCGTCGAAAGCCGTTCCGAAGCACAGGAAACCGCTTTTTGTTTTTCGCCCAGCTTCACCGCCATGTACGCGTATTTGAATGCATGCATCCCTGCGCAGCAAACGCCCGAGGGCGATACTACTTCTATGGATGCCGCTTCGGGCAGGTTACCGTGTACCATCGAGCCGTGCGAAGGCATCAGTTGGTCGGGGCTGGACGTGGCGCAGCTTAGCAAATCCATCTGGCCGATCTCGCCCGGATTATTCCTGAACAGGTCTTTAATGGCAAGGGCCGCCATTTCCGCATTGGTGTGCGTAGGCGTTCCGTCTTTGCGCAATGCATAATACCGGTTTTTAATACCGTTATTGCGCAAAACAATGGCTTTTGATTTGGAAGGTTTTCCGTTGATGTATCCTAAGTATTCTTCCATTTCCTCATTGGAAACGGACTCATTCGGTAAAAACTTGGCAATCCTTGTAATATATGCTTCTGACATTATGATTTGGTTTCTACACCACAAAAGTATTCTTTTTTCTTCTTAATCGCATTGGCGGTGAACGGGGCGATCAGTAACCGGTAAACCGTGACCAGCACCGGCGCTACCATAAAAAGCGCAACGAGCAGGTAATATTTGAAAAAACCAACCAGCCTTTTCCGCTTTTCAGGCGTGGTCCCCTTCGTTTTGATCAACTTTGCCCAGATCCTGAACAGCTTCTTGGCCCGCCCCTCGATAAACAGAATATCCGTGGGTATGTTAATAAGGCCTGTGGCCATGATTTCTTTCTGTAAACCGGCATACTCCCGGTTGTCGTATGCCTTTTTGACGATCGCTCCGAAACGGGAGGCGCCTTGTATGTCCTCATCGCTCACGCCCGGTTTGGGGAAAATGCCCCACTTGCGGTCTTTCCGGCCGGTAAGCATCCAGTGCAAAATGGTTACCGCGCTGACAAGGTTCGAAACACGGTCCATCAGCGGAATATTCCCTACCAGCTTCCCGCCCGCGTCGGCGATCAGCTGCTTAATGCTTTCCTGCGAGTTGAGCCACATATTCCGCCCACCTATCACCGTCACGATGGGCGTGTCCCTGACCCTGGCTTTAAAGCCGGGGTCGTGCAGCAACGATGTTATTGGCAGCGACGGCGACAGGAACCACGGCTGGTAACCCAACACGATTAAATCGTAACGCTCGGCACCGAAATGAAGCGGTTGGAGCTCGATCGGGTCTTCTTGCACGCATTCCGGCATTTTGTCGAAAAACTCGTCTGAAGTCCAGGGGAATACAAAGGGTTTGGCCGGGAAAATCTCTAATCGCTCTACTGTTTCAGGCTCGAACGGTTTCAGGAACTGTTCGATAATTTCATTCAACTGACCTGACTGAGAGTAGTTTACAACTAGTATATTTTTCATTGATCGGCAAAAATCCTGTTAATGCATTCCTATTTGAGATCCGATTCTTTCAACACCTTCGAATCCTTCGCATAATCGGCGATGACGTTTTTAAGGTCGGTATCGAGCTTGTCGTAGCCCGAAACGACGGCCTGTTTATCTGCATCTATTTCCTTATTATATTTCAAAATCCCGGGCGCATGCTCCTGTACCGCCAGGCGCAGGAAACGGAACTCGGTATTGCCAGGATTGCTTTTGATCTCGTCTTCGAGCAAACTGGCCCCTTTTTTGAAGGTCTTCACCTTGCCTCCTACCCCTTTTACGAAACCGGCCTTTTTCATCGTCAATGCCCCTTTGTAAGCATTCACCTTTGACGACGACTTTTCACCTTCCAGCTTCGCGAGTACCTTATCGATGGACGCTTCCTCTCCGCTGGACAATGCTTTGTAATAAACTCCCTTGTCGATCTGCGCATGGGCTGTAACAGCCGCAAGCAAAACAAGGCAAACCGCTACCATTCGCTTCATAACAATCGATATTTACGCATTCGGGATCTAAAACGATCGGGCATCAGGCCTTTTTCCTGCATTCCAGAATCGTGTGATAACTGTCGCCAATCAGCGGATAAGTATTAACAACTTCAAACCCAGCCTGGCATACCAGCTCCTTCATCACACCGATCCTGTACATCTTGCTATTTCCATTGGCCATGATGGTGAAATACAAAGATGTCGCCACCAGGCTATAATGTGCAGCAGGATAATTCTGGTTATCAAAAAATGGTTCCAGAATATACACGGTGGTGTTTTCAGAAGCTGCCTGAAAGGCGTTCTCCAATATCGCCACGATCTGTTCTTTTGAAAAGCAATCGAGAAACTGGCTCATCCAAATCACATCGGCTCCTTGCGGTATTTTTTGCGTGGTATCCAGCAGGTTGATCGCATGGAAATCGATCCGGTCGAGCAGGCCGCGCTCGGCGGCGTTCGCGCGCGCCACATTGAGCTGCACCGGCAGATCGAGTATTTTAATCCTCACATCCGCATCATGGTCACAGCATGCAAACGACCATTTCCCCGTGTTGCCGCCGATATCGAAAAGCATTTTAGGCTTTTTGGCGAAGACGATTTTCAGCGCGTCGGGAAATGCATTGTCGGAATAATAATGGTCGAACTCGAACCATGAAGTTTTAGCGGGCTCGGGCAATATCGAGAGTCCTTCGTAGATCGTCGGCCAGTTACCAAGCTCTTTAAGGCCTTCGGGCTTGCCGTTGACGATGCTTTCGGTCATGTGGCTCGCGCCCAGGTAGCACACGTCTTTCATGAAATTCATGTTGACGCGCGTCATTTCGTCCTTCAAAAGGAAGAAACCTATTTTGCTGATCCTGACAACATCATTCTCTATTTCCACCACGCCCAGAATTTCCGCCGCTTCCAGCAAGAGGGTCACACCGTATTCCGAGACATTCACATTTTCGATAATGTTGGCAATGCTTACTCCCTTGCGGTTTTCGCTGACGTACTGCAAAATGCCCAGGTCCCTGAGGGCGACCACCGACTGGAAGTACATCGGGCCAAACGCGATCTTCTGTGCTTCATACTTGGCTTCAATAGCCGACAATTCTTTTTTCATTGTACGCTTTAATTGTTCCCTGATTGTTCGGAAGAGGGTATCATCCGATCCTTGTATCTCCTTCTGTATTTTGCTTTTTTCAGATCCTCTTCATGCCACACAATGTACTTGCCCATCGTACCGCGGAAGCGTTTGAAAAAACCTTCCTTATCCGATAGTTTCACAAAGCCTTCCTTCATGATTGCATTGCTATGGTCGGCCTTGGGCTCGTATACATTTAAAGTTTTGACCGTATCGATCACCGTCGGCAGCAGGCCTATCGGAAGCTCATACTTTTTGATGAACTTTCTCATATAACTCGTCTGGATGGGATCGGTGGAAAGCGCAATTTTCGAAAAGCCCAAGTCTTTTGCAAGGCGGTAGGAATAATATACATTTTCCGTGCTGTGCTCTGCCTTTTCTTCGGTAAACAGATGCTCGCGGGGAACGCCCAGCGCTTCGGCGTAGTTGACCATTACACGGGCCTCGATATAAGGAGTAGCCACGGCGCCGCCCGAAAAGATGATATTTTTGGTATAACCTTTCGAATATAGATAGTGGGCCCAGTGAATGCGAAGTTGCAGCACCATGTCCCACTTCTCGCCATTGTAGGGAAAACCCGGAACGATAATCGCATCATAGGGAGCTTCCTTGGCCCCTTTCGTGAAAGCTTTTGCCGCCGAACGGTAGAGCATTTTACCGCAGCTTGTAAACAGCAGACATAGGAGCACCAGGAAAAACGAGTTGGCTATGCGCACGATAAGGGGTTGACGGTTTTTAAACAGTAAGCTGTGAACGTTCACCAGACTCAGGTAAACAGATCACAGCTTACAAAAGATATGATATGGTATCGGTAATTAATCTGAGCTCTAAAAATAAACAAATCTATTCACTTTTTAAGCCTTGAACGACTTGCTCCACTTTTTGTAAAGGCTCTTATCGATCTCCTGATTAATCTTGTAAACACCGCCGGCCCAGTAATTACGGAAACCGAACCCCCCTGCCTTACCTTCGACTTTTTCGGTGTGGATCACCTTCTTAGTGGCCAGGTCGATGAATGTAACCCAAGCCACCAGTTTCTCTGCGTTTTTATTGAGGCTTTCCACAACATAAACTATACCAACGCCATCCTTTTCGCTCAACGAATATTTGGCAACGGATTTTTTTACCTGATCTTCGGTGATGCTGTACTCGTCGTCGGTAATGTTCTTCTCTACGTTCACTGATTTGTTCAACGCGACCATATCCTCCACTTTCGATTTATACTGGTCGTCCTTCAGATTGAATGCTTTCTGCAGGGAAAATTTCTTAGGTTCAAGCTCGATCAGGTTGTTCCAGCTTACAATATGCTGGTTCTGAATCGCCTGCGCGTCCATGAAACCTGCTTTACCGATGTATTTGGCTTGCGTAAAATCAAGGCCCAGGAAAACCAGTTTGGTTTTACCAGCGAAGAGGTCAGCCATGGTGTTATCCGCTTTGGCAACAGCGGCATTGAACAACACGAATGCGATCAGTAATAACTTTTTCATAACTCTGAGTAATTGGGAACGGTTAGTTTATTTCAGTTTTTTATCCAGAAATGCCGCCAGGGACTTGCCTGCTTTCGCATAAGATTCAGCAATGCGGACGCCGGTATCGAAGTCAAAACCACCGAACTGGCCGCCCGGAACATTTCTCATTCCAATTTCAGCAACTTTATTGGATTTGTTGGCTGATTCGACCAGGTCTATTTCAAAATCGACATAGGCATTCTTGCGCATCACACCTACGTTGAAACCGGGCTCCACAAATTTGGTTTTTACAATGAGGGTGTACTGTGCGTCCGGGCGGGCGGTAACAGCCGTCAGACCTTTGTCTGCCATGCCTTTGTTGAACAACTCCTCGAACTTGGGCTCGTAACGTGCCTTGCGGTCTTCGACCCAGGCCTTTTTCCAGGCATCGCCTTTACCGGCTTCCTTAGCATTGTACTCGGCTGATTTTTTATCAAGGTACTCCTGCTCAGTGGCGAATTTACCTACTCCAAACTCCGAATAATCGTACTCTACATTGACGGTTTTCTGGCCCGACAACACGCTTACATCACCGGAACGGAGATCGACGCGCTGGGCGAGGGCTGCGTCCCCTGCGAGGAACGAAATCGCTATGGCTGACGCATAAATGAACTTTTTCATAGTAGTAACTTTATCTTTAATGGTAACAGAGGGGTCAAATATAGATCAATTTTTCAGGTTTGCGTTTCTCCTGTTTGTAGATCCGGAAAGTTAGTTCTTCAGCGGTTACGAAAGTTAATGCGGGCGATACGCGGAGCCTGGATTTGAACAACGAATGCATGGTTTCCTTGAATGCGGACGTCTGCAACTGCATCGGAAGCACCACGGTAATCTCGTCGTTCCCGAACTCGTTTTTAGATACGACCACCTGGTACAAATCGATTTCTTTCACCGCATCCAGCACGTCAAACAATGCCGGCGGGAATATGGTCGTACCCTTGAACTTGATCATCTGCTGCTTGCGCCCGACCACCGGACCCAGGCGCGGGCTTGTGCGCCCACACGCGCAAGGCTCATAATAGACATTACAAAGATCGCCGGTTTTGTAACGCAGCAGTGGCATACCCTCCACACCCAGCGTCGTCACGACCACCTCACCAAGCTCGCCGTTTTCCACTGCATTGCCTTCCTCGTCGACCACCTCCAGGATCAGCAGGTCCGGGTTCAAATGCCCGCCTTTGCCTTCACCGCATTCGGTAAACGCAGCGCCCATCTCCGTGGAAGCGTAGGTTGAATACAGTTTCACATCCCACTGCGAGGTAATGCGCTTGCCCAGTTCATTCAAAGAAAAATCCGGGTTACGGATCGGTTCTCCAATGCAGATAATGGATTTAATGCTCGATGCGGCATAGTCAATATCATTGGCTACGGCGTAGTCGATCAGGCGGGGAATAAATGAAGGGATAGCGATGATTACCGTCGGCGAAAACCGCTGGATCGACTCCCATTGCAGAAATGGCGCCCCCGGCCCTACGCGGATCATTCCCGCGCCCATTTTGCGCGCGCCCATCCAGTAGGCAAGCCCGGCCATAAAACGGCGGTCGATGGTCGTCATCAGCTGGTAAATATCGTTTTCCGTGCCACCAGCGCAACGGAATGACTCTGACTCGTTGGTCGCCAGCCTTTCCACGTCCGAATCGGTCAGGTAGAATGCCACCGGGTCGCTGAGCGTGCCCGAAGTAGTCACAAAATCGGTAATGCGGCTTTTGGGCACACACAGGAAGTCGTCGTTATATTGTGCGAGATCGTCTTTGGTCGTAAACGGCAGCCGCGCCAGGTCGGCCACTGTTCTGATCTCGTCGACATTGATATTCTGCTCGAGAAACAGGCGCTTATAGTAGTTCGAATAGTTGGACACGTGCAACAAAAGCTGCTGCAATGCGGGCTGCTGTGTTTCGGGACTCATGGCAATCAAAGGTTGGTATGGAAAATCTGAATCAGGCATTAACGCTTGCCCAGCTTGCTTTCGGCTATCCGCTCCCGGATCGATTTCTCCTCGTTCAAGGACGAAACTTCGTGTTTCAAAGCCTGCTCGTAATAACCGATCGCTTTGCTGAAATCACCTTTCTTCTGATGGTACTCGCCCAGGAAAAAATACGGAAGGTAACTCTGCGCATTATTCGCGATGAAATTCTTCTCGTCCTGCGGCGTCAAAGAAAGCGGCGTATCCAGCATCACATATTTAGTGATTTTCTGTCTCACTGATTTAAATGCCTCAAACTTTTTATAGTCCGCCGATTCCAGGAACG
Source organism: Dyadobacter sp. SRI_021 (assembly GCF_057586235.1). Lineage (NCBI taxonomy): Bacteria > Pseudomonadati > Bacteroidota > Cytophagia > Cytophagales > Spirosomataceae > Dyadobacter > Dyadobacter sp. SRI_021. The sequence goes on from NZ_JBYCZM010000004.1 coordinate 523,547, forward strand.
GATCGCGGTCGATATCCAGCGAATCAAACGATTGAAAACGACCTTTTTGCGCAAAAATGCGGTTCAAATCATATCCGACGAACTCCCCTAGCTGGTAAGGCGGCGCCGAAATCCAGAATTCCTTTCTGGCAGGTTTGAAAACAATCCCGTGGTGCGCGATGAGCTGATTCAGTAACTTGGAATTACCATAACCGATAAATTTGTCATCGACACCCTTCTGGTCACGCAGAATGGCAGCAGCCTGGTTAACGTCCATCGGATACGAACGGTCCATGAGCTGCGTCATCCTGTCGAAACGTGCTTTCGAATCCGTATCGCGGATATTGTTGATATTCACCGAATCCTTGATAAATGCATTGCTCTGGTAGTGGTTTGCACAAACCAGCGCGTCCTTACCCGAATCGTACACGTCCATCTTCTGCGGCGACTTTTCGATGATCACCGCCTTATCGTCCGCCGCTGAGCCGATCAACAGTGATTCGGAAACGAAAGTCTCGCTTTTCGAAGCGATTTTGCGGGCCTCTTCAATGCTGCCGGCATATTGCAGGATTTCCCTCGCCAGAATAGATATGGGCTCTTTCGCAGCAAATGGGATATCCGATTTGGAAGCATTTAAAGTAACCGTGATGCCTTTCTCATTAATACCCGAAACCACGCCCGTAAGCCCCGCCCATGCGTAGGAAGCAAATTTGTAGCCCTTGTCAGGGTTCATGAAAACAATGAGCTTATCCTCGGCAAATGCATCGCCCATATAAAAGTCGAAATTACGGGCAATGAGCAGCGTAGAATCCTTGGTAAGCGAATGGTTGACAGCGAACGACGTGCAGCCTACCATATTCAAGTCGGTAAGCGCGTGGCCGATATCGTGCGCGGCATGGTAGTTGAGAATCCGGTAATATTTGGGACCAATGTAGTTGAACTGGTCTGAAAATGACTGAGAGACACCGTAGATCTCCTGCTGGTTTTCCAGAGGAATGTATTTGTAAATATCGCGGTTGAACCAACCGACAAAACCTTTCAGCACTTGCAGGAACATTGTGCTCGGGATCATCTCCTTGATCTGCCCCACAAAATGTACCTCCTGTTTTTCCATCAGCTCTTCGGCCAGGATGCCGTAAATAAGCCCGCGTTCATACGGAGCGCCTTCCAGGTACATTTCCCAAATGCCGTGCTCGTTCTTCCGTAACCAGTTGTTACCCACCCGGTAGTGGTTCTCGCCCACTTTCTCACGCTTGTAACTTTCGACAGTTTTAGTACTTTCAAGCTCCGGCTTCGGGACACGGATACGCCAGATGAATAATCCGAATAGTATTCCGATGATCAGAAGAAAGATGGAGAATGCTTTGAGCGCCGAACGCAGGACTTTGTTTTTAGGCCACATAAAATCAGCAGACGGGCGCATACTGTGGCACCGCATCTGATGTCAAAATTAGCAATAAATGGGTATCGTTTCTATAAAAACCATTTCACCGGTATCGAAACTGGGGCTTTGGCGCATGGCGGAACCGTGGGAAGATTTGCTGGCCATGCTCAATCTACCCGCTTCCGAAATGGCCGTACTGGAAGGCATTTCGAAAGAGAAACGAAAACTGGAATGGCTGGCTTGCAGGGTGTTGGTGAAGCAAATGCTGGGGGTTAATGCGGTAATAGGCTACGACCAGGAACGCAAGCCGCACATTGTTGGATCGGAAATTGAAATTTCCATGTCGCATTCGGGCGAGTACGTATGCGTATACCTGCGAGAGGGTCCACCGGTCGGAGTTGATATCCAGCAATTGAAGCCGTCTATTTCAAAAGGCGCATTCTACTTTTTAAATGATGTGGAGCTGCAATGGGCCAATCTGGAAGATAATGTGCAAATGCATTTGATCTGGTCGGCCAAGGAAGCGGTATTCAAGTACGCAGGCGATGCTTCCGTCGACCTGAAAAAACATATCATCATTCCGGCGTTTTCCGGCAACCAAAACGGCCGATTTGAAGTTAATCTGCAAAAAGATAATCTGTCGAAAGCGATACAGATTCAATTTGATACATTTGAGGATTATGTACTGACCTGGACCCTTTAACCAGCCCAAATCAACCACCTTAACCCGTTATGCATCGTTTCTTTACGCTCGTACTTGTACTGTTGGCCACCCGGCTTTTCGCGCAGACACCCGCCCTGTCGTCCAGCGAAATCTTTCAAAACATTAAAAAACTCGATGTGTTGGGCTCTGTGCTCCACATTGCGGCCCACCCCGACGATGAGAACACGCTCATGCTCTCCTATTTATCCAAGGATCAGCTCGTGCGCACGGGCTATCTCTCGCTTACCCGCGGCGATGGCGGCCAGAACTTGATCGGCTCCGAGCAGGGCTACAATATCGGCGTGATCCGCACACAGGAATTGCTGGCAGCCCGCCGCGTCGATGGCGCGCAGCAGTTCTTTTCCAGGGCATACGACTTTGGTTTTTCCAAAACGCGGGATGAAACGCTCAACTTCTGGGACCGGGACAAAGTGCTTGGAGATGTGGTATGGATGATCCGTAAATTCCAGCCCGATGTAATCATAACCCGCTTCCCGCCCGATCCGCGTGCGGGTCATGGTCACCATCAGACCTCGGCATACCTGGCCGAAGAAGGTTTCAATCTCGCCGCCGATCCAAAAGCCTATCCCGATCAGCTAAAATTTGTCAAAACCTGGCAAACCAAACGCTTGGTTTGGAATACTTTCACGCCCGGCTTTACCAACAAAGCACCGAGCGACGAGAAGAACCCGTTCATTTCCATTGAAATCGGCGGCTATAACCCGGTTTTAGGCAAATCGTATACGGAAATAGCCGCATTGAGCCGCAGCCAGCACCGCAGCCAGGGTTTCGGAAGCGCCCCGCAGCGGGGCGATCGCGTCGATTACTTCCTTCATAAAGTGGGTACACCTGCTCAAAAGAGCCTTTTTGACGGTATTGATGTGAGCTGGAAACGGGTGAAAGGAAGCGAGAAAGTGCATGCGCTGATTGTCGCTGCGATTAAGAATTATTCGGTAAATAAACCATCAGCCTCTGTTCCGGAGCTTTTGAAAATCAACGCAGAGCTGGACAAACTGGATACGGACAATATCTATGTCAAAACCAAAAAAGAGGAAGTAAAAGACCTGATCCAGCAATGCGTCGGGCTTTGGTTTGAAACAAATCCGAATGACTTTTCAGGAGTTGCAGGCGATGAAGCGCGCATTAATATTGGCATCGTAAAACGGTCGGATTACCCTGTGAAACTGGTTTCACTGCGTTGGACGGGTAAATCGGCCGACAGCGTTTTGAACCTGGCTTTGGGAAGTAACGATATGAATACATTTCCCAAAAAGACATTACTCCCAGCCAACTTAAAAATCAGCCAGCCCTACTGGCTCGAAAAGCCGATCGAACGCGGCATCTTCCAGATCGACAACCAGCAGGATATCGGCTACCCCGAAAACAGGCCGGAAACGAAAACGAGCTACAAATTCGAAATCGGCGGACAGGAATTTGTATATGAAAGGCCATGGGTTTACAAATCGGTCGATCCGGCGGAAGGCGAGATTTACCGGCCGTTTGAAATCCGGCCGCTCGTGACGACCACCATTACCGAACCTGTTTTCATATTCCCTTCCATGGAGGCCAAAACGGTGAATATCGTTGTGGAAGCGCAGCGCAACAATGTAAAAGGTACCCTGAAACCCGAAATTCCGGCAGGCTGGAAAGCCGTTCCAGAATCGGTTGAATTCAACCTGACCAACAAATACCAGCAGCAGTATTTCTCGTTCGTCGTCACGCCGCCGGCCGGTGACCAGGAAGCGGTGATCAAAGCAGTGGCAATTGTGGATGGCAAGAATTATGATAAATCAGTTAAAACCATCGCCTACCAGCACATTCCGAGCCAGACACTATTTCCGGAGTCAGCAGCCAAGCTGGCGAAAATCGATGTTAAAATCACGGCTAAAAACATAGGCTACATTGCCGGTGCGGGCGACGACGTTCCCACCGCATTACGGCAGATGGATTGCCAGGTAACCATGCTCAACGAGGCCGGTCTGGCGAAAGATCTGAACGCATACGATGCGATTGTCGTAGGCGTGCGTGCATACAACACCGAGGCATATCTGAACAATTATCAAGCAAAACTGATGGATTATGTCAAAAATGGCGGAACGATGGTCGTTCAGTACACCATCCCGGGCGGACAGAAGGTGAAGCAAATCGGCCCTTACAATATTGAATTAGGGCGCGAGCGAGTGACCGAGGAGGATGCGGAAATGCAGTTTCTGCAACCGGAAAATCCCATTTTGAATCATCCCAATAAAATCACCCAAAAGGACTTCGATGGCTGGATCCAGGAGCGCGGGCTCTATTTCGCGCAGGATTGGGATAAGAAGAATTACGTGGCGCTTTTTTCAGCCCACGATAAGGACGAACCTGCCCGCGAAGGCAGCACGCTTTACGCACAATACGGCAAGGGCCACTACATCTACACCGGCCTCTCCTTCTTCAGGGAGCTTCCGGCGGGCGTAACCGGCGCATACCGTCTGTTCGCGAATATGATTTCAGTTGGCAGCACCAGGTAATGAACGTCGTTGGTTAAGAGTTGTCAAGTGTGGTCAGGATTAGTCAAGTGTAGTCAGGTATTGTCAAGAAATTGTCAGGGGTTGTGAGAAAGAGTATTTCTCCAATGCCTACACCTGACAATACTTGGCTACACCTGACCACACTTGACCACATCTGACTACACATGACAATAAATGACTACACATGACAATTTCAACCCCGTCAGTTACTTGACATTCTTTCGTCTGTTCCGCTGGAAATCTTCCAGTACAAAGCCCCCTAGCCCCTGCAAATTGCTGTAATAGGCCCGGCCGTTATTGACCTGGGTGAAATTCTGCACGAATTGTTTCAGGTAGGGGTCGGTCGCGATCATAAATGTCGTTACAGGAATGTCGAGCCGGCGACATTGCGCGGCTAATGTGAGCGTTTTATTGATGATCTTGCGGTCCAGGCCAAAGCTGTTTTTGTAATAGCGGATACCTTCTTTCAGGCACGTCGGCTTACCGTCGGTGATCATGAATATCTGCTTGTTGCGCGTCTTTTTGCGGCGCAGAATGTCCATGGCCAGCTCCAAACCGGCTACCGTATTGGTGTGGTAAGGCCCTACTTCCAGGTACGGCAGGTCTTTGAGTTGGATTTGCCAGGCATCATTTCCAAAAACGATAATATCGAGTGAGTCCTTGGGATATTTGGTCCGGATCAGTTCTGCCAATGCCAATGCTACCTTTTTGGCAGGGGTAATGCGGTCCTCGCCATAAAGGATCATCGAATGGCTAATGTCGATCATGACCACCGTTGCAGTAGTAGTTTTCTGCTCGCGCTCCACTACTTCCAGGTCGTTTTCCATCAGCATGAAGTCACCGATCCCGTGATTGACCTGCGCGTTTTTGATGGATTCGGTCATCGAAATCTGGTCGAGCGTATCGCCGAACTGGAAATCGCGGATATCGCTGGTGAGCTCGTCGCCCGCGCCCAGGTGAGGCGTATGGTGGTTACCGCCGGATTTTGACCTTTTCAGCTTACCGAAAATTTCGTCTAGTGCGCTCTTGCGAATGCTTTTCTCGGCCTTCGGCGTCATAATAAGCCTGCCCTCGCCTTCCTGCTTTTCTTCGGTCACATAGCCTTTCTTTTTCAGGTCTTCGAAAAAGTCGCCGATGCCATACGAATCGTTGGTAAGGTTATACTGGCGATCGAGCTGGCTCAGCCACGACATGGCCTCGGAAACATCACCCGAAGTCATCAGCAGCAGCTGTTGAAATATATCAAACAACTGATCGAACTTGCTGTTGGGCCCTTGCTCGGGCGGAATGTATTTCGTGAAACGGTGTCCTCGCATATCGGCAGGTATTGAAAACAGACGGCTACTTTCAAATGTAATCGAAAGTAGCCGTCAAGTCGGTGAAAAAAATCGAATTATGCCTCTTCTGTGCAGAATTCTTCAAAAGCCATTTTCAGGTGTTCAGCGATCATCTGCGCCGAGCGGCCTTCGATGTGGTGACGCTCCACGAAGTGGATCAGTTCACCGTCTTTGAACAGCGCTACGGCTGGCGAAGATGGCGGATAAGGCAAAGTGTACTCACGCATTTTAGCGGTAGCTTCCAGGTCAGCTCCTGCAAATACCGTTGCCAGGTGATCAGGCTTCACGTCACTGCTGGCCAGCGCTGCCCGTACACCCGGACGTGCAGCACCTGCCGCACAGCCACATACCGAATTGATCACTACCAAAGCAGTTCCTTTGGTATTTTGCATGAAGTTATCGACTTCCTCAGCGGTTGTCAGATCCTGAAAACCGACATTTACCAGTTCGGCTTTCATCGGAGCCACTAATTGTGGTGGATACATATATATTAATGTTTAAAAGTTGTTGTTACTGTTTTGTACTTCGGCTTTCGGCAATCGGCCGTCGGCTTTTGGTGTTACATCGGCTGTCGGCTTTCGGTAGTCAGCTATCAGCTCTAAAATATTGATAACCGAAGTTTATCATAAAAGAGCCGACGGCCGATAGCCGACCGCCGAGGTCTTACATAAACCCCAGTTCAAGTTTCGCCTCTTCTGACATCATTTCGGTCGAATACGGCGGATCGAAGGTCAGCTCCACGCTCACATCGTTCACGCCTTCCACTTCGCGGATCTTCTGCTCCACTTCCCCGGGAAGCGTTCCTGCCGAAGGGCAGGAAGGCGACGTCAGCGTCATCGACACAAATACATTATTGATCGGAAACACTTTCAGATCATATATCAATCCCAGCTCATAAACGTCGACCGGGATTTCCGGGTCGTAAACCGTTTTAATGGCGCGGATCACTTCTTCTTTCAAATCTGCCTCTGACATCGCAAGGTCTATATTAAATGTTATGCATTCACTGATTTGGCTTGGAAAGCAAAGCCGTACGCTTTCATTTGTTTGAGCATTGCCGCCAGTCCGTTGGACCGGGTTTGTGCCAAATGCTGATGCAAACCGACTTTTTCCATAAAATACACATCGGCTTTGGCGATCTCCTCGGGAGTGTGTCCCGAAAGCACCTTCACCAGCATGCTTACCAGCCCGCGCACGATAATTGCGTCGCTATCCGCCTCAAATTTCAAAAGATCGCCATCCATGTAAGCATTCAGCCACACCCGCGACTGACATCCTTTGATAATATTATCCTCGGTTTTGTACTGCTCTTCCAACGGCGGGAACTGCTTTCCGAGATCGATAATGAACTCGTATTTACTCTCCCAGTCATCAAACAATTCAAAATCCGAAATTAGTTCGTCCTGTATTTCGTTTATGGTCATTGTGTAATTCTTTTTTTAAGCCGCTGCCGTGCGGGTTTCAACCCAGTTGATGAGTTCTTCGGCTTCCTCCAATCCTTCTTTTGAGACAACTACATTTCGTTCACCATCGTAGGCCATCGACAGGTGCAGAATGTTATAGATGCTATTAAATGCATCCAGGGCCTTTCGATCTATTTTACGAAGATTCTCCTGATACCATTCGGCACTCTTCCTTCCCTTCTTTCCTCCGATAAGAACATCTAATGCGATCAGGACACCGGAATATGCCGCATGTCCAGCCAGCTTAACATACTTCTTATCCTGGTAATATTTCCCCTCCTTCTTAGCCTTATCCCTGAGTAATTCTTTTGCATTATCAAGGTATCTTCTGGCTTCCTGCAAATTATCTTCCATAATGTGTACATAGTCTTAAAGGGATTAATGCCAGTAATTTAAAAAATTATCCCAACATCCGCTTCACCTTATGCAGCCCCTGAATGAGCTTATCAATTTCCTCGGTCGTGTTATAAACAGCAAACGACGCACGTGAGGTTCCGGTAATGCCGAAGCGGTTCATCAATGGCTGGGTGCAGTGGTGACCCGTGCGAACGGCGATGCCCTGCTGATCAAGCAAGACGCCGATATCCTGGTGGTGAATGCCGTCGATGACAAACGATAACACGCTTACTTTGTCCTTCGCCTGGCCAATAATGCGCAATCCTTCGATCTCTTTCACTGCTTCGGTGGCATAGGCTAACAATTCGTTCTCGTAAGCTGCAATATTCGGCTTACCCAAAGTATCTACATAGTCCAATGCAAACTTAGCAGCCACCACATCTGCGATGTTAGGAGTACCGGCTTCGAACTTGTAAGGCAGCTCATTATAGGTCGTTTTGGCGAAAGTCACTTCTTTGATCATCTCCCCGCCCCCGCGGTACGGAGGCATCGCATTCAGCAAATCGCGCTTGCCGTAAAGGATACCCATGCCGGTTGGCCCGTATATTTTATGCAGGGAAAGCGAATAGAAGTCGCAATCCAGGTCCTGCACGTCAATTTCAATATGTGAGCTCGCCTGCGCGCCGTCGATAAGCACTTTCGCACCTACCGCGTGGGCTTTGGCGATAATCTCCTTGATCGGGTTGATGGTACCCAATGCATTGGAGACATGGACGACCGAAACGAATTTGGTTCTTTCCGTGAGCAGCTTCTCATATTCGTCCATCAAAAGCTCGCCCTGATCGTTGATCGGAATCACTTTCAGAATGCAGCCTTTCTCTTCGCAGAGCATTTGCCAGGGCACGATGTTGGAATGGTGCTCCATGGTTGAAATGATGATTTCGTCGCCTTCTTTCAGAAATTTCCGGCCGTAGGACGATGCCACCAGGTTAATACCGTCGGTTGTACCATAGGTAAAAATGATTTCCTCCGGATATGCTGCGTTCAAAAACGCCTGCAAACGCTTCCGCGACTGCTCGAATGCCGATGTCGCTTTTTCGGCCAGATGGTGAATCCCGCGGTGTATATTGGCATTGTAATGCTCATAGTAACCCGACAGCGCGTCCAACACCAACCTAGGCTTCTGGGTCGTTGCAGCGTTATCGAAATAGACGAGTTGTTTGCCATTGACGACTTCGTTCAGGATCGGGAAGTCGTTGCGGATGGATGCGATATTGAGATTGTGGCTCATTGTGATTCGTCATTTAAGAAAAATACCCAACCCCAAAAATGGCGGTTGGGTACCAGGAAATGTATTAATCGGGGCCATAAGGCCCGTAAAAGCTATTTCGAAGCCAGCTTCTGCGTGATCACGTTTTCGAGGTATTCGCGAACCGAGTCGATCTTGATCTGCTGAACCACGTCGGCACAGAATGCGAACATCAAAAGCGACATCGCTTCCGATTGCGAAATCCCGCGCGAACGCATGTAGAACAATGCCTCCTCGTCTATTTGCCCGGTAGTCGTACCGTGCGAGCATTTCACATCGTCGGCAAAGATTTCCAGCTGCGGCTTGGTGTTCATCGTCGCGTCGGGCGACAATACAATGTTCTTACAAGACTGGAATGCATTGGTTTTCTGTGCATCCGGGCGAACGAAGATCTTTCCATTAAAAACACCTTTCGATTTATCGCGCAAAATACCTTTATATAGCTCGTTGCTTTCCGAATTTGGCTTCTGGTGGTCGGCAACAGTGTGGTTATCCACGTGCTGGGTGCCATCCGGGAAGTACAAACCGTACATATGCGCATCGCAATGCTCGCCGTCCAGAACGATGTTCAGGTTATTGCGTGTGAATTTGCCGTTCAGCGTTACAGTACCTGCATAAAAATGCGAGCGGTCGAGCATGCGCACTTGCGTGGTACCGATGTGATAGGCATTCTCGCTCTCGTTCTGTACTTTATAATATTGTACGTTAGCCTCTTCTGCCACATGAATTTCAGTCACCGAATTGGTGAACGAGCGCTGGTCGCCCAATGTACGGAACGCCTCAGCCAGCTTGACATGCGCGTTTTTACCTACCGAAATGATATTGCGCGGCTGGCTGCCCACATTCTTCTCGCGCGCATCGCTCACGAAGCGCAGAATAATCGGGTGCTCCACCGACTGGTTATCCGGAATATGGATAAACACGCCGTCCTGCGCAAATGCGGTATTCAATGCCGTAAATGCATCGATGGCGTCTTTGGTAAGCTCGTTGAAGTACGACGCCACTTTCGCGGGATCGTTTTTGTAGGCATCTGCCAAGGAACTGATCGTGATCTGGCCAACTGGTGAAATGATTGCCGATAGTTCCGCATTGTAGCGGCCATTCACAAAGTACAGGATATTAGCCTCCTGCTTGGGAACTTTGAGATCTTCCAATTCCGCAAGGCCGATGGAGCTTTCTGCATTGAAATCGTAAGAAACGCTGATCAGGTCTCTTACATTACTATATTTCCACTCCTCGTGCTTGATCGTCGGGAAGCCTAATTGCTCAAAAAGGGCCAGTCCTGCGCGCTTTTTCTGGTGAAATTCAGAAGACGCCTCACCATTCATCACCGCCTCACGGGCATGGAAATCAGTGATCAGTCTGGTTTTTAAATCTATGGTCTCGTTACTCATCGATAATGGGGTATGGTGCTGTATGGGGTTAAGTTTTGTCAGACAATGCGCCTTTTACTTAACCAACCGCTTCAACTTCCGCTTTGATCCAATCGTAACCTTTTTCTTCCAGTTCAAGGGCGAGCTCCTTCGGTCCGGATTTCACGATGCGGCCTTTGTACAATACGTGTACATAATCAGGCACGATGTAATCCAACAGACGCTGGTAGTGCGTCACGACGATCGTCGAGCGTTCAGGAGAGCGAAGCGAGTTCACGCCCTCGGCCACGATACGAAGTGCGTCGATATCCAGGCCCGAATCTGTTTCATCCAGAATCGCCAGTTTCGGTTCAAGCACCGCCATCTGGAACACCTCATTACGTTTTTTCTCACCGCCAGAGAAACCTTCATTCAATGCGCGTTTCAACAGGGAGTCGTTCATACTCACCAGCTTCGCCTTTTCACGCACCATTTTCAGAAACTGGGCAGCGTCCAGCGGGCTTTCGCCTTTATATTTACGGATTTCGTTAACAGCCGTTTTCAGAAAGTTGATGGTCGTAACACCCGGAATTTCCACCGGATATTGGAATGCGAGGAAAATACCTTCGGCGGCTCTTTCCTCAGGGGCCATTTCAAGGATATCTTTTCCATCAAAAACTACATTTCCGCCAGTAACCTCGTACTCTTCCCTTCCTGCCAACACCGAAGCCAAAGTACTCTTACCGGAACCATTGGGCCCCATAATCGCATGCACTTCACCCGGCTTGACTTCCAGATTGATGCCTTTTAATATTTCCTTACCTTCAATGGAGGCACGCAAGTCATTAATAGAGAGCATAACTGATTTATACTTAAAAGATAGTTCGTGGTAATTTCCCGCAAAAGTAATACGCATTAGCCGTAAATGAAAATGAGCGTCAATGTCTTAAACTGCGGGACACTCATTTTGTACAACCTTTTTAAGGAGCAGGATGTTCCCGCGGTGCAGATATTTATACCTTAAACGGTCAGAGAATAAACGGGTTGAAGAAAGGCCGGTTTTTAATTCCCGAAGAAACATTTACTTTGCGCCCCCAGCGTTCCAAACACTTCATTTATGGCTATTAATCCGATATCCGGGTTTCCCGTCGGTGTATCCTCCGAAACCGGCACTCTCAAAAGGCTCCTGATCCACAGTCCCGACCGTGGCCTGGGCAAAGTAGTACCCAGCAAGGCGCAGGACTGGCTTTTCGAGGACATCGTGCATCTGGATACCATGCGCAAGAAGGAGTATGATTATTATGTAAAGCTGCTTCTATACTTTCTGGACCCCGAAAAGATTAAAGGCAAGCTTGCCGAAATCAACGACGACCCTACCCGCTCGTTCTTCATTCCGGGAACTGAGAAATATTTCGCTTCCGACCACGTGGTGGACATTCAGCGGCTGCTCGGGGACATTTTGGAAGATCCCAGTATCCGCATTAAACTCACCGCCGCCATTTGCGGGATCGAGCGCTGCTCCTACCAGACCCAGGAAGAGCTGCACCGCTTCGATGCGCACGAGCTGGCGCGTATTTTTATCTCAGGGTATTGTTCGGATAAAAGAATGCTTTTCGCGCCGCTGCCGAACCTGATTTTCACGCGGGACATCGGCATTGTAATCAACGACCACATCCTGCTCAACAAACCGGCCAAAGCGGCCCGCACGAGAGAATCGATACTGGCGCAGTTCGTATTCTTCTACCATCCGATGTTTGCCCATTTAAAACAAAACATCATTGAAATACCTGAAAACGAGCGGCATTTCCTGCTGCCTGACGATGAAAAGGCGAGCGACTACCACCGCTGCACGCTCGAAGGCGGCGATGTGATGATGGTCGCGCCGGGGCATTTACTGATCGGTTGCAGCGAACGGACGTCCATTTACGCCGCGCAGCAGGTGATGAAGATATTGTTCGACAAAAATGTGGTTGAGAAAATTACCATTATTAAAATCCCCAAGAAGCGGGATTACATGCATATCGACACCATTTTTACGCAGGTCAAAAAAGATACCTGGGTGCTGCTGAGCTCGCTCGCACGCGTAGGCGACGAGGCGCGAAAGAAGGATGTGCTGCATTTTTTCGCGCCGGTGGATGTGAATAAGGAGTTCAGGATACTACAATTTGTGAAGGGCAATGAGCAGCAGCCGCGTGAGATCGAAAACCTGGAAGATCTGCTGGCCGAAATCAGCCGCGACGACCTGGGCGTCAATGGAAAAGTACGTTTTATTTACTCGGGCGGAAATGAATTTCCGTATGGCGAGCGCGAGCAATGGACCGACTCCTGCAATCTGCTCGCATTACGCGACGGCGTGGTGATCGGCTACGACCGCAACGACAAGACCTTGGAGGCATTCAAGAAAGAAGGTTTCAAGGTGATAACCGCCAAAAGACTGCTCGAAAAATTTGAACACAACGAGCTGGTACCGGAAGATTTAACCGACACGTTCATCACGCTGCCTTCGGCCGAACTCTCCCGCGCGCGCGGCGGCTCACATTGCATGAGCATGCCGCTGTTACGTGGCTAGTCCCACTGAATTTTAGACTTGTAATCGAGCCGCCAGAATCGTAAATTGCATTAAGGACAATACCTGACAATACATGACATTTTGTTACGAATTACATTTCCAATAACCACCCTATACTCCTATGCGCGTCATCACTTCATCCGCTCAAATCCAGCCGCAATCTACCTGCCGCATCATGATGATCAGGCCCGTGCGGTTCGGTTTCAATGAGGAAACCGCCGGAAGCAACGAGTTTCAGCAGGAGTCGTTCGCGCAGCAGACCAAAGGCACAGCCCAGCAGGCGGCCCGCGAAGAATTCGACCTGATGATCGACCAGCTTCAAAAGGCTGGCCTGGAACTGCATATTTTTGATGATACCGACGAGGTAGACCGCCCCGACGCCGTATTCTCCAACAACTGGGTCTCCTTTCACCAGAGCGGCAAAGTGGTACTCTACCCGATGATGGCCGAGAACCGTCGCCGGGAACGCCGCCGGGACATTATCGAATCGCTTGCAAATGATTTCAAGGTTGAAGAAGTGATTGACCTAACCCATTTCGAAGCAGAAGGCAAATTTCTGGAAGGTACTGGCAGCATGGTGTTCGACCGCCGCTACAAAATCGCCTATGCCTGCCTGTCCCCGCGTACGCACAAGGAAGTGCTCGACGCATTCGCGGACGCTTTGGGTTATGAAATCATCACATTCTCGGCATCCGACGAACACGACAAACCTATTTACCACACCAACGTACTTATGTGCGTCGGCGATATTTTCGCGGTAGTGTGCCTGGAAGCGATCAAAGATCCCGATGAGCGGTTGATGGTCAGGTCCGTATTGGAAGAAACCCACAAGGAGGTGATCGAGATATCCCTGGAACAAATGCGGCATTTCGCCGGCAATATGCTGATGGTGCGGAACGGGAAAGGCGACAAATTCCTGGTCATGTCGACCCAAGCCTACGATTCGCTTACCCCCCGGCAAAGGGACCGGCTTGACGACTACGCGCTGCTGCTGCACACCGACCTTTCGGTGATTGAGGGGAACGGAGGCGGCTCGGCCCGATGTATGATGACAGAAATTCATTTGCCGGTCAAATAACAAAAATGCTCCGGTTCTGCGGAGCATTTTTGTTATTCTATAATCCTCATCAATTTATTAGTCCTTCAAATCGGCCTTTACCTTATCAATTTTTTCTTTGGTATTGGCCTTGAACTCGTCCCACTTGTCGGCGGTCTCATTCTGAGCGCGTTTCCAGGAAGCCTGCAACTCCTCTTTTTCAGCATTCAGTTCCTTTTTGCGTTCCTGCCATTTGGCTTTTTCCTTGTCTGCCGCCTTGTCGATTTTGGCGTCGGCTTCTTCTATTTTACGGTCGAGCTTGCCAATGGCATCGTCGATCTCTTTCTTCAAATCGTCTTTATCCTGCTTCACTTTGGCCTCAAAATCATCCCCTGCTTCCTTGATATCGGCTTTGGCTTCGGCCACGTTTTCGTCCATATCGTTTTTAGCTTCCTCCACCGTCTCTTTGGCGGAGTCCTTTGTTTTGTCTGAACAGCTCGTCAATGAAAGTGAACCGGCGAGCAGCAGAGAAGCGACAATCCAGGTGATCTTTTTCATGTTTTTGGGTATTAAAGTTGATTTCAGTTACTGTGCAAATGCTATTGTGTGAGCAAAAATCTTACCAGCCCGCAAGGCGTATAGTCACGCAATTTTTGTAGAAAATTCTTCTCAGACGGCCGGAAGTCGTTGAACTTCGCACCAGACTGCGCGGTTAAGCGAAAGGTGAAGTATTGAAACTATTGGCATTTATGATCAGCTTTGCATTTTTATTAATATACTCCTAAACCTATATGCTCAAAATCTCTATTACCGGCGCTCTTGCTGCTCTCCTCATTTTTCACGATTCCGGGCAGGCATTGGCCCAAAGTGATTCGCTGCAAGCGCGGGATCTTCGTGAGGTAACTGTGCACGCATTTGAATCCGAAAAAGATCCGCTCACCACTACTGCAACCGTAGGAATGCTTACACCCCGCTCGCTAGGCCGGTTTTCAAATTATACCTGGGCCAATGCTGTCAACACGATCCCGGGTGTGCGCATGGAAGAACGTTCGCCAGGCAGCTACCGGTTTTCGGTACGCGGAAGTCTGATACGCTCCCCGTTTGGTGTACGCAATGTAAAGTTTTACTGGAATGGCATCCCGTTCACCGATGCGAGTGGCAATACGCCCTTGAACTCGATCGATTATGGCGCTATTCAAAGTATGGAGGTGATCAAAGGGCCGGGTAGCAGCATTTATGGCGCGGGTACCGGAGGCGTGGTACTCATGCAAAGCCGCCCCGACAACGAATTCCAGAACCGTGTGGAGCAGAGTATGAGCTTTGGGAAATATGGCTTCCAAAGCCGCAATTCAACCTTGCAGATCGGTGATATTTCCGTTCAATATGGCCATAGCGAGCAGGACGGCTACCGCAACCACAGCGGCATGGCACGTGACGCGATCCGGTTTACATCCAGTTCGAGCATTGGTGAAAAGGGTACCCTTTCATTGCTGGGAATGTATTCAGATCTGTATTACCAGACTCCCGGAGGCATTAACCTTGCCCAATATCAGACAGACCCCAAACTCGCCCGCCAGTCGACGGCAACAGTGCCCGGCAGCGAGGTCCAAAAAGCGGCTATTTATACCAGACTCGCATTGCTGGGCGGCAATTATGTATTGCCGCTGTCGGACAAATGGACGCAGTCGACCGCATTGTACCTGACCTTCACCGATTTTGCCAATCCGTTCATTTCCAACTTCGAGAAAAGGGATGAAAACGGGATTGGAGGGCGGAATATCTGGCAAAACAAATCAGAATGGGGCAATGTGAAGACTAACTGGACCAGCGGTTTCGAATGGCAGTATGGCAAATCGGCGCAGCGCAACTACGACAACAAAGGCGGCGTTGCCGACAAACAGCAAACCGTAGAGGATATTCGTACTGCCAACCTTTCGGTGTTCAGCCAGCTGGAAGCAACTTTGCTCACCGACCTGACCCTGAGCGCAGGTTTAAGCTACAATACTTCGAAATACAAATACGAACGCTATTTTCCGCTCCCATTCGGCAAAGATCAAAAGACTTTCGACGGCATATTCATTCCGCGCTTTGCGGCTAACAAGGTCATTGCCGGCAACTGGTCGGTTACCGCGTCATACAGCGGCGGGTTCTCGCCTCCTACTTTGCAGGAAGTACGTCCGTCGGCAGGTGGTTTCCGCAAGGACCTGGAAGCTGAAAAAGGCAGTAACACCGAAATAGGCATCCGCAAAGTCGGAAAAGTCATTTCAGGAGAAATCAGTCTGTACCATTTCGGCCTGCGCAATGCGATCGTGCGCCGGCTTGACGAAGCGGGGGCCGAATATTTTGTTAATGCAGGAAAAACCAAACAGAATGGCGTGGAATGGAGCGTCAATTGGGACGTCCTTTCCGATCCAAAACTGCCGGTTATGCTGAAACTCTGGAATACGGGCACTTACACCAAATATACCTATGAAGAATTCCGGCAGGCCGACACAGATCTGAGCGGGAAACTCATCCCTGGTATTCCGCGTTTCTCGCAGTCGACGGGCCTGGACGTGCTGCTCAAATACGGCATTTCGGCGTTCCTGACTTACCAGCATGGCGATTCGTTTTACCTGAATGACGCGAACACGGTCAAAAACACGGCTTACAACCAATGGATGGCGCGCGTGAGCTGGAAGAAAAGCTGGGGACAGCATTTTTACAGCGAATTATCGGCATCCGCAGAAAAGGTCAATGCCGGTATTTACAGCCTTGGTTACGACCTGAATGCATTCGGAAACCGTTATTACAACGGCGCGCCGAAAAATAACCTATGGGCCGGCGTGAAGATTGGCTGGGAGTGGCAGAAAAACTCAAAGTAATGCATTTATACACCCATATCCCTTTTTGCAAACAGGCTTGCCACTATTGCGACTTCCATTTCAGTACCAACACCACCCACAAACGTGCCGTAGTGGAGGCCATTGCACGGGAAATTGTTTTGAGGCGGTCGTATTTGCCTGACGGGGATATGGAGACCATTTACTTTGGCGGAGGCACGCCGTCGATGCTCAGTGAAGCGGAGCTGAATTTTCTGCTTGAAACCATTCACCGGCAATTTCGGGTGGCGCCCCATGCTGAGATCACCCTGGAAGCCAACCCGGATGACCTGAATGCGTCCAGCTTGCAAATGTTTGCCAAGGCGGGTATTAACCGCCTCAGTATCGGCGTTCAATCATTTCATGAGCCGCATTTGCGTTTTATGAACCGTGCGCATTCCGCGGTGGAAGCCGAGCAATGCGTAGGACTGGCGCAGCAGGCTGGTATCGACAATATCTCCATCGACCTCATTTACGCGATCCCCGCCGAGCATCACGATATATTGCTCAGTGATTTATCCAAAGCCTTTACACTGAATGTCCCGCATATTTCAGCTTACTGCCTCACCATCGAACCACAAACAGCATTTGGCAGCTGGCTAAAAAAGAAAAAGATCAAACCGATCGAGGAAGAATATGCGGCGCAGCAATTTGAAATACTCGTCAGTTCCCTGCGTGAAAATGGTTACGAGCAGTACGAAATCTCCAATTTTGCCCGAAACGGCCTTTACAGCAACCATAACAGCTCTTACTGGAAACAGCATCCCTACCTGGGCGTAGGTCCGAGCGCGCACTCCTACAATGGCGCAAGCCGCGAGTACAATGTTTCCAACAATGCCAAATATCTGGAAGCGCTTCAAAAAGACATCATTCCCACGACTATTGAAACACTTTCTGCTGCCGACCAGACCAATGAATACCTACTAACGGGCCTGCGTACCAAATGGGGTGTTGAACTACAAAAACTGGAAACGCTTTCGGCGGGAGCATTCGGAGTACAAGCCAAAGATGCGTTAGAACGAATGACCCGCAAAGGCTGGATCAGGGAGGATTCGGGGATATTGGTACTTACCCAGGCCGGCAAGCTCTTCGCCGACCGCATTGCAAGCGATCTGTTTATTGACTAAAAAAATCGCCACGCTGCAAGCAGCATGGCGACTTCCGACCGATTGTCGAACAATAACAGCTTATACCAACTCTGCATTCAATGTGATTTCCGCATTGAGCAATTGGGAAATAGGGCATTCCTTTTTCGCTTTGTCGGCAACCTGTGCGAACTGCTCCGCGCTGATACCCGGAACCTGTGCTTTCAGGTCAATTGCGCTTTTGACAACCTGACCTTTCGCGGGGTCCAGCGAAACGGTAGCGGTAGCATTCAGCTCGTCGGCAGTGAAACCGGCAGCATTCAGTTCGAAGCTCAGCTTCATGGCAAAACATCCGGCGTGTGCGGCGGCAATCAGCTCTTCGGGGTTTGTGCCCTTACCATCCGCGAAGCGGGTATTGAAAGAGTACTGGGTGTTTTCCAGAACTGTGCTCTGCGTGCTGATCGTACCTGTACCTTCTTTGCCGGTACCTTTCCAAATGGCTGTTGCTTTACGGTTAATCATCGTTGTTCCTTTTAATGTTGATCCTAAATCGTTGTTTCCGGGAAAAGTAGCACGCAAACGATATCTACGCAAACAATCCCTGCATTAAAAACACAATAATTACTTACCGTCCTCTGTTCCAGTATGTGCCTCCCTGTGGTGCATGGTACGGCGTTTTTTAGTTAATAAAGGTTAATGCCCGTCCGGGATTTAAACTTTATAATTGCATCATCATCTAATCACAAATTTTTAACAGATTTTCCATTTTCTCAACTCACAAGTCATGAACAGAAAACTCTTGCCCCTGCTACTGCTCGCTGTCCTTGCATTATTCCAAAGTTGTACTGGTCCGAAAGGAGATCCAGGGCCCCAAGGTGTTCCAGGGGATTCTTACGTGGGACAAACTTTCGATATTGTTAAAGTTGACTTTACCTCTGCCAACAAATATTCCTATACTTTGAATTTTAAGCAGCAGAATATTAAAGTAGTGCCAACGGATGCCGTGCTTGTATATGTGTATTGGAACGATGCAGGTGGCTTGAAAGCTTATCGCCCGCTCCCGCAGACAGCCTATCTTACTAATCCGAATGGCATCATTACTTATAGTTTCGATAGAACTGACGAGGATATGATGATCTTCATGGACGGCAATGTAAACTTGGGGAGTTTGGCAACCGACTGGACCCGCAATTTCGAGTTCCGTGTAATAGTCATTCCTTCCGACCCGCTCAAACGTGCCAATGCCGAAGTGGATCTGAACAACTACGAAGCGGTTGTGAAAGCGTTCAACATCGACGAATCGAAAGCGAAGAAAATTTCAGCCCAATAAGGAAAAAGTTCCCGCATTTTTGGGTTTCTGGAATAATTTTTATAAAATCCGGTAAAAATTACCGGATTTCTTTTTTCCCTAACGTATGAAAGTTGTTTTTAGCACACTGTTTACAGTTCTGGTCGCGGCGTTTGGATCACAAGCACAAACTTTTACCGAAGAGACTAATCAGTACAGAAATCATTACAAAGAGGAGTTCCTGCACTCGGAAAACTCACCGCTCAAAGCAGCGGATTTATCGTATTTGCAGTTCTATGAGCCCGATTCCACCTACCGCGTGGTGGCCCATTTTGAGAAAGCGAAAGGCAAATCCTTCGAAATGCCGACTTACAGCGGAATGAACAAGACCTACGTTAAGTACGGGGTACTGAAATTCAAGGTAAATGGCCGCAGACAAAAACTGACAGTGTACCGCAGCCTCAGCCTGCAACAACTTGCCAAATACAAGGATTATCTTTTTGTCCCTTTCAAAGACAAAACCAACGGCTCTGAAACTTACGGCGGCGGCCGCTACCTCGACCTGAAAACAACTGATCTGAAAGACGGAACCTGTGTGCTCGACTTCAACAAAGCATACAACCCTTATTGTGCATACAGTACCGGCTACAACTGCCCGATCCCACCGCTGAACAATCACCTGGCCATCGCGGTCACAGCCGGGGAAAAGAATTTCACCAAGCATCACCAGGAGGCGAGCATTAAATAGCCGCTCACAAAAAAGGCCCGACTTTTCAGCCGGGCCTTTTTTGTGAATGCCTTCGATCAGGCTTTCAATATTTCCTTTTGCTTCAAAATCCGCTCGAAAACCTTGATATCGTGCTCGGAAGTGAAAATATTAAACGGCAAATGCAGGAATTGTCCTTTTGAGATAACCAGTACATAGGCATCCTTGTCCTTGTAACCATCCAGGATCTGCTCCCATTTCATTACACTTCCCTCTTTCTGGTTAAGTTTCATGAGAATCTGGCGGTTGTCGATCTCATAAGAAAACTTCTCGAACATCGGCTTATACTGTGCGAGCTGGGTGATGCCGGTGAACTGGATCAGCCAGAACAGCACATAAAGGATAGAAGCAACCACAACGGTGATATAAATCCACAAATTAGGATAAATGCCTGTGAGGCTGATCACCGCATTGATCAGGATCAGGGCCACAGGTACGAGTACCCATTTAAGCTGCGTCTTGAAAAAATAACGCATGGCCAGGGAAATGTATTTTTGGGTAGGTAAGGCGTACTTCTTGGTACGAACCGCAGCCGGGTTCGTAGGCATTTGATAGACGGGCTGGTGTTTGTTTACCGAAACTTTGGCCATAACTCTGTTTAAATTAACGATCTTCTTCTTTGCGACGGCCGCTCAAAAACGTGGTCCGGGCAAAATGAAGTGCAAAGTTAGAAAAAAGCTCCCGAGATATGAGAAAGGTCTTCAAATAAAAAACTGTTATGAAAATTTGGTGTAATTTGTCTTTACTAACTGCGTTGAACATTTGAAAACTGCCGTTTTGAAGCCATATTCGGCAACTGATCATTGATAAAAGACTATCCTAAGCTACATGAGTTTCCTTTTTCCGTCCTTCCTGTGGGGTTTGCTGGCGATATCGGTTCCGATTGCCGTACACATTTTCAATTTCAGGCGGACAAAAAGGGTGTACTTTACCAATGTCGCATTTCTGAAAGCGGTTGAAACGCAGACCAAATCCATCCGCCAGATCAAGCACTGGCTCGTGATGGCCGCGCGGATACTGGCCATTGCCTGCCTTGCGTTCGCTTTCTCACAGCCATTCATTCCCGCCGAAAGCGATGTGGCGGTCGACAAGCGCGGTATTACCAGCTTGTATCTGGACAATTCGCTCAGCATGGAAAGCGAGCTGAACAACAAGCGCTACCTGGACATCGCCACCGGCCGGTTAGGTGATCTTTTAGGGCTTTTCAAAAACGCGACCTCGCTGCAACTGGTAACTAACGATTTTTCGGCTCAGGAACAGGGCCTGTACCCTGCCGAAAAGCTGCGCGACCGCCTTACAACCATCGGGCTATCGGGCACACCGCGCACGCTCGAACAGGTATACAAGCGCCAGGAAAATCTTATGGCGCGCCATTCCCAAACGGGTAAAAACCAGCTTTTCTGGTTCTCGGACTTTCAGAAAAGCACCGCTGGGGACCTTTCGGCAATTCAAACCGATTCGACTAACCAGATCTTCCTTGTGCCGGTGCAGGCAGAAGCTGAAAAGAATGTATTTGTTGACTCCGCCTGGCTGAACACACCGTTTATCCGCGAGCTTCAAAACAATATACTATTCGTAAAAGTAAGTAACTCCGGCAACCGAGAGGCGCGGAACGTAGTACTCAGGCTGAGCCTGGATAATACCCAGGCGTCGACGGCGTCTGTCAATGTACCGGCAAACGGCAGCGCGACGGCCAAGTTCAACTTCAATCTGAAAGGAAAGGGCTACAAAAAAGGGCAGATCACGTTCGACGACTTCCCCGTTACTTTTGATAACGACTATTATTTTGTCCTGAACGCCTCACCGCTGATTCGCGTGCTGCATGTGTACGGGCAAAAGCCGGAAGGGAACTACATCGAGAACGTTTACGCGAACGATAGCCTTTTTACACTCCAAAGTTACAGCGCGCAGAATGTGGATCCGGGCCTGATCAAAAATTCGGATCTGGTGGTACTGGAAGGAGTAACCCAGCTCTCGGGTACCCTGCCGCAGGATTTGCAGGATTTCGTGCGGCAAGGCGGCAGTCTTGCGATCATCCCTCCCGCTGCACCGGCGGCGGACAGTTATGGACGTTTCCTAAGTGCATTGGGCATTAACGGAATTACTTCGGAAAAAGCCCTGGCTCCGCTCACACTCGCCGTGCCCGACCGCAACAACCCGTTTTTCAGCGATGTTTTCGAAGAATCGATGCGCCAGGAAATGAACCTTAACCTGCCCAATGCGTTGCCTGTTTGGAGCTGGGCGAGCGCGGGACAACAGTTACTTACCCTGCGCAATGGACAGACTTATCTTAACCAAGTATTGACGGGCTCCGGCAAAACCTACCTATTCGCGGCGCCTTTTAACCAGGAAAACGGGAATGTGGCCCAGCATGCTATATTTGTGCCGGTGATGTACAAAATCGCCGCCTCGAGCGTAAGGCAGCAGCGCACCTCTTTTACTTTTGATGAAAATCCGATCAGTCTCACAGTCGATAAACCAAAGCCCAACTCTGTTTATAAATTAAGACGGAATAAAACCGAGATTATCCCCGTGCAGCGCGTGGCCGGCAACCAGCTTTTGCTCGAAATCCCCCAGGGTGACCAGGCGGCCGACGGGCTCACGGCTGGCTACTTCGAACTGGTGCTCGACAACAAAATCGAACAGATCATCGCCCTGAACCACAACCATGCAGAATCCAAGCTGCAATACTACTCCCCCGACGAGCTGCGGGCTGCCTTTTCCGGAAAAAAGAACATCCAGGTCTTCGACCGTATCGACGACGATGCCTTCTCCACCGCGTTCCAGCAGCAGAATATGGGGACTAATCTTTGGAAGTTCTTCCTTTACGCTGCATTGTTCTTTCTGCTTGTGGAAATCGGGTTGATCAGATTTATGAAATAGTAATTATCGTGTGACGATTTAGCGGTTTTTACCTCCGCGGGGCAATGTGTAAATTTGGGGAATCAAAAGCGCACCACTATGAAAACACCTTCTCAAAACAAATCCGTCAGAAAACACGGCAATTTCGTTGAGTCTTCTTATCCTGATCTTGAAGAAACATCGGTTCGCCAATTCAACGAACCCGGTTTCACTTATGCCCGTCTTGACCCCTCTAAACACGGGCGTGTGATTTGTGAGGACCTTACGCCTGAAGAAGAGGCCATGGCCAATGATCCCGATATAAAGCCCTTTTCATACGTTTCGGATTCCGTGGAATATGTAAGAAGAATCCGCCGCGATTTCAGATGCTAGGATGCTTTTACTGGATACGAATATCCTCATTGATTATCTGAGGGGAAAGCAGCCCGCTATCGAATTCATTGATTGTACAGGTAAGCCACGCTTGGCCGTCAATACGGTTGTCGTGCTGGAACTTTATAATGGCTGTCTCAACAAAGCGGAGCTTGCAAAAATCAAGCGTCTGCTGAATGGCTTCAATCATCTTGAAGTCATTGCGCAGGCAGCTATGTACATCGGTCAAAGTTTTGCATTGTCTCACTCGGTAACTGCTTCGGATGCATTAATCGCTGCGACGGCACTCGTTTACAATCTCGAACTGCGCACGGCAAACCTGAAAGATTTCAGAATGATTCCAGGCCTAAAAGTGTCGAACGCGTTACAGTAATGGCACTTTTAAAAAGTCGATACCCGACCTTCTGACTATTGCTGACGGAGATTTAACAACATCCCTTTCATCTCACAGGTTTTTAAACCAATTTTGCGGGAAAATATCATTTCATAAATGCTTTCATCCCGAATAGGAATCCTTGGTGGCGGGCAGCTGGGGCTTATGCTGCTCCAAGCCGCTGTGGACTGGAACCTCGATATTCATGTACTCGACCCGGACGCTGAAGCACCGTGCCGGAAAATAGCGCCTCATTTCACGCAGGGATCGCTACAAGACTTTGATACGGTATATAACTTTGGCAAAAACCTCGACGTCATTACCATTGAAATAGAAAAGGTAAATGTGGAGGCGCTCGAGGTGCTGGAAAAAGAAGGAAAAAAGGTCTATCCGCAGCCTTCCGTGATCCGCCAGATACAAGACAAACGCATTCAAAAGCAGTTTTACGCAGAAAAACTGCTTCCTACCGCGGAATTTATACTGACAGAAAACCGCGACGATGTTTCCAACTACATTTCATTTCTTCCTGCATTTCATAAACTCGGGAAAGACGGCTACGATGGCCGCGGAGTGCAGCGCCTGACGTCGGCCAGCGACCTCGACAAGGCATTCGACAAGCCAGGGTTGTTGGAAAAAGCGGTCCCGTTTGAAAAAGAACTGGCAGTGATTGTAGCGCGTAATGCCAATGGGGAAGTAGAAACATTCCCGACCGTGGAAATGGTATTCCATCCCGAGCATAACCTGGTAGAATACCTTTTTGCACCAGCAGAAATTAGTGACGAAGTAAATGCCAAGGCGCAGGAAATTGCCCGCAAAACGGCCGAAGCGTTCCAGATTGTGGGATTGCTGGCAGTAGAGCTATTTCTTACACCCGACGGTGAAGTACTGATCAACGAAGTGGCCCCGCGGCCACACAACAGTGGTCACCATACGATACGCGCCAATGCGACTTCGCAATACGAGCAACATTGGCGGGCGGTCCTCAATCTGCCGCTCGGCAGCACGCATGCCTACGGGCCGTCAGCAATGGTGAACTTGCTGGGCGAGGATGGCTATGAAGGGCCGGCAGTGTACGAAGGAATGGAGAAGTTGTTGGCCACGCCCCAGGTGTTTCCGTTCCTTTACTGGAAAGCGATCACCAAGCCATTCCGCAAAATGGGTCATATCACGATTATGGACACGAATATCGCTTCGCTGAAAGCCAAAGCGGATTTTGTCAGAAACAATATTAAAGTAATCAGTCACAAAACGAAGTAAGACAGACCAATGGTAGGGATTATCATGGGCAGCCTTTCGGATAGAAAGGTAATGCAACTTGCCGCAGACGCATTGGCGGAACTCGGTATTTCATTTGAAATGGAAATCGTATCGGCGCACCGCACGCCTGAGCGCATGCTCGAATACGCAGCATCGGCGCGTAGCCGGGGATTGCGGGTGATCATCGCAGGCGCAGGCGGGGCCGCTCATTTGCCAGGGATGGTAGCTTCCCTGACATCCCTTCCGGTTATCGGCGTCCCGGTCTTGTCGAGTAACTCGATAGATGGTTGGGATTCGGTGCTTTCCATTCTGCAAATGCCAGCTGGTGTTCCGGTTGCGACAGTAGCACTGGACGGTGCGAGAAATGCCGGAATCCTCGCTGCGCAGATCATCGGAGCGAGCGATGCCGAGGTCGCAAAAAGGCTTGATGTATTCAAAGAGAGCCTGAAAGAGAAAGTTGCGGTGATGAACGAGGAATTGAAAAATCAACTTGGAAACTAGGTTGTCTTTATTATTTTCGTAGAAAATTAACTCCACTAAAAAATAGAATCCGGCCAGGTTATGGAAGACGAATTCCCGAAAAAAAGAAATATACGTCCCACTGAAAAGTCGAATCTGCCCATTGTCACATTGCTCGTGTTGGTGTTGCTGGTACTAGCGATGCTCTACGTTGGCTACGAATATATTTCTGACAGCTCTTCCAGCTCCGAAGAACTTACGTCGGTGGTCGTCGATTCGACGCTCGAAGAAAGTGCCACCGAACCGGTAAGCGACGAACCGGTACCTGCCGACGAGTCTGTTGAAAACACCAAGCCTGAATCGGGTAAGGAAAAGACCGAAGAACCTAAAAAGGAAGAGAAACCTTCCATTTCGGCTTCATCCATCGGTGGAGAGCAAATCACACATACCGTTCAGAGTGGTGAAACATTTTCGAGCATTGCCTCTCGCTACAACCTCAAAACGGAAACCTTACAAGGCCTTAATTCTTCCGTCTCTGAAGTAAAAGCAGGTGTTACCAAATTGAAAGTACAGGTAAAAGCGGTTCATACCGTCGGTCCTGGCGATGTACTTCGCGTGGTGGCCAACAAATATGGCATTACCAAGGAAGCGCTGATGAAAGCCAATGGTAAAACCCGCGACTTCTCCGAAAGAGGGGAAAAACTGATCATCCCTTTCCCGGATAAAAAATAAGATTTCAATATTGCAAAAACAAAGAATCCCGGAGCTGACTGCCCCGGGATTTTCTTTGCACTGAATTGAAGGGTTTAATGCTAGTTGTTGAAGCCCCGACCGCCACCCCCGCCGGGACCACGACCTCCACCCGGGTAGCCCATTCCTCCGTCGAAATCACGTCTTCTGAAATTACCGTCGTTGTTAGAAGGCATCTTGCCGAAGTTTCTCAAAGTATAAGTGAATGTGAGCATAGCGTATTGTGTGAGCACGCGGTTGGTAACGTCCTGCACGTAAGTCTCGGTAACATTACGGGTAATGCTGTTGTTCTGTTTCAAAATATCGAAAACCGTCAGTTTCAGCTCCCCTGCATTGTTTTTAAGAAATTTCTTGCCGATGCTGGCGTTCCAGAGCGTAAAATTCTGATTATAGCCTGCACCCAACCCCCGGTATGACTGATTGTTGATATCACTTTGCAAGACAAATCCTTTTCCAAAAATCCAGTTGACGCGGCCAGTGATGCCCTGCGTGTAATAGTTGTTATTCAGATTAGGCTGGATACTGTTGCGCACCACATTATAATTACCTGAATAGGACACTGTAAAGTCGAGCTTGTCGCTGATATTGCTGCTCACCACCAGGCCTTGCGAAATCGCGTAAGTATTAGAATAGTTAGGCACATTGTTGATCATACCTGGTGACCGCACATAGTTGAAACCTGTCGTCACGTTCAAATTCAGCTTCAATGGGGCGATCGGCTTTCCGTAGGCGAAGAACGAGCGTGCGTTCCAGCTCCCATCCACGTTGATCGGCGCGGTAAATTTGGCGCCTCTTTCCAGGAACAGGCCATTGGGTAATGTCTCAGGTTTCTGCGCGATGTAAGTCGAATTAACAATCGCATTGTTGGTCTGCGTTACGAAAATCATCGCATTAAGGCTGTAAGGTCTCTTCGCGCCTGCCAGCGAGTAGCGAACGTTGATCATATTGCGGTATTCCTGTTTCAGGTCGGGATTCCCGGCTGTGAGCGACAACGGGTTGCTGTTATCGACCACATTCTGCAACTGTGAAATCGACGGCTGACTGGTCGAGCTTCGGAAAAATGCCCGGAATTGTGCGCCTTCTTTCGAACGGTAGTTCACCATAAAATTGGGCAGAATATTGGTAAATGACTGATCGACTTTGTTGTTAACCGGCGCCATTTGCTGGCTGTACAAGCCGGTATTCTGAAAATCAAGCCCCAGATTGGCCGACCAGCTGTTTTTTCGGTAACGGTATCCCAAGCCGGCGCGATTGGTAATGTAGCGGTTATCAAAATTGTTAGTCAAAAGCGAATCCAGATCGGAATATGTGCCATCGTCATAGCTCATATTATAAGTATCCTTATTCGAATTGCTATTCTGTATTGTGAGTCCATAGTTGAACTGCAACTGGCCCGTGGTGCTGATCGGCTCGGTATACACCAGGTTTCCGCCTAATGTAATACCATCCGAATGCGTGAAACTACGCTGATCGATCGTATCGCCCCGCATAACGGTGTCCCCCAATGCCAGGTTATCAAAATAGGTATTTCTCGAATACAGGTCACGACGGCCGTTCTTATCGTTCACTTGTGTATTGAAATTGAATGAAACCGTGCGGCCCTTTTTCTCAAATGCATGACGGAACAGAATGTCGTTCGAGAAGTTGTAACCCTTGTTGGCATTGCCCTGGCTGTTATCCGAGCTGTTGACATTGCTGCCGTCGGAAGCCAATGTTGTGAGCCCGGCTTTCACACTTCCGGAATGATTATCCTGGAAACTCAATCGCGGCGTGATAATGAGCGAATTTTTAGGATCAATATTGTACTCGATCCGGAAGTTCAGCCGGTGATTGGAATTGGTGGTATTGGTCCGGCTGTTTTCATTGTAAAACTGGTTGCCGGCTCCGCCTTGCAGAAAATACTCCTGCGAAAGGCCCTGCACATTGCTATTACTTGTTCTGTTAAAGAAATAGCTGCCGCTAACGTCGAGTTTCTTGCCTATTTTATTGGAATAGTTCAAACCGAACGAGTTGGTACCGGTGATACCGCTCTGGTTGCCCACCAGGAAATTACCGGCTGAGCCTCCACCACCACGGTTACCTCCACCTCCGCCGCCGGACACACCCAGCAGATCCTGGCTGGAAAAATTCTGATTGTTGATGTTATTGCTCAGCCCGATGAGGGATATACGCTGGTTACCCTTGAAAAAGCTTACGTTTCCACCGGCTTGATAGCGGTCGTCGAGACCGTATCCGGCGAAAACTTTGCCAAACTGCCCCATCCGTTTATCGGCCTTGGTGACGATATTGATCGTTTTCTGCGCATTTCCATCGTCGAAGCCGGTAAATTGCGCCTGGTCGCTGAGCTTATCGAATACCTCGATTTTATCTACAACTTCTGCGGGAAGGTTTTTCAGGGTTAATGCGGCATCGTCTCCGAAGAATGGCTTTCCATCCACCAAAACTTTATTAACCGTCTCTCCATGAGCCGTTACAGTTCCATTTGTGACGGTAATACCAGGCATTTTCTGGATAAGGTCTTCGGTCGTAGCATCTGGATTGGTTTTAAATGCAGCCGCATTGAATTGCGTGGTATCACCTTTCTGTTCCATGGCAGTCACCTGCCCTATCACTTTCACCTCTTTCAGGTTTGCAACCGCTTCGGTAAGGGTAATAATCCCCAGATTTTCGACATCCTTGGTAACCGTTATGGTCCGGGAGAAATCTTTATAACTTAAATAGGAAACCTTCACCAGATAAGAAACTTGTTTGGCAAGTCCGGTAAAAGTGAATTTCCCGTTTACATCCGTCGTCACATATTCCGGCTTGGCATCGGGGGTGTTGCGGCTCACGGCCACATAAGCGCCTACCACTGCTTCACGCGTCACGCTATCGACAACGCTGCCGGTAATCTGTGCATTCTGTGCGAAAGCCGGGGCAGCAAAACCGGCGAGCAAAAGGACGATGAATGTAAATCTGTTCATGACTTGTAAAGGTTTATTGCTGGTTAGAGCTCCCTTTGCTACCAAAGTTTAATGCATTCCGGCAATAAACCTTTACAATCGACAGTATTGGATATTTTAATAGACCAACGGGTATTTTTCGCCGACGAAAAGGCTGTCGGTTATCGGCCGTCGGCGGTCAACTATTTCAACCACTCTCCCAACAAACCCTTATAGCTCGCCAAAAACCGCTCATAAGCCTTTTCCAGCGCGGGTAGCGCCTCTGCAAGCGTACTCGTATCGTCCGATTTGAGCCGCCATTCGGCATCTCGTGCAATTTCCGCGACCTGTGAAACGCCTACCGTGCCTCCGCTTCCCTTTAATGTGTGCAGGTTACTTTTCACGGTTTTGATATCTCCGGCTTTATAAGCCTCCAGAGCACCTGCCACGAGTTCATTGGATTCACTGACAAAATCCTCGAACACCGACCACACCAGATCGGCACCGCCGATACCGGCAAGCTGGTCAATGATTTCCTTGTCGAGCACCGGCACCATTGCCTCTTGTGCAATTTCCTTCTGCTTTTGTTCGAGTTTACGGTTTTCCATATTGCCCATCAACTCCTTCACCTTCTGCACGAGCGTCTGCGCACGTATGGGTTTGGCAATGTAGTCGTCCATACCCTGGCTCATAAACCGGTCGCGGTCCTCTTTCATAGAGTAGGCCGTCATGGCAACAATCGGCGGCAAACCTTTTGAGAAGCGCTTTTTCAGTTCCTGGGTCGTTTCTACCCCGTCCATATCCGGCATTTGAATATCCATAAAAATGATATCGTAGCCCTTCCCGTCGGAATGGTACCGTTTCTCCACCATTTCGATAGCCTTGAACCCGCTTTCGGCCAGATCGGTTTCGCAGCCCGATTTTTTAAGGATTTCATTCGCCACTTTCCTGTTCACCGCATTGTCATCAACAAGCAGGATCAGCGGGTGGTAATCGGTAAACACATCTTCGATCGGTGTTTCTTCCTGCTGCGTGATGGTGCTCACCTGGGCGATCGAGGTTTCCTTGGTTTCGAAAGTAAACCAGAATGTGCTTCCCTCTCCCAGGGTCGACTCCACGCCGATTTCCCCGTTCATCAGTGCGCAAAGCTGTTTGGAAATAGCCAGGCCAAGCCCGGTACCGCCAAACGATTTGCGCGAGGAGTTGTCCAGCTGGGTAAATGAAGTAAACAGAATCTGCTTGTCGGTTGCACTGATACCGATCCCTGAATCCTGCACTTCCACTTTGATTTTGTGGAATAGGCCTTCTTTTTTCTCTAATGTGAGCAGCACCTTCACAGATCCGTTCTCCGTGAATTTCAATGCATTAGAGGTGAGATTGGACATAATCTGCAATAGCCTGGTCTGATCTGCGATGATGAATTTCGGAATGTCGGGCCCGATATGATAGGTGAGCGTATTGCCCTTGCTTTTGGCGGTTTGCCCAAAAAGTGAAACCAGTTTGAGCAGTAATTCTTCCACCGCAATGGGTGCCTCGTGCAGCTCCATTTTGCCCGCTTCAATTTTCGAAAGGTCGAGAATATCGTTCAGGATGTTCAGCAGCGTTTCCGACGACCGTTTGATGGTCAGGACATAATCCTTTTGCTCGGCATTCAGCGGCGTCTCACCCAACAGGTCGATCATCCCGATCACCCCATTCATTGGCGTTCGGATTTCATGGCTCATATTGGCCAAAAAACCTTCTTTCACCTTCAAGGAGCGCTCGGCATGTTCTTTGGCTTTCAATAGTTCGAGCTCGTTTCGTTTCAGCTCGGTAATGTCTCGGGCGAGCACAGCCACCTCGGTCGGTTTGCCTTTGTCGTTGGTAAACATCAGCATGTTGATCATAAACTGACGCTCCGTGCCGTCCTTTCGGTACATTGTAATTTCAAAATTCCGGAGGCTTTTCGTCTTCCGGAGCCGGATCAATGCAGAATGAATGCGCTTTTTATCCGCGAAAAACTCGGTAACCTTGTGCCCGATCACTTCCTCAGGCAAGTACCCCAGTCGTTTAAGCACCGACTGGCTGATCATCGTGATTTCGCCCAGGCGGTTGATACGGCAATAAATATCCTGCAAGTTTTCGAAAATGCCCCTGAAAAGCTCCTCACTATGCCTCAGCGAAAGCTCGGCTTCCTTTCTACGCGTAATGTCGCGGGCGATACCGGACACCTCCTCGATCACGCCGTCGGCATAATGGATCGGGTTCAGGTAAAATTCCAGCCACATTTCGCCGGCATCTTTCCGGTCGATTTTGAATTCGAAATACTGCGGCTCGCCGCGTAGCGCCTGCCGGTACTTGGTTTCCAGCGTCCGGCGGTTACTGTTGCCGACCATCCGCCACCCGAACTTCTCCGCACTGGATTGGAGCGACGGCCTCACACCCAGCTGATTATGAATCAGATCGGCATAATTCCGGTTAAAGGAGGTCAGTTGCAGTGATTTATTCACCGACCAAATCAAATGTGAACTGCTATCGAAAATCGCATTCAGGCGCGCGAGGTACTTGCTCAGCTCTTCTTCACTTTGCTTGCGCGCGATCGCCATCGCTACCTGCCCGGAAATGAATTCCAGCAATTCGAGGTCGCGTGTATCGAACATATTAGGATCATCGTAGGATTTCACCCCGATAATCCCGGTCACCCGGTCGCCTATACGCAGGGGGACGCACAGGAGAACTTTCGGCGTGACGCCGTACAGATACAAGCTGTTCGTCTTGGCCAGCTTCTCAATATCTTTATCGGAAAGGAATAATGGCTTGTTGGAAGCAATCGCATACTCTGTAAGACCATTACCTAGCTTCCGTTTGGTAAACCGGACATTCCCTTTGAAATACTGATCTACATAATACGGGAAGTAAATATAGCTTTTGCTGGGGTCGTACAGCGCGATGAAGAAATTCCGCACGTCGATGATCTTGCCTAGTTCATCGTGAATGCCATGGTAAAATTCATCGAGATTCTGGGTATTGACCGTCCAGTTGGCAATACTGTAATACAGGTTTTGCGCCTTTTCTGCCCTGATTTTCTCTGTAAAATCATTTAGAATACAACGGAATGCGGTCGGTTTACCATTGTCGAAACGGCAGTTCACGCTACCGGCAACAAATACCTTTTTCCCATCCCGATTCATGAAAACCGCTTCGAAACTCGGGTTGGCAATTCCTTGTTCGATCAGTTTCAACTGTTCGAGCGCCTCTTCCCTGTGCTGGGGGTGTAAAATATCCTCCATCCGCATGGAAGCGATTTCGTCCAGTCCGTAACCCAGTACTTCGCGCCAGGCTTTGTTGACAAATATGAATTTACCATCGATCGCTACCAATTGGATCAGATCGCTGGTGTTATCCACCAGATCCTGCAATTGCGAATTGGATTTGGCAATGGCCGATTCCATTCTCCTGCGACGGGTGATGTCATCGCCGACGAGCGTAATGCATTCTACCTCTTCATTTTCCTGATGCATCAGCACCGAATTGATCGAGAAGGTACGCAGCGTCCCTTTCTGAGCGAGGAACGGTACTTCCCGCTGTTCAAGTTTGCGTTTTCCCTGAATTCCCTCTTCGAGCATTTGCCTTACCTCGTGCTCCTCTTCCTTCGGGATCAGCTTATCGAATATACTGAAACCAACGAGGTCAGACTCATGCCAGCCGGTTTTCATCAGGGCATGCGGGCTTACACTACGAATCGTAAAATCAGGTGAAAAGGTAATTCCGATCAGGTTTAAATGCTGAAGTGTGTGGTGAATAGTCTGCCAGTCGGTCTGGGATAAAATCAGTTCCATGGGTCCCGGTACAATCGCACTTTTAAGTTTCCTTCCAATTCTTTATTCGATAAATCTACGAATTAAGACGTAATTTTGGCTTGTGAAAATGAATTATAAAAAACCGGATGATTCCAAAGTGCGGGCTAAAAAGCATCTGGGCCAGCACTTTTTGAAAGATTTGAATATTGCCCAACGCATCGTCGACGGACTCTCTGGCCACGGTGGCTATGATCGTGTCCTGGAAATCGGGCCAGGAATGGGCGTTCTTACCCAATTTCTTTTACCCAAAACCAGCTTTATTACCCATGTTATCGAGATCGACACCGAATCGGTCGCTTATCTTGAAAAGCATTATCCGGAACTCTCGCCACGCATTATCGCAGGTGATTTCCTGAAATTCAACCCGGGCGACTACTTTACCGACAAGTTCGCAATCATCGGAAATTTCCCTTACAACATTTCGTCCCAGATATTTTTCCGTGCCCTGGAAATCCGCGACCGTATTCCGGAGATTGTTTGTATGCTGCAAAAGGAAGTCGCCCAGCGGATTGCATCACCTCCAGGAAACAAGGACTACGGTATTCTGAGCGTGCTCCTGCAAGCTTTTTATGACATCGACTACCTCGTGTCGGTACCTCCCGGCGCGTTCGATCCCCCTCCGAAAGTGCAATCGGGAGTAATAAGGCTCCGCCGGAACGCAGTAGCGGCACTCGAATGCGATGAAAAGCTGTTTTTCAGGATGGTGAAAACGGCGTTCAACCAGCGGCGCAAAACTTTGCGCAATGCACTGAAACCGGTAGGCGAAATACCGGACCATCCGTTGCTCAACAAGCGGGCCGAACAGTTGAGTGTTCAGGACTTCGTTACGTTGACGTTACTTGCCCAGAATACACAGGCGACGAACTAAACCTTCTCTGAGATAGTATATTCAATAAGCTAAAAGCATTTCGCCAATCGCTAAAAGCTCATTACCATGACGTTCGAATTAACCCAGCAATACGTAGACCACATTCAGGAACTGATTGAAAAAGAGGACTCTGCGGCCATCCGGTCGGAAATGGAAAACCTCTTTGCTGCGGATATTACCAGCTTGTTGTCCGAGCTGGAAACGGAAAGCGCGAAATTCCTGGTTAATCAGCTGAACGTCGAAACCGGTGCGGCGATCCTTGCTGATATGGACCGGGGCGAGCGCAGGGACTTTCTGAAAGCCTTTACCTCGGAGGAAATATCCAAATTCGTCAACCTGTTCGACTCCGACGACGCCGTGGATTTGCTTAACGAGCAGCCCATTCGCGTCCGTGAAGAAGTGATCGCGTTGCTCGAAGACCGCGAACAAGCCCGGTTTATCCTCGACCTGCTGCATTACGATGAAGATGTGGCCGGTGGTCTGATGCAGAAGGAGCTTGTAAAAGCGAACGAAAACTGGACGGTAAACCAATGTATTGAAGAGCTGCGCACACAGGCCGAGGACGTAGAGAAGGTATATGCGGTGTATGTGGTGGATGATTTTGGCAAGCTGCTGGGCATTCTTTCCCTGAAAAGGATCGTGCTGGCGCACAAGAATACCAAAATCGAGAGCCTGTATGACAAAGACGTTATTTTCGTCGAAACCTACCGCCCCGCCGAGGAAGTGGCCGAACTCATGCGGCGCTATGACCTCGACGCATTGCCGGTTGTGAATGTCCAGGGAAAACTGCTCGGCCGCATAACGATTGATGATATTGTCGATGTGATTACCGACCAGGCGAGTTCGGATACCCTGGCTATGGCAGGTATTACCGGAGATGTGGAGGAAGACGACAGCATCTGGCAGCAAACCAAGGCACGTTTACCATGGCTGCTCGTGGGTATGATGGGGGGAATCCTTGCCGCGAAATTTATCAGCTTTTTTGAAGGCGACCTCAAAATCATTCCTGCTATGGCCGCATTTATTCCTATCATCGGTTCGACCGGCGGAAATGTGGGGATACAGACTTCCTCGATCATTCTACAAGGACTTGCAGATAAAACCGGTATTGATACCACATTAGGTCAGCGTCTGATCAGAATGTTCGCCGTAGCTTTTATTAATGGGCTCATAATCAGCGCTATCGTTTTCGGATTTAATATGCTGATTGGAAATGATGTGCAGCTGGCATTAGTCGTTTCAACCGCGTTGATGTCGGTGGTGTTTCTTGCCTCCTTTATGGGAACATTAACACCGATTCTACTTGAAAAGATAGGGATTAATCCGGCAGTAGCATCCGGACCGTTCATCACCACAGCCAATGACCTGATCGGTTACGGTGTGTATTTTGGTCTAGCCCATTTACTGCTGAAACTATAATCTGAACGCCATTAGCATTCACTTAGACTGATCGGGATATTCACCGCAAGTCCGCCTTCGGATGTTTCCTTGTATCGGTTATTCATGTCCAATGCGGTCTGCCACATGGTTTTGACCACATTGTCCAGAGAAACTTTCGCATTTCCCGGATTGCTTTGCAATGCGAGCTGAGAAGCCGTAATTGCCTTGATCGCTCCCATAGTGTTCCGTTCGATGCAAGGGATTTGAACCAATCCAGCCACCGGATCGCACGTGAGCCCGAGGTGGTGTTCCATCGCAATTTCCGCTGCCATCAGGCATTGCTCCACAGTTCCGCCGGAAACCTGCGCAAGCCCGGCCGCAGCCATTGCCGACGATACGCCGATCTCAGCCTGGCACCCGCCCATCGCCGCCGAAATTGTCGCCCCTTTTTTGAAAATACTCCCGATTTCCCCCGCTGTAAGCAGGAACCTGAAAATATCCTCTTCCGTACCACCACAGAATGTGACATGAAATTGCAGTACAGCCGGTATAACCCCCGCCGCACCATTCGTGGGAGCCGTAACCACACGGCTGTAAGAAGCATTTTGCTCATTTACGGCCAACGCGAAGCAACTTACCCAATCGAGCGTATAATTGAAACCCGAACCGTTGCTGCGGATCTGTTCTATCCATTCGTCACAACTCGTGCAGGCATAGCCTTTTAATAATTTTTGGTTCAATTCGGCAGCTCTGCGCTGTACATTCAGACCACCTGGCAACACACCTCTGTGCTGACAACCCAGGAAAATACTGTCCTGCATTACACGCCAGATATTCAGCAGATCTTTCCGGATAGTCGCGTCATTCCGCCAGACTCGCTCGTTGTCCAGCACCAGTTCCCAGATCGCCTTGCCGGTAACGCGGTGCCATTCCAGCAAATCCGACGCGTCATCGACCGGGTAGGGAATTTCCGATAGTACCGCTCCACCTGCTGCCTCCCTGCCCTCCTGGATCACAAAACCACCGCCTATCGAATAATAGGTTTCCTCCAATATCTGCCCATCGGTACAAACAGCTGTGAAAGCTACCCCATTAGGATGAAACGGAAGCGATTCTGTTTTATGAAACACCACGTCCGTTTTGGGATTGAAATGAATTTGCATTTCGCCATGCAGCCGGATCGACTCGCTGGCTGCTATATCCGCGAGAATACGGTCAATCGAACTCGTTTCGATCGTAACAGGATCGTAGCCGCTCAACCCAAGGATAACTGCAATGTCGGTACCATGCCCCTTGCCTGTTTTAGCCAACGAGCCATACAAATGCACGGTCACGTTCTTAACACTTCGCAGCAAACCTTTCTCTTTCACGACCTCCAAAAACTGCTGCGCCGCCCGCCACGGGCCTAATGTATGAGAACTCGACGGGCCTATGCCTATCTTGAAAATGTCAAAAACGGAAATGCGTTCTGATGTCATGAAGTGGGGATATTCGAAAAAGAGACTACTTCTTAACCTGTCGGTTTTGAAGTTTAGGTGGAAGTGGCGCTTTACTGAGCATTTTTTTCGCCTTGGCAGCTTTTTCGGGAAATAAATCGATATCCACATACTTGTCTAATTCCGGATTGTATCTGCCCGTATAAGTGTCAGACGATGTGTCCATCTCTGTTAATATTCGTCTCACCATCTTAACAATTTCCATAACTTCAAAAGAGTTTTGATACAAGAAATGCTTCGTAATTTACATTTTTTTCGAACGGACACCAAGCTCCACGACAATATCCCCACACCTCATAATTTTGGCTTATCGTTTCGAGGTTGTTACTAATAATGACTCTGTATAACCTATTTCTAGTCGCTGTGCTTCCATTAATATACACAGAAACATCCGGATTCTTCGAAAGAAACGTTACCGTGATTTTGATAACCGTAGCCAAGACTGTTTCCATATCTCCATTGTCAGTTATAACAAGGTCATCAAAGTCGAAGCCGTCGTCTTTGCTATCGCCAAAACCTAAATTCGCTATATTGTTCCGGATCATTTGAAATTTAACCATTTTCGTCACATTCCCATGCTTTCCCTTGCTGACGAACAGGTAAACCTCGCGAGGGATGGCATATTCAAATTCATAATGCGGGCGTTCCATAAAAGATGAAGTGTGTATGTCAACTTTTATATCTAAGCGCCTAACACTTCGATTTACTCCGCTAAAAACACAACAGGTCACACATCCGTTGACCCATCGGCTTTTACCAGTCGTTGCAATCCATTTTCAAAGATTACGCAGTATTTTTGCGACCATTCGAAAGAAACCAATACATAAATTTATGATTGCAGTAATCCAGCGTGTGAGCAGCGCTTCGGTCACCATTGAAGGAGAAGTAAAAGGTGAAATCAAAACGGGCTTTATGGTGCTGCTCGGCATTACACATTCCGATCTGCCGGAGGATATTGAGTGGTTGGGGAAGAAGATCGTCGGGCTGCGGGTATTCAATGACGAAGAAGGGAAGATGAACCTGGATTTGAAAACCGTAAAAGGCGACATTCTGCTGATCAGCCAGTTTACATTACATGCAAGTACAAAAAAAGGTAACCGGCCATCCTTCATCGAAGCGGCAAAGCCTGATATCGCCATCCCGATGTATGAAAAAATGATTGCGTTCCTGGAAGCAGAACTGGGCAAACCTATTCAGACCGGCGAATTTGGTGCGGATATGAAGGTCTCACTGCTCAATGACGGCCCGGTAACAATAGTAATAGATTCAAAAAACAGAATCTGAAAGTATCCATATAGGCGCCATTGCCCCATTCAATCATTCAGTTATTCAGTCATTCAAAATTAAACATGACCATCCAGGAAGCACAGGAACAAGTCGATCAATGGATCAAAACTTACGGCGTAAGGTATTTTTCGGAACTGACCAACATGGCAATCCTGACTGAGGAAGTGGGCGAGCTCGCGCGCATCATGGCGCGTACGTACGGCGACCAGTCGTTCAAGAAATCGGATTTGGGAAAAGACCTCGGCGATGAGATGGCTGATGTGCTATGGGTGCTGATCTGCCTTGCCAATCAGACCGGCATTAACCTCACCGAGGCATTCGAAAAGAACCTGGTCAAGAAAACCGACCGTGACAAGGACCGCCACAAGCAGAACGAGAAACTACAATAGGCTGTAAACAGAACAAGCCCGGAAATCCGGGCCTGCTCTGTTATCTATTTTTCCGAAATGATAATATTACATATCCAGTAACAGACGCATCGGATCTTCGAGCAACTGCTTCACGCGAACCAGGAAGCTTACCGAATCCTTACCGTCTATCGTGCGGTGGTCGTACGACAACGCTACATACATGATCGGGCGAACCACGATCTGACCATCTACCACTACCGGGCGCTCAACGATATTGTGCATACCGAGGATCGCAGATTGCGGTGCATTGATGATCGGCGTCGAAAGCATCGATCCGAATGTACCGCCGTTAGTGATTGTGAAAGTACCGCCCGACATTTCGTCAAGGCCTAGTTTACCGTCACGTGCACGAACCGCCAAACGAACGATTTCCTTTTCGATCGCGGCAAATGAAAGTGTTTCAGCATTGCGGATAACCGGTACCACAAGTCCACGCGGTGTCGAAACAGCCACCGAGATATCTGCGAAATCGTTGTAAACCAGCTCTTCGCCATCGATTTGGGCATTGATAACCGGGAAGTCTTTCAACGCAACGGTTACCGCCTTCACGAAGAACGACATAAAGCCAAGGCCCACCTCGTGTTTTTCTTTGAATTTATCCTTGAATTTAGCACGCAAATCCATCACCGGCTTCATATCCACTTCATTGAAAGTGGTCAGCATGGCCGTTTCATTTTTCACCGCTACAAGGCGGCGAGCAATTGTCTTGCGCAATGATGACATCTTCTCGCGACGCGATGCACGTGCGCCCGCGGGAGCAGGAGCTGGTGCAGCGGCAGGGGCCGGAGCAGCAGGTTTAGTCGCGGCAGGAGCGGCAGCAGGAGCAGCTTTTTCAGCTTTCAATGCATCGTCTTTCATGATTTTGCCTCCTGAACCGGAACCGTTCACGTCTTTCGGATCGATTCCCTTTTCCGCCAGGATTTTCGCAGCTACGGGAGAAGCGTGTTTCTCGCTGTAAGCCTTGTCAGCAGGAGCGGCGGCAGCCGGTGCCGATGTTTGCGGAGCTGCCGGAGCCGCGGAAGGAGCGCCCGCTGTCTGGGCGATCGTGCAGATCACCGCACCAATCGGCAGCGTCTCACCTTCTTTCCCTACAATCGTCAATATACCAGCAGCCTCAGCGGGAAGCTCAAATGTTGCTTTGTCCGATTCCAGTTCGCACAGGATTTCATCCACAGCCACATAGTCACCATCTTTTTTGCTCCAAGAAGCAATGGTTACTTCGCTGATAGACTCTCCTACCGCAGGAACTTTCATTTCATAAACCTGGCCGGTTGCCGCAGCAGGCACCGCTGCCGGAGCTTCGGCTTTCGCAGGTTCAGCTGCCGGAGCTGGCGCAGCAGGAGCCGCAGCTGCCGGAGCCGTTTCTTTCGGAGCGGCGCCATTAGCCGCTTCGATGGTCGCAATCAGGTCGCCGATATTGAGCGTATCTCCTTCCTGCGCTTTAATATGCAATATTCCTTCTGCTTCCGCGGTAAGTTCAAATGTTGCTTTATCCGAATCCAGCCCGCAGATCACCTCGTCCATCTTCACAAAATCGCCATCATTTTTGAACCAGTTTCCTATCGTAACCTCAGTAATCGACTCGCCAACGGGCGGTACTTTTATTTCAATTTCAGCCATTTTATGTGCAATCTTGTTATCGAAT
The DNA here is from genome assembly GCF_057586235.1 of Dyadobacter sp. SRI_021. NCBI lineage: Bacteria > Pseudomonadati > Bacteroidota > Cytophagia > Cytophagales > Spirosomataceae > Dyadobacter > Dyadobacter sp. SRI_021. The sequence continues at coordinate 563,444 of NZ_JBYCZM010000004.1, forward strand.
TAAGTCAAAAATTATAGGAATATCATTCAAAAGCTCTGTTGATGATCTCCGCTTGTTCCTTCGTATGGATTTTCGAGAACCCTGTCGAAGGTGAAGCACTCGGCTCGCGGGCAATTACCTGCAATGGCTTCACTCCTTTGTACATACGGAGCATGAATGTCCAGCCACCCATGTTGAAGGGCTCTTCCTGAACCCAGTAAACACTTGCGTTTTCGTACTGAGCAAGATGGGCGTCGATCTGCGTTTGCGGGAACGGATGCATTTGTTCCAGACGAATGATTGCCACGTCGTCGCGCTTATCGGCTTGCTGCTTTTCGTACAGTTCATAATACAGCTTACCGGTACAAAGCAGTACTTTCTTCACTTTTTTCGGATCTGCATAAGTATCACCAATGGTTTCCTGGAATGAACCACTTACGAGGCTATCGATCGGCGAAACGCACAGCGGGTGACGCAGCATTGATTTCGGTGACATCACGATCAGCGGTTTCCGGAATGGGAACTTCAACTGCCTGCGGAGCAAGTGGAAGAAGTTAGCAGGTGTCGTTACGTTCGCTACGATGATGTTATAGTTTGCCGAAAGTTGCAGGTAACGCTCCGGACGCGCATTGGAATGCTCCGGTCCCTGGCCTTCGTAGCCATGTGGCAGCAACATCACCAAACCCGTCCAACGGTCCCATTTGGTTTCGCTTGATGTCACGAACTGGTCGATAATCACCTGCGCGCCGTTAGCGAAATCTCCAAACTGTGCTTCCCAGATCACCAATGCATTCGGGTTCGCCATAGAATACCCGAATTCAAAACCCAATACGCCGTACTCGGAGAGCAGCGAGTTATAGATCATGAACTGGCCCTGGCCGTCCTGAATATGCTGCAAGCTATTGTAGGACGCGTTGGTTTCCACATCACGCAATACCGCGTGACGGTGCGAGAATGTACCGCGCTGCACGTCCTGGCCGCTCAAACGAACGATATTGCCTTCCACAAGGATCGAACCGTATGCGAGCAACTCGGCCGTAGCCCAGTTTACTTCTTTTTTATCGAAGATCATTTGCTCCCGATCTTTGAGCAATTTGTCGATCTGCTTCAATCTGTTAAAGCTTTCCGGAGTAGTGATCAGCGCTTTACCGATTTTTTCCAGCACGTCCAGTGCTACACCTGTTTCCGGTGATTTCTCAAAGTCTTCCGGTTTCGATTTACGCAAGGTATGCCATTCCTGTTCCAGTTTCGGCATCGTGTATGGCAATGCTTTCTGCTTCACCATATCAAGGCGTTCTTGCAGCAATTGCTTGAACTCCTTGTCCATATTTGCCGCCAGCTGTGCATCCACATCGCCACGTTCTACCAACGTTCTTTGGTAGATTTCACGCGGATTCTGGTGGTTCTCGATGGACTTGTAAAGAACCGGCTGCGTGAATTTCGGTTCGTCCGCCTCATTGTGTCCATGACGGCGGTAACAAACCATATCAATGAAAATATCCTTATTGAATTTCTGACGGTACTCTACTGCAAGGCGCATGCAAAATACGACTGCCTCAGGATCGTCACCATTCACGTGCAATACAGGTGCATCCACGATCTTGGCAATATCCGTACAGTAGATAGCCGAGCGCGCGTCGGTGAAGTCGGTCGTGAAACCAACCTGGTTGTTGATCACAAAGTGGATGGTACCACCGGTGTAGTAGCCGTTCAGTGCCGACATCTGGGTTACTTCGTAAACGATACCCTGGCCTGCCACCGCAGCATCACCATGGATCAATACCGGCAGCACGCGATCGTAATCGCTGTCGTACATGCCATCGGCCCGGGCGCGGATGTAACCTTCCACTACCGGGTTCACCGCTTCGAGGTGAGACGGGTTCGGCGCGAGTTTCAGGTGTACATTGTTACCGTCTTTGGTGGTGATCTGGCTCGCAAAACCCATGTGGTATTTCACGTCGCCATCACCCCAAACCTGGTCGGGCAGGTTACCTTCAAATTCGTTGAATATCTGTCCGTAAGTTTTCTGCATGATATTCGCCAGCACATTCAGACGGCCACGGTGCGCCATACCGATCATCACTTCCACTACGCCCATTTCAGCGGCTTTGTTAATCATCGCATCAAGCGCCGGGATCGTCGTTTCGCCACCTTCCAGTGAAAAGCGTTTCTGGCCGAGGTATTTGGTATGCAGGAAGTTTTCAAAAACAACCGCTTCGTTGAGTTTTGAAAGAATGTGTTTTTTCTCATCGATCGAGAAAGTCATCGTCAACGCTTCCTTCTCGATTTTCTTGCGCAACCAGCTCTTTTGCTCGCGGTCGCGTATGTAGAGGTATTCGAAACCGATATTTCTTGCATAGATCGTTTGCAACGCATCTACGATCTCTCGCAAGGTGGCCGGACGATCAAAGACCTCAACACCAGCTTCAAAAACGGTATCGAGGTCTTCGGGTCCTAGATTAAAGTCAGCAATGTCCAATTGCGGGCGACGATCTTTCCTTTTCTGGATCGGATTCGTAGTCGCCAGAAGGTGTCCCCTCGACCTATAGCCACGGATCAAATGCACCACCTCCATTTCCTTGCGGATACGTGCAGGATCCGTCTTCCCAACTACCGCAGCCTCCTTGCCGTTAGCGGCACCATTGGTGTGTCCGTTACCGGTAGCAGGGAATTTTTGATAAAAATCATAACCTTCAAAAAACTTCTGCCAGCCTTCGTCTACGGAAGCTGGATCTTGCTTATAGGAATTGTACAATTCATCGATATAAGCGGCGTCGGAATTTGCTATATAAGTGTATTTATCCATCACAAAAGTGAGTATTTCATTTACGGCACAAAGGTACGAGACTTATGTAAAGATTACGAATAAAAATATCCTTTTAACTTAACGCGAAAGACGGTCAAGAGTGGTACTTGCAACTAGAATTTCTGAAATCCTTTGGGATTCGGGATAAATTTCAGCATGAGCTCGTGAATACCCTTTGGTCCGGAATAGGAAGCGTAGATCTGTTCTACCTGTCGCGTGCTGTAAAAATATCCCAGTCGCACATTTCTTCCCAACTTGACCTCAGCGGTTAACTGTAAATAATCCACTTTTGCCGAAAAGGAATTGTACCCGCCGCCTACCCGGTAGGACGCGCCTAACCCGACCTTCTCCCTGAACCAGAACCGGGATCCGAAATCAACTCTCAGTTTATGATCTTTTTCCTGGACAAACAGCACATGCGGCAGCATCATGACATCCTCGCTCAACGCATGACTTCCGCCTGCGGTAATGTAAAGCGGGCGGCGGTAAAAGGTCCCCACGATCTGGTCACCGAACTTTTGTGAAAGTACTTCCGGTTTAGAAATACCGAAATACAACCTATCTGAACGCAACCAGGCACCCAGCCCGAAACTCCCCAACGCGCGGTTGTTGCCTACAGAGGTCCCATCCGAAACGGGTAGCACGTTGATCCCGCCCTGAACGCCAAGCCCCAGTTTCCAGGTGTCGGATAAGCCGAGATGAAATGCAAACGAGCCTACAAAGCCGGTGGTGGTGAAATAGCTCGTCTGGTCATTCAATGCCTGAAAGCCTATCCCGAACTTGCCGTCAGCAACGGTTCCGTCCGCGGCGAAGGTCTGGCTGGTAGGCGAATTGGGAATATTGAACCATTTCCTGCGAAAAATAGCAGTCATATTAAAGTCCTCGCGCACGCCCGTAAAGCCGGGGTTGATCGACATCGGGTTCTGGACATATTGCTCATAAAGAACCTCCCGCTGCGCCTTAGCTACGCCAAGGCTAGCTACCAATAATGTCCCGGCCAGAAAAATCTCTCTCGAATAGTGATGTGTGTTCTTCAAAAACATCGCACTGAAATAGGTTATTTTAAACAAAAATGGCAGGAGAGTAAGTCCCTGCCATCTTATAACTCTTGAACATTACTTTTTTACTGCCGGGATCAGATCAAAAATCATAACCCAATGTTACATAAGGAATTGGTTTGTTAGTGTAACCGTTGTCAACTCCCCAGGCGTAATCAAATTTGGCATAGAAACCAAACAATGTCGTTCTTACACCAGCGCCGTAACCCATCAGGTAAGGGTTTTTATAATTGGTAACCGTCGCCCGGAATGTCTCATTTTCATCCCCAATAATCTGGGTATTCAAGCTGTTGTTCTCGCTGAAAGGTCCTTTGCCGGTCCAGGCCGTACCAATATCACCGAAGCCGACGATCTGGAAGTTACGCAGGAAGCTTGATGTAATCGCGCCGCGGTAAAGGTATTTCACCAGGGGAATTCTCAATTCGGCATTGAGCAACATATAACTTGTACCTGACAGCCTGTTGAGTTTGAACCCACGCAGGTTGGTAGCAAAATCCGCGAAGAAAATGTCGCGGTTATCGCGTTGAAAATTCAGTGGATTATCGCCGCTGCGGTTTTCTTTCCGGTTACCGAGCCAGTTTTCCATACCACCAAGAATATTCTGCTTAGGCGCCCGTCCACCGGAATGGCTTGCCGCTGCACGCACAGCGAGGATCAGGTCTCGGTGGATTTTCTGATAATGGCGGAAGTCGAGGCTCACGCGGTTGAAGCTTTCCTTTCCACTAGTCAATCCCTGGTAAAGGTCGTAACGCAGTTTGAAACGCGTCCCTTCCATCATATTCATGCCATTCACCCTGGTGTTATCGAATACAAATTCGCTGCGCACCCCTCCGTAATTCGAAGACAGGTCCGGATTAGGCAGCAGCACATCGATCATTCTCGTAGATGTGAACATCGGCGATACCGAGAAACGGCTCGTAGTCGAAAATGGATATGATGCCGTGAACATCAACTGGTTGAACCGGTATTTCTGGATCAGGCCTTCCGAGTCGTTATATAATGTCTTTCTGTCGACACGCAAGCCAAAGTCGATGCGATAGGTATTATTGTTGTATTCTGCGAACAAATCGCTGTTTCGAAAGTTAGACGAAATGAAAAGGCCGGCCTTAATGACGTGGTTTTCGAGCAGATCGTTCATCGAAATGGATTGTGCATAGCCAAATCCACGGATGGGATCAATGCGCCAGTCGGAACTTGCGTCATTGGTAATAAACAGACCTTTATAGTTGTATGGCCCTTTGATCGCGATATTTTCACGAACCGCTTTCGTACGCGAGGCTACACCAGGCGTAGTAGGGAAGTTTCCACGGTTTCTTCTCGATTCGAATGATTTCAAAACATCCTCGTCGAACTCGTAATTATCTGTATCTACCTCGCCTTCTTTCAAAGCCAGCTTTTTGGGTTGATCGGTTTGCGCCGCTTTCGTAGCAGAATCCGCTTTTACGGGACTAACAGTACCGTTGCCCGAATTTCCGGCACTGGCAACGCTCAACGATGGCGGATTAACCGTCGCATTGATATCGAATCCGTTTTTGAATGCAGCCGTATAGTAACCATCATTCAAATAAGTGTAAGCCAACGCCCCGCCCGGTGCTTTCAGGTTCACATCAGCATTGCGGATGTTCTGAATATAGTTGGTCAGCTGCGAGCTGGTCTGTGAAGCGCGGTTGTATTTATAAAGATTATTTACACCTTTCCCATTGGAAAGATAAACCACGTCGTTCTCGTCGGCATACACCGGTGTTAACTTGGTCTTTCCGTCCGATTCTACCAACTTGACGATGTTTTCTGATCGCGGCGTTCCATCGTGCTCAAAAAGTGTATAAGAAGGTGCAATGGATTTGAAGTTCCCTTTGTCACCCCGCCCCAGCGAATCCACGGGTCTGTTGGAAGAGAAAACTACCCGTCGCGAAGACCCCTGGATAAAACGGGGAGAAAGGTCATCGTAAAGGTCGCTGGTGAGCGGCAATGCCGAAGCCCGCGCCACACTGATGAGGAATATATCGTTTTGGCCGGCCTTGTCTGCACTCACAGCGAGCATTGAGCCGTCGTGCGACACGTCCATGTCCACGATCTGATCCAGCCCGCGGATATTGCGTTTTGTTTTAATCTTGATCTTTTTAGTACCTACATTTTCATACCGGTACAGGTTCTTTTTGTCGTTTTCGTTAGCCAGAATTGTCAGCTCATTGTTTCTCGACCAGCCCAGAAGCGGCGGCTGCGTTTTCATGCGGCCTCCGATAATATCTAATTTACCCTGGCGAACCACTTTCTTCGAGCCAGTCTCACTATCAAACAAATACACGCGGTAGCGCCCGTTTTTAATCTCACTCACAGCAGTAAATTTCTTATCCGGCGACACCTTGATTACCGCACTGGCATCGGTCACATTGAACTCGTTCAGCTTATACTTCCAGGTCGGATTGGGATCCGTATAGAACTGCTCGGCATTCTTGGTCTGGTTCAGGTAATAGGCCCGCCAGTCGCGCAGGAAACGGTTGTAGGATTGCACGCCAAGCGTGCTGGTGATACTGGTCTGCTCGGTGCGGATAATGCGGGTAAGGTTGAGAATGTCGGAGATCTTGTCTTTTCCATAGCGCTCGGCGATGTAGTTCCAGATCGAATGCCCGATCAGCGTCGCATCGTCGCCCGTCATGAGCGTCGGCTTACGGATGTTGCGGTTTTTGAAGAAATCACGCATATAGTCGTTCAGTTCCGGTGACCAGCCCTCGGCGATGTAAGCTGCCGTACCCGACATGAACCACTCCGGCAATGTAAGCAGCAAAGAACTTTGCAGCGCTTCTTTCATATTGCCCCCATACAGCATGTCATATACAAAAAGAAGACTGATATCCCGCACCAGCTTTTTACGGAAACCGATCTGATCGCCCGTATAGGCTACCTCCACGCGCGATTGCGAGAGATTGAGCTTCTGGTCCGAAAGGTTATCCAGCACCGACAGTCCCATATTGCTCTGTTCGAGCTCAGCAGGCGAGTTATACAGGAATATTTTTACACGGTTATAAGGTGTCCAGCCGAGAATGTCGGTAATTTTATCGAATTCGCTTTCCGCATATTGCGCCGTCAGCCTGGCTAGATTGGTACCGCCCTGGTAGTGATAGATTTCAAAATTAGTGGTTCGGAAGATCTTCCAGTTGAACTTCTTATACTGGACCCGGTTCTTTCCAAAAGTCTCCTGTGAAGGATAGCGCTGTGCTATTGAGTCGTTGAATAATCCAAAAACTGCTAAAAGACCGATCGAAAAGGTTAATGTGTAAATATATCTTTTGCTCATATTGCTTAGGCTGACGTCAACGGAAATATAACGAAAAATACCTTTTTATATTCACTAGCGGGTTCAATTCTTTGCCGTAAATCAGGTGGTTACAAAACGCATTTGCCAGAAAAGGAGCGAGCGTTACGCCCTTTGTGCCTAACCCATTGAAAATAGACACGTTAGGAAACTCAGGATGAATCCCTATTAATGGCCGGCGGTCGCGCACAGATGGGCGTATACCCGCCTGAGCGCCCGTTAATGTGTAACCGGTTCTTAGCAGGCCCTGCAATTTGGCCTCCAGTTCCTCCGTCGCGGCGTCTGTAATTTCCCAGTCGAGCGGGTTCCAGGAATAGGTAGCCCCTACTTTCATCCTATTTTCAGTCAACGGCAATGCGAAGATGCCCTGATTAATGATATACGACTTCAATATAGCCTCTGTGGCTATTTCCAGGATTTGTCCTTTTACGGGTGTAAACGGTAACCAATTGAACCAGCTGTTTTCCAACGCAAAAAAACCCTGACAAAAAATGACCGTTCGGAACCGCTTACCCTGCCACTCAACGCCGTCATCGGTTCTCGAAAGATCATCGGTGCCGAAAGCGGCTTCCACATACAAATGCCGTTCCTGGAAATACGAGCGACTCGCATCCAGCAATACCGGCAGATCGATCCAGCCCGATTGGACCACTTCTAAACCACCAAAATCCGCATTTACATAAGGCATTTCTTCTCCGGGGTCAGGAGAATTGGCCACGTAGGGACTAATCCCGGGATCGGCCGTCTGCGCGAGGTAGGTATTTTGCTCTTCGATCGACCGGAAAGGCCGGTAAATCGGAGTGACGTGCATGAATTTACAACCTAGTTTCGTTTCCAGGTTTCCGTAAAAAACTCTGGCATAAGGGAAAAGATCATCGGCCAGCCAGGTCTTGACCAGCTTTTTGCCCGTCAGCGGATTAAAAATCCCTGCTGCGACGCGTGAGGAAGAAGGCATTGAAGAATCGCCGACGATTTGGAAACTCTTTCCCAAATCGTGAAGATGCCAGGCTACTGAAGTGCCGCCTATGCCCTGCCCTATGATGAGATATTCGTAGTCAAAATGCTGCATATCAAGCATTATCGGCAGCGCGACGTCTGAGTGACAACCCGATTTGCTCGTCGGCCAGGCGCACCACCACTTCCACCTGCTCGTCGAGGGTCATGAATGAGTTATCAATATAAATGGCGTCCTCGGCCTGCCGGAGCGGGCTTTCGGCGCGGGTCGTGTCGATGTAATCGCGTGTCTTGAGATTTTCCAGGATTTCGGCCAGATCCACGATCTCACCTTTTTCCATCAGTTCCAGCTGGCGGCGGTGCGCGCGGATCATGGGGTCGGCGGTCATGAAAATTTTCAGTTCGGCCTGCGGAAATACGACGGTACCGATGTCCCGGCCATCCATGACAATGCCCTTGGTCTTACCCATTCGCTGCTGCTGCGCCACCAATGCATGCCGCACCTCAGCGATCGCACTTACTTCGCTCACCCGCTCGGAAACATACATTTTCCGGATCTCGTCCTCCACATTCAGACCGTTCAAATAGGTATCGTTGCGGCCGAGTTCGGGATGCCTGCGGAAGGAAATATGCACTTTTGACAGGGCATTTTCTACTTCCTTCGGGTTGGTAAGACTTATATGATTTTGGATAAAATACAGTGTAACAGCCCTGTACATCGCGCCGGTGTCGATGTAAGGGTAATTCAATTGCTTGGCAACCAGTTTCGCCGTTGTGGATTTCCCGCAACTCGAATAACCGTCGATCGCAACGATAATCTTGGGCATATTGGAAAGTGTAATTTTACAGAGCGTAAAAATACATTTTTAAAGCTCATTCCCCGGCCAGCTTTACAAACAAATGTTCGTCGAGTACCTGGTCGTTTTTAATAATGGCCTTGCGGTGAATCGCTTCGAGTTTGTAACCGGCTTTTTCCAGAACGCGCATCGAGGCAGGGTTGGTTTCGAAAACGCCCGCGAAAAGCCTTGTAATGGTGGTATTGGCAAAAATCCAGTCTGTCATTTGCACAACGGCGGCTGTGGTAATGTTGAGTCCCCAGTAAGGCTCACCGAGCCAGTAGCCGATCTCAGCATTGTTGCGATGAATGTCCTCCTGGCGCAGTACGCCTATTCCGCCCACAAATTCATCCTTATAGTAGATCGCGCGGTGGAAGCTTTCGCCGCTATGCCGCCCGTTACAGAAGTCGATCCAATAATGGGCGTCGGAAAGTGTGTAAGGTGAGGGAAAATTATCCCTTACCTGCGCTACCACATTTTTGTTGTTCGCGAGTTGCGCCAGCCTTTCGGCAATATTTCTGGTGAACGGTCTGAGAGTTACCTGTTGGTCCATACAATGCTACTCGCCTTCAAGCAGGAAGACCACCATGCTGCGCGCCCCGTGCGCGCCGATGACCAGCGATTGCTCAATATCCGCAGTTTTTGACGGACCTGCAATAAAACAGCCCCATCCCAGCGTGTCCCGCAAGCGCACATATGCGTCATGCATATTGTCCACGAGCGCATTACGCGGGATCACGAACGCGAGATTTTGGGTAATAAAAGGCAGCACCCGATGCGGCAAATACTGGTCCGAAATCCAGACTGCCCCATTTTCGGCCACGCCAAACTCGGCTTGCACAATGGCTATTTCCACGGTTTCCAGTTCGTGCGGGTCTGAAACATTGAGGCTGAAATCGGCCCAGGCGCTTAACGCAGGAATGGTAGTAGCCCGATTTACCACGTCTTTGTAGAGCTCTTCCGCTTTTGCCGCAAGCTCTTCCAGGTTTTTCACCACGATTACTTCGGTATAAATCGCAGCGAGCATTTCGCGGAATTTGTCTTCGGTATTTTCAAAATGGCTGACAAACGTGGTTATCGGCGGCAGCGCTACCTCCTCAGGTTTGGTCTGCCTGATTTGACTTAAAATTCTATCTCGTGAGCTCATAATCAATTCTTTCTGTTACGGACATACCAGTCGCGGAAGCTTTCCTTCGGCGGCTCGGGCATGTCGCGTTGTTTGTACCAGGGATTCAATGCATTGTTGACCATGAAAGGCATGGCGCGCATCACTGTCCGCCCCAGCCTGCCCGACCATTGGTAAAACCGTGGTGCAGCCAGCACCGTCGACATGGCCCGGATACCGATTTCCTTACTTTTATGCACGTGTCCCTCCTTCGCCAGCACCTGCCGCCATTTATACAACTGATCATGAATATCGATTTTCACCGGGCATACATTCGAGCAGCTGCCGCATAACGTGCTTGCAAACGGCAGATCCGCATTCTTGGTCATATCCAGGTTCGGCGCGAGAATGGAGCCGATTGGTCCGGCCACTGCATTGTGGTAGCTATGCCCGCCGCTTCTTCGATAAACCGGGCAAGTGTTCATACAAGCCCCGCAGCGAATGCATTTCAAGGAATTTCTGAAATCCTTCCGTCCTAATTGCGTGCTCCGACCATTATCTACAATCACAATATGCATTTCCTGCCCCTCGCGCGGCTTTTTGAAATGGCTGCTGTAAGTGGTAATCGGCTGGCCCGTGGCGCTTCGTGCGAGCAGGCGCAGGAATACGCCGAGGTGTTCCTGTTTGGGGATAATCTTTTCAAAACCCATACAGGCAATGTGAATATCGGCCAGATGCGCGCCCATATCGGCATTACCTTCATTCGTAGAGACAACAAAACCGCCGGTTTCGGCGATGGCAAAATTTACACCTGTCAACGCAGCTCTGCGCGTCAGAAACTTATCGCGCAAATGCTGGCGGGCGGCTTCGGTGAGGTATTGCGGGTCGGTGGCGCCGGCTTCCGTGCCCAAATGTTCGTGAAAAAGATCGCCGATATCCTTCTTTTTCAAGTGGATAGCCGGTAATACAATATGGCTCGGCGGCTCGTTGCGGAGCTGCACAATGCGTTCGCCCAGATCGGTGTCGATCACCTCAATGCCGTTCTTTTGCAGGAATTCGTTCATATGACATTCCTCGGTGAGCATCGACTTGCTTTTCACCATCTTGTCGATCTTATGTTTCTTCAAAAGCCCGAGAACGATCTCGTTATGCTCAGCCGCATTGGCCGCCCAATGCACCTGCACGCCGTTTTCCTTCGCTTTTTGTTCAAAGGCGATCAGTAGCTCGTCAAGATGAGAGAGCACATAATGCTTGATACCCGACGCGGCTTCGCGAAGCTGCTCCCACTCGGGCAATTGTTTGGATGATTTATCGCGTTTCTGACGGACGAACCATAGCGTTTCGTCGTGCCAGTTTACGTAAGATTCGTCTCTGTTGAACACTTCGGAGGCGTCCGCGTGCTCCATGACTGTTTTGGACATAGCTGCCTTAACAATTTGATAATGGTATTTAAAGAAGAATAAGAATTGTACTTTTCACATTCATTGCATTATTCCAAGTTTGCAGTTTGTTTAATAAACAACTTTTTACAAATCGAAAAAATGCTATTTTCTTGTATTGCAATATCTTATACTTTTGAATCAACAAAGTTTTTCGATCGGGGCATCGGAGTCTGAACTAAGTTCAGTTTAACTTTTTTTAGACATTAAATTATTACTCCTATGAAAACCAAAAACACTCTTATTATCGCAGCCATCACGGGCTTGCTTCTATCAGGATCGGCATTCGCTGTAAATGCCCAGGACAACTTCGCTACCGCAGATAAAACTGAAAACGCTTCAACCAAGCTGACCGTTCTGCAGGTTAAACCATTGCAATTCCGCGTTTCTTATAATAATCCAATTTCAAAAAATGTAGTTGTGCGTATTCTGGACAACGAAAAGAATGTGCTTTTCTCAGAAAACCGCAAAGTTGAAAACAACTACCTGAAATACTTCGATTTATCAACGCTGATGGACGGCACTTACACGTTCGAAATCACGGATGGTAAAGAGAAGACTGCACAATCGTTTGATATTTTGACTACAACCAGCCGCGTTGTTTCTTCAATCAACTAATAGCGGGGCGCTTCTCAGATTCCATCCCAGCGCATAAACTTTGTATACACCGGGGCTCAATATGCGGGCTCCGGTTTTTGTTTTTTGATCCCTGCATTCAGGATCTCAGCGATATGCATCACCTGCACATTCGAATTGCCCCGTTTGAGAATACCTCCCAAATGCATCAGGCAGCTCATATCCGAACCGGTAATGAATTCCGCATTGTGCCGGATGTGGTCCGCCACGCGGTCCTTACCCATTTTCACGGATACAGCCTCCTCGCTCACGCAAAACGTCCCGCCAAAACCGCAGCATTCGTCGGTGCGATCCAGGTCGATTAGCTCGATGCCTTTCACTTGTTTCAAAAGCGATACCGGCTTCGAAAATGGCGCCGCATTCAACTCCGACATTTGAGACAAATGCAATCCGCGTTGCCCGTGGCATCCCTGGTGCAAGCCCACACGATGCGGGAACTCGGCTTCGATAGTCTCTATTTTCAAAACGTCGGTCAGAAATTCGACTAATTCATATACTTTCTTTCTGAGTACTTTTGATTCGTCAGCCTTGTTATCGGCCTTCAAATGGTCTTTAATATGCAGCACGCAGCTCCCCGATGGCGATACCACGTAATCGCAATCTTTGAAAAGATCATAAAAAAGATTGTCGCACGGGCGCGACAAGTGTTCGAATCCGGAATTGGCCATCGGCTGGCCGCAGCACGTCTGATTCAACGGAAATATTACTGTACAGCCGAGTTTTTCAAGCAATTCGAGCGTTGCGATCCCCACTTGCGGATAAAACTGATCGACATAGCAGGGGATAAATAATCCGATCTTCCAATTTGAGTAATTCATTTTCTACCAAAATTCGATGGTGGCCTGAATGGGATAGTGATCAGAAACGTCCGGATAATTTCGGATCACCTTGTAGTTTTTAATGCGGACCTTGTTGTTGAGCAAGGCAAAAATGTAATCGAGCCGGTCGCCCGGTAAACCTTCGTTCCAGGTCTGCAACTGCGACCCGCGGGCAGCGTCCTGCCAGTTCCTGCGGAACGAAAAGTAAGGCTGCTCATTCGGTCTGGCGCCCATATCCATACCCAAAAGTACGGGCTGGACGCTGTTGACGAGCATTTGATTAATGTAAGCGGCCTGCAATGCCCGGTCCATGACAGAAGCATATTCGAGCCGGGAGTTGCAAAACCGGAAGGTCACAGAACGCGACAGTTTGATCAGCCCACATTGCAGCACTTTCGGGTCGGCACCCGCCGTCCGCGGCAAATTGATGATTTGTGTCTTTTCAAACGGCCAATTGGAAAGTATCCCGACGCCCTGCGTCCCGTTTTCATTGGTATCGGCAACTGCATAGGCATAATACATGCCCGTCTGTGCGGCGATCTGCCTCAACTGGAACTGCACCTTTCCCTTGTCTGTAAGGCTGTCGACCGCCTGTAATGCCACAAGATCCGGGTCATTCTCCTTGATTATCCTTAAAATATCCCTCAGATTCGACTCTTCCCGATTATTCAGGCCATGCCGGATGTTGAAACTCATCAGCTTCACTTCCACAGCCTGGCGGGGCTGAGATGAAAGCAATGCAAACGATAAAATAAGGATGGATAATGCGTAAAATAGTCTACTCAACCTGTTCGAATGCTAGTTCATACTACGACCTTTATTCTCAGAGGGCAAATATCTGTTCCATTAACACCCACTTTTCGCCGGGTTTGGCAGTGGGCAATGCTTGTTGGTATTTCCACATGAGCTGCTCCCATTCCTGTACTTTCGGATTGTCGGCGTCCATTTGGGATTTTGTTTCAAAACTGAAATCGTCTTCCGTCTCCATGATCATGAACAGGCGGTTACCAACCCGGTAAATGTCCATCACAGTAATGCCGGCATCGGTAATGCTCTTATGGATTTCAGGCTGGATCTTTTTGTGGTAGCCTTCGTATTCCGCAATCATTTGCGGGTCATCGACCAGGTCCACTGCAAGACAATATCTTTTCATAATCCTATTAAATATCGAGGTTGTAAAAGCGCCTCGCGTTGTTACCCATTACATCGCGCATTTCGTCGTCGGAGAACATACTCAGGTAGTCGGTCAGGATTCCCTTCGCGCCTTCGTATTCGCCCGCGACCAGGCATACTGGCCAGTCGGAGCCATACATAATGCGCTCCGTTCCGAATGCTTCGAAAACCACATCGAGATAAGGCCTGAAATCGGCTTTCTCCCAATGCATCCAGGTGGCTTCGGTCACCATGCCAGACACTTTGCAATGCACATTCGGCAATTCTGCGAGTCGACGGATATCATCGGCCCAGGGTTGCAACTCCTGCGCTTTGATGAGCGGCTTGGCAATGTGATCCAGCACGAAATGCACATTCGGCAGTTTTACCGCGAAGTTGAATGCTTCTTTCAACTGGTTTTGGTAAATGAGAATGTCGTAGGTAAAATCGAATGCGACCAGCGTACCCACGCCCCGGATAAACTCCGGTTGCAGCAGAAAACCTTCGGGCTGCCCCTGCGCCACATGACGGAAGCCTTTCAATTTCTCAAACTGCGAGTATCTTTCGAGCTGATCATACAAATTCACCGCTTTGAGATCTACCCATCCTACCACGCCTCTCACAAAATCGTTGGCCTCGGCTAAATGCAGCAAAAACTCCGTTTCCGCATCGTTCTGCGACGCCTGCACCGCCACGCAGCCATCTACTTTATTGGCTTTGAGGACCGGCCAGAGGTCCTCCGGTAGAAAATTCCGCCGGATAACCTGCATGTCGGGTGTGATCCACGAATCACGTTCCTCGTCGAATATCCAGAAATGCTGGTGAGCGTCTATCGTCATATACTTCTTTACTATGCTGGTAACTTGGTTCGGCTGTCAAGTATGGTCATGTGTTGTCATCCATTGTCATTTGTGGTCATTCGTTGTCAAGTGTGGTCAGGTGTTGTCAGGCATTGTCATTCATTGTCAGGGCTTGACTATCAGTGACTACACTTGACAGAACACGACCACACCTGACTATTAATGACTATACCTGACCATCCCTGACTAGTTATGACCCCGAACGTAGCAAACTCCCTTACACCGTCGCCTTCCAGGCAATCGCTTCCTGCTTTTGTGAACCCAATTTTTCAATACCCAATTCTACAACGTCGCCTGGTTTGAGGTAAACCGGCGGCTTCATGCCCAGACCTACGCCCGCCGGTGTGCCGGTCGTGATCACATCTCCCGGGAGCAGTGTCATAAACTGGCTCAGATAGCTAACCAGGAATGGGATCTGGAAAATCATGTCGGATGTATTGCTGTCCTGGATTTTCTTGCCGTTCAGGCTCAGCCACAAATCGAGGTCGTTGGCATTGCCTACTTCATCCGAAGTAACCATGTATGGTCCCAGCGGTGCGAAAGTATCATTGCTTTTACCTTTCACCCATTGTCCGCCACGCTCCATTTGGAACGCCCGTTCCGAATAGTCGTTGTGAACGGCATAACCAGCTACGTAGTCTAATGCATTAGCCTCATCCACGTAGCTCGCTTTTTTACCGATTACTACGGCCAGCTCTACCTCCCAGTCTGTTTTTTCCGAATTTCTCGGGATAATCACCTGGTCAAAAGGTCCGCATAATGCAGTAGTTGATTTAAAGAAGATGATAGGTTCTTTCGGAAGCTCCGTCGCGCCGGATTCGTAGGCATGTTTGGCATAGTTCATGCCAATGCACACGATCTTCGAAGGACGTGCCACGCAGGAACCATAGCGGAAACCATCCGCCACTTTCGGCGCGGAGGCCGCATTGATTTCGAGCCATGCCGACAAACGAGCGATACCATCGGTCGCGAAGAATTTTTCATTATAATCTTCACCAAATGCAGAAACATCCAGCTTTGTACCGTCGGCCAATTCTACGCCCGGTTTTTCATTTTCAAATGCACCAAATCGAAAGAGTTTCATATTTTGTACTTCGGCTTTCGGCTTTCGGCCGTCGGCATTTTTTTAGTTATACTTCGGCCGTCGGCTATCGGCCGTCAGCTTTTTGCTAGTTATTATTCATTTCAAGGTCCGACAGCCGATAGCCGACTGCCGACAGCCTCCTAATTATTTAGCTTCTCAAATCCCCCGTCAATCAAATAATCGCAACCTGTGATAAAACCTGCTTCATCCGAGCAAAGGTACAATGCCAATGCACCGATTTCTTCCGGCTTCGCCATACGGCCGATAGGTTGGGTTTTGGACAGTTTTTCAAACATTTCCTGCTCCTTGCCCGGATAATTTTTCGAGATAAAACCATCCACGAAAGGTGTGTGCACGCGTGCCGGCGAGATGCTGTTGCAACGGATACCGTCCGCCAGGTAATCGCGGGCTACCGACAACGTCATGGAGTAAACCGCACCTTTTGCAGTAGAATAAGCAAAGCGGTCGGGTATTCCTACTGTTGCGGCAATGGAAGCCATGTTCAAAATCACTCCTCCGCCGTTGGATTTCAAATGCGGAATGGTGGCCATGAGGCAGTTATAAACGCCTTTGACATTGATATTAATCACCCTGTCAAAATCGATTTCCGCAGTCGTGTCCGCCTTGCCGATATGCGCGATACCTGCGTTGTTTACAAGGATATTGATCGGATGCTGCGCGGCGATGGCGTTGATAATATTCACGACATCCGCCTGTTTGGAGATGTCCAGTGCGTGTGCCTCAGCTTGTCCGCCTTCCGCAGTGATTTCGCTCACCACCTGATTGGCCAGATCAATATTGAGTTCCAGAATATGCACGTAAGCGCCCTGTTTAGCGAAAGTTTTAGAGATCGCCAATCCGATCCCACTCGCTCCGCCGGTTACCAGTGCTGTTTTTCCTGTTAGATTAAACATAGATAGTTGGTCTAGGCCCAAGGCTGAAGCCTTGGGTTAATGATGCTTGTCTGTTGGTCTTAGGCAAAAGCACAGCTTTTGCCTTGTTACTGTTATTGTTATTGCATTGCTGTTGCCGATGCGTTGCTGTTGCAGTGCAATTCTGTTGCTCTACAATTCTCTTGATTGAAATCTTTCTGCTCTGCAATTCTTTTGCTTTGCGATTCTTTTGCTTTGTGTCCGGGGGTTAACCCCCCGGCAATAGATTTGCGCTTCTCCGAGTTACTGCGTCGGACAATTTGAATTTGCTATGCAAATTTCCAATCTGTTACCGTCGGTTTTAACCGACGGAAGGCCGAGACTTGGATTCTGGGAGCCCGGCGCCGAAAACCGGTTATTATAGTGAAACGCCGCGTTTCCACGGGATAAAGTCGTCTTGTCCCAATTGCTGCGCTTTGGTCAGCTCGCCGCTGGCTACTTTAATCACATATTCCAGCAATGCTTCCGCATTCTGTTCGATTGATTGCGTGCCGTCTACAACCGGACCACAGTCGAAATCGATCACGTCGGGCATTCGTTGGGCAAGAGCCGAGTTGGTGGCTACTTTTGCTACCGGGCAGATCGGGTTACCTGTTGGGGTACCAAGACCAGTGGTGAAAAGGATAATGTTTGCGCCTGCGGCGGTTTGACCAGTAGTGGCTTCCACGTCGTTGCCTGGCGTGCACACGAGGTGCAGACCTGATTCCGTTGCGCGTTCGGTGTAGTTCAAAACGTCGGATACGTAGGCATTACCCCCTTTTTTAGCTGCCCCGGCGGATTTGATCGCGTCGGTGATAAGACCATCCTTAATATTACCCGGCGATGGGTTGAATGCGAATGCGGAGCCAACGGCCTCGGCTTTGCCAGCGTAGTCGCGCATCAGTTTTTCAAATTTGGCGGCTTTTTCTTCGGTCACACAGCGATTGAGCAGCTCCTGCTCTACCCCATTCAATTCGGGGAATTCGGCAAGAAGTGTCTGTCCACCGAGGCCCACGACGAGGTCGGAAAGGTGACCAAGTACCGGATTGGCAGAAATCCCTGAGAACCCGTCCGATCCGCCGCATTTCAAGCCTACTGAAAGTTTAGAAAGTGGCGCATCGGAACGTTCAAATTCGTTGATTTTAGTCAAACCCATGAAAGTTTCCTTGATCGCACCCGACATGAGCGAATACTCAGTGCCCTTCTGGTGCTCGAATGCAAAGAACGGCTTGCTGAAATGCGGATCGCGCTTGCGGATTTCGTCTTCGAGCGTTTTCAGCTCGGAGTTCTGGCAACCGAGGCTCAGTACCGTAATACCTGCTACATTGGGATGCACCGCATAAGCCGCGAACAGAGAGCACAATGTATTCGCATCCAGACGCGTACCGCCGCAACCGCCCTCATGCGTGAGGAATTTAACACCGTCCACATTCTTGAACGGGCGTTCCGGTTTCTTTTTCGCTGCCGCCGGAGCGTCAACAAAAGTTTCCAGATTCTTGATCGTACGCATATCGCCCTGCTGGTACAAATGCAGGAATTCGCGTACCTGGTCGCGGTAAATATCCGTTTGTGCGTACCCGAGCTCGCGCTCGAATGCGTCCTTCATGATGAGCACGTTGCGGTTCTCGCAGAAAACGAGCGGCACTACTAGCCAGTAATTGTATGTCCCTACGCGACCATCTTCACGGTGGTAACCTTTGAAAGTGCGGTTTTGCCAATGGCTCACGTCGGGCTGCGTGTATGAATACGGCTGACGATTAGCAGTGCTGTAATCGTGTGCGTCGTGTTTCAGGTTGAATGTTGTGATCGGCTCGCCTTTTTTGATCGGCTGGGTGGCACGGCCTACAAGCACGCCGTACATAATGATGGCGCCGCCGGTTTCGATATCCTCCGTAACGAATTTATGCTTGGCCGAAACGCCGTATTGAAGATGGTAGAGATTCCCCTCGTACGTCACGTCCGAGCCCGCGGGCTGGTCGCGCAATGCCACGATAACATTATCGGAAGGGTGAACTTTCAGGAATTGGGACGCCATATTAATGTTCAGGTGAATGTAATCTGGTATATCCTACTGGTTTTCAATCACGCCAAATAGAATATATCAGCAAAGCAACAGAATTATTTGAATACAATGAACTCAGACATTAGCAATTTTTTCAACTATATTGGCATATATTTCTCCCTAACGGTTTTAATTGTGTAATTATTTGTGAAACCGCAGCTACTTAAAGTCCCGAAAGGCTTACAGAAATCATTCAGCATCCGGCGCGATGTAGTGCTGTATTTCTATAACCGATGGCATTACCATCCTGAGTTAGAGCTCATTCACATCGAACAGGGCTCCGGTACGCAATTCGTGGGCGACAATATCCGCAGTTTCCAGAGTGGTGACTTGCTGCTGATAGGCCCCAATCTCCCTCATTACTGGCGTTGCGACGAAAAGTACTTCCAGCGCGGCAGCCAGCTTTATGCACAGGCGACTGTCGTCCATTTTTCGGAAGAAATTTTTGGCAAAAACTTCCTGGCGCTGCCCGAAAACAAGTCCATCCACGATTTGCTCGTGAAAGCTCGTCTTGGAATGAAGATACTCGGCGAAGGTACTGATAAAGTAAAAATGCTCTTGCACGAGCTTCTCAACCAGACCAGCGGCAATCCGATTATCTCTTTAATGCAAATACTCGAAACGCTGGCCCATTGCGAGGAGATTAACCTGCTCTCCAACACGCAGTACCACAACGAGTACGACCAATACGACACCGACCGCATCAACCATATTTATCAATACTCGATCTCTAATTTCCAGAAGAAGATCTCGATCGAGGAAATCGCTGAAGTAGCCAGCATCAGCCCGCATTCGTTTTGCAGGTATTTCAAAAGCCGCAGCCGCAAAACCTACTCACAGTTTTTGCTGGAATTGCGCATCGGCCACGCCTGCAAACTGCTTTCCGAAAGCCGTATTCCGGTGGCTCAGGTTTGTTTTGAGAGCGGTTTCAACAACTTCGCCAATTTCAATAAGTATTTCAAACTCCACACCGGCAAAAGCCCGATGCAATACCAGAAGGAATTCCGGAAAATCCCTATTTCAGGCCATTTGCCCACTTTTAACACCGTATTATGAAAGTTAACCTGATCAATATCTTCGAAAAGCGTATTCAAGAAGCCGAGATTCACATCGTCGGCAAGCGGATCAGTAAAATCACCGTATCAGGCCCCGAAAACCCTGCCCTGCCTTATGCGTTACCCGGCTTCACGGACGCACATGTACACGTGGAAAGCTCAATGCTCACTCCTGTGCAGTTTGCGAGACTGGCCGTGGTACACGGGACGATTACGACGGTGTCGGATCCTCACGAAATTGCGAATGTACTCGGCGTCGAAGGCGTGCATTTCATGATCGAAGACGGCAGGCGCGTGCCGTTTAAATTCTGCTTCGGTGCGCCTTCGTGTGTCCCCGCGACGGTTTTTGAAACGGCCGGGGCCGTTGTAGACGCGAAACAGGTGGGTGAGCTGCTAGCCAGCGATGATATAGGTTATCTGGCGGAGGTTATGAATTTCCCGGGGGTTTTAAATGAACATCCCGACATGATGGCCAAGATCAATTGGGCCAAACATTATGATAAGGTAATAGACGGCCACGCGCCCGGCCTGCGCGGTGAAGCGGCGAAACAATATGCCAGCTACGGCATCAGTACAGATCATGAATGCTTCACGTACGCGGAAGCGCGCGAAAAGATCAATTATGGGGTAAAAATCCTGATCCGTGAAGGCAGCGCGGCCCGGAATTTCGACGCGCTAATTCCGCTTATCGCCGAGTATCCGGATCACATTATGTTTTGTTCCGATGACAAGCACCCCGACAACCTCGTCGAAGGACATATTAATATGCTCGTCAAACGGGCTCTCGCGCTCGGGTACGATCTCTGGAATATACTGCAAGCCGCCTGCATTAACCCCGTAATGCATTATAATGTGAATGCCGGCTTGCTGCGCGAAGGAGATGCCGCCGATTTTATCCTGATCGACAACCCGAAAGCATTTAACATCCTCGAAACCTGGATCGACGGCGAACTTGTTGCCCAAAATGGCACATCATTAATCCCCGATTTGCGCAGCAGGCACCCTAACTTTTTTGAATGCGCGCCGAAAACTGCGGCAGACTTTAAATGTCCTGCAAATAATTCCGAAACAAGAATCAGGGTGATCGAAGCCTTGGACGGTCAATTGGTTACAAATGAGTGGATAACGGAGGCAAAAATTATCAACGGCGCGATAGTATCTGACCTGGAAAAGGACGTATTAAAGGTGGTTGTCGTAAACCGCTATTCAACTGCACTGCCCGCCATTGCATTCATCCGCAATTTTGGGTTGAAACAAGGCGCATTGGCGTCGTCGGTTGCGCACGATTCGCACAATATAATATGTATAGGATGTGATGATGAAAGTATTGCGCGGGCAGTGAACCTGGTGATGGAAGCACGGGGCGGATTATCCGCTGTGGGGGCGGGATCGGAGCATTTGATCGGGCTCCCGATCGCCGGATTAATGACCGACCGGGACGGCCATGAAGTGGCCGAAAGTTACACGAAAGTCGATCGTTTTGTAAAAGAAACGCTCGGGTCAACATTAAAATCGCCGTTTATGTCGCTGTCGTTCATGGCATTACTGGTGATACCATCGCTAAAACTGAGCGATAAAGGCCTTTTTGACGGGGAAAATTTCAAGTTTACCACGCTAAGTTTATAGAAAGCAGCGATTTTCAGGAAATAGTATCATTAACCTTAGAAATATAATTTTATGATGAAAATATTTTTAAAATATGTTTTTTTATAAATATATTTACAAGTGTAATAATGACATTATTCACAATCATTCCTAACCCCAATTCCAAATCCTGTCCAAACAATGGCTCACCTACGCTACAAGCAAGAAGAAGAACTCTGTTTTTGGGATCAGTTCAGAAAAGGCGATGAAAATGCCTACGCATGCCTCTACCGCTCTTACGTTCACATTCTTTACCAGTACTGTTCGCAATTCACGATCGACAAGCCCCTTATCAAGGATTGTATCCACGATTTGTTTGTAGAATTATGGAGAAACCGCATGACGCTCGGTGACACCACTTCGGTCCGCTTCTACCTGATGGCCTCCATCAAACGCAAATTGGTCCGCCATTTGAATGCACAACAAAAGCACACCAGCAATGAGGATATCCCGGTTGAGTACTGGCACATCAACACCCCTTCCCACGAGAACCAACTGATTTCGGAAGAAGAGTTCGAATCGACCAACCAGCATCTGAATGTGGCCATCAACGGCCTGCCACGCCGCCAGCGCGAGGCTATCTTTCTCAAATTCTATATGAACCTGAACAACCACGAGATCGCAGATTTGATGAAGATAAATATACAATCAGTTTACAACCTGGTTTTTGGTGCGTTGGGTAACCTGAAAAAGCAGATGACGCTCGACCGGCTGACTTTTTGATAGCAGCCTGTTTAAACGTTTAAATACATGCATAGAAAGCGTGGCGAACTCTGCCGCGCTTTTTTTGTGTTAAATTTGCCTTACATTGACAAGCTAAATTCCGACACTTCACCCATGAACACGATTACCACGCCCCTTGCCGAACGCCTCCGCCCGCGGACGCTCGACGACTTCGTAGGGCAGGAAAAGCTACTTGGCCCGAAAGGACCTTTACGGCGGGCTATTTTACAAAATGCCATCCCCTCGATGATTTTTTGGGGACCTCCCGGGGTGGGGAAAACCACCCTCGCATTACTCATCGCCGAAACTACCAAGCGGCAATTCTATAACCTGAGTGCGATCAGTTCCGGCGTGAAGGACTTGCGCGAAGTGCTTGCGCGACCTTCCGGCCTGTTCCCGGCGATCCTTTTTATCGACGAGATACACCGGTACAACAAAAGCCAGCAGGACGCATTACTCGGGGCGGTGGAAAAGGGGCAGGTTACGCTGATTGGCGCCACCACCGAAAACCCGTCGTTCGAAATCAATTCCGCATTGCTCTCTCGCTGCCAGGTATATATTCTGGAAGCATTCGGCGAAAAAGAATTGAAGAACCTCATTGCTCGTGCACTTGAAAAAGACCCCTGGCTGAAAGAAAAGAACATCAAATTCACATCATATGACGCTTTAATGCGCCTTTCCGGTGGCGATGGCCGCAAGCTATTGAACTTGCTGGAATTGGTAGTACTAGGCAAAGGCGAGGCCAAAAAGATCGAAATCACCGACGAATGGGTTACCGAAGTGGCGCAACAGAACATTGCGCGCTACGACAAATCAGGCGAGCAGCACTATGATATTATCTCAGCCTTTATCAAGTCGCTCCGCGGTAGCGATCCTAACGGAGCGGTGTATTGGATGGCGCGGATGATCGTCGCGGGCGAAGATCCGTCATTTATTGCCCGCAGAATGCTCATTATGGCTTCGGAGGACATCGGAAATGCCAACCCGACGGCGATGATCATGGCTAATGCCTGCATGCAGGCCGTGAATGTAATAGGCTATCCCGAATGCCGCATTATACTTTCTCAAACGGCGGTTTACCTAGCCACTTCGCCTAAAAGCAACGCAAGCTACATGGCCATCGGCGAGGCGATCGAAGCTGCAACGCGTACTGCGCACCTGCCTGTGCCCCTGCACCTGCGTAATGCACCCACGAAGCTGATGAAACAGATCGGCTACGGAAAAGACTACAAGTATTCACACGATTTTGAAGGAAACTTCGCGAAACAGGATTTCCTTCCCGACGAGCTGAAGGGTACCAAATTCTTCGAGCCGGGCAGGAATGCGCGGGAAGAGGAGATCAGGAAAAAGTTACAATATTGGTGGGGGGATTGGTACGGCTATTGATCGCCGCGCCGCTTGCGCTTCTTTTCGAACTTCTCGAAGGAGAGGTCCCGCGTGGATACGTCCGGCGCGGATACGGTAGATTTACCTGGTTTTCTCAGGTCGCTTTCCAATTTTTGAGCAAGCTTTTGAAGATTTCCCTCTGTTTCCATGCGCTTTACATAATCGGCAATGGACTCTTCGTTTCCGCTGCTATCATTGATAAGGTTGGTTAAATTGGGGCGTGACTGTTCCATGTGTTGAGTCGAAATGTATATTGACCGGCTTATGTACAGGATAACTGAACAATGCGATTGTAAAGGAGCAAACTTTCCGGAACATTGCAAGTAAAACGGGAACAAAATGTGTCTATTAACATTAACTTGCTGAAAATGTCGAACCAACTATATATGATTCCCGAAAGTATTTCCCTGATTGAAAGACAACTGCTGATTAATCAATGTAAAATCCTCTCTGCTATTGGAAACGAAGACGAACGTGAGCTATACGAAAAGCGGGTTGAAATACTCGAAAAGGGCTATACAGGCCTGTATCCCAAGGTATTCAACAACCTGTACGAAGAAGTCCCCCTGAGTGTTTACAATGAAATCTCCGACATTATGAAAATGTATAGCCGCATCAACGACTCCATTCGCTTGTTGCCGGAAACCGATAAAGAATCACTCGATCTCGCATCGTTGGAATTCGAAGGATTCGACCAGGATAGCGGCATGCATTACTATATGATGTCTTATCTCGTTGATCGTATGGATGAGCATGGCGAGTATAAGGGCCGCGAATTAAAGTCGCACAAAAACAATTCACTGATCAAATACAATCGTATGCTTTCAGTGTATTTCAACTATGAAAAGGTGGAAAAGCATCAATATTCGGTGTCGGATTTGCAAAATTTTATCGACCAGGTCAAAGCGATAGAGCTTGATACCCAGGCATGATAGGCAGTTGCAAACCGTTCGCTAACTAGATGGCGCTCAACGGCTCCAAAAAATATTATTTCGTAAACAAAAAACAATGTTTTGAATAAAGAAATCATTAAGTTTGTATCGAAAACCCATCAAAAGGTTTTCAATAACGTTGAGTAAAATCGGACATCCCGGTTACTTTGTAATTGGGATGTTTTTTTATACCCCTATCCTAATGTAGCTGCATTTTACGAAGCCGGTTGGCATTGCGTCTGAGAAACAAACGGTCGCTCTGGGAATAACGAGTATAGGCGCTTCGCTTTTTCAATTCAACGACCAGCCAGAACCCACCTGCCGCCGCACCCGCGATGGCGATCATCGCCAGCACCGGTCCCAGATTATATATGTTTTGAAGTAACTGTGCCATAGTACACGCTATTAGTCAGGTTTAACAGATAAACCTAAATAATCGTACCAATGGATTTACACCACAGGCCTACAATCTCGCACTAAGCACTTTTACGTCACACCCCACTACGGAATTGTTGACATAACCAACACTCAGTCCTGATACTTTTGCTGATTTTTTTGCCGGAACCGGCGTCTTGATAGTGATGACTTTGGACGTCACCACAGCCTGCACATCATTCAGGTACTTGAACTCCACTTCCACACTTTTTACCGGCGAAGCGGATGTATTTTCAATGACCATATTGTGGATCGCTAGCCCGCCTACCTGGTGCCATTCATTGTTTGTAACGTGTATTTGAGCAGCCAGTTTCTCCGATCCGCCAATGCCGGCCTGCAGCGAATCTCCGGAGGCCAGCACTTTTGTTTCTGTTTTAACGCGTTCTTTCGGTTTCAGAAAGTCGAATTGCTTATAATAGTAAAGGATGTAAATGAACGCACAAACCGGGATAATGGCGCTGGCCCATTTCAACACGGGAATCAGGACCTTTTTGAACTTGCTCTTTTTACCTCTTTTGCTGGGCATATTAACTAACGTTGATAATCGGGGATACTTTAAAGCTCAAATATACCGTTCTGCTGTTTCAAAAAAAGTAGTAGCCCTCCCTTTTTGAATCCGGCCTATAAAAAACAAACCGCTGACTCATCGCCAGCGGTTTGTTTGTGTATCGTGTGAGAAAGGACAATTACTGTCTCACAAATTTCTGTGAGCTTACAGTGCCATCAACATGTGTCACCTGTACTACGTATGCACCTGCCACAAGATTCCGTGCATTGAGCCCTGAAAGTAATGCATTGGAAGCTTCGAACACCACCTTTCCCGCAGCATTCACCACTTTCACCTGGCTTACTTTGCTCCAATCGCCAACATTGAACGTCAGGTTTTGCGACGCGCTTACAGGGTTAGGATAAACCAACGCGATACCGTCGAAATTCAGATGTTCGATGTGGCTGTACGCGAATGTCTCGTCACGGTCAACCATTTTAAGACGGTAATAGTTGTCGCCCCTCAAAGGAGCTGCGTCCGCAAAAGAATAATATTGATTAACCTTGCTTTCCTTGTGCGAGGACAAAGAACCTATTTTTACCCAGTTCTTACCATTCTGGCTGCGTTCGATATCGAAACGATCGCTGTTGGTCTCCTCAGAAGTAGTCCACGACAATGCAGCGGTCTGGCCTTCGGACAGAGCTTTGAAACTAACCAGTGTTACAGGCAGGGCTTTTTCGATAACAAGCCGGAAGACAGTAGTATCGGTCTGTCCGAAATTATTGGTAGTCTCGATATCGAAGTCATAAGTTCCATCCTGACCAGTAGTCGGCGTCCCCGTCAACGTTCCATTAGGACTCAAGGTAATCGTGTTGGGTAGTGAACCCGCCAACACGCGAGCGTTTTGCGCCACGCCAGACAAAGCAAAAGTATAGTCCGCAGGGTTGCCGCAGTTCAGGCTAAATCCTGGCTGACCGTTTCCAGCCACCGCAGTCGTAATACTAACATTCAGTGGATCCCCTACTCTTGTTACGGGAAGTACGCCGCCGGTCATGACAACGGGAGGACGAGAGCTCAATTCGTGAATTCTCAAACCGGTGAAAAGGTTAGCATTCAAAATAGTCACGGATGTTACCTTGATTCGATCGTAAGCACCGCCCGGCACAAATCTTACTGTTGCCAGCCCGTCATTGCCAAAAAGCGTCAGAAGATCCAGGTCAACGAGCAGATTCTCAGCAGTGTGCGGAACACCTACAGCTGTTTCGCCCAGATAAGCCTGGAAAGTGATGTTTTCTAAAACACCAAGGTTGAGCAATGCCGCCGGTTTGGAAATCGTAGCCACAACTTCATTGGTTCCCGGAGAAGTTTTACCGAGAAATACGGTTTGCGAAACCGTTGACGCCACTGCAACCGCTCCATTCTGGAGCAGCGAGAAGTTACCTGCACTTACATCGCCGTCAATGGCACGTTCAGGATTCTGCAATGCATCCGTCAAAGTCAGCGCAATGCCTGCTGCGTGCGGGTTCACACCTGCGAAAGCAAATGAAGCCGCATCACAGGGCCCAAGTACCAGGTTCTCATAGTTTGCGGCATAATCCACCGTCATAGTGATGCGGCCCAAAGCTACCCCTAACAGCTGACTTGTTGAATTATCAAAATTGAGCCCCACGGTCACACTGCTATATGCATTTGTAGGAGTAATAGCAATAAACAAGTCGCCCGCTGCATTGCGCACCAGTTCCCGCGTGGTCGCACCTCCATCCGAAGACACCGAAATAGTCTCATTTTCCAGCAATCCCAGCGCATTGAGCAATGAGCTCAAATCCAGGTTCAAACCGGTTTGCGTCAGGCTATTAATACGTACGTAAGTCGTTTTGCCTGCTGGGACTAACGACCCAAAATTCAGCACCAATGCGGCGTCACTGGAGTACGTTACACTTACACCCGGCAATACGTTGACAACAAGACCCGAAGCAGATATTGTCGCTACCTGACTATCGGATGCGCCGATGGCGTTGTCCTTGTCGTTAACATAAGATGTAGCGAGCGCTTCCGAATTCACTACCGTGCTCGTAGAGGCAATATACTGTTGTGCAAATGCACCCTGCGCCGCGAAAGAAAGCAAAAACACACCTGCTCTCCATCGGGACGGACTCGATACTAATTTCCTAACTAAATGGCCGATAGAACTTTTCATAGTGATAGAAATTTAGAATAGAAAGAAACCGTTATGTGATCAAATAAAAATAAATGCCTGAAATTCAATTAATTATAAATTATACAAATAAAACCTAATCCCGGCAGAACCGGTAGCATGGTCTGAACCAAAGTAGCGACTCATCTGAAGCCCACGCCGAGTCCTATACGCGCAAGCGCCCGATGATCATTCTTGTGAAGATGTCGTCTAACGAATAACCGGAGTGCCGGTCAAGAGAGATGAGCAATAATTTTTGTAATCGTATTATGAATGGTTTAGGTATTGATGACTTTAAGAATATGGGTGAATCCAGTACGTCAATTTAGTTATACTATATTCTCAAACTAAATAGTACTTATTTGCAAATGTATCTATAAATGGATCAAAACAAACCCACATATTTTTAGTATGCATATACCCCCAAAAATTTGGGGGTATCGAACTAATTTTATCTACGCCGTCGTTACAAATTCACCGAAAGTTACTACCGGCAAATAAGTGGCGGGCTCCAATAGGTGGCCTATTTGCTTTACATTTGAGTATTTTGTGTAGCGGAATTGAGTATATCAAAACATGTTAAATATCTGTAAGCATCCGGCGCTTAGACTATAACTATCAAATGATCAAATTGTACAAAATTGGGTCTCAAATTAGGTCGTATAATACTTAAAGTAATTCTATGAATATAGTTTTAGTAGATGAAAACCTCCTTCTTGCAGACGCCCTTCAAAATCTGTTGAAGCTGATTCCGGACGTCGAAATGGTAGAAGCGTACACGGACGGAAAAGATTTCCTGACAGAAAGACGTAGCACTCCCCCCGACATCCTGGTTATGGACCTGGCGCTCAACGGTCAGAATGGTCTCGAATTACTCGACGTGTGTCGATCGACGTTACCAAGGGAAATGAAAGTGATAGTTCTATCGACTGTGACAGACGCCCAAACCGTCAAACATACGATCCGCCGTGGAGCAAACAGCTTCTTGTCTAAATCGACGCTCTTCGAAGAATTCAGGGAATCAATTTTCCAGGTGCGGGCGGGCAAGCAATACATCGGCAAAACCATACGCGACTCCCTGATCAACAGTGTATTCAGCGAAGAGGAAGTGGTTATGCACCTCTCTCCAAGAGAAAAAGAGGTACTCCACAAGGTCTGCGGCGGGCACACCATCAAGGAAATCGCCTATGAGCTGAAACTAAGCGCTCATACGGTTCAATATTACCACCGTAGCGTAATGGATAAACTGAAAGTACGCCGTACCACCGACCTCATTGTATATGCCATGCAGCACGG
Source organism: Dyadobacter sp. SRI_021 (assembly GCF_057586235.1). Taxonomy (NCBI): domain Bacteria; kingdom Pseudomonadati; phylum Bacteroidota; class Cytophagia; order Cytophagales; family Spirosomataceae; genus Dyadobacter; species Dyadobacter sp. SRI_021. The sequence continues at coordinate 592,609 of NZ_JBYCZM010000004.1, forward strand.
ATTGTATATTCCGGAGGCCAGATAGGTAAGCCCGGCCTCCGGTTACTTTTATCGTCGGGCCATAAGATGCCCGTAGAAGTCAGGGAGCGGATTTAATGCGGTATTCTTCCGCTGATGCCAATAAGGATAGATCGGCGATTTTTCACTGGCCGCATCCAGGCGTTTCACCTGTTCCAGCGTCAGGTTCCAACCCACAGCACCGAGGTTTTGTTTCAATTGCTCCTCATTCCGCGCGCCTATTACGATATTGCTGACAGTCGGGCGTTGTAACAGCCAGTTCAATGCCACTTGCGCAACGGTCTTTTCCGTTTCCGCAGCTACCTCGTCGAGCACATCGATCAGGTTAAAGAAAAAATCCTCGGGTATGGCAGGCCCTTCGCCTCCTCCTTGTGCAATACGGCCTTCCGGCGGCAGAGGCTGGTTTCTGCGATATTTACCGCCCAGGCGTCCCGCAGACAACGGGCTCCATACGATCGTACCTACTTTCTGATCGACGCCGAGCGGCATCAATTCCCATTCCAGTTCCCTGCTCAACAGTGAATAATGCGCCTGGTGCGCAACGTACTTCGCCCACCCATACCGCTCCGAAACCGAGAGCGATTTCATCAGGTGCCAGCCCGAAAAGTTGGAGCACGCAATGTAACGTACCTTTCCTGCGCGGATCAGGTCGTTCAATGCGCTGAGCGTTTCCTCCACCGGTGTCGTGCCATCGAAGCCGTGCATATGGTAAACATCGATGTAATCCGTTTGAAGCCTGCGCAGACTATCCTCACAAGCCTTGATCAGATGAAAACGCCCCGACCCCGACTGGTTCGGCTTATCCCCCATTCTGAACGTTGCTTTGGTGGAAAGAATAATCTTGTCGCGCAGCCCGATAATCGCTTTGCCAAGGATTTCCTCGGACAAACCCTGCGAGTAGACGTTAGCGGTATCGAAAAAATTGAGCCCTGCATCCATACACAACCCGACTAGCTTCGTTGCTTCATCGACCTGTGTGTTGCCCCATGCCTTGAAGAAATCACCCGTACCGCCGAAAGTACCTGTACCAAAGCTGAGCACCGGTACCTTCAAGCCCGATCCTCCCAGTTGTCTGTATTCCATTTGTCTAGATGTTAAAATAATAAAACGAAGCCGGCGTGGCGCGACCTACTCGGCCGAATTAAAGGATAAAATCCCCAAACGTCAAGTCAGAAAGCCCTTTTGTGCACAAAAGGATACAAAAAAAGGCCGGACGCATCCGGCCTTTTGCCTCAATCGCACAATCAGGAATCCGCCAGTTTACCAGGAAGTGTGACGATCTTGGCTGTTCGTTTAGCTAGGTTGGTTACACTATGAAATTGTACGCTTTTCTTTCAATGCCTCTCAAAAAAATATCTTCCCTGAACCTCAGGGAAGATATCCACATTATTTACTCAACGTTCCTCTATTACCTAACCTTTAACTAGCGCAACAGAATGTCTGATCTGCCGTTGCCTGAGCCCCTAGTTCAGTAAGTATGATTCAAATATCATCACGGGATACGGACCTTACGAAATTTGATGTGCAAATGGCCTTTTTGAATGAATATTCGGAAAAATGGGCCTGTTTTGCCTCCCGAAACACCCTTCTTATTATCTTTAAAGGATATTTTTTATAGCAATTTGAATTTCCTGACTTAATAACCTAACCATGAACCGTAGAGAAGCTGTTCAAAGAATAACCTTCCTGTTGGGCGGCGCGATTTCAGCCCCGCTTATGGCCGGTATCACAGGCGAACGTCTGAATTTCGGCCCGTCCCTCGAAGTGTCCGATCAGCAGGAAGCCCTGCTTGCGGAAGTTGCAGATGTTATCATTCCCACTACCGGCACCCCGGGTGCCAAAGCTGCCGGAGCGGAGAAGTTTATCGTGCGCGTAATGCGCGACTGCTATCCGATGGAGGAGCAGAAAAAGTTCTATGATGGTCTTGCTAAAGTGAATGTCCTTGCCAAAGAAACCTATTCCAAGGATTTCGCGGCGCTGGACGCAGCCCAGAAGAACGATATTATCAAAAAGACCACCGTTTCCGACAAGCCTTTTTTCCTGCAAATGAAGGGGCTTACCGTTACCGGTTATTTCACGTCCGAAATCGGTGCGACACAGGCACTCGATTACCTGCCGATCCCCGGCCGGTTCGAGGGTAGCTGGCCCATGCCCAAAGGACAGAAAAGCTGGGCACTTTAATTCGGAAACAATTAACAGGACAGTAGCGGCAGTCAGCCCATGACTTTCCGACTACTCCTGACATTCCAACCTCTTAGAAAAATGGCGAACCTTAATATTGACGCAAAAAAAGACATCACCTACGATGCCATTGTGATCGGCTCCGGAGTTTCCGGCGGCTGGGCGGCGAAAGAACTGACCGAAAAGGGCCTGAGAGTACTCATGCTCGAAAAAGGCAAAAACCTGGAACATGTAACGGGTTATGAAAATGCACTGAAGGCTCCCTGGGAGACCCAATACAACGGCCGCCTGACGGTCAAACAAAAGGAAACACACCCGTTCCTCTCCCGCGATTATCCGTACAACGAAATGACCGAGAAGTACTGGATGAATGACATGGACCAGCCTTACGAAGAGAAAAAGCGCTTCGACTGGTTCCGCCCGAATATCGTCGGTGGAAAATCGATCATGTGGGGACGGCAGTCCTACCGCTGGAGCGACCTCGACTTCGAAGCCAACCTGAAAGACGGTATCGCAGTCGACTGGCCGATCCGTTACAAAGACATTGCTCCATGGTATTCATATGTCGAAAAACATGTGGGCATTTCGGGCGAGAAACTCGGGCTTCCACAATTGCCCGACAGCGACTTCATTGCACCGATGGACATGTACCACGTCGAAAAAGAAGTACGCAAACGCCTCGAAAAAGAGTTCCCCGGCCGGGTGATGACGATCGGACGCGTTGCCAACCTTTCGCAACCGACCAAAATCCAGCTCGATGGCGGCCGCGGCCCTTGCCAGTATCGCAACCGTTGTTCGTACGGCTGCCCCTATGGCGCCTATTTCAGCACCCAGTCGTCAACATTGCCTCCCGCGATGAAAACAGGCCGGTTGACACTCCGCCCAGATTCGGTGGTGCGCGAGATTATTTATGATGGTAAAAAGCAAGGTGGCCGCGCTACCGGCGTACGCGTGGTCGACACGGTCACTTTGCAAGAGCGTGAATTCTTTGCCAATATCATCTTTGTTTGTGCGAGTGCACTGGCATCGACTGCATTGCTCCTCAACTCTACCTCCGACCGCTTCCCGAATGGAATGGGCAACGACTCCGGCGAACTGGGCCATAACCTGATGGACCACCACTTTCGCACAGGCGCGAGCGGTACCTGGGAAGGTGACCTCGACAAATATTACTTCGGCCGCCGCGCAAACGGTATATATGTACCGCGTTATCGCAACATCGGCAACGACAAACGTGATTACCTGCGCGGGTTCGGCTACCAGGGTGGCGGTGGCCGCCAGGGATGGCAGCGTAACGTGGCCGAGCTGGCATTCGGCGCCGATTTCAAGGAGGAACTCACTACTCCGGGCAACTGGACAATGGGCTTCGGCGGCTTCGGTGAAACATTACCCTACCACGAAAACCGGATGTACCTGAACAAGGATAAAAAAGATAAATTCGGTATTCCGACAGTTGTTTTCGATGCGGACCTTCGGGAGAATGAGAAAAAAATGCGCAAGGACATGATGAACGACGCAGCCGAAATGCTCGAAAGATCGGGTGTGAAGAACGTCCGCACTTATGACAACGGCTCGTATCTGGGTATGGCTATCCATGAAATGGGTACTGCCCGTATGGGACGCGACCCCAAAACGTCGGTTTTGAATGGCAACAACCAGATCCACGCGGTGAAAAACGTATTCGTTACCGACGGTGCGGCCATGACTTCCGCGTCGTGTGTGAACCCTTCGCTTACCTATATGGCGCTCACGGCGCGAGCGGTGGATTTCGCTGTGAAAGAATCCAAAAAGAAAAATATCTGATGGTATGTTCAGAGGCCGGGTCACAAAACCCGGCCTCTTTGTCTTAAACCCTTCCTATAACCGCTCATTTTCAACAAATGCTATTTTTTGCAATATTTTGCAATTTTCTGCAAAATTACATTTCTTTGTAGAAAATTCACGCTTACATTCATGGAAGAAAAACTGAGAATCAGCGCCGCCCGGAGAGCAACTTTACTGATATTTCTAGTGTGCGGCATCGGGCTGTCGAGCTGGGCGCCGATGGTGCCTTTTGCCAAAATCAAACTGGGGCTGAATGATGCTGACTTGGGTGTGGTACTGCTTGCATTAGGAGCTGGGGCCATTCTGACAATGCCATTAACCGGATTGCTGATCAATAAATACGGCAGCCGCACGGTGGCCATCGTTTCAGCACTGGTAATCGCTTCTCTTCTTCCATTATTGTTGCTGGCCGGTTCTCCCTACCAGCTTGCCGTCGCATTATTTGTATTTGGTGCAGGAATAGGCTCCATCGATGTTTCTATGAATGCGCAGGCCGTCGTGGTTCAGGAGCGGCACGGCAGTCACATTATGTCTTCATTTCACGGTATGTTCAGCCTGGGCGGGCTCATGGGCTCCATAGGGCTTGGTTTTCTTATCAAAGCCGGCCTGTCACCAACTTACGCGGCCGTTGCCATTTCCGCATTGCTCGTCTTCATTACGGTAACCCAGTCGCGGTACCTGCTCCCCCATTCAGAAGAAGCCAAACTGGATGGTACCAGCTTCGTTTTGCCCAAAGGTCCGGTGGTATTACTGGGCATTATGTGTTTCATTCTTTTTCTTGCCGAAGGCTCCCTGCTCGATTGGAGCGCCGTTTTTCTGCAATTTTCCCGCGGTTTTGATCCTTCATTTTCAGGGCTCGGCTACGCCGCATTTTCAGTGGCCATGGCCGTTATGCGCCTCACCGGCGACGGCATTATTCACCGGCTGGGGCCTGCAAAAGTGGTATTTTACGGTACGCTGCTTGCCGGCGCCGGCTTCATTATGGCAGTTACCATTCCATCTGCCCTGGCCGCATTGGCCGGGTTTGTGATGGTAGGACTGGGTGCCGCCAACGTGGTACCGATATTCTTCACCGCCGCCGGGCGTATTCCCAATGTTCCACCCTCCATCGCATTGTCGGCAGTTACCATTCTGGGCTACTCCGGCCAGCTTGCCGGTCCTGCGCTGATTGGCGTGCTCGCCGAACTCACTTCTTTATCCTGGGCGCTCGGATTGGTTGGCATATTGCTCTTTTTTGTCGCATTCGGCTACAAGCACCGCGATTAGAAAGGCTTCAAAATCAATTTCTCAGCGTCCAGTAGATGCGGTGTAGCCGGGCTCTTTTGCACCAAACCATTCATTCCGGCATGAAAAACCGTATTTTACTCCTTTACTTTATTCTCAGCGCAAGCTGCCTGCTGGCGCAAAACAAGGCCGACCTCTGGTGGAAGAGGAACAATCTGAGGGTTATCCAGATGAACCTTCCCGCCTACGAGGCTGCGACGATCAACGCTGACTCCATTGTAGCCGACCTCATTGCGTGCTCTGCCAACACTCTGTTGATCAACGCGGGAGGCATTATGGCCTTTTACCCTACAAAACTGGATTTTCATTACCCAAACCCCTATCTGAGGGATAATAACCTCCTCGCTGACGTCGTCCGGAAATGCCACGAAAAAGGTATCAAGGTAATCGTCCGCTTCGATTTCAGCCGGGTGCACGAGCGCATTTTCAAAGCCCATCCCGACTGGTGCTACATTTCCCCGAAAGGCGAACGCATCATCAATACCGATATGTACGTGGTGTCCATCAATGCTCCCTATGTGCAGGAAAAGGCATTCAAGATCATTGAGGAGGTGATCAATACCTTCCCGATCGACGGCATTTTCCTGAATATGCCAGGCTATCAGGTCAATAACCCCTACGAAGGCAAATACCACGGCATTGATCAGAACGAATACGATAAAAAGCGCTTCGCGGAATTCAGCGGCGGCAAGGCGCTGCCTACCGAGGAAAACAAGGCAGACCCACTTTTCCAGCAATATCTCGAATTCAAAAAAGCAACTGTCGAAGAGTGGTCGGAAAGGCTGCACAAGCTGGTGAAATCGAAAAATGAGCAGATTGCAATCTGTACTTACTCCGACAAGTTTGTAGATATCATCCGCCATGAGTCGCAAAGCATGACCACGCTGCCCTATTGGCCCTATACTGCTTCGGACAACGTCGGCAATGCGGTCAATTCCTTTCCGGAGCATATTATCAGCAATGCAAGCATCCAGCAAATATCCTTTCAGTCACGGTACAACGCTGTGGAACCGGAAGAAACGCGGATCAGGCTGTACGAGAACATTGCCAACGGCTCAGGCCTGGACATGAGCATGATGGGCGACATGCGCGGATATGAGGACGAACGCAGCTATCCCGTCTTCAGGAAGGTATATGGTTTTCACAAAAAGAATGAAGCCTATTTCGGCAGGTATCAATCGGTAGCCAAAATAGCTGTCGTAGCTCCGGGCGCCTGGCCCAACGGCGAGCCGATGCAAGAATACCGCGGCATTCAACTGATGCTTCGCGAGGCGCATATTCCATTCGATATCGTGGAAGACGGTCGGATCGCTAATCTGGAACAAAAGGTAAAAGATTACAAACTGATCATCCTGCCTGAGATCACCTACCTGAAACCGGAGGCCATCCGAATACTGAAAGAAGCCAGCCAGCAAGGCACCCACCTGATCGCCACCAATCGGACATTGTTTGATAATCCTGAAACCCTGCGAGCGCTTTTTGGCGCAAAAATAGAAAAGAAGGACAACGATGGCGCGGGAAATTACCTCGTGCCCGACGACCGCAGCATTTTCAAGAGCTTCAAGGGACAAAGCATGCTTTTCTGGAAATTCAACCTCGGCCTGTACAACCTTTCAGGTGCAGATCTAAAACTGCTTCCTATCTTAACAAAAGGCCGCCCAGGCCCGCCCGAAATCATCGGCGGCCACGATCCCACCGGTTACTATGCACTGGGTATTAAAAATCATCCCCACAGCAAAGCAGCACTTTTCCCAATTAACCTCGGCCGGATATACTATATGCATGGCTATCAGGAACACAAAAACCTTTTGCTGGATATGATCCGCCACATGCTACCTGAAATCGCACAGGATTTCAATACGAATGCACCGGCGCGGGTCGAAACAGTGTTGAAAAAGTTTACTCGCAATACCCCCGAAAAACAGTCGAAAAACACCCCCGACGGCCAGATTTTGCATCTGATCAACCTCACTGGTTTCAGCGGAAATACCTATTTCGAACCACTGCCTGTCAACGATTTGCAATTCAGGATCAGGCTGGTGAAAAAACCGCAAAAAGTGTTTACATTGACGAATCACAAGCCTTTAAACTTCATCTGGAAAGACGGCGCGATCACTGTCTCGCTCGCTCGCCTCGCGGAGTTCGAAAGCATTGTGATGGAATGGTAAACTAAATCAAACGCTACCCCATGAAACCAAGACTCCTCCTGCGCATTGCTGCGCTGTGTATCCTCATTCACCTGATCGGGCATTTTTTCGGCCATATTACATGGAAAGAAACCCCCGATCCCATTAAACAGGAAGTGATCAGGCAGATGACCGGGCCGAAATTCGAGTTCATGGGTGCTATGCGAAGCATGGGCGACTATTTTGAAGGTTACGGCCTCATTCTGTTCGTCGTATATGGTATGTCGATCATGCTTATTCTTTCTGCAGCACGATATGCCGACAGCAACCACGACATTGCCCGCAACGTACTCACACCCATCGGGATCGGTTACGTTGCTATGGGTATTATTGAATTTGTGTACTTTTTCCCGTTCGCCGGTTCCATCAGTCTCGTTGCGGGCCTGCTGGTGGTACTGGCTATTTTCCTGAACGGCTAACTACAATTTGGGAGCGTCTGGCTTGTTGGGCGCTTCTCCCGGATTTATGCCGCGGGTTTTTAGTTTGCGGCCATAAGTCTTACCATTGATTTTGATGTACAGTACATCGGAACTGTCGCCGCCAAATGTTATTTTGCTGGCTACACCATTGGGTGTAGGTAAAATAGCATTCACGCGGCCGGTCTGATCGAGGATTTGCACACCTGAATTCGTAGCTACATAAATCCGGCCATCTCGGTCACAAACAATGCCGGAGGCTCCGGCTTTATTTTCGGCATCGGATACGTGTAGCCATCCAAATCGTTGCCTGTACGCCAGTTTCCGGTTCGGTTGCACCTGATAGGAATACACCCAATGGGAAGTCGAGTCGATGGTGTAAACCAATGTCTGATCGGGTGAAAGCGCCGCGGCTCCGGCTTTCAGTGTTTTCAAAGAATTCGCGCTGGAAGGTGTCGGTTTTCCTTTCATGGGAAAAGCGTCGGTAGTCTCCGTCCAATTCTCTCCCGGAATCAACAAAGCCGACAGAAATGCATTTTGCGACTGTCCTTTTTGGACCGGCTCCGGCCAGCTCTTCCACAAATAGCGCATTGCGTCGGGAAACAGCGCCGTCCCCTGCTTACCATTATGGCCGCCCTCACCCCATTGATGTTTCACCTCGTAACCGGCAAATGTCAACGCCCGCAGCATGGTCTGATTCGCCATCCACCAATCACCGGCGTAGATATTCAGGTCATTGGCACCATCCTGCATGTAAATGCGGATGGGTTTGGGCTCAACTTTTCGGAGTAATGTCGGGTAACGGTCCGCTCCGCGCAGGCCTACATAGGTCCCTATTGCACTGAAAACGCGCGAAAAAGCATCCGGTCGTTCCCATGCAGCTGTGAATGCACACACAGCCCCGCTGCTGGAACCACCGATCGCGCGGTCGTTACCGTTTTTGGAAAGGCGGATTTGGCGGCCATCACTCGTTTTCTGCTTTTCAACTTCCGGAAGGATTTCGTCGAGAATAAACCGCGCGTAAGCATCGCCCAAGCCGTCATACTCGAAGCTGCGGTTGAAACGGTCGTTCGCGGTATTCGGATCGGTCGCCTTCACACGGCCGTGCATCACGAAAACGCCGATCGTGACCGGCATTTCCTTTTGATGAATGAGGTTGTCGAACACCGTTGGGGCCTTCCATTGAATCCCGTCCTGGTTTACATACACACATGCGGGCGTATCGGGCTTGTATTGCGCAGGCACATACACCCAATACTCGCGCCACGTGCCCGGGAATATTTTGGATTGATCGAAAACAAATTTTAGAACCTCGCCCTTGGGTACGCCCGGATGTTCTTCGGATGCGGGATCTACCGGGTAGTTTTCCTCCAGGGTCTGGGCATTGGCCCAAAAAGGCGTAAAAAAGCAGAACAGGAGCAGAAGATGCTTCATGCAGGTGTGTACTTAAATTGGAAAAACATTTACAAATAGCTCAGCCACCATGTCCGCTTCCGCGCCCGGTAATCACCGTACCATTTGCAAGGCCAGTACATCGCCACGACGATCAATATCCAGATCAGGTAGGTTTGCCCGAGCGGATACCCGAATTCGTTGGGCCGGAACTTGAAGAAAAGGCTGTCGTCCGTTGCCTGCTGCCAGGTGTATCCCGATAAGAAAACAATCACCATCGTCATGATGTGGATCACGTAAAAATGGACGAGGAAGAAAAAGAACGGAACTCTGCCATAGACTGTGCAAATGCGGCTGAATGCATTGTCCGTCTGCTCGGTAAGGGCCAACAGAATGAGTATCGGCCCCTGCGTCATGAAAGTAAAAAACAGCGAAGGCGGATATTTGGTCACATTCAGGAAAGACATGAAGGTTTTGATACCGGTATCCTGCATCGACCAGGGCGCCGGGTCGCCATATCGGTTGATCAGCCTCAAAACAACAAACAGCACCGTGAGTAACGAGCCGATCAGCATGAGCAGTTTCCTCCGTCGCACGGGATCCGCATTGCGCTTATACAGCATACCCAGTCCGTACCCCGCCATCATAATGCCCGCCCAGGGAAATATCACATATAGGAAAACAATTGCGCCGCCGTCGGGCCGGGGCAGGAATGTGCCCCTACCGGTGAAGAATATGCGCAGGAGAATGTCGGCGGTAGAATTTTCCTGCAACTTCACATAATCCAGCAGGTTATGCCCGAGCACCAATGCCAGACCGAGTATCAGAACGGTCTTCGGGGACGCAAACCGTACCGCAATGCCGAGTACGATCATGGCCCCGCCCAGCGCCCAGAATACGGCGAAAAAGAGTGTTTTGTAATAAATATCAAATGTGAATGCGAATGTCATAAACACCATTTCTACCAAAATAAGCCAGAATCCACGCTTGATCAGGAAAGCCGACTTCTCCGCGGCCGTTTTGTTCAGGCCCGACAAATAGGCTGATAGTCCCGAGAGCATCATGAACGATGGCGCGCAGTAATGCGTAATCCAGCGGGTGAAAAACAATGCGGGCGTGGTGGTAGCAAGGTCGGTAGGGTCGCCGGTGGCGCCGGCGATGTGGAAGAAGTCGCGTACATGGTCGAGAGCCATGATAATGATGATCAGGCCGCGAACAGTGTCGATCGACCGGATACGGTTGGTGAGGGTGCTGGTGGCTGTGGTATACATGACTAATGTGAGTTGATGACAACTGACCTAAGAAGCCACATAAATTACTGATTTACTGCCTATGTACCTCTAACAAACGGCAACAAAAATCCCGGCATTCTTCAACAAAGGCTGAATAATGCCGGGATAAGAAGGTGGAATTCCGGTTACAGCAATGCTGCTCCGAAAACGCCCGCGCTATCACCCAATTTGGGTTTCACGATCGGCGTTGTGACGATGCCCTTATTGAAAATATACTTGCGAATGCGCTCGTAGCCTGCGGTGTAAAGCAGGTCGATATTACCTACACCACCACCAATCACGATCAGGTTCGGATCAAGCACGTTAATGAGGGTCGAAATCGCCCGGCCATAGTATTCCAGCAGCCGCTCGATAGTCGCTTTGGCATGCTCATCGTTACCGGCGTAATATCTTTCAAGCACGGTTTTCATGGTTACCTTCTCTCCGCTCAGCCTTTCGTAATGGCGTTCCAATGCGGGACCCGAGATCACCTGTTCCACACATCCCGCTTTTCCACAATAACAAGGTTCCCCGCCCTCTTCAAGAATATTGTGGCCCCATTCGCCACCGATACCGTGGTGCCCACCGATAATTTTGTTATTCACAACCAATCCGCCGCCTACTCCAGTGCCCATAATCACGCCGAACACCACCTCCGCGCCGTGGTAATCTTTACCTGCGCCCATCAATGCCTCTGCCAATGCAAAGCAGTTTGCATCGTTGGCCAGCTCACAGGGTACACCCAGTATTTTTTCAAGATCAGCCTTCAAAGGCATTCCATTGAGGCAGGTCGTATTCGAGTTTTTCATCAACTGCGAATCCGGTTCGAGGACGCCGGGCGTCGCGAATCCGATTTTGCGTGGCCGCTCACCTACCTGGTCCGCTACCATCTCGATCAGCTTCTTGATTTGCGACAGAATATGGTCATAGCCATTCACGGATTCCGTCGGCACGCGCATACGTACTACCACTTCCAGATTCCTTTCGGGATCCAGCACTGCACATTCTATTTTGGTACCTCCTAAGTCGATTCCCCAGAGTTTCATTGTTGGTTTTTTTTAAGACTTCGGCTATCGGCAATCGGCTTTCGGCTGACTCTCAGTTGACCAAAAGCGATTGCCGACGGCCGAAGTATCCTTATTCGTTTTGTTAATTAATTTTTAGACTTCGGCTATCGGCAGTCGGCTTTCGGCTGGCTTTCAGTTGATCAAAAAGCCGATTGCTGATTGCCGACGGCCGAAGTACATCAATGTGATTTATAAAACTTATATCCAAACAGGAAGATCACCGCGTAGCAGATAATCGGCAGGTAATAGGCGTGCGCCACGTTGGTTTCTGCCACTGCGCCCATCAGGAATGGGAAGAAAGCTCCTCCCGCTACACCCATCGCGATGAACGACGAGCCTTGCTGGGTATGCGCTCCCAGGTTTTTCAAACCAAGGCTGAAAATCGTCGGGAACATGATACTAAAAAAGAAGTTCAGCATCATGAGCGCAATGAAAGACGGCCATCCCCACGCCTGAGCCACGATAAGGCACATCACGATGTTGCTGAATGCAAAAATAGCCAGCAATGTGTGCGGAGCGATGAAACGCATCAGGAAAGTCCCCACGAACCGTCCTGCAAGCATCAAGGCCATAAAACCGATCATATAGTTGGCTGCCACGGCGTCGGAGAAGCCCATTTTCTCGTGGCCGTAGTTGATAAAGAAAGCCCAGGTACCGCCTTGCGCAGCCACATTGAAGAACTGCGCAGCCACCGCCCATACGAAATGGCGGTGCTGAAACAATGACTTGCCTGGCTCTGAATCCACATTCACCGCGTCCGGATCAATATCGGCAGCATGCGGGTCGATCAGCGCGGGTACTTTTACAAATGAGAAGGCCAGGGCAATCAACGCGATCACTGAACCGATCGCGATGTAAAGATTTTTTACGGAAGTGAGATCGGTGCTGCCTTCGACATGGTTACGAAAAAGGAAATAACCGCCGATCGCAGGCCCGAGGATAGCTCCCAAAGCGTTGAATGCCTGTGCGAAATTGATCCGCTGATCGCTGGTGCGCTGGTCGCCCAGCGAAGCCACAAACGGGTGAGCCACGGTTTCAAGCGTCGCCAAACCACAACCCAGGATAAACAGCGCAATGCCGAAGAAAGGGAAAGAAGCGGTGCTGGCCGCCGGAACGAACAGGAACGCACCGAGCGCAAACAGTGACAGGCCGAGCAATACGCCGTTTTTATAACCAAACCGTTTCATGAACAAACCCGCGGGGATACCCATGATGAAATAAGCCCCGAAAATCGCAAACTGCACGAATGCCGATTGGGTCTTACTCAGGCTGAGTACTTTCTGAAAGTGCTTGTTGAGCACGTCTCCCATCGTAATCGCAATCCCCCAGAACATGAAAAGGGATGTAACAAAGACCAGGGTAACAAGGTATTTTTTGTCAGTAAACTTAGGCGGGGAGGCGTGAACGGTGCCGACAGACGAATGGTTGCTCATTTAGCTGAATAGTAAAATTAAATATTAGGTTCGGTCTATTTTTGCAAATGTAAATCAGAGAAATTTAAAAACTGTATCCAGTCGAACATTTTAACGTCGTGCCCGCCCGGCCGGATATGGAAGCTGATTTGACCCGATACAGGCTGATTCAGCGCCGGAAATGGGACGTCGGGAAAACCGCTCGTCCCTAAAAACCGGTACACGGAGTCCGCGGCCCGCGCGGTGGCGAACTCACCCTGCGGATCGGCATTTCTGTCGTCCTCGGCCGTGGCCAGGTAAACCGGCCGCGGGGCAATGAGCGAAAGGACAAAATGCTGATCGAACGGCAACTCGGTATCTTTCCCTTTGTATTTACCCAAACTCCGGGCATACCAATGCGGGAATACCGTGCATAGCCGGTTAATATCCTCACCGATCCCGCGGCGGAACTGCTTGCCGCCACCCGCGCCCGACTCATTGCTCAGTACGGCAGCAAACCGCCGATCCGTGGCACCTGCCCAGAGCGCAGCCTTACCCAACCGCGAAAAACCGAACACCGCTACGCGTTTGGCATCGATCTCCTTATCGGTTTCCAGATAGTCCAGCCCGCGGCTCAAAGCCCACGCCCAGGCAGCAATCGTACCGAAATTATCTTCACGCTGCTGCAACTCCGGATATAATGCGTGCACGCCCGTTTGAAACGCGTACTCCTTCCGGTCCGAAGCGATTTCCTCGCGGTAGAGCGTCACCAGCGCGTACCCGCGTGCAAGGATGCTATCCACCGCCCATTGCGAGGCATTCACGCCCCGGCAGGCATCCCCTGCCTTCCCTCCGGCTGAGCAAGGGAACATTCCGCTCTTTTCGACCCAGGCGGTCGTCAGTTTAATACCCGGATCGGCATGAATGGCCTGGTTACCGATGAAATTGAGCCCGATAATGGCAGGCACCGGATGTTTGGCGTGATTGGGAATGTAAATCAGCAGGTCGAAACTCGCTTCCTTGCCTTTTTCGGTGATATGAACCATGACCTGCTTCCGCGTTGCTTTGCCGCCCAATGCATTTTTATCCAGATCAAACACTTCGAAACGCATGTTTTGTGGCTTTTCGGGGGCCACGCCATACATTTCGCGCGTCATGATTTCGAGAATTTCCTTCCGCCTGCCTTCCCACTCCTTTACCGATTTCACCTTCTTTCCATTGTTGAAAGTAAATGGATCCGGTAATGCCCTATTGCCCTCCTGGGCGAATAGTATTTGGGATAAGACAGTCAGGCACAATGCCGACGCGAAAACAAAAACCCTCATGATAAGCAGGTTATATTATTTTTTATTGAAATAGTTACTCATAAAAAGGAGCTGGTGCTGCACTGCATTCTCCCAGTAAGGCCAGTTGTGCGCACCCGGACGGGAAATGTAATCGTGCGGGATTTTGCGGTATTCGAGCTGCTTGTGCAGATTTTCATTCACGCCATAGAAGAAATCCTCGGTACCACAATCTATCATGAGTGAAAGCGAGTTGGGCGTCAGCAAATGAAGCATGTTGATCACCGTATTCTTCTCCCATCTTTCGGGCTGCTCCGCATAGCTGCCCAGGCGCTTGGCCATATCCCAGTTATTGGGAAAAGGACGGATATCCACGCCGCCGCTCATGCTTCCGGCGGTACCATATACATCCTGATGCTTCAATGCGAGATACAAGGCTCCGTGGCCGCCCATACTCAGTCCGGTAATGCCACGCCCTTTGCGATCTTTGATGGTTTTATAGTTTTTATCTATATACGAAACCAGTTCTTTCGAAACATAGGTCTCGAACTGTGACTGCGGATCCACAGGGCTATCCCAATACCAGCTGCTGAAGCCGCCGTCGGGGCACACGATAATCATATTGTAATGGTCGGCGGCTTGCTGGATGCCGGGCGCTTTGGTAATCCAGTTGGAATGGTTGCCGCTGTAACCGTGCAGCAGATACACCACAGGAAACTCCTTGCCTGCATTATACCCGGCCGGCCGCACCACAACCACTTTAAGGTTCTTTTTCATCACCGCGCTATTCACCTCCACAGTGTCGACCTGCGCCGCGCTTACCGGACTTACTGTAAACAGAGCAAATGCAAAGAGTAACAGAAATGCTTTTTTCATTTTAAAGAGTTAAAAGAGAATTGAGAGAATGACGTTAACGGGGAGGCAGCCACCGTAAGTTTTTGAGAAAATTTTCTACAACTCCATGGTGCAAAGGCCTTAAACCCCGCAAATATTGTAGAAACCGGGGAAATATCCCGTTTTAGCACATGAGAAAGTAGCTGGCATTTAAATTGATATAATCCAGATATCTCTAAAATAACTCTAACTCAAAATTTTATAACAATGGGAAATCTCCTGTATACCATAGCCGTGATCCTGGTGATCCTGTGGCTGATCGGCTATTTTGGCTTTGCAAGTTTTGGATTAGGAAATATCATTCATATTCTACTGGTGATCGCCGTAATAGCGATTATTCTACGTTTGATACGCGGCGACAGGGTGGTTTAGCCCAACATCCACTCAGCACCATGAGCCCGGGAGGTTAGTTTTCAACCGTTCCGGGCTTTTTGTTTGCAGCAATCCGGCTACAAAACCTTATCTTGAGATAGCCTTTGCACGATAACCCCTTATTCTATGCAGTCAATTTTACGCAAACACCGCTCACTGGTGTTACTGATTATGCTGGCCGCTTCTTCCGGTTGCCTGATGGCACAGACGTACGTCGGGAATGTCGAATTCACCAGCCAGAGCGCGCTGAATTCCTGGGAGTCTCAATGGAAAACGGTTACCGGCAATATTTACATCACCAGCCTGGCGAGCGATGTCATTACCAGCCTCGCTCCGCTCCAAAACATCACCGGCGTCGGGGGCGCCGTCATCATTGCAGAAAACCATTCGCTCACCTCGCTGAATGGCCTCGGCGGCCTCCAAACTGCGGGTATGCTGGAGATATCGTTTAACAGAGCATTAAATAATGTGGGAGCTCTGAGCGCCCTCACGACTGTCAACGGCGCGGTGAATATCGTCGGCAATGAATCTCTTACCTCGCTTACCGGACTGGCTAACAGTCTCACGATCGGCGGGGACCTTACGATCCGCAACAACCCGATGCTGTCCGTATGCAACGCTACGCCTATTTGCAACTATCAGCGCACCCATCCGGCCGGCACTTACTTAAATGTGTCCGGCAATGCGGGCATGTGTTTCAACGAAACAACGCTCTACTCGGCGTGTAACGGCCCCTTACCCGTGGTCCTTACTGAATTCGATGCGATCGGCGAAGGGTCTTCCGTGCGCCTGAGCTGGGCCACCACGACCGAAAGCAATGCTTCCCATTTCGATATTGAGCGCAGCAGCGACGGCCGGGCATGGCAAAAAGCGGGTGTTTTGCAAGCCAAGGGAGAAAGCGTACAAAAAGAGGCTTATTCTTTCTCGGATGATTTCCCTTTAGCTGGTGAAAATCTTTATCGCCTGCGCATGACCGACCGCGACGCCACATACTCGTATAGCCGCATACGGAGCGTGTACGTGCGCGAGGCCCCGGCGCCCGCCTACCCTAACCCGTTTTCGGAATTCCTGTTCCTGTCGCCGCGCCAGGCCAGCCTCCCCGGCGCAGTAGAACTCTCAGACGCCCGCGGAAAAGTGGTATTCCAGGCACACGGCCTGTTACCGGCAAGCATTACCACTTCACAGTGGCGTTCGGGCGTTTACCTGTTAAAACTTACGGACAAGAATGGGCTTTCGACGCAGTTTAAGGTTGTGAAAGCAGACTAGCTTTGTCTGATTTCTGGCATAATTGTTTTCCAATCGCGCGAGGATTAAACCAATGCACGATATCATGGAAACGACAATCGAATACGACTATCCCTCGCTCGTGAATGCGGTATTCTCCAACCGCAACGATGCCCAAAAAGCTTATGATGAGCTGATCTACCGGGGTTATAAGCCGGAGGAAATCAACGTGATCATTTCGGACGAGACACACCGGATACACCACGAAAAAATTGCAGAGGAAAAACCAGCGCATTCGACGATGGAGAATGCAGGCATTGGCTCAGCTATCGGAGGCACAGCCGGGGCCATCGCCGGCGCGATTATCGCCATAGGTACCACGGTGGTAATTCCGGGCCTCGGCATTGCGGTAGCTGGTCCGCTGCTCGCGGCGCTTACGGGTGCAGGAGCAGGCGGACTCACAGGAGGCATTGTGGGCGCATTACACAACCGCGGAATACCCAGGGAACATGCCGAAGCATTTGAATCCAGCATCCGCGAGGGCGGGGTAGTCATCTCTTTCACCCCTCGCACCGTCGAAGACAGGATAGAGATCATCGAAGCCTGGAACCGCTACAACGCCCGACAGCTTCATGGCAACGAAACCTACAATGCCTGAAATGCAAGAACCCGCCATTGCGCGGGTTCTTACATTTCATAACAAATCTTTGATCCTTACCCACACATTCTCGGCGAGAATCTTGTGTCCTTCGGCCGTCGGGTGAATGCCATCGGCCTGGTTCAGTTTCGACTCGCCTCCTACGCCTTCGAGCAAGAAGGGAATAAGGGTTACTTCATTCTTTTTCGCCAGATCAGCGTACACATCCTTGAATTCGGTCGCGTATTTCTGTCCCATATTCGGCGGGATTTGCATACCGGCCAGCACACGTTTGGCGTCTGGGTATTTAGCCTTTACCTTATCCAGGATTTCCTGCAGGTTCTTCCGGGTTTCCGAAACAGGAATACCGCGCAAGCCGTCGTTACCGCCGAGTTCGAGTACAAAAACATCGAGCGGTTGTTTGAGCAGCCAGTCGATACGGCTATTGCCCCCGGAAGTAGTCTCGCCGCTCACGCCTGCATTCACGACTTTGTAATTAAGACCCAGCGAATCGATCCGTTTTTGGATAAGGCCCGCAAAACCCTGGGCCGGATCGTCGAGGCCGTAACCGGCCGTGAGGCTATTGCCGAAAAACACGATGATCTTTTTCTTCGCAGCGGGCGTTTTGGTAGCTGCCTGGGGAGAGTCGGCTTTATGCCCGGACTCTTCTTTTTTCTCTCCGCCACATGAACACAGCGAAGCGGTCAGAAGGGTTAATGCTAAGAATGTCTTGAAAGAACGCATATCAGCCATAATCTGGATTCAAAAGGAATGGATTTTATAGTTTCAAAAGGCATACCCGGCCATTCATTCTCAAATAAAAACCGTTTAAACTATATTTATGAGAAACAATAGTCGAAAAGAGGCAAATTAGGCCTTTCACGCCTGGGCTACGCGCCCCGGGCTACGCGCCCCGGACTGCGCGCCCCGGACTACGCGTCCCGGACACGACGCAAACATAAAATAAAAACGATTGATGAATACCATACTCGATCTGCACGACGTCAGTAAAATATATAAAAGCGGCGACCGCACCCTCAAAGTCCTCGACAATATCAGTTTTTCCATCGAAACAGGTTCCACCGTCTCGATCGTAGGCCCTTCCGGCAGCGGTAAAACGACGCTTCTAGGCCTCTGCGCCGGACTCGACCGCTCGACGGCCGGCACAGTAGAACTGCACGGGACCCGGCTGAACGGCCTCAACGAAGACCAGCTGGCGGCCGTTCGCAACCAATATGTAGGATTTATTTTCCAAAACTTCCAGCTCCTGCCTACACTCACCGCATTGGAAAATGTGATGGTACCGATGGAGTTGCGTGGTGAAAAGAATGTAAAGTCCCGTGCGCTCGACCTGCTCGATAAAGTGGGCCTGGCCGAACGCAGCCACCATTACCCTACCCAGCTCAGCGGCGGTGAACAGCAGCGTGTATCGCTGGCGCGGGCATTCTCCAACCGGCCACAGATCCTGTTTGCCGACGAACCGACCGGTAACCTCGACGCCGAAACAAGCGAAAAAGTGGTAAAACTGCTTTTCGACCTCAACCGGGAGGCGGGCACCACGCTGGTAGTCGTTACCCATGACCTCGAACTCGCTGCTAAAACCCAGCGCATTATCCGCATTAAAGGCGGCAAAATTGTGGAGGCCAGTTAACCGTGAATTTCCGATGAACCCCAATACTTTCAACCTTTCCTGGTTATTGCAAATGGCCTGGCGCGACAGCCGCAGGAACCGAGCACGGCTCGCCCTGTTCATATCGTCGATTATCCTCGGCATTGCTGCGCTCGTGGCCATTTACTCGCTCGGCGACAACCTTCGCGACAATATCGACAACCAGGCCGCTACGCTCATCGGTGCGGACCTTTCAATTTATAGTGGCAAGAAAATCGAGGGAAAAGCGATGGCGTTTGTCGACTCGCTAGGCAAAGTGCGCTCCGAAGAACGCGCATTCGCCTCGATGGTGTATTTCAATAAAGGCGGCGGCAGCCGGTTGACGCAGGTGAAGGCGCTCTCCGGCGATTTCCCCTATTATGGTAAACTGGAAACCATTCCGGTTTCAGCCGAAAAGACGTTTAGGAACCGTCAGGAGGCATTGGTGGATCAAACGCTGATGTTGCAATACCGCGCACAGGTCGGAGATTCGATCCGGATCGGGGAAGTCACTTTTGCCATTGCAGGCATCCTCGAAAAAGCACCTGGCACGACCGGCATTACAGCCTCGGTGGCACCGGTAGTTTACATTCCCATGCGCTTTCTGGACCAGACGGGCCTCATGCAGAAAGGCAGCCGCGTCGGTTACAGGTATTATTTCAAATATCCCGCCAAAACGGATGTCGAAAAGATGGTCAAGGCGCTGGAACCTAAATTTGAGCGCTTCGACCTTGACTATAACACGGTTCAAAGTCAGAAGGAAGACACCGGCCGCTCCTTCCGGGACCTGACCCGCTTCCTCTCGCTGGTAGGCTTCGTCGCGCTCCTGCTCGGGTGCATAGGCGTCGCGAGCGCCATACACATATATGTGCGTGAGAAACTGAATTCCATAGCAATACTCCGCTGCCTGGGTGTAAAAGCGTCGCAGGCTTTCCTGATCTACCTTATTCAGATCGCGGGTATCGGAGTCATCGGCACCGTGCTTGGAACCATTCTCGGGACGGTGATCCAGCAGTTCTTACCAGTGGTTTTGAAAGATCTGCTTCCGTTTGACCTAACCACAGACATTTCATGGCCTGCTATCGGGCAAGGGTTGGCGATCGGTGTACTCATTTCTATACTTTTCGCATTGCCGCCGCTGGTATCGATCCGCAAAGTATCCCCGCTGAATGTACTGCGCTCGGCTTCCGATGCCGCCCACCCCGAACGCGACGCCGTGAGCTGGGCATTGTACGCGCTGATCGTCCTGTTCATTTTCGGGTTTTCGTTCCTGCAAATGCAAACCTGGGTGCAGGCACTGGTATTTACCGCGAGCATTCTAACCTCATTCCTCATCCTGTTCGGTATCGCCAGCTTGCTGATGTGGCTTGTGCGCAGGTTCTTTCCTACTTCATGGAGCTATCTCTGGCGCCAGGGACTTGCCAACTTATACCGGCCTAACAACCAAACCACTATTCTGATCGTGTCCGTAGGCCTCGGTACTTCCCTGATTTGTACGCTCTTTTTTATCCAAACCATTCTGCTTACCCGTGTGAAGCTTTCGAGCAGCGGCAACCAGCCTAACATGGTGCTTTTCGACATTCAGAGTCATCAGAGAGACGGCGTTCTGGCCATTGCCAAGGCGCAAAATGTACCGATCAATCAGAGCGTTCCCATTGTAAATATGCGCTTGGAGGAAGTCAATGGCAAAACCGCCTCCGACTTCGAAGGTGACACCACCGAACAGTCACGCCGCATTTTCGGCCGGGAGTACCGTGTTACGTTCCGCGATTCGACCACTTCTTCCGAAAAAATCACGAAAGGGAAGTGGCAGGGTAAATACGACCAATCCTCCGGGCTTATCCCTATTTCCGTTGAAGGCGGGTTCGCGGAAAGGAGCCGCCTGGAAATAGGCGACACGCTGGTTTTCAATGTGCAAGGCACTATTATGTCCACCATTATTTCCAGCTTCCGGGAAGTGAACTGGAGTGAGGTGCGTACCAATTTCCTCGTTGTATTCCCGACCGGCGTACTCGAAGAAGCCCCTCAGTTCCACGCCATGCTCACGCACGTGCCCAATCCGACCGTCTCGGCACGGTTCCAGCAGGCGTTGGTAAGGCAATACCCCAACATTTCGGTCATCGACCTTGCCCTGGTGCTGCGTGTGCTGGACGATATTTTCAACAAAATCGGCTTTGTAATCCGGTTTATGGCCGGTTTCAGCATTCTTACCGGACTGATCGTGCTCATCGCGTCCGTCATGATCAGCAAATACCAGCGCATTCAGGAAAGTGTGCTTCTGCGCACGCTGGGCGCCAGCAGGAAGCAAATTTTCGTCATTACTTCACTTGAATACTTCTTCCTGGGCGCGCTCGCTGCATTTACGGGTATTCTTATCGCGGTCATCGGAAGCTTCTGCCTTGCCAAATTCAACTTCGAATCCGAATTCAACCCGGAGCCCGGTCCGGTGGTGCTGATATTCCTTTTCGTCTCTTTGCTAACCGTAGTCATCGGCTTGCTCAACAGCCGCGGCATCCTGTCCCGACCGCCGTTAGAGGTATTGCGGCAGGATGTTTAAGTGTTTAATTTTCGGTATATTTATACTGAAATTAAACTACACACACGCTTGGAATTTGACATTAACGGCAACTTGAAGCCCTACGAGATTATTTACACCGACTGGGCAACATTTAAAGCCGAGTTTGTGGACGCATTCCCGCGATCGAGTACGAGGCAGGTGATTTTCCAGAATTTTTCAGAATATTTGGAGAGGCTCATCCCCATCATTGGCACGGGATTTCATCAGTGGATAGATGGAAGTTTTGTTACAAGAAAACTTAGCCCACGCGACATTGATTTGGTGACATTTGTCGATGCCGGCATTTATTATAGCAATGAACCAGAAATCGATATTTTCCGCAATGGCTACCTAGGTCACAAAGCAAGAATTGACGAATACTTTGTAAAGCAATATCCAGACGCTCATAGAAAGTACGAGTTCTACCATATGGACACGCTGCAATGGTATAATCAATTCACGACTTCGCGCGCCCAGCAACCAAAGGGTTTCATACAACTAAATTTTTAGATCATGGATATGAAGGTATTAGAGGATTTGCACGATTGGACAGCGAAGGTTGCCAGGCTTATTGAACTGGTAGCATTTACTAACAAAACTCTGCAACTACATCGCGAATTAGGCGATACTCCGTCGATTATTAAGCAGTACGAGCGTTTACTCGCAGAACAACAACAAGAGCTGGACGAACTTCTGAGGACATATGGCTTGACAGTCAAACTCCTTCCGTTGGAAACCGCCGCCTAGCAGCCTCACAATGATCTGTTGGCACCCTTCTTTTCGTGGTACTAACTAGCTTTTCCCCTTCGTCCCGTCTCTCCTTTCTCCGTTCCTCCGGCTACTCCACTTTCCGACCCGCGTCCTATCCGTTCGCGGCGATTTAACAATTCCTTAAAACCCATTCTTTCATTTATTCTTGCTGCTAACCCCATTTTTGGCTCGAAATGCTGCTTTAATGCAACTTTTCCCGTCCCGATTAGACTTTGGGATGATTTAAAATCACTATTCCTACACCGCAAAAAGCAATATTAATTTCATCCAATTTAATCTTCATATTTTTTCAAACGTTTGCACAGAATTTCAAACGTTTGCATTGATTATAGAGTTATTGCTATTAATTATCTTAAAAATACAATTTGTAATCTTGTGGTTTATAACTCCCCAAATTTCCTCTATGACTAAAAATCTCTTTTGCCTCAACTTTCTATTCATTGTAAAATCCAATAATCCACGACTATGAGAAAGACTTCGACTCTATCAGTCAGGACGGGAATAATCAGAAACTGCCTTATGCAAGTAACGGCCGTATGCGGCCTCCATGCCATTGCCGCAGCTGAAATACCCGTTCCCAAAGGCCAGCCCAGGAAGCATGTTGAAACCAACATGAATACATCGCAGGAGGTTACGCTCACCGGAAAAGTTACCACCGAAGGCTCCTCCGAAGGTCTGCCCGGCGTTACCGTGGTGATCTCCGATGCCAATGGCAATAACAAGCAAGGTGCAACTACCAATGAATCAGGCTCTTTCAGTTTTGCAAAATTACAAACGGGCCAGCGGTATAACCTGGAATTCAGCTACATTGGTTTTGAAAAACAGTCGATCAGAGACTTCCTTCTGACTGAAAGCAACGCCAATTCCATCGAAATAAAGCTCAAAGAATCCGCTTCCAACCTTAGTGAGGTGGTCGTGGTGGGTTACGGCATTGCTACGAAAAAGGATATTACCGGTTCGGTGAAGTCTTTGAAAAGCGCCGAGTTCAACCAGGGGATCATCAACTCACCCGAGCAGTTGTTGCAAGGAAAGGTGTCGGGCGTGAACATCACGTCGGCGACCGGTGAACCGGGCGGTAAAACCAGCATTACGGTTCGCGGTCCGGGTGGTGTGCGCACAGGTAGTACGCCATTGTTCGTCGTGGACGGTATGGCACTCGACAACAGTGGTACGGGAGGCGACGCAAACCCGCTCAACTTCCTGAACCCGCAGGACATCGAGTCGATCGATGTATTGAAAGACGCTTCGGCCACAGCCATTTACGGTGCCCGCGGTGCGAACGGGGTAATCCTGATTACCACTAAAAAAGGCAAGACCGGTCAGGCGAACGTTACCTACTCGGGAAGCCTCGGCATCTCGAATGTGGCCCGCCCGCTGGACGTGCTTTCGGGGCCGGAGTTCCTCGCGGAAGCCGCCAAACTGGGCGCAACCGTTACCGACGGCAAAGCGAATACCGACTGGCAAAAAGAAATTTTCCGGACGGCCACTACGCACAACCACAACGTATCCATTGGAGGTGGCACCGAGAAAATGACGTATTACGCTTCATTCGGAGCCCAGAAGCAACAAGGTATCCTGAAAAACAGCCAGCAGAACCGCTACACCGGCCGTGTGAACCTTTCCCAAAAACTGTTTGAGGACCGTGTGACGCTCGATTTCAACCTGAACGCCACCAACACCAAAAACACGCGCCCCAATAACCAGGGTGTAATAGGTAGCGCCCTGACGATCAATCCTACTTATGCGCCGTATGACGCAAACGGACAGATTGTTCAATATCAAGACTTTACTAACCCTTTGTTTACCCTGCAACAGTACAAGGAAGAGCTTACCACCAACCGTGTGCTTGCAAGTATTTCGCCGTCGGTGAAAATTATCGACGGGTTGGTTTACAAACTCAACTTCGGTATCGATAATTCAACGGCTACCCAGGATAAGCAATTGCTGCCAAGTACGATCCCGGCGGAAATCGGGCGTCTGGAAACCTACGGCCTGCGCAATACCAACAGGCTGATCGAAAACTACCTGACTTACACATTGAATACGAAAGTACACAGCCTGACGGCGTTGCTCGGTCATTCCTACCAGCGCATTTTCATTCAGAGCCGGAATTTCAGCATCAACAAGTTCCCGATTTCCGATATCGAGCCCATTTACAACCCTGGTCTGGGACAGGATCTTTCATTGACGCTAAACCAGCCAGGCGGTTTTGCCACCATCAATGAGCTGCAATCGTTCTTTGGACGTGCGAGCTATGGTTTCAAAGACAGGTACCTGCTTACCGCAACATTGCGTATCGACGGATCTTCGAAGTTCGGTTCCAACAACAAATACGGATCTTTCCCCTCATTCTCGGCAGGTTGGAGAATTTCGGAGGAACCTTTCATGAAATCGTCGCCATTCTCGGAGCTGAAACTCCGCGTAGGCTGGGGATCTACGGGTAACCAGGAAATCCCTTCCAAAATTACCCAGGCGAGGTTTACATCGGTGGTTTCAGGAACAGCCAGTTATCCATTGGACCCTGGAACCAACTATCCCAGCGGAACAACCTACACACGTCTGGCTAACCCCAACATTCAATGGGAGGTTTCCAAACAGACAGACTTAGGCCTTGATTTCGGCTTGTTCAAAGGTGCATTGAGCGGAGAAATCGATTATTTCAGAAAAGTATCTGAGAAAATCCTCCTTGAAGTAATCCCTGCCGACCCTGTTCAACCTGCCAGTACTTTCTGGACCAATGTGCCTAACATGCAGATTATCAACCAGGGCCTGGAGCTTGACCTGAATTATCGCAATGCGCTCGAAAATGGCTTGAAATACTCATTGGGCGGAAATATTACTTTCATCAAAAACCGCGTGGAGAACTCGCCTTACACCGTAATCCCGTCGGGTTCCGCGCAGGGATCGGGTCTGACGTCGGCGACCATCAACGGTTATATCAACGGCGAAGCCATCGGCTCGTTCTACCTGAAAGAGTTCATCGGTTTCGATGAAAAGGGAATCAGCAAGTTCCGTGACGTGGACGGCAATGGCATTGTCAACGACGCCGACCGGATCGTGGCCGGTACTGCATTGCCTACGCGCATGTACAACTTCAATGGAAATGTCAGCTTCAAAGGCTTCGATCTGTCGGCCAACTTCAATGGCGTTGCAGGGAACAAAGTTTACGACAATACAGCCAACTCCAATTTCTACAAACTGAAATTGTCGAAAGGCGTCAACGTGACGCCGGAAGCGCTTGCATCTCCTGAGGAATCGATCAACAACTCAGCAGGTGTTTCTACAAGGTATCTCAAAAACGCCGCTTACCTGAGGCTGAACAACCTTGTGCTGGGTTACAATCTCAATACCGCCAAGCTTGGAATCAATAGATGGGTACAGACTGCCCGCATTTCGGTAACCGGGCAGAATCTGGCATTGTGGACCAAATACAACGGCTACGATCCGGAAGTTAACAACGACCGTTCGATCGCCGGTATTACCTCTTACGGTATCGACTATCTGAGCTATCCGAAAGCGAAAACCGTCATTTTCTCGATCAATCTCGGCTTTTAATTATTGACCCATGAAGAAGAAACTATCAACCATATTTGCGGTAGCCGGCCTGCTGATGCTCAGCAACGGGTGTACCGATCTGAAAGAACAAGTGCTCGATGAAACGCTCACGGCAAAACTTTCGGAAGAACAGACTGTCAACGGCCTGCTGGCGCCTACATACGCATTACTGCCCAACCTTTTCCAGCATACCACCTATTTTGCATTGCAGGAAATCTCCACCGACGAGGCGATCCTCCCCTACCGCGGCGGAACCGACTGGGGGGATAACGGTATCTACATCGCATTGCACAGCCACAATACCACCAGCACCGATCCTAACGTAAACAACACGTGGAACCAACTGGTACAGTCAATTTCACGCTGTATCACAGCCATTGAAGGTCTCAAAACCTCCACATCGCCCAACGCGGCACTCTACACTGCCGAGGCCCGCGGAATGCGCGCCTACTACAATATGGTAATGCTCGATTTGTTCGGTATTGCATTTGTGAAAGACGAGCAGGGACCTACGTCCATTTCGAAGATTATCCGTGGCGACGAGGCCGTCAAATACATAGAAAGCGAATTGCTGGCCGTTGAGCCGACGGTGCAACCAAAATCTGTTGTGGGCCCAGGCCGGTTGAACCAGGCGGCCGTGTGGAGCCTGCTGGCGCGGCTGAATCTAAACGCTGCTGTGTATCGCAACATCTATGGTGCCACATTCGATTTCAAGGCCGAGGATATGGACAAGGTGATCCAGTACACCGACAAGGTGATCAACTCGGGACAGGCAAAACTTTCCGCCGATTACTTCGCGATTTTCGGAAACAACAACCATACCAACGAGGAGATCATTTTCGCGGTGGACCAGCGCGCCGAACTGAACGGACACAACCGCATGGCCTATTTCTCGATTTCCGGCGATCAATTCCCGCTGGCTGAATTCCCTGCTGCCAACGGTACCGAC
Organism: Dyadobacter sp. SRI_021; assembly: GCF_057586235.1. Taxonomy (NCBI): domain Bacteria; kingdom Pseudomonadati; phylum Bacteroidota; class Cytophagia; order Cytophagales; family Spirosomataceae; genus Dyadobacter; species Dyadobacter sp. SRI_021. The sequence goes on from NZ_JBYCZM010000004.1 coordinate 619,529, forward strand.
GGCCCTGCGATCACTTCCGATTTCTATCAGTCGTGGGTACAGGCTTACGGGGCAGTGGATCCTTCGCGCGACCCGCGTTTTTATCAACAAAACATGTCCATTTATTCCAATGCTTCGGATACTTGTGTCGCCGACGCTGATTACAAAATCAACCGTGGTATTCTACGAGGCCAGCAATATGGTGCATTGCGTGTGAACGGTGCCTTCCTTCGCTGCCCTGACGGCAAGCTGAAAGTAGGAAAACTGAGCTATGTAACGCGCAACCGCGCCGATTTGCCCGTAAGTTTCACGGAGATGATCGACTTCACTACCGCAGGCAGCAATTACAACACGGGCTACCGGGTAGAGAAATACGAGTTCAGCAGCAAGTCAAACACAGGCCGTAACCGTGGCGAGGCAGACATCGTGATCGCACGTCTGGCGGACATTTATCTCATGCGCGCCGAAGCGAAACTCCGCAAAAGCAATGACGCTGCCGGGGCCCTCGCTGACGTGAACCTCGTACGCGCATCACGCACGAAGACACTCGCACCCCCAGCATTAACCAGCATGAATCTCGATCTCCTGTTCCGTGAGCGCGGCTTCGAGTTTTACTGGGAAATGCTCCGCCGCCCGGATATGATCCGTTTTGGCAAATACGAAGGTAAATGGACCGAAAAAACCAACACCGACGTAAAGAAACGCATCTTCCCGATCCCACAAACGGCCATCGACGGCGCATCGAATTCGCCGGGATATTTGAAGCAAAATGATGGGTATTGATATTTAAGTAACGAAAAAAACGAGGCAGAGGAAACTGTCTCGTTTTTTGTTTTAAAGGAAAAAGCTAGTCGACACGTTCAAATTTCATCTGCTTTTCCAAATGTCACAGCGCCTCCCTGCTGTTCCGATTGGGGCGATTGCCCGCCGGCTGCATGCTCAGGGCGGGGAGCGGTTGCAGGTTCGGCATTGCGCTCTGATTTTTCTTCCGGAACGTGTACAAGCTCGGTTTCCCGCTCGTAGGTGTGTGCATTCAGCAGGCCTTTTTGCTCCGCGTAGGTGTTAACAAATGTTTTCGCTACGCGGCTGGATTTGCGCAGGTACGAAGTCAGCATCACCGTCCAGAAAATCTGTGCAGGAATAGCGAGTAAATCACGTGTATCAGGGTCGGTTCCAAAAAGATACTCTGAAACCTCGATGAGGATTCCGGTAAAAAGGTTTATGGACAAAAATGCGCTGTAAACCATAGGAAATGAATCACGTTTCTTGAAAAACAAACGCCACAGATATACCGAGAAGCACCAGAGGCCCACTATACTCACACATTGAAAAACAAGAAACAGATGGTAGCAAAAGATTCTCTGATCCGTCGTACCGTCCATCCGGTACCATTCGGCATCGGTAAAGAATGTTCCTGCCTCGGCAGTCAGCAATCCCAATGGCGTGAAAATCGGGAGTATAACCACGAATACGCCGACCAGAATCAGCCAGCCGCGGACTGGCAGCGCCGGTTCATGCCCGTAAAAACCCGGCGAATAGCTTTCCCAACGTCGTGCCATGGCGAAGCACGCGATCACGGTTAGGATCGCGACTAATACCATCCATCCGTTGGCATCTTTCCAGCCAATAAACGTACTGGAAATCTCGTCTACCCTGTACTCGAGATGTTCGGTCAGCTTAGCAATATCTTCTTTATATTGTTCCACCTGGTCTGCGGGCACGTGGTCCTGCTTGGTTTGGTACGAATAGGTGAGTTCCCAAACCTTCTCGCCGGGAAGAAATTCCGATTTAAAAGAAATATCATAAGCCATCCGCTCGATCTTCCATTGGTCTCTGGGCACGCTCCGGTTGCCGGAAAAGTGTACGCGAACCTTGTAAGTAATATTTAGCGGATAGTTCAGGTCAGCCGGCGATTTTCGCTTCCGGCCCGGCAGGATATTCAAATGATTATAAATAGCACGGCCAAATACTTTAAAATACCAGTCCAGGTTGTCTTCATCAAGTTGCCATAAATTCCTTATCTGGTACCGTTCCAATACCGAAATGTTGTTGGCTTGGCGCTGGTCGTAAAATTCCAGTGAATCAATACGCTCAAAGCTTGTCCCCTTATACAGATCACTGTAAAAATTCTGATACGATTCTTCCAGTTCCGATAAAACAGATTGCTGCAAAGCACTCCTGAAATTGTCGGCATGACTATTGAAATACACCGTTTTAACTTGCAACATACCTTTTGAGGCCGTGTCAGCAACAGGTGGTAGGTAAAAATCCTCGGTAATTTCTATGGAACCGGGATTTTGCGTCTGAATATGCAGCAATTTGCTCTCACCATCTTTCAACAATAATCCATAGCCGTAAGCCGGAAAATAAGTCTGAGGAATTGCCCCGCCTTGCAATGACATGGTAGCATCCACGAACACATAATCGCGTGCCTCGGGCAGGCGGTTCTCCGGATCGTGCATGAGCACCCTTGTAACTACGTGGTTGAAATCGGCAGGCGAAGGCAGGTAATCTTCCAGGCGTGAGCGCTTGTATGTATCCACAAGCACAGGTGACGCTTCAATGCCATTTGCCTTTAAAATTGCGCAAAGCAGCAACGTTTTGTCCTTGCAATCACCATATCGCTGGTCAAAAACGTCCTCTGGTTTGTGCGGCCGGTGCGAATTCTCCCCGGTTTCAACTCCCAGGTAACGAACTTCGTCCTGCACAAACCGAACCGCTTTTTCAATGTAATCCAGGCGGCTTTCAGAGCCTCTCTTCCACTCTTCAACCTTAGCCCGCAATGCGCCGGAAACGGTTGGAATACTGTAAATCCCCAGTCCCCAATCAACGACTTCTTTCCAGCTTTTGAATTCCGTGACCTGCACCCGTGGTATTGGATCGTACCATGCCGGCTCCCCCTCCTCATAAGCGATCCGTTTGATATTCCGGGCGTCCCATTCATGAATCTGCACACCATTTATAGTCCGCTCCTTGCGTGCAGGCGGCTTGTTAAAATTTTTAATATAAACCGGGCGGCCAGTCTTCACCAGTACTGCGGCATGCACATGCCCCAGGTAATCGTTGGTGGCAAATGTGAAAAAATCCGAGTATTTACCCTGGAACACAGGGTTCCAGCCTGTAAGCGAATACGAAAGTTCAATGCGATCGCCTTTGCGAATGTCTTTCAAAATGACCGACGCCGTATAATAGCCATTATAAATAAACCGCTGGCGGTCGGTTTCCACGGGAATGAGCTTGAAATCGGACAGATTCAGCCGGGATATAGCCACTCCGTCGCGCCATACTGCGAGGCTATGTACATTCAGACGCTCGTACGATGGATCAAACCTAATGATCATTTCGGAGCCGTTTTGCACGCCGCTTTCTGAAACGATCTGCCGGATTACCCGGCGGTAGACCGTTTTTTCATCAAGATTGGCCTGAATGTCCGAAAAGGCAATGTAAAACCCATTTGAAAAATCCTTGACACCCGCGGGCTTCCCACCCGGCGTAACCGGCACCACCCACGAAGGAACAGGCTTGATGCCAATGGAAGGAGCTGCCCGTAGTTCGCCAATGCACATAGCCAGCACACACAATACGGGCAGAAAGGGTCGGATTGAAGGGAATGTAAATGTCAAGTTAATAAATCAGATAGAAGAGTTACAGATAGGCTAAGCTATTCATATTTCTCCAAAGTATCTGACAGCTACAAGCTATTTATTTTACAAACAAGTAATCCGCTGAACAGGCTTCAAATCCGTAGCGACGACTCCCTGATCACCAGTTCGGATGGCAATACAATGCTCTCCGGAGCAAAGTCGCCAGACCCATTCAACTGATTGAGAAATAGACGAGAAGCCTCCATGCCTATCTTCCTACCGGGGCGATGAACGGTCGTGAGCGATGGGAATGTGTAAGCAGATATAGGTGAGTTATCAAATCCGACGAGCCCGATATCCTGTGGTATGCGGAGCCCTTTGTCTTTGGCCACGCGCATTGCGCCGATCGCCACCTGGTCGTTCACACCAAAGATCGCGTCGGGCGGAGATGCCAGTTCCAGCAGGCGTTTTGCGGGGAGAATGGCGCTTTCCACTTTGAAATTCGTATTGATGATCAGATCCTCACGAATAGGCATATTGTATTTTTTGAGACAATTGATATAGCCCTTGAAACGCTGCTCGGAAACGGTTAGGCCGTTCGGTCCCTTCAAATGTGCAATTTGCTTATAACCTATTGAAATCAAATGCTCTACGGCTGCAAATGCGCCGTGGTAATCATCCACCGTGGCACGACTTGTCTCGAAATCCTCATATTCGCGATCAATGAAAATAAGCGGGGTTTTGCGCTGGATCACACTTTCCAGATGCTCGTAGTAACCTGCATCGTAAGTCTCCTGAGAGACCGACAGGAATATCCCTTCCGTCCGGTTGGAGAGCAGCTTGGACAATGATTCTTTTTCAAGCAGGTAGCTTTCGTTGGTCACGCAAATGTTGAGCGTGTAACCCATGGGCTGCAACACGGTGTGCAGGCCTTCGATCACAGCTGTCTCGTAGTAATTGCTGATCGTCGGCACTACCACACCGAGCGAGGCGGTCTTCTTGTTGAGCAGGCTCAGCGACACTTCATTACGCTGGTAACCTACTTCTCTGGCATATTCCTGAATGTTTTTGCGGGTGTCTTCATTGATGGCCGGGTGGTCGTTGAGCGCACGGGAAACAGTGGATGGAGAGCACCGGAAACGGCGTGCAATATCTTTGATCGTAACAGGACGTGAGGAATTCATGGGTTGGAATAGGACAATTAATTCTTTGAAATTTTTTCAAACGTTTGCATTCGATATTAACATATTTACATTTTGTGTTTAATTTATACAACACTATCATTGTGCAAATGTAATGGATTTACCACAATGAGTAACCTGCTGATCAAGCCCCAAACACACGACAAGACGTATCATTCCCTCACCGCCGAACAGGCTGGCTGGACGTACCTGAACTTCGAAGCTAAAATACTGGAAGCAGGCGAACAAATCGTGGGAGATACGGGTGAATATGAATATTGCTTTGCACTGCTGGGTGGAAACTTCAAAGTGGAAGCCGCCGGGAAAGTCTGGGAAACGGGCAATGGGCGCAAAGACGTGTTCAGTGGGATCGGCCACGCGATGTACCTGTCGCGCCGCACGCCGTTTGTACTTACAGCACAATCACCCGGTACCGATATCGCAATTTGCAAGGTACTGTCCGACGAAGATCACCCTCCGCGCATGAAGCGCCCGGAAGAAGCTGCCATTGAATTCCGCGGAGGTGATAATGCCAACCGCCAGATCAACAGCCTGCTTGAACCGGGTTTCGGCTGCCATAAGATCGTTTGTGTGGAAGTGTACACGCCTTCCGGCAATTGGAGCTCTTTCCCGGCGCACAAGCACGATGAGCGCAAGGTAGCCGAGGACGGCACTTTGCTCGAAGCGAATCTCGAAGAAATCTATTTCTACAAAATCGACAAACCGCAGGGCTACGCCATCCAGCAGGTTTATACCGATGACCGCTCGCTCGATGAGATTATCCGCGTAAAAAACAATGAAGCGGTGCTCGTCCCGAAAGGCTATCACCCGGTAGTAGCTGGCCACGGCTACAATGTGTACTATCTCAACTTCCTCGCCGGAAGCGACCAGTCGCTAGCCAACACGTCCGACCCCGACCATGATTGGATCTACGGAACCTGGAAAGGCGCCGACCCGAGACTACCAATCGTCACCGCGGAGATGAATGGATGAAAAGAACTTCGGCTGTCGGCTATCGGCTGTCGAACTGTTGGTGATTAAGATAAAATAACGAAAAACAAGGGCCGACGGCCGACTGCCGAAAGCCGAAGTACAAAAAAAGACATGCCCAAATACGACCTTCTTACCCTTGGCCGCTCCTCCATTGACCTCTACTCGGCCAACGTGGGCAGCCCTTTTGAAAAAATCGAGGCATTCAATGCATTTGTGGGTGGTTGCCCGCTTAATATCGCCACGGGAAGCCGCCGGCTGGGCCTCGAAACAGCTATTCTGACTGGCATAGGCAATGATCAGGTTGGGAACTTCATCAAGCATTTCCTGGACAACGAGGGCATTGTTACCGAATGGGTTCCGACCATCGAAGGTACCCGCAGCTCGGCCGTCGTGCTGGGCATCGAGCCTCCTGACCGATTCCCGCTGGTGTATTACCGCGAAAATTGCGCGGATATCAACCTGAATATTGATCACGTATCCGCAGTACCGTTCCAGGATTTTAAGGCTGCGGCATTCTCAGGCACCGCTTTCAGCAAAGACCCGAGCCGTACCGCGATGTTCTATGCATTGGAACTGGCAAAAAAGAATGGGGTTACCCGATTACTCGACATTGATTTCCGCGCCGATCAGTGGTTCGATCCGCGCGCATTTGGCATCACCATTCGCGCAGCATTGAGCAGCTTCAATATCGTAGTGGGAACGGAGGAAGAGATCCTCGCCACGTTTTTGACCGATAAAGAGCAGCTTCTCATTAAACATCAGCAAATATCAGCACCCGAAATTCGCGGGAATATCGAGAATGCCATTCATGAAATCCTGCATTCGGGCGTGGAAACGTTAGTAGTGAAACGCGGGAAAGACGGTGCATCGATCTTCCAGCCCGGTAAAGAAGAAATGAAAGTACCCGGCTTCCCGGTGGAAGTACTGAATGTGCTTGGAGCCGGCGACGCGTTTTGCGCCGGCTTCTCGTTCGGCCTGCTGCGCGGCTGGGATTTGTACAAAAGTGTGCGAATGGGTAATGCCTGCGGGGCCATCATCGTGACGCGCGAAGGCTGCGCGAATTTCATGCCCGCCTACGATGAAGTAATGGAGTTTGTGAAAGGATACGGAGGATTATAAGTTTTAAAATACAAATGGAAAAATTACAGAATTACATCAACGGCCGCTGGGTCGACAGCCATTCCGATAACTACGTGGATGTGCTCAACCCCGCCAACCAGGAAGTGCTGGCGAAAGTACCTTACGGCAATGCCCAGGATGTTGCCGACGCCGCCGCGGCTGCCCATGAAGGTTTTCAGGAATGGAGGAATACGCCCGTTTCGAAGCGTGTACAATATTTGTTTAAACTCAAAACCATACTGGAAGACAACGCCGACGACATCGCCCGGACTATCACCCTCGAATCCGGTAAGACGTTCATCGAGGCGAAGGCGGAAATGGTGCGCGCGATCGAAAACGTGGAAAATGCCTGCGGTATGCCCACGCTCATCCAGGGCGAATTTTCAGAAGATATTGCCAAAGGTATCGACGAGTACATGATCCGCCAGCCGCTGGGCGTGTGTGCATGTATCGCACCATTCAACTTCCCCGGCATGATCACGTTCTGGTTCCTCCCCTATGCACTCGCCTGCGGCAACAGCTACATTATTAAGCCCTCGGAAAAAGTGCCCCTGACCATGACCAAGATCGTGGGACTAATGGAGCAGCTCGACCTTCCCAAAGGTGTGCTGAACCTCGTGCAAGGCGCACGTGAGACGGTAGATGCTATTTTGGAACATCCTGTGATCAAGGGAATCAGCTTTGTAGGCTCTTCCAATGTGGCCCGTTATGTGTATGCCAAAGGTTCGGCCAACGGCAAACGCGTGCAGGCACAAGGCGGTGCCAAAAACCCGGTGATCGTGCTGCCGGACGCGGATATCGACATGACTTCACAAATCGTGATCGACAGTGTTTACGGCTGCGCAGGCCAGCGTTGCCTGGCCGCTTCGACGATCATTACCGTTGGCGAGCATAAGGACATCACCGACAGCCTCGTCGAATCGGCCAAAAACCGCAAGACAGGTTTTGGCCTGGATCCTGATGTGCTAATGGGGCCAGTGATTACTGCTGAGAGCAAAAACCGCGTGCACAGCCTGATTGATAAAGGTTTGCACGAAGGCGGTCGCCTGCTGGTAGATGGACGCAATGCGAACATCAGCGGCTATGAAAACGGCAACTTCATTGCTCCTACCATTATCGAAGACATTCCGCTGGATGGCGAGCTCGCTGCGACGGAGATTTTCGGGCCGGTGTTGAGCCTGGTGCATATTAACACCATCGACGAAGCAATCCGCTTCATCAATTCCGGCAAATACGGGAATATGGCTTGTATTTTTACGAGCAGTGGTTTGAATGCACGGCGTTTCCGTCATGAAGCCGAAGCTGGTAACATTGGTATTAATATCGGTGTGGCCGCTCCTGTGGCACAGTTCCCGTTCTCGGGCTGGAAGGATAGCTTCTACGGCGACCTCCACGGACAGGGCAAGCATGCGGTCGAGTTCTTTACTCAGACCAAAGTGGTCATTGAGCGCTGGCTGAAAGAGTGGAACAGGAAATTCTAAGAATCTAAAAAATTCTAATCAATTCAATTCTAATCAATTCCCGTCGACTTAAGTCGACGGCAAGGGATGATCAAATTATCTAAGAATAAATCTTGTATAAATCTTTGACCGCCGACTTCGGTCGACGGATGTAACTCGCTCGCAACTCCTGACGATGACAAAAAAACTTAAAACCGGTGTGATCGGACTGGGCCGGATTGGCCAGATCCACCTTAGCAACCTGGTGCACCATATGCCCGATGCGGAAGTGATTATCGCTTCCGACTTGTCGCCTGCTGCACATGCATTCGCTCGTGACCTGGGAGTGGCCGAGGTCGTGACGGATGCCTACGACATAATCAACCACCCTGATGTGGAAGCGGTGATCATTTGCTCGCCTACACCTTTCCACGTGCCTTATACCGTGGCCGCAGCTGAAAAAGGGAAGCACATTTTTTGTGAAAAACCCCTTGATGTAACGCTGGAAGCTATTCAGGCTGCTGAAAAGGCGGTTTCGGATAATAATGTGAAGCTGATGCTTGGCTTTAACCGTCGCTTCGATGCCAACTTTATGAATGTAAGGCATTTAGTAGTTAACGAAAAGATAGGCGAGCCGCACATTCTCCGTATTACCAGCCGCGATCCGGCACCACCGCCGGTGGAATATCTGAAAGTTTCGGGCGGGATTTTCCTCGACATGTCCATTCACGACTTCGATATGGCACGCTACATTGTAGGAAGCGAGGTGAAAGAAGTATTCGTGAAGGGCGATGCGCTCATACATCCGGAGATTAAGGAATTCGGCGACATTGACACTGCCGTAATCGTTCTAACCTTCGAAAACGGTGCCATTGGTGTGATCGACAACAGCCGCAAGGCCGTTTACGGTTACGACCAGCGCCTGGAAATCTTCGGTTCGAAAGGCATGGCTAAGGCGGAAAATAATACCGCCGATACGCTCATTCATTTCGATAGCAATGGCGGCCACAGCTCGCTCCCGCTGCATTTCTTCCTGGAAAGGTATGAAGCAGCCTACCGCGTCTGTCTTAAAACGTTCATCGATTGCGTGTTGAAAGACAACCCATCGCCGGTGGATGCGCACGACGGTCTGATGGCGACCGCTATCGGTATCGCCGCCATGAAGTCGCTGACCGAAGGACGGAGCGTGAAGCTGGACGAAGTGCTGCATTATGCCGGAGCGCCGGTCACGGCGGCGGTTCAGGAATAGTCAAATGTAGTCATGTGTGGTCAGGTATTGTCATTTGTAGTCATGAATGGTCAGGTGTAGTGGAAAATGAATAAGTTTGGCCCGCATAAATAACCAGAGCTGACTAAACCTGACAATACGTGACTGCACTTAACAACAAGTGACAACACCTGACCATAAATGACAATACCTGACCAACACCAATTCTCGACATCCATTACCGTACCATTTAACCAACTAACCCTTTCATAAGCATGTCCACTACCGGTCTGCAATCGCTGGATTACATAGTATTTTTCATCTATCTGATAGGCGTTTCCGCTTACGGTTACTGGATTTATAAAAAGAAAAGCTCGAAAGAGGTTAGCTCGACCGACTACTTCCTCGCGGAGGGTTCGCTGACGTTCTGGGCGATTGGTGCTTCCATCATTGCCTCGAATATTTCGGCCGAGCATTTTATCGGAATGTCGGGGTCGGGATTTGCCATCGGACTGGCCATTTCTTCTTACGAATGGATGGCCGCGGCCTCGCTGATCGTCGTCGCATTGTTTATCCTGCCAGTGTATCTCAAAAACAAGATTTACACGATGCCGCAGTTCCTCAGGGAAAGGTATAACCCCACAGTAGCGACGATTATGGCGGTTTTCTGGCTCCTGCTATACGTATTTGTAAACCTGACATCCATCCTCTACCTCGGAGCTCTCGCGCTTGAAGTGACTGCCGGCATTGATTTTCAATATGCTATCGTCGGCCTCGGACTCTTTGCCGTTGTGATCACCATAGGCGGGATGAAGGTAATCGGTTATACGGATGTAGTACAGGTAGTTGTGCTCGTTCTCGGAGGTCTGGCAACCACTTATCTGGCCCTGGACCTGGTATCCCAGCATTTCAACCGGCCGGGGATATTTAATGCACTTGGATTACTGAAAGAACAGGCTGATTCGCATTTCCACATGATCCTGCCCAAGGATAATCCCTTTTACAAGGACCTTCCGGGCTTAACTGTGATCCTCGGTGCGATGTGGATCAACAACCTGGCCTATTTCGGCTGCAATCAGTACATTATCCAGCGCAGTCTGGGAGCCAGCTTGCCTACCGCACGAAAAGGGATCCTGTTTGCTGCATTGCTCAAATTACTCATCCCGATCATCGTTGTTATCCCGGGTATCGCTGCATTTGTTTTGTACCAAAATGGCATGTTCCAGCAAGAAATGCTCGACGGCAATGTAGTGAAACCCGACCACGCCTACCCTGTATTACTTAACCTGCTACCGGCAGGTCTGAAAGGAATGGCATTTGCCGCGCTCACTGCCGCCATTGTGGCGTCGCTGGCCGGCAAAGCGAACAGTATCTCAACGATATTTACATTGGACATTTACAAACAGTACATCGCCCCGCATGCTACCGAGCGCCAGCTTGTACGTATGGGCAGGTACACGATCTACGTCGCAATGGGCATCGGTGTCCTGATTGCCCCCCAATTGAGGGTGCTTGACCAGGCCTACCAGTTCATTCAGGAATACAGCAGCTTCATTACCCCGGGCGTGTTCGCGATATTCATTCTCGGTATGTTCTGGAAAAGGACTACGTCGGCCGCTGCATTGACAGCCGCGTTGCTGACGATCCCATTGTCGACCGCCGGCAAGTTTATGTACCCCGAAATTCCGTTCCTGGATCGTATGGGCTACATTTTCCTGATCTTGTGCGCTGTGATCGCCGCCATTTCCCTGGCAGATCCGAAGAGTAAAAATAACCCCAAAGGCCTGAACATCGAGGCTTCCATGTTCCAACCCGGCAAGAGTTTTGTGATCGGTTCGGTGCTGATATGCGGTGTGCTGGCCGCTTTGTATACGATATTTTGGTAGCTGTCGGCTGTCGGCTGTCGGCTGTCGGCTGTCGGCTGTCGGGGACAAGCGGAGCCCGAAGCGTTTTAGTTCGCGGGAATATGCATTGAATTAAAAGAACTGCCATACCACACAAATGATCGACTGCCGGTTGCCGGCAGCTGAAAGCCATTAACCAGATGCTTCTGACGACGAAACAATTATTCCAAAAATGCTATGGCCGCTACGCGATTCCGGCCGTGAATGTGTTTTTCATGGAAGAAATCCATGGTCTTTTTGCTGCGGCACAAGAGGCGAATGCTCCTTTCATCGTGCAAACGACCCCCTTCGCACGTGACTATGCGAACGCGGATATGCTCCTGTCCATGATAGGCGCGGCGACACGCATTTACCCGCACGTAACCTATGCGATCCACATGGATCACGGGTACGAAGCGCACATTTTCGACGCAATCGGCAAAGGTGGCTACACTTCCGTGATGATCGATGCCTCGCACGACAATTTTCAACAGAATGTGGCCCGTACGAAAGCGGTCGTGGCAGCCGCACATGCCAAAGGCATTAGTGTAGAAGCAGAACTCGGTGTGCTCGCCGGCGTGGAAGATGACCTTACCGTGGACGCGGCGCATTCATTTTACACCAATCCGCAGCAAGTCGAGGACTTTGTGAATGCGACCGATTGCGACAGCCTGGCCATCGCAGTGGGAACTAGCCACGGCGCTTACAAATTTTCGGGCGGCCAGGGTTTACAGTTTCATATTCTGCGAGAGATCCAGCAGCGCTTGCCCGGCTTCCCGCTCGTACTGCACGGAGGTTCGAACGTGGTCCCAGAAATAATCGAACGCATCAATGCCGCCGGCGGCCAATTAAAAACCGATGCCAAAGGCGTGCAAGAAGAAGAGGTACGAAAAGCTATTCCACTGGGAATTTGCAAAATCAACATTGCTACCGATACGCGCCTGCTCTGGACGATGGTCAACCGCGAGTTTTTCCGCGACCGTCCGGACGAATTCGCCCCTACCACGCCGGGGAAGATTTTTATGGAAGAATACAAAAAGTTTATGCTGAAAAAGTTCGACCTGTTCGGTTGCACGGGTAAGGCCAGCGATTTCAGCGACATGATCAACTGACTCTGTTTCGAACAGTAAATATTCAAAGACATGACCCAACGACTCACGGTAGCACAGGCTACCATCATGTTTCTAAAAAACCAGTACATCGAACGCGACGGCATTGAAGAACCCTATTTCGGTGGCTGTTTCGGCATTTTCGGACACGGTAATGTGGCCGGGCTTGGCCAGGCCTTGCAGGAAAACCCGGATTTCCGTTATTACCAATGCCGCAACGAGCAATCGATGGTGCATACGGCAGTGGCTTATGCGAAGGTGAAAAACCGGCTGGGCGCATTCGTTTGTACGACGTCCATCGGACCGGGCGCTACTAATATGATCACGGGTGCCGCACTGGCGACCATTAACAGGCTCCCGGTATTGCTCCTGCCGGGCGACATTTTCGCTACCCGCGAGCCCAACCCGGTTTTACAACAGCTCGAAAGCGCCGCCTCACAGGACATTTCGGTGAATGACTGCTTCAAACCGGTTTCCAAATATTGGGACCGCATTAACCGCCCCGAGCAACTCATTTACTCCCTGCCCGAAGTCATGCGCGTGCTTACCTCGCAAGCGGAAATGGGTGCGGTGACCCTTTCAATGCCGCAGGATGTGCAAACTCACGCTTATGATTTTCCTGAGTCATTGTTCCAAAAACGTGTATGGCACGTCGGCCGCCCACGCCCGGATTTGGTAACACTGAGAAAAGCTGCCGAATGGATCAAGTCTGCTCAAAAACCGGTAATTGTGGCAGGCGGCGGGACCATTTACAGCGGTGCCGCGGAAACGCTTCATCAATTTGCCTCCAAAACGGGTATCCCCGTCGGTGAGACATTCGCCGGAAAAGGTGCGGTGCGCTACGATGCGCCTTACAGCGTTGGTGGTCTGGGCGCTACCGGAACCAAATATGCGATCGATGTGGCCAACCAGGCTGACCTCGTGATCGGTATCGGCACGCGTTACAGTGATTTTACGACGGCTTCCAAATCGATTTTCAAAAACCCGGATGTCCGTTTTATCAATATCAATATCAGCGAATTTGATGCTTTCAAACACGCTGCATTACCGGTGATCGGGGACGCGAAAGCAGCGCTGGAAGAACTGGCAGGCCTTTTAGGCGATTATGAAGTTTCAGCAAATTACCGTCAGCACATCGCCGACATCAATAAGGCATGGGACGACGAGGTAACTCAAATTTACGCCGACGGCAATAGTACCGTTCCGCCGATCGATCAGGCCGTCGTGATTGGCACGCTGAATAGCTTCATGGACGACCGCGATGTGATGATCAACGCTTCCGGCAGCGCCCCGGGCGATTTGCACAAGCTCTGGCGCGCCACCGATCCTAAAAACTTCCACCTCGAATATGGTTTCTCCTGCATGGGCTACGAGATCGCTGCGGGATTGGGCGCTAAAATGGCAGATCCATCGCGTGAAGTGTACGTACTCTGCGGAGATGGCGGCTACCTGATGAATAACCATGAGATCGTAACTTCCATTCAGGAGGGCGTGCGCTTCACGATCCTGCTCTTGAACAATAATGGCTATGCAAGCATCGGAGGTTTATCGGAAAGCATTGGCAGCGAGCGATTCGGAACCATGTACAAATACCGCGAGAGTGAAACCGGCCAGTTATCGGGCGGCTTTTTGCCGGTGGATCTGGCTAAAAATGCGGAAAGCCTCGGCGCTAACGTCATTCGCGCTACCGACAGAAAATCGCTGGAAAACGCATTGGCACAAGCCAGAATCGCCGACCGCACTACCGTCATTTACATCGAAACAAGCCTCTACCGCACCGTGAAGGGCTACCACGCCTGGTGGGAAGTGCCAGTGGCAGAAGTCTCGACGTCGGCATCGGTGCAAAAAGCTTACGAGACTTATCGAGAGAACAAAAAAACGCAACGAATTTTCTTATAAGGAGGAAAGGGAGGATGGAAGAAAGGGAGGAACGGGAATTAATCTTCCCTTACTTTTCCCCTTCCTCCATCCTCCTTCCTCCCCTTACTCCTTTCAAAAAAATGAACTTCGAAAACATCCAACTAGGCGTTGCTCCGATCAACTGGACCAACGACGATATGCCGGAGCTCGGCGGCGAGAATACATTTGAGCAATGTGTCAGTGAAATGGCACTGGCCGGGTTTACCGGTTGCGAGGTCGGCAACAAGTTTCCCCGCGATACCAATGTGTTGAAAAAAGCACTGGGGCTCCGTGGCTTGCAGATCTGCAACCAATGGAACAGCTATGAGCTGACGACTAAATCCTTCGCCGAAAACCGCGAGAATTTCACGAAACTGCTCGATTTCCTGGAAATAATGGGCGCGAAAGTGATCGGTGGCGGCGAAACGGGCAATAGCTGCCAGGGCCAAATGGACGTGCCGGTATTTGAAGGTAAAGGAATGCTCAATACCCGCGAGGATTGGGACAATTTCACTTACGGCCTCGACGAACTCGGAAAAATCGCCCGCGACCGTGGCATGAAACTGGCATTTCATCACCATATGGGCACCTGCATTCAAACCATGGAAGAAACCGACCGGCTGCTCAACGAAACCAATTCCGACTACGTGTTCCTGAACTATGATTGCGGGCATTTCCATTTCGCCGGTGAAGACCCGGTAGCCGCACTAAACAAATACATCGGCCGCACGGCGCATATTCACCTGAAAGACGTGCGCCCGAACGTGCTGCAACGCGTACACGACGAGCGTCTGAGTTTCCTGACAGCCGTTAAAAATGGTGTTTTCACCGTGCCGGGTGACCCCGAAGGTTGCATTGATTTCCCATCCCTTTTCGAAATCATCAAAAAAAGCGACTACGCCGGCTGGATCGTCCTCGAAGCTGAACAAGATCCCGCCAAAGCGAATCCGCTCGAATACGCCATCATCGCAAGGAATTTTTTCAGGGGATTGACCGGAATCTAGATTTCAGCAGTTCAAGCGTTGACATCATTCAAGATCTGCGCCATTTAACAAGCAACACTTACGAGAGCAGGCCCAGCGGGCCCCACCTGTTTATAGAATATCAATACGCACCCATTTAACCGGCTGCGGAGGAGCCTCCTGATAACTTAGGAGGCTCCTCCGCAGCCGGTTGCCGTTTTATGAATGGTATTTCTATAAACAGGGAGCTCCTCGCGGGGCAGAATTAATGCTACCGCTTGATCCCTCCTAACAGACGGGAAGTCATCCAGAAAATCATCGAGCGATACCGCTGCTTCAAGGTGATCAAAAAGCGAATCAATAGGTACCCTGGTTGCCCGTTCAATATCTCCGGGTCGATGGTAACTATATCATGAATCCCCATATTCTTCTTTCGCTCCATCTCTGAAAAGGCAACGGCTTTATAGCAACAAATTAGTGAAATTTTGAACTAAGCACTGCGCTTGCCGCCACATTTTCCCTCCCCGCTACGTAACAGCAGTATATTACCGATTAACCTGCATTGCATTACGGCCTATGAAATCAGTTTACACATTACTTTAAACTGAACACTATGTTGAATTTCAAACAATTACACCTTTTCTATGTCTTGATATTTGCGGTGTCGATAGTGGGTTGTCAGGACAAGGACATTGCCCCCGCCGTCGCGAAAATCGATTCCACTACCGCGGCGGACTATCCCGGGATAAACAGCTGGCTTTACGATGTGATGGACGACGCATATTTCTGGTACAAAAACCTGCCGGCTGAAAGCACACTCGATAACACCATTGATCCTCACGACTATTTTGAAAAACTCGTCTATCAGCGCACTACAGTCGACCGGTTCTCGATGGTTACCGACGATATCGATGCGCTGCAGAACGAATTCAACGGTATCAGCAAAATTTTTGGAATCAGCTATTCATTGTCGTACATCGATAACGGCAAGTCGAACATAGCTGCATTCCTGAACTACGTGGTAAAAGACAGCCCTGCCGAGGCCGCAGGTTTGAAACGCGGTGATATTCTTATGAAGGTGAATGGCACGCAGCTTACATCCGGCAACTACACATCGCTGCTCAGCAGTAATGAAACCGCCACTTTTACATTAGGAGAGGTTTCCGGTGCCAACATCGTCGCAAGCAACCGGACCATTACCATGACCAAAGCGGAAGTAAGCGAAAATCCCGTTCTCTTTTCGACGGTTATTTCAAAACCAACTTACGGCAAAACAATCGGTTATTTGGTCTACACACAGTTCGTGCCGGGTACCAAAACCGATGAATCGAAATATGACAATGAACTGCGCCAGGTATTTGCGGACTTTAAAAGTAAAGGTGTGAATGAGCTGGTACTCGATCTGCGCTTCAATCCCGGTGGTTATATCAGTTCGGCCGAAACCCTCGCCTCGCTGATTGGAACCGGTGTTTCAAATTCAAAAATCTTTTATAAAGAGCTATGGAATGACAAATACACCGCTTACTGGAAAAAAACGCAGGGAGCCGACGCATTGAACTACTCTTTCCTGAACGAAGCGAACAATATTGGTAACACATTGAGCCGGGTGTTTGTACTCACTTCCAACGGCACCGCATCTGCCAGCGAACTAGTTATCAATGGATTAAAGCCTTATATGAGCGTGATCAAGATCGGGGAGCATACCGCCGGCAAAAACCTGTTCGGTTCAGTAATCGGCGATGACCAGGAACGCTGGAAATGGGGCGCGTACATTATGCTCGGGCAAACCGCCAATGCCAACGGCGAGTCGGATTACGGCACCGTGAATGGCATGGTGCCGGATTATGAAATTGAAGATTCTACCGTGCCTTACCTGCCCTTTGGAGATGAAAATGAAACGCTGCTTCGCAAAGCACTCGACATTATGGGGATTCCGGCGCCGGAAGGACAACGCCTGGCTTCTATGAAGAGCGTCGTCAGTTTCCGCAAAATGCTTCATGACGACCTCAAGACGAAAGATAACCTCATGATCCGTCGCGGGAACGTAAGAGCAATCCCTTATTAAACTCTCACATACATATTGTTCACTGGACCGGGCCTGCACTTGCGGGCCCGGTCCGTTTTACGCCCGTTCCATCAAAAAAGCAACAGACTGGCACCGTTTTAGTTGTATTTACCGTAATTTTGAATCCCAATTTTTACTCACGTTCGGTATGCAGGCAACGATATGAAGTTGAGCGCTTTATATATCCTCTTTTTTTTCTGCTCTTTCGTGCCTTTCGCCCAGGCGCAGACCGGCAAACACACCTATCGTTTTAGAAACGAATTCACCGTGGCCCAACCGGAATGCGGCCCCGACCTTGTACAGGTAAAATCGGCAGGCTCGTGCAGTGCCGGAAGCTCGGGCGGCAGCTCTGTAGTAGAAGTTCTCCCTTGCGGCGAGCGGCGGGCTGTCTATCACAATAACATGAACTGGGGTTTGATGTACCCCAATACCGACGGCCTCGTTTCCGAATCCTACACCATCCAGCTTTACCTGAAAGTGACGGACTGGGGTCGGGCAAGAGCCAGGATCATCGATTTTTCGAATGGCACCCGCGATGAAGGTGTTTACTTTAAAACTACTCCCGGAAGTGCCAGCCATTGTCTGGAATTATCTCCGAACGGCGTTATCGGGGAATGCCCTTATTTTGATTCCGCAACCTATTACTTACTGACTTTTACCCGTGACGGCATTACGGGAAGAATGGATATTTATGTCGGCAACAACCTTTTCGTCAGCTTCATCGATGCCAATAAAAACTACGTAGGTAAAGCCGGAGTGCCGATTTACTTTTTTCGGGATGATAGCGCAGCCCCTTGCGAATCGGGAGAGGCAAACATTGCCTACCTGTCCTTTCGTCGTGAGTATTTCCCGCAAACCGCGGTCAATAAATCGGTTTCGGAAATCTGCTTTGAGGCCAATATCAACTCATATGCGGATTTCTCCATTTCCCCGGGTGCTGTTTGCGATCCTTCAAAAAACACCGAGGTAAAATACACAGGCCCCATTCCTGCACCTGGTACGGGTTATGATTTCAAATGGGATTGGGGTGGAGCACAGGTTGTCTCAGGCTCCGGAATGGGCCCTTACCTACTGAAGTGGCCTGCCGGCGGCGGTACCAAGACTATTACCCTGTCGGTCACGAACCAGGCTTGTGGTAATACGCTCGAAAATGGTAAACGGATTGTGGTCGGTGGCCCGACGCTGACTGCCGAAACGGCGTCAGGCAGTTGCGACACAGGAACCGATGGTACGATTACGCTAACCGCCGCAGATGGTGTTTCGCCCTACCAATATTCGATCGATTCGGTCAATTTTCAGGCATCCAATCTATTTCATGCGCCGGCAGGAAATTACCGGGTGTTTGTCAAAGACGATAACGGCTGTACCGCCGCGGAGAATGCCGCTCTGACGTTTGCCAGCGATATTACCCTCGCTATAATGCCGGACACGACCATTTGCACAGGACAATCGGTTACACTGGCTGCTACCAGCAATGGCCAGACCTTTTCCTGGCTGCCGCAAGACGGACTGGATAATGCCGGCATATTAGAGCCGGTGGCCAGCCCTGAGACCACTACGCAATACATCATTACTGCCACCAAGGGTTTTTGCACCCGAACAGACACCGTGCGCGTCACCGTATCCCCAAAAATCGTGGTGAATGTGACACCCGACGCGCTGATCGAATACAATGTTCCTTTTCAGCTCAATGCTACTTCGCCCCAAATCCGCAACTACGCGGCTGCCACGTTTCTCTGGACACCAGACATCGGTCTGAACAACGCCCATATTCAAAGTCCGGTCGCTGTTTTGCGCGAAAATCAGTCTTATACGGTAGATGTTACATCGGAGTTAGGCTGCAAAGGATCCGGCCAAGTCAACCTGTCCATTACACGTCAGGAGAGCATTGTCGTGCCAACCGCATTCTCGCCCAATGGCGACGGCCGGAACGAGGTATTGATGCCGGTCGTGAACGACATCGAATCGATCCATTATTTTCGCATTTACAATCGTTGGGGCCAGGTTGTTTTCTCGACCAATCAACTAAATACAGGCTGGGACGGCTCTTTCAACGGCAGAGCAGCCGTTTCAGGTAACTACGTGTGGGAAATCGAGGGGATATCGACCAAAGGAAAGGTAATCAGCAAGAAGGGCGCTGTGCTGCTGCTGTTGTGACGGCAGTCGGCCGTCGGCTGTCAGCCGTCATTTTCATAACACCGATAGCCGAAGGCCGAAAGCCGACCGCCGAAGTAATTTTCACCTGCTTATCCAGCTGAATTCATATTCCAGGTCCGGAATGCGGGTGCGGTCGGCGATTCTTCTGAGGCGAGCAGGAAGAGCCATGAGATAATCTCTTGCTTTTTCTGCTTTTTCATTAATGTCGCGCACGGAATCGATATTCCATTCTTTGAGCAAGTCTTCCAGAATATCAATGTAATCCAGCGTCGTGTACACGCCCAGCCGCTGTGCGGCATCCGAGAAGTGTGAGAAGGTTTCACCCATTTTCACACCGGTCTCGCGCATGAAATGCGCCGGCATAACGATCTTTTTCCGCATCATATCTTCCAAAGCCAGCATCAGTTCCGACGGATCGACTTCCAGAATCCGTGTTACGAATGTTTTGTACGCTTTCGCATGGCGCATTTCATCGGAAGCGATCACGCCGCATATTTTCGACAAATGCGGGTTCCCGAATTTCTTCGCGAGCGTGGCGGTGCGGCGGTGTGAAACGTTGGTAGCCAGCTCCTGGAATGAAGTATAAATGAAGTTGCGGTAAGGGTCACGGTCGGTACCGATATCGAAACCATCGGCGATGAGATATTGTGTGGAAACCTCCATCGCACGCATATTTACGCGGCCCGAGAGGTAAAGGTATTTATTAAGCAAGTCGCCATGGCGGTTTTCTTCCGCCGTCCAGGCGCGCACCCACTTCACCCAGCCGGATTCCGGCTCATCGACCTGGTTGATACCAATCACGTCCACCAGCCAGGATTCGTAAGTAGGCAACGCCTCTTCCGTAATCGTGTCCCCGATCAGCACGGCAATGTAGTCATAAGGCAGATCGCGGCAACTTTCCTGCAAAAGCTTCACTTCATGCAAAAAGTTCTCCCGGGTTGCATCAGGCAGAAAATCAGAAGGTTGCCAGTTTTCCTCGATCGGTTTCAGGTATTCTCCAATCAGCCCGTCGAGGTCTTTGCCTATATGTTTCATTACTTCAAGCCTTTCGGCTGAAAGCGTAATATCCATTGGTATTTCGATTTAAACACTATTGACTATTTTACAAATAACGTGAATTATACGTAAGTTTTGAATGACAATTGTCATTTCGCGTTTTAGAATTTGGAGTAACCAAAACAGATTTCGACTATTTTTGCAAAAAAAATTAGAATGAAAAAAATCCTCGATTACGTTCTGAGTGCCCTCTACCTGATCCATTTTGGTCTTACCCTGTTAGTTTTCCATGTTATACAGGTCATCGCATTCAACGTCTTCGGCAAAAAGGCGCATAAAGTGTCAGTCGACTGGCTTAATTTTTCCCTCACATTCGGCCTCTATCTGACCGGTGCGAGCATCAGGCTCAAAAACCTTGCCCAGCTGCCCGTCGACCGGCCGCTTATATTCGTAGCCAACCACCAGAGCAGCTACGACATCTCTCCCATTTACTGGTATATGCGGAAATACAGTCCGCGATTTGTTTCCAAAATAGAGCTCGCAAAAGGCGTTCCGAGCATTTCCTATAACCTGCGCAAGAGTGGCGCCGCGCTTATTAACCGTAAAGACGGCAAGCAAGCCATTACTGAAATCGCGCGTCTCGGCAAGCTGATCCATGATGAAAAGGCATCGGCGATTATTTTCCCGGAAGGCACCCGCACCGCCAGTGGGGAAATGAAGCCGTTTCAATCGGGTGGAGTAGCAACGCTGCTCAAACGCGCCCCGGACGCGCTCATCGTGCCGGTTGCGATCGATGGCACAGGCGCCATGAACCCCAAGGGCATTTTTCCCTTGAAATCATTCTGCACATTAAGTTTCACCGTGCTCCCTGGTATTGAACCCGCCGGAAGGAAAGTAGAAGAAGTGCTGGCGCAAACACAAGAAGAAATCAGGAAGGTGATCCAGCCCGAATCAGTGGCCGCCGGATACTGATAACTTAATTACTCCTGGCATTCAAGGCCTTACATTGGCTTAACAATCGTTAACAATCCCCTTTTAAACCTCTGCGGTCAGCGGCCCTCTAACCCACAAACATTAAAACTTTTGGGTTATGAAAAAGATACTTTTTGCCGCAGTGGTTCTCGCATTAGGATTCACCAATGCTTCCGCCCAATATGGTCCCCGTTACGATCGTGACCACTACCACGACGGTTACAGCCGTGAAAGAATGTCTGACATTAACAGACTCCAAAGAGAAGCAAGACAAAATATCGCTAACGGTGTACAATGGGGAACGCTCACTTCCCGTGAGGCGAACATGCTTATGAACCGCTACGAAAACATAGAAGACAAGGAACGCCACTTCGCCCGTCACGGCCGTTTGTCGCACCGTGAGGAAAGAATTCTCCGCAATGATCTCCACGAGCTGATGTCGGATACCCGCCGCCTGAGTCGTGACCGCGACCGCTGGTCCCGCGATGGCCGTTACAGAGACAGATATTAAGATTTTAAAGGTTATAGTTGAAGGTTTAGGGTAATGCAAAAAGCACCGGGACGCTGGCCCGGTGCTTTTTTATTCGTCTTTGAAATATCTGACCAGTTTTACATGCGACTTCTCGAACCCCTCGCGCTGGTAGAACCTGTGCGCTTGCTCACGTGTAGCACGCGAAGTGACTTCCATTTGAATAGCCCCCTCTCCTTTTGCAAAAGCCGTGACATGCTCCATCAATGCTTTCCCTACCTGCCGCGAGCGATATTCCGGTTCTACATACATTTCCTGAATTTCGGAAACCAGCGCCGCGTGATGCAATAGCGGCTGAATATGGCAACTTACCATCCCAACAGGCTTCCCGTCCAATTCAGCTAGGAAGTAACTGATATTCGTACTTGCCACGTTGCGGTCAAATGCGGCATCAAATCCCGGCCGGCCAAGAACCATATTTTCGAGGCCGCATATCATATTATAAATGATCTCGCGGTCGGCGGCAGATGCGCGACGGATGCTAACTGGTGCGTGCACTTTGATAACGGTTGAGTTGAGTGGCACAAATTACACCGGGCAGTGTGGAAAGGCAAGAATGCGGGTTATTTCTCTGGCCAGATCACAGGGCCTTGCGCCCCCTTTCCCCGGACGGTACGCGTAAACTCCTGCATTTCTTCCTGCGTGAGCTTCGAAAGGTCTACGCGGGTGCCGTCGCAGCGATACACATCGCAAACGTTGCACGACATGTAGATCATTGTGTAATCGAAGACAATCTCGCCTTTCAGTTTCCCGACCGTAACCATGAGCGCCTGATCCTGCTTCTCGGCCTTCAAAGAGTCGATCTTCGCTTTCAGCCAGGGAAGGTTGCGGACCGGGTCCTTTACGCCGCAGACATCGAGTCTGGACGAAACTGTATCGTCTTTACAGGAAAGTATAAACGCCAGAAAAGAGAAGAGTAAAAGATTTTTCATGGGCAGGAATGAGTGTAGATGATTGGAAAAAAGAGACACTGCATTTACAGAAACAGTTGTAAAATACAAGCGATAGACTTTTGCCCGCAGCGAGGTTTATATTATTTTAACATTCGGTTACAAAATTTAAATTACATTTGAAAAAACTCTTCAATCCAACAAACAATGAAACAAATTATACTGACATTGGCGCTGGTTATATCTTTTCAGAGCCACGCACAAATTACTTTCATCCAAGACGACACTTCCTGGGAATCGCTTTCAAAAGCAGCAAAGAAAGAGCGGAAGCTCATTTTTATCCATCTCGAAGGCAACGAATGCGAACATTGCAACGAGGTTGCTTCCAAGGGTTTCAGCGGCACCGAACTCAAAGATATTTATCAAAAGAACTTTATTGCCATCCGCAGCAACGTCGCCTCTGAAAATGGTCGGAACCTGGCCGAAAAATTCGGGATCAAAGGTGCATTGGTTTCACTTTACGTGGATGCAGAAGGTAATATTCTCAACCGGTTTAACGGTTCTACAAGCAATTCGAACGCCTATCTCGAAAGTGCGCAGGTGGCGCTTAGCCGTAAAGGAAGCAAACAGTTGAGCGATTACGAGAAAGAATATAAAAGCGGTGAACGATCGGCTGCATTTTTAAAAGCATATATCCTGAAACGCCGCGAGGTGAATATGCCGACGAACGATTTGCTCGATGAATACGTGGGCAAGCTGCCTGTCGATTCAATAGCTAACTTTCAAGTCGTCAAATTCATTTATCAGCAAGGCCCGACGCTGGATAGCCGCGTATACAAAGTGGTTCAGGCGCTTGTGCCTCATAAGATGATCGACAGTTTGTACAAATCAGTCCCGTCTCACGAAGCATCCGGATTCAACAGCGCAATTATCGGCAATACCATGCGGAAAGCCGTAGAAACAAAAAGCCAGGAACTCGCTTACCAAAGTGCTTCTTTTCTACAAAATACCTATAATATGGACTTCGGCAAAGGCCGTGTGGCTTTTGAAAGGAATATGATTCACTTCTTTTTGGCGGTGAAAGACACGGCCGCCTATTTCCGCCACTGCCGCAATCTGATCCAGCAAAATCACCTGTGGCTTACCGTAGATTCACTGAGAAGAATGGATGAAGAAATGCTGAAAAAGAACCTGGCCGATCAGGCGCCGCTTGGCCCCGCCGGCGAAAAACAGGCAGTACGCTTTGCGCCACCCTCGCAATATTTCCATACCGAACTCAATAACCACGCCTGGAATTTCTACCAATTCAACAACAATCCACGCGACCTGGAAAATGCATTGATGTGGTCCAAAAAGTCGATGGAATGGCATGAAGACTTAC
This sequence comes from Dyadobacter sp. SRI_021, assembly GCF_057586235.1. Taxonomy (NCBI): domain Bacteria; kingdom Pseudomonadati; phylum Bacteroidota; class Cytophagia; order Cytophagales; family Spirosomataceae; genus Dyadobacter; species Dyadobacter sp. SRI_021. Next base: position 643,874 of record NZ_JBYCZM010000004.1, read on the forward strand.
GCCGTGATAAAAACCACTTGCCATTGGGTAATCCAGCTTACATTGACACTTACGCACACTTACTTTACAAACTGGGTCGAAAGAACGAGGCGATCGAATGGCAAACCAAAGCCGTCGAGGCACAAAAGGTGACCGGAATGTCGTGGGCTTCCATGGAAAAGGCTCTCAATGAAATGAAAGCAGGAACACTGAAATGGTAACGAAGGGCACCTCAACTGCCCTTTTTTATTTATACAAATGCACTTTCACCGGTAATCGCCCTGCCGACGATCAGCGAATTGATTTCCTTCGTCCCTTCGTAAGAGTAAATGGCTTCGGCATCGGCCACGAAGCGGGCAATGTCGTATTCGAGCAATATTCCATTGCCCCCGAACAGCTCACGCGCATGGTCCACGATGGAGCGCATACGTAAGGTACAGAACACCTTCGCGAGTGACGCGTGCTCATCGGCGAGGTCGCCCGCGTCCTGCAATTGCGACAGCCTGTAAACCATCGTTTGCATCGCCGTAAGATCGCCCAGCATTGTTACCAGCAGGTCTTGTACCAACTGAAAACCGGCTATCGGCCGGCCAAACTGCTTTCTTTCCATCGTGTATTTCAAAGCCAGCTCATATGCACCCCGCCCGCAGCCAACCGCCTGCCACGCTACCCCCGCGCGCGTCATGCGCAGGACACTGGCGGTATCTTTGAACGAGTTCGCATTTTGAAGCCGGTCGGCTTCGGGCACACGGCAATCCGTTAATGTGATCAGCGCATTTTGTACGGTACGCAGTGCCATTTTATCCTCCATTTTCTCGGCTTTGAAACCGGGGTTTTCTTTCCGTACGATAAATCCTTTCACCTGATTGTCGTCCACATTGCGTGCCCAGATAATCGTAATGTCCGAGAAAGTAGCATTACCTATCCACTTCTTTTGCCCGTTAATGATCCATTCGTCGCCCTCCCGCTTACAAGTAGTCGTCAGACCTCCTGCGGCTCCCGAACCGACCTCCGGCTCGGTAAGCCCGAAAGCGCCGATCAGCTCCATACGCTGCATTACAGGCAACCATTGCTGCTTCTGTTCCTCCGAACCGCACAGGTAAATCGAACCCATTGCAAGACCACTGTGCACACCGAAGAATGTAGAAATGGACGAATCGATGCGCGCCATTTCCATCGCTATAAACCCTTCCAACAACGCCGACCGCCCGGCACAGCCGTAGCCTTGGTAAGTAAGGCCGCAAATATTCAGCTTGGCCATCAGCGGTATGACATGCATCGGAAACTGCGCATTGTTCCAGTAATAGTTAGCAATCGGCTTGATTTCCGTTTCCATAAACTCCCGAACTTTGAGCTGAATTTCCCGTTCCTCGGGGTTGAGCGTCGCACCCAATTCATAAAAATCCCCATTCACGACGGGCGGCTCTTTCTTTTTACCTGAACCCGCTTGCATGAATTTCAGCATTTTGCCCAGGTCCTCTTCACTCATTTTAGAAACGACACCCATTAACTGGTTAAGGTCTACTTTCCGGGAGAGCTTCGCAACGGCTTCGATATCGACGGATTTGAGCAGGTCGCGTATCTGGGAAATGGATTTGAAAAGGTTCATCTGGGTTGTTGGATTGTGATTTGATAAAGAGTCGGGCCCGCAGGCCGTTCTACTGCACAATCTCAAAAAAGTAACGCCGGCAGGAATGGAATTTGTAAGTATCAGCCTAAACCAGAAAAACCATGAAAACGCAAACCAACAATGTGGAAGGCGGCTCTCCAAGCCATGGCGGGCCCAAAAGTAAATCGAAACAACGGGACGATAGCCGGAAACCTTCCGGGTTACTGAAACAGGAATCCATCCGAAAATCGGAAAAGATCAATATGACCCAAAAGAAAGGCTATAACGAAACACCTGAAACGGTTCCGGTAAAAGGCAAAAAGATCTGAACCGGGCTTATTTCATTGTTGCTTCCAATGCGGCCGCCAGATAAACCATCGGCGCATTCCAATTGATCGCAATCTCATTGGAGGCGTAGGAACAATCGTTGTCGGTAAAGGACTCGTCGGCAAATTTGTTCGGGTAGCCCGCGCATTTGTCTTGCTGGCCTGGATTCGGACCGCCGGAAAGCAACCCCGGTACCGGGTCCACGATTCCATCCGCTATGGAGATGCGTTGATGCGGATGCATGACACGCTTCGAGCCAAATCCCGTCAGGAAGCAATAGCCGGTTGCATTGCGGCCGAGCAGGTAATCAAGGTTGCCCAGGGCCGCATGGAGGTATTTCTTGTCTTTTGACAGGCGATAGGCATATAGCAATGCAATACCCTGGTTCGCCGCCACCGAGCTGCTTCCCCAGGCGTAATCCCGTGGGGTTTTACCCATTACCGTATGATAGGGTTGAGTTTCCAGGTTCCTCAGAAGGTCGTTTGCATAACTCAGGACATTTTTTCGTAGCGTATCGGCCTGCCCGGCAGGTAGTTTCACCGCTTCGTCAAAACGGAGCAATGTATAGTATCCCAATGTTTTTACCTGGCTCCACGTCGGTAAAGTCATAGGTTGATGCAATTCCAGACCGATCTTCTCAATGTATTCAGCCTTCCCCGTGGCGGCATACATTTCACACGCTGCCCAAATCCACTCGTCTTTCACAGAACGGTCGCCGTAAGTACCGGTAGCAACATCGGGATCAAATTCTTTATTCATCGCATCCTGGTTGTACATCACCGCGGGATGCTTTTCGGCCCATTGCCAACCCCTAACGGCCGACGTAATGCAGGAGTCAGCCAAGCCGGGGAATTTGTTATCGAAATTTTTGAATACCCGCGACGCCTGCGCCATCACGGCTACGAAATCTAGCGTTGCCGCGGTACTTTTCTGCACCACATAACGTGGATTTTTCGCAGCATCCGGCATGATCATTCCATCGAAACGTGGGTTGGTAAGCTTGTGGTAAACACCTCCATCAGCCGGATCCTGCATTGTAAGCATCCAGCGCAGGTTCCAGGCAACCTCATCGAGCAAATCGGGAACGCCATTATTGCTCTCGGGAATATTGGTGTTAAAATCTTCGAAATAAAGTGGATAATCTTCGTAAAGCGAAAGCAACGTTCCCATTGTAATGCCGGAATTGACGATGTATTTGTTATAGTCTCCGGCATCATACCAACCTCGTGGCGAAGAAATTACGGCATTCTCGGGCCGTCCGTCCGAAACCGCCGAAGCGTGGATAAGAACCCTTTCATCGGGATGCCCGGCCGGGCGTGCCCACTTGCCAGCATATTTTTCGGGGAGGTCGATGGAGGCACGCTGGTAATAAAAACCTTTCAATGCAGCCTCGGCAACGTTTCGATGGACATGATCGTTAATCCCGAATGCAGCCGATTTTCCCACTTCTGCGACTTCAATGACATAGGTTCCCGGCTTTCGCAACGCGCTGAAATCCGCCAAACGAGTGTGTTTTCCCGAATGCTGGCTCGTGCGCATTTCCCCGAGAGTCCCTTTTAAAGCAATTTTCCCTGACTTGGCCTCCTTTACTTCGAATCTACCGCCCGTTTCTGTCACAACAACCGCTATTTTGGGCGCAGTCGGATAAAACCCGACCTGATTCAACCGGACCGCGTCCGAATGCTGCGCGCAGGCAGGCGAGAAATACAAGCTAACAGCAGCCAGCAAAGCTGCGAAACGAGGGAGTAACTTCATTACACTCAGACAGATTTATTTCAAGACCACAAAGCCTCCCGACGGGCAACTTTACCTCAATCTTGTAATTCTTTTACGGGATGTTCGATATTGGTGCCCGTGATCACCAGGCGATGGTATTCGCCCCATTTGCGGAGTTCCTCAATCAGCGGCTCGAGCGTACGGGCATGTTCAGTGCGCTCGTACTCGATCACGGGCGGGAACGAATCGTATACCTTGCGCTCGACCAGCAGGTTCATTTCCAGCTCTTTCAGCTCCTTCGATAGCATACGCGGGGTAATATTCGGAATGGCGTTCTGCAACTCCATAAACCTCTTGCTGCCCAAGGCCATGGCAATAAGGATAGAAATCTTCCATTTACCGCTGATCACATCCAGCGCGTCCCGTACCGGCAGGATCATTTCCCGGCATTCGGGGTGGTTTTCTTTGAAATTTTCTTTCATAGTAGTACTCCTTCAAAACATTTAATCCACCTTCTTGGGCCCTACGGAGTCGTATACCACTACTTTTTCCCACAAATGAGCATAATGCTCTACAAAATCGAGGTGAATAGGGTGTGTCTGATAGATCTCTTCTTCAATGATATTCTTGAAAAAACACATCCACGAAATCGTGTAGTCTTTCACGATCACCGAACGATTGGTAACCGCCGGCTTTCCGATATGCACGTACTGGATCGTTGGAACCTTAGCCAGTTTATGTAATCCTTCCAGAAGCTGCGCCTCATGCTGGGCATTGTTGGGCTCTTTGAGGTAAAAGAAAACATGGTGAATAAATAGCTCCCTCGTCCTTTCGGGTTGGGCGATGACAGGGGAAACAGAGGCGAGTGAAGCCAATCCCGCATTTTGCAGGAACTTTCTTCTTGATTGATCTTCCATGATTGAGCGCAAGACGAACGGCGGAGCGTTTTCCGCGTTTTGGCTTCAAGGATAATGCTTATTTGCCCATTATCAAAACACAATGGCACTCGCGGATTGCATTTAAGACTAATCCAATAAAAATTAAAATTATTTTGACACAATATTAAAGGTAAACACGCCTTCTAGAAGTCTTTCTACTAAAACTACTCAATAAGCCCCCTATTATGAAAATCACTAAACGAGACCTAACCGTCGCCTCCCTCTCTATTTGTTGTACCTTGACCTGCATTATCGCCCAACCCAAAGGCAGCATCCTTGAATCAACCGCTTTCGACTGGAACAATATCGCCGTAAGAGGCACTGCCATCGGGTCTGTCAGGACGTTTTTCCGTTCCCCAACCGTTACGACTGACGAACTCGAATGTCACGTTACCACATTGAATCCCGGTGAAGCCGCACATGCGCCCCACAAACATCAGGAAGAAGAAGTAATTATTATCAAGGAAGGCACCGTGGAGGCGCTTGTCAATGGAGAAAGAAAAAAGGTAGGGCCCGGTTCCGTTATTTTCCAGGCATCCAACCAGATGCATACGCTTCGCAACGTAGGCAAAACACCGGCAACCTACCATGTGATTAGCTGGCATTCACCGGGGACGATGGAGCGTTAGGCTTTTTTCTTGAAAATGTGATCGGGGACCGGGTGTTTTTCGAGAAGCTCTTTCATTTTGGCAGCCTTTTTTTCGAAAAACTCTTTTTCGTTGGGTATGTGTCTCACCGGAGGACGACCGGGTTTTAATTCGTAGGTTTTGGTATCGGACATAGCTTCTTGCGTATAGTTTTTAACTAAGTTAATAATTTGCCTTTGAAAATCAAAAATGCCTTGTACGGAACACCGCCCCGAAATTCCTGCCACTCGCCCTTCCAGTTTTGATAGTTTCCAAGAGTATCTGGCGAAAGGTCCCGCTTTGCAATCAGTCCCGCGATTGAGTAGTCTGTCAATTGCGGCAAAACACGGTTGAGTCCCATTTGATACATTCTTGTTCTCGAAGGTGTGCTCCCGGAAGCGTAAAGGCTTACTCCTTCATGGCTGGCTAAAAAATCGAGCGCTATACGTGTCACGGTCGCAAGTATCGTTTGTGTGTCGCCATTCCTTAGCTCAACGAGATCATCCAGCCAATCGGATTCGGGATCAACCACTCCAAAGCCAAGATTATAAGAACGATATCCCATTTCTGCAAACTGTACACGCATCTCGAAAGTCCCATTTCGTCCAACGCTATAAAAGCGGTAGGTAGACTCATCCAGCTGATCGTACTCGTAACGTTCTAAGTTCATACTGACAGATTTTCAGGGTAAAAAAATAGCCAGCGAAAAGTCGCTGGCTACCCTTTCAATCTGCTATAATACAAACTATTCCGTCTTCGCGTAAGCGGCTGCGAGGTCGTTTAGCGCGGCATCTTTCAAATGCTCGGAAGCAATTACCAGACGGTAACGGAAGGTCGTAGATTCGCCCTTTTTCAGTTTGAAATTGAGTGTTTCCTTCCCGTCGCTGAGTGCTTTCATGCCTAGCGGGTTGACGGCAAACAAACCGTAACCTCTCGCGTGCCAGTAGGCGGGATAGCCAACATTTTTGGGATGGTCGATAATCGCAATGCTGATATTTTCGTCCTTGATTTTACCCGTCAGATTACACCAGATCGCGCGTTTGCCCCATACAGTTTCTCCTTCCACACCATTACTGTTCCGGTAATTGCCAGTAATACCTTCGTTGTTCAACGCAGGCACTTTGGTTGCAATACCAGCTGCATCGGTAAAGATTTCAGGCTTATTAGAAGGCAGTTCGAGTTCACGTGCTACACGGATCGCATACATGCCGTCTTTTACATCGGGCATATTTACTTCCGGCAACACCGCTGTGAGCGTGGTGCTCCGGTCGATAATGCGGGTATCGCCTTTGCCACTGAAAGTGTATTTGGTCACTTCTTTGAGGGTCAGGGTACCGTCTTTATCTACCCAATCGGCAGTGACGGTGAGCTCTCCCTTGTCTTTACCGCTCTTAATGGAAGTAATGCCGGTATGAATGATCGTCCCGTAAGCACGCTTCTCATGGTTTACTGCGTTGGAGTTGTTCCAATAGTCGTTGCCATTGACATCCTCATAGTTAAGCCAGATCCCCACGTGGTGCGGGTGGTCTACGCGCTCGCCCGCGCGAGGGTCCAGCGGCCAGCCACGGGTAATCACCGTGCCTTTGGCCGTCATTACCGGATAGAGTACCGCCTTTTTCAGCGTCTTTTCACCGGGATAATAATAGGTCGTGAACGGCTTTCCATCGACCTTTACTTCCACTTTTCTGTCCTTATCGTTCCTGACAAGGTCAACCTTCTGCGCAAATGCGCTTCCAGCAAAGGCAACGGCTGTCAGTGCCAAAGCAGTATGTTTTAAATTCACTGTTCGCTCTTTTAAAATGTTAGCTAAGCACGATTTCTTTTTTCTTCGGATCCCAGTTCACGCGTTTTCCGGTATGCAATGCCTGAGTAGCCATAATGTTAGCTACCGAGTGATTGAAACCTACGCGGGCAGGTGCGTTCGTTTCCTTGCGGCTACGGATACATTCCATCCAGTTACGCATGTGGAGCGAAGTCATCGGATCGGCACCGGTATTAGCGTCTGTCGCAATTTTCTCGCCGGTTTTCAAAGACATTTCCGGCAGCAAGTTCGCCTGCATGCCCATTCCTTTCGCATCTTTCTCTTTCAAGCCTCCTTCGGAAGTTATCTTGTTCGTATCGAGGTTGATCATACCTCCATTTGAAAAATAATATTCTTTCACGCCGCCTGCCTCGTTGTTGAAACGGGAAGAATAGATAACCTGGAAGCCTTTACTTTTGTCGTCGAAAGGACCGTATTCGAATGCAGCGCTGAAAGTGTCAACATTGGTACGACCGTCTTTCCATGTGTAAATACCACCGTTGGCTACCACATTACGCGGCGCATCGAGGCCTGAGAACCAGTGCACGGTATCGATCTGGTGAGCCATCCATTGCCCCGGGATACCTGAAGAATATGGATAGAACAGGCGGAATTCAAGGTAGTAACGTGGGTTCCACTCCACTTTCGGGCGGTTCATCAGGAAGCGGTCCCAATCGGTATCCTCTTTGCGGATTTGTGAAACGAGCTCCTTACGTCTCCAGCGGCCTGGCTGGTTTACGTTCCAGGTCATTTCCACCGTGGTGATATCCCCGAATTTACCGGATTTAATGTATTCATAAGCCGCCCAATAGTTGGGAGCGCTGCGGCGCTGCGAGCCCACTTGTACGATCTGTTTCGAAGCTTCCACCGCTTTCAATGCGACTTTCGCATCTTCCAGGGTTTCTGCAAACGGCTTTTCAACATACACATCACGGCCCGATTTCACCGCCTCTGCGCAATGCAATGCGTGCTGGAAGTCGGCGGTACTGATAATCACCGCGTCCACATCTTTGCGGCCTAACAATTCTTCGTTATTGCGAGCTTTCACGAATTCGCTGGCCGCATAGGGCTTCCCTTTCATGAATGCCTCCGCTTCGTCGCGGCGACGGTTCCAAAGGTCGGAAACACCCATAAACTCAAAGTTCAGTTCCTTGGCGTGATCCGAGAAGGAAGGTGCCAGCGAGCTGCGAAAACGGTCTGAAAAACCGATGATACCTACCCTTACACGATCATTGGCCCCCACGATACGGCGGTAGCTGGCCGCACTGAAAGCATTGGCGCCTACTGCGACACCCGCAGAAGCCAGTGCTGCATTTTTAAGAAAATCCCTTCTACTGGTCATGATATTGGATTTGAATAAAAGTTGATTTTTTGATTGCCTCCGGGTCAGATTTCCGGGCAATCGTCTGTAAATGTCGGACGCCCGTTTATCTACTGTAATTTTTTACCTTTTTTCCGCCAATTCGGGCTATTTGATTTCTTTTACTTTCAAGCTGCGGAAAAACACATTATCACCGTGGTCCTGCAACAACAAATTCCCCTCTTGCGATAACCCGAAACCTTCGAATTTGGCGAACTTTGAGCCCGCCACAAACTCCTTGAACTGCGGGGAACCTCGCACATATTCCACCACTTTATAGCCGTTCAGGAAATGCTGTACGGTACCGTCTTTCTGCACCACAATGCGGCCCTGGTTCCATTCTCCGATCTTTTTCACCGCATTCTTCGGCCGGTCCGCAGGGATCACATCGTAGAATGAAGCGATGGTACGGTTGCCATTCTTACCCAGTTTCGCGTCCGGGTGACGCTCGTCGTCGAGTACCTGATATTCACAGCCGATTCCCGATTTACCATTGGAATTGAATTTCTGATCTACAAAATATTTGACGCCGCTGTTAGCGCCCTCGGTAAGCTTAAACTCAAATTCATATTCGAATGCCGGTCCGTAAAGTTTGCGGGTAACAATGTCGTTGCCGGTTTCCGAGCCGTCCGACTTTGAAATCTGGATAGTACCGTCGTTATAGCTCCATCTTTTGGAAGGGAAATCGGTACCGCCGTAAGAACGCCACTGATCTGCCGATTTACCATCGTACAACAGCGAATACCCTTGCGCTTTTTCGGCGGGATCCAGATTATTCGGAATCAGGTTCACAATGCGAACATTGGTAGCCGGGCTCGGTTTCAGGTTCTTCGTTTTAATGCGGACATTCTTCCAGCTCACCTGTGTACCCTCCATTTCCTTGCTTCCGATCGCGTGCACCTGCAGGCATATGAAGCCTACGGGCGTCATGTCGTCTACCACGTGCGCGACAGGTACTCCGTTCAGAAACGTGCGGATCGAGTTACCGATCGCCTCGATGCGGTATTTGTTCCAGGCATCTCTTTTAAACGCTTTTTTGCCTTCCGGGTTCAGGTCGAGCGGGTATAGCCACCCGCGGCGGGCTTCATCGTAAATACCGGCGGAGTAAGCGCGGTCGCTCGGGTCGATCTCCACCTGATAGCCATGCACGCGACCATTCATATAGTCAGGTTTCGACAAGCTGCGGATCTGAATGCCCGAGTTCAGTTTATTATCGACTTTTACATCCAGTTCGAGGATAAAGTCGCCGTAATCTTTCTCGGTTGTGAGAAATGAATTGGGCGTACCCATCACGGAAGTACCCACGATAGCGCCATTTTTTACTTCATATTTGGCCTGGCCGTTGAGTTGCTTCCAGCCCGTCAGATCCTTGCCGTTGAAAAGGTCTACCCAGCCATCTTTCGATTTTTGAGCTTGAAGCGGAGCGCTGAGCAAAAACGCGGCCATGGCGACCAGCGGTAATCGGAATTTTTTCATTGTGCTGATTAAAATGATGTATAACTGAAAAATGCAAAAGGGCTTCCTATCTAATATCAGTTATTACATTTATAACGAAATATTAATAGGAATACCCCTACAAATACAGTTCGGACTACAATGGATATTTTAAAACCTCGGTGATGTACTTTTTATTGGTTTCGGCGCAAATCAATGGCGTTTTCTCGGGATCAGGAATCCCATCGAGCTCCACTACGGCCCAGCCTTTGAACTTTACTTTATCCAACGCCTTGAAAACCGCAGGTACATCCACCCTGCCCTGCCCCAGTTCCACAAACTTATAGCCGCTTTTGGTCTCGGCGGGTTTGGTATCTTTTAAATGCAGCGAATGCAGAATATCCTTGTACTTGATGATCGCCTCGTGTGGTTCGCCGCCCCCCTGCTTGTAATGCGCGATGTCCAGCAACAATTTGATGTAACGCGGGTCCATGGCCTGAACGATCACATCCACTTCCTCGGGAGTTTCACCGAGCTGGTTCATATGGTTATGGTATACGGCCTGCACGCCCAGGTCGGCGGTCTGCTTGCCGACCTCATTCATCACCTGCGCGAGTTTTTTCAGTTCTTCCACCGATGGAGCACGGTCTTTCGGACGAAGGCTGTTGGTCAGCTGCAGGGCGTTACCGCCCAATGCCTTCACAAAGCTTGCGTGCGCTACGTGTGTATCCACTGTACTTTGAAATTTAGCGGGGTCAATCTCGACATTACCGCTGGAAAACATACAGAGCGTCAGATTGTTCTTAATCAATGCCGCTTTCAATTCGGAAGGCTTGCTGCGATAGGGGGCGAAGGTATTCGCCCGTAGCTGAATGCCCTTGAAGCCCAACCCAGCCAGTTCGGCGATGGCCTGTTCGTCCTTCCCACCCCAGGTGATTGCAGAGTATCCGATTTTAATATCGCCTTTTTTTATAGCGGCTTCCAGCCAGCCGGTACCTGCGATGGTAGCGGCCATCGCAAGTGAAGTGTTTTGCAGAAAAATCCGTCTGTTCATTTCAGGTTTAGATTAATGTAAAAATCCATAACTCCAGACGACATAAAACAACAATGACCCGCTATTGACGGGTCATTGTGTACGAATTTATTTCGGTATCTCCGTTAGCGGAGGCACATTCTTCTCATACCCCGCATATCCCTTATTCTGATTGATCCTTCCCTGCGTGTTTCCGTCGATCGCGGATTGAGGGATGGGCCACAACACGTGGTAGGGACTCATGGTGTACTCGTCGGCGTGGCGCGTTTTGACACCCTTGTTGTAAAAATCGTTCTTCTCCATTATCCTGTCATAGAAGTAATTGTCGTCGGAGAATTTGTCCAGGGTATATGTTTTTCCGTTGGGCGCCGGCTTGCCGGTTTGTGCGAAAATATAGGCAATGCGCGTCAGCTCGGTCTTCCGCGGCTCTTCGAAATACAGCTCCCTTGCGCGCTCGTCGAGAATGGTACCGATATTGATCTTGCCTGCTGCAAGCGGAGCGCAGTTCGCGCGGGCACGCACAACATTCACATCTTCGGCTGCTTTCGCCAGATCCCCTTTCCACGCATACGCTTCTGCGCGCAGGAGGTACGTTTCCGCCAATCTGAACACATACCAATCGGTATTGCCGCCCTGAGGTTGTATGCGCAAGGGATCCTCGACAAATAACTTGTATTGCGGCCAGTCGAACCAGCAGCGTATGGTGTCGATCGTCAGTACAACTCCTTCCGCGTTTTTGAGCTGCAAGTTCTTGCCGTAATAACTGTCTTTATCTTGAACAAGCTTTGGATTGTTATATAAGATATCCTCCATGCGCATCCAATTCCCCGGCGCGTGGCGCAAGTCATTTTTGTCGTCCCAAATCTGGTTCTGCGAGTAATCGGTCGGACGTAAGCGTCCAATCCCCCGGCCATATTTCACAACCTGATCGATCTCGATGCCATAAGTGTCTATCGTACCCCGATTTCCAGCCGGCGTGTTAATGTTGTTAAACCAAAGCGGAACAGCGTTGCGCATAATAAGCATCCCCCCCTCGACATTTCCTTCGACATTCAACCGGTCGATCACCAGCATCAGACCTTCCGTATTCGCTGCAATGGCCTTGTTCTGAGGCCTGTGCAGGTCCCAGATCACGTTCCGGGTCGCGTCATTTGCAGTGGCTCCGAACCGGGAAGTCATCAGTTTGTGCGTACCTCCGTCGATCACATTCGTTGCAGATTTGATCGCGTCGTCAAACAGACCCAATGCAAGATTCACCTTCGTCAGCAAATGGCTCACCGAGCCTTTGTTTACGGTTCCCTTGTCGGTTACTGCCGGCACCCATTGCTCGGCGAATTCGAGGTCTTCCTTCATTTTTTTAAGGATTACCTCCCGTTTTGTGGTTTGAAAATCGAGTTTCGGACCGTTAATTTCTTTCAGGATCAATGGCACATCACCGAACTGCTGCGTCAGCCGGTAGTAGCGCGCAGCGCGGTGGAAATAGGCCGCTCCGAGTAATTCGTTTTTCTCCTGCTCGTTTTTGTAAGTAGGCAAATCAATGCGGGAAATGGCCGTGTTGGCATACTTAATCCCTTTATAGCCTTCCAGCCAATACCAGCCGATGCGATTGTAATCGATGTGGTTGAGTTGCGCATCGGGTGTAATAAGGAGGTTCAGGTTTTGCGCCGGGCCTGATTTGTCGGTCGTACCCTCTACGGCGATATCCGAGAAAATCGATTCGGTAATCATCGGCATTGCGTCGCCATACCATTCCAGCCGAAGGTTGCGCTCACAAGCGACGAGCGTCGCTTTCAACCCGCCAAGATCTTTGAATGTCAGGTCCGGCTCATAAAACGAAAGCGGTTCGGGTTTCAGCCACGTTTCCTTGCAGGACGTAATCGCCGTCCCTGCGCCCACCAGGATCAATGCCAGTATATATTTTGAAGTTTGATTAAACATAATCCATGCAGTTTTGTGTGATAGTGATTACAGGGTAATGTCCAGCCCGATCGTATAAATGCGTGGGCTCGGTACCGATGTGGCTAAGCTATTGTTAGTTGTTCCGTTCGTGCCATTTTCGGGGTCCCAGAAATTCCATTGCGGTGCCCAGAAGCCGATGTTGCGGACATTACCATAAATGCGCAGATTTTGAACGGCCACTTTCTGCGAAACGGCTTTCGGCACAGTGTAAGCCACGGAAAGGTTTTCAAACCGGACAAATGATTTGCTTCTGTAAACCGCATAACCCGTTGCCGACCCCTCGCTGGAATACAATCTCGCCCATTCGTTCTGCCGGTTTTGCTCGGTCCAGTAAGGGAACACGTAGGAACTGGTGCGGTCCACGAAGCCATCGCGGTTTTTCATCTGGTTAAAAGTCCCTTTCTGTCCCCAGTAGGAATAGATCATAAACGAAACATCCAGGCTTTTGAAGAGTTTGAACTCGTTGCGGAATGTCCACCGGAAACGCGGGGAAGTGTAACCCAGAAACTCCTTGTCGTCGTTGGTAAACTTGCCGTCGTTGTTCACATCTTTCAGCTTGAAATCTCCCGGTTTTACACCGTATTTGGCAGCTTCGGCTTCCTCCTCTTTCTGCCAGACACCCAGGATGCGGTAGTTCCAGATTTCGTCGAGCGCATGACCAATAAACCAGCGGTTGGTAACATCATCGGCTTCTCTGCGGCCGGTTATCTTGCCATTACTGTCTTTGATGTCAACCATATTGCCGTACAAATGCACGATTTTGTTGCGGTTGAGCTGGAAATTGAATGTGCTGCGCCACGTAAAGTTTTCACGCCGCATATTATTCGTGTTCAAGCTGATTTCCAGCCCTTTGTTCCGCACTTCGCCCAGGTTATCCCAAACGTTGTCAAATCCCAGCACATTGGGTAATGCACGCTTCACGAGCAAGTCCTTGGTGGTCGATTTGTAAAACTCGACGTTCCCCTCTACCAGGTTGTTGAACAATGCGAAGTCAAGTCCAACATTCAATGCATTTGTCTTCTCCCATTTCAAATTCGGGTTTGCCATCCGGCTTACGTAGAGTTGACTAACCTGATACACAGTGCCATCCGGTTTCACATGCAGGTATTTGCCGCTAGCGAGGTCGGCCAGGGCGTCGTAGCGCGGGATGTCGCGGTTGCCGTTGTTTCCGTACGAAAGCCGCAGTTTTCCATAGCTGAGCCATTTAGAGTGCAGGAACCCTTCGTCCGTAAACACCCACCCCACGGCCGCAGACGAAAATACAGCCCGCGGATTCTTCTGCCCGAAAGCGGAGTAGCCATCCCGCCGGCTCGACAGTGTCAGCATGTATTTGTCCTTGAACGAATAGAACAGGCGCGCCATCAACGCATCGCCGGTGCTGGTCTGGTCATCGGTATAGACCACCGGCAAGCCGCCTGCCTGGATATTATGATACCCGAGAACGTCCGTCGGGGCAAAGCCTTTGTTGGAAATACTGTCGCGCCAGCTTTTGAAGCGTTCGGCATTCGCCAGGAAAGTAAGGTCAATCTGATGCTTTCCGGCGATCGTCTTGTTCCATTTAAGGATATTGTCGACCTGCCAGTTGAACACGGTCGAGTCCTTGCGCGAGGCCCGGCCACCCTCGGCAGCCCATTCGGCGTGCTTGGCGGATTCGGCATTATAGCGGTGTGTATAGTCGAAACGGGGCGTAAAATTGATTTGATAAGTAAACCCGAGAGGCAGGCCTACTTTGGCGAACAAAACGGAATTCAATGTTTGGGCACCCTGGTCGCGACTGATAAACTGGCGGGCATAGTAAGGATGATTGCCACCGCTGGCCTCTCCATTGGGTCGCCAGGCATAATTGCCGTTTGCATCGAATTCCGAACCCCAGGGCGAAATTGTCCGCGCCAGATCGTAGTTGACAGGTACCTGGCTTTCGTCGCGCCGCGCAAATTGCGTGTTCATTCCCACCGACAAATGTTTGTTCACTTTACCTTCAAGGTTCAGGCGTGCGCGGACAGTACTGTATTTGTCACCTACGATAATGCCTTCATTATTCAGGTAACCCAAAGACATATAATAGGAAACGCGGTCGTTGCGCCCGGAAAGGCTTACAGTATGATCTTGCCTGAAACCTTTCTGAAATACTTTGGAATACCAGTCCACACTTTTGCCATCCTTGTAATTCTGGATTTCGATGGGTTGCATGCCCAGTCGCTGAAGCCAAACCGTCGTCGGATCGCCCGTGGAGCCGTCGTAGGCCAGCCATTGGTCGAGGGTTACACCGGCTGGAAGATGATTCGGATCGGCGAAGCGCGCAGGCTCGGCCGTGGCATTGATATTCCGCATTACTTCCTGCCGCCAACTGATGAATCCCTGCGGACTGAGCACCGGCTGGTTCCTGGCTACTTCCGCGAACCCGAAATTACTGTTGATATTGATGACCGGCTTGCCTTCCTTCCCTCTTTTGGTTGTGATGAGGATAACGCCGCTGGCCGCCTTAGCCCCGAATACAGATGAGGAGCTTGCGTCTTTCAAGACATCAATCGTCTCGATATCATTGGGATTGACATCTTCCAAACCACCATTGTAAATCGTACCGTCGAGTACGATCAACGGGGTGGAACCTGCATTGATAGAATTCTGCCCCCGCACCGAGACACTCCCGCCGCCTTTAGCCGAGGTCGAAAACCCGACATTCATACCCGGTACATTCCCCCGCAAGACATCCTGTACCGACTGCGGGTTCTCGTTTTCAAGCCGGGTCGCGTTCACCTGTGACACGGCGCCTGTGAGGTCCCGTTTCTTCTGTGTTCCGTAGCCGACCACTACGACTTCGTTCAGCGTTTTCAGATCCGTGGCCAGCGAAATGTCTAGGACACTCGCATTACCCGTTTCCTGCTCCTGCGTGACATAACCGACGGCCGAAAATACCAATACCGCCGAGTTACCGGCGATCTCGATCGTGTACTTGCCATCTGCATTGGTTGTCGTGCCCTGGTTGGTTCCTTTGACAACGACCGTTACACCTGGAATAGGCGTATTTCCTTCTTTGGCCAAGACGGTACCGGTAATGGTTTTCTCGGCTCGCATTACATGGCCAAGCTCCGCGACCGGGTTCGCGACGACACTGGCGCACAGCAACGGGTACATGCATATCGCACAAATGCATGCTCCGATCGCGCGTCGCAAGGAGGTGAAAAATCCTTTTGTGATGTGCATAGGTAAGTGGATTAAGATGATGTTATAGGTGAAATATACCACCCTGACGCCACCGATTCCAGCCCGCCCGCACGCAGAATAAGTCCTAATTTTCAGCCGGATAATACCATTGATTCTTCGGTAGCTTTTTTTTTAGAGCCCCCTCTCAAAAACAAAAGAGGATGGCGGCACAAGGCAACCATCCTCTTGATCTGCTATTTTCGAAACCGATCAGTATCCAGGGTTCTGAGGGAACACCGACTTGCCGTCAGATGTTTTCGCGCTCCGGTCAATCTGTGTCTGAGGGATCGGTCTCACCACATGGTAGGCCTGGATCGCAGAAGCTTGCGGGTTATATTTTTTCACTCTTTCCACAAGCAGTCCCCAGCGTTTGAGGTCTACCCAACGGGTTTGCTCACCGGCCAGCTCCCGTGCACGCTCCTCGATGATCGTCTCCATCGTAAGGTCTTTGGCGTCGATCAGCATTTTGTCCTTTTTACCCGGCCAGCCCGCACGGTATCTTACCATATTAATCGCTTCGGCAGCGCCAGCTTTATCGCCCGATTGCAGCAATGCCTCGGCAAGCATCAGATAAACGTCCGCCAGACGCACTACGTAATAGTCGCGGCTTCCTTGTTCATAAGTCATGTCAGGGCGTTTTGAATCGAAGAACTTCTGCAAGGTTGGGAATAAGGCTTCCGAATATTTGCTGGGTACAAGCACCTGGTATTTTTTCGTGGCGCGTACCTCTTTGGTCATTTCATAGCCCGGAATAAAGATCGCCGTATCGCCGGCAGCAAACGTCACCTTTGTTTTGGAATCATCGAATGACGCCGCATTGTAGGTTCCGGGGTTGTTGGACAACCATGTGTCGCGGAAAGTCTTTTTGTAGCGCGAGTCGTTGACGCGATCGGCGAAGACGGTATTGAGCAGGTATTCGGTCGGTCTCAGACGTTTGAAGGGGCGGCCCCAATAAACGTCCCGCTTCATGCCCGGCTGCACATCGTACTGCATCCCGAAATAGAGGTGCAAGCTGTTGCCGGTTCCGTTCGTCAAAGGGTCGGTAGTGTATTGTACTGCAAATACGACCTCGCTATGGTTCTGGTTGTTTTCATCGAATACAGCCGAGAAATCGTCGAGCAGTTTGTAACCATATTTGGTAGAAACCTCTTTTAAAAGATCGGCAGCCTTGGTAAAATCGTCTGCCGCTTTTTCTGTTGAATACGCTTTGGCCAGATACACTTTCGCCAGCAACGCCTGTGCGTGAGGCTTGGTAGCGCGGCCATAATCGCTGGACTGTGCTTTTGCTTCCAGATCGTTAACCGCATCACTCAGATCCTTTATGATCGCCGCATACATTTCCGCATCGGTTGCACGCTTGGTTTCCTTGGTAGGAACCAAAGTTTCAGTCAGGCGAAGATCAACGCCACCATATTGCTGGTGCAAGAGATAGTAGTAATGCCCGCGCAGGAATTTGGCTTCGGCAACACGCAGTTTCTTTACATTATCTGCAACACCGGTCACATTCGGGGCGCGTTCGATCACCGCATTACAGGTGTTAATACCTCTGTAAAGCTCGTCCCAGGTCGTTGCCAGGTAATCTACGGTCGGGTTCAGCTGGCCGTCATAGAAATGGAAGCCTTTATAACCGCCATCAGCACCTGTTGCATAGATATCCGTACCATATTCGGTCAAAGTCAGCCCCTGCTGGGTTGCGTAGTAAAAACGCAGCGACGAGTACGCCGCTTTCACCCCATCTTCAAATCCCTTAGCGGTGTTCAAATAGTCGTTACCGACACCGGAGATGATCTTCTCGTCGAGCACATCCTTACACCCCTGCCCTGCGAGCATCAATGCTGCCATACCGCACACCACAATCGATTTTCTTATATTTTTCATTTGTCAGTATCTTTTTAAAATTTCAAAACCAGGCCGTTAGAATTTCGCGTTCACACCAAATGTGATCACCATTGTAGCTGGGGTTACGCCTGTACCACCTGCTGCGAGGCCGGTTGTTTCAGGGTCAACGCCGTTGTATTTGCTGCGGTATTTTGCCCAGATAAACGGCTGCTGGATGCTTGAATACAAACGAAGCGACTCCATTCCCAGCTTTTTCGACATTTCCGGTGTAAATGTATAACCCACATTCACGTTTCTCAATTTCACGAACGTTCCATCGAAGTAGGTAAGCGTGCTGCCGTACACGGGGAACTCCTGGTTGCTTTTCGGACGAGGGAATTCATTAGTCGGGTTGTTTGGCGTCCAGTAATCCACTTTCATTTGCTGATAGCGGCCAGCCAGCGCATTGTTGTTCCTGTGGAACTCGCTGCGGATCAGGTTACCTACACGTGCAAAGAAGAAGAACGAGAAGTCAAAGCCTTTGAAATTGAAACGGTTGGTAATACCTGCGCTGAAATCAGGCACGTCGGAGCCAATGATCTCGCGGTCGTTCGCATTGATTTTGCCGTCGCCATCGATGTCTTTGATCTTGATCTGACCCACTTCGCTGTTAACCGCTTTCGCAGCATCCGCTTCGTTAGTCTGCCAGATACCGATTTTCCGGTAATCATAAACCGTGCTCAAAGGACGGCCGATGAACCATCCGTTACCGAGATCATCCACTTTTCCATTATAAAGAGACAGGATAGCCTCCGTGTTTTTAGTGAATGTAAAGTCTGTGGTCCATTTGAAACCGCTGTTGGTGTTGATGTTCGTTGTAGTCACGCCCAACTCGATACCACGGTTACGGGTCTCACCCACGTTGCGGGTAACAGCGTTGAAACCGATCGATCCCGGAAGCTGGTCAGACAAAAGCAAATCGGTGGTATTGGTTTGGTAAAACTCCAATGAACCTTGTACACGTCCCCGAACCAGGCTAAAATCAAGACCTACGTTGGCAGTAGCAGATGACTCCCAGCGCAAATCGGCATTTCCGATCGTCCCGGGGCGGTAACCGTACGCCGCCGTTGTGTTCCATGCATAGCTGGTACGGCCCAGGAACGCCTGTGTCTGATAAGGGGCCAAACCGGTGTTACCCACTTTACCCCATCCTGCACGTACTTTCAAAAGATCAATCCAACTGATGCCTTTGAGGAAATCCTCGTTACCGATATTCCAACCTACCGCAATACCCGGGAAGTTACCATACTTGCTGTTTTCACCGAAACGGCTCGAACCGTCACGACGCATTGTCAAAGTAACAAGGTATTTGTCATTGTAATCGTAGTTCACACGTCCCATGAACGAATTGATCGTCCATTCAACCAGCCCGCTAGTGGGAGAAAATACGGTTGTTGCTGCGCCCAGGTTATAGAAAGATTGCGTTTCAACAGGTACTCCCTGCACCGACGAGGTGAATGCTTCCGTGCGGTCACGCTGAATAGAATGCAGCAAAGTGACATTCAGGTTATGCTTGCCTCCGAAGGTTTTGGTATAATTCACAATGTTTTCCAGTGTCCAGTTGAAACCGATTGCGTTGCCGGTATTGGCTTGTGCATCCCCGCCCTTTCTGGCATTGGTCATCGAGCCGATAAAACGTCCGTAACGATAAATATTGAAGTCCGGACCGAAGTTTACGCGGTATTTCAAACCCGGCAGGATACTGAACTCCGTATAAAGGCTATTGAAAATACGGTAACGCTTCATCTGATCAACCTGTGCTCCCTTCACCAGTTCCGCAAGCGGGTTGGTCAGCAAGGCGTCGTTGGTAGGCGAGAAAATCAGCTTGCCGTTTTCATCGTACGGCACGGCGAGCGGGTTCTGATTGATTGTCATCCCGTAGGTATTCAGGTTCTCACCGTTACGGATGCTGTTCATCATGTAGGAAGAAAGACCAACTTTCAGCCATTTATTCACATTGTGGTCGATATTCGCACGCAGCGAGAAACGGGTGAAGTTTGCTTCTTTCACAACCCCCTTATCCCGGAAATAACCGCCGGAAATGTAGAATTGGGTGCGGTCGCTCCCCCCCTGGATACCCACGGAGTGGCTCTGCATCATGCCGGTGCCCACTACGAGGTCCTGCCAGTCGGTACTGGTACCATTGGCGATACCTTTGGCCACATTAGGGTCACCTCCGAGTACTGCCACTTTTGCATCGGCTTCTGCATTGATCACCCCCGTCGGGATGGCGTTGCCGGCAGCATCTTTATAACCGCCAGTCGCACGGTACGCTTCGCGCACGAACTCGGCAAATTCGGGGCCGCTAAATAGTTTTACTTTATCGAGTGCTTTGGAAACCCCTGCATAGCCATCGTAGCTAACGGTCGTTTTGCCTTTCACGCCACCACGCTTGGTGGTCACGATCACAACCCCGTTCGCACCGCGCGAACCATAGATCGCTGTGGCGGTAGCATCTTTCAAAACTTCCATCGACTGGATATCGCTGGGGTTAATATCTTCATAGCCTCCCGCCAAAGGAATACCGTCCACCACATACAAAGGATCGTTACCCGCATTGAACGAACGACGACCACGGATCAGGATTTTCGGCACTGTTCCCGGCTTTGAACCCGACTGCGTCACGTCCACCCCGGCCGCGCGTCCTTGCAGCGCCTGCCCAAGGTTGGTAATAGGCATTTCATTAATCTCTTTTGAACCAACGGACGAAATAGCACCCGTCAGCTGGCTTTTCTTTTGCGTACCATAACCCACAACCACGACTTCCGTTAATATCTTCTGATCGCTGGCTAGCACAATGTCCACCACGCTTTTATTTCCAACAGTGACTTCCTGCGTTACGAAACCGACTGCTGAAAACACGAGGACTGCATTGTCTTCCGGAATACTGATTTTGAAAGTACCATCGGCATCGGTATTGGTGCCGCTTTTACTTCCTTTGAGTACTACCGAAACACCCGGAACCGGAAGGTTGTCCTCCACGGAAGTCACCTTGCCTGAAACTGTCCTGTCGATAACTCTGATGGTCGGATTTGAAGGCCTCATCGCAAAGGCCTGCCCTGTAAAACCCGTCATCACCGCACCAGCCATTGCCCAACGCATCATACAGTGGCCAATACTTGTAAAGTTTCTTTTCATACGCATTGATTGTTTAACCATTAATAGTAGTTCACCATAAACTGTCAATTCTGACGATCACTCGATAGATTACCCTTACAAATAATTATATTTTTTCCATCAATAGTTACAAATAGACATAGAGTTACTTAACACAGATTTGTAACTAATCTGTTAAAATATTTTATCTGGAAGAGGCTTAGGGATGATAAGATATTTTTGATTTCCGGGCGTAAGCCCATTTGAACAATTTCAATAAGCCTATTTATTGTACTAATAGTACCATTCGGAAATCTTTCGGAGAATAGAGATTCGGGAAGAAAATTGAAAACGATCCTGGAAGTTTATTTATGCAATCGTTATCGGGAACGTTGCCAAAATAGGCTCGTTTCAATATTTTATTATAAAATATTCGCACAAATGAATACAAAAATGCCATATCTGCCGGGCAAGGCTCTTCAAAATATTGTACTTAAACAATATTAAGTAAGAGTATTACCAAACAGATACGGCACTTGATCTGTTGTTGAAGCGGTAACCTGACACCTATTTATAATGGTCCGGATTTTCGTCCTGCCACTCGTTCACACCGTCGCGGATACGGTTCCGGAATGTCAGCGTGTCCTGTGCGAACGAGGTGGTACCATCCTCATTTTCATACTTATAACTCAGAAACAACTTCCGCTCCTGCAACAGCTTTGCCCGGTTAAAAGTACTCGCTCCATCGGGCTTCACATTGACCGTAGAACCATCGGCTTTGCTGATTTTAATCGCATTTCCATCGAGCGTAATCTTAAACGAGCCCTCCTGGTCGCTGATCATGTTGGTCACGAGTGCATCAGGCGCCACGGTTTTCAGTTTGAAAATCTTGGCTTCCGGCGAGGGGATGGTTGTATAATACTTCACGGTCTTTATCACTTTGCCCGCGGCGTCTTTCACAGTCGTCACACCTCCATGCCAATAGTTCCCGAAAAGCATATTCTCATATTTGAGTGCCACCACAGCGGACCGCTTGGCGCGCACGATCGAATCGGCGTCGGCGGAGGTAATGTAGAACGGGATCGCATAGCCTGCGCGGATTGTAGCGGTGTCTTTCAGAAACCGGGCGGAATCGGCCTTGATTACCACCGAGCCCATATGCGTGCCTGCCTTGATCACCATTCTGGAATTATCCGAAATCGTGAAGTAATCGGCAGGAAGCGGTTTCAGCGTATCGACGCCGCTGACCGCTTCACGAATATAGCCTGCGCCGGTTTTCATCGCTTCCAGCGCGCTCGCATTAATCAGCGTCGCATCCATTTGAAAACCTACCACGCGGTCCTGCCTGTTCTCGCGCACACCTGCGAGCGCAGCGCCTACCTCTATCGTCATACCCTCCCCTACCACGAACGTCCGCGCGTTGGTCTGGTACATGAAATAGACTGAGGTATAGTCGAAATCCTTGATGTAATCGTCATAGCAGGCGCTCAGGGCCATAGTCAGCCCGAGGACAGCAGCAATTCTTTTTTTCATAGCATTTATATTTATTTCCAGGCTTCCCAGCCATCGTTTTGTACCAGGTTAGACATTCTAAGCACTTCGTCATATGGAATCGGCAGAAATGCGGATCGGTATGACCGTGCTTCCACCACTTCGTCGAGTTTGTATTCAAAAGATCCGTCCGAATTACGGGTGATTCTCGCCATTCGTACGGGTTTATTCAGTTCGGTAAGGTTGGTCGTCCAGCGGCGCAGGTCGAAAAAGCGCATGCCTTCGAAACAGGTTTCGATCCTTCTCTCATTTTTGATAAACCCGTCAAAAACCGCTTTGCCTTTGGAAGCAGCCTCGGCCAGGTACGGATCAGAGGTGAAGCCCTTCCCTCCGTCGGTATTGTCTTTCTTACGAAGGTACTCGATCGCATCCCTGGCCGACATACCATATTTGCCGCCATCGGGACCTTCTACCTGATTGGCAGCTTCCGCGAACGTGAGCAGCATGTGCTCCCAGCGGATGAAGAACTTCGAATGTGGCTGGCGGTTGATGGAATTATCCGACCAGTTCAACCCCATGAATACCATTTTCTTAATATGGTAATTGGTACGGCTGTTCACCGCCGGACCGGCGGCATCCTTGGCATTCTGCCAGTTTTCGAAAGTATACATCACCTTATCGCTATTGATTTTCACAGCCCTGGCATTGTTATGGAAAATCGTGGCGTAAAAGCGGGGATCACGGTCGGCGTAGGGGTTTGCCGGGTCGTATTTGCTGCGGGGATCGGTAATGGGGTAACCGTTCTTCATCGGGAACGCATCCACCAGGTCCTGCGTCGCTCCCACCGAACCGGTGCCCTGAAAACCACCGGGATAGAACATCCGCTCCATGGCATCATTCGCATTGTTATAGCGCGATGCCCAGATAATCCCGGGGAAGTTGGGATCAAACCAGTTTACCGCCTTTGTTGGATTGAAGCCATTGGTCACGGCGTCGGTCTTCATTTTGAAATCGATCACCTCCCTCGCATTCTGAGCGGCAAGATCCCAGCGCGTCATGTCGTTCGATGGGTTGAAGCGCGGGCTCGCCCAGGTAAGGTATACCAATGCCTTGATGGCCCGCGTAGTAATGCCATCCATCCGCCCCCAATAGCGCCCTCCGGCATAAGCCCGGTCATTCACGTCCTTGACCAGGAAATCACGGTGAGCGACGGGAAGGTATTTATAGGCCGAATCGCAATCGGCGATGATCTGCTTCACGCAGTCGTCGTATGTGTTGCGCGCGAGGTTCGTTTCTGCTTTGATATCTACCGGGTCCAGCACGATCGGGAAGCCCATTAGCTGTCCGTTGGCCATTCCGCCGAACTTTTGTAGCAAATCCCATTGAAACCAAGCCCGCAATGCAAACGCTTCGCCTTGCAAACGGTTTTTTACAAGACTATCCAGATGCGGGTCTACCAGAAAGCGGGTATTGTAACCCCGGCGGTCTTTGAGGAAAAGATTTAAAAGATAAATAGAGCGGTAATCCCTGTCCCAGTAGGTCCTGAACGGATCGAGGCTGGTAGGCATAGCACCCACTGCGAGGCGATTGAGCGGATGGGTGGTGCTGGTAATGACCACGTCATCGGTAGCGCCGTCGAGGAAAACGCCTTCGTTGTCGTTGTAATTGCGGGTCATGTTATCGTAGCACTGGCCCACAAGCCCCTGCACCATATCCTGGTATTTCCAGATGTCGTCCGTGGTTCTGTTGCCATTCGGATAAGGTTCCAGGTAATCGACACACGACGCGAGCCCCAGCATCGCGATGGTCAGGGAAAGGATATTTTTGATACAAAATGATTTCAAATGCATAGCTCTGGCTTTAAAATGTCAGTTTAACCCCTCCCGAAAATGTGCGGAACAACGGATAAGCGGAAATGCCCGAGTTCACTGATTCCGGGTCTACTTCTTTGATTTTGGAGAATGTAAGCACATTGGCCCCGCGTACATACACGCGTATGCCGCGCGCGGCGATTATATTGCCCAGCCTAACCGGCACATTATAGGCCAGCTCCACATTCTGGATCTTGAAAAACCCGCCATCGCGCAGCCAGAAATCGGAAGACACGAAATTGTTGTTAACCTTATAGTAGGTAAGCCGCGGATACTGGCCTCCTATATTTTCCTTCACGAAATCGGAGTAGTTGTTGTCACCCCAGCCATTCCAGAAATACTTATTGGTGAAGGGAATCTGATAGAATGCCCGGCCCGTACCAATAGCGGTCAGTTCCAGATTCCGGAAGGTAAGTTTGAGGTTCAATGCGTAGACCAGGCGTGGCGCCACATTGCCGATCCGGCTCTGGTCGTTGTCATCCACAACGCCATCGCCGTTCATGTCCCGGTATTTCAGGTCGCCTGCTTTGAGATCTTCGTCGTAAATCTGCGGTATGATGTCGGTTTCTGCATCACTGGCGAACTTGCCGATGTATGTCTGCCCCCAATAGCCATCAGCAGGCGTACCAATGCGCGTCTGATAACCGAAGCGAAAATTAGGTTCATCCCATTTCAGGATTTTGCTGTCCTGCACAGTTGCATTACCGCCGATCGAAAACCGGAACTCTCCCAAACGTTCGGTGTATTGCAACGCGGCCTCCATACCAAAGCTTCTGATTTTATTGTAGTTATACCAGGGCCGGGCAGTAGAGATGCCCGCCACGAGTGGCACGGTATTGGCTAGCTGCGACACGATGCCGTCGCGCAGGTTATTGAAATAGTTAATTTCAATTGAAAGCCTGCGTTTCAGGAACAAACCGTCAATCCCGATATTGAATTCTTTCCGTTTTTCCCAGGTCAGGTCGGGGTTGCCGATGCGGCCCGGCGAGGTGCGGTAAACCAGGTTGTCGGTATTGCTGCCAAACCATTGTCCGGTCGAATAAGGCCCGAATGCCGTGCCCGTCGAGTTCACGCCCCAGCGGTCGAGATAGTAGAAGGGCG
Source organism: Dyadobacter sp. SRI_021 (assembly GCF_057586235.1). Lineage (NCBI taxonomy): Bacteria > Pseudomonadati > Bacteroidota > Cytophagia > Cytophagales > Spirosomataceae > Dyadobacter > Dyadobacter sp. SRI_021. Next base: position 669,297 of record NZ_JBYCZM010000004.1, read on the forward strand.
GCAGGAAGCTTTCGTAGCCGAGCATACCGGCTTCCGCCCTGATTTTGAGATAATCAATACCTTTTAAACTTTTAAAAAAGCCTTCTTCCGAAACCACCCAGCTCACACCGGCCGCAGGAAACAATGCATAACGCTTGCCTTTATCGAAGCTGTAAGTGCCCGCATAGTTGAGCACGCCATGAAATACATACCGGTCTTTCAGCGAGTACACCCCATTGAACACCGCATTCTGCTGCCGTTGAGGCTCTTCAATCCCGTTCCGGGACAATTTACCCAGATAATAGGTCAGCCCGGCCTGAATGCTGTGCACATTCCAGCTTTTCTCGTAGCTGAGGTTTTCATAAACCACAAACCGCTGTGAGTAGTAGTCATGCAGCTTCGCCTGACCAGCCATATCCACACCGTCGTGAACTTTTGAGAGCCTGATCGTATCCAGGCCGGTATCGGTTTTCCCGGGCGTTACAATGTAGGCGATATAATCCTCGGCCTTTCCGATCCGCAAGCTGTTGAACAGGTTGAACCCGGCGTAGGTCGTCGACCTGAGGCCTGGTACCAGTTCTTTCAGATCGTAATCGAAAGTGAGGTTGGAAGCGCCCGTCCGGCCGGTTTCCGTGTAATAGCCATTGTGCATAAGGTTACCGATCGGGTTCGTCTTATAATTGGAACTCACCCCGTACCACGGTGCCACCGGGTTGTCGGCAAATGCTGCATATACCGGAAATGCGATTGGTGGGGTGTTGGTTATGTCGTTCATAACCGAGTTGAACTCCACCAGGTCGAGCGCGGTGTTGGTATTGCCGTCCTCGCTGCTAAAGTTGGCATTATAACCGTAGTTGGCCGATCGCCGAAGCGTAAGCCCCCCGAAAAAGTCGAATTTGACCTTGATAAGGGGATTGATTTTAATGTCGATGTTCGATCGCACATTGATACGGTTGTAATCCGATTTAGCCCCTATCTTGTAAATATCCCCTTCGCCATTGTAGCCCAGGTAAGCATTGTACTGCACCGTCTCATTCCCTCCGGTCGACGACAGGTTTACCCGCGTAAATGGCTTCGAATCTTTCAACATCATCCGCCGGAAATCGACGCTGGGCCGATAGAGATCGTACGGGTCATTCTTTGCATATGCGGCAATGTCATTCTCATTGTACAGCGGCGAGAGCAAACTGTTGGTCCGTGCCACATTATTCAGCTCCGCATATTCCGCCCCCGACGCCCAGCCGGGGAACCTGTCGACCAGGCTTACACCCTGTTCGGCATTCACGCTCAGGATGCGTTCGTTGACCTTTCCTCTTTTGGTTTTAATGTAAATAATGCCGTCCGCTCCTCTCGGTCCGAGCATAGCCTTACCCACTATGTCCTTGATAATCGTCACCGACTCGATTTCCTGGGGATCGATGGGCATTTCGGTAATGTCGGTCGGGATGTCGTCGATAATGAAAATCGGGCTGCGGCCCCGTGTAGCGAGGCCGATTTTCTCCGTGATCCTGAAATTGCCCAGCTCCTCTTCGGCCGTCAGTCCGGGAGAGCCGTCGCGTTCCACCACTTCCAGGCCGTTGACAAGCCCCGAAAATGCGTTACGGAGATCGTTGGTGGGGTATTTTTCAAGATCCGCGGTTTTTAAAGTCACATAACTCCCTGTGGCCAGCCGCTTCGGGATATTCGCAAATGGCATAGGTATCGCGTCATCGGCTGTGCCGAACAACTTGGCTTTTTTCAGTTCCACCACGCTGTTGGTCACAATATCGCCTACAAGCGACACCGACTTGCTGTAACCGTATGAGGAAACCGTCACAAAATCCTCTGGCAGTGCTTCGAAATCGAAATCGCCGCTTTCATTGGTCTCAGCGTGGATCTGCCCCTCTCCTACCACCACCAATGCGTTCGGAATCGGGTTGCCGCTTTCGTCAGTCACTTTAAGGCTTACATTCACCGGCTTAGGCTTTTTGGCCGGCTTGTCCTGGGCGAGTACACTGCCGCCCCACAGCAGGCAGAGTATCATCATTCCGATAGCCGCCTGCGCTGTATAATGGATTACTTTTTTCATCATTGGATTGAGCGTTAGGGGTTACCAGACTTCGTTAGGGACGAAATTTTTCATTTTGTACATATCTTCCGTGTTGAATGGCAGGTAGTACATCGCTTCTTTCCAGCGCGTCTGGCGATCTGCCGAGAGCGGCATGCGGGTGTACTTAAAGCCCGTCGGGTAAGCAGTGCTCACGGGCACTTTCTCCACATCCATGCGGTAAAGCGTCCCGCCCATTACTTTCGGAGCGTCTTTCCAACGGCGGATATCGTGGTAATAATGCCCTCCTTCGAAGCAAAGCTCGATGGTGCGTTCATTCTTGATGCGCTCGCGGAGCTTGTCTTTCGAACCCGTGTATGCCTGCAACACATCGGGCATACCCGCACGCGTGCGGATGCGATTGAGCGCCTGCAAAGCGGTGAGGGACGAGCCCGGGGCCGCGCCATTCGGGCCGTAGGCTTCGTTGGCCGCCTCAGCGTAGTTCAGGTACAATTCCCCGAGGCGGATCAGCGGGTCGGTATATTGCGGTGTGGTTTTGTTGTTCACGCTCTGCTCACCCCAGGTCTTGCGCTCGTAATAGCCCGTGCGCGTAATGCCTGCGTAAGACTGGTCGAGAAGCTGACCGTACACCGCAGCTCCGTCTTTGGTTTCGTAGTAGATTTTGGCGTTACCGTAGCCAGGTACCGGTGCGGTATTGTAGATAATGTCAATATAAAAACGCGGGTCGCGGTCTTTGTAGGGATCCTGCTCACTGTAATGCCCTGCGGCAGTGGCGGCCTGACGATCGGCCGGAGTATTCAACGGCTCGCCCCATTTGGTTTCAAATTTATCGACGGTATTCTGAGTAGGACATTCTCCCGACCAGCCTGTTTTCCCGCCTCCGAAGACACCATTCATCTGGCCGTTCAAAGTACCGTCGTTGTAGGTTTTCGTGCCGGCATACCATGCCCAGAGTTGTTCGTTGGAATAGGTGGTACCGATGTAATTCTTCTTGTAGTCGGCAAGCGAAAGCAGGTCGTAGCCATATTTCTCGGCGATCTGAATGGCTTCCCAGTTAGCTTTGGCCGCCGCCTCCCAATCGGCATTGCCCTGCTCGTTGTTCAGCGGGCTAGCCGCATAAAGCAATGCACGCGCTTTGAATGCCTTCGCCGCTACGCCCGTCGGGCGTTTTTGTTCAGGATTGTTCAGGTGCCCTGCTACCCCTGGGCCCGGGTCGCGGCGCATAAGGTCGGCCTGCTCGAAATAGGCGGCGGCCGAGTCCATATCCATTGCGATACGGACGAGCGTCTCTCTTTTTGAAAGTCTTGGAATATCCCATTCATCGTCCTGCCCGATCACTTTGGTAATGTAAGGCATTGGCCCCCATAACCGGAACAGCTCAAAATGCGCGAACGCACGGATAAAGTGCGCCTGGCCTTTGAAATCATTGATATCCACCGGGCTGGCATCTTTGAGCATCCCGATGTTTTTCAAGGTCATATTGCATTTGCGGATAATGGAAAACATCGACCCCAGGATAGGCCGACGCGACGGGTCATAGGTCATTTTGTTGATAATGGCCGAAATCTGGCCGCTTTTGATTACCTGTGCATCCATTACGCGTCCCATGTCGCTCATGTCGGTGAGCGCTTCCATGGTATATTTCTGGTCCCAGAAATCGAAATAGAGTGAATAGCCTGTTTTGATGTTATAGGCACGCCAGGTGGTTCCATCGAGTTTGTTGCCCTCATAAATGCCGTCGAAGAACTTTTTGAAGTTTTCGTATTTGGAAAAAACATCCGCCTCCGTCAGCCCCGACTCCGGCGCTTTGTCCAGATAATCTTCTACGCACGAAGCCAAAAGCAAAATGAACAGCGCCGGTACACACAGTATCGTAATTAATCTTTTCATCGTCTGTTGGTTTGGGTTAGAATGCCGCCCTGATGGCGAATTTTACACTGGTCATTTGGGGATAGAAACCCTGGTTGAAATCCTTCCTTTCGGGGTCGCCCTCAATGAGTTTTGTGAAGGTCCACAGGTTATTGCCGGTCACGAAAAACACCAGGTTGGAAGTGCCAATTACCCGCCGCAGGAATTTGGAGTTGAATGTGTAAGAAGCGTACACCTCCCGCAGACGCAGGTAATTGGAGTTGCGCCAGAACCGGTTTTCAATCATGATATCAAACCCTCTGTCGGCCTCGCCGCCGCCCCAGAAGAGGTTATCGGTACTGCCGCCGCCGGAGTAGTGCAAGGTGGCGTGGTTCGCTCCCGGATTGGTAGGCGTCCAGTAGTCAAGCTGCGAGGCGTGCACGCGCCAGTCACCTTTGATAAACTCGACTTCATAGGGCTGGTTGAACTCTACATATTTGCCCACGTTTCCCTGGAACATGAAGTTGAAATCGAATTTTTTCCAGGAAAACCCTGCCGAAAATGAATAGGTAATGGGCGGATAATCGGAGCCTGGGATCGGGTATTTGTCGAGGTTCGTCACCTTGCCATCCCCATTGTAGTCGAGGAATTTGTAGTCACCTACATTTAGTTTTTGCAGGTCGATGGCGGCCACATTGTTGTGAATATCATCCACCGAAGTGTAATAGCCGCTGCCGGTCAGTTCCACGCCACTGAGCTGCGCACCCAGCGGTTTGCCGGCAGCTTTCTGGTAATCGAAAGCGTAAGGAAGGTCATCTTTGAAAAGAATGCGGTTTTCGTTGAACCCGAACAGCCCTTTTACGAAATAACTAAGGCCCGAGGCCGTGTTGTTCCGATATTCCGCTTCGAGCTCGATGCCGTGCTTTTTTAGCCGCCCAAGATTGAGCTCCTTAAATGAATTACCTACAAGCATGGTCACACTTCGCGGATCGAGGAGCATCTTCTTGCGGCGTTCGTCGAACAAGTCGACACCGAATGTAAAAGTGTCGTTCCAAAAACCTATCTCGATACCGAAGTCCCGTTTCCGGGCTTCCTCCCATTGTGAGACAAGGTTCGGGCCAAGGTCTTCGTGGATATATCCGGCATTATCTTTGAAATAATCACTCAGATACAGCCACCGGTTACCCGCGATGTCACTGCCGACTTTACCATCCGAATACCGCAGTTTCAGCTTGCTGATCCACGGGAGGCGGTCTTTGAAGAATTTCTCCTCGGAGACGACCCAGCCAATCGCCCCCGACGGGAAAAAGCCGTACCGCATACCCGGCGCGAAACGCTCAGAGCCTGTGTAGCCCACGTTGAGTTCGAGCAGATATTTGTTGGCATAATCATAGGTAGCGCGGCTTACAAGCCCCTGGTTGTAATAAGGAAATTCGGTGGTTTTATCCTTCTGCTGGCGGTTCACCAGTACCAGCCCGCTCACGTTGTGCTTGCCGAACGCCCGGTTGTAACTGGCCGAGAGTTCATAGTAAAAATCTTTGTAATAATCATTTTCCAACTCCCCCACATTGATATCCAGCGGCGGTTGCTGGAAAATCTCGTTGCCTTGCCCCGCCCTGAACCACGGGTTCTCTTCGGTCCCGATCTTATCGTAATTGAGCTGGTACTCAGGGAATGAGTAGCTGGCAGTCAGCGACCGATTGCGATAGTAGGTGCTCATCGACACCTTGCCCTTCACTGAGAGCCCCTTGGTGATCGCATCGAGTTTCTGATCCAGTATGAGATCGGTGAACAATTTTGAGTCCAGGTATCTGTTGAACGACCCCTGGTTCATGGAGGTGTAAGGATTACCGGTAAACTCCCCGAAGTTCATCGCAAGGCGGTCGCCACGGTCATTGGGATAATCCGGATCGGGGACCTGTTCGAGCACCCACGCGGGGAAATAGGCAGGGTAACGCGACGGCCCGGTCGAATACAGGTTCCGCCAGGGCGAATTGCTGGGCTGATTTTTAATGCCGGTTTCTCCCCCCACATTCAGCGACAAGGTGGTGCTGCGGGTCAGGTTAAAGTCAATATTGGTCCGGTAATTGAACCGGTTATACCAATACCGGGTATCGTCGTAGCCCTTGTGATAGGCTTTGAAAAAATCACCCTGGTAGGCGTACCCCAGGGAGGCGAAATACTTGATGAAGTTAGTCCCGCCAGACACATTAAAGTTTGCATTCGCATTGGTTGCGAATGGTTTGGTCATCAGATCGAACCAGTTCACGTCCGGATAACGCAGGCCGTTGAGCGGTGTGGAGGGATTCCTGTATTCATTCAATGCGTATTGCGGAATAAGGTCGGTGAACTGCTGGCCGTTCATCAGCGCCTGATTGTACATCGACATCGTCTGGTAGGAACTGATGTGGTCAGGAATACGGGTAGCCTTTGCCAGACCATAAGATGCCGTAAAGTCCAGTTTAGGCTTGCCGATCGTCCCGCGTTTAGTCGTCACGATAATGACCCCGTTGGCCCCTTTCGCGCCAAAAACGGCTGTGGCCGATGCGTCCTTCAACACCGAAATGGTGGCGATCTCGTTCGGATCCATGTCGCGGAAATCGCGCTCCACGCCGTCCACCATCACCAGCGGCTGCGAGCCGTTCCAGCTCGAAAGTCCGCGGATCACGATCTCTGAATGGTCGCTGCCCGGCTCACCGCTCTGCTGCATCGTGAGCACCCCCGAAAGCTTGCCCGCAAGTGCATTCGTGACGTTGGATGTACCCGAGCGCATCAGCGCTTTGTTGTCGACCTGCGAAATAGCTCCCACTACGCTCTCCTTGCGCTGCGTGCCGTAACCTACTACGACCACCTCTTCCAGCGCCTTGTTTTCCGGTACAAGCTTCACATCCAGCGACCTGCGGCCGGCCACTTGTATTTCCTGAGAAACATATCCTATATAACTGAATACCAGTATCGAAGCATTGTTGGTAACGGTAATTTTGTATTTACCTTCGGTATCCGTAGAAAGCCCGTTGAGCGTCCCTTTCTCGACGACGTTCACGCCCGGCAGGCCTATCCCGTTTTCGTCCCGGATTACTCCGGCCACCGTCACCGTCAGCGAGGCAATCGCATTGTCCATCACCTGGCGCAGCCGCTGTGCATGATAGGCCTCAACAGAACCTGCGAATGCCTCGGGCCTGCCCGTAGCCGATGCCTTGAACACCGAGGCGCCGTTGAGCACTTCGGTAACGGCTTGCTTTTTGGCATTGGAAACATAAATGGTTTCGTTGACCCTGCTGAAACTGAGGCTCGTTTCCTGCGAAATATGTCGCAATAGCTTCCCCACGCTCGCCTGCGGAAAGCTGAGGTCAACCGTTTTGTTCCGTACGAGTTTGTGATCGTACTGAAAGTTGAAATTGGTTTTGTCGTTGATCACCACAAAGGCATCTTCCAGCGGCACGTTGTGCAGGTCGATGGAAATGTAGATTTTCTCAATGCTCTGCTCCTGGGCCTTACCGTCGGAAGCCGACAATAAACCCGCAAAAATGCATTGCAAAACCGTCCCGATAACCGCATACCTAGACATCGCTACAATTTGTCGTAGTAGTTTATATTGCATATTTTTGATCGTTTTGAATTTCACGTTCATTACACGTGACTTTCCCCGTTACCTGATTGAGCGCCAACTCTTAGCACGGAAAAGTCACACGGACCGGTAATCAGCGATGGTTACCGGTTCTTTTTTCAGGAGGTATCGGACCGCATACGGTAGTTTCGGTTATTGGAGTTTGACAATGCTGTTGCTGATCTTATAGGAGAACCGTCCGGGGTAACTCATTACCCCGAGGATATAATCGAGCGGCTTATCCTGGAACTTCCCGCTGAACCGCCAGTCGGCGTCCATGCGCACGTCGGACGCCACCTCGAATTTCACACCGTACCAGCGTTCCAGTTTGAGAATGGTCGAATGAAAGTCCGATTTCTGGAAGTATAGCATACCATCTTTCCAGCCTATCTGCTCCTTTTCGTCGTAGGTGCTTACGATGAGTTCGCCAGCTTCTTTCTGGAAAGTCGCCATTTCACTTTTGCTCAGGAAAACACATGCATTCTGGTCTTCCGAGCCTATTTGGGCATTTACTTTCACCTTACCACTCACCACTGCCACTTGCACGGCTTTATTTTCGGGATAGGCGCTGATATTGAATGAAGTACCCAGTACTTTGGTTACCACGCCGCCGGTCGTGATCACAAAGGGCTGCTTTTCGTTCCGCCTGACATCGAAGAATGCTTCACCTGAGAGGCTTACTTTACGGACATCCTCTTCAAATTCCTGAGGATAGGAAATCGATGAGCCCGCATTGAGCGTCACATGGGTACCATCGGGCAGCACGAGCTTACGCTGCTGGCCGTTTGCCGCCTTGTGCTCCACGGGTATATAAGCCGAGGCCGGGCCATGATGACCGGCGAGGTAGCGGTTTACAAAGAAAAATGCTCCTACGACTACACAAGCGGCTGCAAGGAGTCTCCAAATCCAGGTGAGATTGATGCCACGGGATGGTGTTTCGTTTTCTTTCGCAGCCTCGGAAGCGGCCATGGAAGATTCGAGCCGTTTCCATTGTTGCCCGATGTCATGATCCGATATGGATCTCCCCTGAAAATGCAGGGCGAGGACAATTTTCCGGGCTTTTTCGATTTCTGCATGGCGGGACGGGTTGGCAACAAGCCATTTCTCCCACAGATGGTCTTTTTCGGGGGCGGTGCCGTTGAGCCACGCACGAAAATCGTCGTCGAGGACGAAATCCTTGTAGCCGAACCGGTCATATTTGTGCGCTTCCAATAGGATAATATTTATTCTTTACTTTGACAAAGCCAGAATAAACAGGAAGTGACCCTCGACCGGTTAAATTTTTTGTAAAAATTTTTATACAAACTCCTTAATAACTTCTACACCATCCACCATGACGCTTCCGGCGCCCAGTAATGCCATGTAAACGCCCAGCACAAAAGGTACGTCACGTCCCTGCGGCGCGAGTTCTTCATTCAATGCATCCAGTGCTTTGTAAATAAGTTTGTAAACAGCGCGGGTAGAAATATTCATGATCAGTGCGATCTCAGCGAACGACTGTTCATTGTAAAACCGCAGGTATAATGCCTCCTTCTGCCTCGCAGGAAGGTTTTGAATCGCATTCTGCAATGAAAGCACATTTTCTTTGAGCGTCTGGTCGTGGATCATCTGCATTTCCACCGATAGTTCGACGTGAAAAAGCGAATCCTCATCATCGAGCGTGACTGTCATCGAACTCGCCTTTGCCCGCTTAAGGATCAGCCGGCGAAGGGATGCCAACAGGTAATTCCGGATAGAATCCGAATTACCTAGAAACGCTTTTCGCTCCCATATATTCATGAAAAGGATCTGAATGCAGTCTTTCACCTCTTCGTCGTCTTTATTGAAACGAAGCCCGTAATTGAGCAACGATGGATAATAAAGCCTGAAAATCTGTTCGAAGGCCTCCCCGCTCCCGGCCCTCAGCATATTCCAGAGGGGTGAGACCGACTGCCCGGACGACTGAGGTGTGACAGCTTCGGATACAATGGCGTCAGCCGGATCCAATTTCCGGTTGTTAGTCAGGTTTATAGCTTCCATGCTCGCTGAGATTGGCCAATTTTTTCGGTTTAGGCAACCATTGGCAATATGTAACTGCACAATGATTTTTAGGTGACGCAGAATTCTCCCATCACCCTTAAAAAAGTCAATATTTTTCAGGAAATAATAAAATCAGAAGCAGAAAGGCGGATGGGCCTAGTGGTTTCCTAATATAAAGTAAAAGATAAAAAGGAGAAATGTGACCGACATCAGGATCAGCACGATGTTACCGGTCGAGAGGCCGCTGACGGGACCATCTTGCGCATTCTTTCTCGAATCACGATCCCCCATAATGTCGAGCGAGTTCATGATCCGGCCCCAGATGGAATTCACATCCTGGCTGGAAAGGCCGTCGGGCTTCCAGTCGGAGGCAATGAGTACCAGCTCACGGGCTTTGGCAACGGTATCCTTCTGCGCGGGGTATTTGAGTATCCAGTTTTCCCAAAACGAGCGGATTGGCGGATCATCAGGAAACCGTACCCATCTTATGAAGAGGTTTTCCATTGCCAACTCCTCAGCCGATAACTCTGAAAACGGTTTCATCGATATTAGTAGATTGAATTTTAGAGCTTATCAAACCTAAATCCGGATTTAAACCATCCCCGGTATTATTTGTTTGTTAAGCTTTATGTCTAAAAAAGGAGGCCTTTCGGGGTTTATACTCACTTTTGGAGGAGTTAGAAAATTATTCCCAAAAAAGCCATCCTGTACTGTGGGGTATAGCGATTTATGGGATTTTCTGAACTATTTGCTCCATACGGGCATATGTTCGTGCCATGGCGTTTGTCTTGTCTGAAACTGACCAACACGAGGCTATGAAAAGACTATGCTCTGTTATCCTTTGGGCGTGTTGTCTGCCGGGATGGCTAACGGCACAGAACAAAATACTTTGGGACGGTGAAGTGGCCGATCCTGCCTCCTGCTACAAGGCATACGGCAGCGTCGTGCCCGGCCCCGATGCCTACGCAGGGAATTACTGCTTCCGCGCAGAACCCGATAATTTCCATGCGTCGCGCATCGGATTCAATTGCAGCGGCATGTGGCGTGCCGACATATCCGATTTCGATGAGCTGCGTTTTTTCATCAAATCCAATCAGGCGGGACAAACTACCGCCGTCCGGCTCACTACCTATTTCGCCCAAAGCAACTGGGTCGATATCGACCCGTTTATCGTCGGTGGCGGTCCGCTTTCGACGAGCTATCAGGAAGTGCGGATACCGCTCAACCTGCTAAAAACTCCCGCTTATGATCTCAGCTCAGTAGAATACCTGGAATTCAGCAAATCGCCGGTCCCCCAACTGATGTTTTTTATCGACAATGTTTCAGTAGCGGACCTGACAAATCCTGGGATCCTTTGCCAACCGCTGTCGGATCGGGTACTCATGCTGAAAATCAATGAGAAAATCGATACCAACGGCTGCCGCAAACCAATGTATTATACACTTGCCAGCGAAACCGACGGCGCCTACCAAGGGGGTGTTAATCCGGCCCGCGTGGGCCTGCATTACTATGTGAGTGGTTTGAAACCGTTGTCCGGCAGCCCGCTGGTGTCCGTAACGCTTTTCTTATTGTTTGACCAGCCGCTTGCCGAAGGCCAATCTTACAGCCTTCATGCAGAAGACATTCAGGATCTCTCGGGAAACAACACGTTTCTGGATACGAGCTTTGTTTTTTCCGACAGCGAGATTTACGGAAATGTGAAAGCCAATCAGATCGGCTATCTCCCCGACAGCCCCAAGCTGGGCAAGCTCGGTAATTTCCTGGGAGATCTGTGGGCTATGCCCTTGGACACCATCGATCCGCCGACGTTTCAGGTGGTCAGCACGTCAGGACAGGTAGCTTGGGGGCAAAAAGGCAAATTTTTCAAAGCCGACACCACTTTCAGCGGTGAATGGGTGGTAGACCTGGATTTTTCGGCATTTACCACACCGGGAGAATATTACCTCTACGTACCGGGTTACGGGCGGTCCGAGACCTTTCAAATTTCTGATCAGGTTTACGAGAACGTCTGTTACGATTCCGGAAGAGCCCTTTACTACCAGCGTACGGGCCGGCTCGAACAACCCTATGCAGGCGACTGGGCCCGCGAGGCGCTTCCGGCTACCACGGCGGAGATTCACGCGTCCCATCTTACATCTCCGCTATACAGCTCTACCGACTTTCCTCCTGGCACCCAACTGCCGATGACCCGGGGATGGTTCGATGCCGGCGATTACGGGCGTTATATCCCGACCGCGGCCAGCGCCCTGTTTATTTTGTTTACGGCCTATGAGCTTTACCCGCAAAAATTTCCGGATGGCCACCTGCAGATTCCGGAAAGTGGAAACAATGTCCCCGACGTACTCGACGAGCTTAAATACGAAACCGACTGGCTCAAACAAATGCAGGCACCCGACGGCGGTGTCTATTTCAGGGTCACCCCTGCGACCTGGTCCAGCGGCCTGCCCGGCGACGAAAAAAACACGCTCTTTATTTCCGAAAAAACAACCCAGTCCACAGCGATGTTCGCAGCCGCTATGGCGATGGCCTACCGGAATTTTAAAGACTTTTACCCCGCCTATGCGGATACCTGCCTCGGTATGGCGAAAAAAGCATGGTCGTTCCTGAAAGATCACGAGGATCCGTCCGCACCGGTGAATGTACCCGGTATCTCGGCGGGCCCCTACCCCGATCCCGACGATCGGGACAACCGGGCCTGGGCAGCTGCGGAACTATACAAGACTACCGGCGAAATGGCTTACCATCAGGATTTCCTCAACTGGTACAGCAAGATCCCGCACGAGTTTTCGGCAACCATGAGCTGGCAACAGCATACGATGAAGGCTATTTGGGCATATTCTACTACCAAATACCCTGTGTCGCAAATACACATCGACGAATTCAAAAACAAACTGGACACGGAACTTCTCGTCGAGTACCAAAAGCGGACAATGCAAATACACGCATATCATGGGGCATATCACCCGTTCAAGGAATTTATCGGCTACGGTACTTTCGGTATGGCGCAGAGCTACGCATTTGACTGCATTATATTCAGTCACCTGCTTGGCAAGCCCGAACTGCTGGATCTCGCGAAAATCCAGCTCGATATCCCGCTGGGTAACAATCCGCTATCCACGACATTTATAACCGGATCGGGCAAACGAAGCCCGAAGTACCCACTCCACTGGTCGACTGTGCCAGGGAAATTCCCCAAACCAGTTCCCGGTGTGCCTGTCTTCGGGCCGGCTGCATCGCTCGTCATGAACAGGCCTTCCAGTTTTGCGATCCAGGACCCGGCTAACCGCTATCCGGCCGGCTTCAAGAAAGCGGACCCGTATCCCGTTCTCCGCCGGTATACCGATGCGCGGGAAGCCGTAGAAATGTCAGAATTTACAGTCCAGGAAATGGCGGTCACCATGGCTGCATTCGCCTTTTTCACCAGCCCTGCCACTCCCGCTCCACCGCTACGGCAAAACAACCCGGCTTCTGCACGCCGAAAGGACGTCAGTTTGCATGTGGCACATCCTGCGCGCGAACTGTACGAGATCACGCTTTTTACCGGAGAAAAGGAACGCGGCGCTCCGTACCATGTCGGGGTATTCGACCTGCGTGGTCATATGGTGCGTCGCTTCGGCATACGTCCCGGTATTGCTCTGCAACTGGATGTTTCGTCTTTTACCAAAGGAGTCTATATCTTAAAGATCCGGAACCGGCTGGGAGAGCCCGTTGCGGACCGCAAGATTCTCGTGTATTAGCGGCCGGTTTGAAAAAAGCAACTGGCATTGAGGGAGTTTTCAAATTTGAATACATTTGCAAAAACACACTATAACAGGACCATTTTGCAAAAGTACTCACATCTCCCCGAGGAAGAGCTTTTGTCATTACTGACAAATGGCGACAGACTGGCTTTCAAGCAGCTGTACATCCACCACTACCGCTCCATTTTCAGCTATGCATTAAGATTCACCAAATCAGCCGAACTGGCGGAAGATATTACACAGGATACATTTCTAAAAATCTGGGAAAGCAGAGAAATGCTGGCAGGTGTCCGGTATTTCAAAGGCTATTTGTATGCCATTTGCCGAAACATGACCCTCAACCTCCTGGCGAGGGCATCCCGGGAGGCCAACATCATGGATCAGATCATCCAGGGCGCACAACACTTCCACTCCGATTCGGAAGCGCAATTGGAACAACAGGAATATGAAAAGTTACTCCATGAGGCCATTGAACAACTTCCTCCCCAACGCCGGATAATATTCAGGCTCTGCAAAATCGACGGAAAAAGTTACGAAGAGGTAGCCGCGCAGATGGGCATTACCACCGGCACGGTCAATGACCATATTGTAAAAGGTACCCGGTCGGTGAAAGACTACCTGCGCCGGTACAACATCACACTCCTGAAACTGATCTTCGTAGCCCTTCTGAAATAAGTTTGCCAGCGGAGCATATGACAACCGGCTCACGACGGTCTTACTGCAAACGACAAAAACATGAAGCATGTTCAGGCTATAAATCTGATGCGCCGGTTTATCGACGATCAATGCACAAAAGAGGAAGTCACGAGCTTCATCGCGCTGATGGCATTTGACAAACACCGGAAGTTGTATGGCAGGCTCATAGACGAAACGATCGAAAGCGGGAAAGTGGGCCTGCCCCCTATTTCCGAACGTGTGATCCTGCAACGCTATCAGGTCCTGGAACAAAGGCTTATTTTCCCTGAAACGCACATCGACAGGGAGAAACCCATCCGGCGGCGATACTACCTGGCCGCCGCGGCCATAGCGGGGATCATCCTGATTGCGGCTTTGGCCATATACCGTTTCTCCCCTTTCGCGGTTGAACATTATGAGACAGGGTTCGGGGAAATCAGAAATGTAAATCTATCCGATGGCTCCGTGGTGACACTCAATGGCAATTCGGCCATCGACTTCCATATCACTACCGGAGCGGTAAGAACGGTCGAATTGCAGGGAGAGGCTTTCTTTCGGGTCAGTAAAACACCCGACCTTCAAAAATTCCGGGTCGTGATGCCCGGCACAGGAAAAATCGAAGTACTGGGTACCGAATTCAATGTCCGACATCGCGCTGGCGGCTCACAGGTCGTACTCCGCTCGGGCAGTATACGGCTATCCACGACCGGCCAATCTGCCCGCGAAGTAATCATGAAGCCGGGTGAGCTGGTCGAAATTACGCCAAATGCCGCAGTAGTCAGGCAGGAAAAAGTAAACCCTGCCGAGTATGATCGCTGGACTAAGCGCAAACTTGTTTTTGATAATACCCCACTTCGGGAGATCGTGAACATGTTGCGGGATACTTATGGGTTGGATGTGGTGATCGACGATCCGCGACTGCTCGATAAGAAGCTTTCGGGCACCGCTCCCGTTCACGATCTCGACACCTTTCTCGAAGCCCTCTCCGGTTCATTTGATCTACGGATCGACCGTAAACAGAACAAAGTATTCATAAGTGCCCATTAGCCGACCGAACGGGCTGCCCGACATTCCTGGTTTGAAAAGCTTTTTGTGGCCTACGGTATTTTATTGACCAATTTTTGAGGATCTATGAAAACAAACTTACGGTGTTTCCGGCTAGCCTGTATTCTCCTGTTCGTCCAAACCGGACCGTTTACCACACAGGCCACGAGCGCTGTTCGCACAGGCGGCGTTCTCAGCGTAGCTCCAAAGCCGCTCCGGCAGGCCCTGGCAGAGTTGGAAAAACGCTTCAATGTATCGATCGTTTACAATAGCGATCTGATAAACGACAAATTTGTCTCTGACCGTGACTCCGAATCCAAATCCGTGGAAGAAGCATTGAAATACCTGCTGATGGAACATGGCCTGCATTTCAGGAAAGCTGCCAATGGATTTTATTACATTTTTGCGGGGAAGTCAAACAGCTATTCCCGCCCGGCAGACCCCGCGACGCCAGGCCATTCACCGGAAGCAATCGCCGAAGCTCCGGGTTCTCCAAAAGAATTCTCAGGAAGGGTTACCGAAGCTGCCACCGGCAGGCCCTTGCCTGGAGTCACCGTTCAACTCAAGGGCACCGCGGAAGGTACCATGACCGACACCACAGGTGCATTCACGCTTTCATCAGGAGCCGACGAAGGAACACTGATATTGTCATGTGTAGGCTACACCACCCGGGAAGTGGCTGCAAGCCGTCAGACATTCGTGGACATATCGTTGCAGCAGGATGTTACGGTCCTGAAAGAGGCGGTTGTGATCGGCTACGGGACACAGGACCGCCGGGATATCACCGGCGCGATCTCGGTCGTCAAATCTGCGGATATCGGAAAAATGCTCGTTACCGGTCTGGACCAGGCATTGCAGGGGCAGGCTTCGGGGGTCTTCGTTTCGTCCAACTCGGGAGCACCGGGCTCCGACGTTATGGTGAGAATTCGCGGGACGGGGACGATTGGGAACAACAATCCGCTGTATGTGATCGATGGTACGCCCACCGGACCAGAATCACTGAACCTGTTTAACCCCAGGGACATCGAGTCGGTTGTAGTATTGAAGGACGCGGCTGCGGCGAGTATTTATGGCTCCCGCGCTGCGAACGGGGTGATACTGGTGACAACCAAAAAAGGCAAAACTGGTGAAACCAGGGTATCGTTCGACACATACTACGGGCTCCAAACCGCATGGCGGCTGCCGCGGTTACTGAATGTGCCGGAATATGCTACCATCATCAACGAAGCGTATATCAATGCCGGGAAAGTGCCCGCGTTCGGGCGTCCGGATACGTTGGGGGCGAACCATGACTGGCTGCGCGAGCTGTTCCGTACCGCTCCTATCCAAAATTATAACCTTTCTGTTTCCGGCGGCACCGAGAAGTCGCAATATGCGCTATCGGCGGCTTACCTCGACCAGCAAGGCATTCTGCCGAACAGCGATTTCAAAAGGATCTCATTTCGCCTCAATACCTCATATTGGATCAAATCTAAATGGCAGATCGGCCAGAATCTCACCATCAGCCATTCCTCGGGCAACCAGATCAGGACCAACGAACTGGGAGGCGTCCTGGCCAATGCGGTTTATAAAAGGCCTTTCGACGCAGTGCATGACGACAATGGCAAATATGCGGAATCGGCCATGGATCCGAATCCGATCGCACAGGCCTATCGTACGGAGAACCGGCGTAACCGGCTGCGGCTATTCGGAAATATTTTCACAGAATATGAGATTGCCAGCGCAGTGAAGTTCAGAAGCAATTTCGGGTTGGATCTCAATTATTCGAGGAACAAAAACTATGTCCCGGCATTTGGCGCGACACCTAACTCCCTGGTCGAATATGCGGATATGTCGTATTCACCGTTATGGCAAAACTCGCTGGCTTTCAATAAGAGTATCGGCGAACAACATAGTTTATCGGCCATTGTGAGCCTGGACGCCCAGTCGGGGCGATATGAATTTCTAACTATGAAAGGGGACAACTTCATCACCGACGACCCCGACAACCGCTACATCACCGCCGCGCAAAACATCGACCTGGGCCGCGTCGACGGAAATGCCACTGCCTGGTCGTTGCTATCGCTCGTGGGCCGCCTGAATTACGCATTTCTCGATCGTTACCTCTTCAGCGCCAGTTTCCGGCGCGACGGTACTTCCCGGTTTGCCAAGGGACACCGATGGGGCAATTTCCCGTCGTTTTCGGCGGCCTGGCGCATTTCCGGAGAGCCCTTTCTCCGGGACAAGGCCTGGCTATCCGACTTAAAAGTACGCGCCAGTTGGGGACAACTCGGCAATCAGGAGGTCGGCGACAACTATGCCGCCTATAACACAGTCAGTACGGGGCTGCAGTATGCATTTGGACCGGGCTCTCAGACCTATTATGACGGACTTGGCATTCCTACGAATGGAAGAGGCGGCGCCAAACTGGCCTCCGACAAGCTGGTGTGGGAAGCCAGCACCCAAACCGACGTGGGGATCGACATCGGCTTTTTTACGAACCAATTGCAACTTACAGCCGACTTCTTCTTACGAAAAACCAGTGATATGCTGCTGGACCAACCGGTTTCTTCATTATCCGGGGCCTCTACCGTCAGCGTCAATGCCGGATCAATCCGCAACCGCGGCGCGGAGGTAAGCATCAGTATGAACAGAAGTTCCGGTGATTTCAAATACGGGGCAGGCTTTAACGCTACCTACCTTGAAAATAAGGTACTTGCCCTGAACCCGGGTATCAGCTATATTCTGGGCCCGGTGAGCGGCACGCAGGGGGCCTTGCTCACGCGGACGTTCGCAGGCGACGAGATAGGCAGTTTTTACGGATACGTAACCGACGGCGTGTTCCAGAATATAGAGGAAGTAAAAAGTCACGCAAAGCAGGAAATCGGTACGGCCGCCGGAGATATCCGTTTCAAAGACCTCAACAACGACCATGTGATCAATGCCAAAGACCAGACAAAGATCGGCAGCCCGATACCCGATTGGCTGTTTGGCATAAATGGAAACATCGGCTATAAAGGTTTCGAAATATCACTGCTGTTTCAGGGCGTATACGGAAACAAAATCTATAATCAACTGGCCATGCGGGCGCAAAGCGGCACCAACCTGTTCAATAAATTCGCCGATATCCGAAACAGATGGACGGGCGAAGGCACAAGCTACTCGGAGCCACGCGTCCACATTTCCGATCCCAACAATAATGCCCGGGTGTCGGACAGGTGGGTTGAGGATGGCTCCTACCTCAGGTTAAAAAACCTGCAGATCGGCTACGTGGTACCTGCCCATTTAACTCAGAAAGCGGGTCTGTCGCGTATCCGGCTGTATGCGACGGCGCAAAACCTGCTTACATGGACCCGCTATTCGGGCTTTGATCCGGAAATGGGTCCATCGACGGAATTTGTGGACGGCCGCGGGGCCGATCTTGAGGTTGGGGCCGATAAGGGAAAGTACCCTCAGTCCCGGACCATCACTTTCGGAATGTCACTTATATTTTGATCAGTATACACACATTTGTATGAGAACCTCATTTAAAATATTCTTCGTCGTCTTCCTGATGCTGCCGAATACCGGCTGCCGGGATTTTCTGGAAAAACGACCATTGGGCGAAATCGTGCTCGGAAGTATCACTACCGAAGAGCAAGCCGTCCTTTTCGTCAATGCTGCCTACGAGCCGTTGCTATGGGGCCGCGGCGATCCGATGCAGGGCCATTATTTCAATGATATGTGGATCCTCGGCGACATCATGTCGGATGATACGGAAACGCCGGTCGATCCCAACAACATCCAGGAACGCGCCTTGCAGGATTTCAACGTCTTCCCCGACAACCCGAACCTTCGCGACTGGTTCGGCAGCGCCTATGTGGGCATTGCCCGGTGTAATGTAGTCATCCGTGGTATCGAGAGTGCTTCCGAAGGCATCTTCAAGACGGCGGGACTGAGACAACGGTGCCTGGGCGAAGCTTACTTCCTTCGCGGGTTATACTTTTTCGATCTGGTCAAAGTGTTCGGTGGCGTCCCGCTGGTTGAAGCTCCGATTACGACAATCGAGCAGACCCACATAGCCAGGGCAAGCGAGGCTGAAACATGGGCTTTCATTGAAAACGACCTGCGGAAAGCGCGGACTTACCTGCCATCGGTGAGTGTGTACAGGAACACAGCCAACCTCGGCCGGGCAAGTAAAGGTGCGGCCATGGCCCTGCTTGCCAAAGTACTGCTTTACCAGCAAAAGTGGGCCGCCTCCGCCGAAGCCGCCGAAGCGGTAATGGCATCCGGCGACTATGCTTTGACTACCGATTACCTGGCCCAGTTCAATAACCAGAACGACCAGAATACCATTGAATCGATCTTTGAAGTCCAGGCATTTAAAACCAATGGCTGGGGCGGCGGCACGGAGATCAGCCTCGACTTCGGCAGATGGGGGTTCAATAATCCGACGAAAGAATTGGTGAAGGCCTACGAAAAAGGCGATCCGCGGCTGCGTTATACGGTTTTCAGCCCTGGTGACGATCGGTTCGGGCAACCTTACGACCCCGAAAACGGGCCCAACACAGTTACGGGCTATCTTGCACGCAAGTACGTATTCGATCCGGCGACCATGGGCGAGGCCGTGAACGGCTGGACTAACGGCGAGGGGACCAACTACATCGTACTGCGTTACGCCGAAGTGCTTCTGATCCACGCCGAAGCGCTGATCGAGCAAAATGTACGGTTGAAAGATGCGATGGCCGACATCAACACCGTCCGTGCGAGGAAGGGAGTGGATATGCCACCTGTGCCACCAGGTGATCAGGCCGCTTTACGGCAGCGACTCCGCCATGAACGGCGGGTAGAGCTGGCACTGGAAGGGCAGCGCTATTTTGACCTGATCCGTTGGGGAAAGGACTACGCAACATCCGTTCTGTACGACCAGGGCAAAACCAACTTCCAGTATGACAAGCATAAGTTATTCCCCATCCCGCAGGTGGAAATAGACCTCAACCCGCTGCTAATCCAGAACTGATCATGATACACTCAAGATTCATCGCACTTTTATTTACCGCATGTCTCGCACAGGGCAAATTAACTGCGCAGGTGCCCGAAACCAAGCTAAACCTGCTAGCCGGTTTTGAGGGAATAAAAGGTAGCGTAGTGGACGCCGAAACCGATGAACCGGTAGCCGCAAGAATCATTGTGAGAGATACTTCGGGAAAGGTGCAAGCCACTTACTACGAGCATTGCGACGGAATTTTTACGGAAGAGGACGGCACATTTTCATTGCAGCTGCGCCCAGGTATTTACCACCTGAAAATTGTCCACGGTATCGATTATGTGGCCCAGGATCATATATTCACAGTAGATAAAGGTGCGGGAACGGATGCCCGAATCCGCTTACAACCGTGGGTAAAACTCAAAAAAAGAGGGTGGATCAACGGAGATGGTCATGCGCACCTTTACTCCGAAATGCCTGCTAACGATACCATGCTTCGGCAGGTCCGCAATATATGCCTGGCCCAGGGCGTAGACTTTATCAGTGCCTGCCAGGGATGGGCGGGATATAACGACAGCACCTGGAAATACGCTTACGCGCTGGTGAGCGATCGCCGGTTTCGCCTGTTTTACGGGGCGGAAATGCCCAAGTACCGCACCAGTCATGTGTGGTGGCTGGGATTAAAAAATACGCTCAACAACTTTGGCAACTTGATCGACTCTACCTATGAGGCACAATATTATCAGTCGGAACAAAACGTGGACTGGGAATACTCGTGGCTCAAATTCAGGTCCATTCCCGACCTGGAAGTGATATCGCGATACGCAAAAACACAGGGCGCAATAGCCATTGTAGCCCATCCTACCTCCTATTGGTGGCAGCAAAGGGGCGATATCAGCAAATTCACCACCAACATCGCCAGCAATCTTTCCTTTGGGTTATTGTCCGGCAATCCCTGGGGCGGCATGGCCGTCATGGGTTACATGTCCGATAACTATTATTACCAGAACATCTGGTTCAACGTCCTGAATCAGGGCTACCTGATGCCAGCTTTTTCTGAGCTTGACGGCGGTTATCCGCGCGATAATAAATTCTGGTACGGGTCCATGCGCACTTACTTCGGTATCGATACCACCCTTACCAATGACCCGACAGAGCAAATTACCGGCGCCGTAAGAAAAGGCCGGACATTCGTTACCTCCGGCCCCATCGTTTTTGTCGACATCGATCGGAAATATGGATTGGGGGATATTATCCGGGCCACCCCGAAATCCCATGAACTGAATATTGAAGTATATGCATCGGGCGATGCGGGTGATTTTCTTACCTATGTGGTGCTGTTTCGCAATGGCGAAATCGCGCACCTTTGGGATTTGAGGGCCGACAAGCCCAGGCAATTCACAACCCGACATAAATTAAGCGAAAAGGATGACGCCTGGTATGTCGTGAAAGTGTATGGCAGTAACACCTGGGAAAATCCGCGGGATCTGGACGTACTTGCTTTTTGCCGGAATGCGGAACAAAGCAACATCAGAAAAGACTTTCCCGGCGGAAAGCGTTCCGTCGCATTCAATTCGCCGATATACTTCCGCACGAAAAACGAAACGCAACCCACCGCGCTGATCGCGCGGGCCAACCTTTCCGTAGTTTCACCCACTACCGGCAAAGGTGTCAGGAGATGCAACGTCGACATCTTTGTTGCAGGCGAAAAAACCGGGACAGCCAGACTCTCAGGCGGCAAAGGCAGACTACGTTTTCCCCTCAACGCCCAGCTCAAAATCACAGCCGAAGGGCACGAACCGATTATCAGAAGCCTGTACGCCGACTATGAACCTTACCTGGCGATCCAGGAGCGCATTGCTAACGGAAAATGGCTTGACGATAAGAATTGGAAGAATATTCTCAACAAAAGCCACGTGCCGTGGGAAGTGTTCCGGTTTGATAAAACCAGAAAAGTCCTATCCAGGGTGCGCTGGAAAATCGTGCTCCGGCCTAACGAGCGCGATAGCCTGTGGCAAGGCTTTGAGGCGCTCTTCAACAAATAGCATATTGGTAAAAGCAAAAACGACAGCACATGACAATCATTTCCGATCGCGCCGCCAAGCGCGGCGTAAAGGCCTATTTCTGGAAACCGAAACAGGACATTAAGGTCACCGAACTGGCGAAATGCGTCCGGTTCGTCGTAAATCCTATTTGTCTGGATGCCTCGCTGATCGATCCCGACTGCCTGCGGCATTTCGAGGTGACGATAATTTGAAATTACTGTTTCATCCACACGCTAAATTTTAAAACTATGAAAGTCCTTTTTTCAATTCTGCTGGCATTTATTTCTTTTGCCGTGCTAGCGCAACGTATAACCATAAGCGGCTTCGTCCGGGAACAGAAGAGTCAGGAACAATTGCCCGGCGTTAACGTGTACATTTCGGGGACTTCCTATGGCACGGTTACCAATACATATGGATTTTATTCGCTGACTTTCCCTCAGACCGATTCTGCCGTCGTTTCCTTTTCGTCGGTCGGTTATCAAAGACAGGACCGTAAAATCGGATTGAAAGGAAATGGAACGCTGAACGTCTGGCTTGTCCCCGACAACCAGCTTGATGAAGTGGTCGTTACGGCGCATTACGAAGATCCGTCAAGCAACGTCCAAATGAGCCAGATCGACATTCCTATTCAGCAAATCAAGAAAATTCCGGCGTTTTTCGGAGAAAAGGATGTACTGAAAGTCCTCCAACTGATGCCGGGCGTTCAGAAGGGAACGGAAGGTCAGACGGGCCTGTATGTCCGCGGAGGCGGGCCGGACCAGAACGTGATCATTCTGGACGACGCTGTCGTGTACAATGCCAACCACCTTTTCGGCTTTTTTTCTGTTTTCAACAGTGATGCAATCAAAAGCGTGGAGCTTACCAAGGGAGGCTTTCCGGCGAGATTCGGAGGACGACTTTCATCAGTAGTTGAAATGAACATGAAAGAAGGCAGCAAAGAACGCCTGCACGGTGAGGGAGGGATCGGCTTGCTATCCTCACTATTGACGCTGGAAGGGCCCATTCGCAAAGAGAAGTCGTCATTCCTGCTCTCCGCCAGGAGGACGTATGCCGACGTACTGGCTGCCCCAATTATCGCCCATGCACAAAAAGGCCAGAAAGACCGTGTAAAACCAGGCTATTACTTTTACGACCTGAATGCTAAAATGAATTTTGACATCGGCCCGCAAGATAAGCTGTACCTGAGCGGCTACTTTGGCAGGGATAAATTTTACATGCATGAAAAAAGTATATTCTACCGGTCAAACAGCGAGTTGAATTGGGGCAATGCAACCGGCACCTTCAGGTGGAACCATCTTTTTTCGCAAAAACTGTTCGCCAACTCCTCGTTAATTTTCAGCAACTTCGACTTCGGCGTCCTGAATGCGTTTACCGACCTCAACAGCGAAGGCACCGAAATCGGGTACAATAGCTATTGTTACAATTCCAGAATCAGGGATGTTAGCGTAAAAACCGACTTTGATTACTACCCTACTGCACGGCACACCATCAAGTTTGGATTACAAGGCACATTCCACAGATCCAGACCGTCTGTGCTGGCGATTGCCGGAACGGATATTAATACCTCGGCAAACCAGCCCTCTCAAACTTTCGACTCCTTCGAAACCGGAATCTATGCCGAAGACAACTGGCATTTGTTCAATGCATTAAAAATCAATGGCGGGATCCGGTTAAGTACCTTCAACACGCAGGGCAAAACGTACGTCCGCCCGGAACCGCGGGTTTCCACCGCTATCCAACTGGCTCAGAATCTCTC
This sequence comes from Dyadobacter sp. SRI_021, assembly GCF_057586235.1. Classification (NCBI taxonomy): domain Bacteria; kingdom Pseudomonadati; phylum Bacteroidota; class Cytophagia; order Cytophagales; family Spirosomataceae; genus Dyadobacter; species Dyadobacter sp. SRI_021. The sequence goes on from NZ_JBYCZM010000004.1 coordinate 693,002, forward strand.
AATGAAACTGTCCTACGCTGCCATGAACCAGTATGTGCATTTACTGTCCAACACGGGCATCGGCCTGCCTACCGATCTTTGGGTACCAGCCACGAGGAAAATTGTGCCGCAACGTTCGGAACAATTCGCAGGTGGCTTTGCCCGATACCTGGAAAGACCGGCGCTAACCGTTACGCTGGAAGGTTACTACAAAAAGATGAACCATATCCTTTCCTACAAAGAGGGGGCTTCGTTTCTGAACCTGGAAGGCGAAAATTCCAACGAAATAAACTGGCAGGATAATGTAACGGCCGGTCAGGGCTGGTCTTACGGAAGCGAACTGTTGGTGCAAAAGAAATCGGGACGACTGTCGGGTTGGGTTGCCTATACTTTGTCTTGGACCCGATGGAATTTTTCGGAGCTCAATTTCGGGAAGACGTTCTATCCGAGGCACGACCGGCGCCATGACATTTCCCTTGTTGGCATATATGAAGTCAACAAGCGTATCACACTGTCGGCCAACTGGGTATATGGAACGGGGAATGCACTTACGCTGCCGGTTTCAGGGTACAAGGCAGTCATGGAGAGATTCATGGGCGCCACGATCGGTAACGACGCTCATTTAGTTAATACCGAAGTGACGGAGTATTCCGGACGAAGCAATTTCCGAGCCGAGCCATTTCATCGACTGGACGTGGCTATTCAGTTTCATAAACAGAAAAGGCGGTATGAAAGGACATGGGAAATTGCCCTCTATAACGCTTACAGTAGAAAAAACCCCTTCTTCTACGACATCGACACCGAACAAGCGAATAAGAATGCATTAAAGAAATATTCGCTGTTTCCCATACTGCCGTCTTTCAGTTACAATTTTAAATTTTGAACCGCACACTTATGAAACCGATATCGTTTGTTCTCGTTCTGGCGGCTCTGACCTCCTGCGAAACGTTAGTCAACGGCATTCCCATGTCCAGATTACCAAAAGCAACATCCAAATTGGTTGTGCATTCCTTTATTTCGCCGCAAAACGACAGGATCAATGTCGCTGTTACCCAATCCGCGCCATTATTCTCCGGTACGGGCGTAAAAGAAGACATAATAAAAACCGCAATGGTCAGGATTTCGGATGGATCAAATGAAATAGTTCTTCCATACGACCCCGGTAGTCAGCTGTACAGTGTCGATCAAAGCAGGTTCCCGATCGTCGCGGCAAAAACTTACTCGCTGCATGTTTCGGATGGTACCAGGGAGGTCAGGGCAAACTGCACCGTCCCACCGAATGCGCCGGTTATTAGATCGTATGTAATCGATACCACAACAAACAGCCTGTTCACGCACCAGGACACATCGCTTACGTTTAAAATGACGTGGCAGGATATCCCGAACGATACGAATTACTACCGGGTAAGGGCGGCGGCAGAAATAGAATACAACGTCCCGGATCCGGGTGTAAAGGGAAAAAGGATACGAAACCAATTCGATTTCTCATGGGACGTAGCATCCGGACGCAGCGAATGGCAGTCCGACCGGAATCTGGATGGCTCACTCTTTTCGTCACCCACCGGCAAAGTCTTTATGCCGACCTTCTCCCCGATACAAACCCAGGACACTGCGCCCAAGCCATTTTATTCCAAATGCCAGCTTATTTCCGTCACGATGATGGTCTATAATTCCGACGTGAACTACTTCAAATACCATCGCTCACTACAGCAGCGGATGGACACCGAGAATCCCTTCACCGAACCATCCGTCATCCACAATAACATCGAGGGCGGCCTGGGCTGCTTTGGTGCTTACAACATTGGAAAGCTAGTATATAAGCCCGACTGATCGAGATTTTTCGTTACCTTTGCGCCCAATTTCATATTGGATTTAGCAGTACCAAAACAGACACAATGACCTCGCATCAAATACGTCAGGCTTTTCTTGATTTTTTCCGCAGCAAAGAGCATTTAATAGTACCCTCGGCGCCATTGGTTGCCAAGAACGACCCCACGTTGATGTTCAACAACTCAGGGATGGCGCAGTTCAAGGACTTTTTCCTCGGTAACGGCACGCCTCCGTCGCGCCGGATCGCGGATACCCAGAAATGCTTGCGCGTGTCAGGAAAGCACAACGACCTCGAAGATGTGGGTTTTGATACCTACCACCACACCATGTTCGAAATGCTTGGTAACTGGTCGTTTGGTGATTATTTCAAGAAAGAGGCGATTGCCTGGGCGTGGGAATTGCTGACGGAGGTTTATAAACTACCCAAAGACAGGCTCTATGTATCTGTATTTGAGGGAAATGAAGCCGATGGCGTACCATTCGACCAGGAAGCATGGGACCTTTGGAAAGGCATTGTAGGTGAAGACCGCATTATCCTGGGCAATAAAAAGGACAACTTCTGGGAAATGGGTGACACGGGTCCTTGCGGCCCCTGCTCGGAAATCCATATTGATTTGCGTTCGCCAGCCGAGGTTGCCGAAGTATCCGGTAAATCGCTCGTGAACAACGACCACCCGCAAGTGGTGGAAATCTGGAACCTGGTATTTATGCAGTTCGAGCGCAAGGCCGATGGCTCGCTGATCCCCCTCCCATCGACGCACGTTGATACCGGAATGGGTTTCGAGCGCCTTTGCATGGCTATCCAGCAAAAAACATCGAACTACGACACGGACGTCTTCCAAAACACCATTGCTGTACTGGAAACGCTTTCGGGCAAAAAATACGGGCAGAACGACGAGCCTTTCGCGGATATCGCGATGCGCGTGATCTCCGACCACATTCGCGCGGTTTCCTTCGCAATTACCGATGGTCAACTACCTTCCAATGTAAAGGCGGGTTATGTGATCCGCCGCATTCTCCGCCGCGCGGTGCGTTACGGGTACTCCTACCTGGGCTTCCAGGAGCCATTCTTCCACAAACTGGTGCCAGTACTGGCCGAGCAGTTCAAGGATGTGTTCACTGAATTGAAAGACCAGGAAGAATTTGTGACGCGTGTGATCCTGGAAGAAGAAAAGAGCTTCCTGCGCACGCTGGAATCAGGTTTGAAAAGGCTTGACAGCATTATTTCAGGACTAAAAGAGACCGGCCTCAATACCATTCCGGGTGACGAAGTGTTCGAGCTAAGCGATACATTCGGTTTCCCTGTCGATCTTACCGCATTGATCGCACGCGAAAAGAACTTCCAGATCGACGAAGCTGGTTACCAGGATGCATTGGCCGAGCAGAAAAAACGCTCCCGCCAGGATGCAGCCAAGGAGGCTACCGACTGGGTCGAGCTGCGCGAGTATGACGGCGTAGAATTCCTCGGTTATGATTTTGAAGAAACACACAGCCATATCGTGAAATACCGCAAGGTAAAAACCAAGGCTGGCGAAGAGTACCATATCGTACTCGACCGCACACCTTTCTATGCCGAGATGGGAGGACAAGTGGGAGACACTGGTGCCCTGATTCTGGGGAGCAAGGAGGATGGAGAAAGGAGGATTAATATTGTTGATACCAAGAAGGAGAACGACCTTTTTGTACATATTTCGAGAGATAAAAATCTGGATGAGGCATTGTCAGGAGCGGGTATTATCACTGCCAAAATCGACATTGACCGTCGCAATAAAATCAAAGCCAACCACTCGGCTACGCACTTGATGCTCTCGTCCATGCGCGAGGTGCTCGGTACGCACGTAAGCCAGAAAGGTTCGTTCCTGAACGACGAAGTACTGCGTTTCGACTTTGCCCACTTCTCGAAAGTGACCGACGAAGAGCTGAGAAAGATCGAAGACCGTGTAAATGAGAAGATCCGCGAAAATATCGCTTTGGAAGAAAGAAGGAATGTACCTATTCAGCAAGCGCTGGATGAGGGCGCTACGGCCACTTTCGGTGAGAAATATGGTGATTTCGTACGCCTGATCATCTTCGACCCTAAGTTCTCATTTGAGCTTTGCGGGGGTACGCACGTGCCTTCGACAGGCGAGATCGGCGTGTTCAAATTCATTTCAGAAGGATCGGTATCAGCAGGTGTGCGCCGCGTGGAAGCGGTAACCGGCGAAAAAGCACTGGAACTGATGCGTCAGCAGGAAGAAACTTTGAACAAGATCAAAGACCTGCTCAAAGGGCAGTCCGACCTGGTCAAAGCGGTCGAAAGCCTGATCGAAGAACGTTCGACCTTGCAGAAAAAAATTGCTGCGCTCGAAAATGAGAAGATCCAGGCATTGAAAACCACATTGATCGGCAATATGGAAACTCACAGCACTTTCAATCTAATCGTGCAGAAAGTGGATGTTCCGAGCGCAGATTCGCTGAAGCAACTCTCTTACGAGCTGCGTGACCAGGTCGAAAACCTGATCGCCGTTTTTGGCGCCGAGATCGGAGGTAAACCACAGCTTTCAGTGTTCATCGCGGAGAACATCGTGCAGGAAACAGGCCTCAATGCAGGCAAGATCGTAAAAGATCTCGCGAAGGAAATCCGCGGCGGCGGCGGCGGCCAGCCATTCTTCGCCACAGCGGGCGGCTCCGATGCCGGCGGACTGGACGCGGCGCTCGAGAAAGCGAAAGGCCTGTTCTAAATTAGCATTACTACTTGTCAGCTCAAAACAAAAGAGCGGCTCCATGAGGACGCCGCTCTTGTTTTTTGCACTGCAACGAGTGCCGGATCAGCGGGTTATTCCTCAGCTTTCAACTGACCTCTGATCTCGCCGGTCGGATATTTGGCTGTATGAATGTTTACATAATACAAGCCTGCTTTCAGATCCGCCACTTGTGCCTCGGTAAGGGTGTCTTTAAATGCGAAGGGGGTCTTGAAATCGGTGCCGAAGTCGATCACTACCGCGCCTGTCGAATCGGGCGATCCTTTATGGATGTGCCAGCCGGTTGGTACAAAAAGCGAGTCGGCGCCTGTTGAATCCGATGCCGATGAATCGCTGTACATGATATTGAGACTTAAAATCCTCGTCTCCTGGTCTAATGTACCATCCACGGAACCGGTAGCTGTTGATGGATTAGCGGGTACTTCGTTTGCGCCTGAAAGCGTCGTGGACACTTTCAATTCGGGCAATACGGGAGTTGGGTCTGTCGGATCGTCGTCGTCATTACATGCTGCCACCATCCCGGCGATCACAAACACACCCATGAATGCTAATTTTCTCATAATGCTTCGTTTTGGTAAATAAATTGATTTGACCGCCGCCTGGTAAAATTATGGTTCCCCCTTGAACCTATTTCACACAACGCCCTAAAAAACAATTACTTATAAAAACGATTCAAAATCTGAGAGTTGGGGAAAAGACCTACCCTTTGCTGAATATTACAACAATTTCAAGGCATTGACCGGCTTCTGGCCCTGCCGCCAATGGAATTTCCAGCGGTTATGCGACCAAAGCCAAAGCTCCGGCTGCCGTTCAATGGTGTTTTCCAGGGCCTTATAGTAATGCTCCATAATACCCGCCTCGCCCAGTTCACGCGCCTGAGCGGTAATAAGCCGGAATCTGAAATTATAGGCATTGCGCTCCCGCGGGGTAACGTCCAGATATACCACCGCACAGTCGCGTTGCACGGCAATACGCGCCGCACCCGACTGCACAAAGGTCTTCCGGTTCATGAAATTGAGATAATACTTACCCGACTCCGGCGGCCGTTGGTCGGCAATGGTGACAAAAATAGCAGAGGACTCCCGATCCCAACCCAGCGTCCGACGGTACCATTCCGATTTTGGGATCATCACGGCTCCGAAACGCCCCCGCATTTTGAGAAGCCAGTTATCGAGCCATTTGTTCGAGACCGGCGAGTATGCGGCTAGCACCTGGCAGTTGGTTTGCAGCGGTAGTGAGAGCAGATATTCCCAATTTCCATAATGCGAGGCCATGAGTACAATGCTCTTCTTTTCAGCCAAAAGTCTGTCGATCAATCCGGTGTTCTCGTAGCTAACCAATTTACCAAGACTCGCCCTCGCTGTCCCGCGGATCATAAACGGTTCCACGATGAGATCGGCGAGGTGGCGGAAATAGGCGGCTACCATTTGGCGGATCTCCTTTTCAGACCGCGTCGGGAAGCAGCGGGCCATATTAAGCAGCACCATATTGCGGCGATAAGGCCAGAGTCGGAACAGGACCAGGAAAATCAGGTCCGACAGGGAGCGCCAGCCCCATAGGGCCAGCCTGAACCGTAGCGCCTGCATCAGAATATATACTGCATACCCGCGTTAAACCCTACAAAAAGTCCCTGGAAGTCTTTGGAACTGTTGTTCTTCCAGATGTATTTCTTGATAAAATCGTAGTTATTCTCACGCTCGTACGATACGTAGTTCAGCGTCGGTCCGGCGAAGGCTTCAAAACGACCACCCAATTTCAATGCCGGCAACACGCGGAGCGCGTTCTTATTGTAACTCCCGCCGTGAAAATCAGTAAGCGTCGTACTGACTGCCTCTAAATTAAGCCGCAGGCTGCCAGCCAAGGGAATATGCGCCCCCAGACCGCCCTCGGCCGCGTACATCGCTTTGGGATTGTCTTTAAAATTATATCCGACACCCGCTATGCCATACAGCACACGGCCACCCGAGCGGAAAGACACAATGCCCGTCATCGTTTCGTCTATGGTAACGGCCACAGACTTCTCCCCGTTTTTTATGAAGTTGAAGATCGCGATCGGATAATCGCTGCTATCGGCGATATTGATGAGACCCGCCAGCTGGACACCCTTCACTTTCCTGGCGACGTTGGCAAAACCCGCAACCTGGGCATTCACATCGCCGCCCTTGTTGAGGAACCCGGCAAGCTGCAAACCTTTCGCATCCTTTTTAGCGATGTTCGCAAAACCGGCCACCTGCGCCGCACCCGACGCTTCGGCGAGATTCAGAAAGCCCGCAATCTGAGCTCCACGCGCCTCACCTCCCGTGACATTGGAAAAGCCGGCCAGCTGAGCGCCCGTCGCACCTCCACCGATTACATTGGCCACACCCGCAATCTGGGCACCGCTAGCCGAACCTCCGATCACATTCGCAGCACCGGCGATTTGCGCCCCGCTTACATTTTGTTTCACCACACTGGCCACACCCGCAATAGATGCGCCTGTCTCGGCCTTGGAAAGTCCGGCAATAGCGTGTAGCGAGAACCGGTTGGTAACGGATGCGGCATGCTTGCCATTGGAACTGACCGGATAAATAAAACCAATGTGCACTGCTGCGGAACTATCGCGCTGGGCCACTGCGCCAAATGAACTGGTGATCAGGAGTATGCTGATGAAGAATAGACGGGATGGATTGAAAAGCAAATTTTTCATGGGTAATGCATTTGAGAAATAATTGTCTGAATGCACACAGTACCCGGCTTCCATTGCAGGCCTTCAAGTCCGCCGGTAAGAACCGCATGCATCAAATCGACAACCGTATGAAGCCTTACCCTAATTTTTTTCTGAAAAATTATCCCTGGGAGTAGTCCCTTTTACCGAAAAGTAAATATATCTCTACAAAACAAGTTCATATCTACACAAATTGATAGAAATAATTTTATTTGCAGTCCTTACATTCTTTAAATATTTATATACATTGAGTTCATTATCACATTCATTGCATTTTCCTCTTACCACTTAATCTAAATCACTATGATGAAACGCTATCTGCTTTTTTGCCAGTTGGCATTACTTCCTACAATGGCCGCACATGCTCAGTTTACCGCAGGAACTGATGGTTTCTTTATCGGCCAGAACACGCAGGTCTTTATCGACAGCCTTACGCTGTTACCCAGCGTCGATTTTACAATTGCTTCGCAAACGCTTACCATCTCTCCAACGCCCATTCCGGGCACACCGCCCAGCATCGCGAGGGTTTACAGTTTTACTACGCCGATGGATTTTACAGGAGTTGCGGGTTTCTTCTACCGCGCTTCGGAGCTTAATGGCAATACGGAAAGTACATTGCAGCTCACCCACGGCAACGTCACTTTTGTAACGACTACCGGAAGCACGGTCAATGCGGTGCAGCACTATATATCCAATACGCTTCCGTTGACCAATTTCACATCCCTGACCGCAGCGCAGGAAAATGCCATGCCTGTTAACCTGGTTAGCTTCGAGCTGAAACGGGCAGAACGCGCAACGGTACTTTACTGGCAGACTTCCGAGGAAAAAAACAGTGACTTCTTCGAGATTCAGCAGAGCGAGGATGCAAAAAAATGGAATGTACTGGGCAAGATCAATGCAGCGAACGAGAGCAACTCCAGAAAAGATTACTCGTTCGACGATGCAGCGGAGCGTTATGGCACACAGTACTACCGACTGAAAATGGTCGACACTGATGGAAGTTTTGCGTACAGTAAAATCCAGTCGATACGGTTGGGCTCAGGCGGCCTGGTCAATGCTTATCCGAACCCCGTTGTCGACAAGTTGCTTATCGGCTCCAAGGAAGCGCTCGCTAGTGTAAAAATGACTGACCTGACGGGGCGGCAGTTCATGGAACTATTGAAACCTAAACCAGGCCAGGAGGTTAGCTTAAAAAACTATCCTGCCGGGACCTACCTGGTGAAGGTTGAGACGGCCAGCGGCGCGACTCAGGTTATCAAAATCATCAAACAATAACATCTGCATTCTCATGAAAAGACTATATATCTTCGACATTCTCTCATCCTCTCTGAAATTGAAGGGAGCATTCCTGACGGCACTTCTCGCCTTATTCGCATTCGTAGCTAATGCGCAGGTGGGTATCGGCACCATCAGCCCCGACGCAAGCGCCCAGCTGGACGTACAATCTACCACTAAAGGTGCCTTAATCCCCCGCATGACGGATGCACAAAGGGGTGCTATTCCAAGTCCTGCAACCGGCTTGCTGGTTTATCAAACTAACGGAGACGCAGGCTTCTGGTACTACACCGGTTCGGAGTGGGTTCCGCTGAAAAGCAACGCGACTGCCGGAGGCTCCGCCATTATCCCTTACGCCTCGGGAACCCCTGCGGTGATGACAACCATCGCGGGCGGCCTGGCCGGAACTTCTTCGGTGGTAGGTTTCGGAATCAACGCACCAGGCGTGTCCTTAATAGGCGGTCTGATCGATGCTTCGAATCTCACCAATATGGCTTTCTCCGTACCGCGCAACGGAACGATTACGTCCATTGCAGGCTTTTTCAGCAATACCGTAGCCCTGGCCCTTGTAGGTACTACGATTAATATACAAGCGCAACTGTATTCAGCGCCAGAGGGTAGCAATAACTTCTCACCTGTTCCTGGTGCAACCGTAGTCCTCTCGCCAAGCCTGACCGGTGTATTGTCAATCGGCACCACCGCTTCCGGGCAAACCACCGGCTTGAATATTCCGGTAACTGCCGGAACAAGGTTGCTGCTCATTTACTCCGCGTCCGCAACAGGACTTTCTCTGATTAATTCCGTAACCGGATATGTCAGTGCGGGTGTCAGCATTAACTGATAATGACAAACTGTGTTAATGCAAAGAGGGTTTCCTGGAACAAGGAACCCTCTTTGCATTTTACCCGCTATAATTTGCCGTAGCGCCAACTGATACCAGCTTGCCATCCGATCCAGGATGTAACTTTATTACTCCCGAGGCCTATGTTTGGATAGCCCGACAACGGAAATGATTTATACCCTTTTTTCACTTCTATATTATCGCTGTCATAAACGGAATACGAAGGGCCTGCAAATAGCAAGAAATGCTTGCTGAGCTTGTAAGTTGCAGCGATCTGCAAACGGTATAATGTGGGTGTTTTCTCCCAATCGCCCTGGTATACATTCTGATTCAGCAATTCCACGAAGAAGCCTGTTTTTCTGAAAGGAAAGAACTCCCGCCCAATACCAGCTCCGAATGTTCGCACTTTTTCGGTTCCGCTGAAACTCGTCCCGGCCATCAGCAGGCTGTAAAATTTGTGTGTCCCCATTTTCCATGCCACATTCACCGGTGCTACGTCCGTCGCGTATACCGAAATATTGGAAGTGCTTTTCCTGACAATATTGATAAGTCCGATACTGGCGCCCGCGGAGCTGTCGGCGATATTGACAATACCTATTTGCACGCCCCGCATCACTTTAGCATAGTTGAATGGCGCCAACTGTACGCCTTTAATATTTCTGGCCATATTGAGCCCGCCGGAAATCTGCGTCGCTCGGACGGAGTCGCGCGCGTTGTTCGCCGCACCGGCGATTTGGACTCCTTCAAAAATACCCCGAACCTGATTATACCCACCGGAAATCTGCGCGCCGTGGCCCCCATTTCGAATCAGTCCGATAGCTCCTGTGACTTGTGCACCGGCAATGCCTCCTCCCGCCCGGCTCAGGAAACCGCTTATCTGCGCACCATCGACGTGCTTCCGTACCATGCCGCTAAATCCGGAAATCTGCACGCCATGCAGTGAATCGAGCACATTATTACTAAAACCCGCTATCTGCACGCCATTCACGTGACCGGACACCACGTTGAATGCCCCGGCAAGCTGCACATAGCGGACATTTTCTTTCGAAATATTAAACCCTCCTGCTATTTCGACCCCATTGACCCCCGCTGTATATCCCCCCGCTATATTCAGCGAGAACTTGTTGACTACCTGCCCGCTCATGCGCCCGTGTGTGCCCAACCCGGGCGTAAGCGACGCCTGATACGGCAATGCAACAAAAAAACGGCCGATATTCCGGCTCTGCGCGCGCAGGCGCTGGGACAAAAACAACCGTCCCAACCAGGTCGACTCTCCCTCTGAATAACGGACGATCAGCGGGTCGAGGTCCACGGCTCTAGGCTGGATACGCATGGTGCGCGCCGACTCCTCGGTGCTGTTAATGACCATGGTCGTATCTCCGTACCCTACCTTGCTAACCGTCAGATAAATGGGAAAGGCACGCTCCTTAATGCGCAGCCTGAAACCGCCGTCATTTTCTGAAAGTGTCGACACAAGCAATTGCCGTGAATACACACTCGCATAATCGACCGGCTTCCCGGTTTCATCATCGAGAATGAGGCCGCTGATATGAAATGACTTTTCCCTGACCGCCGGCAGGATGATCAGGTAATCGCCCTTTTCTTTATACTGAAATCTATTGTTAAAAAGCTGGTCGAGTACCTGCCGCACCGGCTGCCGGGTAGCATTTAATGTAACCAGGCTGTCGCCCGCGATCAGATTGCTGTTGTAAGAAAAATAGAATTTGCCCTGCTCGCTCATGGATTTCAAAACAGCAGAAACCGGCTGCCCCTTTACGGAGATATCAACCGGTTTATTCAAAATCTGCTGTGCAGAACTCCCGCACGGGATCATTACCAAAATCACAGACAGCCTTAATACAGTACGGAATATAGAATTCTGATTCATCCCGAAAGATAAGGCTATTTCAAAATGATCTGGTCGCCGCGGTGTTCAACTTTGAGTGAAAGGGTTTCGCTCACCACGCCCAAAATGCTTTCAAGGGAGTTCTGGTCGAAAGTGGTGTTGATGGGCAGGTCCCTCAACCGCTCGCTACCGATCACAATATCAGCTTCATAGGCTTCATTCAGGATTTCAACCAGTCGCCAAAGCGGGGTACCGTCGCAAAACAGCCTGCGGGTACGGTAATAATTATGAAACTGGTCCGCGGTGACGCTCTTCTGCATTTGCGCGCTTGCCTTTACTATGGTAGCCTCTTCCTTCGGGGTAATGCGTACTCGTTGCGTGTCCCTGGAAACCTCCACAATACCCGTTTCCACAATTACCTCCGTTTTCTCTGCATTGTCTTTTACATTAAATGAGGTTCCCACCACTTTCACGGTCACGTCGTTCACCGAGATGAGGAACGGTTTCGATTTATCGGGTTTTACGTCAAAAAATGCTTCTCCCGTTAGCTGCACCTCGCGTGTTTTCCCTTCGAAATCCTTGGGATAACTGATGCTCGATTTCCGGTTAAGGGTCACGACCGAGCCATCCGGCAAAGTGTCGGTAAGTGTTTCCATACCTGACTTGACCGTCAGCATTTCACGAGACGAACTGCGTGTTGAGAAAAGGTAGCTCAGCCAGCCAACGCCGGCTGTCATGAGCACCATAGCCACCATCCGAAGGATCCGGAATACTGGCCTGGGGTACATGGGTAGCACCTCGGTCTCCGGTTCTTTCGCCCTCGTTCGTGTTTTAAAGCGTTCCCAGGCGGCATCTTCATCCACGGTACTCATGCGGGCCAGGCGCTTGCTTTCGTTCCAGATCAGTTCGAAATGTTCGAAATATCGCTGGTTATCATCATCGTCGAGCAGCCATTGCTTAATCTCGATCTGCTCTGCCACGCTGGCTTCGTCGAGCATCGACTTCACCAGTAATTCATCTATGTTCGGGTTGTGTTCTGTTTTCATGACTGATCAGCTGAGGAAAAAAAGTAAAAAGGAAGCCGGAAGGAAATCGGCCAGTTTGACCCGCAGAAGCCGCAATGCCTTTCCCATCTGGTTTTCGACCGTTTTGACGGGCAGTTGCAGGCGATCCGCAATTTCCTGGTATTTCAATTCTTCGAACCGGCTCATCTGGAAAATCGTCCGGCATTTTTCGGGCAGCTCCCGCAATGCAATGTCCAGGCGCGTTTCGAGCTCCGACAGTTCGAGGGCCTGGGAAGCGCTGACACTCTGTTGCTCCTGCTGCAATGTGTAATCGCGGTGAGCATCCCGTACTTTCAGGTGTTTGAGATAATTCAGGCTCTCATGGTACACCGACCGGTACAGATATCCGCTGACCGATTCGCGGATATCAATGTGGTCGGTCTTCTCCCACAGCCTGCAAAACACATTCTGGACCATTTCTTCGGCCATGATATCGTCCTTCAAAATAGTGCAGGCATAGGCGTGCAATCCTCTGAAATGTTTCTTGAAAACTCTCTCAAACTCCGACTCTCTGTCCCTGCTCAAAACCGTTACGTGGTCATCCGCTAAGGCTGCATTCATTGCACCGACTGGTTTATGTAAAAAAATAAGCGCCCGACTCGGGTTGTACGATATATTGACAACCGGTCGGGCGCTTACCCTAAATTTCGCCGAAAAATATTCGGCGTTATGTTTTCAACTTCTTACTTTTTCTTTACTGCCTTAGTAGTATCGGCCTTGTTGGTTTTGTAGCGCTTATCAGGCGTACCGTCCTTTTTGAGGTGTTTATTTTCTTTGTAACGTTTGTCAGGCGTACCGTCCTTTTTCAGTTTCGCTTCCGTTTTCTGCTTTTCTGCCGTAGTCTGTGCAAAAATCGGTGTCGCTACCGCCATCAGGGCCAGCAACATCCATGCTTTCAGGTTTTTCATAGTTGACAGTATTTATTGTGAGTGATAGTTTAAAGTGGGGCTAAATTACAATTCCTCAGGGAAATGCAAGCGGGGCAAGGCTTGGAAGAAGTAAGTTTAATGAGGATTTAATGCTACTACAAGCTGTTACTTTTTGCAGCGCTTGTCGTAAAAGAAGAATGTACCAACCAAACATTCTTCCAAATGAAAAATCAAAGACTAATTGTAGACGATCAGGAGATTGGTGTACTGAAACAAGAACAGGGTGAGTTTATCTCGCTAACGGACATCGCGCGGCAAAGAAACGCGGCGACAGGGCTTGTGATTTCACACTGGTTGAGAACCAGGTTCACAGTTGAGTTTATCGGGCTGTGGGAACAGCTCTACAATCCGAATTTTAATGTTACCGAATTCGGTAACATTAAAAATGAAACGGGGAGTAGCAGCTACGTGCTGACGGTCAAACAGTGGATTCAAAAAACCAACTCAATTGGTCTAATCTCCAAACCGGGACGATACAACGGAGGAACATTTGCGCACAAGGACATCGCCTTCGAATTCGCTTCCTGGATTTCTCCGTCTTTCAAGCTCTATTTAATCAAAGAATTTCAAAGATTAAAAGATGAAGAAAACAACCGCCTGGAACTCGACTGGGACTTACGGCGCAGCCTGGCGAAGATCAATTACACCATTCAAACAGACGCCATCAAGGAAAATCTGATCCCGAAAGAGCTCGATCCGGTCATGATGGGCAAGATTTATGCCGAGGAGGCCGACATTCTGAACCTCGCGCTTTTTGGTATGACCGCCCGTGAATGGTCATCATTGAACAAAGGCGGTAACCTCCGCGATTCTGCAACGCTGGAACAGCTCGTGGTACTTTCGAACCTGGAAAGCATCAATGCAATGCTGATAGGCCAGGGCAGGCCTGCGGCGGAACGGGCGATTGAACTAAACAGGATTGCGATTATTCAAATGAAGTCACTTGTTACCAACCAATCACTACAAAAAGCTCCTCTTCCATTAAATCAATCAAAGTGATAACTATTACCTTTGCATAAATGAAATTTATAAAAATCATTAACAAACAATGAACATCCAGCAACTGGAATATATCGTCGCTGTCGACAATCACCGTCATTTCATTCAGGCTGCGGAGCATTGCAATGTAACGCAGCCTACGCTATCGATGATGATCCGCAAATTGGAGGAGGAACTGTCGGTCAAGATTTTTGACAGGACAAAACAGCCGATTGTCCCAACCAGCGTCGGGCGTGAGATCATCGATCAGGCGAGGGTAATTTTGCGGGAAACGTCGAGGATCAATGAAATCGCCAAGCATTTCAATGGTGACCTCTCCGGAGAGCTGCACGTGGGCGTGATACCGACCATCGCCCCTTACCTGCTTCCGCATTTCGTGAACCCGTTCATCTCCAATTTCCCGGATATTAAACTCCACGTCTCCGAAATGATCACCGACCGGATCATTACCGAACTGAAAATGGGCAATCTCGACGTCGGAATTATTGCATCCGTCTCCGAAGAAAACAGTTTGCAGGAAATCCCATTGTACAAGGAGCGCTTTTACGCCTACGTTTCCGAGAAAACAGACTTGTATTCCAAGCAATATATCCTCCCAACCGACATTGAACCCAATGAGCTCTGGCTGCTCGAAGAAGGCCATTGTTTCCGCACCCAGATACAGCGCCTGTGCGAGCTAAGCCGCAGTAGCCAGTTCGGCAGCAGTTTCAGCTACCGCTCGGGCAGCATTGAAACACTCATCCGGATGGTAGAGCGCAACGGCGGCATCACCATCCTGCCCGAAATGGCCGTTATGGAGCTGTCCGAAGAACGTCAGAAACACATCCGTCACTTCCGCTTTCCCGAGCCAGCGCGCGAGGTATGCCTGGTCGTCAACCGCGAGCAAATGAAAGCCCGACTGATCGGTGCATTGCAGGAGGGAATTATGACGCATTTACCGGAAGAAATATTGAATAAGGATCTGGAAGTCAGAGTCTTGTAACTAAAATGAGATCTTATTGTAAAAAGCCTCCCCAGATAAACCCTTCGAATAATTTGACGGGATGTCTGCCGATCACATATGATTGCTGGATACCGAGATTTGCAGCCAGCGACTTCGTATTCTTCAAATCGGCCTCTGTCGCCGTTTCCTTTACTTCAAAACATTGCTTCTGACTGAGAATGAAATCGATCTCCCGCCCGGTTTTGAGCTGATAGTAAGCGACTTCGCCGCGATGCATTAACTGATTAAAAACTGCATTCTCAAATTTTGAACCGCTGCTGAGCTCCCCAGCAAGCGATGCGATACCATTATCCAGGAAATAAATCTTTTTTGCTTTGACTATTTCACGGTCCGGGCTATTCGCAATCACTGGGATTGTTCTAATCAAATAGCTCTTTTCCAGAAGATCCAGATAATTCTCCACCGTTTGGCGCGCCATTCCCGTCAAACTTGTGAGCTTTGAAATATCCAGCTTAGTGCCAATGCGTACTGACAGCAGTTTGATAAGCTTATACAGATTCGTTGGATTGCGGATATCAGAAAGCAATGTCAGATCAAAGTTGATATATGAACTGAGGATATCACTGATCAAATCACGCTTATCCTCCGCTGAATCTGCTAAAACCACCTCCGGGAAGCCGCCGAAATCAATGAATTCATCATAGTAGCCTTTCAAACGCTCATATTCAGAAGTGACAAATTTGCCCGCCTTTTGAACATCAGGCTTACCTGCTTGTACTCCTTTGAATGCCAGTAATTCTCCAAAAGTCAGTGGGTATATTTCAAAGATTTTCTTACGCCCGGCCAATGACTCGGAAAACTGGTTCTTCATATAATACGCGCTCGAACCGGTTACTATAAACTTGATATCGTAGCTGTCGTACAGATATTTGAGAACACTTGGTAAATTCGGTACCAGCTGAATTTCATCAATGCATATCAGCACTTTCTTGGAAAAATCCGTCCCTTGACGGCTAAGCGCCTGGACAATGATTTCATAGTTCGGTTCGGAAAAAAGGGCACGCACATCGATCCGCTCCAAATCGAAATAGTGCTTCTGGGGAATGTCACATTGTGCCATCAATTGCTTCAAGAGCGTAGTCTTCCCCGTCCGTCGCATTCCGGTGAGAACAGTGATCTGCTTTTTGGTTGAATGCGCGAGAAGTGAGGAGTAAACGTAGCGTGTGACGAACATAGCTTTACTATTTTCAAAGTATACCACAAATATAGTTATACTATTTTATAAGTACACTCTCAAAATAGTATAACTATATTATAAATACACATTAAGAATAGTTAACCTATCTTGCTAGCCCGCCCTTTCAAATATTCCTCCATCTGTCCGAGGTTCAGTGCATTAAAGGTCTTATCCTTCGTCAGACCGCCTTTTCTTGCATTTGCTACGCCATAATGCATGTCCAGATAGCCTTCCATAGCGTGCGCGTCGGGATTGATGCTAAGCATTACGCCTTTTTCCATGCAATAGGAAATCCATCGCCAGTCGAGATCCAGACGCCAGGGGGAGGCATTGATTTCAATCACCACTCCGTTGGCTGCACAAGCGTCGATGATCACCTGGTGATCGATTGGGTAACCCTCGCGGGAAAGGAGCAGGCGCCCGGTTGGGTGGCCTAAAATAGTAGTATACGGGTTTTCGATGGCCTTTAACAGGCGAGCAGTTGCCTTTTCAAGTGTCATCGAAAGGTTGCTGTGCACGGAGGCAACAATATAATCGAATGAAGCAAGCACATCCACCGGGTAATCCAGCGAACCATCGCCGAGGATGTCCGACTCGATGCCTTTCAATATTTTGAATGGTTTAGCGGGGTTTTCGGCGGTGAAACGTGCATTCAGCCTCGCTATTTCTTCGTGCTGGCGTTCGACGTCTTCCACTTTCAATCCCTGCGCGTAAGTGGCTGTCTGAGAGTGGTCGGCAATGCCGAGGTATTCGAAGCCCAGCTCACGGCAATAGAGCGCCATTTGTTCGAGGGTATGCTGACCGTCGGAGTACGTACTGTGGTTATGCAAAATACCTTTCAGGTCGTCCCAGGTTACCAACTGATCGGGCGTCCGGGTTTCCGCCCACGCGAGCTCCCCTGCCCCTTCGCGCATTTCGGGCACAATATAAGGCAGCCCTGCCTTTTCGTAAATGGCCTGCTCCGAATTCACCGTTTCATAATAAGCATGTCGCCAGATTGTGTTGCCGGAAGCCCCTGTCAATCCAAGGTGGTCCTCCCCGGCAGTTTCGAGGAAAAGCTCGTTCACTAACCGTTCAGGTTTCACCGCCACGATTTCGATCGCCACGGCAACATCCTGGATATTACCACGCCACACAAATGGCGAGGACTTCTTCTCATCCTGTACGAGCAGCCCGATGGAGCCGATCGTATTTTGAAGCAGTGCCGGAGAATCGGTTCCTACCAGGATACGGATCGTCTCCACCACCTCCGATTTTCGTCTGACCTCGCCTGCCGCTTCGACCTGATCAAATGTCTTCTTCAATTCATTGATAATCGAGTTCGCCGCAGCCTCAGCCTTATCCATGCGCAGTTTCCCGGCCTGGTCTTTCAGGAATGCCAGCGAATCGAGGATCTTTTGCTGCGTATTGGCCCCGAAACCTTTCACTTTGGCCACCGTGCCATTCAAACACGCCAGTTCCAGCTCGTGGAGGTTATCAATACCCAGCTCCTGCCATAAAACGGCGATCTTCTTGGGCCCGATGCCTTTAATATTGAACATTTCCATCACGCCCAACGGCGTATTGGCGATCAGCTCTTCCAGCTCGGGGAATGTACCCGTCTTCGCTATTTGAGCGATTTTCGTGGCGGTACTTTTCCCAACCCCCTGCAATTTGGTGAGCTCCTGCTCGGTCATGAATTGCAGTTCGCTTTCCTTGTATTTATCCAGGTAAAAAGCCGCCACGGAATATCCTTTGATCTTGAAAGGATCGGCGTTGTGCAGCTCCAGCAGCTTGGCAGTTAGTTCGAGGACTTCTACGATTTCAGAATTACTCATGGGGATCGGGATTGATGAATTCATTGCGAATTACGAAGTATGGATCAGCATTTGCAAGCATACGCCCCCTAGCGCGCGCCTTCGCAGAGTAAATATTCCATAAAAAAATATTTATAGTGATAATTAACCCGAACCGAATAGCCGACGCCGGCCTGATGAAAGTATATCCAACAACCATTTCAAAACTCTGACCATATTTTAGACCAATGAATGTAGATCAATTGAAAAGCTACCGAGAGGAAATCCGCCAGCATTTGACCAATGAATTACTTCCTTTTTGGGAAAACCGCGCTGTGGACAAGGAAAACGGCGGTTTCATTACCCATTTCGACAATGCAGGCAACGATTCGGGTGAAGATGAGAAGTCGTTGATCGCGCAAACGCGCACGGTTTATACCTTTTCCTCGGCCCACCGCGCAGGTTATGGGGAGGGCCGCTACGCCGAAATTGCCCGCCATGGAGTGGATTTTCTGATCAACAAAATGTGGGACAATGAATATGGCGGCTTTTACTGGCTGATGGACCGCAAAGGCAACGTAAAAATCGACGAAAAGATCGTCTACGGGCACAGCTTCGCCATTTACAGTCTGGCGGAATACACCCTAGCCACCGGCGATCCGCGTGGCCTCGAATATGCTGAAAAGGTTTTCGATTTATTACAAAAACATGGCGCAGACACCTATTACGGCGGTTATTTCGAAATGTTCCACCGCAACTGGGATCTCAAAGGCCCCGGCGCTGCGGGAGGCGACCGAAAAACGCTCGATGCCCATATGCACCTCATGGAGGCGTTCACCACGTTATATGAAGCGTCCGGAAAGCAGGTTCACCGACGCAAACTCGTTGAAATCATTCGTTTGCTCATCAATAAGATCATGCACCCGCAATATAAGACGGGCATTCCGCAGTTCTGGGAAGACTGGACCGTGGCGCCGCAGATCAAATTCGATATTATCTGGGGTTGGGACCGCTTCACTGAGGACGGTGTGAAGAGCGCTGCCGAGGACAATACCAGTTACGGCCATAATGTAGAGTTTGCATGGCTGCTCATGCATGCGCTAGATATTGCAGGCATTCCTTATGACGAATACCACGATCAGCTGAAAGCGTCTTACGACCACGCCGTCGAATATGGCATCGACTGGGAGTTCGGGGGCGTGTACGTGGAAGGCTCGCATGCAGGCGAGGTGTACGACCGCGAGAAAGAATTCTGGCAGCAAGCCGAGGTCATTATCGGGATGCTCGATGCTTACCGGGTTTACGGCGATGAAAAGTATTTGAAAGCTTATGATGCCACCCATCGGTTTGTTTTTGATAAAATGATTCACCATTCGGTTGGCGAATGGCTGCCGCTGCTTACACGCCAGGGCGAGCCGATCTGGAAGCATATGAGCCATTCGTGGAAGGTAAACTACCATTCGGTGCGCTCGATGGTACAGGGCATCGTCCGCTTGAACAAGCTGATTGGAAGTAATTAGCCACGTTTTTGGGACGTTCCGTGTAAATTTTTGCTCATTAATTAATGCCCGATGTGCGCCGGGAGCCGGTTTTCACATTGGAATGGTTCTTTCAAATGATGATGTACAAAGCGCTTGAAAAGGCGCCATTATCAAACCAAAAACCACACAATCATGAGCTCATTCACACAACAAGTAAAAGGTAACTGGAACGAACTCAAAGGAAAGTTCAAGCAACAATACGCTGACTTGACCGACGACGACCTGCTTTATGAAGAAGGAAAAGAAGATGAACTTCTTGGAAAGATTCAGAAGAAGATCGGCAAAACCAGAGAAGAAGTGGAACGTGAAGTGGACAGCTGGTCGCGCTAGATCCTGAAACAGGTCGATATAAGCCCCGAAATCATTGGTTTCGGGGCTTTTTTGTAGTAGCCTGCCGGCAAGCTACGCTTTTAACAGTATATTTCCCGCATTGAATCCTAAATCCGTTTTCTGAAATGAATCCAAATGAAATACCCGTCGGCATTGTTGGTCTTGGCTTAATGGGGTGCAGCATTGTGACCTGCCTGCTGATCGCCGGCCACCCGGTGGCAGCCGTGGCCCCAATTCCTGCTGACCTCGATCATGCCGAACGCCGAATCCGCGAACATTTGCAAAATGCCTGGCAAAACGGGATTATCGACAACGAGCCGGAGTATTATTTGCGAAAACTGATCATTACCGAAGACTATTCAGTACTCTATCCGTGCAAGCTCGTTAATGAATGCACGATCGAAAACGTCGACATAAAAAATGCGGTGTATCAAAAGATCGAGAAAGAGATTGCGCCAGACGCGCTGCTGACCAGCAACACCTCGGCCATTCCGATCAGTCAGCTTCAAAAGCTGACGCTGCACCCGTCGCGGTTCCTGGGCCTGCACTGGACTGAGCCCGCGCACACGACCCGCTTCCTGGAGATCATTTGCGGCGACGATACCGACATTCAAAACGGTGAATACCTCTACGAGCTTTCACATTTATGGGGCAAGGAGCCTATTCTGGTCCGAAAGGATATTGCCGGTTTCATCACTAACCGCCTCATGTACGCCATGTACCGCGAGGCGATCAGCCTTGTCGAGAATGGTTACGCCACTATTGAGGACGTCGACCGCTCCTGCCGCAATAACGCCGGGTATTTTATGACGCTCGTCGGGGTGTTCCGCTGGATGGACCTGACCGGCGTGCCGGCTTATCATACAGTCATGAAAAACCTGCTCCCCACGCTAAACAACAGTACCGAAGTACCGGAGCTGATCGACAAAGTCGTGCGCGAGGGCGGCAAAGGCGTGCTCAACTCACATGGTTTTTATGAATACGAACCCGGTGAGGCGGAGGTTTGGGAAGAGACCTTCAAGGAATTTACTTATGATATTCGTGAGCTGGCGTTGAAATATCCCGGGGATATTGTGAAGCGGCGGTTGGCCGAGAAGCGGCAAGTTGAGAGTAGTGGGGATGAAGAGACCTAGTTTTATTTGGGAGGAAATTTTTTGTAAATATCTCCTCTCGACTGAATAGTCATGATTGTTACAATCTTGATAAACCCATTTCCATATTTCAAACCAATGCGATACCCTCCAATTCTGATCCTGTAATATACTCTATTTCCCTTACCCTGTATTACCGAACAGTCGGGAACATGCGTAATGTCAGTTGCTCGAACAATGCTTTCTAATACATTATCTACCTGTTTCTGAACAAAGACAGGACAGCGCTTCAATTCTCTCAAAAAAGATTTTTCTAAAATCAGCTCCATCCCATTTCTTTACGGAACTGCTCGTAGGTAATGGTGTCACCCTTATCTCTTTGCTTGATTATTTCCAGTAAAAACAAATCTTCGAGCTCCTGATTTTCAATAACGGTCAGAACCCGCTCCATTTCTTCAAGCGACCAGTTACCGCGTTTCTTCTTTTGCGAAAAATTGGAAGCAGGAATCCCCACTTTATCCGCAATGTAAGCATTCCGGTATCCAGACTTATCAATCAGCAATCCGAGATTTTGCCTTAGCTCCTTATAGTCTTCTATGATTCCCAGCATATCATTATGCGATTTTCTGCAAATAAAATTAGCAAAATAACACAGAAAAAACAACCAGCACACTAATCCGCCCTCCCGTCCTTCAAAAACACCGTCGTCCCAGAAATCCCATCGGTATCCTTCAAATAGAAGAAAGCATACTTATACCCTTCTTTTGGAACCGGCTGGACGATCGTCTGTGTATCTTCATTGATCGTGGATGGGACATAGCTCCATACGCGGTGCTCGTTGTCGGAAGTCACATCATTGGTATAGTAAAACTCGGCAGAAGCTACCTGCTTACCCGAGGTAGGTTTTAGGATAACCGTTAGCTGATTTTTATCCAAACTAATGGTACTCGCCGTCACAAACGGGCGAGGATTACCATTTAATGCACCATCGAAAAAAGTACGTATCTCAGCAGGTGCCCAACCGTCCTTATGGCTATGGGGCATATCAGGAATAATGCATACTTGTTTGTTTTTACTTAACTGATAGGTCTTAATATAGGGGCCAACATTATAGTGCTTATCCTTATTTCCATTGATGAAAAACATAGACGGCTTTGAATAAGACAGGTAAGCCGACGGGTCAAAGAACTTCATCCAACCTGCTTTCGCCCCAGGCGACAATGCGTTCAGATTTTGTTTGAAAACGTCCGATTCATCGTAAAAACCACAGCCGTAAACCGGCGCGGCGGCGATGAAGCGGCTATCCAGACTCGCCACGAGGCAGGTAAGATAACCTCCCCAGCTAATGCCGGTCACGCCCGTGCGGAGCGGATCGATCTCGGGAAAGCTCAACAGCAGTGAATGCGCCAGAATAGAGCTCGCCACCGCGTGGTAGGTCCACACATTTTTCAAATTGCCTTTTTCGATCTTCTGAAACTTGTTTTCATTCGACTGCTCCGGCCCGGGTTGCTCTATCTTCTTACCATCAGCGCCATTACCCGACAGATCCATCGCAATCACTGCATAACCTTCGTTCGCCCATTTCTCCACCCATTCGCGGAATGCTTTCCCGCCTCCGCCATGGATGAGCACCAGGCCTGGGAACTTCTGGTTGGTCGCGGGGCGACCGGCGACAATATCCGGATTGGAATAGTAGGCAAACACCTCCGTCGGCTTGCCTTCGAAATCAACGCTTTTGTACAATAGCGATCGCACGGTGCTGGTGTCATCGAGCCAGCGCGACTGCGGCGCGGCGCTGAGCTCATTCAAGTCCCACAGCAGGGTATCGACTTTGATATGCCTGGCGTCGATCAGCCACGGTTGTTTGAACTGTGCATGGGCGCCGACCGCCAGCAATAGCAGTAGGGCAATGATTTTTTTCACCGTGTTCATGGTTATTTTTAACACTAGAAACATTTTGATAAAAAAAGACCAGAAAACCGATCATTTTAGCACAAATGATGGTTGTTCTAGAAAGTCTTGACTAGTTTTGAAATACCCTTTGGCAGCTGTTCCTAACCCGAAAAAGGTATTTTTCAGTAAATCTATTCCCATGAACGACTTCATAGCCGCCAGATCCCAAATGGCCCTTTCCCTGGGCTTCCACATCATATTTTCCTGTATCGGAATGGTCATGCCGTTCTTCATGGCCGTGGCCCATTATTACTATCTCAAAACCGGCCAGACCATCTACAAAAACGTCACCAAGGCTTGGAGTAAAGGGGTTGCCATTTTCTTCGCAACCGGCGCGGTTTCGGGTACGGTGCTTTCTTTTGAGCTTGGGCTTTTATGGCCGGAGTTTATGAAACACGCCGGGCCTATTTTCGGAATGCCGTTTTCCCTGGAAGGAACGGCATTTTTTATTGAAGCGATCGCGCTGGGCTTTTTTCTTTATGGCTGGGACCGGTTCAATCCATGGTTCCATTGGTTCACCGGAGTGGTCGTGGGTGTAAGCGGACTGGCGTCTGGCATACTCGTGGTCGCGGCCAACGCGTGGATGAACAGCCCTGCGGGTTTTGAACATTTAAATGGCCAATACCTTAACATAGACCCCATTGCAGCGATGTTCAATGAAGCCTGGTTCTCGCAGGCGCTGCACATGACGATCGCTGCGTTCGCCGCAACCGGCTTCGCGGTGGCGGGGGTGCATGCGCTCATGATCCTGCGAGGGAACAATGTTCTTTTCCATACCAAATCCTTCACGATCGCGGCAGTATTCGGCTGTGCAGCGGCGCTCGTGCAGCCATTAAGCGGCGATATTTCCGCCAAGGACGTGGCGATCCGGCAACCTGCAAAGCTGGCAGCGATGGAAGCCCATTTTCACACCGAAAAATCGGCGTCGTTGATTGTGGGAGGCATTCCCAATGAAGCAGAAAAAAAGGTCGATTTCGCCATAAAGCTTCCGGGTTTCCTGAGCTTCCTGGCGCACGGCGATTTCACGGCGGAAGTAACCGGCCTCGACCGCATTCCTAAGGAAAACCATCCGCCCGTTGCGGTAACACATTATGCATTCCAGGTTATGGTTGGAATGGGTATGGCCATGATGTTCGTTTCCATCCTCTACTTTACGGCATTATGGAAAAAGCGAAAGTGGTTGCAGGAGCGCTGGCTTTTGAAACTGTTCGCCACAGCGACTCCACTGGGTTTCATAGCCGTTGAAGCCGGCTGGACCGTAACCGAGGTAGGCCGCCAGCCGTGGATCATCTACGGCATCATGCGCACCGCCGATGCCGTTACCCCGATGCCCGGCATTGCCTATTCATTTTATCTATTTACAGCCATTTACGTCTCGCTGGCAGCATTTGTAGTTTTCATGCTGTACCGGCAGATTAAGATGGTTGGGAGGTTGTACGATGTTGAATGAATTTTGAATGACTGAATGATTGAATGATTGAATATAGTCATTGGGTCAGAAGCAGTCGTGAATTGTCAATATCAATAATAAATACAACAACCGACCATTCCTGACCACACTTGACAATACCTGATTTTTATCCAGTCATTCAAAATTCATTCACCCATTCACTTATTCAGTCACTCAATCATTCAGTCACTCAATCATTCAGTCATTAACAATGCTATACGTCGTCATCACATACCTCTGGACTTCCATCCTGCTGTACCTGCTGCTGGGCGGGGCGGATTTTGGCGCGGGAATCATTGAGCTTTTTACTTCGCAGAAAAACAAGCAGGTTACACGTAAAACGTTGTATTCGGCCATCGGACCAATTTGGGAAGCGAACCACATGTGGCTGATCATCGCGATTGTGATCCTGTTCGTCGGGTTTCCCGTGATTTATTCTACCATGTCGGTGAACCTGCACATTCCGCTTACCGTCATGTTGATAGGCATTATCGCCCGGGGCACGGCGTTCACATTCCGGCATTATGATGCGGTGGTTGACGATATGCAGCACCTTTATAATACGATTTTTGCGATTTCCAGCTTCACCACGCCGCTTTTTCTGGGGATCATTGCGGGCAGCGCGGTATCCGGACATATCGATCCTCAGGCCGGTTCTTTTGCCGATGCCTACATTTTCAGCTGGCTGCATTGGTTTGCCATCACGGTAGGACTATTCACCGTATCGATTTGCGGTTTTCTGGCATCGGTTTACCTCATCGGCGAAACCGATGTCGAGCATGAGCGCTTACGGTTTGCCCATAAGGCACAGTTTTTCAATATCGCGGCGGTTATCTGCGGTGCGCTGGTGTTTGCTGCCGCCTGGTTTGAACATATTCCACTGTTCGACTGGGTTTTCGGAAACTGGACAGGACGCATTGCCATCCTTTCCGCTACGCTCTCGCTGATCTGGATGTGGACTTTATTGTATCAGGGAAAAATTGGGCTGCTGCGGCCGCTGGCGGGTTTCCAGGTGACCATGATCCTCCTTACCACGACTTTCAGGCATTTTCCCAATATCGTTATTCTGAAAGGCGGCGGCTATTTGTCGCTCACTGAGCACGCCGGTCAGGAAAAGACGATCGAGGCGCTGGCATGGGCATTGTTACTGGGCAGTGTTCTGATCCTGCCGGCGCTTTTCTACCTGATTTACAGTTTTCAGAAAAAACCGGTCGGCTACGAAAGTCAGGCGCATTAAAATCCGCCTTCAAAAGCACACAAAATCGGGTTGGTTTAGGACTGCCGTTCCTTTCAATAACCGTTTGGTACCATACGGACATTGGAATAAGCTCGGTTGTACCCGTTATCATACTTTGTGAAAAAATCGCAGCCGGGTGAGCTGCATTCACAAGGTATTTTAACACCATACCCACTATGATAAAAGCGCTGATCATCGACGACGAGCCAAGGGCCCGCAATGTTTTGCACCAGCTTATCATCAGTTTTGTACCCGAAATCACCGAGGTACGGACTGCCGCATCCGTGGAAGAAGCCAGGGGCGTACTGGAATTTTATCAGCCCGATCTGGTTTTTCTGGACGTGGAGATGCCTCACCAGAACGGGTTCGACTTTTTACAGCTTCCCAACAATCCCGACTTCGATGTCATCTTCATTACAGCCCATAATCAGTACGCCGTTCAGGCGATACGGTTCAGTGCGCTGGACTACCTCCTGAAACCCATTAGTCCGGAAGACCTGAAAGAGGCGGTGAAACGCCACACCACCAAGAACGAAAGTGCCCGGCAGCGTAAAATGCTGTTCGAGAACCTGGCCGCCAACATTGATAAACGGGACATGAAGGATTTCCGGCTGGCGGTACCTTCGAGCGAGGGCGTTTTCTTCTTTTTGGTACATGAAATTCTTCGCCTCGAAGCCGACCGGAATTACACGATCATCCATCTGATCAACAAACGGCCATTCATCGCGAGCAAAACACTGAAGCATTTCGAGGATATGCTGGCCAAGTTCCGTTTCATCCGAACCCATAAATCCCACCTGGTCAATCTCGACCATATTATCCGGATCAGCAACAACAACGAATTCATCATCCTCTCGGACGGCTCGCGCATCGAAGTATCACGCAGGAAAAAGGACGAGGTCCAACGGCAGCTGAACATCTGAAATCCAGCCTTTGCAAAACAATGTATGGGAATGTTTGTAGGGCAAAGAAGCATTTCCCCGTAAAAAAATATAATTCCTTTGCATTGTTTTGTTTTACTTTACAGCCGTTCCTGCATCTATTAATTTTTAACCTTTATGACCGATCGTAAGACGCGGCTGGCTGTCATCCTTATCACGTCACTGTTTTTTCTCTGGGGCTTCGCCCTCAACCTCAACCCGATCCTGATCCCGCATTTAAAAAAAGCCTGTCAGCTCAGCGACTTTCAATCCGCGCTGATCGACTCCGCTTCCTACATTGCCTACTTCCTGATCGCATTGCCTGCCGGGCTTTTTATGAAAAAGTATGGATACAAGGCGGGTATCGCCTTTGGATTACTACTTTTCGCCACCGGCTCGTTTCTCTTTTATCCGGCGTCCGAAATGCGGCATTTCGGGTTCTTTCTATTTGCATTGTTTGTGATCGCCAGCGGGTTGACCATGCTGGAAACAGCGGCCAATCCCTACATTACCGTACTCGGCGATCCAGAATCGGCCACGCAACGGCTCAATTTCGCGCAGTCATTTAATGGCCTGGCGGCATTTTTGGCACCGTTGATGGGCGGAAAATTCATTCTTTCCGGTAAAACGCTTAGCGAAGCTGAACATCAGGCCATGTCCCCCGACCAACTAAATGCCTATCTGAATGAGGAAGCCTCATCGGTACAGATTCCATTTATATTGATCGGTCTGGTCGTGCTGTTCGTCGCGGTGATGATCTGGCGGACCTCGTTGCCTGAAATCAAGGAGGAGGAAGAAGTCATAGATCAAAAACCGGGCGGCTCGATCTGGGGCGAAAAAAACCTGATCCTGGGTACCACAGCGCAGTTCTTTTATGTGGGTGCGCAGGTGTGTATCAGCAGCTTCTTTATCCGTTTCGCCGATCATGTGGCTGGTATTGATGAAAAGACGGCTGCGTACCTGCTTTCCGGTGCGTTGCTTGCATTTATGATCGGCCGGTTTATCGGTACTTACCTGATGCGTTTCGTCGCACCTCCCCGCTTGCTGGCGATTTACAGCGTTGCCAATATCATTCTGCTCATTATGGCAGTACTTACCGACGGCATGTTCTCGGTTTACGCATTGGTAGGCGTCGAATTCTTCATGTCGATCATGTTCCCGACGATCTTCGCATTGAGTATCCGCGGATTGGGTGAAAAAACCAAAATCGGTTCATCGCTCGTAATCATGTCGATAGTAGGCGGAGCGTTTTTCCCTGTAATTATGGGGCAAGTATCGGATATTTCGTCCATTCAAACAGCTTACATAGTCCCTGCGGTCTGTTTCCTCGTAGTACTATACTTCGCGATCCGTAACAGTTCCGTGAAGAGTGTGACGCTGGGCACGTCTCATTAACAGATAAGCTATCTTTTACAAGTCTTTATATTAATCATAATGGATTTAAAACTTCAAAATAAAGTGGTCATCGTGACCGGCGGTGCCAAAGGTATCGGTGAGGGCATTGTACAAGTGCTGGCATCCGAAGGTGCAATCCCCGTGATCGTAGGCAGAAATGCGGAGGATAACCAAAAGGTAGTCGATGCACTGGCGGCGGCAGGTAAAGAATCTTTTCAGGTAGCGGCCGAACTTACCCAGCCCGAGGCTTCCGAAAAAGCAGTTAACGCCGTTTTGGAAAAATATGGCCGTATCGACGGTCTGGTCAACAATGCAGGGGTAAATGACGGTGTAGGACTTGAAAACGGCTCCTACGACGGTTTTATCGCCTCTTTACACAAAAACGTGGTGCATTATTATCTGATGGCACATTACGCATTACCGGCATTGAAAGCCTCCAAGGGCTCCATCGTAAACATCAGTTCCAAAACTGCCGATACCGGTCAGGGCGGAACGTCGGCATATGCAGCTTCCAACGGCGGCCGCAATGCACTGACCCGCGAATGGGCGGTAGAACTGCTCAAATACGGCATCCGTGTTAATTCGGTGATCGTTGCCGAATGCTGGACGCCGCTTTATGAGAAGTGGATCGAAACACTGCCCAACCCGCAGGAAAAACTGGCGGTGATTACTGCGAATATCCCATTGGAAAACCGCATGACAACCGCCGAGGAAATCGCCAACATGACCGTTTTCCTTCTTTCAGAAAGATCCAGCCACACGACCGGACAGCTCATCTACGTCGACGGCGGCTATGTCCACCTCGATCGCGCCCTGGCCAATTCCTGATACCGATCCATGGAAATACTCGTTTGTACCACGCCCGGCTCGTTCTCCTACGAACAAGCCGAGGCACCGGTAGCCACACCGGGACACACCTTATTGAAAATCAAAAGAATAGGAATCTGCGGCACCGATTTGCATGCCTATGAGGGAACGCAGCCTTTCTTTCATTACCCAAGAATACTTGGCCATGAACTGGCGGGCGAGATCATCGAGACGGATGCGCCGGGTTTTGTGAAAGGCGAGGCAGTAACATTTGTTCCGTATTTCAACTGCGGCAAATGTGTTGCATGCCGAAATGGCCGTCCTAACTGCTGCGCCAGCCTGAAAGTGTCGGGCGTGCATATCGACGGCGGGATGGTGGAATACCTCTCCGTCCCCTCCTATTCGCTTGTGCACGGGGACGGCTTGAGCTTCGACGAACTCGCGCTTGTGGAGCCGCTCGCGATAGGCGCGCACGGCGTGCGCCGCGCTGATGTGCGTAAGGATGAGTTTGTGCTCGTGGTCGGTGCAGGCCCGATTGGCTTGGGAACCATGGAATTTGCCCGCATTGCCGGTGGAAAGGTGATCGCACTGGATATTAACGATCAGCGCCTGGCATTCTGCCGTGACCGCGTCGGCGTGGAGCATACTATCAATGGCCTTCATGAGGATGTCGCCGGACGGTTGGCCGAAATCACAAACGGTGATATGCCCACCGTCGTCATAGACGCGACCGGCAATTTACGCGCTATTAACACGGCTTTCGCCTATCTGGCTCATGGAGGGAAATATGTGCTGGTAGGTTTGCAAAAAGGCGAAATCGCATTCAGCCACCCTGAATTCCACAAGCGCGAGGCGACATTAATGAGCAGCCGCAACGCCACCCGCACCGATTTTGAGCATGTGATCCATAGCATGAAAAACGGGTTGGTGGATCCTAAAACCTATATCACCCACCGCGTAACGTTCGGGCAGGTGAAGGATCAGTTCGAAAGCTGGCTCGATCCGGCTAACGGGGTGATTAAGGCGATGGTCGAGATGGGTTAGTTGGGGCAGGAATAGTCAGGGATGGTCAGAGGTAGTCAAGTGATGGTCAGGTGTAGTCAAGGATGGTTAGGGGTTGTGGAATCGTTAGTTGGTTTTCTTGTAGTTCAGAATGGCCCAGCCATTAAGAATTACTGCCATCAATGTAACTACCCCGACATGCGGCAGCACGTCCCTGAAGCTACTGCCTTTAAGTACGACCATCCGCATTACCTCGATCATGTAGCGCACCGGGTTAGCACGCGTGATCAGCTTGGCCCAGTCTGGCATACTGTCGATCGACGTGAACAGACCTCCCAGCAGTATGAACAGCATCATGAAAAAGAACATGATGAACATCGCCTGCTGCTGGGTATCACAAAACGTCGATACCAGTAAGCCAAAACCCAAAACGGCCAGCAAATACACGGAAATGAATGCGTAAAGCGTAAGCAAACTGCCGACCGGTACGATCCCGTACACAAACCGTGCTACCAGGAGACCTATTGTGAAAACGATATTGGCCAGCACCCAGAAAGGGATCAGTTTACCCAATATAAAAATGTGCTTTTTGATCGGCGTCACGTTGATCTGCTCGATCGTCCCGATTTCCTTTTCCCGCACGATGTTCAGTGCGGACAAAAACCCGCCCACCATTGTGATCAGGATCGCCAGAATGCCCGGGACGATAAATACCTTGTAATTCAAAACCGGATTGAACCAGTTCGAGGCCACCACGTCGATCACAGGAAACTGGCTAAACCGCGGCGGTGTGACGAGCTGCATCCGGATGTCTGCATTGAAATCCCCGATTATAGTTCCTAAATAAGAGCCGCCCAGGCTCGCCTTGGTACCGTTAATCGCGTTGACGGCCACAAAAAGCTTTTCGTGATCTTCCCGGATCAGGTTTCTTTCAAAATCATGCGGGATTTCGAGGATCAGATC
This sequence comes from Dyadobacter sp. SRI_021, assembly GCF_057586235.1. Lineage (NCBI taxonomy): Bacteria > Pseudomonadati > Bacteroidota > Cytophagia > Cytophagales > Spirosomataceae > Dyadobacter > Dyadobacter sp. SRI_021. Next base: position 723,854 of record NZ_JBYCZM010000004.1, read on the forward strand.
AGCCTTATCGGATTCAATCAGGCTAAATGCCTCTTTGAATGACGCATTGTAACCCGTGAGCCGGAAGTAGCCGGATGCGACAATTTTAGCAATCAGTTTCTGGGAATAGGGCGATTTGTCATGATCGACGACCGATAAATTGATATTCCTCACCTCATAATCAGCTGCCAGCGGCATGATTATCAGCTGCACCAGCGGCATAAAAAAGATCATTGCCACAATGGCCTTATCCCTGAAAATCTGCCTGAATTCTTTGCGTAACAAAAATCGTAATGTCCTCATTGCAAACGGATTTTAAAACTCTTCAAACTGACCAGCAGCAGAAATACGGTCATACCGGACAAAATCAGTGTTTCTTTCCAAAGCTCGGTTAATCCTAACCCTTTGATCATGATCGATTTGACGATAATGTAAAACCATTTGGAAGGCACAATGTTGGAAATGACTTGCAATGGCACGGGCATATTCTCGATCGGGAACAGAAAACCGCTGAACATCATCGTCGGCAACAGCATGCCCATCAGCGAGATAAGCATGGCGATTTGTTGGGAGGAAGTTTTGATGGATATGAAAATACCCAGCGCCAGACAGGTGACAATAAACAATGTGCTTTCCGCAAACAGCAGTGCCACGCTTCCTTTCACCGGCAAGTCCAGCACAAAAACGCTGAGCAGCAATATCGCGGTCACATTCACGAGCGACAAAACGAGGTAAGGAAATGCCTTGGCAAATATCACCAGCACCGGCTTGAATGGCGACACGAGCAGGATTTCCATCGTACCGGTTTCCTTCTCCCGGACGATAGAAATGGCGGTCATCATCACCGAAACCAGCAGCAGCACCAGCGCCATCACGCCTGGTACGAAACCATGCGCGCCTTTGAGCTGCGGATTGTAGAGCATTCGCACCTCGGATGTAATACGGTAGGGAATTTCCAGGTTCTGATTAATCTGGTTCTGGTAATCCATGATGATCGACGACAGGTAATTGGTGACCATATTCGCGGTATTGACGTCGCTGGCGTCGGTAATGATCTGGATCTGCGCCTTATTCTGGTGTAGTAAATCCTCGTTAAAATTGGCTGGAAATACTACCACAGCTTTGATCCTCCCCTTCTGAAACGTACTCAATATTTCGCTGTGGCTCAACGCAGCCTGCCGGATGTCGAAGTACCGGCTCGAACCGATCTTCGTCAGCAGTTCCTGCGAGGCATTGTCTCTGGCATAATCCACCACCAGGATTTCGGAATCCTTCACCTCGTTGGTCAATGCAAAGCCGAATATCAATATCTGCGCGATGGGCATCCCAAACAGGATCAGCAGCGTGCGGCGGTCGCGGAGCACGTGGTAAAATTCCTTTCTGACAAAGGCGAGAAACTGTTTCATGACTAGTCCCCTCTTTTTGCGCCGCGCGCGAGTTGGTAAAACACTTCGTCCATCGACCGCACATGAAAGCTGTTTTTCAGGTTTGCCGGCGTGTCGAGGACTTCCATTTTTCCATCCACCATGATCGATATACGATGGCAATACTCGGCCTCGTCCATGTAATGCGTGGTCACGAAAACGGTAATGCCGCTATCGGCGGCTTCGTAGATCATGTCCCAAAATTGCCGGCGGGTCACGGGGTCTACCCCGCCCGTAGGCTCGTCGAGAAACACAATTTTGGGATCATGCAACACAGCCACCGAGAAAGAAAGTTTCTGTTTCCAGCCGAGCGGAAGCGATCCTACCAGCTTGTTCGCTTCGCTTTTCAGCCCTAGCCTTTGAAGTAATTCTTCGGTTTTGGATTTGATACGCTCGTCGGAAAGACCGTAAATGCCCCCGAAAAACTCGATGTTTTCCAGCACCGTCAGGTTTTCGTAAAGCGAAAACTTCTGGCTCATGTAGCCGATATTCTTCTTGATCTGCTCAGTCTGCGTGTACACATCATACCCCGCAATGGTCGCCTTGCCAGAACTGGGAGCAGAAAGGCCGCATAGCATGCGCATGGCAGTGGTTTTGCCGGCGCCATTTGCGCCGAGGAAGCCGAAAATCTCCCCCTTATGTACGTCGAATGTAATTTCGTTGGTGGCTATAAAGTCCCCGAACCGCTTGGTAAGCTTCTCGCAGACTATCACTTTATCGTCCTGCATCATGGCGGTTTTTAATGTAATAATTTGATAAATGAATCCTCGATTGTTACCTCGGCCTCTTTCACCTCCACGCCTGTAAGTCCGCGCTCTCGCAGGTATGCCTGCAATGGGCGCGTGTCCGTATCTGCGTCGCGTAGCACTGCATGTGCGTACTCGCCGAAAGCGTAACTGTTCAGAATGTCCGGATGCGCTTCAAGGGTTTTCAGTAATTGGTACATTTCGTTGGCCTTAATGGCCAGCAGCCGGTCGGGATAGTTATTTACGATATTCTTGGGCCTGTCGATAGACAGTATTTTACCACCCTGAATCAATGCAATGCGGTCACAAAGAGAGGCTTCGTCCATGTAGGGCGTCGAAACGAGGATCGTAATGTTCTGTTCTTTCAACCTCCTGAGCATTTCCCAAAACTCCTTTCGCGAAACGGGGTCGACACCCGTGGTAGGTTCGTCCAGAAATAATGTGGTGGGTTTGTGGATCAATGCACAACATAATGCCAGTTTCTGCTTCATCCCACCGGACAGCTTTCCCGCACGCCGGTTTTTAAAAGGCTCGATCTGTACGTAAATGTCTTTGATCAAATGGTAGTTTTCCTCAATCGTCGTACCGAAAACGGTAGCGAAGAAATGCAGGTTTTCTTCGATAGTCAGGTCCTGGTAGAGCGAAAATTTACCGGGCATATACCCCACCGTACTGCGTATTTGCCTGAAATCCTTCACGATGTCATACCCGTCTACACTCCCCGAGCCGCCATCGGGCAGCAGGAGCGTGGTCAGCATCCTGAAAATGCTGGTCTTGCCGGCGCCGTCGGGCCCTATCAACCCGAAAAGCTCGCCCTTATTGACGGAAAACGACACATCATCTACCGCCACAGCTCTATCCGTGCCGTAAGTTTTGATCAGATTTTTGACAACAACCGCTTCCATTATTTCAGCGCGACTTCACCGTACATGCCTATTTTCAGATATCCGTCATTCTTTACCCGGATCTTCACCGCGTAAACCAGGTTCGCGCGTTCGTCCTTTGTCTGAATGGTCTTGGGGGTAAATTCCGCCTTGCTGCTGATCCACTCGATCGTCCCGGGCAACTCACGGTACTGGCCGCCGGCACTGTCCACGAGCACTTTTACCTGCTGATTGAGCTTAATGCCCGTCAGTTGGTCTCCCGTCAGATAGGCGCGCAGAATAATTGTGGAGAGATCCGCGATTTTGTACAGAGGCTTCCCTGCCGCGGCGACTTCATTTGCCTCCGCGTATTTCGTCAGCACGGTACCATTCACTTCGTTGACAATCCTCGTTTTGGCAAGCTGATCGTTAATCTGCTCGATCTGGGCAACCAGCGGCTGCACATCCGCCCGCAAGCCGGATGTTTGCGTTTTCAAAACCGACGTTTGCGCGGCGTCCTGCTTACGGATTACGTCCAGCTGCTTTTGCAATTCTTCAACTTGCGCATTGATATCGTCGAGTTGCTTAGGTGTAGCCGCATCGGCTTTAAGCAAGTTCTGAACACGTTTCTGCTCGTGGAGCAGATTATCTAGCCGCACCTGCGACACAGCGATCTGCTGTTTGTAAACATTTGTCTGCGCCGCAATGTCGGGCAGGCGGCTGCCAGTAGCCCTGATTTGCGCTTCGAGTTGCTTTTTGCGCAGCGACAATTGTAAACTATCAATATATCCCACGGTCTGCCCGGCTTTCAGCTGCTGGCCTTCTTCCAGGTCCAGCGCCATAATGCGGCCCGTTGCCTCGGCGGAAACGATCGTTTCCACAGCCTCGAATGTCCCCGAAGCATCGTAGAGATTCTCTTTTCCATTACAGGCCGCTATCGCCGCAGCCAATATGATCAGATAAGAATATGTTTTCATGTGTTTGTATTTAAATGCTTATTCAAAATGGGTACCCAGCGTGTTATCGAGGCTATACTGCGACATCAGCAGCTGAATACCGTGCAGGATCTTACTCAGCCGCGCCTGATCTTCGGCATTCACTTCACGCAGGAAGTCGTTGGTGTTAATCACGCCGTTTTCGAGTTGGGCCGCGGCTGTGGTCTTAATGCTTTCGCGGAGCGTGATAATCTCATCGTCCGTCCTCAGCAACTGGCTGAAACGATCGAGTTCCGCGCTTTGCTGTTTGGCTACCAGATTGGTATTGAAAAGAAATGTCTCCTTTTGAAGCTGAATGGCATCCCGGTTGCTGCGGATCAGCTCCCGGTCCTTCTTAATGGTATATAATCCGGAAAGTGACCAGTTCAGCCGCAGTCCGGTAATGTAATACGGATTGAAGCCATTGCTAAGAATATTCAATGCGGGCCGGCCGTAACCTCCCTGGAAGAAAAAGTTGAGTTTCGGGCGGTTGCGAACGTCCAGCAGTTGTGATTGCACATCCAGGCTACGGTTTTGGGCGTCATAAAGTTTGAGTTCCGGCCGGTTAATATCGCCTCCCGCCACCAGGCCCGCAGGCTTTTCCAGCACTGCTGAATCGCCCAATGACTGGCCTGTCAGCATTCCCAACATTTCCAGGTATGCTTTCCGGCTCGCATTCAGATCAATGGCACGCTGGTCGGCTTTCAGTAATTCCGCTTTCAGAGTATTCGCATTGCTTTTGAATGCGGTCCCGTTGTCGATGAGCGCCTGCACTTTACGAATCCCCAGGTTGATATCCTTTTTCAGCAAATCATTTTGTTTCAGCTGCTCGTCGAGCATTAATACGCCGAAAAACAATTGGTTCACCCGCTCGTTGAGCTTGTATAATTCCACTTCCAGCTTTTGGGATTCCACCAGCGCGTTCGCCTCATGCGAGCGTACCTGTGTACGGACGTTGCCTCCGTCGTAAACCGCCTGGTTTAACTCGCCGTAAACCTTGTACTGATCTTTGCTAATGCTTGGAAACTCTACACCAGGGATCGAAACGGGCAGTTTAAATTCCGTCACCGCCGACTGGTACGTGGCCTGCCCCTGGACCATAAGCTGCGGCAAATAGCCCTTTGCGGCATTGCTCACCGAGTAGTCCCGGGCCTTTTCGATCAGCCCCTGCTGCCTGATCATCGGGTAGTTTTTCCGGGCGAGCCGGTAAGCTTCCCGGATCGTCAGTGGCCCGTCCTGCGCTCTTAGGCACGTGGTTATCAGCGCAAAAACACTGATCACCAATGGCATTCTGAATCCATTAATCATTTTATTTATTCGATTTATTTAATCATTTGATTAATTTCTATTCAAAAAAATAGGGCGGTTAACCCTGATCCAACATCAGTTTCATCCACGCCGGAACCAGCTTTTTACGCTGCTCCATCAGTTGCCGGTATATGTCTTCATTGCCCAGGATCGGTTGCAACACCGGCTTTGCGACAAACGGAAACAAGTTCATTCCCAGCAGGTTCATCAGAAAATGAAATGGGTTAATATCACTTCTGCGCTCTACGAGCTGCTTGATGAAAACCGATTCCGTGAGATGCTTCCGGGCCTGAAACCGGTTTGAAAGCTGCTCGGGATTGTTGCGGATTTCACTCAGCACGAAAATCGGCAGATCGGGATGTTCCAGAAGCATATTAATGTAGCTCTCCGTGATCTTTTCCAGTTTCTCTTCTAATGTCGTCGACTCGTCATTGAGAACCGGCCCCAATACGCCGAACAACTTGTCGATCCGCTCGGCCATCACAATTTGAAAAAGCTTTTCCTTGCTGCGGAAATAGTAGTTCAGCAGCGCCAGGTTAATACCCGCTTCTTCGGCAATATCCCTCGTACGCGCATTCCCGTATCCCTTTTTGGTGAATACGATGCCCGCCGCCTCCTTGATCTTCTCTTCCGTGCTCAGGTCCAACTCCGCTTTTTTTGCTTTCGCCATCAGTCAATTTCCGTTTGATGCTTCAAAGGTAACGTTATCTTCGATTTAACCAAAATATTTAATCAAATGATTAAATATTTTGGTTAATACTCTTTTCATTAACTTTTACGAGAAAATACGGCAACTCAAAATAGCTCTATGATCCGTAAATCTATCATGCACTCATGACTTCATCATCTTTTAAAAAATGGCTTCCCGGAATACTCTTCCTATCGGCCCAGGTCACTAACACACTGTATGAACTTACCCAGGACACCCGGACAATCTCCTGGGCGCCGCATACTACGCAGGTCTTCTACCGCATTGACGCTTTCCAGAATGGCGTTACCTGGGGCCGGCAGGCCGTCGAGGCCCGTTACGGGTTAGCCCAAACTCAATGGGAGGCACATGCGCCGGGTAATCTCAGGCGGCTTGTCACTTCGGTAGAAGCACAAGCTCCTACTCACCCCGACAGCGTCAGGATTTCTTATCGCCGTAATGGGGCACCGGAACAAACGTATCTGTGGAAAGCCAGCCGTTGAGCACTATGCGCCATCTTAATCCTTTCTATGTTATGGGAAAGGCCGTCGTACCCGAGCTCGTGCTCGCAGTGCGAATGCTGGCCATCTATCTGCTTTTGACGGGAGAGTTTCCCTTCAATGGCAACCAGGGCGGCGGCAGGTTCTACCCGCTCATTGAGTGGCTGGGCGAACTGGGCACCGACGAGGAGTTCAATATGGGCGTCAGGTTGCTGTTCCTGAGCGGCATCGGCTTGCTCCTGTTTTCGCGCTTTGTACGTTTTGGCGCACTGTGCGTCGGTCTGGCATTCGTCACCGGGCTCCTTTCCTGCCAGATATGCATCTCCGTGGCCCACCTTTTTACGGGTTGTGTGTTCCTGTGCACCGGGCTTAGCAACCATGTTACGGGAACAGACCTGATCCGTTTCCAACTCGCGGTGCTCTACCTGGGCGCCGACCTGAACAAGGTTTTCGATCCCGACTGGTGGACCGGCGCCAGTATGGAGACACTTTTGGTAACCAAACATCAGATCGCATCCTATATAGAGGCTGCCAGCATTTTCCCCCGTGGTTTTTTGTCACAAATGATGGGCATAGGAGTGATTGTATTACAAATCAGTATTGCTATCCTCCTGCTTCGCCGGGCGACTATCGTTTATGCAATGCTATTGGCGCTTGTTCTGCATTTGCCGATGGTGTTATTAATGCAAATGACATTCGGGCCGTTTCTCTTCGCGCTGGTTACCGCCTATGGCTCTTTGCTCACATGGCCGCGGCGCCTGGCTTACGATAACCGTTTGCACAGTAGCGTGCTGGCTAAATGGTTGACGTGGCTGGATTTTAATCGACAAATGAATCCCTGCGCAGGTGATGCAAAGGAGTCGCTAACCTCCTGGCTGAGGACCGGCCTGCATTACCTGGCACACCCTGCTATGCTGTTGTCCATGACCGTTCTGACTGCCGCTATGGTGCGCTATGGCCAATTAATTCCCCTGACCTCAGTCGTAGTCGCGGCGTATTGGCTTTACGCCTGGCCGCAGCGGAAGCACGCAAGACGAGCGCCTTCGCCCGCAGGTGTGTGAGCACGCTTGTCATTTTTAGTTTGAACTTCTGTTTGAAAACATCTTGAAATATTAATTACCCTCGTAATTTTGTGATTGCTTTGACCTGAACTATATATTCAAAGCATTGGAATAGGAACAACTTTCATGAAGAAAATCCGTAATTTTTGCATTATTGCCCACATTGACCACGGGAAAAGTACCCTGGCGGACCGTCTGCTGGAATTTACCAAAACTGTATCGCAGCGCGAAATGCAGGCGCAATTGCTCGACAATATGGATCTGGAACGTGAACGCGGCATCACTATCAAGAGCCACGCGATCCAGATGAACTACATTTATAAAGGAGAAGAATATATACTCAACCTGATCGACACCCCGGGCCACGTGGATTTTTCCTACGAGGTTTCCCGCTCGATCGCTGCCTGTGAAGGCGCATTGCTGCTCGTGGATGCCTCACAAGGCACCGAAGCGCAGACGATCTCCAACCTCTACCTGGCGATCAACCATGACCTGGTAATCATCCCCGTTTTGAACAAGATCGACCTTCCCGGCGCCATGCCCGAGGAAATCAAGGACGAAATGGTGGATCTGCTGGGCTGCGACCGCGGCGACATTATTCCTGCCAGCGGTAAAGAAGGTATCGGCATTGAGGACATCCTGAATGCAATTGTAGAACGCATCCCTGCCCCTGTCGGCGATCCGGAAGGCCCGCTGCAAGCGCTGATCTTCGACTCGGTTTTTAACTCGTACCGCGGTATCGAGGTAATCTTCCGTGTGAAAAACGGCAGCATCAGGAAAGGCGACAAAGTGAAGTTCATGGCGACCGGCAAGGAATATATTGCCGACGAAATCGGGACGCTGGGATTACAGCAAATACCCAAACAAGTGGTCGAATGCGGCGACGTTGGTTACCTTATTTCGGGTATCAAAGTAGCCAAGGAGGTGAAGGTAGGCGATACTTTCACGCATATCGACCGCCCTGCGAGCGAAGCGATTGTAGGTTTCTCGGAGGTTAAACCGATGGTTTTTGCCGGTATTTACCCGGTTGATACCAGCGAGTTCGAAGAGCTTCGCGAGGCAATGGAAAAATTGCAGCTGAATGACGCGGCATTGGTTTGGGAACCTGAAACTTCGGCGGCACTCGGTTTTGGCTTCCGTTGCGGCTTCCTGGGAATGCTACACATGGAGATCGTCCAGGAACGTCTGGAGCGCGAGTTCGATATGACCGTGATCACGACGGTACCTTCCGTGCAGTTCCGTGTTTTGACTACCAAAGACAAAATCCTGAATATCAGCGCTCCGTCAGAAATGCCTGAGCCCAACCATATTAAATATATCGAAGAGCCGTACATCAATGCACAGATCATCACCAAATCGGACTACATCGGCCCGATCCTGAACCTGTGTATGGACAAACGGGGTATCCTCAAAAACCAGATTTACCTCACTGCCGAGCGCGTGGAGCTGCAATTCCTCATCCCGCTGGCCGAGGTGGTTTTTGATTTCTTCGATAAACTGAAAACAATCTCCCGCGGTTACGCTTCACTCGACTATGAACTGGCAGGTTACCAGGAGTCGGACATGGTGAAACTCGACGTGATGCTCAACGGCGAGGCGGTGGATGCATTGTCAGCTATCGTACACCGTTCGAAATCTTACGAATGGGGTAAAAAACTTTGCGAAAAGCTACGTGAGCTGATTCCACGCCAAATGTTCGAGATCGCCATCCAGGCAGCCATCGGACAGAAGATCATCGCCCGCGAAACCGTAAAAGCCATGCGGAAGGACGTTTTGGCCAAATGTTACGGCGGTGACATTTCCCGTAAGCGCAAGCTCCTCGAAAAACAGAAGAAAGGTAAGAAGCGGATGCGCCAGGTGGGTAGTGTAGAAATTCCGCAGGAAGCATTTATGGCCGTTTTGAAGATCAACTAGTAATTCCACGATATGAAAGCAAAATACCAGCATTACTACCTCAGAGGGTTGTTGCTGGTATTTTTGCTTTATCATGCGCCCACCATTTTCCTGGGCCAGAGGGCATATTTCAATGCCTTCGACTCGCTCGATTCGTTTGTGGTATGGTACCGGCTCGCCACGCAGGACGCCTACGCATGGGCGCCCTCGTACGCGATCATCGAGCCTTTTATGGGAGGTGTGCCGAAATTCACGCTGGTAAGCACCTATAATGTATATTACTGGCTCAATCTCCTGCTACCTACTTTTACAGCTTTCCAGTTCTACAATGTCTTCATCAGCGGTGTCGCACTGATCGGCATGTGGCTGCTTTGTCGGCGGCATTTGGCTGCCAACGAGCCTGTTTCGGCCTTTCTGGCTTTATCATTTGCATTTACCCCCTTCCTGCCAACCTGGGGACTGAGCATTGCGGGCCAGCCGCTTCTGGTATTTACCGTCCTGAATATTCGCAAAGAAAGCCCGGCCATCTGGAACTGGCTGATCCTGGCGGCGTTTCCATTTACCTCCAATTTCCAGTCAGCCGGGGTATTCATTCTGTCTGCATTCGGAGCGTTGATTGGCTATGACATTGTTCAAAAACGTCCGGTTAAACGACTGCTTCTGGCGTTTGCAATCTTGCTGGGCGTGTATTTGGTCACGAAGGTCGACCTGATACAGAATTTACTCGGAGGGGAAGGATTTGTTTCACACCGGATGGAGATGCGACGGTTTCCGGTGCCGCTGGGTGTTTGCTTTAAAATATTTGCCCGGTACTTCCTGCTCGGCAATGTCGATGTGGCGTTGTCGCTACATACGTTCGTGCTCCTGCCGTTTGTGTGCCTGGTTTATGCGTTACATGTTATTCGCAAAAGGGAATTACCGCGGGGCATTACTATTACGCTGGGCATTATTACACTTATCTGCTTTTACATTGCGATCCTGAACTGGGAGCCGCTGGTGGACCTCCGGAACAGCTCCGATCTGCTGCGTATGTTCAGCCTGGAAAGGTTTCATATCTTTCTGCAAATGCTCTGGCACATTGCGGCAGGGCAGGCATTGCTATTGATTGTTCCCCGATACCGGCATCGCGTTTTGATCGTTGTTGCAACCATGCAGCTTGCGGTTTGTTTCGCCTACCAGCCCACCTATTACGAACGCTTCGTCAAAAAATTCGTCTCCATTGTTCCCTATCACTACATCTTCACCTACGAGGATTACTATGCCGAGCGGATGTTCGACAATATCAAAACGGCCATCGGCAAGCCGGTAGACACCTACCGCGTAGCGAGTATCGGCATTCCGCCGGCGGTGGCCCAATACAATGGCATGTGGACGATCGACGGGTATTCGAGCAATTATCCCCTTCCTTATAAACACCAGTTCCGGAACATCATCGCCGGTGAACTCGAAAAGAACAGTAACAACCGGGGCTTCTTCGACTTCTGGGGCAGCCAGAGCATTGTCGTGTACGACCAGGGGTTACCCTATTTTGAAACCCACATGACGCGTGGCATGGCCCCTTCCGAGCGCCCGATTACGCTCTCGCATGAGGCATTACGCGAGCTCGGCTGCGACTACATTTTGTCTGTGGAAAACATCGCAAGCCCGGAAAAGTCGGGCTTGCGTAAGCTGGCGATATTCCGTTCAGCGATCTGGCATTTGAGTCTTTATGAAGTCATTAACACTCAGTGACGTATATGTAACCGAAAGATATTTATTACCGGTTAAAAAGTCGTGATTAACGGGTTGCCCATTGGGGACATTTTTGCGTATATTCACACACTAAAAGATCCCCTTTCTTTATGAGCATCGTAGTTTCCAACATCAAATTTCACAATAACCAACAGCTCGATTACTTCGGGCATAAGATCAAAAAAACGATGATCCCGGTTTCTTCGCCTTACGTGCGCAGGCATGTGAAAGAAGTAATCGACTTTGCGGGAATCAAAAAATCCGATCGGATTATCGATGTGGCTTGTGGAATGGGGAAATATACACTGAACTTCCTCGCTCAGGGTTACCGGGTGGAGGGGCTCGATTTGTCGCCATTCCTTTTGCAGCAGCTATTGGTCTATAACGACAACAAGTTTCCCGTCAAGCTCCACGCCGCCGATATTCTGGACGCTCCCGAAGAGCTCAATGACCAGTTTGATGTGGTAATGGGCTTCATGGCCCTTCATCATTTTCATAGCCTGCATGCTTGTTTCCAGGCCATGTACCGGATATGCAAACCGGGCGGAAAACTGGTATTTCTCGAACCGAACGCGTATAACCCGCTTTACTACCTGCAAATCGCATTAACGCCCGGGATGTCCTGGGAAGGAGATAAGGGGGTGGCGGACATGACCAAAAAGAAGCTGTTCAGCGCGATGGATTACGCCGGTTGGAAGAATTTGAAGATGAAAAGATTTGGCTTTTACCCGCCCTTCCTCTCTAATACCACATTAGGCCAGAAAAGCGAACCTGTCCTGGAAAAAATTCCTGGATTGAACACTTTTCTGCCTTTCCAGATCATCACAGCAGAAAAAAGATGATTGAAGAAAAAAGAGAAAAGTGGCTTGTTTCCTATCCGGACGACGGCAACTCGGTGTGTTTTGAAATGGAAGACATGTCATTCTGGTATCAGCACCGGAACGGCTGCCTTGTGGAGGCTATGAAAGCGAATGGTTTTCCCGAAGATTTTCTCGATATCGGAGGCGGCAACGGCATTACCGCATTGGCGATGCAGAACGCAGGCTACAACGTAACGCTGGTCGAGCCCTATGCGACCGGGATCGAGAACGCCCGGAAGAGAGGAATCCGGTCGACGATCCAGAATACTTTGGAAGAATATGTAGCCAAAGTTAATGGAACAGCCCCCGCAGCTGGGTTTTTCGATGTGATGGAGCATATCAGTGACGATAAATCCTTTCTCGAAAATATCAACCGGCTGCTTACTCCCGACGGGCGGATCATGCTCACGGTACCCGCATTTCAGAGCCTGTGGTCGGAAAACGACGTGCAGTTGGGGCATTTCAGGCGGTACACCCTCGGACAGCTCTCCGCACTGCTTGCGGAGGCGGGATTCAAGGTGACTTATGCCACCTATTTTTTTTCGCTCGTGTGGGCACCGATGTGGCTTGCGCGGGTATTACCGGAAAAATTCGGGATTAAAAAAGATAACACTCCGGAAAAGAAACGGAACGAACATATGGCCGGCCGCCCTGCCGCAGCGCGTTTATTGAGACGTTTGCTGGGCTGGGAAATAAACGCCATCCGAAGCAGGAAAAGAATCCCATTTGGTACCAGTTGCCTGATCGTTGCACAGAAAACAAGAGGCTTGTGAAGCAAAATTTACACGACCATTTCCAGCTCTTTCTATTCTCGACCGACCCAGCGATCGTCCGAACGGCCATCGCAGCGGGCGTGGACGGCATCATTGTTGATTGGGAGAACCAGGGAAAGAAGCTCAGGCAAGAGAATTTCGATACGCAGATCAATTATGATACCTATGAAGATCTGTGCCGCGTGCGGGAAGTAACGCCGGCGGGTAAGCTGATTTGCAGGATCAACGGCTTCTCTCCCGAGTATACGTACGAGGAAGTCGAGCTCGCGTTGCGCGCGGGAGCCGATGAGATCTTCCTGCCGATGGTCAGGACGGTTGCAGAGGCACGTGACACGCTGCAAATGATCGGCGGGCGGGCCGGGTTTAACATCCTGATCGAAACGACCTCGGCACTCGACTGCGTCACCGAACTCAGCAAATTACCGCTCCGCAGGGCCTACATAGGGCTCAACGACCTGCATATTCAGCAAAACAGCAGGAATATTTTCGTTCCGCTCATGAATGGCACGGTAACCGACATTCGCCGGCAGTTCGAAATACCACTCGGCGCAGGAGGTGTGACCTACCCCCCGAATGGCATGCCGATCGCCAGCAAATACCTGATCAACGAATATGCCCGCCTGGGGATCGATTTTAGCTTCCTGCGCCGCACGTTCATCAAAGACTACGCTAACCATAGCATGGAACATATGGTCCATCATATCCGCAAAGCCTATGATGAAGCCCGCAGGCGATCTCATGAGGAGGTATCTGCCGATTTCCACGCATTCCGCGAGCAGGTCGAAAGCTGGACCACCAATCCGCACCACGCATGATCCTTCTGATGTATGACCCGGTACAGGCCCATTTACAGCGCCTGCAACAAGCCGCGCCGGATCAGGAAATAGCCATTGCACACTCACTGGAAGAGGCACAGCAACTCATCGAGAATGCTGAGATCGTGCTGGGTAACCGCTATTTTATTCAAAGTCTCCCCTTTGCCAAAAAGCTTCGCTGGATGCAATCCAATTCGGTGGGGGTCGACATTATATTAACGCAAAAGCAGCTCCTTCTCGACAAGGGCATCACGCTTACCTGCGCCCGCGGTGTGTACGACGCCGAACTGGCCGAACATACCGTCACCCTGCTGCTGGCGCTCTTCCGCAATATCCATTTGCTTCGCGACGAGCAGCATGCACATTCATGGCAGCGGCACAGGTTACGCACATTACACAATAGCCGCTGCCTACTCCTGGGCTGGGGCAGCCTCGCGCAGGAGATCGCACGAATGATTACCGCCATGGGCGGGCGGGTTTCTGCGGTGAGAAACCAAACCGGGGATTCTGAGGAGCAAGGCATTTCAATATTTGGACAGCAAAACTGGCAAGCTCAGTTAGCCGATACGGATGCCCTGATCGTTTGTCTCCCCAAAACTCCGGGAACGCACCATTTCGTAAACGGGGCTATTCTGGATCAACTTCCCCAACAGGCATTTGTGGTCAATATCGGCAGGGGCGGGACGCTCGACGACCAGGCATTACTCGAAAGGGTGCAAACAGGCCAACTGGCCGGCGCGGCGCTGGATGTATTCGAAGAAGAGCCGTTATCTGCCGCACATCCGATCTGGGCGGAGCCTCGAATACTGATTACTCCTCATGTAGGCCGTAGCCTTGAAGGGCCGGAATTCAAATGGCAGCCGCTTTTTGAAGAAAACCTCGCACGCTACGTGCGCGGCGAAGCGCTGCTGAATATTGTCAACTACGAAAAGGGGTATTGATGATCAGCATTGTTGTTCCCGTATATAAAAGTGCTTCTACACTGGTGGCTTTACACGAGCGGGTCAGCCAGGTATCCGCATTGCTGCCTATTTCCTGCGAAATTGTGTATGTCAATGACGCTTCTCCGGATCATTCGCTGGCTATCCTCCAACAGTTGCCGCCGACCATTTCCTTTCATATTATTAACCTGAAAAAGAATGCCGGCCAGAGCAGTGCATTGATTGCCGGAATGGCATTTGCGCGGGGAGACCTTGTTGCCACAATGGACGCCGACTTGCAGGACGAGCCTGAGAACCTGCCGACGTTGATCGGCGCTTTAAAACCGGGGGTGGATGTTGTTTTCGGTAAACGTCAGGGAAAATATGAGTCGCCCGGCAGACTGCTTACCTCCTATTTTTTCAAAGGAATGGTACATTGGTTCTCTGGCAGGAAGATCCCGATGAATGCAGGGCTTTTCATGGTGGCAAGAAAGGAAGTGATGGGTGATTTCATTTCATATTTGCCTCACGCCCCTTACCTCATCGGACTGATCGCCAAAGCAGGTTTGCGATGCGCCACCATCGCAGTGGAGCGCCCGGAGAATGCATTCGGTGAAACCTCCTATACTTTCCGGAAACGTATGCGGGTCGCCCGCAGCTTTTTCCGCACTCTTCGGCTTCCAACTCCGAAACCAGGGCCGGAGCCTGCTGAATGGCTAAATTCACATCTTTTGGCAGATCATTTATATATCGACCCAAAGCAGTGAAAGTATGTTACCAGGGCGCCGTTTAGGGCCCGGCAAATTGGCAAAACCGCGCATCGCGGCCATACCTTACTGATTATCAAGCATTACAAGAAAGATGAATTTTCTGAGAGAGGACTCCAACGACCGATAGGGGCAATTTTATAATGTCAAACATCTCTCCTATTCACCTTTTATTGTAATTTTGACCAAAGTCTGAATTTCGACCAAGAACAAAAATACCTTAACAAGCGATATGGCAGAAGTAATTCGTATGCCCAAGATGAGCGACACCATGGAAGAAGGTGTTATCGCGGAATGGCACAAAAAAGTAGGTGATAAAATTAAATCAGGTGAAGTGATTGCTGAGGTGGAAACCGACAAGGCAACCATGGATCTCGAATCTTACTGGGACGGTACCCTTCTATATATCGGCGTAAAAAAAGGCGACGCAGTACCTATCGACGGTATCATGGCGATCGTAGGCGCTGAAGGTGAAGATTACCAATCGCTGCTTGACGGTGCCAGCAACGGAAACGGATCAGCTCCTGCCGCGCCAGCCGCTCCTGCTGTTGAAACCGTAACACCACAACCCGCCGCTGCCGAGGCAGCCCCTGCTGCGGCAGCCGCTGCTGCGAAACCTGCCGCATCTACCGAAAAAATCAATGCTGCGGTAGTTCGTATGCCTAAAATGAGCGATACCATGGAAGAAGGCACGCTGGTTTCATGGCAGAAAAAAGTGGGTGATAAAGTAAAATCAGGCGATATCCTGGCCGAAGTCGAAACCGACAAGGCCACGATGGAACTGGAAGCATACGAAGACGGTACTCTGCTTTACGTAGGCATTAAAGAAGGCGATGCGGTACCGGTTGACGCGATCATCGCGGTAATCGGTGAAGAAGGAGCGAACGTGGAAGCGTTGCTGGCCCGCGAAAATGGCGAAGCTCCCGCAGAGACTGCCGCCGCGCCTGCGCAAGCTGCATCGACACCCGCTGTAAATGGCTCAGAGAAAGCCGTTTCAGTGGCTGATTCCAACGAGCGCGTAAAAGCATCTCCATTAGCCAAACGCCTGGCTGACGAAAAAGGCATTAACCTGAGCGAAGTTTCAGGAAGCGGCGACAACGGCCGCATCGTAAAACGCGATGTGGACGAGTTCAAACCTGCTGCACAGCCATCAGCTCCTGCGGCTGCACCGGCTGCTCAGCCTGCGGCTGCCAAAGCGGAAGCGGCACCCGTTGCACCTGCGACAGGCGTGGCGACGTCCGGAGATTTTGTGGATACTCCGGTATCGCAAATGCGCAAAACCATTGCGCGCCGCCTGAGCGAAAGCTTGTTCACTGCGCCTCATTTCTACGTGACCATGGAAATCAACATGGACAAGGCGATGGCATTGCGCCCGCAGTTGAACGAAGTGGCTACCGCGAAGATCTCTTTCAACGACATGGTGATCAAAGCCTGCGCCGTGGCATTGAAGCAACATCCTGCCGTAAACTCAGCTTGGCTGGGTGACAAGATCCGTAAATACAACTATGTCAACATCGGTGTGGCAGTAGCGGTGGACGAAGGTCTGCTGGTACCTGTTATCCGCGAAGCTGACAAGAAAACGCTTTCCGCCATTTCAGGCGAAGTGAAAGACCTGGCCGGCAAAGCGAAAGATAAAAAGCTGCAACCGAAAGACTGGGAAGGCAACACATTCTCGGTATCCAACCTCGGTATGTTCGGTGTAGACGAATTCACAGCGATCATCAACCCGCCGGATTCTTGCATCCTGGCGATCGGTGCGATCAAGAAAGTGGCTGCTTTCAAGGAAGATGGAACGGTTTACCCAACCAACATCATGAAGGTAACGCTTTCGGCCGACCACCGCGTAGTTGACGGCGCAACGGCAGCTCAATTCCTGCAAACAGTGAAGAAACTGTTGGAAGAGCCGATGAGCATGCTGGTTTAACCCCAATACAAATGCATGAAAAAGTGTCAGGCCCGCAAGGTCTGGCACTTTTGTTTTAAAAGGGCTTTTGTTTCAAACGCGACAAACATTTGCATTAAATATCAATATGGAGAAAATACACGCTACTACCGTCCTCGGGGTACTGCACAACGGCACTGTCGCACTTGGCGCGGACGGTCAGGCTACAATGGGCAATACAGTTGCCAAGAGTAATGTAAAAAAGATCCGCACGCTGCAAGGCGGCAAAATTCTTGTCGGCTTCGCAGGGTCCACGGCCGACGCATTCACGTTACTGGATCGTTTTGAAGAAAAATTGAATGGCTATGGCGGCAATATGAAACGCGCTGCCATCGAACTGGCCAAAGACTGGCGCACCGACCGCTATTTGCGTAAGCTCGAAGCGATGATGATTACTGCCAATAAGGACGAAATTCTGGTCATTTCGGGAACAGGGGACGTTTTGGAGCCGGAGAATGGTATTGCTTCTATCGGCTCGGGCGGGAACTTTGCATTATCGGCAGCGCAGGCATTGAAAAAACATGCTACCCATCTTTCAGCAGAGGAAATGGTGCGGGAAGGACTTACCATTGCTGCTGATCTTTGCATTTATACCAATCATAATCTGGTGATTGAGAAAGTCGTTCAGTAGTGAAACGGATGGCGCGAAGCAGGAGCTTCGCGTTATCGTCCTCACAACTCCGCCATCAGCGTCATCAGCTTTACCAGCGAATCAGAAATCACGCGATTACTCCCCGGCACGTACTTGTGCGCGATAATCGTAAAACTAAGCAATGCACCGGATTTTGCATTCACATACCCCGCGAACGCCCGCGTCCCTTCGATAGACCCGCTCTTCACATGCATATTACCCGCCGCGCGCGAGCCCTTTCCAAGATTGCGCACCGTGCCGTTTTGTCCCAGAATGGCAATACTCTGATAAAAATCCTTAAAACTGACATCCTTATTCGACAGATTCAGGATATCGGTTAGACTACCTGCTGTAATGGAGCCCGACGGCGATAACCCGCTCCCGTCTTTGATATAAAAACCTCGCAAGTCGGCTCCCCTGCCCGACCAATAACCTGTAATAGCTGTCGCCGCATCATCAAACCCCGAGCTCCCGGAAAGCCGTTTGCCGGACTGCTTGAAAAATACGTCCGCAAAGAGGTTAATGCTCCAAAAATTGGCCTGCTGGCACAGCTCGCGCAAAGGCGGCGACTTGTATTCGTCTATAACCTTCTTTGGGTTAGGCGTAAGCAGCACTTCGTTGCCCGGTACCGGCTCTGCTTCTGCTACCACCACCCCATTGTCCGACAGTGCATTCTTCAATGCATATGCCGTGTACCATGCCGGATCGGGAATGGAGCCTTTTACCGTAAAAACCGCATTCCCGGCTGGTACTGTGCCCGTGAGCAGCACATTGTTCCCGAGCGGGCTGCTGTAAATGATCGTGTTATCGCCTGAACCGCGTTCACCGGTGGTAACCTGGTTCGTAAATGACAGATATGGAATCACAGGCTCCGTACCGAGTACCGTCGTAGGGTCGCCGGGCTCGACGCCCGGCTTGAACTTCACGCGGTAAAGGTTTTCATTAAAATTAAGCCCTTGCACACCTGCTCCGTAATAATTGCCCATATCGCCCCAGATCCAGGTGCTGGCGACAGCTTCTTTATCGAAAAACGAGGCATCGCCGATGACTTTCCCTTTAATGTATTTGATACCTGCTTTTTTTACTGCCGCGACCCACCGGCTGATCATTTCCGCCGCCGCAGGATAACCTTTAAACCGGTCACTTCCCAGGGAAGGATCTCCGGTTCCATGAATGAAGAGATTACCCGCGAGCGTATCACCGCGAAGAGCACCGTCGTATTCGAGGAAAGTCTGGAATTTAAAATCACCTCCAAAAAGCGCCAGAACCGTAGCCGTGGAAACGAGTTTTAAAGTCGAAGCCGACGGCAACGAGCGCTCCGTATTCAATGCAAATACGTTTGTACCCTCTTTTACGGCCTTTATACTCGCTGCCAGCGAGCCGCTCCGCATAAACTCGCTGTTTTGCAGTTCGAGCACGGCATCGCTGAAACGGACGAGTCCGGTACTGTCGATGACCTGCGCCGATACCGCGCGGCCAGTCAGGAGTATGCAAAGCAAAAAAAGGGTGGTTCTCATCATATTAAATATTCGCCGGACACAAAAATGGTGCCGCTTTGTCTAATCTAGTAACTAATGTCCGTATCTCAGGCTGTTTTTTGGTACTTTTGTAAGATATTAGACAAACGATTAATAGTTTACAAAGAAAAGATACAATAGTGATATTGATTTTTCCGCCAGATGAAAAATGCAATATAGCTTTCACCCCATACTATTTATATGAAATTGACATTTTGGGGGGCTTCGCAGCAGGTCACAGGTAGCATGTTCCTCTTGGAATCGGACGACTACCGCATCCTGATCGACTGCGGCTCCGATTTTGATCTGGATGAGATCGGTAAGAAAACAAGATACGAACAGCAGAAAAGCGTTTTCCCGTTTGAACCCAGTCTGATCAACACCGTACTGCTCACACACGCGCACATCGACCACTCAGGGAACATTCCGAACCTGTACAAAGAGGGTTTCGAAGGACGGGTGGTTTGCACCGAGCCTACCATGGCCCTGACGTCGCTATTGCTAAAAGACGCGGCCAACCTGCACCAGAAACGGCTCAATTCGCGGGTTAACTCCAAAAAACGAAGCGGCAAGAAAAAGCGGGAAGTGCCTATGGATTACTATGTTGAAAAACATGTGATCGAGGCGATGGACAACTTTGTGCCCGTTGCATTCGGGCAGCGCTACCGCATTGCCGACAATGTGACGGTGACCTACTACGCCGCGGGGCATTTGCTCGGTGCAGCACACATTGTTCTGGAAGTCTATGAAAATGGCGAGAAAAAGCGGCTTTGCTTTTCGGGCGACATCGGCCGGAAGAACTATCCGCTGCTGATCGATCCGCAGGAGGTCCCGCAGGTGGATTACCTGATCTGCGAATCGACTTACGGAAACCGCTTGCACGAGGACAAGCGCGGCACGGTGGAAACGCTCGCGGATGTAATCAAAAGGACCTGTATCGACATTCCAGGCAGGCTCATTATCCCGTCATTCAGCGTTGGCAGAACGCAGGCGTTGCTATACACGCTCAACAAGCTCTACCTCGACCGCTCCTTCCCCTACATTAAAGTATTTTCCGACAGCCCATTGGCACATAGCAGCACGAAGGTTTATCAAAAACATGTCCGAATGCTGAACAAGGAGGCCCGCGACTTTAAGGAAGAGAATGACATGCTCTTCGATTTTGAGAACCTGATCTACCTTGAAAGCGCCGATGCGAGCCGGGCGGTTTCGAACTATAACGAACCTTGCATTATCATTTCGTCGTCAGGAATGGTGCAGGGCGGACGCGTGGAGGCGCACGTGGAAGCCAATATCGGCAATCCTTATGCGACGATCCTGATGATCGGCTATGCGTCGGAGGGGACCCTCGGATGGCGTCTTTTGAATGGGCAGGACACGATCTCTATTCGCGGAAAGCAGCACCCGGTCTTGGCTAATATTGAAAAAATTGACGTATTTAGCGGCCACGGAGACCAAAACGACTTAATTAATTTTGTAAAAATGCAGGATCCGGAAAAACTGAAACGCGTTTTCCTCGTCCACGGAGAGCAGCAAAGCATGGCTGAATTCCAAAGTAAAATCCAGGAAATCGGCTATCATTCGGTGGAAACGCCATTGAGGGGCACTACTTACGAACTCTGACCGCACCTGATCCCGCCCACTAATCACAGAACCTGAATTATGAGAACATACCTCGATTTTGAAAAACCTATGGCCGAGCTCGAACGCAAGCTCGAAGAAATGAAAGCATTGGCAAAAGAAAACAATGTGGATTTTTCGGACGCCATTGCGTTGCTGGAAGGCAACATCACCAACCTTCGAAAAGAAATATTTGAAAACCTCACACGCTGGCAGCGTGTGCAACTCTCCCGCCACCCCGATCGTCCCTACACGCTTGACTATATCGAACTGATCTGCGACGAGTTCATCGAATTGCACGGAGACCGCCAGGTGCGTGACGATCCGGCTATTATCGGTGGATTGGCGAATGTCGGCGGACAGTCGTTCATGCTCATTGGACAGCAAAAAGGCCGCAATACCAAGCAGCGCCAGCACCGGAACTTCGGTATGCCGAACCCGGAAGGTTACCGCAAGGCATTGCGCCTGATGAAACTGGCGGAGAAGTTTAACAAGCCTATCGTGACGCTGATCGACACCCCGGGTGCATTTCCCGGTATGGAAGCCGAAGAGCGCGGACAAGGTGAGGCGATCGCACGCAACCTGAAAGAAATGTTCATGCTGAAAGTGCCCGTGATCTGTATCGTGATCGGCGAAGGTGCTTCCGGCGGTGCATTGGGTATTGCTATCGGCGACCGTGTGCTAATGCTTGAAAACACCTGGTACTCGGTAATTTCGCCTGAAAACTGCTCGGCGATCCTTTGGAGAAGCTGGGATTTCAAAGAGCAGGCGGCCGAAGCCATGAAGATCACAGCGAAGGACATGACTAACTACAAGCTGGTGGACGGCATTATCGCCGAGCCGCTGGGTGGTGCGCACCTCGACCACAAATGGATGGCCGAAGAGCTGAAAAGAACAATTCTTGAAAATATTGCTGAACTCGGCGCCATCAGCGAGCAGGACCGTATCGACCAGCGTATCGATAAGTTCTGTTCCATGGGCGTGGTAGTAGAAGCCTAAGCATATCCATGAAAAACGATAAGATCAGGAACATCATATTCGACCTTGGCGACGTCATTCTCAACATCGACGTCCCCATTGCTTCCAAATCATTTGCGGAACTGAGCGGGCGGGAACAACACGAGATCCTGACGATTTTCAAAGAGAGCGAAATTTTCCGCCAGTTTGAAACCGGTCTGATGGACGAACCCACGTTCCGGAACTATGTGCGCGAAATCCTGAATTTTCCTGACTTGTCGGACGAGGCCATCGACACCGCGTGGAACAGCCTTCTGCTCGACCTTCCGCCCGAGCGCGTGGAACTGCTCAAAAAGCTGGCTACGAAATACCGGCTGTTCCTGCTCAGCAACACCAGTTCGATCCACATCACGCAGGTCAACAAAATCCTGGAAGCATCGACGGGCATCGAAAAGCTGGAAGATCTATTCGAAACCGTTTTTCTTTCCTACGAAATGGGCCTGATGAAGCCCGATCCCCGTATTTACCAGGAAGTGCTCAACAAAGCCGGCCTGAAAGCGGAAGAAACGCTTTTCCTCGACGACAATGCGGACAATATCCGCGGCGCAGCGCAGCTCGGCATCGAAACCATCCATGTCCAAAAGCCGGTCACTATTCTGGAATACCTCAAAGACTATGCAGTCTAACACACGAACCCACATCATCCAGGCAGCCCTTTTTATCATCACCATCATCACCACGACGATGGCCGGTGCCGAATGGATGTTCGGGAATATATTCGGATTCGTTTACGACATGCTGTTTTTCCTGATCGGCAAGCCGGACGGAAAGGAAGTGCCTGTTCCCACCAAACCGATGGGTTGGGCAGAATTCATGCAAGGCTTCCATTTTTCGATACCATTCCTACTGATTCTCACCATCCATGAGTTCGGGCATTACTTTGTTGCGAAGGCGCATAAAGTTAAGGTGACGCTGCCGTTCTACATTCCGCTGTGGTTTGGTATATCGCAAAGCATTGGTACACTCGGCGCGTTCATCCGCATTAAGGAAGTGGTTAGATCGCGGGTTAAATTCTTCGATATCGGCATTGCCGGGCCGCTGGCAGGCTTCGCGGCTGCACTGGTAGTGCTTTGGTATGGGTTCACGCATTTGCCTCCGCCGGATTACATTTTCAAGATCCACCCCGAATACGAACGTTTCGGACTCAATTATCCTCAGTTTGCTTACGAAAACCCGGCTGGTAACCTCATGCTCGGAGACAATATCCTGTTTTGGTTTTTCAAAAACTACGTGGCCGATCCCGCGCGCTTGCCACATGCGTATGAGATCATCCATTACCCGTATCTTTTTGCGGGGTACCTGGCCTTGTTTTTTACTTCGCTGAACCTCATCCCCATCGGCCAGCTCGATGGCGGCCATATTCTCTATGGCATGATCGGTAAAAAGCGTTTCAATGTTGTGGCACCGGTTCTGTTTGGCATTTTCGCGTTCTATGCCGGCCTGGGCGTATTCCGCACCGAGTCTTTCGCGACCGGCAGCGACGCCGTGTTTTATGAACGGCTCTTCTATCTCGCCATTTACGTGTATTTCCTTTACATCTGTTTCAAACGCGCATTCGATAACCCGTCGACAGCGCTGATGACCAGCTTACTGATCGTCGTGGGCCAGTTCGCCGTCACCTACGTCCGCCCGGACTGGGATGGTTCCGTGAATTTGCTGCCGTTTGTATTCATTCTGGGCCGTTTTCTCGGCATTCGCCACCCCGACACGGAAGATAACACGCCACTCGACACTCCACGATTTATTCTTGGGATCGTTGCGTTTGTGATTTTCGTGATCTCGTTCAGTCCTACGCCATTTATTATTATTGAATAAAGGAGATTGATCGCTGTCAGCCTTTTTAAATGAAGAAGGCTGACTATGGTTATGGACATTTCCCGCAGACGATTTCTGGCAACACTGGGCGCTGCTCCGCTCGCAGCAGGCATTAAACCTGCCGATGCGCATTTCACCTATACTGTTCTTGGTAAAATCGGAATTTCCCGGCTTGGTACTGCATTGATCCACGAACACGTCCTGGTCGATTTTATTGGTGCAGACAAGATTTCCCCCGATCGTTGGATGCATGATGAAGTAATCCGTAAAGTCCTGCCTTATTTGCTTGAAATCAAACAACGGGGCATTCGAACGCTCGTGGAATGCACACCTGCATTCATTGGCAGGGACGTGATTTTGCTGAAAAAACTCTCCGAACAATCGGGCATGAATATCCTGACTAATACCGGATATTATGGCGCTTCGGATAATAAGTATTTACCCAAATGGGCGTTCCACGAAACCGCAGAGCAACTGGCAAGCCGCTGGACTACCGAGTTCGAGCAAGGCGTCGAAGGCACCGGCATCCGACCCGGATTCATCAAAACCGGTGTCAATAGCGGTGCATTGTCAGAACTCCATCAAAAACTGATCAAAGCAGCAGCGCTCACGCATTTGAAAACAGGGTTGACAATATGCTCTCACACCGGTCCGGCATTGCCCGCGCGGGAAGAAATTGAAATACTGAAACAATCGGGTGTGCATCCCTCGGCATTTGTGTGGGTACACGCGAACGGTAGCGCGCAGGAGCTGGAAAGTGTAGGTCAAAGTGGCTGCTGGATCAGCCTGGACGGAGTGAATGCCCACAATATCGGCAAGCATGTGGAATTGCTTACTTTTTTGAAGAACAAAGGCCGGCTTAGTCAGGTGCTGATTTCGCACGATGCGGGATGGTACCGGCCCGGAGAGCCTGGCGGAGGCGAATTTCGGGGCTTTACGACAATTTCCGACAAGCTGGTTCCTGCATTGAAAGCAAATAGCTTTACCGAAGCGGATATCCGCACATTAATGGTTACCAACCCTGCAAAGGCATTTGCAATACGCATTCGGAAAAGTTAGCTCACCTATTTCTCAATACGAAACTCGGTCCAGCCATCGGACCCTGTTTCCAATGCAAAATCGAAGCCGTGATTTCCCAGTATTTCGCGGGTTAATGTGAGACCGATTCCCTGTCCGTCGCGCTTGGTGCTGAAAAACGGATTGAACAATTGACTACTTACATCCGGGTCGATCGGCTTTCCGTTATTACGAATGACCAGGCGGTCGCTAGTCGCGCTGATCCGCACCTCCTGTCCACTTTCACAAGCCTCTACCGCATTCTTGATCACATTGATCAGCACCTGCTCCATTTGTCCCTTGTCGACATTCCAGAACACATTCTCGTGCGATTCGCTTATCACCTTCACATTTCGCACAGATGCCCCATTCTGCATAAATATGGTCACATCACGTGCGAGCAGGCCCATATCCGTACGCTCCCGCACGGGTGCGGGAAGGCGCACCACGTCCGCGAAGTTGCGCATGAAGCGCGTGAGCTGCTGATTGCGCTCCGACGCAACATGCAATGCGTCCTTGATATCGCCGTAGTCGGTATCCGGCAACAAATGTGTCGTCGTCTGCAATATCGAATCCGTGGCGCCCAGGGTGTTATTCACCTCATGAGCCATCATCCTGATCACCTTGCCATATGCATTCTTTTCCGATTCGAGGATTTCATTGGTTAATTCCTCAATCATCAGAAAGGACCGACGAAAACCGCGGTCCATGAAGTGCGACCGCTGTGCCTTGAACGTAGCAATGCCATTGGTCTTGACCATTTTGGATTCACCATCCGGCAGGCCGGCAAGTTCGGCGAGCAATGGCAGGCCGGCTTCCTCCGGCTTTTTCCCGATTAATGCACCATTCTCCTGCCCAAATTGGCTTTTCGCCTTGCTATTGAGTGATTCTATGCGATCATCGTAATCGAGGATAATGATGGAAATGGGTGAAGCTTCAATGAGTTTTTCCAGAAAAAAATGCTGCTCGTTCAGCTTGATCCGCTCCTCACGCAGTTGGTCGATCATCAAATTATAAACTTCTATCAGCACATCGACCTCCCCTTTGCCGGTCGGGACAAACTTGATCGAAAAATCCTTGTCCTTGATGGCTTCAATTCCGGACTTCACAAATTGGATAGGTTGCATAAAGTTGTTGTAGAGAATGATAGACATTCCAGCCGACAGCAGTAAAAACACTTCCGAGGCGATAAAAAGGGCCTTATTCTCAAAAAGCAGTTTATAAACCAGCAGGACCAGTACCAGGTGTACTGTCGCGATGTAGGCAATGTATTTCGTCTTCGTGGACAACCTCATACTTCCTCCGAATCAAAGGATATGCCGAACTTCTCCAACCGCCTGTACAATGCAAAGCGGGTAATCCCCAGCGAGCGGGCTACCTTGCTGACCTTGTTCTGATGATGCTGCATCGCCCGGACGATCATCTGGTACTCCATTTCTTCCAATGTGATGCTGCCTACTTCCGGCACGTGCTTTTGCACCGATGCGGCGTTGCCCGCATTTAAGTTGCGCTGAAAATCGTCGATTTCCAGCACATTATTGCCAGCCAGGAGTACAGTCCGTTCCACCAGGTTTTTGAGCTGCCGGATATTGCCTTGCAGCGGTAATGTTTTGAGCCATTTCAAAGCCGCATTGCTGATTTTCAGTTCCGGCCGGTTGTAAATGGCTTTCAGGTTATCGGCAAAAAATGCGGAGAGAAGCGGAATATCGCCGGGTCGCTCACGCAACGCGGGAAGTTTTACAGTGATCAGGTTAATGCGGTAATAAAGGTCTTCGCGGAATGTGCCCTGCGCCACCATTTCTTCCAGGTTCCGGTTGGTAGCACAAATAACCCGCACATCCACTGTCCGGCTCTTGCTGCTGCCCAGCGGCTCGAACGTCCGCTCCTGCAACACACGGAGCAACTTTACCTGGCTCGACAGCTCCAACTCCCCGATCTCGTCCAGAAAGATTGTGCCCCGATGCGCCATTTCGAAGCGTCCCATACGATCGGCTTTGGCGTCGGTGAATGCGCCGCGCACATGTCCGAACAGCTCGCTTTCAAATAAGGTCGACGAAATGCCGCCCAGGTTTACCTTCACGAATGGCCGCATTTTGCGTCGGCTGTTCAAATGAATAGCCTCGGCGACCAGTTCCTTACCCGTGCCACTTTCGCCCGTAATGAGCACGGGCGCATCCGTAGGTGCAACCCGGCCGATGGTTTCAAGGATATCAAGCAGCTTCGGATCTTCACCCACAATGTTTTCGAAATGGTATTGCTGGTCCAGTTTCCGCCTGCTGCGCCGGTTTAGCCAGGTTCAGAATCGTTCGGATAGACTGGATGAGGTAATCGTTCTGCCACGGCTTCGTCACAAAATCAGCGGCACCTTCCTTCATTCCCCGCACCGCGAGATCGATCGTCCCCCAGCCGGTAATCAGGATTACCGGTATAGCTGCATTATGCTTTTTGATCCGTTGCAGCAAATGCATTCCCTCTTGGCCCGACGTTTCGATCGAAAAATTAAGGTCGAGCAAGATCAGCTCCGGAGTCACCGCTTTCAGTATTTCAAACGTTTCCTCCGGCGACCCAGCCCCGCGCACGTCGAAACCCTCCTTTTTCAAAAGAAGCAAGAGAGAGGTGCGGATGGCAAGGTCGTCGTCTACGATTAGGAGCATTGGGAATTTTGAATGACTGAATGACTGAATGATTGAATGAGCGAATGACTGAATGAGTGAATAAATCCGGTGTGGTTGGGTGTGGTGTTTAAATTAATCTTGACAATTTCATGACAACATCTGACCTTTTGACGATCTATTCGGTCATTCAGTCATTCAGTCATTCAGTCATTCAGTCATTACCCTATTCCTCATGCAAAGCAACGGCCGGATGTATCGTAGCGGCTTGCTTGCTGGGGAACCAGGCACATAGTGTTACAATGATATAAATTACCACGACGGCAGCCAAAATCGCGATGATGTAAATTTCCTTATCGAGGTCAAAAACATTCATGAGCGGGAACTGTACCGCAAAAATAAGGCCGATAATGAGGCTGAATGTCGCCAGCACCCATATTTCACCGAGAAACTGGCCGGTAACTCCGGACTCTGTGGCGCCCATGGCCCGACGCAGACCGATTTCGCCTTTACGTTTGGCAATATTGAGGTTTAAAACACCGAAAAGGCCCAATGCGACATTCGTAAGCAAGAATCCGCTCACAATCAGGAATACCAGCACGGGAACGAGGGTCAGATTCTGGCGGGTTTTGCGCGAATCTTTGAGGTAACCCACTTCCACGCCCCAGCCGGGCAGCATCATCGCAATGTCCTTCACCAAACGCGCCTCAAAGTGGGCATCTGTGCCGGGTTTGGTTTTGATTAATATGTTCGCATTCCAGCGATCGTTTTTTTCCAGCATCTGAAACAGGCCGGGACTGTCCGACATAAACTCCCCTTTCGCCTTGAACTTGTCGACAACGCCGACCACTTTGTAGGAAGTCTTGTCGTCACGTTTGACGACCTTGTTCAGGCCCGACTCGTTTTGGAACAATTTATCTTCCATAGCCTGGTTAATCACAATCGGAATGAACTTGCCGACCAGGTCGCTTTCGGCATACCATCTGCCTTTCTTAAGAGGTAAATCAAGTACTTTGGCCAACTCGGTGTCGGTGTAATAAAAGTCCCCACCTACACTCACCTTATTATAAGTTACCGAATTGCCGATTTGATTGGCCGAAAAGGGCGTGTTACTGCTCATGCGACTTGCAGCAACCACTTCGGAATAGGAGCGCACGCGCTGTATGGCGCGTTGCAACTTCGGGGCCAGCTCGGTGGTATCCTGGTTGGACGACAATTCAAGGTTCCATACTTGTTCGTACTGAAAACCGATCGGTTGCAGGTAGTTGCGCAGGTTAAAAACAATAAGCGTGAGTACGCCGAAAAGCACCATAAAAGCGGCCCACACCTCGATAATGAGCAGGGAATGCGTGCCTTTTTTATTCCATATCAGTTTGAAAAGATGTCGTAGCATGGTAGTCAATTTTGAATGATTGAATGACTGAATGTTGAGTGGACGCATTGGAGCCACTGTGATTCAAAGCCCTGATTAAGTCAAGCTTTTAGCGCTTCCGCTATTTTCAGTCTCGACATTCTGAATGCAGGCAAAACACCCGACAGCAGTCCGAAAACGAGGCATACCAACACGCTGATCAGAAACACCTGCAGGTTGATGGTCAAATCGGCATAGGCGATCCATCCGCTGGAATTGATGAAATGGATGATCACCAATGTCAATATCAATGCAAACCCACCGCCGATGAAAGTGATAAATACGTTTTCAATAATAAACTGCCACAAAAGCGCTTTCGAAGGTGCCCCGAAAGCCTTTCTGACACCGATCTCAGAAGCCCGTTCAAGGATGCGGCTAACGTTGACATTCACCAGGTTCACGGCCGGCAGCCCCATGATCATCAGCAGCACCAGCCCCACGATCGCGTAAAGGGTAATACGGTCCTTTTCACCCCGTGTGAACATACTGAGGAAATGGTCGAAATAAGTTTCCGCTTTGACGATCAGCACATTGAAACGGTTATTATCCGAATATTCCGAGCGGGGAATACGGGCAATATAGCTATCGAATTCCGCCTGAACGGCAGGAAGGTCATCCGGACTTTTAGCCAAAACAATGGCCACGAAACGCCCGCGCATTCCTTTTTCCTCGTAGTTACTTTTAGGGGCAGTGTAAGGAAAATACACGTCCGAATAGGTGTAGACGCGCGTCGGCGGGCTACCCTTCACAACTCCGATCACCCGGTAGTTGATGTTTTCGATATCGATTGTTTTCCCAACCACAGATTCGGCGTCACTACCGAAATACTGCTTTCGCAGGGCATCGGTAATTACTGCCACATGGTCGGCGTTGCGAATGTTGGTATCGTCGTAAGGCTTGCCTTCCAGAAATTCGAAATCAGTCACCGACCAGAAATCGACATCGGTATATTTGGTGTTCAGTTTGATCCGCTTGCCATTCACATAGGCATTGGAAAAGCCGAAATTATTCATGATCGACACCCGCTCGGCAGTCTTCAATGACTTGGCATACTTCTTCAAAAAATCAAAAGAAGCAGGTCCCGACGACATTGTCGTATTCGCCGAATCGGTTTGAAGAATGGTAGCAATATACAGGGAGCGGCCGCGCTTGGCCTCCGGATAATGTGCTCCGAAAAGATGGTCGAGGAAAGAAGTCACCACCATCAGCACGGTCAGCGTAAGCGTAATACCGAACAGCGTGATGAAAGTATAGAAAGGATGCCGCAGCAATACCTTCCAGGCGATTTTTATATAGTTTGAGAGCATCGGTAGTGAATTTTGAATGACCGAATGATTGAATGACTGAATTTTGAATGAGTGACCGGGTCAATCATTCAACATTAACTAACCTGTGTCCCGTCAAACAGCCGTATCAACCGGTCGGTCTTCTTTGCCATGGCTTCGTCGTGGGTGACCATGACGATGGTGGCGCCGTCGGTATTCAGCTTTTGCAGAATGCCGAGGATTTCATTTCCCATCGCGCTGTCGAGGTTACCGGTCGGCTCATCGGCGAGGATGATTTCGGGATTACCGACGATCGCCCGGGCGATGGCGACGCGCTGCTTCTGCCCGCCCGAAAGTTGCTTGGGAAAATGCTTCATGCGGTTACTCAGTCCCACTTTCTCCAACGCCGCCTGCGCGAGCTCGCGACGCTGCCGGGCCGACGTATTCCTGTAAAGCAGCGGAATTTCGACGTTATCTATCACTGATAAATCATTGATCAGGTGAAAGCTCTGAAAAATGAAGCCCAGCTTGCGGTTACGCAATTCGGCCAGGTGTTTGTCGGTATAGCGTTCCACGGGCGAGCCATCGATCTCGATTTGTCCTTTTGAAGGCGCATCGAGCAGCCCGATAATGTTGAGCAAAGTACTCTTCCCGCACCCCGAGGGCCCCATTATCGAAACGAACTCGCCTTTCTTGACATCAATGTTGATGTTGTTCAAAGCCAGCGTTTCGATCGAGCTGGTACGGTACACTTTTTCTACGTTTTGGAGTTTGATCATGGCACGGTACTGGTATGTTAGACGTTTTGAATGGTTTAAAAGGTCAGGCCTAGTCAAGTGTCAGGTGTGGCCCGGAGGTAGTCAGGTATGGTCAGAAGTAGTCATAAAATTGTCAAGAAACAGAATTAAACCAGACAACACTTGACTAAACCTGACAATACTTGACTAAACTTGACAACACTTGACTAAACCTGACTTAATTATTCAATAGGCAATCTTACGGTTCTGCTCAAAATCATAAAGTGTCAGCAGCCGCAAACTGTAATAGGCCTGCCAGTAATCCCGCAGTGCGAGAATGTAATCGCGGCGGGCGATGTCCTTTTCCTGCGTGGCTATGCCGAGGTCGGTTACGCTGAGATCGCTGAGGATAAAACGCTCTTTGGCGATCTGGTATCGGTCGGCTGCGATGCCATCGGCTACCTGCGTGAGTTTCACCTGCTTTTGCAACATTTGTAAAAGGGTTACCTGGGTAAATATTTCTTGCTCAAAGGTAAGCTTATCCTGCTCCACCGATTGCTGCGCAAATTCCTGAGCTGCTCGGGCCACCTCGGTCCTTGCTTTATTTCGTCCCCACGTCAGGATAGGCAGCGTGAGTTGCAGCTCCACAAATTCGCGGTCCTGCGGGCTCACGTACACATCGCGCGGGAGACTGCCCTGGTTCGACAATCCGAAGGTAGCGTTCAGCGTGGCATTCAGCCCGTTGTCTTTTCGTGCCTGCTGCACATCGCGCTCGGCTTCGAGCAGCCGGCGTCGGAATGCTACAGAGGCCGAGCGGTTTGCAAATGCCTCGTCGAGGGCAACCTGCGGATCGATCGCAAATTCGCTGGCTTCTGCCGGAATACCCAATTCCAGTTCGCGCTCGTCGCGTGAGCCCATGTACATTTTCAGTTTGAGCGACGCCACAGCCGCCGATTGCTGAGCCGAAGCGAGATCCTTCTGTGCCGTAAGCAGGCCCATTTGCAATTGCAGGAGGTCATTCTGAGAAATTTTACCCAGTTCCAGCTTGTGCTTCGCAATTTTAAAGAGCGTGTCATTATTGCTCCGGTTCTTCTCCGCGATCTGCAAATTCACCTGCGATACCAGCAAATCGAAATAATATCCGGTTGCATCCAGCGCCACCTGTTCCAGTGACTGAATATACTGCTGGTTGCCTTCCTGGTATTTCAACGGCGAAATCCTGCGGTCCCATTTGAGCGGATTGAAGCGGAACAGTGGCTGTTTTATGCCAATTTCGAACGGAATGCCATTGTAGCGCGTCACATTGCGTTGGAAATCGTCGAAACGCTGCATTTGCTGTTGTACATAAATGGTACCACCGGTCATGGCGATGCTCTGGCTGAGCGACAGGTTGAGCATGGAATTATTGTTTGAAACAGGCTGGAACGACACTGTACCGTCGGGCTGCACTACTTCGATGTACGATCGTGTAAACCCCGGTAATGTTCCCAGCAGGCTCAGTTGCGGCTTGTAGTCGGCCTGAAACGAACGAAACTGCCAGTAATTGGTCTTTTTTTGCGTTACAGCCTGCTTGGAAGCGATCGACTGCTCCTTCGACTGCTGTACCACTTCTTCGAGCGTCAGCTTGCGGATTTGCGCGGAAACGGCGCCGAAATGCAAAATGAGAATCCAGAGGAAAAGCTTTCTCATAATCATTGAATGGTTAGCTCTTCCAGGTGTTCGTAATCATTCATGTTGGTCAGGATTACCTTCTCCCCCGCTTTCAGGCCACTTTTGATTTCGACATAATCAAAATTGGAAAGGCCGGTTTCGATCTCTCGCCGGTGTGCCTTGCCGTTTTCGAGAATATAAACATATTGTTTCCGCTTACCCGTAAACGCCGGGCCATTCGCCACGCGCAGTGTTCGGGCACTCTTGCTCGTCACCACGTATACCTCCACTTTCATATTGGGCCTGAGCGATTCGTTCCGGGCATTGTCCAGCTGGATTGTGAATCCGATCACCCCGTCCTTCACAGCCGGCTTCACCTGTGTAATTATCCCGCGCAGCTGCACCTCATTGATTTTGATAATGGCCCCGAGCCCCGCTTTCACCTGATCCGCATATACATCCGAGCAGCTTCCTTCGACCCGAAAACTACCCAGATCCGCCACTTTCGCCAGCATTTCGCCTTCATTCACCGACGAACCGATGTTCTCGTTCACCCACGTAAGCACGCCCGGGCGATCGGCGATGATGTCGGCCATTTTGAGCTTGTGCTGTAATTCCTGTAAGTTTTTACCTTCGATCTGCGCGCCCAGCTCGGTTTCACGCAAGCTCGCCCCCATCGACTCTCGGTTATACCGGAGGTCGTTTTCCAGCTGCCGCTTTTCAAGTTCCGCGATTTTCAATGCATTCTCGGCACGGGTAATGTCCTCGACAGTCCCGCCACCCACTTTTTGTAGCCTTTTAGCGTCTTCAAAATCCGCTTTCAGTTTGTTGATATTGAGGGATTTGATCTTATCGTTAATTTCCGCATCATACAAATTCTTATTGAGCTTCATGCGTAGCTGATCGATACCGTTCTTTTTCAGTTCGAGCTGGTCTTTGTAGCGTTCAAATTCGATCTCGGTTAACGACTTGTCGAGTTCTACAATCGGCTGTCCGGGTTTCACACGCGTTCCGGGTGTAAGCAATATACGCTTGATGCTCGCGCGGATAGGGCTTGTAAAGATCTGCTCGTAGGCCGGAATAATTTCTCCCGACGCGGTAAGCGTGTTTTCAACGTCGCCGGTTTCGACAGTACCGGTTCTCACGCGGGCACTTTCGAGCGTGCTGGAAAGCGATTTCTTAAAAAAGTAAAACAAAACTGCCAGCCCTATCACGGCGGCACCGATGATCACCCATCGGCGGTTTCTGCTTTGCTTGACATATTCCGGTGCAATTTCCCGATCCATGTGGATTTGATTGGAGGTTTTCGGTAGAAAAATTCATGGCTAATACCCTTCTATTTATCCGAAATCCGTGCCAATTGATAAATAACTAAAAATCAATCAGTTGCACAACTTCATAAAAACAAAAAACCGTGCGATAACGCACGGTTGGTGTGATTTCAAACGCTTTTCTTTCGGTGTTAACTTTCCGGTCAGGTCTTTAATTTCTTCTTTTTCGCAGCCGGGAAAAGAATGTTGTTCAGAATCAAACGATAGCCAGCCGAGTTCGGGTGCAGATTCAGATCGGTAGGTTCTTCGCCCACCCGGTGTTGGTAATCCTCCGGATCGTGGCCACCGTAGAATGTAAAAAAGCCTTTGCCATGCGTGCTGTGAATGTAGCGTGCTTCCTTGGCATTTTTATTCTCCGCCAGGATGATTACCTCCGGTTTGATCAGCCGGTTCTTGAAGGCAGTGGTTTGCCCGAGAAAACCTTTGATGATGGTCTGGTGATTTTGTGTGAGCATGCTCGGCACGGGGTCCCACTTGGCCGAAAACTGGAACAGCGAGAAAAAGTCGTTCGCTTCGATCATTCCACGTTCGTCGGGCTGGTTATCGATGTCCGAAAACTCAATTTCATAAGGATAAGGTATCGTTTTGAAATCCTGGAATGCAAATGAATTACCGTAATTCAGCTTTGCATTCGCTGCGGGATCCGCTGGTGTGCCGTCATACATGGCATCCACGATATCTATGCCATCGGCAGCCAAAGCAATATCAAACGTGTCCGTCGCATTGCACATCGCGAACATATAGCCTCCGCCGGTCACAAACTCCGCAATCTTTTTGGCGACCGCCAGCTTCATTTGCGGTACATTGTTGAACTGGAACTTGGTAGCGGTCTCCTCTGCTTCCTTTTTCTGCTCACGGTACCAGGGATAATCCTTGTACTGGAAAAACTTCCCAAACTGCCCTGTGAAGTCTTCGTGGTGCAAATGCAACCAATCGTATTCAGGTAATTTGTTATTCAAAACTTCATCATCATACACTACATCGTACGGAATTTCAGCATAGGTGAGTACCAGCGTCACCGCATCGTCCCAGGGGAGCTTGGATTTGGGAGAATACACCGCAATACGGGGCGCTTTTTGTAGTTTCACCGCGTCCATATTCACATCCGGCGAACTGATCTGGTTTAATATCTGCCCCGCCTGGCCTTCGGAAATAACTTCAAAACTTACTCCCCGTACAGTCATTTCCGATGCAAACTGCTGATTGTAAGCCACCATAAAACTGCCGCCCCGGTAATTGAGGAGCCAGTCCATTTCCATTTCATAGTTCTTCAGTATCCAGAAAGATATGCCATAAGCCTTCAAATGGTTCTTTTGAGACTCGTCCATCGGGATCAGCAGGCGGTTTGCCATAGCATTCAGCGAGCCGATCAAAAAAATGACGAGCGGGATATACAGGCGTATCACTGGTTTGATTCTTTCGACTTTCATGCGCAGTTTTACATTCAGGTAAAGATTAAATATAATAAAGAATCCGGCACGTTCCGAAATCTGTCACAAAACTCGTACCGGTTCCCGGCGTCCGGCCGCATTTCACGCCCTGTGCGGATTCCATGCAGACACTATTACTAACGACCAAACCTTGTTTCTGGTGCACCACCTTTATATGCCATGATTATACGCGAAAATATTGAAGAAGGCCTGCGTTCGATCCAAAGTAATCTCCTCCGGACTGTGCTGACAGCCATGATTATCGCCATCGGCATTACCTCCCTTGTGGGAATACTCACGGCCATTGATGGTATTCAGGGGTCGGTTAACAGCAGCTTCGCCGATCTCGGCGCCAATACATTCACCGTCCGCAACCGCGTGGACGACGATTTCCGAAGCGGAGGCCGCCGCAGCAAACAATATCCGTCGGTCACTTACCGTCAGGCAAAGACCTTCGCTGATAAATTCAAAGCTACTTACCAGGCCACAGCATCGCTTTCCGCCGATATTGCCGGTGCCGTGCAGGTCAACTACCGGAGCAACAAAACCAACCCGAACAGTAATGTAGTGGGCTCCGACGAACAGTACCTGGGCATTAACGGCTACAAGATTGACCTGGGCCGTAACCTCGACAAGAATGATCTCGAGAAATCCCTGAATGTTGCAGTACTGGGCCAGGAAATTGCACGCAAACTTTTCGAGCGTAACGATCCGCTCAACAAGGAGATCACCTTCATGGGCAGCCGGTATAAAGTAATAGGTGTTTTGGCCAAGAAGGGCTCGCTGGGAGGCAACAACAACGCTGACCGGCTCATCCTCATCCCGCTTGAAAACGGCCGCGGCCTTGCTGCCAACCGCACGCTTACCTATAACATCACCGCCTCGGCTCCTAATGTGGCTGATGGAGATATGATCGTGGAGGAAGCCCGCGGCATGATGCGCCGGATTCGCAACGACGAACTGGGCAAAGAGGATTCGTTTACCATCGACCGTGCCGATGCCATGGTAAAGGATTTCGCGAACATCACCGGTTATCTGCGTATCGGCGGCTTCGTAATCGGCACTGTGACACTGCTGGGAGCTTCTATTGCATTGATGAACATTATGTTGGTATCCGTTACCGAACGGACCCGTGAAATAGGCATCCGGAAATCCCTCGGCGCTACTCCGCGCGTGATCCGCATGCAATTCCTCATCGAAGCCATTGTGGTTTGTATTCTCGGCGGTATCGGCGGACTAATCCTCGGCATCATCGTTGGAAACTCCATTACCGGCGTTATCAGCGAAAACGCCACCTTCGTAGTCCCGTGGCTCTGGATGGCCGTTGGCATTGCCATATGCGTAATGGTGGGCGTGCTCTCCGGCATCTATCCGGCCATCAAGGCGTCGCGCCTGGACCCTATCGAGGCATTGCGCTATGAATAAGCAGGTTAGCAACGAGTCTTGAATTTTGTCACAAAATTCTTGTAAAAATTTGCACCGATGGCTTGCTTAATCTCTTTTTATACCTACTTTTGCACTCCCAACCCAGAAGATCAATGCCCAGATGGCGGAATTGGTAGACGCGTTGGTCTCAAACACCAATGAGGTAACACTCGTGCCGGTTCGACTCCGGCTCTGGGTACGGAACGGGACTTTGGCGAGAAATCGTCCGAAGTTCCGTTTTTTGTTTTAGCTAAGCCATTGTTTATGGCGTGGGGTCAGTGATTATTCCACTATCGCATTTTCATACGGATCACCCTTTTCAGTCATACTAATCATAAAATTCGCCTCTCGAAGACATTTGATGTAGTCTCCATAGCGATAATGAGTTCCTCTATTCAGAGTGATGGATGATCTGCTTTTCCGGATACTGGCACTGATCAATTGCATCTTTTAATGCTCCGCTATGACAATGAGCCTTGAATCAGATTAGCCCAATTCTGGGTAAGCATACTGATAGTAATTCCAAATTGTCTGGCAATCTCGGCAACTGGCATCTCTTCCTGAAGATACAATTCTACGGCTTTTTGTTTTTCAGATAACAACTTGATCTTGTAGTACCCAAGTCCTTTTTGAGTTTTTTATCTGGGCCATAACCATCCCATTTTTGGATTAATATGTGTATAGCTATTTCGATCAAGGACAGTCGCCACATGCTCTCGTATCTTCGCCTATGCACCGTAAATGGCGTCGTGATTTTACAGCCAAAATATTTCTACAAATGCTTGGATAATTAGTTTCAACAACATTAATTTATATCGGTTACATAACCTCATGATATATATTTAAAAATGCTGGATTGCCCCGGCAAGGAGCATGCTCATTGTTGTATGCTATTTTCTTAATGCTCTTTGATCTTTGGATGAAGCGAAGTAATAGTATTTTCAACTGTGTTCAGCACTATTAAGATTCGTATTCACCCGATTATAGAGTATGAATCCAAAATTTACAAAGTGCTGCTGTTCAAATGCTATAACAACAATAGTGCGTATATCAATGTATGTTATGTTTTTTATTAAATAGCTGGCCATCAGACGCACCCACGCCTACTCTGTGAACTATTCTATTTATCACTTAATTTCAGCAGTAAATTATGAAACAAATTGCATTGTGTCTGTCCTCCATTTTGTGCTTGGGAGTGTCTGTGGTCTCCTGTACGGAACCCGATGTTGAATCCGGAACTAGAATAGATAAAGTTAAAGCAAAGTCCAATGCTCAGGCAAGGCTGGATGCGCCGACAGCCCTGGTCGGAGTGGATTGGGCACAGAAGAGTTCCGATAATTTTTATTATTGGAGCGGTAATGGTACTGCACGCTTTGGTACTTACAACGATACCGATCCTTCGTCAAGTTTTACTTATACCTATACAGATGCGCAAGGACTTGCCACAGCAACCCGCTATCCTGCCCAGATTATAGAAATGGCCATTGGTCTTGAGCCCGGAACAACTGTGAACAGGGTTTACACCTATTTTTATGATAATACATTCACCGAGGGTGTATCTAGTGACCTGGACTATTATTCCGCCGGCCATTATGGATATACTGTTGGAAATGGGCACACCGCAGCCGATATCGTTGGGATAGCGATTAATACATTAAACCATACCTATACCTGGTACAAAGACGGGACAGTTTCCCGTGGTACTAAAAATAATCTGTCTTCACTTGCCGCACCTTATGCCTACTCTTTACCTCCTGGTAAAAGCTATGCAAATATTATAGGTATGGGAATAAATAAGGGTGATTCCGATAAAGTATATACCTGGTATTCCGACGGAACGGTTTCAATCGGAACATCAGGTGATCTTGATTATTACGCAGCACCCGTGCCCTTTGACTGACGGGACCTATTTTACCATTGACTAATACACAAACTTTCAGGTATTTTTCTGAAGAAGAGCAAATATTCAAATTAAGTCTGCATAAAATTTATGCATCAAATCGAATTACAGTTAGTTTATTTTACCACTCAATCTTAATAGCCAGTTATGAATAAATCTGCATTTGTTTTATCCCTCTGTGTCTTATGCTCGGCAGTGCTTGTAGTCTCTTGTCAAGAATCCGACATCGAGTCTGGAACTCCAAAAGGTAATGCTAAGGCAAACTCCGATGCTAATTTACGATTGGATTTGCCGGGAGCGATGGTTGGTATGGATTGGGCACAGAAGAGCTCCGATAATTTTTACTACTGGACTGGCAATGGTACTGCACGTTTTGGTACTTACAACGACACAGATCCCTCGTCAAGCTATACATATACATATACAAATGGCGGGCTTGCGACTGTAAACAACTATCCGGTCGAGATTGCCGAAATTGCCATCGGGCTTGAACCGGGAACAACTGTCAACAGAGTTTATACTTATTTTTATAACAGCACTTTTGCTGAGGGAATATCTAATGATTTGGATTTTTATACTTATGGCGTACCATATGTTTGTGCCACGGGTAAAACTCCAAATGATATTGTTGGCATAGCCATTAACTCAATAAACCATACTTATGCCTGGTATAAAGACGGAACGGCTTCCCGTGGTACCAAAACTAACCTGGGGGCATTTGCTACGCCTTACCCCTACTCTCTGCCTCCCGGTAAAAGCACCATAGACATCATAGGTATGGCAATAGATAAGGCAAATTCCGACAAGGTCTATACTTGGTACTATGATGGAACAGTTTCAATTGGAACATCAAGTGATCTTGATTATTATGCGGCGCCCGTGCCCTTTGACTGACGGGATTTAGTTGCACTGTATTGTCAGATTCCAGTGGCTTGGGCGCTCTAATTGTGACAATCAGGTGAACATATTCATTGAGAGCGTTGGTATTCTGAACAGCTTCCGGTTCAGAATTCCAACGCTCTTTTGACATTGTCGTAGCCGCCATTCGGCTTTAATATCCGGGTGCAATTACAGTAACCTTTTTACATTAATCTGTACCCAAGGGATAACCATTGCCGTAAGCAGGACAGACGATGTAGCGACGGTAAAAGATATGGAACTGCTGCGTAAGTTTGAAGTGATCCAGGAGCTGACAGGCGAGACGCGTTCTGTCGTCAATACTTTCCTGGATATGGTCATTCGGGGTTTTAAACCAAGCAGGCTTACACCCAATAACAGATATCCCGCCGGGCAACAAAAAAGCCCTGACAAGCATTCGATTTAGCTTGTCAGGGCTTTGTATTTTTTTAACGGCCGGAGAACTGCGTAATTTCTCCAAAAAAGCCTCCTTTCTGCAAACGAACTGCGTTTACGAGCTGTTTGAGCACTGTATGGGACAGACTCAGCTCCCTGGAT
Source organism: Dyadobacter sp. SRI_021 (assembly GCF_057586235.1). NCBI lineage: Bacteria > Pseudomonadati > Bacteroidota > Cytophagia > Cytophagales > Spirosomataceae > Dyadobacter > Dyadobacter sp. SRI_021. Next base: position 763,970 of record NZ_JBYCZM010000004.1, read on the forward strand.
TTACTCTCAAATCGTAAAACTCATTGCATTCAACATTATATTTTACATTCCAGTAAAATGAGCAACCATCCAAAACCTGGATATATTCACTATCAATTTCACCTGCGAAGAATTTAACATTTTTGCACCAGACAAAATTTACGTACAATATTCTTTGCCCATCCGAGTTAGCAAAGCCAAAATACTGCCTTACATATCTCTTCAATTTTTTCTGAATATCCGGGCAACCGTCACTTGGGACAGAAACACTATGAAGGAGAGTACCAATGTTTTCACGTAGAGTTTCCTCGAAAACTCTGACGGTAGCCAAGTCAGGAGTAAACTTAGCCTCCTGATCTTCTATTCCAACAAATGCATTATTATGCTCTGAAAAGATATAACCTCGATATCCTTTGCCTTTGATGTTTCTGGCATGTTGCGAAAATCCAACTAGCGGGACATAAATGAATATAAAACTCAAGAAAAGAACTTCTCTCATCGATATAAATATGAAGCTTGTTGAAGAAAGAAAGGGATTAATCTTGGACCGGTTGGATTCCCGTTCGTTATGCCGTAGTTCTGCCGTAATGGCAAACCTACCTCACTCCTAAGTTGATTCTCTTGTGTCACCGCTGATATTTCTGATTTATACAACCCATCTATTGTGCTGGAGTATGAAGTATTGGTAGCTGGATTATTATAATCACTTGACGGATAGAGTCTTCCAAAATTAGCATCTCGGGCATGAAAAAGTTCATGAGCTAATCCAACGAATGATGGCCGTTCTCTGTTTCCATTCATGTCAACCCCTCCCAACCTTATACTAGGATTAAAGAAAATAGTCCCCCCACTTCCTGATTTTGAAACACCACTAAGGCCGCTTGACAACTCACTTATGTTGGCGGCGGCCAATCTTGGGGAACTTGCATTAAAACTATTTCCGCTCCCCTTGACAATATTGAAATTATTGTCCGATGACTGCAAGTCCGAAACTACCCCACTTCCTGTCGCAGAGGTAGTTCGCAACTCGTTCAATGCTGATACAGTTTTTCCGAGAAATCCAGAAACTTTTCCTGCGTATGAAGATCCATCTTTATTAAAAAGCTTTCCATTTTCATAACGCAAAGTTTGTTTACCCCCTAAGCCTAAAAAACCAGTTCTTTGAGTAATCCAAAGACTATCTCCATTGATATCTATAAAAAGCATTGGGTTATTTCCTCCATATTGGTAACCAGAGAGACCGTAATATTTCTCCCCGAATCGATCTTGCTTAAAAAACCTGCCAATAGTCGGGTCGTACATCCTTGCCCCATAGTCAAGCCAGTTAGTCTCCGGCTGTTTCTCCTTACCGTTGTAAAGATACTTATTCGTCCCTGCCGTCCTGGGTATCGCCAGCCCAAAAGGAAAATACTCCGTCTCCTGCAAAAGCGTACCGGCCTCGTTTATTACTTGCCGGACATTGCCCAGATGGTCTTTCAGATAATATTCAAAAGAATAGTCCGCCGCGCTGGCGCCGTTGTTGGTAATGCTGATTTGGCCTTCCTCAGTCCCAATCCGCGTGAGGTAATTGCTGCTGTTGTACTCAAAAAGTCCCGCGTATTTGGTGTTGTCCGTACCACGCTGCATCCGTAGCTTCGAGCCGCTGGCATCGTAGTGGTATTGCATGGTGATGCCATTGATGACGACCTCTCTGGGCAGGTTCAGGATATTGTAGCGGATTCCTCCGCTTGCGATACCGCGGTTTTGGTCCTGAATAAGGTTCCCGTTCCCGTCGTAATCATAATCGGTGCCTGTGGCCGAAGAGCCATTATTAAAGCCTTCCGCGGTGCCCGTATCGGTCACTTTGTTCAGGCGGTTGCCATTTACATATTCATAGGTAAGATTATCCCAGGTGGCAGCACCGTTTTTGCGTTGCAGCGCTTTGATATTTCCGTTCAGGTCGTAGGACGAGACTGTTTCGCTGTAATCGTTGCTCAACCCTTCTCCTTTCGTCAAACGGTTTGCCTCGTCATAAGTAAATTTGTAACCTACCCAGGCGCCGCTACGCTTCCAGAGCATGTCGCCGATATTGCCATTGTATTGCGGGATTGTTGCATTGGCATATTTAAGTTCGACACCAAAATTCTCCCCGGCGCTGGTCTTGCCTGTTACTTTGCTCATCCAGCCTCTTGGAATATAGCTGTAATCCAATTGTTCACGAAAAGTGCTGGCATCTGTCGAATTCAGAAACTTTTTCTTCAGCTGCCCGAGCGCATCGTAACGGTTGGCTGCCACCACGATGTTCTTCATTTCGGTAGTGCCACTTTTGACGATGTAGCGGGTACTCAGGAGCCGGTCGGCGTGGTCATAAGCGTATTGCTTCTCTACGGTGTATTCGCCTGTACTTACCTTTTGCTTGACAAGCTCCTTTTCCACGCGGCCGTCGAAACGGAGTTGTCTTACCACATGTTCATAATTCTGATTGTCCCCGCCAAGGTCATAAAGGGCCCGGATCGTTTGGATTACATTCAGGCGGTCGTCGTAATAGGTAGTGGTTAAATACCATCCGTTGGTCTGGTCACTACTATAAGTACCATCCGGATTCAGGATCCGCGTAGCCGTCACGGTTGCCATCCCCTTCACATTAGCCCGGTAAGTAGTGGGGTAACCGCCTGTGTAACTGTTCACAAACGCCTGCGCTGTGCCCAAAGACGCTGGCGGTGAATAATTGTCATAGTGCGTTTTTACCAGCGGCAGGTAGCTCGTACCAGATTTCTCGCCTGTTTCGATCACCCGGTTCAGCTCGTCATATTTAAAGTAGGTAATTTTGTTATTGCCATCCTTGCTTTCGATTAAACGGTCCCGGCTGTCGTAGGTCATTGTTGTCGTACCGCCACCTGGAACATATTTGCTGTCCATCAGCCCGCGCCCATTGTAGGTATATTTAAACGCGTATTTGCTCAGATTGGCCTCCCGCTGATATTCTGGTTGCAATACCAATCTCAGCTGGGAAAGATCGTCATAGACGTAATACGTTTTCTGCCAGACCGCAGCGGTAGCTCCCACAGCTTTGGCCACCTGTACCGCTTTGCACACAATCCTTCCGTTTTTGTCTTTGAATTCTACAGACAGGTTCCCGTTTTCATCGGTAGTGCTGGTTTTAGATAACTGGCCCGCTCCATAATAAACATTATCATTCACCAGGCTGTTATCTGCCGCAACGGTATACAACCGGACGTCGTTGGCAATGTTGGTACCATATTCCAGTACTACCGAGCGGTCTGAGCCGACG